>CAVTHR010000034.1:0-288034 GCA_963734385.1 uncultured Actinomycetota bacterium | reverse complement strand
CGTCACGACCGGCAGATTCGTCGACCGGGACAAGCTGCACTACATCGACTTCGCCGGAAAGTACTTCTCCGTCAAGGGGCCGTCGATCACCCCGCGGCCGCCGCAGGGCCAACCCGTCATCACCGCCCTGGCGCACCAATACCGGTCTACGAATTCGCCTCGCGCAGCGTCGATCTGGTCTTCATCACCCCGCAGGATGACGACTCGGTGCGAACCATCCTCGGCGAAGTCGCGCAGGCCGGTGGCACCGACCTCAAGGTCTACGCCGACCTGTTCGTCTCGTTCTCCGGAATCATCGACTCCCGTTCGGACGCACTGGTTTTCGACGGCACCCCCGCCGAATTGGTGGACCTGCTTCTGCGGTGGCACCGGCTGGGCATCGACGGCGTTCGGCTGCGGCCCGCGGTCAACGCCGCCGACCTGCCGGTCATCGTCGACGAGGTGGTGCCACTGCTGCAGCGTGCGGACAGGTTCCGCACCGCTTACCGCGACTCCGAGACACTGCGCGAACGGCTCGGCCTGCCCATTGCGGACAACCGCTATGCGAGGGTGGAGCCGTCATGACCGTTCCGCTGTCGATCCTCGACCTCTCGCCGATCAGCGAAGGCTGCGACGCCGCGACCGCGCTGCGCAACACCGTCGACCTCGCGCAGCACGCCGAGCAGTGGGGCTACAAGCGTTACTGGATCGCCGAGCACCACTTCGTCGCGGTGGCCAGTTCGGCGCCGCGGTGCTGATCGGCCAGATCGCCGCCGCCACCGAACGCATCCACGTCGGCGCGGGCGCCGTGCAACTGGGCCACACGACGGCCCCGCGGTCGTCGAGAGCTTCGCCATGCTCGACGCTTTCTATCCCGGCCGCATCGACCTCGGGGTGGGCCGGTCCGGGCCAGCGGCGCCGCGAAGCGGCCAAGAAGCCGTCGACGAAGCCGAAGCCGAAGCCGCCGCACGGAATGGCGTGACGTCGACGGCGTGGTGGTTCCGCCGCCGTTCGACGTGCGGACGATCATCACCGACCAGCTACGCGCGCAGATGTCGGTCCTGCAGCAGCCGGAAGCGGTGTCACCCGACTTCGCCGACCAGGTCGACGACATTCTCGCCATGCTGAACGGCCGCTACCGGGTCAGGGACTACGACGTGCACGCGGTACCCGGGTGAGCGAACCAGCCTGACGCCGTGGGTATTCGGCAGCAGCAAGGGGCAGAGCGCGCAGGTGGCAGGCGCCAGCGGACTGCCGTTCGTGGCCAGCTATCACATCACTCCCGCCAGCGCGCTGGACGCGGTCGACGCCTACCGAACCGCCTTCACACCTTCGGCGGCGCTGTCCGAGCCGTACGTGGTGGTCTCCGCCGACGTTGTGGTAGCCGACGACACCGCGACCGCCCAGACACCTCGCCTCCACCTACGGCCACTGGGTGTACTCCATCCGGAAGGGTGGCGGCGCCGCTCCCTACCCCGACCCCGACACCGCCGAACCGCTTACCGACGAGCAGCTGGAGATCGTGAAGGACCGCACCGCAACGCAATTCGTCGGTGACCCCGACGAGGTCGCCGCCAAGCTGGCGACTCTGCAACGGGTGACCGCCGCCGACGAACTGGTCGTCACCTCTGTCACGCACCGGCACGCCGACCGCCTGCGCTCACACGAGCTGATCGCCAAACGCTGGGGGCTGACGGGATGACCGCCGTCCGAGAAGGCAAGCACCGCAAACCCATTCACCTGGCTGCGCACTTTCCTGGTGTCAACAACACCACGGTGTGGTCGGAACCGGAGTCGGGCAGCCAGATCGAGTTCGACTCGTTCGTGCATATGGCGCGCACCGCGGAGCGCGGCCTGTTCGACTTCTTCTTCCTCGCCGAGGGCCTGCGACTGCGTGAGCATCGCGGCCGCATCCACGATCTCGACGTCGTCGGCAGGCCCGACACGTTCACGGTCCTGGCGGCGCTGGCCGCGGTCACCGACCATCTCGGCCTGACAGGCACCATCAACACCACGTTCAACGAACCTTTCGAGGTGGCACGGCAATTCGCCACGCTCGACCATCTGTCCGACGGCCGCGCCGGGTGGAACATCGTCACCTCGTCGGACGCGTTCACCGGCGAGAACTTCCGCCGCGGCGGATTCCTGGATCACTCCGACCGCTACAAGCGGGCCGAGGAGTTCGTCATCGTGGCGCGCGAGTTCTGGGACAGCTGGGCACCCGACGCCGTGCTCGCCGATCCGGACAGCGGCGTCTACGTCGACCCCACCCGGGTGCGTGTGGTCGAACATCGCGGACCGCAGTTCGACGTTCGCGGGGTGAGTACGCTGCCGCGTGCGCCGCAGGGCCATCCCGTCCTGCTGCAGGCGGGGGACTCCGTCGACGGACGCGCGTTCCTGGCCCGCTACGCCGACGCGGCGTTCACCTTGCACTCGACCTTGGAGGCGGGCCAGTCCTACTACGCGGACGTCAAACAACAGGCGGCGTCGTACGGCCGAGATCCCGACCGGCTCAAGGTCTTTCCGGCGGCCACGTTCGTGCTGGGCGAAACGCAGGCCGAGGCGGCCGAGAAGGCCCGCCATATCCGCCGTCAGCAGGTCGGCCCGCAGACTGCCATCGCGATGCTCGAGCAGGTATGGCAGCGCGACCTTTCCGGCTATGACCCGGACGGGCCGCTGCCCGATGTGGAACCGGCAGACGATCCGACGATCACCCAGGGCCGGGTGCGTCATGGCGACCCGAAGGCCGTCGCTGCGAAGTGGCGGGAACGCGCACAGGCCGAAAACCTCAGCATCCGTGAGCTGGTGATCGCCGTCACCAGCCGCCAGCAATTCGTCGGAACACCCGCGCAGGTCGCCGACGAGATCGACCTACATGTGCAGGCCGACGCCTGTGACGGCTTCATCCTGGTCCCGCACCTGACCCCGCACGGCCTCGATGACTTCGTCGACGGGGTGGTGCCGTTGCTGCAGGAGCGGGGCGCCTTCCGCACGGAATACGCTGGCCAGACCCTGCGCGACCATCTCGGCCTATAGGCTGAGCTGAAGCTGTCGCAACGGCGGCGGGGGTGTGGTGTCGATGTCGCAGACGACCGTGGGGTGGCTTCTCCTTGTCTCGCCGCCGTACTGACGTTTGTCGGTGGACTTGCCTTGCGCACGCTCCTGGGCCGTCGGCGGGGACGACGGACGACGCCGATCTCGACGACAAGATCCTGATGCCCACGTTCGTGCTGGGCTGCGGGTTGTGCCTGACCGCCATCTTCCTGCTGGGTTACGAAGCGCTCGCCTGCCTCGCACGGCCTCGCGGATCGGACCGCGCCACACCGGGCCGTGCCCGGGGACCAGCACCTCGGTTTCCAGCATGGCCAGCGCGGACAGGCTTCGCACGCAGCCGTCCTGGTCGTGGTTGAACAGGCTCGGGCAACAGCTGAGGGCCGGGGCGGGGCGCGACCGGATGCCCCGTCACCAGCGCGTCGCCGCTGATCAGCACGCCGTCCACCACGAACGAGCAATGCCCGCCGGTGTGCCCGGGACTCGGAATGGCCATCGGCGCACCGGGCAGTGCGGCCGCGACGTCCTCGGTCAACGCCTGCGCGGTCGGGATGCCGTCCCGCGTGAAGGCACCTTTGCGGCTGATCGCCACCGACCACTTCAGCCAGCGGGGCTGCCAGACGTGCACGGCGACGTCGACGGGCGACGCCTGCTCGAGGTACTCGCGCTTGGCATGCCCAACCTCGTCGGCATGGCAATAAACCGGTGTGCCATGGGTTTTCGCGAACCAGATCGCCGAACCGAAGTGATCGATGTGGGCGTGGGTCAACAGGATCGCGCGCAGGTCGTCGACGCCGAACCCAAGCTGGCGCAGCGATGCCAGCACATCGTCGCGGCTGCCCGGGAAGCCGGCGTCGATCAGCATGACGCCCGCGTCGTCGGCGACCAGTGTCCAGTTCACCAGGTCGGTCTGTGCGAAATGCACGCTGTCGGTGATGGCGGTCAGAGCCGGTGCCATCTGCCGAGTGTAGGAGCGTGGAGTAGAAACGAATGTGTGGACTTGAAACTGGGATACAAGGCGTCGGCGGAGCAGTTCGCGCCGCGGGAGCTCGTCGAACTGGGCGTGGCCGCCGAAGAGCACGGCATGGACAGCGCAACGGTCAGCGACCATTTCCAGCCGTGGCGGCACGAGGGCGGACACGCGCCGTTCTCGCTGGCGTGGATGACGGCGGTCGGCGAGCGCACCAAGCGCCTGATCCTCGGCACCTCGGTGCTGACCCCGACGTTCCGGTACAACCCTGCCGTCATCGCGCAGGCTTTCGCGACCATGGGCTGTCTGTATCCGGACCGCATCTTCCTCGGCGTCGGAACGGGCGAGGCGCTCAACGAGATCGCCACCGGATACGAGGGCGAGTGGCCGGAGTTCAAGGAGCGGTTCGCCCGGCTGCGCGAGTCGGTCAAGCTGATGCGCGAGCTGTGGCTCGGCGACCGGGTCGACTTCGACGGCGAGTACTACCGCATGAAGGGCGCGTCGATCTACGACGTCCCCGACGGCGGCATCCCGATCTACATCGCCGCGGGCGGACCCGTCGTGGCCAAGTACGCGGGCCGCGCAGGCGACGGCTTCATCTGCACCTCGGGAAAGGGCGAGGAGCTCTACAAGGACAAGCTCATCCCCGCGGTCAAGGAAGGCGCCGAGGCGGCGGACCGCAACCCTGACGACATCGACCGGATGATCGAGATCAAGATCTCCTACGACACCGACCCGGAGCTGGCGCTGGAGAACACCCGGTTCTGGGCGCCGCTGTCGCTGACGGCCGAGCAGAAGCACAGCATCAACGATCCGATCGAGATGGAGAAGGCCGCCGACGAGCTGCCGATCGAACAGGTCGCCAAGCGGTGGATCGTGGCGTCGGATCCCGACGAGGCCGTCGAGAAGGTCGGCCAGTACGTCGAATGGGGCCTGAACCACCTGGTGTTCCACGCCCCCGGCCATGACCAGCGCCGGTTCCTCGAGCTGTTTCAGAAGGATCTGGAGCCGCGGCTGCGCCGACTCGGCTGATACGTTTGCCGGGCGTGCCCAGCGCGCATCTACGTAGCCTCGCCCGAGGGCGACACCGGCAAGTCGACGATCGCGCTCGGCATCCTGCACCGGCTGGCGGCAACAGTCGCCAAGGTCGGGGTGTTCCGGCCCATCACCCGGCTGGGCGAGGATCGCGACTACATCCTGGAGTTGCTGCTTCCCCACACCACCGCGGGACTGACCTACGAGCAGTGCGTCGGGGTGAGTTACCAACAGCTGCACGATGATCCGGACTCCGCGATCGCCGACATCGTCGACCGCTTTCACGACGTGGCCGACCGGTGCGACGCCGTGGTGATCGTCGGCAGCGACTACACCGACGTCGACCGCACCGAGCGAATTGGACACCAACGCCCGCATCGCAGCCAACCTCGGCGCACCGGTGGTGCTGGCGGTCAAGGCCAAGGACCGCACGCCCGACCGAGGTCGCCCAGGTCGTCGAGCTGTGTTTGGTCGAGATCGCGGGCCAGCATGCGCACACGGCGGCGGTGGTGGCCAACCGGTGTGACCCGGCACAGATCGCCGCCGTCGCCGAGGCGCTGAAGAAATCCGCGCCGAAGTCCTACGTCCTGCCCGAGGAGCCGCTGCTCGTCGCGCCAACGGTGGGGGATCTGCAGCATGCGGTAGAAGGCGACAGTCGTCAGCGGCGACCAGGAGCTGCTCAAGCGCGAAGTGATGGGCGTGCTGGTCGCGGGCATGACCGCCGAGCACGTGCTGGAACGGCTCACCGAGGGCGTCGCGGTCATCACGCCGGGCGACCGCTCCGACGTCGTGCTCGCGGTCGTGAGCGCCCATGCGGCAGAAGGGCTTTCCGTCGTTGTCCTGCATCATCCTCAATGGCGGGTTCGAGCTTCACCCGTCGTCGCCGCTTTGGTGGCGGGCCTGGGCCAGCGGCTGCCCATCGTCGCGACAACGCACGGGACCTTCGAAACCGCCAGCAGGGTCGCCGCGACACGGGGCCGTGTCACCGCGTCGTCGCAGCGCAAGATCGACACCGCGATCGAACTGATGGACACCCACGTCGACACCGCGGATCTGCTTGCCCAGCTGGCGATTCCGATCCCGACAGTGGTCACGCCGCAGATGTTCACCTACCAGCTGCTTGACCGGGCGCGCGCGGATCGTAAGCGCATCGTCCTGCCGGAGGGCGAGGACGACCGCATCCTCAAGGCGGCGGGGCGCTTGATCCAGCACAATGTCGCCGAGCTGACCATCCTCGGCGAGGAGACGCAGATCCGGGCCCGCTCCGCCGAACTCGGCGTTGACCTTCAGCGCCGCGAAGGTGCTCAACCCGCGTAGCAGCGATCTGTGTGACCGGTTCGCCGAGCAGTATGCCGAGCTGCGCAAGCACAAGGGTGTCTCGGTCGAACAGGCCCGCGAGACCATCCACGACGTTTCGTATTTCGGCACGATGCTGGTGCACAACGACATGGTCGACGGCATGGTGTCCGGCGCGATGCACACCACCGCGCACACGGTTCGGCCCGCGTTCGAGATCATCAAGACCGAGCCGGGGATCACGACGGTGTCCAGCATCTTCCTGATGTGCCTGGCCGACAGGGTGCTCGCCTACGGCGACTGCGCGATCGTGCCGGACCCGACATCCGAGCAGCTGGCCGACATCGCGATCTCGTCGGCCCGCACCGCAGCACAGTTCGGCATCGACCCGCGTGTGGCCATGCTGTCCTATTCGACGGGAACATCGGGCACCGGTGCCGACGTCGACAAGGTCAGGGCGGCAACCGAACTGGTGCGCCAGCGGCAGCCCGACCTGCTGGTCGACGGGCCCATCCAGTACGACGCGGCCGTCGACCCGACAACGGCGGCCAGCAAGATGCCGGACTCGAAGGTCGCGGGCCGGGCGACCGTGCTGATCTTCCCGGACCTCAACACCGGCAACAACACCTACAAGGCCGTGCAGCGCAGTGCGGGCGCCATCGCCATCGGCCCCGTGCTGCAGGGGCTGAAGAAGCCGGTCAACGACCTGTCCAGGGGCGCGCTCATCGAGGACATCGTCAACACAGTGGCGATCACCGTCATCCAGGCGCAGGGCAAATGATGGCCGCGTCGGGAACGGTGCTGGTGGTCAACTCAGGCTCGTCGTCGCTGAAATACGCTGTCGTCGAACCTGACTCGGGAACGATGGTGGCCGACGGGATCGTGGAGCGAATCGGCGATGGGCCGGTCGCCGACCATGGCGAGGCGCTCAGGGTGGCATTCGAGCAGCTCGCCGAGTCAGGGCGGCCGCTCGACACTCTTGGACTGGTGGCGGTTGGTCATCGTGTGGTGCACGGCGGGCCGGACCTCTACCAACCCACGCTTATCGACGATGGTTTGGTTGCGAAGTTGGTGCAGCTCGCGCCGCTGGCGGAGCTGCACAACCCGCCTGCGGTGCTCGGCATCGAGATGGCTCGCAAGGCCCTGCCCGACCTGCCGCACATCGCCGTCTTCGATACCGCGTTCTTCCACAACCTCCCGGCCGCGGCGGCGATCTACGCGATCGACCGGGATATCGCGCGACGGTGGAACATTCGCCGCTATGGGTTTCACGGCACTTCCCACCAGTACGTCAGCGAGCAGGTCGGCGATTTTCCTCGGCGCGCCGCTGGAGTCGCTCAGCCAGATCGTCTTGCACCTCGGCAACGGCGCCTCCGCGTCGGCGATCATCGGAGGCAAGCCCGTCGACACGTCGATGGGTCTGACGCCGTTGGAGGGCCTGGTGATGGGCACCCGGTCCGGCGACATCGACCCTGGCGTCGTCTCGTACCTGGCGCGCACTGCGGGAATGGACGTCGAGGACATCGACGACATGCTCAACGAGCGGTCTGGCGTGCTCGGCCTCTGCGGTGAGACCGACTTCCGGACCATCCACAAGAACATCGAATCCGGTGACGCGGCAGCGGAGTTGGCCTACGACGTCTACATACACCGGCTGCGCAAGTACATCGGTGCATACATGGCGCTGCTTGGCAACACCGATGTCATCACGTTCACCGCCGGGGTGGGCGAGAACGACGCCGAAGTCCGCCGTGATGCGCTGTCCGGCCTGACGTCGCTGGGCATCGAGCTCGACGAACAGCTCAACGAGAGCCCGGCGCGAAATGCGCGGCGCATCTCGGCGGACAAGTCGCCGATCACGGTGCTGGTGGTTCCGACCGACGAGGAGCTGGCGATCGCGCGGGCGTGTGTGCAGGTGATTGACGCGTGAACGGGCCCGGCGATCCGTATCAGCGTGCCCTCGACAACGCGGCACGACTGCGCGGCGAGCCGCTCCGCCTGCCCCTTGCGCCGGGCGAACCTCGTAACGGCGAAGGATTTTCGGCGCCTCGCTACCGAGCACACGTTCGGCGACTCATGGCCTCGCACGGAGCATCTCGACACCCGCGCCCGCGCCCTCGTCTCGGTCACCATCGCCGCCGTACTCGGCGTCACCGAGCCGTTGCGCGGTCAACTGCGCATCGCACTCAACAACGGTGTCACCAAGGAGGAGATCGTCGAGGTGTTCATCCACATCGAGGCATACGCGGGCGCAGCACGCGCTTTCGAGAGCTACCAGGTGGCACTGGAGGTATTCGCCGATGAGGACGACTAGTCCTTCTTGAATGGTCGCTTCGGCTCCGCGCTGCCGGTGAGGCCCAATGCGATCAACACATCGGCGGCGGTGATGAACAGCCCCCACCAGTACATCCACTTCAGCGTCGGATCCGGCTGGGATGCGAAGTAGCCGATGAGGAAGATCGGCCCGACGATCCCGAAGACGAACATCATGCCCTGGAAGACCAGGTAGCGCTTGAACGTCTCCACGGGCTGGAGTCTAGAACGTGCTCGTCGGCCGCACGCTGTTGGCGAGATCGACAAGGGCGTAACGGTGTGCCTGCGTTGGCGCCACCCGCGCAAGCCCGCGCAGGGACGCTTCCACTCCGAGCTGCAGGCCGTGCTCGGTGAACGGGAAGCCGAGAATGTGGTTGGTACTGGCGGTGTTGTCGGCCAGCCAGTCCATCGCGGTGCCCAGGACGAGTGCGCGAATCTGCAGCACCCGCGGCTCGGTGTCGGGCAGCGCCTCCACGCGACGGGCGGCGTCGCGGATGTGCTGCTCGGTGATCTCGTGCATCGAGCGTCCCGACAGCAGCGTCACCGCGCTGGTGAGCCGTGCTGTGGTGAAATGCCTTGAGGTGGCCGGTACTTCGTCCAGGGTGCGGACGGCGGCGTCGCGATCACCGCCGGCCGACTGGGCGCGGGCCAGCCCGAATCCCGCGGAGATCACCCCGTTGTCGGTGCGACCACACCGTGTTGTAGAACTTGCGTTCGTCGGCGCTGCCCGCCAGCTCGGCCGTCGCCGCAAGCGCGAGCTTGGGTGCCAGCTCGCCGGGCAGGGTGTCGAGCACCTCGGTGAAATGCTTTGTGGCCGAATCGAAGTCGGCGGTCAGCATCTCCGAAACCGCGCGGAACCAAACCAGTCGCCAACGCCACCCGACCCGGTCCGCCAGGTCGTCGAGCTTGCGGGTGGCCTTGGCGACATCGCCGAGATCGAGCAGGGCGCGCACTTCCATCAATGGCAGCTCTACCGACTCCGACAGGTCGATGCCGTCCGACTCCAACGTGCCGTGCCGCGCGGCGCGCAGCGAGTCGAGCGTCTGCACCGGCTGGCTCAGCACTGTCGCCGACAGCACAGTGGCCCCGATGTCGGCCGGATCGACCAGCGGCACCTGCAAAGCCTTCACGATCTCTTGCGCCGTCAGCTTTTCCGAGTGCACCTGCCCGTCGAGATACACGTCGGTGTGCGCGACGAGCAGGTCCACCCCGAACGTGGAACGCGACGGGCTGAACACCGTCGACAAGCCCGGCCGCGGCATACCGCTGTCCTGGGCCACCACCTCGCGCAGCACCCCCAGCAGCTGACTGGTCATCTCCTCGGCGCTGCCGAACCGCCTGCGCGGATCGGGGTCGATGGCCCGGCGCAGCAGGCGGCAGAAGGAGTCGTACTCGGTCAGCACGGGATCGTCTTCAGGCAGGCCGTCGACGAACCGGCCCTTGCGGGTGCGCAGGTTCAGCGTCAGCGCCGCCAGCGTGCGCCCCACCGTATAGATGTCGGTGGCCACCGTCGGGCCCGTCCGCACGATCTCGGGTGCCTGGTAACCCGGTGTGCCGTAGAGGTATCCGAACGAGTTGATCCGCGATACCGCACCGAGGTCGATCAGCTTGAGCTGATCCTCGGTGATCATGATGTTTTCCGGCTTGAGGTCGTTGTATGTCAACCCGATGGAATGCAGATAGCCCAGCGCGGGCAGGATCTCGAGCATGTAGCCGATGCCCTCGGAGACCGGCAGCTTGTCGCTTCTGGCCTGCTTGAGCGACGTGCCGCCGACATACTCCATCACGATGTAGCCGACCGGATTGCCGTGCTTGTCGGGGTGCTCGACGAAGTTGTAGATCTTGACGATTCCCGGGTGCGTCACCTCGGCGAGGAACTGGCGCTCGGCCATCGCCATCGCCTGAGCCTCGGCGTCACCGGAATGCACCAGACCCTTGAGCACAACGGGCCGTTCGTTGACGTTGTGATCGAAGGCCAGATACACCCAGCCCAGCCCGCCGTGCGCGATGCAGCCCTTGATCTCGTACTGGTCGGCGACCATATCGCCGGGAACCAGCTGCGGCAGGAACGAATACGCGCTGCCGCAGTGCGGGCACCAGCCCTCCGACAACGCCCCCCCGTCGGCGGATGACCTGCCGACCGGGCGGCCACAATTCCAGCAGAACCGCTTCGACTCGGCCACCACGGGATTCGTCATCAGCGCAGACAGCGGGTCGATCTCGCGCACCCGCGGGATCTCAACCAGTCCACCGCCGAGCCGCCGGGTCGGCGCCAGCGCCCGCGTCATCGCCGTCGCTTGATCCTCGGGCTCGGTGTCGGCGGTGCCGACCGACGCTCCGTCCGAGTCGTCGTAGTGCGGTCGGAAGATGGCCTGTGTCGCCATCGGTCGTATCGTCGACATGGAGTCCATGTCGAGATCTTCGAGGCTTGCCGGCTGGGTGCCGGGCCCGAAATCTTCCTGTTCCGCTTCTGACATCAGTCCGAATACCTCGGGACTGGGGGTGCAGGCGCTGGGCCGAGCACCGTTAACCACTTGCGGTACAAAGTATTCCAGGTTCCGTCCCGGCGCACACGATCAAGCGTCCCGTTGACGAATCGCACGAGGCCGGTGTTTTCCAGGTTGACGCCGATGCCGTAGGGCTCCTCATTCATGCTCGGCCCGACGATGTGCAGATACGGGTCCTGGGAAACCAGCCCGGCCAGGATGGAGTCGTCGGTACTGACCGCATCGACCTGTCGCTGCTGCAGCGCAACCAGGCAGTCGGCCCATGTGACCACCTCGACGATGATCGGCGGCGGGCTGATCTCCTGGACCCGTTGCAGCGACGTGGTGCCCTTGACGGCGCAGACCCGCTTGCCCGACAGGTCGCTCGCCTGCGAGATCGCCGAGTCGCGAGGCGCCAGGATCCGCTGGTTGGCCACCAGGTACACCGTCGAGAAGTTGACCAGCTTCTTGCGCTCGCAGGTGATGCTCATCGTCTTGACGACGACATCGACCAGATTGTTCTGCAGCGCGGCAATGCGATCGGCCGACGACAGGATGCGGTACTCGACCTGCGACGGCGTGCCGAAGATGTCGCGCGCCACCTCGCCTGCGATGTCGACGTCGAATCCGGTGATCTCGCCGGTGATCGGATCGCGGAAGCTGAACAGGTTGCTGCCGATGTCGAGGCCGACGATCAACCGGCCGCGGGCCTTGATGTTCGCGACGGCGTCATCTGCCTGCGCCCGGTCCGGGAACGGCCGCAGGCTCGCGGTCAGATCGCAGTCGTCGTCGGTGTTCTCCTCCTGCGGCGGCACCCACTCCGGCGGAAGTTCGGACATACCCGCAGGCGTCGGCGGGGCGAGGGAAAGGGTCGGCGCCGGTGTCAGCGACTCGGCGCGCCCGCAGCCCGCCAGCACGGTCACCGCGGCGACCGCGACGCACAACAGCCGTTTCATCACCGGTACTCGCTAAGTCGTGGCCACAGCCCCAGCGCCACCGCTATCGCCGCCATCACGGACAGCACCGCCGCCCCCACGGTCGCGCCGGACAGTACCCGGCGGGCGTTGACGATGTCGTTGCGTAGCTGGCCGCGGCTCTCGTCGATGCCTTTGGTCAGCGCGTCGTCCAGCCGGTCGAAGGCGGGCGTCGAGTCGTCCTCGCCGCGGCCGAGTGCGACCTGCGTCGCCGCCTGATAGTTGCCGACCGCGATGTAGGAGCTGATCCGGTCGTCGGCCGCGCGCCAACGCCGCAGCAGCTGCTCCGCGTCGGACAAATCGCCCTTGTCGATCGCGTCGTCGCGGCCGAGGTATTCCGACAGCTCCTGCTGCATTGTGTCGATGCGTTGGTAGTAGGACTGCTTGCGCACGCTCTCGTCGCCGCGCCGGATCAACGACAGCGTCTCGTCGGCGCGTGCCTGCTGCGCGGTGATGGCCAGTGTGGTGACGGTTTTGAGGGACTCAGCCGCGGTGTTCTTCGCGCTGCGGCTGTCGATGGTCGAGATCACCAGCGCGGTGAACACCCAGATCAACATGATCAGCACGGCGAGCCCGCCCGCGACGAAACCGATGTTGACCCTGCGGCGGGTCCGCCGGGCCAGCCAGCGGTTCGCGAACGCGCCGAACAACAGCGTCGCCAGCACCACGAGAATGACCGGCGCCGGGATGCGCGTCGACGCCGTCGTCTCCCTGTCCACCCGCGCGGAGGTTTCCTCGTAAAGCTTTTGGGCGTCGGGCAGGATGGTCTGCTGCATCAGCGACGACGCCTCGGACAGGTACGACGAGCCGACCGGATTGCCCGACCGGTTGTTGGTGCGCGCGGTTTCGACGAGCCCGGTGTACACCGCGAGATTGGCGTTGATCCGGCCGAGCAGTTGGATCAACGGCTCTTCGGTCAGCCCGCTCGACGACCTGGTCACCGCGCTTGCCGCGTCGGTGATGGCCTGTTCGTAGCGCTGCCGGACGTCGCGCGGTTCGGCGCCGGCGATGAAGGCCGTCGCCGCGGCGGCGTCGGCGACCGACAGCGTGGTGTAGAGCTGCCCGGCGGCGAACGCCAGCGGCTCGGTGTGGTCCAGGACGGTGGTCAGTGCCTGCTGACGGTCGTTGACGGTGGTCGATGTGGCAAACGCGCTGGCGATCACGAGCGCGGACAGCACGACGCCGATGGTGAGGATCCGGCCCGGGGTTGTCCAGAGGAACCACCAGCGTGGGTGCGCGGGGGTGGTCGGCGACCGCGACGCAAGTGGCTCGGTCGACGGGTGCGCCAACTCCACAGTCACGTGTGCGCGGACCTCATCTTTTCGGCTACTTTCCGACCTGTCTCGACTCTATAAAAGAATTCTAAGAGTTATTCGTGTGACGTGTGGGCATTCGACGCCCACCGCTTTGTCGCGTGTTCCTTAAGCTGAACGGGTGCGCGGCGACGGTGACGGCTGGGTGGTGTCCGAAAGCGGCGCCGCGTACTGGGGCAAGCACGGCGCCGCGGGACTACTGCTGCGCGCGCCGCGTCCCGACGGCTCGGCGGTGGTGCTTCTGCAACACCGGGCGGCATGGAGTCATCAGGGCGGCACCTGGGGCTTGCCGGGCGGCGCCCGCGACAGTCACGAGACCCCCGAACAGGCCGCCGTCCGCGAGGCCCACGAAGAGGCCGGGCTGGCCGCCGAGCGGCTCACCGTGCGAACCACAGTGGTGACCGCGACGGCGAGCGGAAGTCACTGGACCTATACGACGGTCATCGCCGATGCGCATGAGCTGCTCGAAACCGTGCCGAACCGGGAGAGCGCCGAGCTGCGCTGGGTGCCCGAGGAAGAGGTCGCGGCGTTGCCCCTGCATCCCGGATTCGCCGCCAGCTGGCACCGGCTGCGCGAGGTGGCGGCGACTATCCCGCTGCTGCAAGCCGAGCTTTGAGTCGCTGTGCCGCGGCCCGCGGGTCCTCGGCATCGCGTGATCGCGCGGACGACGACAATTCGGCGGGCACCCGCATCGAGCACCTCGGGCAGCCGCTGCTCGTCGATGCCGCCGATCGCGAACCACGGCTTGTCCGTGCCCAATTCGGCGGCGGCGCGCACCAGCTCCAGGCCGGGCGCCGCGCGGCCCGGCTTCGTCGGCGTCGGCCAGCACGGCCCGACGCAGAAGTAGTCCACCGGCTCGCGCGTTGCCGCGACGACCTGGTCGCGGTCGTGGGTCGACCTTCCGATCAGCGCCTCCGGCCCGACGATCTCGCGGGCGATCGACAGCGGCAGGTCGTCCTGGCCGAGGTGCAGCACGTCGGCGCCCGCCGCACGGGCGATGTCGGCCCGGTCGTTGACCGCAAGCAACGCCCCGTGCCGCCGCGCCGCATCCGCCAGCACCTCGAGTGCGGCCAGCTCGTCGCGGGCCTCCAGCGGGCCGAGCCGCTGCTCGCCGGGTGACCCCTTGTCGCGCAGCTGGATGATGTCCACTCCACCCGCCAACGCCGCATCGGCGAATGCGGCCAGGTCACCGCGCTCGCGGCGGGCGTCGGTGCACAGGTACAGCGACGCCGAAGCCAGCCGGGCCAGCCGATCTCGGGGGTGCGTGCACACCCGCGAGAGTAATGTGGGACGTCGACACGGGAGTCCTGGGAACCGGGGACTGAGAGTGGGCACGCGAACCTGCCCTTACCGTCGCACCTGATCCGGGTCATGCCGGCGAAGGGAGGGAAAGTGTCGAAACGGATCTCTGGCCGTCATCGGCGGCGGCGTCATCGGCCTTTCGGTCGCGCGCCGCGCCGCGCTCGACGGCTGGAGCCGTGCGCGTGCACCGCGGCGACGAACCGAGCGCGTCCTGGGTGGCCGGTGGCATGCTCGCCCCGCACAGCGAAGGCTGGCCGGGCGAGGAGCGGCTGCTGAAACTCGGCTTGGCGTCGCTGGCGCTGTGGCACGGGAGTTTTCTCGACGGCCTGCCCGAGGACGTCGTCACTGCGCGCGAATCACTCGTCGTCGCCGTCGACCGGGCCGATGCCGCCGACCTGAAGACCGTCGGCCAATGGTTGGCCGCACAAGGCCACCCGGTGACGCTGACCTCAACGGCCCGCGATATCGAACCGCTTCTCGCCCAGGGGATCCGGCACGGGTTTGTGGCCGAAACCGAACTGGCGGTGGACAATCGGGCCGTCGTGGAGGCGCTGGTGGCGCACTGCGAACGACTCGGTGTGCAGTGGGCTCCACCGGTGAGCGACTTGGTGTCGCTCGACGCGGATGCCCGGGTGATCGCCAACGGCATCGACGCACCCGCGTTGTGGCCCGGCCTGCCGATCCGGCCGGTGAAGGGCGAGGTGCTGCGGCTGCGCTGGCGGCGCGGATGTATGCCGGTGCCGCAGAAAGTGATTCGCGCCCGTGTTCACGGCCGTCAGGTGTACCTGGTGCCGCGCGCCGACGGTGTCGTCGTCGGCGCCACCCAGTACGAGCACGGCCGCGACACCGCTCCCGCGGTGACAGGGGTGCGCGAACTGCTCGACGATGCGTGCGCGGTGGTGCCCGCCCTCGGTGAGTACGAGTTCGCCGAATGCTCGGCGGGCCTGCGGCCGATGACGCCCGACAATCTGCCGATCGTCGGCAGGCTCGACGACCGCACGCTGGTGGCAGCCGGCCACGGCCGGTCGGGTTTCTTGCTGGCGCCGTGGACCGCTGAAGCGATCATCGGGGAACTCAACGGCGCCCCGTTACCCGAAGCTGATTTAGTAGGAGCGCGATGAAGGTCATAGTCAACGACGAGGACGTCGAGGTGGACGATCAGACCACCGTCGCCGCACTGCTGGAACGCCTCGGTTTTCCGGCGAAGGGCATCGCGGTGGCCGTGGACTGGGCGGTGCTGCCGCGGTCATGCTGGCAGACGACGCTGACCGACGGCGCCAGGCTGGAAGTGGTTACGGCGGTGCAGGGTGGCTGACTCGAAACTGACGATCGCCGGGCGCGAGTTCGGCTCGAGGCTGATCCTGGGCACCGGCGGGGCTGCCAACCTGGCGGTGCTGGAGGAGGCGCTGATCGCCTCGGGCACCGAACTGACCACCGTCGCGATGCGCAGGGTTGACGCCGACGGCGGCACCGGGGTGCTCGGCCTGCTGAACCGGTTGAACATCACGCCGCTGCCCAACACGGCCGGATGCCGCGGGGCCGCCGAGGCGGTGCTGACGGCTCAGCTGGCCCGCGAGGCGCTGCAGACCGACTGGGTCAAGCTCGAGGTCATCGCCGACGAGCGCACGCTACTGCCCGATGGCGTCGAATTGGTCCGCGCCGCAGAGCAATTGGTGGACGACGGTTTCGTGGTGCTGCCCTACACCAACGATGACCCGGTGCTGGCCAGGCGGCTGGAGGACACCGGCTGCGCGGCGGTGATGCCGCTGGGCTCGCCGATCGGCACCGGCCTCGGCATCGCCAACCCGCACAACATCGAGATGATCGTCGAGCAGGCGGGGGTCCCGGTGATCCTCGACGCGGGCATCGGGACAGCCAGCGACGCCGCGCAGGCAATGGAGTTGGGTTGCGACGCGGTGCTGCTCGCCACCGCGGTCACCACGGGCCGCCGATCCGCCCGTGATGGCCGCCGCGATGGCCGCCGCCATCACCGCCGGACTACCTCGCAAGGCAGGCCGGCCGGATCCCCAAGCGATTCTGGGCGCAGCCGTCCAGCCCATCTTTGTGACGAAAAGATATGTAGCGCTTGGCAGTTCGATGGCCGCAGGCCCGGGTATCCGACCGCGCGCAAAGGACGCGCCGTGGCGGGCGGGCCGCTCGGCGGTCAACTACCCGCACCTGGTCGCGCGGCGACTAGGGCTCGACCTCGTCGACGTGACCTACTCCGGTGCCACCACCGCCCACGTGCTCACCGATCGGCAGCACAACGCTCCGCCGCAGGCCGGCGTTCTCGACGGCTCCGAGGCGCTCGTCACCGTGACGATCGGAGGCAACGACGTCGGGTATGTGCCGATGCTGACGGCGGCGGGCCTGCCCAGCAGCGCACGCTCCCTGCCGGTGCTGGGTGGATGGCTGCGCGAGCTGCTCGATCCCGGCCGCCCGCGACCGCGCGCTGGTCGGAGTGGGGGAGTCGCTCAAACAGGTCGGGCGGACGGTTCGGCAGCGGGCTCCACGTGCGCGCGTGCTCTTCGTCGATTACCTGACGCTGCTGCCGCCCGCCGGACAGGCCGCCGCGCCGCTTTCGGATGTCGACGCCGCGCTCGGCCGCCGCGTCGCCGCCACCCTCGAGCGCTTGACGGGTGAGGCGGCCGCGGACACCGGCTGCGAATGGGTGCGGGCCGCCGAAGCCAGCCGCGTGCATCACGCGTGGTCGGCCGACCCGTGGACCGTCAAGCCGACGCGATTCGGCGTGCCGGTGCCCGGACGTCCCGTCCCGGTGCACCCCAACGCCGCGGGCATGCGCGCCGTGGCCGACCTGGTCGCGGCCCAGGCGAGCTGACAGGATGGGCTCGATGATCGAACTGGCCGGGCTGACCAAGACATTCGGAAGCACCCGCGCCGTCGACGACCTGACCTGCTCCATCGAGCCGGGTGTGGTCACCGGATTCCTCGGCCCCAACGGCGCGGGCAAGAGCACGACGATGCGGATGATCCTCGGGCTGGACCATCCGACATCGGGCAGCGCGACCATCGACGGCAAGACATACCGCGAGCTGACCAACCCGCTGCGGCATGTCGGCGCACTGCTGGACGCCAAACAGACCCACCCGAACCGGTCGGTTCGTGGTCACCTGCGCTGGATCGCCGCGACTCATCGGCTGCCGAACAGCCGGGTCGACGAGGTGATCGACATGGTCGGCCTGTCCACCGCCGCTGGAACCAAGGCGGGCACGCTGTCGCTCGGCATGAGCCAGCGGCTGGGCATCGCGGCCGCGCTGCTCGGTGACCCGCAGGTGCTGCTGTTCGACGAGCCGGTCAACGGGCTGGATCCCGAGGGCATCCGCTGGGTGCGGACGCTTATGCGCACGCTCGCGGGCGAGGGCCGCACGGTATTCGTGTCCAGCCATCTTCTCGCGGAGATGTCCAACACCGCGGACCGGCTGATCGTGATCGGGCGGGGAAAGTTGATCGCGTCAACGACAGTCAGCGAGTTCGTCGGCCGCGCCGACAACGTCAGGGTTCGTAGCCCGCAGCTGGACCTGCTGCGGCAGGTGCTGACAGAAGCCGGTATCGCGGCGGACGACGACCAGGCGGCCTCGGCGTTATTGGTGCGCGGCGCGGCCAGCGAGGTCGTCGGTGAGCTGGCCGCCAAGAACGGGATCACCTTGCACGAGTTGAGCTCTCAGCATGGATCGCTGGAAGACGCGTACATGAAACTCACCGACGACGCCGTGCAGTACCGGGCGACGACATGAGCGCGCTGGCGGTGCTGAACGCCGAACGCATCAAGCTGTCAACCACCAGGTCGCCGCTGTGGTCGGCGGTCGCGGTGGCGGTGGCGAGTCTGGGGCTGGCCGTGGCCCAGGCCTCCACCGTCTACGGCCCAGGCCCACTGGAGCCGGAAAAGGCGGCGATGGGGGTGGCCGTCTTCGGTGTTCCGGTGTTGATGATCCTGTCGTCGTTGACGGTGACCAACGAGTACCGCAGCGGACTGATCCGCACCACGTTCATGGCGGTTCCGAACAGGACTCTGGTCTTGGTCGCCAAAGCGACTGTGGCAGCGGCCTTTTCCGGCGCCTACGCCGCGGTGATGGTGATGGCCTCGATCATGGTGGCGCACTCAGACCCGCACAGCTGGCGCCTGGTCGGGGCGATCGCGCTGTACGCCATGCTCGCGTCGGTGCTCGGCACCGCCGTGGGAGCTCTGCTCCGCGCCTCTGCGGGCGCGGTGGCGCTGCTGCTGCTGTGGCCGTTGGTCGTCGAGCCGATGCTGGCGAACATGCCTAACATCGGCACGGAGGCCGGCCCGTACCTGCCGTTCGCGAACGCGTTCATCTTCATCCGCGTGCAGTGGCTCTACCCGGCCTACGCCATGCCGTGGGGTGAGCTCGGTTCGATCGTCTACTTCGCCTGCGTGGTCGCGGTCGTGTTCGCTGCGGCGCTGGTCACCATCAACCGGCGTGACGCATGAAACAAACGGCACCCGCTAACGTGGGTTCGGTGGGGCGCACATCGCAAGCGGTATCGGCCGTGCTCATGACCGTCGTCGTGACGGCTGCGCTCGGCGGTTGCGGTGACACGGCCGCCAAACAAGCCAACCCGCCCGCCTCCCCGCAGGCGGCAACGGCCGCCGCGGCCGAATTCGCGGCGACGCTTCGCCAGCGGGTGACCGGCGACGCGATGATGGGCCACCTGACGAAACTGCAGGAGATCGCCGACGCCCACGACGGCAACCGCGCGCTGGGCACCGCCGGCTACGACGCCAGCGTGGACTATGTCGCGAAGGCGCTGCGTGACAAGGGATTCGACGTGCAGACTCCCGAGTTCGAAGTGCGCCTGCCGTTCGCCGAGGACCCACAGCTCACCGTCGGCGGCGCGACGATCGAGGCCAAGCCGCTGGAGTTCACCATCGGAACCCCCGACCAGGGCGTCTCCGGGCCGCTGGTCGCCGCCCGCGTCGAGGACTCGCCGGGCTGTACCGCGTCGGACTACGACGGCCTGCCCGTCCAGGGAGCCGTGGTGCTGGTGGACCGCGGCACCTGCCAGTTCACGATCAAGCAATCCGTCGCCGCCGAGCGCGGTGCGGTGGCGTTGGTCGTCGCCAACAACGAGGACGGCGACGAGATGGGCGGCACGCTCGGCGCGAAGACCAACCCGAAGATCCCCGTCGTCAGCATCACCAAGGAGTCGGGCGAGCGGCTGCGCGCCGCGCCCGGCGACACCACCCTCAAGCTCAAGGCAGGGGTACGGGTCGAGCACACCCGCAATGTCATCGCCCAGACGAAGACCGGCTCCGCCGCCGACGTGGTGATGGTCGGCGCCCACCTGGACAGCGTGCCGGAGGGACCGGGCATCAACGACAACGGTTCGGGCGTGGCCGCGGTGCTGGAAACCGCACTGCAGCTTGGCCCGACGCCGAAGGTGCAGAACGCGGTGCGGTTCGGCTTCTTTGGGGCCGAGGAGCTCGGGCTGCTCGGATCGAACAACTACGTGGAGTCACTGAATGTCGACGAACTCAAGGACATCGCGCTGTTCATGAACTTCGACATGCTCGGCTCGCCCAACCCGGGGTACTTCACCTACGACGGTGACCAATCGGCACCGCCTAACCCCAGGGAGGCCAACCCCATCGTGCCCGAGGGTTCCGCGGGCATCGAGCGGACCTTCGTCGCATACCTCAAGGGCGAAGGGCAGACCGCACAGGACACCTCGTTCGTCGGGCGCTCCGACTACGACGGCTTCACCAAGGCGGGTGTTCCTGCGGGCGGGCTGTTCTCCGGCGCCGAGGAGAAGATGACGCAGGAACAGGCGAAGCTGTGGGACGGCAAGGCGGACGAGCCGTTCGATCCCAACTACCACAAGAAGACCGACACCCTGGACCACATCGACCGCGCGGCGATGGAGATCAACGGCGCAGGCGTCGCCTATGCCGTCGGTATCTACGCCGCAGGACCAACGCGGCCGCAACGGGGTGCCGATCCGCGGAGACCGCACCCGGCATGTCCTGACCGAGTCATGACACTGTCGGCTGCGGGCGTGGCGGGCGCTGCGATTGTCGTCGCCGTGCTGCTCGGCGGATGCTCGTCGGCGACACAGCCGTCGCAGGACCTCGCGCGCGACCTGTCGCGCAAGGTCGGCGTCGACGGCATGTACGGCCACCTGCGGAAGCTTCAGGAGATCGCCGACACCGACAACCATTCCCGCGCCGAAGGCACGTCCGGGTTACGACGCCAGCGTCGATTACGTCGCGCAGACCCTGCGCGACAAGGGTTTTGACGTACAAACGCCGGAATTCGAACGCCTCGGTGTGTCGCGGCCCGGCAAGCCGACGCTCACCGTCGCCGGCCGCGACTACCCCGCCGACCAGGCCTCGTTCCTCGCTCCCACCCCGGCAGGCGGGCTGCGCGCCGCCACACTTCGGCCGCAGAAGCCTGCCGGCTGTGCGGCTGCCGACTACGGGACGAAGAGAATGACAGGCGCCATCGCCGTCGTCGACGACACCGGCTGCTCGATCGTCGACAAGCAGAACACCGCCGTCGCCGCAGGCGCCGCCGGGCTTCTCGTCGTGAGCGATCCCGGTACGTCGGGCAGCCCGAAGGGGTTGTTCACGCCGGGCTACTACCGGGGCCTGAAGGTGCCGGTCGGGGTTATCGACAAGAACGCCGACGCCGCGCTGCGCCGTACCGATTCGCCTGTGCTCTTGACGCTCGACGCCAAGGCGGCCATGGTGAAGTCACGAAATGTGCTGGCGCAGACCAAGACCGGCGACGCCCACAATGTGGTGATGGCCGGCGCGCATCTGGACTCCGTGGCCAGAAGCCCCGGCATCAACGACAACGGCACCGGCGTCGCCGCGTTGCTGGAGACCGCGGCGGCCCTGGGCTCGCAACCGCAGATCGCCAACGCCGTGCGGTTCGGGTTCTGGGGTTCCGAGGAGGCGGTGCTGGAGGGCTCGACGAACTATGTCCGCGGACTCGACCGCGACCAGCTCAACGACATCGCGCTGTACCTCGACTTCGACACGCTGGGCTCGCCCAACGCCGGGTTCTTCACCTACGACGGTGACCAGTCCGGGCAGCCCAACCCCGCCGTTCCCGCCAATGCCGTGCCCGCCGGTTCGGCGGGCATCGAACGCACATTGGCCGGCTACCTCAACCTGGCCGGGGTCCGGCCCGCGGACATGCCGCTCGGCAAGGCCGCCGACTACAGCCCGTTTCTTGCCGCAGGCGTTCCGATCGGTGGCACGACAACCGGTGCGGCGCAGCGGAAAACGGAGGTTCAGGCCAGGCTGTGGGGCGGCAACGCCGGTGTTGCGTTCGACAGGAACAACCACCTGCCGCAAGACACCGTCGACAACGTCAGCCGCGATGCGCTCGCCGTGATGGGTCCCGGCGTCGCGTTCGCGGTCGGCACCTACGCGCAGTCGATCGAGGGTGCCAACGGTGTCCCTACCCGCGAGCAGCGCCGCCGGAATACGCCTTAGCCACCCGGCTGACGAACTGATAGACGCCGTCCTCGTCCGGGGCGAGCGGCCCGGGCCGTGCGTGCGGTGAGGCCAGGCCGCGCTGCACCGACTCGCACGCCGCCCAGTCCTGACGGTTGGTCAGATCCCAGAAGTCGACCGCATAGGACGGATCGAAATCCGGCTTCTCGGCGACATCCCTCGGGAACGCCCAGGCACATTCGACGTGGGTGCGGTCGACGGCCAGCGGCGTCATGAGATGGGTCATCACATAGTCGGGGTGCAGGCTGACCAACAGGTTGGGGTAGCCGACCACGTACATCACGGTGTGCAGTTCGTGGTCGGAAAGGCCCTTGATCGCGACACCGCCACTTGCCCCGGTCAGCGACATCGTCTCGGCGCCTTCGATGATCGACATCCAGCCGCCCATCCACGAGCCCTCGGTGTCCAGATTCTCGCCGCTCTGCGGCGGGCTGATGCGGGACAGCTCCGGGTGAATCGTCGAGCAGTGGTAGCACTCCTGATAGTTCTCGGCGATCACCTTCCAGTTGGTGGCCAGCTCGTAGGAATGCCGGTCCACGACCGTCAGGTCCTCCGGCCGATACGGCGCGACGACGTCCTCCCAACCCGCGACGTGTTCGGCGAAGTCGGCGTCCTCGCCGCTGGGGTCGACGAACAGCCAACCGTGCCAGTCCACCAATCGCAGTTCGGCGAGCCCGAATTCGTCAGGCCGGAAGCCCTCGACATCCTTGAATCCCGGCGCGTTGCGGACCGTGCCGTCCAGCCGGTACGACCACGAGTGATAGGGGCACACGATGCTGCGCCCCCTGGTGGTCTGGTTGCAGGCCAGAAGTTCGTGCCCGCGATGCCTGCAGGTGTTGGCGAACGCGCGGACGGTGTCCTCGCCGCGCACCAGCAGGACCGCGTTGGCACCCGTGCCGACCGCTTTCTGCGCGCCCACCGTGGCCAGGTCGGCGGCGTGGCCGACGCAGGTCCAGCCGGAGAAGATGTGGCGCTGCTCCCACTCGAACACCGCCGGGTCGACATAAGCCTCGCGCGGCAGCATTCGCGACTGGCCGAACGGGGCCAGCGAAGCGGCGACGCCTTCGGGAGGTAGGGGAGCCGGAGGATGCTGTTTGAACACACAGTCAGCCTAGTCTGTGCGGCTGCGCAGGTCTACCGCGTGCGGGTCCGCTAGAGCAGTTTCTCCAGCGTGATCGGCAGATCGGTGACCCGCTTGCCGGTCGCGTTGAACACCGCGTTTGCGATCGCCGCCGGCACTGCGACGATCACCAGCTCGCCGAGGCCCTTGACGCCGATCGGGTCGGCGATGGTGTCCTCGGCGGGCAGGAACGTCGCATCGAGCGCGGGCACGTCGGCGTTGACAGGTACCAGGTAGTCGGACATGTTCGCGTTGACGATGCGGCCGTCGCGGTAGTCGAGGTGGGTGCCCTCCAGCAGCGCCATGCCGATTCCGCCGACCATGCCGCCGATCGCCTGGCTGTGCGCCAACTTCGGGTTGATGATGCGCCCGGCGTCGTAGCAGGCGTAGATGCGGCGGATGCGAACCGTGCCGAGCGATTCGTCGACGGCGACTTCGGCGAACACCGCGCCGTAGGCGGACATCGAGAAGCGGTGATCGGCGTCGTCGGGCGTCCAGGTTTCCTGCGCGTCAAGGGTTTTCCATCCCCGGCGGCGCAGCAGATCCTGGTAGGTTTCGCCCCTCCCTGGCTCGCCGATGCGGAACATCCTGCCGTCGGCGACGGACACCTGCTCCGGCCTCGCGCCGTTCAGCGGCGATCCGGGATCGACGACGGCCGTGCGGATGAACCGGTCGCGGAGCATGTTGGCGCAGGTGAACACCGCCGAACCCACACTCGCCATCGTCCTCGACCCCGAGTGCGCCGGGGCGGCCGGAAAGTTGCTGTCCCCGAGTGCAAATCGCACCCGGGCAATCGGCAGCCCGAGTGCGTCGGCGGCGACCTGGGTCATCGACGTGTATGTGCCCGGGCCCATGTCGCTGGTCCCGCACTCGACCTCCGCGGTGCCGTCGGCGTTGATCCTGGCCAGTGCACCGCACTCGCTGCGCGACGTGTGATACACCGCCGCCGCGGTGCCGATCCCGATCAGCTGGTCGCCGTCGCGCACCGATCGCGGCGTGGGATTTCGTCGCGACCAGCCGAACGCCGCGCTGCCCTGGTTGAGGCAGTCGGTGAGCCTGCGGGTGGAGAAGGGCAGTCCTGCGGATTCATCGCGCTCGGGTTCGTTGCGTAGCCGCAGTTCGACCGGATCCATTCCGAGGCGGAATGCCAGGTCGTCCATCGCGGCCTCCAGCGCAAACGTACCGGTTGTCGCGCCTGGACCGCGCATCGGGCAGCCGGGGTTGATATCAAGCGGGACAACGCGATACGTCGACCGCATGTTGGGTGCGGTGTACTGGAATCGGGCCCCCGTCATCACGTTGTCCTCGTATGGGTTGTACCGGGAGGTCTCGGTGTGCGCCTCGTGCACGATGGTGCTGATTCGACCGGAGCGGTCCGCGCCGATCGCCATCCGCTGTCGGCTGGTGGGGCGGTACCCGATGCCGCTGTAGTACTGCTTTCGGGTCAGCATCAGTTTGACCGGCCGTCGCATCTGCCTGGCCGCGAATGCGGCGAGCAGTTGGTGCGGCCACGTGGTGCCCGCGCTGCCGAACGCGCCGCCGACGAACGGGGAGATGACCCGCACGTGATCGAGCGGGATGCCGAACGCTTGCGAGTACACCTGCTGTGCGCCACTGATGCTCTGCACTTTGTCCCACACGGTGAGCTTGTCGCCGTCCCAGCTGGCGACGGTGGCCGGGATCTCCATCGGGTTGTGGTTGTTGCGTTCGATGGAGTACTGCAGGTCCGTGACGACCGCTGCGGTGCGCAGTGCGGCGTCGGCGTCACCGCGCGAGTAGTCCTTCGTTCTGCTGCCGGGCTTCTGCTCGGCGTTCGGTGCGTCGATGTCCGTCACCTGTGGCGCCGACCTGTACCGCACGTCGACCAGCGATGCGCCGTGCATGGCGGCCTCGAGTGTGTTGGCGACGACGACGGCGACGGGTTGGCCGAAGCAGGACACCTGCCGGATGTCGTAGGGCAGTTTGACCCCGGCGAAGTCGGTGAGCACACGCAGCACATCGGGATGCCGGACGGCGGCGGCGGGTTCGATGCGCTCCACGCTTCCGCGGGCGACGGTGCTCGGCACCACGGCGGCGTACACCATGTTCTTGGCCGGGTTGTCGGCCGCGTAGCGGGCCCGGCCGGTCACCTTCAGCCTGCCGTCCACCCGGGTCACCGGTTGACCGGCGGTCAGCGCCGCGGGCAGTGGCCGGGTCACGGCAGCCCCGCCACGGTCGCCAGCTGTCGTTCCACGGTGCGCTTGATCAGCTCCACCTTGAACCCGTTTTCCGACAGGGGTTTTGCGCCGTCGGCCGCGTGGGCGGCGGCTGCCCGCCACAGCTCCGGCGAAGCAGGCTTGCCCGCCAACGCATCTTCGACGGCGGTCAGTCGCCACGGGACGGTGCCGACCCCGCCTGCCGCCAGCCGTGCCGTTCGCACCGTGCCCGCGGCGATGTCGAGCACGACGGCCGCCGAGGCGATCGCGAACTCGTAGGATTCCCGGTCGCGAACCTTGAGATAGCCCGACCGCCGCGACTCGGCGCGCACCGGAACCTCCACCGCGGTGATCAACGCGCCTTGGCGCAGGTTGTGCTCGCGGTCCGGCGTGCTGCCGGGTTGACGGAAGAAGTCGGCGATCCCAATCGCTTGTTCACCGTCGCGATCTCGGGTGATAACGGTCGCATCCAGTGCGACCAGTGCGACCGCGAGATCCGACGGGTGCGTTGCCACGCAGGTGTCGCTCGTGCCGAGGATCGCGTGCTGCCGGTTGCGGCCTCCGATGGCCGCGCATCCGGCGCCGGGGGTGCGGCGGTTGCAGGCGGCCGACACGTCGCGGAAGTACAGGCAGCGGGGCCGCTGCATCAGGTTGCCTGCGATCGAGGCCATGTTGCGTAGCTGGGCGGACGCCGAAAGCTCGAGCGCCTGCGCGATCACCGGGAAATGTTGGCGCACAACGGGATGAGCGGCCACCTCGGACATCCGAGCCAGCGCGCCGATGCGCAACCTCGACGGCTGCACATCGATGTCGCGGTAGGGCAGCGCGTTGATGTCGACCACCGCGTCGGGCCGTTCGACCGTCTCGCGCATCAGGTCGACCAGGGTGGTGCCGCCCGCGATGTAGCGGGCGCCGGACGCGGCGGCGCGCAGGGCCGATGCCTCGTCGGCCGCCTTGGTGAACCGGAACGGATACATGCCTAGGTGGCTTTCGCCGCGTTCGCGATCGCGGTGACGATGTTGGTGTAGGCGCCGCAGCGGCAGATGTTGCCGCTCATCCACTCACGGATCTCGGCGGGCGAGCCGGTATGACCTTCGTCGATACAGCCGACGCCGGACATGATCTGACCCGACGTGCAGTACCCGCACTGGAACGCGTCCTCGTCGATGAACGCCTGTTGAAGCGCGTGCAAGCGACCGTTGCGTTCCAGTCCTTCGATGGTGGTGATGTCGGCGCCGTCGTGCATCACTGCGAGGGTCAGGCAGGAGTTGATCCGTTTCCCGTCCATCAGGATCGTGCACGCGCCGCAGGCGCCCTGGTCGCAACCCTTTTTCGTGCCGGTCAGACCCACGCGCTCGCGCAGCATGTCAAGGAGCGACGTGCGGTTGTCGACAGTGATCTCGCGCTGTTCGCCGTTGATCCGGACCCGGACGATTGAGGATTCGACGGCTTCGTCGCGCTGGTCCTCACCGCAGCCGGCGACGAGGGGAGCGGCCGCAACCACCCCGCCGACCGCGACGGACGCACCGACGAATGTTCTCCGGTTGATGTCCGACCACGGGCGCGAGGATAGGCATCGAGCCTGTGAGTCGCTCTTTACGCCTCTCCGGTGAAGCCGCCGAGGCCCTGGGCAGCGGTGTTGTCCCCGCGGGTCATGCGCCGGTAGATCAGGAAGCCGATCACAACGGCGGCCACAGAGGCGAACAACAGCAGGCTTGCCAGCGCATTCAGCGCAGGCGTCGGCGCGGCGCGGGCGGTGTTGTAGATCTTCACCGAGACGGGCTCGGTGGAGGCGTCGCCGGACAGATAGCGCACAAGCACGAAGTCGTCGATGACGTCGGCGAACACCAGCACGGTGCTGGCGAAGATCGCGGGCACGAGCATCGGCATGATGATCCGCCGCAGCGCCCCGAGCGGTGACGCACCGAGATCCATTGCGGCCTCTTCGTATTGGGGCCCGATGGTGGCCAGCCTTGCCCGCACCAAGCACCGCGGGGTAGGACACCTGGAAGGTGACGAGGCCGATCACCTGTGCGGTGGTGCCGAGGTTGACCGGGACCGCCACCGTAGTGATCACGAACAGCAGCGCGACCGCGAGCAGCACCTCCGGCAGCACGAACGACAGCAGCATCAGGAAGTTCGCACCGTTGGGCAGCCTGCCGCGCCAACGGTCGATGCCGATCGCGAACAGCGTCCCCAGCGGAACTGTGATCAGCGTCGCGATCAAGCCCAGCTTCAGGGTCTGCAGCAGTGCGGTGTGCAGCGCGTCGTTGTGCCACACCGAAAGTGTCTGGTCACCCCAGTACCAGCGGGTCGAAAAACCCTGCCAGGTGGTGCGCGACTTGCCGTTGTTGAACGAGTAGAGCACCGCGATGAGGACCGGCAACAGCGACCACACCAGGTAGCCGATGGTGATGGCTACAGGAAGCGCGGTGGCCGCCACGGGTTGTTCCACCAGGAAACCGGCCCTCTCACGAGGACACCTCGCTGCCTCGCGTCACCGAACGAAGGTAGTAGAGCATCGGCAACAGCGCGATGAGGAACACCAGCATGACGAACGCGCCTGCCTGGCCGGTCTGTCCCGGGGCCTGCACGCCATCGTTGATCAGGTTGCCGACCATGGTGGTCTTCGGCGACGCAGACAACATGTCGTTGGTGAAATAGTCGCCGAGCATCGGCAGGCAGGTCAGCAGAAGCGCCGCCACGATCGTCGGTCGGCACAGCGGCAGCGTCACGCGCCAGAACGACGAAAGCCGGTCGGCGCCAAGGTCACGCGACGCCTCGAGCATCGGCTGCGAGAGTCGGTCGAGGCCCGCGTAGAGAGGCAGGATCATATAGGGCACGTATCCATAGACCAGGCCGAGAATCACCACCACGGGCTGACCGGTCAGCCACTTCACGTCAGGGGTGAAGATGCCGCCGAAGCTGAGCACCTTGTTGAACAGGCCGTCGTCCTGAAGCAGGTTGACCCAGGCGAACATTCGCATCATGTAGCTGATCCAGAACGGCGCGATCAGCAGCGCAAGCAGCAGCCCCTTGCGCTTGCCGGAGAGCCGGGCCACGTAGTACGAGACCGGGAAGGCGATGAGTAGGCAGAGCGCGCTGGCGACCAACACGTAGATGAAGGTGCGGACGATGGCCGGCCCGTAGACACCGTTCTCGCCGACGATATGGGTGAGCACATAGGTGAATTGAGTGGGATCCCACTGCAGCGGGTTCCACACCGGGATGGGAGTGCGGAACAGTGGATCGATCTGGCCGAAGACGATGCACAGCACGACATAGAGCGGGAAGAGGAAAAACGCAGCCAGCCAGACGATTCCAGGTGCGGCCAGCACGGCCCACAGCCGATTGCGACGCTCGCGGGCCGGCGGAGCCTGCCGCGATGGCGCGGTGACTACCGGGACCGCCACTGGTACTTACGACCCGCCAGCCTGGAAGGCCTGCCACACATTGCGCCATGCGGTTTCGTTGGCCGCATCGAGCTCGAGCAGCCGGTAGCCGGTGTCGAAGTACTCCGGCTTCACGATCGCCGTGCGCAGGTTCTCGGGGATGAATTCCTCTGCCACAAGCGAATCCGGGGTGATGGTGTTCTGTGGCGGCTGGTAACCGATGGCGGAGAAGTTCTCCTTCGCCACTTCGGGATCGAGCATGTGGTTGATGAACAGGTGGGAGAGCACCGGGTTCTTACCGCCCTTGAGCGTCACGAGCATGTCGTTGTCGACCAGTCCCTTCCCGTCGGACGGGAACCAATACCGGAGTATTTCCGGGCCAGTGCCTTCGGGCAGGTAGGACTGCGCATTGATGATGTCGCCCGACCACATCTGCGCGAGACCCATTTGTCCGGCGGGAAGGTCGTTGTACATCGTGATGGTCACCTTCGGCGAGGTGGCCTTCACCAGCGCCTGGAGTTGCTCACCGACCATCTTCAGGTCGGCTTCCGATGAGGTGTTGACATCCGTGATGCCTTGCTTCAGTAGCACCATCGCCATCGCTGTGTGGAAGTCGTCGATGACCGCCGTCTTGCCCTTGTACTGCGGATCCCACAGCGACTCGTAGGGATTCTTCAGCGCGCCGATATCGGCGGGCACCTGGTCGGTCCGCCAACCGATTCCTGTGGTGTAGATGGTGTACGGCACGCTGTACTGCCAGCCCTGGTCGTACCAGGGGTTCGTGAATGTCGGCCACACGTTCTTGATGTTGGGGATGTAGGAGTGGTTCAGCGGGCGGAGCAAGTTGCCACCCACCAGGCGGCTGATCTCGGTGTAGTTGGCGTTGTAGATGTCGAAGTCGACTCCACTGCGCAGCTTGGTGATCGCTTCGTCGCCGTCGTTGAAGGTGGAGACCTCGATCTTGATGCCGTACTTTTCCTCGAAAGCCTTCATGGCTTGCGGGCTGAGGTAGTCGGCGTAGTTGTAGATCTTGAGTGTCGCGCCCTTCTCCGGCGGGAGGTTGTCGGCGATCGGTTTGTTGTCATCGGCGATCGGCCATTTCACCGGATTGTCCGGCGCCGCCAGCGTCAGGCTCGGTCCTCCCGACGACTGTCCCGACTTGGAACACGCAGCCAGGAAGGCGCCGAGCGTGGGTGCGGAGGCGGCGAGAATCGCCGCTCGCGTGAGGAACTGTCGTCGGGTCGGACCATGTGGTCCATTGGGTACTGGCATCTGGGCCTCCCCGTTGCTTTCGCGGCTTGTTGCTGGTAGGACTCTCGCATAGACTGAATGCTCAGTCAACCGTTCTGGAGTGGAGGTTTCCCGTGTCTTCGTCGGTGGTGGAGAGCCCGGTGGCCGACACCGTAGACAAGCTGATCGCCGACGAGGAGCAGGTGTTTCTGCTCCGCCAGCCACGCAGCTCCGAACTCATCGCGGAGGCCCGCGTCCACCTCGCAGGCGGCGCCACCTCCAACTGGCAGATCGCCCAGCCGCAGGCCGTCTGGATGAGCCACGGCATCGGGTCGAAGGTGTACGACGTCGACGGCACCGAATACGTGGACATGCATGGCGGCTACGGCGCCGCCATCGCCGGGCACGCCCATCCCGCCATCGTCGCGGCGGTCAGCGACCGGGTCAGGCGCGGAACGCATTTCGCCCAGCCGACCGAGGACGCGATCTGGATAGCGGGCGAACTGGCGCGCCGGTTCGACCTGCCGCTGTGGCGGTTCGCCAACTCCGGCACCGAGGCCACCATGGACGCGGTGCATCTGGCCCGCGCGGTCACCGGGCGTGACCTCATCATCAAGGTCGAAGGCTGCTATCACGGCCACCACGATTCGGTGCAGGTGTCGGTGTTGCCCGAGGCCGATGAGATCGGTCCCCGCGAAGCGCCGAACCGGGTGCCGGGCAACTCCGGGATCCCCGCGGCGATACGGGATCTCGTGGTGGTCGTGCCGTTCAACGACACGGGTGCGGTCGCCCGCGCGCTCGCGGAGCACCGCGGGCAGGTGGCCGCGATGATCACCGAACCGGTGATGATGAACGCGGGCATCATCCCGCCCGACGACGGCTACCTCGCCGTCATTCGCGACCTGCTGCACGGCGAAGGCGCGCTGCTCATCTATGACGAGGTCAAGACCGGCTTCACCACCGGTCCCGGCGGTATCACCGCGCGCAGCGGAGTGGTGCCCGACATGGTGTGTCTGGCCAAGGCTCTCGGCGGCGGCATATCGGTCGCCGCCATCGGCGGAACCGAAGCGGTGATGTCGGCGATCGCCGACGGACGCTACGAGCAGGTGGGCACCTTCAACGGGAACCCGCTCGCGATGGCGGCCACAAGGGCCACGCTCAGCGAGGTCCTCACCCCGCAGTCCTATGCGCACCTCGACGAGCTGGCCACCCGGCTGCGCACGTCGCTGGAAGCCACCATCGCCCGCCACGGATTCGACTGGCACGTCGTCACCGCAGGCGCGAAGGGCTGCGTCACCTTCCGCCGGACCCGGTGCGGGAGTTCAGGGACTTCCTGCACATTGACGCCAGACTCGGCCATTTGCACTGGCTGATGCAGCACAATGGCGGTGTATTTCTCCCGCCATGGGGGAAGGTGGAGCAATGGCTGCTTTCGGTTCAGCACGACCGCGACGATGTCGATCGGTTTGCGGCCAACTTCGCTCGCTTCGCGGAAGCTGTGGCTCCTTGATCGGACGATTCCCGTGAAGGGCGGCGCGATCCGGCTGGAACAGCTGGTCAAGTCGTTCGACGGGGTCCCGGCGGTAACCGGTATCGACCTCGATATCCCCGCCGGTCAGTTCTACTCGCTGCTTGGCGCATCCGGCTGCGGCAAGACGACCACCCTGCGCATGATCGCAGGTTTCGAGAAGCCCGACTCCGGCCGCATCGAGCTCGACGGCCGTGACGTCGCGGGCGACCCGCCGCACAAACGTCCGGTCAACACCGTCTTCCAGACCTACGCACTGTTCCCGTTCATGACTGTGTGGGACAACGTCGCGTTCGGGCTCAGGTACCAGAAGGCGTCGAAGGAGGACGCCAAGCGGCGTGTCGACGAAGCGCTCGAGCTGGCCCGGATGGGCGAATTCGCGAAACGGAAGCCCGCCCAGCTGTCCGGCGGGCAACAGCAGCGGGTCGCGCTGGCGAGGGCACTTGTGCTGCGCCCGAAGGTGTTACTGCTCGACGAGCCGCTTGGTGCGCTGGACGCGAAGCTGCGCAAGCAACTACAGCTGGAGCTGCGCGCGTTGCAGCGCGAGGTCGGCATCACGTTCGTCTACGTCACGCATGACCAAGAGGAAGCGCTCACCATGAGCGACCAGATCGCCGTGCTGGCCGAGGGCCGCATCGAACAGGTCGGCCCGCCCCAGGAGATCTACTCGGCGCCTGCCACCACCTTCGTCGCCGGATTCCTGGGCGCAGCCAACATCTTTGACGCCGACGTGCTCGAGGCGAGCAACGGCTCAGCGGTGTGCTCGGCGCTCGACACCCGTCTCGATGCGGCGGTCGACGGGGCCGCGATCAAGGGTCAGGCGGCCATTGTCATCCGGCCTGAGCGCATCATCGTGCAGAATGCCGACGAGCCGGTCGGACAGGCGCACAACGCCATCTCCGGTGTGGTCTCGCAGGTGGTCTTCCTCGGCAACTCCACGCAGGTGCACGTCGACGTGGGAGCACCCACCGCGCTGATCGTCGAAGTGCCCAACCATTCGGGCCCTGGCTCGGTGCGCCATCAGCCGGGGGAGCGGGTGAACTGCGTCTGCACCCACGACGCGGTGCGCGTGCTGCACCGCAGCTCGGCATCGGTGATCACCGACCCGGTGGCCGAAGACCCCGTCGCGCTCAGCGTTTCTTGACCGCCCGCAACGGCCGTCTCTTCGCGGGCAGGTTGAGTTCCCGCTCCACGAACCGCATCGCGATGTCATAGGCCACAGCGGAATCGACTTCGGGGTCTTCGAGCGCCACCTGGATGGACAGTCCGTCGAGCAACGCCGAGAACTCCACGGCGAACATCCTTGCGTCCACATCGGTGTCGAGTTCGTCCGACCTGATCGCTTCGATGATCATGCTGCGCCAGCGTGCATCCAGTTCGGCTCGGCCCGCTTTGATCTCGTCGTGCCGAAACGCCTGCGCCCACAAGTCAAACCACAGGCCCCAGGCACCGGGGATCTCATCTTCGGCCTCCGGCACGCATGTCCACTTGACGAGCAGCGACAGCCGGTCGTGTAGTGAGGGGAGCTCCGCCAGCGTCTTCTCGGCCGCTTCGTAGAACGACTCCTCGGAGTAGCGCAGCGCGTCGACCAAAAGCCGGTCGCGGGTTCCGAAGTAATAGATGACGAGCGCCGAGCTCACCCCGGCCCGCTTGGCGACGTCGGCGATGCGCGTGTCCCCGAAACCGCGCTCGCAGATCAGCTCGGCTGCCGCGCGGAGCATTTCGATGCGCCGCGGTTCGTTGTTCTCCGTCGCGGGTGCCGGTTCCGCCATTGCCCTGCTGCCCCCTTGTTCGCTCTTGTTTCCAGCGTAACACTTGATTAGATTGAACAGTCAGTCAAGACGCTGTGCAAAGCGTGGAAGTAGGGGCTTGCGATGTCCAACACATACGACGCCATCGTCATCGGCGGCGGCCACAACGGGCTGGTCTCCGCGGCATATCTGGCCCGGTCGGGGGCCAGGACGCTGGTCTTGGAGTCCCGCGGCGTCGCTGGGCGGCGCCGCGACGACCGAGGCGCCGTGGGAGGACGCCCCGCACCTGCGGGTCACCCGGCTGTCCTACGTGATGAGCCTGATGCCGCCGACCATCGTTCGGGAGCTCGAGCTCGAGCGGCACGGCTACAAGGTGCATCCGATGGGCCCGTCCTACCAGGCGTTCCCCGAAGGTGGATCGCTGATCATCTACGAGGACGATCCGGCCCGCACCCACGAGCAACTCGCCAAGTTCTCCAAGAAGGACGCGGACGCGTTGCCGAAGTACAACCAGTGGATCGAGGGCATCGCCGAGGTGATGGGCCCGCTGCTGACCCAGGTGCCGCCGAACATCGGCTCGAAGAGCCCGTCGGATCTGCTCGACCTCGCCAAGCTGGCCTGGCCGTTGCGCAGCAGTATCACGCCACGACTCACCGCGGACATCACCAGGCTGCTGACCATGAGCATCTCCGACCTGCTCGACGACTGGTTCGAATCACCGCAAGTCAAAGGTCTGATGGCCGTCAACGGCATCATCGGAACCTGGGCCGGTCCCTGTGAACCGGGCACCGCCTACGTGATGGCCCACCACTCCATCGGCGACGTCGGCGACGGCCAGCTCGGCAGCTGGGGGTATCCCGAGGGCGGCATGGGTGGGGTGTCGCAGGCCATCGCCAAGTCCGCACGCAGTTTCGGGGCCGAGATCCGCACCAACGCAAAGGTTTCCAGGGTACTGACCAGCGGTGGTCAGGTGCGCGGAGTGGCGCTCGAGAACGGTGAAGAGCTGACGGCTCCGTTGGTGGTCACCACGCTGCATCCGAAGATCGCGTTCCTCGACCACCTCTCGCCCGCGGAGCTGCCCGACGACTTCGTCAGCGACATCGAGCACTTCAAGACGCGCAGCGGCGTGGTGAAGATCAACGTCGCACTGTCAGAGTTGCCCAGTTTCACCGCCAACCCGAGTTCCGGAATGGCCGAACACCTCACCGGCTCGATCGAGATGGCGCCGTCGATCGATTACCTCGAGGCAGCGTTCCAGGACGCCCGCACCGGCAAGCCCGCGGTGCTGCCGTTCAGCGACGGGGTGATTCCGACGACGTTGGACAAGACTCTGAATCCCGATGGCACACATATCATGTCGCTGTTCACCCAGTGGGTGCCAGCCGAGTGGGCAGATGCACCGCACACCGAGGAACTGGACGCCTACGCCGATCGGGTCATCGACACCTACGACCAGGTGGCGCCGGGGTTCAAGGCCTCGATCACGCACCGCGACGTCGTCGGCCCGCACGAGATGCAGGAGGAGTACGGGTTGATCGGCGGCAACATCTTCCATGGTGAGCTGTCGCTGGAGCAGCTGTTCCACATGCGCCCTGCGCCCGGTTACGCCGATTACCGCACCCCGATCGCCGGGCTGTACAACGGCAGCTCCGGCACGCATGCCGGCGGTGGCGTCTGTGGCATCCCCGGTTGGCAGGCGTCCCGCGCCGCAATTGCCGACAAGAAGAAGGGTTTGCGGCGGTTCCGCCGCTCTCGATGAGCCGGAGGGCTGTCGCCGCCATGCTCGGCGCCCGGTCGATGGCGTTGGTGGGCGCCAGCCCGCGACCGGACAGCTTCGGTTCGCGAATGGTCCTTGAGGCGCAACGAGGTTCGGCGCGCTTCCATCTCGTTAACCCGCGGTACGACCGCATCGGCGAGCTGCCATGTGTGCCGTCGATCGCCGACCTGGACGAGCCGGTCGACGTGGTACTGCTCGGCGTTCCCGATGCCGCCTTGCCCGACCAGTTGGCCGCCGCCGCCGGCCGGGGCGCGCGGTCAGCCGTCATCTTCGGGTCAGCTCACGGGCTGTCAGAGGAGATCAGGCGAATCGCCACCGACGCGGGCATGGCGGTCTGCGGCGCGGGCTGCATGGGGTTCGTGAACAACGCGCTCGGCGTTAGGGCGCTGGGGTATCTGGAGCCAGATCCATTGCCCGACGGCGGCGTCAGCATCGTCACCCACTCGGGCTCGGCGTTCTCCACGCTTTTGCGTGCCCGCCGCGGCTTCGGCTTCCGGCTGGCGGTGTCGTCGGGGCAGGAACTCGTGACCGACACCGCCGACTACGTCGACTACGCGCTCGATGACCCCGAAACACGCATCATCGGGCTGCTTCTCGAGACGCCGCGCGCCGTCCCGCGGCTGCGCCAGGTTCTCCTGCGCGCGGCCGAACAGGACGTCGCCGTCGTAATCCTCACCGTCGGCGGCTCGCCACGCGGCAGGGCCATGGTGGCCGCACACTCGGGCGCCCTTGCCGGTGAGCATGCGGCGTGGCAGGCGTTCTGCGCGGCGACCGGCGCGATGCACGTCAGCGATCTGGCCGAGTTCAGCGACACCATCGAGCTGTTCTCCGCCGGACGGCGAGCCAAGCCCGGCGGGATTGCGGCCGTGCATGATTCGGGCGCAGAGCGCGCGCTGCTGGCGGACCTCGCCCACGCGCTCGGCGTGGAGTTCGCCGACCTGGCCCCCGACACGCTGACCACCATCGGCGGCATGCTCGACGACGGGTTGGCGCCGACCAACCCGCTGGACGTGTGGGGCACCGGCGCCGATACCCGCAACGTGTTCGGCGCCTGCCTGCGGGCGATGGCCGCCGACCCAGCCGTCGCCGTGACCGCGCTCGCCGTCGACCTGGTCACCGAGTACGACGGCGACACCGCATACGCCGACGCGGTCACCGACGTCGCCAAGCACACCGATGCACCGGTGGCGGTGCTGGCCTCGGTGGCCTCGGCGATCGACCGGCCCACTGCGGAACGATTGCGTGACAGCGCAATTCCGGTACTCGAGGGCGCCCGCAGCGGGCTGGCCGCGATGGTTCACCTGGCACGCTGGCCACTGCCCGTCGAGAGAACCACCACCGACGTGCGACCCGAACGGCGGGAGCGGTGGGTCTGCCCACATCGCCGACGGGGCAGCGCCATTCGAGTTGCTGGCCGGCTACGGCGTGCCGGTGGTGGATGTCAGAACCGCGAACTCGATCGGGGCGGTGCTGACGGCCGCCGATGTCGTCGGCTATCCGGTCGCATTGAAAACCGTTGCCGCCCTGCACAAGAGCGATGTCGGCGGCGTGGTGCTCGACATTCGCGATGGGGCTGGCCTCAGCGTCGCCTATTCGGAGATGGCCGAACGGCTCGGGCCGCAGGTGACCGTCGAGCCGATGGTCGAGGCCGGTGTCGAGATCTCGGTGGGCATCGTGCGTGACGAAGGCTTCGGGCCGCTGCTGATCGTCGCGGCGGGCGGCACGTTGGTGGAGTTGCTCGCCGACCGCGTGGTGGCATGCCCGCCGGTGTCGCATGCCGGTGCGCTCGCTCTCCTGGACCGCCTGCGCATCCGTCCGCTGCTCTCCGGATGGCGCGGTGCGCCGCCGGTGGACATCGACGCGCTTGCAGGCGTGATCGTGGCCTTCTCGGACATGGCGGCCGAAATCGGCGATGTGGTGGACGCGGTCGAAGCCAATCCGGTTATCGTCACTCCCCGCGGCGCGGTGGCAGTCGATGCGCTGCTGATCCCAATCAGCTGAACTGATTGACGAGTAGTTGGAGACGGTCCGACTCATAGCCAGGGCGTAGTCGGCCGGCGCCGCTGAGGGTGACCAGTCCGTGCAGTGCGGCCCATAACACCTCGGTGAGCGTGTCCGCATCCTGTTCGTCGGCGACGAGGCCGACCGCTTGGTGCAGCTCGGCGAAGGCCGCCGTCAGCTGAGGCGGTGTGTCTTGGGCGGCGAAGCGCAAGGTGGTCGCGCGGGTGAACATCGCGTCGTAAACCGCAGGGTTGTCGCGGGCGAAGTCGAGATATGCGTGTGCAATCCGGGTCAGGGCGTCGCTGGCCGCGCCGGCGCCGGAACGCGCGGCCGCAATCACATCGGCGAGCTCGCCGAACCCGTCGATGGCGATGGCATCAGCAAGTTGTTCCATGCCGGCGAAGTGCTTGTACAAGACAGGCTGGCTGTATTCGATCTCGGTGGAGAGCCGACGGGTGGTGACCGCATCCCAGCCTTCGGCCTCGGCCAGCTTGCGGGCCGTTGTGATGATCAGCTGTCGGCGGGCGACTCGTTCACGTTCACGGCGATCCTCGATGGCCATACCGCATTATATCACCGCTAGAAAAACTAGCGTTGCTATTGACGCCGAACCATCCGAGGGTTAGCGTTGCTAGCGGTTAGGCCGGAGAGGAGGTTGCGACATGGCCTTGGACCTCATCACCCGTGCCGCCGCACTGATCGCTGTGCTGGGTACCGCAGTGGTCTACGGGACCGACGTGTTCTCCGCGATCGTGCTGCGACCGGCATTGGCGTTGATCGACGACCGTGCCCTGGTCGCGGTTATGGGAAGCGTGCATCGATACGGAGACCGGCGAATGCCTGTGCCCGGGGTGCTCGGGGTTGTCGCCGCCGCGGCAAGCGCGGTGCTGGCCACGGTCGCCGCACACTGGGCACAGGCGGCCGCGGCGGGCGCCGCCGTGGTCCTGCTGCTGGGCTGGATCGTGCTCTACGCACGGGTGAGCGCACCAATCAATCGGCAACTGACAGCGGCTGCCGACGCCAGCCAGGCGCTACCGAACGGGCGTGCGCTGCAAGCACGGTGGGACCGAATCATCGGTGCCCGCGCGATGCTGCAAGGTCTGGCAGTGGCCGCCCTCTGCGTGGTGCTGATGATCTGATGTTTCAGCTCAGGATCTACACCCTGCGATCGCCCGAGGCTCTGCAGCAGTATGCGATGGTTCACTGGGCCCGCCACTTGGCAACCTTCAAGACATTCGGGGTCACCACCCACGGTGTGTGGACCGAGCGAAGCGGCGGTGCGAATCGACTCGTCGCGCTGATCCGCTACCCACCGGGCGCCGACCCCGAACAACTCACGCGGCACATCATGACCAGCCGAGAATTCGCCGCCGACATGGCCGGCTTCGAGGTCATCGACATCGTCGACGTTCAGTCGGTACTGCTCGACCCGACACATTCTCACCGATTCACTAACGAAACCCCAGGAGTGCTCGACATGACCGCCACCGCCGTCGCCTATACGCTCGCCGGACTCATAGCCGCGGGCATCATATTCATCGGCGCGCGATTCATTGTCGCGCCGCGCGTCGCCGCCGCCGGCTACGGTGTGCAACCAGATCTCGGCCGGCCATCCGCCGGCGCCTACTTGAGCGTCAAGGGCGTCCGCGACATCGCATCGGGGCTGTTTGTCTTCATCCTGATGGCCGCGGGCGCGACCCACCTGCTCGGCTGGGTGATACTGGCCGCCACGATCATTCCGCTCGCCGACGCGACCATCGTGCTCGGCAACGGCGGCCCCAAGTCAATTGCCTGGGGAGTCCATGGCCTCACCGCTGCCGTCATGCTCGTGACTTCTGCGCTCCTGCTCATTTCCTAGACAGCAAGACGGGGCAGAATCTTGAGGTATGGCATGGGACTTCTCTACTGATCCGGATTTCCAGAAGAAGCTCGACTGGGTCGAGGAATTCTGTCGGGAGGAGGTAGAACCGCTCGAGTACGTCTTCCCGTACGCGGTCCGCTCACCCGATCCCCGGGTGAAAGCCTATGTCCGCGACCTGCAGCAGCAGATCAAGGACCAGGGGCTGTGGGCGATCTTCCTCGACGAGGAACTGGGCGGTCCCGGATTCGGCCAGCTGAAGCTGGGGCTGCTGAACGAGGTCATCGGCCGCTATCCGGGGGCCCCGCAGATGTTCGGCGCCGCTGCGCCCGACACAGGGAACATCGAGATGCTCGCCGCCTTCGGCACAGAGGAGCAGAAGCAGCGCTGGCTGACGCCGCTACTCAACCAGGACATGTTCTCGGCCTACTCGATGACCGAGCCCCAGGGCGGTTCTGACCCCAACCTGTTCAAGACCCACGCCGTGCGCGACGGCGACGAGTGGGTGATCAACGGCGAGAAATGGTTCACCTCGGCGGGCCGCGTCGCCGACATCCTGTTCGTGATGTGCACGAACGGCATGTTCGTCGTGCCACGCCAGACCCCGGGTGTGGAGATCCAGCCGGAGCCCCGCAATCACAACCACATCATCTACCGAGACGTGCGGATTCCGCTCGACCACCTACTCGGCCCCGAGGACGGCGCCAAGACCCTCGCCCAGCGCCGACTCGGCGGCGGACGCATTCACCACGCGATGCGCACAATCGCACAGTGCAAGCTCGCCTTCGACATGATGTGTGAGCGCGCGCTGTCGCGCGAGTCGCACGGCAAGGTGATCGGCGAGCACCAGATGGTGCAGGAGAAGATCGCCGACTCCTACGCCGCCATTCGCATGCTGCGGCTGCTGGTGCTCGAGACCGCTTGGAAGATCGACAATTCGAGCACCAAGGACGCCAGAACCGACATCGCGACGGTCAAGTTCACGATGGCAAAGGTGCTGCGGGACGTGTCGTTCAACGCGCTGCACATCCTCGGGTCACTGGGCACAACCGACCTCACCCCGTTGCAGGCGATGTACGCGGGCGCGCCGACGATGGGCCTCGCCGACGGGGCCGACGAGGTGCACAAGTCCACTGTCGCGCGCCGCGTGCTGCGGGACTACAAGCCGCAGGAGCACCCGTACTGGCCGACGGAGTACATCCCCGCCAAGCGCGAGGCTGCGTGGGCGAAGTTCGAGCCGAAGTTCGAGGCCGACCCCGAGCTGCGGGCTTCGGCCGAGGCGTACAAGGAGTACTTCGCACGCAGGCGCTGACGGCGCATCGCTGACTTGCTGAACTGGTGGGCCCGTTCGGGTTGTGTTGGTTACGGGCAGCCCTAGAAAGCGACTGCAAAGTCTGAACGGCGGGAAATCTGGAATCCCTTCCGCGGCGGCGTTGGCCGCTAAGATTTGCCCAACGATCATCGGATCAAGGGGCAACGATGTCGCAATCGCAGTATCAAGACCACGGGCGCGTGCCAGAAGTCCAAGCAGCTGGTCCAACTTCATCAGGGGGGAAGGGCTCGGCCATCACCTTCGGAGTCGGCGGCGTCCTGATGCTCATGGGACTAGTCGACTTTTTCACGCTCGGCGGAGTGCACGCCTGGATCTTGTTCGTCCTGGGGATCGTCGTCGCAGTTGTTGCTGGCGTCACTCTTGCTGCTGGCGGCAATAGCAAGCCCGCGCTGCCGACAGCGGCGCAACCGATCGCACACACACCCGATGGCCAACCGATTTATCCTGTGGTGGGATATACCGCTGACGGCGCACCGGTTACTGCAGATCGGGCAGTTGGGTATCGGCCAGTCAATCCAGGTACGAACTCGTTAGCGGTCGTCGCACTAGTTCTTGGCATCGTCTTCCCGTTACTCGCAATTCCGTTCGGGCACATCGCACGCGGGCAGATACGTCGTACGGGTGAGCAGGGTGCCGGGCTGGCACTTGCGGGCCTGATACTTGGCTACCTCGGGCTGGCTGGCTTCGTCGTCTTCGCACTCATATGGTTCGCGGCTATCAACTGAACCGCCCCTGTGGGTGCGGCCATCGCAGTACCGGGCATCGGACGCGCTGTGCACTCCTAGACATGCGTGGGCCTGTATTCCGGCTTACAACAGCTGCGCAGTCCATGCATCAATCGGAACATGGGGGAACCAGTAGTTAGCGGAAGCGGCACGCGAGAGCCGGTGCTCGGAACAATCGGAGATATCAGTATCACCCAGCATTGGATCTATACACCTGCTGGCGCATATCCGCTTCGCGGCTCGATCTGGACTGTCGCGGACACGACCCACGTGCAGGAGCGCATGTCTCCTGTCGGCATCATTCTGGCAATAATCTTTCATGCCCAGCAGATGGTGAATTGGGCACGGTCGCTGGCCGTTGTCGCCTGAGACCGAGCTGTCATACGGGCCGAATCCAATTGCGGGCACGTGACGCTGCAATACTCGACTGAAACCATCGCTTTCCGGTGAAGACTCTGAGTAGTCAGACGCGAGGTGCAGTACTCGCGTCAACTCCTTGGAACGCTGTGACGAAACCCACTCGGCCAACACTCTTCGGAGTTGGCATAGCCGGCCCTCACGGCATGGAAGGCTCGTCGACGCTAGAAATTCAGCCCGGAGAACATGACCCGTCGGGGATCATATTTCTGCCGTACGGTGCTCAGCTGGGAGAGATTCGGGCCGAAGTACCGGGCCGCCGGCTGGTTTGCTTCGACATAGTTCACATAGCCGCCGACCGAATACCGTTGCACCGCTTGGTGTGCCGTGTTGAGCCAGCTGACCGCTGCCGACGGAGGGCCTGCCGGCTTCGATGTACCACTGCACCAGCGCGGAGTGCCTGCGCCACGGAAATGCGGTGGCTCCCGGTGCCACAGTGGCGAGGGCACCGTCGAGGGCGTGCATGATCGCAATCATGCGGCCTGCCGCGGGCGGAAAGGCGTTGACCGCTGCGGCGATGCCCTGCGCCGCGCCTGCGTCGATGATCGGGAAGACATCGGACCCGCCGACGTAACCGAGCGGGGCTGGGTTGAGATTGTTGACAGCCAGATACTTCACCAGGTCCAAATAGTTGAACGTGTGGAGGTCGGTCCCGGCCGGTTGCACTCCGACGGCTGAGGTGACGGCATTCGCGACGCTGTTACCAGACCCGACCGGGCAGGTCGCCATGATGCGACAGTGTGTACCCGTCGCGTCGGTCGTGCTGTCCGCCAGTGCCCAGTTGCTCCGGTCGGCGGTCCGCAGCCAGTTCTGCCAACCGACGAGGACCTGCGCGAACGACTCCGATGGAAAATTGAGGTTCACGACGTCGACGACCGAGGTGGGGAACGTGGCAAAGGTCAGAGAGGTCGTCACCCCGAAGTTGCCGCCGCCGCCACCACGCAACGCCCAGAACAGGTCTGGGTTTTCGGCGGCAGACGCGGTGACCGCCTGGCCACCGGGCAACACGACCGTTGCCGACGTCAGTGCGTCAGACAGCAGGCCCGCATGCCGGGACTGTGCGCCGAGTCCGCCTCCGAGGGCGTGCCCTGCCGCACCGACCGACGGGCAGGTACCCGTCGGGATGCCCCTGCCTGACGCAGCCAGCGTTTGGTGCAGGTCCCACAAACTGGTCGCGGGCGTCGCAGTGACCCGCCCGCTCGCTGCGTCGTAGTTGATTCCGCCTGGCAGCTGACGCAGGTCGAACACCATGGCGCCGGTCGCCGTTGACGCGCCAATGTAGGAGTGGCCGCCACTTCGCGGAGCGACCTTGAGATTGTTGGCAGTAGCGAACGCCATCGCTTTCTGCACGTCGGCCGCCGATGTCGGCGTAACGATGGCTGCAGGCGTAGAGCCGTTGTAGTTCGTGTTGAAAACCTGTTTCGCCGTAGCGAATTGCCCGTTATCCGGCAGTAGGACCTGCCCGCCGATGGTGGCGGACAGACCTTCCCAGCCGGTGGCAAGCGGATCGGCAGAAGCACGTACCGAGCCGAAAACCGTGCCTGCGGCTAATGCTCCAGCGGCACCCCGCAGAAACGTCTGGCGGGAGATCTCACGCGCCAACGTCGGGCTCCCGCGATTTCGTCACATTCCGGATTGTTAATCACGCCGGACGACGAAAACCGCGTTGCCGCACGACGTGTTACGTGACCTTGATCGAATCGAGATCAGAAGATGGAGTAGACCTTTCGAAGGTTCTCGTGGATGTCCCAGGTACCCGACCAGCCCTTCGGGAACACCGCTACGTCGCCGACACCGATTTCGGAAGCTTCACCGCCATCGGGTGTCACCGTCATCCGGCCCTCGACCAGATAGATGACCTCGTTGGTCTCCAGCTTCCACCGCGACGGTCCCGGTGCGCACTGCCAGACGCCCGCGGAGGCCTCGCCGTCGACCCAGATCTGGACCCCGTGCGTCGCCATGGGCTCGCCGGTCGCCTCCTCCAGCGGCCCCCAATCTTCGAGCTCGGCGTCGGTGGCACTGGCCAGAATTGAGGTGATTACAGCCTGGGTCATCGAGAAATCCTTTCGTCTGCAACGCTTTCGGGAAATGGTAGAGATATCGGCTCGGGCTCGAGGCGGCTGTTGCCGTCCGCGTCGAAGCGGTCCAATCCGAGGTCGGTGAGGTCGAGCCAGTCGCATCGACCCGTCATCGTGAGGTCTGCGGCCACCTCGGCGACCGCAGGGCCCCACATCATGCCGTGGCCCGCGGGGCTGGCGACCACGGTGCCGTCGACTGGGCCGTCGTCGGTGAGCAGCGGGCCGAGGATCGGCAGATGGTCGGGGGTGTAGTCGATCGTCGCCGCCCACGTCCTGCGCAGCCCGAGTCCCTTCAGGCCGGGCAGCAGCTCCTCGATGCGGTCGCGGGCCTTCTGGTAGTAGACCTCGTCGAAGTCGGCAGCAACCCCCGGCGCCTCGTCGGGATTGCTCATGCCCCAGAGCAGACCGCCGGCTTCGCCTGGCCGCCAATAGATTCCGGACATGAGATCGAAGACCATCGGGACTTCGTGAACGTCGAACGCCGTAACGGGCGCGGTGACCACGACCTGGTGGCGCGCGCCGCCCGCCGGGATTCGCCCTCCCGCGGTCTCGCCGACCTTGCCGAGTTTGGGGCCGCCGGTCAGCACGACATGTTCGGTGTCGATCGGGCCTGCCGAGGTGTCGACGCCGACCACGCGCCCGCCCGACGTCCGTAGGCCGGTGAACTTGCAGCGCTCGCGTACGTCGACGCCGTGCGCGGTGAGTGCGGCGGTGTAGGCCAGCACATTGCGTGGCGCATCGATGTATCCGTCGCCGGGTGCGTAGGACGCGCCGAGGGTGGCGCCGGGTGCGATACCGGTGTTGCGGTCGTCGATGTCCGAGCCCGACCACCACTCCACCTCGAGGCCGAGGCTCTGTTGCAGCGCGATGCGGTCGTGCGCCTGCGCCACCTCGGCCTCTGAGAAGCAGGGCATCAGATAACCCTGCGCGACGAAGCCGCAGTCGAGCGGGAATCGGTCGCCACTCGCGGCGTAGAACTCCTGCGTTCGCATGCCGAGCACGATGGGGGCTTCGGTGCCGCCCTGGGCGCGCACCATGCCTGCAGCGCGACTGCTGGCACCGTCGCCGAGCGTCAGCGCCTCGAGCAGGACAACGTTTCTGATCCCACGTTCGGCGAGCAGAACGGCGGTCCATGCGCCGACCGTTCCGCCGCCCACCACCACAACGTCAGCACTGGTCATACCGAGGAACGCTGGCATAGACTGAACGCTCAGTCAAGAGCGAGGAACGGGGTATCACCGATGTACGGACTCACGGCAGGAGGATCTGCGGATCCAGGACACGGCGCGTGCCTTCGTGGAGTCGCTGATGCCGCACGAGGTCGAGGCCGAACTCGCGGGCGGCCTGCTGCCCAAGGAGCTCACCGCCGAGCACCAGGCCCGGGCCAAGGAACTGGGCCTCTATGCCACCAACATGCCCACATCGGTGGGCGGACCGGGCTGCACCGCCCTGCAGCAGGTCCTCGTGCAGGAGCAGTGCGGGCGCGTCACCAACGGCCTCGCGTGGGTGATGGCGACGCCGCCGCAGTGGTGGCCGGAGGTGGCCACCGACTACCACCGCGAGCGCTGGCTGCTGCCTGCGGTGCGGGGTGAGAAGCACGAGGCGTACGCGATCACCGAGGAGTTCGCCGGGTCCGACGTGTCCGCGTCTGGAGACCACCGCGCGCCGTGACGGCGACGAATATGTGATCAACGGGACCAAGTGGCACGTCACGTCGTTCAACCTCGCCGACTACGTCTTCGTCGAGGCCGTGCTGTCCGACGGCGAGCATGCGGGCGAGCACGTGCTGCTGGTGGTCGACCTGCCGTGGCCGGGCGTGGAAGTGGTTCGCACACCGCAGTATTCGCACAACATCGCCGACGAGCATCCGATCGTCGCGTTCAACGACGTGCGAGTTCCGGTGTCCCATCTGGTCGGGGCGGAGGGCGAACCGATGACCTTCACCCAGGATTGGTTCCGGTTCGAACGGATGATGGTGGCGTCGCGGTGTGTTGGTGCCGCCGGGCGCCTCGTCGACGAGATGACCGCGTTCGCGCAGACCCGCGAGATCGGAGGCAAGCCGCTGGGGGAGTACCAACTGGTGGCGGGCATGCTGGCCGACAGCGCGACCGAGCTCTTCGCCGCACGCACAATGCTTTACGAGGTCGCCCGTTCCATTGACGCAGGCCGTGACCGCAAGATTCTGCACGGTCAGGCCTCGATGGCCAAGCTGTACTGCTCGGAGATGGCCGGGCGGGTCGCGGATCGCGCCGTACAGGTGTTCGGCGGGCGGGGCTACATGCGCGAGAACGTCGCCGAGCGGATGTTCCGCGAGCTTCGGGTAGAACGAATTTGGGAGGGGGCCAGCGAGATTCAGCGGATTATCGTGGCCCGCCAGATGATGACTCGCGGACCCGCGGCGCTGCTCGATCCGTCCTGAACCGGAGAAGTCGCATCCCGTGATACACGATTAGTGCGGGTGCCAGGTTGAAGCGATCAGCGCAACCTTGCCCCCAGTGACCACCGGGGCGAGGTCACGTCGCCCCAGTGCGTCGCGACCACGTGCACGACGAGACCGATGACGGTCAGTGCGACACCGACCGCCACCAAGCCGCCGAGGCGCTGCCGGTCACCGCCGCTGGGTCAGCACCACGGTGTCACGTCGGTTCGGTTACGCGTCGTCGCCGGTCTCGATGTGCAGCGTCCCGGCCCACCCGCTCATCTCGCCGGCGTTGCAGCCGCCCGGCACGCCCTCCGCCCGCATAGCGACGTGGTGTTTCTGGTCCGGCCACTCGGGGACGTCGGCCCCATTGACGTACGTCGCAAAGTTATTCTGCCCGGGCCCGGTCTGCCCGCTGCCGAACTCCACGCCGTTGACATAGAAGTGCCCGATGATGTCGGCACACGCATTGGGGTCGCCACGGAACTCGAGGAACAGGTCACCGTCGGCGGGCACGGCGTACTTGCCGTCTGCGTTGCATTCCTGACTGAACGGCCGCGGGCAGTCGACGGCAATCCATGGGTCGTACGTCGCCGCCGACGCCGGGCTCGCCAGCGCGAGTGCGGTGGCACCGCTCGCAGCGGCGACCGCAGCGGTCCGGGCAATGGCTTTATAGGTGCGAATTCGTGTGCGCATGTTTGTCTCCTTTGCGGCTGGTCGCGCCGCCGTCACCGAAGCCTCCGCGAGACGTGTGGCGCCACTGTGCACGAAGCTATGCCACCCTTGGGTAAATTGTTGCCAGATCGGCAATTCTTTGCACGTTCTTTGAGGTATTCCACCCGAAAGTATTATCTAACTGGTCAAATATTTGTGGGTCGCGCGCGTGATGACTTAACTGCCGTAAGTGGAAGCGGCGTGCCAGCTACCGATTGAGAATCAGCTCATGGGTTATGCGTCGGTGCCGGTCTGCACGTGCAGGTGGCCGGTCCACCCGTTCATCTCGCCTGTGTTGCAGGCGCCCAGCACGCCGTCGGATCGCATGGTGACGTGGTATCGGGACGTCCGGCCACTCGGGAATGTCGGACCCGCTGATGTCGACGCAGACGCCCCCGGTGCTCTCTCCGCTGATGTCACCAACGGCCTCGAAGCCGGACGGAAAGGCAGGTCACACACCCTTCGAGTTTCTCGAATTCGGAGATGTCGACACCGATCACCCGGTAACCGCGCTGTTCGAAGAGACTCGCCGTGCGCGGTGCGGCCGAGGACATCAGGAGTATGTCGTCGTCGAGGAGGACGACATGTGCTCCTGGCTCCTCGGGTACGGCGAGGAACCGCTCGCCCCAGACGTCGGGATCGTCGACGACCGGCTCGTAGCCGATGATCGTGCCGTCGGGAAGAGCGGTGACCGCGGACTTGAGGTGCAGCGCCTTCGTTATGGGCACGGCCACCACGTCGACGCCGAACGGCTGGACGTGAGATTGCAACTGCGCGACGCCTTCGGCGTTCGTGCGGCCACCAATGCCGACCCAAACGGTCCCACCGTGCTTCAGTACGTCGCCGCCGTCGAGGGTGCCGGGTGCTTCGATCCGCGCTACGCGATACCCCTGAGCGCGCACCGCATCCTCGGCCGCGACGACTTCGCGGCGCCGCTCATCGGCTCCCGGACGGCTGATGACTGCGAGGTCGCCGTAGACGACCATGGTGTCTTCCACGAACACCGAGTCGGGACACTCCGGCGCGACTGGCACCTCGTGCGTGGTCCAGCCCGCGTCACGGAGAGCCGCGACATATCCATCCCATTGGCGTTGGGCAAGTTCGACATTCACGTCGGTACTTCGATCGATGTGAGTGATGAGCCCTTCGGCGAGCCGAGGTGACGGCCGCCTGACCAACGCGTGCCGGGCGGACATCACGGCTGGACCGGGCTGGGATCGTCGGCCGTCTTGCGTGTGCGCAGACCGAGCAACCGCATGCCGTGATAGACCAGCAGCGCGGCGATGGAGCCGAGCGCGATACCGGTGAACGTCAAATCGCCGAAGTGCCAGGTGAAGTCGGCGATGCCGATGATCAACGGGATGGCAGCGGTCATCTGGTTCAGCGGTTTGGCGAAGTCGACGCCGTTGGTCAGCCAGATCCGCACCCCGAGCACGCCGACCAATCCGTACAGCACCACCGTCGCGCCCCCGAGCACGCCCGGCGGAATCGCCGAGATCGCCGCTCCGACCTTCGGGCACAACGAGAGTGCGATGGCCACCGCGGCGGCGACCCAGTAGGCCGCAGTCGAATAGATGCGGGTGGCTGCCATCACTCCGATGTTCTCGGCGTAGGTGGTGGTGGCCGACCCGCCGCCGAATCCGGCCAGTGTGGTTGCGACGCCGTCGGCCGCCAGCGCCCGGCCGATCAACGGGTCGGTGTCCGTACCAGTCATCTGGCCTACGGACTTGACATGGCCGATGTTCTCGGCGATCAGCGCGATCACCGCGGGCAGGAACATCGGCAGAACGGCAAGCGTGAACGACGGTGCCTGGAACTCGGGCAGGCCGACCCACGGCGCCGCGGCGATCTTCGACGTGTCGACGTCGCCGAGGAACAGCGCCAGCAGGTAACCCGCCACGACGGCGAGGAAAATCGCGAGCCTGCCGATGATGCCTCGGAAGAAGGCCAGGGTGGCGACCAGGAGCACCAGCGTGACGAGCCCCACCAGTGGGCCCTTCTCGAAGTTCGACTTGGCCGCAGGCGCCAGGTTGAAACCGATCAAGGCGACGATCGCGCCGGTGACCACCGGCGGCAGCGTCACGTCGATCCAGTGCGTGCCGAGCACGTGCACGACGAGACCGATGACGATCAGGGCAATGCCCACCGCGACCAGCCCGCCAAGGGCGCTGCCGGTGCCTTGCGAGGCGACGGCGGCGGTGACCGGGGCGATGACCGAGAAGCTCGAGCCCAGATAGCTGGGCAGCCGGTTGCCGGTGATGATCAGGAACAGGACCGTGCCGACCCCCGAGAACAGCAGGGTGGTGGCAGGCGGGAACCCGGTCAGCACCGGCACCAGGAAGGTCGCGCCGAACATCGCCACCACGTGCTGGGCGCCGATGCCGATGGTGCGGGTCCAGCCCAGTCGTTCGTCTGGTGCGACGACGAAGTCGGCATCGGCTCGCGCGTCTACGTGTTTCCATGTCAGCGGGATCACGATGATGTATCTTGCCTGGACTAGCTCAGTTCCGCGGTTATCAGCGGGACTGGTTGCGCGGCGACGTCGTCGCCGGGGTCACCGTCGCCGCCTACCTCGTCCCGCAAGTGATGGCGTACGCGACGGTCGCGGGACTGCCGCCGGTCGTCGGCTTGTGGGCGGCACTGGTGCCGCTGGCCGTCTACGCCGTGCTCGGCTCGTCACGGCAGTTGTCGGTCGGGCCAGAGTCGACCACCGCACTGATGACCGCGACGGCGCTGGCGCCGTTGGCCGCGGGTGACGCCGGTCGCTACGCCGCCCTTGCCGCCGCTACGGCGCTGCTCGTCGGCGTGATCTGTTTCGTCGCGGGCCTGGTGCGCATCGGGTTCCTGGCTGACCTGTTGTCCCGCCCGGTACTGGTCGGCTACATGACCGGTGTCGCGGTGATCATGATCGGAAGCCAACTCGGCAAGGTCACCGGTGTATCGGTGCAGGGCGATGAGTTCGTCGACCAGGTCCGGTCGTTCGTCACGGGCCTGGGCGGCCTGCATTGGCCGACCGTCGCGCTGTCGGTGGCGGTACTCATCGTGCTGATGGCGGTTTCCCGCTGGGTGCCGCGGCTTCCCGGGCCACTCATCGCCATCCTGCTGGCGACCGCCGTCGTCACCTTCTTCTCGCTGGACCGCAACGGAATTCGGGTCATCGGCGAGATCCCGGCCGGGCTGCCGACTCCCGGGCTACCGGAACTCGGACTGGCCGATCTTTCGGCCATGTTGATCCCCGCCGCGGGCATCGCCATCGTCGTATTCTCTGACAACGTGCTGACCGCCCGCACATTCGCGGCCCGTCACGGGCAGCGGGTAGACGCCAACGCAGAGCTACGAGCGCTCGGTGTCTGCAACGTCGGAACCGGTCTGCTGCACGGGTTTCCGGTCAGCTCCAGCGGCAGTCGCACGGCGCTCGGCGACGCGTTGGGCAGCCGCACCCAGTTGTATTCGGTTGTCACGCTCGCGTTCGTCGTGCTCGTGATGGTGGCCGGGAGCGGGGTGTTGGCGAACTTTCCGATGGCGGCCCTCGGGGCATTGGTGGTGTATGCCGCGCTGCGACTGGTCGATGTGCCGGAGTTCAAGCGGCTGGCGCGGTTTCGTAACAGCGAACTGCTGCTCGCGGTGGCCACCACGGCGTCGGTCCTGCTGTTCGGCGTCCTCTACGGCGTGCTGGTGGCCATCGTGTTGTCGATTCTCGACCTGCTGCGCAGGGTAGCCCGCCCGCACGACGCCGTGTTGGGCTTCGTGCCCGGGGTCGCGGGCATGCACGATCTCGACGACTACCCGAACGCTGACGCGGTGCCGGGCCTGGTGGTGTACCGCTACGATGCGCCGTTGTTCTTCGCCAATGCCGAGAACTTCCGCGAGCGTGCGTTGGAGGCCGTCGACGACAACCCGGAGCCCGTCGAATGGTTCGTCCTCAACGCAGAGGCCAACGTGGAGGTCGACCTCACCGCGCTCGACGTCCTCGACCAGTTGCGCGCCGAATTGGAAGGGCGCGGAATACGGTTCGCGATGGCCAGGGTCAAGCAGGACCTGCGGGACGCGCTCGAGGCGGCGGGCTTGGTCGACAAGATCGGTGAGGACCGAATATTCCCGACGTTGCCGACGGCCGTCGAGGCCTACCGCAACAGCCGCACCGAGTAGGCCAGCGCGCCGATCAGCACTACTCCGGCCCCGACAAGCACCGAGGTGATCGGCAGCAGAACGGCCAGCAGCACGCAGCCCGCCAGCCCCACCCCGGGAATCATCTTGCGTCCCAACGTCAAAGCCGATGCGTTCGCGATTGCGTAGTACACCAGCACCGCGAACGAGGAGAAGCCGATCGCGGCCCGTACATCGGCGACCGCGGCGATCACCGCGACGACGGCGCCCACGGTCAGCTCGGCGCGGTGTGGGCTGGCGAAGCGCGGATGCACCGCCGCGAGTGCGTGGGGCAGGTGGCGGTCGCGGGCCATCGCCAGCGTGGTCCTCGACACGCCCAGGATCAGCGAAAGCAACGACCCAAGGGCTGCGACCGCCGCGCCAACCCCGACGACCGGTGCCCACCCGGGCCTGCCCGCCGCCCGAACGGCGTCGACCAGCGGCGCGCTCGATGACGCCAGCCCTGTGCTGCCCAGCTCGGTCAAGACGGCGACCGCGACGATGGCGTAGACCGCGAGCGTGATACCCAGCGCGACCGGGATCGCACGCGGGATCGTGCGTGCCGGGTCGCGGACCTCCTCGCCGAGGGTGGCGATCCGGGCATATCCGGCGAATGCGAAGAACAACAGGCCGGCCGCTTGCAGCACCCCACCCGCGCTGACGTCGTCACCCAACGCCAGCCGGGAGGTGTCGGCGTCACCGAATCCGATCACGATCACCACCACCGCGGCGAGCACGGCCAGCACCACCGCGACGAGGACTCGGGTGAGCAACGCCGACTTCTTGACGCCTGCATAGTTGATCGCGGTCACCGCCACGACCGCGGCCACGGCGACGGCGTGTGCGTAGGCGGGCCAGGCGTAGAGGCCGACCGTGAGCGCCATCGCCGCGCACGACGCCGTCTTGCCGACCACGAAGCTCCAGCCGGCGGTATAACCCCAGACCGCGCCGAGCCGCTCCCGTCCGTACACGTACGTCCCACCGGACTGCGGATAGATGGCAGCCAGCCGAGCAGACGACGTCGCATTGCAATACGCGACAACGGCCGCGATGGCAAGACCGATGAGCAGGCCCGACCCGGCTGCTGCGGCGGCGGGCGCCAGCGCCACGAAGATGCCCGCACCGATCATCGAGCCAAGCCCGATTGTCACGGCGTCCGCGAAACCGAGTCGCCGCGCCAGCGCGGGTCCGTCCGGTGTGCTCACCGGACGGATCGTAGGTCAGGCGAATTCGTCCTCGCCAAACGCCGATTCGCGGCCCCAGATGGTGGCGGCGACAAAGATGACGATCATCAGAAGGATCGAGCCGACCACCACCAGTGGGATGGTCCAGAGCCGCCGCACCATCACCGCCGTCTGCGCATTGACCGACGTAATCACCACCGCTGGCCTGGGCCGCCTGCGTCAGATCCGACGCGAATCCCGAACCGCATTTGATCTGGAAGCCGAACTGGTCGTACGCGTCGATGAACACCGGGAAGTTCAGCGCGAGCAGCCCGACGGCGATCAGGGCGATGGCCAGGACGCCGAGGTAAAAGGCGCGGTGGTGATAGTGGTGCAACGGTGCCTCCTGTTCAGGGGTCGACCCGATACTGACTCGGTAGCCGAGCAACCGTCGTAGCGTGTTGAGCACGGGACCCCCGTCCGGCCAACACTTCTTGATTATGTTAATGACCATTCTGCTGTGAGCAACGGCTTTGTCAATATTTATCAGTCGAAGTCGACGACTATGTGTGCGGCAAGTCCGTTAGGGTGATCGCCATGGCGCGCAGCCGGCCCACGCCTGACGGTGGCATCCGGCGTCGGCCGAAGAATCGGAAGGCGCAGATCGCCAGTGCATCCGCCGAGGCGTTCAGCGCGCTCGGCTATCACGCCGTGAGCATGGAGGCGATTGCTGCGCGGGTCGGGATTTCGGCGACCGCCCTCTATCGGCACTACCCGAGCAAGTACGACCTTTTCCGGGATGCAGTACTGGCGCTGGGCGAGCAGTTGGTGGAGTGCACGGCATTCGCCGACGAGGCGCCTGCCGACGCCGCGACCCTGCGTCTGCTCGTCTCCGCGCTCACCGATACCGCACTTGCGAATCGCGATTCCGGCGGGCTCTACCGCTGGGAGGCGCGTTATCTGCGTGGCGACGACCAGACCACCCTGGACGGCCAGGTGCGAACCGTCAATCGCCGGATTCATAAGCCGCTCATGGCACTTCGGCCGGAGCTGACTTCGCGGCAGCGCTGGATGCTGTCGTCGTCGATGCTGAGCGTGATCGGCAGCATTGTCGACCACCACGCCAAGTTGCCGGCCATTCACATCCGCGTGGTGCTGGCCGAAGTCGCGATGGCGATGTCGACCGCCGATGTCCCCGACGCGCCGGCCGAGGCTGCTGCGGGGACGTCAAGGCGCAGGGTGCCGGGGGTTGATCCGTCGAAATATGAAGCGCTGCTTACTGAGTCGGTGCACTTGTTCAACCGGAAGGGCTACCGCGACACCACAATGGAGGAGATCGCGTCGGCGGTCGGCATGCCGACGTCGGGGATCTACCGGTACTTCTCCGGCAAGAACGACATCCTTGCCGCGATCTACCGGCGGGCCGCCGACCGGCTGTCGTCGGAAGCCTCGTCGATCCTGGGGTTGTCGGCCGATCCGGAACAGGCGCTGACCGCGCTGATCGACGCCTATGTGAAAAGGTCTTTCGCTCACCCCGAACTCGCCTACGTCTACTACACCGAACGAGCCAACATGGCGCCTGCCGACCAGAAGATACTGCGCAACCTGCAACGTGCAACCGTCGAATCGTGGGTGCGGTTGGTGGTCGAGATTCGGTCCGACTGGACGGTCGGGCAGGCACGGTTCGCCGTGCATGCGGCCATGGCGCTGGTGATCGACGTCGGCCGCCTGCTTCATTACGACAACAGCGTGGCCTCGCGGCTGACGATAAGCCGGCTGCTGGACCTCACGCTGCTCGGCCGCTACCGGTTGCGGACGACGTTGCCTGCCAGGTAGGCGCCATAGCCGAGCAGCCCAATGATCGCCAGTTTCCGCGTCTTTCGTGAAGACAACGCCAGCCCGATCGCGGTTTCGATGCCGCCGTCGATGTAGACATGCGTGCGGGTGTCGTGCGGAAACGCTTGCCCGGTGATGTCGTCGAACAACTCGGGTCTGACGAAATGCGAAACCCCGACCCCCGCGAGCGCCAGGCCGGCAAGCGTCGCCAGTCTCTGATTCATCGCTTCAGGTTCCCGGCGCGGGGCGTCTCGCTGGTCGCAATACAGGTCACGGTTCGGTCGCCTTCCTTCCACGAGTCTTCAGTGGGAGACAGCACGAACAGGCCCACGTCAGGGTCGACCGCCGCCTCGGGCGCGTACTTCTCGAGCTCGGGCGCGCACTTGTTCTGATATTCATCGATGGCAGCCTGGCCGGGGAAGTCTCCGTCGGGCATGTCCATGAGCGTGATGATCTCGCCCTTGTGCGGTTCGTCGCATGACGCGGTGTCGACGGTCATGACCAATCCGGACGCGGGCACCTCCTTGAGGCAGTCGCCCGCCTTCACCCGGTTGGCGCTGACGGTCCCGCTGCCGACGATGAAGTAGAAGGCGATGCCCGCGAGGAGCACCACGACCCACAGTGCGGACAGCACAAGGCCGGTGATCGCCATGCCGCGCCCGCCCTGGCCTGCCCGTGCGCGCCGCAACCCGATGATGCCGCAGATGACGCTGATCAGGACCCCGCCGAGAATGCCGAATATCAGCGAAACGATGGCCCACCAGTTGGTGCCAGGAGGTCGTTGCGGGTACGGACCCGGTGGCGGCGGGTAGTACGGGCCCTGTGGTTGCGGCGGGTACGCGCCGGGGGAGGCGGTGGGTACGCGCAGGGTGGAGGCGGTGGGTACGCGCCTGGCGGCGGCGGAGGGTACTGACCCGGCGGCATGCTCACGAGAGCAACCGTAGCGCCGCATCCACCGCAAGCACCGGCACATCGAGCGTCTTGGAGCCGAGATCATGGCGGGCGCCGGTGACCTCGACGAGTTCCGTCGACGCCGGAATCAGCGCTGCAGCGGCACGCAGCTCGTCGATCGTTCCGAACGGGTCAGACGTGCCGTGGGTGAACACCGTCGGCGCCGCGATGCTCGGCAGGTGTTCGGTGCGCAGCCGATCGGGCTTACCTGGCGGGTGCAGGGGATAGGAGGACAGCGTCAGCACGTCGATGCGCGCCGCTCCCTCGGCGACCACCATCGACGTCATCCGCCCGCCGTACGAATGGCCGCCCGCGATCACCGGACCGTCGGTCACCGTGTGGGCGAGCTCGATGGCTTCGACGACGCCTGCCTGGTCGGCGGCGGCCGAACCGGACGGCGGCCCCTTGGGCCTGCGGCGCCGGTACGGCAGGTTGTAGCGCACGGCCAGCCAACCGCGACGCGCCCATTCGTCGCAGATCTTCTTCAGCAGAGGTGCGTCCCGGCTGCCGCCTGCGCCGTGAGTCAAGACGACGACACCGGTCGGTTCGCCGACGGGTTCGTGGCCGATGCCCGCTATCGCGTCGAAGTTCATGAGCCCAGTCTGAACAACGGCGATACCGGGCCGTGTCCGTGGCCCAACGGGTAAGCGGCGCGCAGGCATTCGGTCACCCACGACTTGGCGAACGCCACCGCGTCCGGAACGGTGTAGCCGTGCGCCAGTGCACTGGCGACCGCGGCTGCCAGCGTGTCGCCGGCTCCGTGGTCGTCGCCGGTGTCGATGCGTGCCGCGCCGAACTCATAGAAGTCGGTGCCGTCGTACAAGAGGTCTGGGCTGTTTGGCGAGGACCGCAGATGGCCGCCCTTGACCAGCGCCCACTTCGGGCCGAGCGCGTGCAGGGCACGGGCCGCCTCGCGCTGGGAGGCGTCGTCGACAACATCGATGTCCACAAGCAGTCGCACCTCATCGAGATTCGGGGTGACCAGTGTCGCGAGCGGAAACAGCTGACTGCGAAGCGAATCCAGCGCGCTTGGATGCAGCAACGGGTCGCCGTGCATGGACGCGCATACGGGGTCCACGACGAGCGGCACGACACCGGCCAGCTCTTGGGCACGCCAGGTATCGGCGATCGTCGCGATGATGTCCGACGACGCCAGCATGCCTGTCTTGGCGGCCTGTATGCCGATATCGCTCACCACGGCCTCGATCTGACCGGCGATGACATCGAGCGGAATCTCGTGAAAGCCCTTGACACCCATCGAGTTCTGCACCGTCACGGCGGTCACCGCCACGCAGCCATGCATGCCGAGCAGTGCAAACGTCCGCATGTCGGCCTGGATGCCCGCACCACCGCCGGAGTCCGATCCGGCGATTGTCATGACCCGCAGCGGGGTCTGGCCGTCAGGGGTGAGCGGTAGGAAATTCATTGTCTCATCGCGTCGCGGAGGTCGTGGGTGATGCGCATCGAGCAGAACTTGGGCCCGCACATCGAGCAGAAGTGGGCGGTCTTCGCCGGCTCGGACGGCAGCGTTTCGTCGTGGAACTCCCTCGCTGTGTCAGGGTCGAGGGAAAGCGCGAATTGGTCGTTCCAGCGGAATTCGAATCGCGCGGTCGACAGCGCATCGTCCCGCAGTTGCGCACGCGGATGCCCCTTCGCCAAATCGGCTGCGTGCGCGGCGATCTTGTAGGCGATCACACCGTCCTTGACGTCCTGACGGTCGGGCAGTCCGAGGTGTTCCTTCGGGGTTACGTAGCACAGCATCGCGGTGCCTGCCTGCGCGATCATCGCCGCGCCGATCGCCGAGGTGATGTGGTCGTAGGCGGGCGCGATGTCGGTGGTCAGCGGACCGAGCGTGTAGAAAGGCGCTTCTTCACACAACTCCTCCTCGAGCCGAACGTTCTCGACAATCTTGTGCATCGGGATGTGGCCCGGGCCTTCGATCATCACCTGAACGCCATGCGATTTCGCGATACGCGTCAGTTCGCCAAGGGTGCGTAGCTCCGCGAACTGCGCGGCGTCGTTGGCGTCGGCGATCGAGCCGGGCCGTAGTCCGTCTCCGAGGGAGAAGGTGACGTCGTAGCGGGCCAGAATGTCGCACAGCTCTTCGAAATTTGTGTACAGGAACGACTCTTCGTGGTGTGCCAAGCACCATGCCGCCATGATCGACCCGCCGCGCGACACGATGCCCGTGACACGCTTGACGGTCAGCGGCACATGCCGCATCAGCACGCCGGCGTGCACGGTCATGTAATCCACGCCTTGCTCGCACTGCTCAATCACCGTGTCGCGGTAGAGCTCCCAGCTCAGTGCGATCGGATCGCCGTTGACCTTCTCGAGTGCCTGGTAGATCGGCACCGTGCCGACGGGCACAGGCGAGTTGCGAAGGATCCACTCGCGAGTGGCGTGAATGTCCTTGCCGGTGGACAGGTCCATGATGGTGTCCGCGCCCCACCGGGTGGCCCACACCATCTTGTCGACCTCTTCGCCGATCGACGACGTGACGGCCGAGTTTCCGATGTTGGCGTTGACCTTCACCGCGAACGCCTTGCCGATGATCATCGGCTCGCTCTCAGGGTGGTTGTGGTTGGCCGGGATCACCGCGCGGCCACGGGCGACTTCGTCACGAACCAGCTCGGCGGGCACCCCCTCCCTGGCGGCGACGAAGGCCATCTCGGCGGTGATCTCGCCTGCGCGCGCACGCTGCAGCTGGGTGCCGCGGTCGCGTACGACGCCGTGGCGCCCGGGCAGTCCGTCGGCCAGGTCCATCGCTGCGTCGGGGTCGGTATAGGGACCGGACGTGTCGTAGAGATCCAGGTGGTCGCCGTTGGACAGGTTCACCCGGCGGAACGGCACGCCATCGCGGTAGATCTTGGTGCTGCCCGCGATGGGGCCGGTGGTGATGGACGGATCGACAACAGTCATGACATCTCCCTACGCCGGCATTACCCGGTCAGGTTCATACGGTCGACGGCCCCAGCCGTCCTCTCAGCGCACTAGGTGTGCGCTCCCGCGTGGTTGATTTGGCAGATCCCACGCTAGCGCATGGAATCTAAATTGGCCCTCGATGGTTTGTATAGCTAACATATGTGTTTTGAGCCGAGACGATACGTAAGCGAAGTGGATGACGACTGAGATCGAGATGACGAAACCCCCGCTCGTGGCGAACGCCGACGTGGCTGTCGCCGAGACCGCCCGCCGGCGCAGGCGAATGGATCAAGACCATCCCCACTACAAGTGGGTGGTGCTGTCCAACACCACGCTGGGCACGCTGCTGGCCACCATCAACGCGTCGATCGTCCTCATCTCGCTGCCCGCCATCTTCCGCGGCATAGGCCTCAACCCACTCGCGCCAGGAAACGTCAGCTACCTGCTGTGGATGTTGATGGGCTATCTGGTGGTGACAGCCGTGCTCGTCGTCCCGTTCGGCCGGCTCGGCGACATATTCGGCCGAGTCCGCATCTACAACCTCGGCTTCGTGGTGTTTACGTTCGCGGCCGTCGCGCTGTCCTTCGACCCATTTCACCTCGGCGCAGGCGCGCTCTGGCTGATCGCCTGGCGGGTACTCCAGGGCGTCGGCGGCGCGATGCTGATGGCGTCGTCGTCGGCGATTCTCACCGACGCGTTTCCGTCGAACCAGCGCGGAATGGCACTCGGCGTGAACATGGTCGCTGCCGTCGCCGGATCCTTCCTCGGCCTGCTCATCGGCGGTTTTCTCTCCGAGTGGCACTGGAAGGCGATCTTCTGGGTCGGCGTGCCCATCGGCATCCTCGGCACGATCTGGAGCGTCCGGTCGCTGAGGGAACTCGGCGTCCGCACACCTGGCAGGCTCGACTGGGCGGGCATCCTGTCCTTCGGTCTCGGTCTGACGGTGCTGCTCACCGGCATCACCTACGGCATCCAGCCCTACGGTGACTCCACCACCGGTTGGACAAGCCCGTATGTCCTCGGCGCAATCCTCTTCGGCCTGCTTTCGTTGGTGGCGTTCTGCTTCATCGAGCTGCGGGTGGCCGACCCCATGGTCGACATCAGACTCTTCCGCTCGGCGTCGTTCGGCATGGGTAACCTCGCGGGCCTGATGTCCTCGATGGGCCGCGGTGGCCTGCAGTTCATGCTGATCATCTGGCTGCAGGGCATCTGGCTTCCGTTGCACGGCTACAGCTTTGAGTCGACGCCGCTGTGGGCCGGGATATACATGCTGCCGATGACGGCAGGCTTCCTGGTGGCCGGACCCCTCGCCGGCTCGCTGTCCGACCGCTTCGGCGCGCGCCCGTTCACCGTTGGCGGGATGCTGCTGATGGCGGTGACTTTCGTTGCGCTGGTAATGATCCCGGTGGACTTCAACTACCTGCTCTTCGCTGTGCTGGTGTTCCTCAACGGCCTCGGCGGCGGCATCTTCACCGCACCCAACACCGCGGCGATCATGTCGAGCGTGCCCGCCGCCCAGCGCGGCGCCGCCTCGGGTGTCCGTGCGACGTTCTTCAACGCGGGCTCGTCGCTGTCGATCGGCGTCTTCTTTTCGCTGATGATCGTCGGTCTCGCCCATACCCTGCCGTCGGCGATGAGCAGCGGCCTCCAAGCTCAGGGCGTGTCCGCGTCCGTCGCGCATGACGTGGCCAACCTGCCGCCCGTCGGCAGTCTGTTCGCGGCGTTCCTGGGCTACAACCCGATCGCCGAGCTGCTGGCTCCGTCTGGGGCGTTGCAGGACCCAGGCGTCAACGCCGACGTGTTGACCGGAAAGACGTTCTTCCCGCAGCTGATCACCGAGCCGTTCCACTCGGGCCTGAGCGTGGTGTTCATCGCCGCTGCGGTGATGATGTTGATCGGCGCGCTGGCCTCGATGTTCAATCCCGGCCGCTACGCGACGGCCGACGAGGCCGACGAGGGCGACTAGGTAGCCGGTCTACGGGTCAAATTGCTTGGGCCACTAAGTAAGTGAGCTTACGTCGAGGAAACCGCCATCAACACATTCGCTTCCTGACCAACTCACGCCTTCCATAAAGTGAACTGACAGCACACTTGCAGAAATAACCTGTGGTGCCCCGAGTTTCTGGTTAAGCTAACCGAACTCAAGGCACCGGTCGTTTCAGGGTTGCGGATATGACAAGCGCTTATCGACGCCAGCGTCAAAGAGAGCCCAGCGCTCCTTCTGCGTTTCGCGCTGCACAAAATCCTTCAGCAAACGGGTGGAAACACTTAGCCGTATTCGCTTGCGTCGACCTGTGCAAAATCATTGAGGGCGAGCGTCTTCCATGCCCGCTCCCGTGCTGAGTCGACCTGCGGAGATCCGCGCCGTCGCCGATTTCCTGGCGTCAGCATCGGTCGAGCCGACGGCTCTGTTGGTGGAAGGCGAGGCCGGGATAGGCAAGACCACGTTGTGGTTGACGGCCGTGGATCAGGCGCACAAACAACGATTCCGGGTGTTGTCGGCGCGGCCGTCGGCGGCGGAGTCGGTGCTCGCATACACCTCGCTCTCGGACATGCTCAGCGAGGTCGACCCCGACACGTGGGCCGTGTTGCCGGATCCGCAGCGGCTCGCGATCGACCGGGTGCTTTTGCGCACCAAGAGCGATGGGCAGGCGACCGACCAGCGTGCGGTGGCGGCCGCATTCCTGTCGGTGGTCAAGGGTCTGGCCACCGAGACACCGCTGTTGCTGGCGATCGATGACTTGCAGTGGCTCGACGCTTCGAGCACGCAGGTCATCGGATTTGCGGCCCGGCGCCTTTCGGGGCAGGTGGGTGTGCTCGCAACCGTCCGATCCGAACCGGACTGCGCGAACGCGACGTCATGGTTACAGCTACCCCAGAATGGACGCGGTTCACCGAATCAGATTGGGGCCGTTGAGCCTTGGCGGCCTACGAGAGGTGGTGGCCGAACGCCTCGGTCGCGCCGTCTCACGGCGAGCGATGGTGCGAATCCACGAGATATCGCAGGGCAACCCGTTCTATGCGCTCGAGCTGGCCCGGGTGATGGACGAACGCACGTCGAGCGCTGAAATGCCGCTGCCGAACACTCTTGCCGAATTGGTGGGCACCCGCATCGGAAGTCTCGGACGCGATGTGCACAATGTCTTGCTCGCCGCGTCATGTGTCGCCGCACCGACCGTCGAACTCCTCGCGCGCGCAACCGGATACGACTCCGAGGGCGTCGTTGCGCTACTGGTGGATGCTGAGGATAAAGGAATCGTCGAGATCGACGGCCACCGTGTGCAATTCACCCACCCGCTGCTGTCACGGGGCATCTACACCGAAGCGAGCGCTGCGCAGCGACGTTCGATGCATCGATGCCTCGCCGAGATCGTCGAGGAACCGGAATTGCAAGCCAGGCATCTCGCGATGGCCGTCGCGTGGGGCGATCCGCGCACGCTGCAGAGCCTGGACCAGGCAGCCGAAATAGCGCACATGCGTGGTGCGCCTGCCGCTGCCGCTGAATTCCTGGACCGTGCGATCGGGCTCGGCGGTGACACCGCGGAGCGGCGGATCCGGTCGGCCCGCCACCACTTCGAGTCCGGCGACTTCGGGCAGGCCATGAAGATGCTCCAGGAGACGATGGAGCAGACGTCTCCGGGTGCCTTGCGAGCCGAAGCGATGAGTCTGCTGGCCATGATGAACCTGCTGAACGGCGGCTTCCTCGACGCGGTCTCCCTGCTCGAGCCCGCGCTCGGTGAAGTCGAAGACAATCTGGGGCTGCGGGTGCCGATGCTGGTCACCTTGTCCATGGCGCTGTTCAACGTGGGCAGGCGTGCCGACGCGACGAAGACCGTGGAAGACGCCGTAGCGTGCGCCACGCAGTTGAACCAGCCACACCCGCTGAGCCAGGCGCTCGGCATGCGGGAGATGCTGCGCATGATCGGCGGCGGTGGCCTCGACGAGGAGAACATGCGCCGCGCCCTGGAGCTGGAAGATCATCGCGCCGCCACCCCCGTGATCTTTAGGCCCAGCACTCAGAACGTCCTCTTCCAAGCCTGGCTCGGACGGCTGGACCTGGCCCGAGACGACATGCGTGCGGTTAGGCGGCGATGCGTCGAGCGCGGCGAGGAGAGCGAGCTGGCCTTCGTCGGCGTGCACAGCCTGCTCATCGCGCTATGGCGGGGGGACTTCGTCGAGGCCGCCGCCATCGCCGAGGACGCCGCGGAGCGGGCTGTGCAGCTGGGTGATGACGCACCGCAGTCCTTCGCACAGATGATGAGCGCCGCTTACCACGCCTACGCAGGGCGGGTCGACCAAACCCGACAGGACGTCGCCGAGGCTCTGGTGGGCAGCGACCGCTCCTACTCCTTTGTGCTGGCTCAGTGGCCGATGACCATCCTCGGCTTTCTCGAGGTGTCGCTGGGCAACTATGCCGCGGCCCTTGCGACGCTCGAGCCGCTGCTGTCGAGGTTCCAGATGGCTCCCGGCGGCACCGAGATCTATATCGCGGGCTTCGTCCCAGACGCGATCGAAGCGATGGTCCACGTCGGTCGGCTCAAAGATGCCGAGCCGCTCGTCGAAGCTCTCGAGTGCAACGGCCGTCAGCTCGACAGGGCCTGGATGCTCGCCGTAGGCGCCCGGTGCCGCAGCATGCTGCTGGCGGCCCGCGGCGACGTCGACACGGCGATCGTGGTCGCGCAGGCGGCGATGACCGAACACGACCGGTTGTCCATGCCGTTCGAACGCGCCCGTACCCAGTTGTTGCTCGGCAGGCTGCAGCGCCGGCTGCGACGCAGGGAGGCGGCCACCGCCACATTGCGTGAGGCCCTTGGCGCCTTCGAAGCGATGGGCACCCCGCTGTGGGCCGACCGGACCCGCGCCGAACTCGACCGCACCATCGCCGGTCATGGCCGCGCCGGTGAGCTGACCGTCGCCGAACAGCGAGTCGCCGACCTGGCCGCATCGGGGATGACCAATCAGGACATGGCGGCCGCCTTGTTCATCAGCCCGAAAACCGTCGAGGCCAATCTGGCTCGCATCTACCGCAAGCTGGGCATCCACTCGCGCGCGGAATTGGGTAGGTTGGTCGCCCAGCCCGAACCATAGGGAAACACCCGATGCGTCATGCACGGGTGGGTACCTAGCGTTGGTGCGATGAGCATCCACGCGCCAACGCTGCCGTGCTATCTCGTCGAGTGGTACCGGCCCGAGCTCACCGGAGGTCAGCTGGACCGCACCGCGGCGAAGCTGGAGGACTGTGCTGCGACGATGCGTGACGAGGGCTCATCCGTTCAGCTGCTGATGACGCTCGCGGTGCCCACCGACGAGGTCCTCTACGGGGTGTTCGCAGCCCCGTCGGCCAAGACGGTCTCCGAGACGTGCCGCCGCGCGGGTATCCCCGCCGAGCGACTCACCAAGGCGGTGGACGCGCGGGTTGGCGGCTCGGGGCCGGCCTAGGGATAGGGAAACACCTGATGCGATATGTAGGTCCCGCTCCATAGCGTCGAACCATGACGACGCAACGCCTTGGCCGGCGGATCGCGGAAGCCGTCGCCGCCGCCACGCTCTTTTCCGGCTCGTTGTTTACCGGCGTGCTGACCCTGTCCGCGCCACCGGCGTTCGCGATGCCTGACAACGACAACGACGGCATCGAGGACTGGCGCGAGCAACGGGCCGTCTGCACCGATCCGAAGCTTCCCGACACCGACTACGACCAACTTCTCGACGGCAAGGAGCTCGAGCTCGGCACCAACCCGTGCGACAACGACCCCGACGACGACAAGATCCCGGACAACCAGGAGGTTGCCAGGGGCACAAATCCGTTCGAGGCCGACACCGACGGCGACGACGTCAACGACTTCGACGAGATCCACCGCGACCACACCGACCCGAAGGTGGCCAACAACGTCCCGGATCAGGGTGGTCCCGACCAGGCCAACGGATGCCCGGTCGGCCTACCGAATCTGCCGAACGACTGCGATGGCGACGGCATGTTCGACGAGGACGAGCGGCAGGGCAACAACGGCTTCGTGACCGATTGGAGGAATCCGGACACCGATGGCGACAACGTCAACGACGGTGCGGAGGACGACAACGGCACGAACCCTCTCGACCCCAATGACAACTAGCGCGCGGAGGCGTTCGCCATGGCTATGCAGAACATCACTCGGCATGTCCTCGACGGGGTAGCCGTTTGCGCCCTCGTTGTGTCGGGGTCGGTCGTCGTCAGCCATCTGGCTTCGGCTGACCCCACGGACTTCGGCGGGCTCAACTGGCTTCGGCAACCGCGGGCCGACAGCCTGCGCGTGCAGGGGTCCGATGCCTTGGTGACCTTCACGGATTACTCCGACGAGGAGACGGATTACAACATCCGGGTGTACCAACGCGGCGAGCCCGCAAATCCCGTTGTCGCGACCGTCGGGGCGGTTCCCGACACCAACCGGTCGGCCACCCGCACGGTCGGGCCTGTGCCGCAGGGGGTGGCGCTTTGTGCGCAGGTTCAGGCTAACCGCCTCGTCCTCGACGCTCCCCTCGGCCCCATCGCTCCGCAGGCCGACGTCCGCTCGTCCGGTTGGTCGAATGAGGTCTGCTCGGACCCGGCAACCGCGCCAGCGGATCTCGGGGTGAGCATCCGCGGCAACGAAAGCCCGAGGGCCAGTTCGCCCGCCGCGTATGTGGTGGAGATCCGCAACGACGGCGCATTGGCCGCGAAGGGCGTCACGCTGGACGTCGCGACATCGGGCAACGCCAAGCTCGGTGACCAGGCGATGGTTGCGGCCGGCTGGCAGTCCAACGGCTTCACCTGCACACCGCGGCCTCCGTCCGGCGGCGAGACCGCGGCGCTGAGCTGTACCGGGGGGACCGCCAACCAGGGTGTGGTGAGCGGGGCGGTGATGGTCGCCTTCACCGGTCCGGGGCTCGGCGCAGTTCACGCCCAGGTCAGCGCCGAGGGCGATCCCAACCCGGGCAACAACGGCACCGCGCTCAACGTGCAGCCCGCATAGGCGTGAAACATAGGGAAACACCCGATTCATATTCTGCCGCTGACTTCCTATGGTTGACCGATAACTCCGCCGCGGTAAGCAGGACCCGGTATCGGGACGGTCGTTGGCGTACCTGATCATGCTCGAAAACGTCAGCGCCAATTGAAGCCACGGACGTCACCGTCGACCTCGCCACCTCGGGCGTGGCTACTTCGGCGACCAGGGCATCGTCGCACCGGTTGGGCGAACCTGGGATTCAACTGCGCGCCAAGGCGAGCGGGGCCGGTGACACCACACCGGGCAACAACGGCACAGCGACGACCCTGCAGGTGGTTCAGAAGACCGGCTGATCGCACTGTTGAATCCAAAATCCGGCTTGTGGCCGAAAGGATAGGGAAACACCCGATACATCACCCGATGCGCGGCTGGTGGCCACTGCCCTAGCGTCGGCTCATGAGCCCTCGCATCGGCACATCGGTAGTCCAGGCAGCAGCGACCGTGGTTGTCACCGCATTGAGTTCCGCCGGCCCAGCGTCCGCGGCTCCGCTGGTGAAGGAACAGTACGTCGAAGTCCCGGACTGTAAGACCACGACGCAGGTGTGCTCGATCGTGCCTTCGGTCGAATACTGGTTCACGACACCGGAAATCAAGGTGGAGTTCACGGCCAACCAGAATCACTGTGCGCCGATGATCGATCACATCATGATCGACGGGTACGAATGGGGGTTTCGGGTGGTGGACCCGGGGGAGAACGACGGCGGTCAGATCATCCCGATCTTTCCGGTCCCCGGGTATCACACCGTTGGGGTGAAGGCCGAGGGCATCAAGAGTGGTTGCAACACCGGCTTCATCGGCGCTTGGGGAGGCATGCTTCGCGTCTCGGAGTACCACCCCAACTCCGGCATTAACGTGCGATGACGGCGGCGCTCCGTGCCTAGCCGAGTTCGACGAGCACAGGGGCGTGATCGCTGGGACCCTTACCTTTTCGTTCCTCGCGGACGATCTCGGCGTGGGTCACCCGTTGCGCCAGCGCGGGTGAGCCGAGAATGAAATCGATGCGCATGCCCCGGTTCTTCGGGAATCGCAACTGGGTGTAGTCCACCGACAGCGCCAGGCCCATCGCCAAAATGAGGTTCAATGCGAAAACCGACACGTCGGTGGTCCATGAGTATGAGGTCCTTCTCGGTTTGCTCGGTGACCTGCACGTAGCCCATCACCTCGCCCCCAGCGTGACGGTAACGCCGTCGAAGTGTGGGGCCGCATCGGCGAGTTTGGCAGCGTGTTTCTGCGCTCCGGACTCGCCACCGGTGATGCCCGCCACCACTGAAGCCGTTCCACTCAGCGCGCGGGTATCCCCGCCGAGCGGCTGACGAAGGCGGTAGACGCGCGCATTGGCGACTAAAAGGGGCTCAAGAAATAGGGAAACACCTGATTCAAACCCTAAACATCTCTCCATAGGGTGGAGCCGCGGAGGTGTTCATTCCGGCGAGCCGTCGGGGAAATTCGTGGCTCGTCAAGTATCGGGACAGGAGAGGCCATGCACGATCGACATTCGACTCGCCGCCCACGTCGTCGTGCCCTCGAGGCGACCATCATCTGTGTATTGGTTGCGTCCGGATCGGTCGTCGGGCATGCCGGTCATCCGGCATCCGCCGACCCGGAAGATTTCGGCGGGCTCAACTGGCTTAGGCAACCCGGAGCTGACAGCCTCCGCGTGGAGGGGTCTGAAGCGTTGGTGACGTTCACCGATTACTCCGACGAGGACAATGGATACGGCATCCGTGTCTATGAACGTAGCGATCCGTCGCGCTCCGTCGTAGGAGACCCCAGGGATGGGGTGGAGGTTGGTGCGGTGCCAGGGACACGACGCTCAGCCACTCGGACGGTGGGCCCGGTGCCGGAGGGAGTGGCGCTCTGCGCCCAGGTTCAAGCGCGGCTGTTCCGGATCGAAGCCCCCCTCGGCCCGATTGCCCCTCAGGTAGAGAACAAGTCATCCGGCTGGTCGAACGAGGTCTGCGCAGACCCTGCCGACCCGGCGTCCGATGTCGCGCTGCAGAACATTCGCGGTAACGCATCGCCGCAAGCCGCGCAGTCACCGGCCTATCTGATCGTGGTGGACAATCCAGGCGGAGCCGATGCGAAAGGCGTCGTCGTCGACGTCTCCACATCGGGTGTGGCGACGCTCGGTGACCAGGCTGCAGTCGCCGCAGGCTGGACGGCGAACGGCTTCAACTGCGCTCCCGGCGCGGCGTCGGGTGGCCAGACGTCGGCGTTGCGGTGCACGGGAGGCAACGTCAAGAAGGGCGGGTCGGTCAATCCCGCGGTGATCGTTCGGTTCACCGGCCCCGGTCTGGGCGCCATCCACGCGCAAATCAGCGGCGGCGGGGACACGAATCAGGGCAACAACGGCACCGCGCTCAATCTGCAGGCTGCCTGACGAGGTTCAGCGGCGCCTCACCGGCTGAAAGAGTAGGGAAACACCTCATTTCTCGGGGGGGCCAAACTGCTTAGTGTCGATCCATGAACATTGGGCGCGCGATTCGTACTTTGGCCATCCTCGCAGCTCTGTCGCTCCCGGCGGCCATAGGTGCTCCGGCAGCCACAGCCGACATCCCGACACCGACGCTGAAGACGGCAACGGTGAAAGGCTCCACGCTCACGTACGTCTTCCAGCTCGGCAGCAACGAGGATGTCGGCGGCATCTTTCTGACTGTCCGTGAACGCGACAACCCGGACAACGTCATCGTCGACGGACAGAACATCGACATCAAGCCGCTGCCGCCGGCGTTTCACGACATCACCGAGACCATCGGGGTACCCAAAGAAACCCCGGTGTGCGTCTCCTTTTCCGTGTGGACATACGTCCACATCGGGATCAACGACGACCCGGCGCCGTCGAATCAGATCTGCACGGACCCCGCAGTAACGGCGAAGCAGGCGGACCTGGCCCTGCAGAACATCCGCGGCAAGCAGGACCCGCTCGCCCCGGAGACGTACGCCTACCTGATCCTGCTGGACAACAACAGCGCCAACGAGGCGACGGACGTCACCGTCGATCTCGCCACTTCCGGTGTCGCGACGTTCGCCGGGGACCAGGGCCTCGTCGCACCCGGCTGGGCGAGCCTCGGCTTCAACTGCGCGCAACGGCCACCCGTCGGCGGCGAGTCCTCAGCTATCGCATGCACCGGCGGCAAGCTGAAGGCCAAGGACCACACCGACCCCGCCGTGTTGGTGACGTTCAACAGTGCCGGCTTCGGGACGATCCATGCACAGGTGAGCGGGGGCGGCGACACGACGCCGGGCAACAACGGCACCGCGCTCACCCTGCAGCCCGTCCAGAAGGTCGGTTGACGCTGGGCGAACACCACCAGCAACGGCACTGCGTTGAACGTGACCGCCGGCTAGCCGAGTTCGACGAGTACCGGCGCGTGGTCGCTGGGCGCCTTGCCTTTTCGTTCCTCGCGGACGATTTCGGCGTGCGTGACGCGCTGCGCAAGTGCGGGTGAGCCGAGAATGAAGTCGATGCGCATGCCACGGTTTTTCGGGAACCGCAGCTGGGTGTAGTCCCAGTACGTGAACACCGCCGGGCCAGGCGTGAAAGGCCGCACCACATCGGCGAACTGGGCATCGACGACCGCGTTGAACGCGGCGCGCTCCGGTTCGGTGACGTGGGTGCTGCCCTGGTAGAACTCGACGCTCCACACATCGTCGTCGGTGGGGGCGATGTTCCAGTCACCGGTGAGCGCGATCTGCGCCTGCGGTTCTTCGGCCAGCCACTTGTGCGCCGTATCCCTCAGTGCGGCAAGCCATTCCAACTTGTAGCCGATAATGCGGTGAATCCACGAAGCGGCCGTTCGGCACGTACAGGCTCCACACCCGCACGCCGCCACAGGTTGCGCCGAGCGCGCGCGCCTCTGCCGCGGCCTCGACATCGGGCTTGTCGCCCCACGTCGGCTGCCCGTCGAAGCCGACCTGGACGTCGTCGACACCGACCCGCGACGCGATCGCCACACCGTTCCACTGGTTGAACCCGCAGTGCACGACCTCGTAGCCGATGGCGGCGAACGGCATGGTCGGGAACTGGTCGTCGGAGCACTTGGTCTCCTGCATGGCCAGCACGTCGACGTCGGCGCGCTCCAGCCAATCGGTGACGCGGTCGACGCGGGCCCGGATCGAATTCACGTTCCAGGTCGCCAGCCGCATGGCTACAGGTTACGGGCGTCGATATAGGTGGCCAGGTGCTGCGCGGTGAAGCCCAGCTGCTCGTACATCGCGATGGCGGCGGCGTTGTCGGTCAACACCTGCGCATAGCAGCTGTGCGCGCCCTGCTCGGCAGCCCATGCCGTCAGTGCCGAACACAGTGCCTTTGCGTGCCCGCGGCGCCGCTGACCTTCGGCCACCCGCACGGCGGACAGGCCCGCCCACCGGGTGCCGTCGGGTGCGGCCGTGACCGCCGCGCGACCCACGGCGGCGTCGCCACGGGCGCCGAAAACGACCACGCCGTCGACGACGGCGGTCAGCACATCGACGGGAACGTTGCGCTCGTACAGCCGGAGCCACCGCTCGTCGGGCCGTGGCGCCAATGAGACCGCTGCGTCCGGCTCACCCGCAGGCAGATCGCCGACCATGACCACCGTTTTCAGGTGCACCGGAACACCTTTGGGAAGCGCCAGCAATCGGTCGGGCACCGCCAGCCACGGAGTCTGGCCGCGTCGTGCGTACCATTCGACGATCGCGGGCACCGCCCGCACGTCGGCCTCGATGCCAAGCGGCACAGCCGAATTCGCGCGATGCGTATGACCGTCCGCGCCCCGCAGCAGCCATCCGTCCAGCCATTGCTGCTCGGTGCCCGGCCACGCCAGCGCAGCCGCATGCTCGGTCGCGCGGATCTGCGACGTGCGCACCGGTGCAGCCGTCAGCGCCCGCACCGCCACCACATCCTCGGACCTGATATCCACCACCGCACCGGTTTTCGTCTGCACCCGCACGCGTGCACCGGTCTCCAGCAGGTGACCGATGACATCGGTGAGCGGTGGCACCGAACCGGCCGGGCGCCGATAGCGCAGGCTGACCCTGGTTCCCACCGCGGGCAGGCCGGCCACGCTAATGACCGAACGGGTCGGGGTCCTCGCCGGGCATCCACGTCAGCCCGGGAACGCCCCAGCCGTGGGACTTCACCGCCCGCTTCGCGCTGCGGGCGTGCCTGCCGACCAACCGGTCCAGGTACAGGAACCCGTCCAGGTGCCCGGTCTCATGCTGAAGCATGCGCGCGAACAAGCCGCTGCCCTCCAGCGTGATCGGGGTGCCGTCGGCGTCCAGCCCGGTCACCCGCGCCCAGTCGGCACGGCCGGTCGGAAAGGACTCGCCGGGCACCGAAAGGCAGCCTTCGTCGTCGTCGTCCGGGTCTGGCATCGTCTCGGGCACCTCGGACGTCTCGAGCACCGGATTGACGATCACGCCGCGGCGGCGCGCTGTCTTGCCGCGCTCCTCGGCGCAGTCGAAGACGAACACCCGCGCCGACACCCCGATCTGATTGGCCGCAAGCCCAACGCCGTACGCGGCGTCCATGGTGTCGTAGAGGTCTGTGATCAAGTCGGCCAGATCGGATGGCAGCGAACCATCGTCGGCCACCGGCACCGGAGTGGTCGCGGTGTGTAAGACGGGATCTCCGACGATTCGGATGGGTACGACTGCCACGGTTGGCAAGCTTAAGTGAGCCGACTCGCCCGGTTGGCTGACGGCCCAACAAGCGAAGCCGTGGTTGAATATTCGCCGTATCGCTAGCGAGCTGAGTGTGGGAAGGGTCCAGGAGCAACATGGACGGCGCCATGGCGCGGACTGAGCAATCCGGGGACGATTCTGAACTCACCGATGGGCTGACCCGCCGCGAACACGACATTCTGGCCTTCGAACGGCAATGGTGGAAATACGCCGGTGCGAAGGAAGACGCGATCAAAGAACTGTTCTCGATGTCCGCGACACGCTACTACCAGGTGCTCAACGCGCTCGTCGACCGTCCCGAGGCGCTGGCAGCCGATCCGATGCTGGTCAAGCGGTTGCGGCGGCTGCGGGCCAGCAGGCAAAAGGCACGGGCCGCGCGCCGTCTCGGCTTCGAGGTGACCTGAGGTTTCGCGGGTCTGAGCACCTCGCCGATACAGTGGGCTCGATGAACGAGCGCCATACCGACTCCTCAGGGCTGCCCCTTCGCGCCATGGTGATGGTGCTGCTGTTCCTGGGCGTGGTGTTTCTGCTGGTCGGATTCCAGGCCATGGGCTCGAGTGACGACTCCAGCGCCGACGACTCGCCGGTGGCCTCGGTGACAAGCACACCGACGCCAACGCCGACGTCTGCCGCCGCGCCCGCACCGGCCGCCAAGGCCGAGGTGCGGGTCTACAACATCTCAGAGACCGCAGGTGCCGCCGAGAACACCGCGACCCAGCTGCGGGATGCCGGCTGGAACGTCACCGAAACCGGAAACCTCACCCTCGACGGCGTGACTGCGACGACCGTCTATTTCAGCGACGCGCCCGGCGAGCGCGAATCCGCCGACGAGGTGGGCCAGCTGCTTGCTGCCCCTGTGGAGCCGAGGGCACCCGAGCTGGGCGAGCAACCACCGGGCGTGATCGTGGCGGTGACGGGATAGGCTCACGGCATGCTCAGGAGGACCGTCACTGTCGCAGCCTTGTTCGCCGTACCCGCCCTCTCGTTGAGTGCCTGCAGCCCTAACGAGCCGGTGGCAACGCAGCCGGGGACCACGCCGTCGATCTGGACCGGATCGCCTTCGCCGTCGGCGTCGGCCGGCGAGGGCGCGGGTGAAGCACCCGCGGAGGGCGAGAAACTGACCGCGCAACTGAAGAACGCCAGTGGCGCCACGGTGGCCACCGCCGACTTCGATTTCTCCCCCGGCTACGCGACCATCACCGTGAAGACCGCCGCCCCGGGGCTGCTGACTCCGGGCTTCCACGGCCTGCACGTCCACGCGGTGGGCAAGTGCGAAGCCAGCTCGGTCGCCCCGACGGGCGGCGAGCCCGGCGACTTCAACTCCGCCGGAGCGCATTTCCAGGTGCCCGGCCACAGCGGCCATCCCGCCAGCGGCGACCTCACGTCGCTGCAGGTGCGCGAGGACGGCACCGCCGAGCTGGTGACGACCACCGACGCATTCACCGCAGAGGACCTCGAGGCGGGCGCGAAGACGGCGATCATCATCCACGAGAAGGCCGACAACTTCGCCAACATCCCGCCGGAGCGCTACCAGCAGATCAATGGAACGCCGCCTCCAGACCAGATGACGTTGGCCACCGGCGACGCCGGAAAGCGGGTCGCGTGCGGTGTTATCGGCACCGGTTAGCAGTCGGATAGATTTCGCCGGGTCGGCCCGGCCGACCGTTGGCGTCGAGTGGGAATTCGCGCTCGTCGACGCCGAAACCCGCGACCTGAGCAACGAGGCGGCCGCGGTGATCGCCGAGATCGGTGAAAACCCGCGCGTGCACAAGGAATTGCTGCGCAACACCGTCGAGGTCGTCACCGGCATCTGCGACAACGCCGGTCAGGCCATGGACGACCTGCGCTCCACACTGCTGCCCGCCCGCCGCATCGTGCGCGACCGCGGCATGGAGCTGTTCTGCGCAGGGACGCACCCGTTCGCGAAGTGGTCGGCGCAGAAGCTGACCGACGCGCCGCGGTACGCCGAACTGATCAAGCGCACCCAGTGGTGGGGCCGCCAGATGCTGATCTGGGGTGTGCACGTGCACGTCGGGATCTCATCGGCGCACAAGGTCATGCCGATCGTCACCTCGCTGCTCAACCACTATCCGCATCTGCTGGCGCTGTCGTCATCGTCACCGTTCTGGGACGGCGAGGACACCGGGTATGCCAGCAACCGGGCGATGATGTTTCAGCAGTTGCCGACGGCGGGACTGCCCTTCCACTTCCAGACCTGGGCACAGTGGGAGGGCTTCGTCCATGACCAGAAGAAGACCGGCATCATCGATCACATGAACGAGATCCGTTGGGACATCCGGCCTTCCCCGCACCTCGGTACGGTCGAAGTCAGAATCTTCGACGGCGTCTCCAACCTTCGCGAGCTCGGTGCACTGACCGCATTGACCCACGCTCTGATCGTCGATCTGGACCGGCGGCTGGACGCAGGCGAGCAGCTGCCGACGATGCCGCCATGGCACGTTCAGGAAAACAAATGGCGCGCAGCGCGTTACGGGCTCGACGCCGTGATCATCCTGGACGCCGACAGCAACGAACGGCTGGTAACCGAGGACCTCGACGAGCTGCTCAACCGGCTCGAGCCGGTGGCGAAGTCGTTGCGCTGCGCCGACGAGCTGGCCACGGTCGCGGAGATCTGTGAGCTGGGCGCGTCCTACCAACGTCAGCGCCGCATCGCCGAGGACAACGACGGCGACCTGCGGTCGGTGGTCGACGCGTTGGTCGGCGAACTGGACATCTAGCCGTGCCGACCATCCCGATGTTTCCGCTCGAGCGGGCGATGTTGCCCGGCGAGGAGCTGCCGCTGCGAATCTTCGAGCCGCGGTACTCCGCAATGATCTCCGACTGCCTCGCGATGGAAGACCCCGCCTTCGGTGTCGTGTTGATCGAGGCCGGCCGGGAGGTGGGTGGCGGCGACGCCCGCAGCGATATCGGGGCGCTGGCCCACATCACCGAGGTCGCGGATTTCGGCGACGGCCGCTACCGGCTCAACTGTGTGGTGGCCGAGCGGATCCGGGTGCTGGAATGGCAACCCGACAACCCTTACCCGAAGGCAGCGATCGAACTATGGCCGGACGAGCCGGGTGAACCGGTCGGCGCCGATGCCATCCGCGACGTCGAGGACCGCATGATCGCCTTGTTCGAGCGGTTCGCAGGCGCCCGCGGCGCGGAGGTCAGCGGGCGGGACATCGTGGCGGGCGCCGATGCGGCATCCGACGCCGCAATGTGGTTGTACGCGTTGACTACCCGGCTACCGATGGGGCAGGCCGACCGATATTCGGTGCTGGCCGCGCCGACTGTCGCTGCGCGGTTGGCGGCTCTGGGTGAAGCCGTCGAGACCGTCAGCGCGCTCGTCGAGTTTCAGCTGTCAGGGGAGTAGCCGGTCAGCTCGGAGCCGCTCCGGCGGCGACATTCAGCGTTGCCTCGATGAAAACCGTTCGTGGCGTGGTGTCCTCAGTGAAGGATCGGCCGTACCTCTTCATCAAATCCGCCGCATCGACCGCCGACACCTGCCATCCGTGTTCGGAGAGCCATTCGGTGACGTCGGTGCGGTCCTCGATGTACCACAGATCCGCGACGTCGGGTGTGTCATCGTCTGCTTCGCCCGCCTGCTCCCGCAACTTGCGCATCTGTTCGCGGCGCCTGGCCAGATACTCCCTGTCGAAGAACCCGCCGCCGAAGGATTCCACCCCGACGCGACTGCCCTTCGCGCTGAGGTCCGCGATGCGCTCGAACAGTAGATCTTGTGCATCGGCGGGCAGGTAGGCCAGCAATCCCTCGGCCGCCCACGCCGATGGCTCGGTCGGGTTGAAGCCCGCTTCCTGCAACGCCTTTGGCCAGTCATGGCGTAGGTCGACCGGCACGGCGACATATCTGGTGGTCGGTTTCGCGTCGTGTGCACGCAGTGCCTCTGCCTTGAACGCCAGCACCTTGGGTTGGTCGATCTCGTAGACCGCTGAGCCGTCGTTCCATGGCAGTCGCCACGCCCTTGCGTCCAGCCCCGCGGCGAGGATCACCGCCTGGTCGATGCCTGCGGCGCCTGCGGCGATGAAGAACTCGTCGAACCATTTGACCCGCGAGGCGGCATATCCCGATATCGAGCGGATCCGCTCGACCATGTGCTGCGGCGGAAGTTTCCAACCGCGCGCCATCGCCTCTTCGACGAAGAGTCCCGCATATGGGTCGGTGAACAGCGGGCACTGCGACGTCGCCTCTTCAGACCGTGCCCACGCCACACCCAGTGCGGTCTCGCCGACGCTTTCGGTGATGTCCCAGGAGTCGTCGTCAGTTCTTGCCATTCGGTCCGCCTTCGGTGTACTCGCGTAGTTCGTCCTTGGTGAGCAGGTCGTGAATGTTCTGCTCGCGGTATGCCAGTTGCCCCACCCGATTGGCGACCACCGGCGCGGTGATCACGGTGAAAATGCCGGTCAGGATCAGCATGCCGACGTCCACATTCCCACGGAGCCGGATCGCCGCGCCGATCAGCACCAGCAGCAGGCCCAATACCTGCGGCTTGGTGGCGGCGTGCATGCGCGACAGCGTGTCGGGGAAGCGGACCACGCCGATCGCGGCGGTGAGCGCCAGCGTCGAGCCGCTGAGCACCAGCACCGCGGTGACGATGTCTGCAAAGTTCATCGCTGATACCTGCTCTCGCGTCGGCGGCGAATGTCGGGAACCCGGAACCGCGCCACGCTCACCGAGCCGACGAAGCTGATCAACGCCAGCGCGGTGAGGCCGTATGTGACGGTGGTGTCCAGGCTGAAAGCCGCCCAGGTTCCGATCGCGCACATCGTCACCGCCACGAGGGTGTCCAGCGCGACGAGGCGGTCCAGCGTGGTCGGCCCGGCGAGGATCCGGAACATCACGATCGCCGCGGCCGCGGTCAGCATGACGGCGGCGATGATCCAGATGGTGGTCACAAGTCCTCCTTTACCGTGGACGGCTGCCAGTCGGCGTCGCGCTCGAACGTCGCCACCAGCAAGCGTTCGATCTGCTCGACCTGTCGGTAGAAGCGGGCGACGGCCTTCTCGTTGCCGACGTCGATCACGTGCACGTAGATCAGCCGCCGCTCCTGGTCGATCTCCAACACCATCGAGCCTGGGATGAGCGTGAAGATGTTGACGGCCAGTGCCAGCACCAGATCCGACTTGATCGCAAGCTGTGCGCGCAGCACCGCGGTCAGCGGCGGCGGTCCCGGCTTCACTGCCAGCCAGGCCACCTGCAGCGAGGACAGCACCAACTGGTAGGCGACGACGGACGCCAGTCGCAGCAGGGACAGCGGGTGCACCCGGCCTTCGACCGGCACCGCTGGAAGCGGCAACAGCACGGTCACCAGCAGGGCGATCACCAGACCGCCGATGATGTTGGCGGCGGACGCCTTGCCCCACAACAGCACCCAGACCAGCATCAGCCAGCACAGCACCCATGCCCGCAGCAGGTGGCTTCTCATCGTGTCGCCTCCCCGAGGACTGCCGAGATGTAGCGGTCGCGGTCCAGCACTTCGGCGGCCGCACGATCGCTGTAGGCGACGATCGGTCCCGCCAGCACCGTCAGCGTGAGCCCCACCGCGATGAGCGCCCCGGTCGGCACCAGCATGCCAACCGGCATCCGTCCGACGTCTGTGCGGTCGGCCAGCAGAATGTCTTCTGTGTCGTCGAGTAGGGCCGACGGAGCTGCCGAGGCGACATCGCCTTCGGGCGCGTCGGTGCGGGTTCGCCAGAAAGCCAGCGTCCAGACACGGGACACCACGTACAGCGTCAGCAGGCTGGTCACCACGCTGCCGCCGACGAGCAGCCAGGCCAGCACTGAGCCGTTCTGGGCGCCAGCTTCCAGCAGCGCGACCTTGCCGACGAATCCGGAAAACGGTGGAATGCCACCGAGATTGAGCGCGGGTACGACGAATACGAACGCCAGGAGCGGGCTCGCCGCCGCCAGGCCGCCGAGTCGTTGCAACGTGGATGCGCCCGCCTGGCGCTCGATCAGTCCGACGACCAGGAACAGCGCCGTCTGCACCAGGATGTGGTGTGCGACATAGTAGATCGCGCCGGACAGGCCGAGCTCGCTGGACAGCGCGACGCCGAACACCATGTAGCCGATGTGGCTCACCAGTGTGAAGGACAGCAGCCGCTTGATATCGCTCTGCGCGATGGCGCCGAAGATTCCGATGAGCATGGTGAGAAACGCCGCGACCATCAACATCCCGTCCAGCCCTCCGCTCGGGAAGAGCAACGTGTGCGCCCGGATGATGGCGTACACACCGACTTTCGTCAGCAGGCCGGCGAACACCGCGGTCACGGGCGCGGGGGCGGTCGGATAGGAGTCGGGCAACCAGGAGGACAGCGGGAACACCGCCGCCTTGATGCCGAACGCGACGAGCAGCACCGCGAACAGCGCGCTGCGGGTGCCCGCCGGCACCCCGTCCATCCTGACGGCGACTTCGGCCATGTTCAGCGTGCCGGTCGCGGCGTATACGAGTGCGATGCCGATCAGGAAGATCACCGACGACACCATCGAGACCATGACGTAAGAGATGCCGACCCGCACCCGCTCGGTGCTTGCCCCGATGGTCAACAGCACGAAGCTCGCGGCCAGCAGCACCTCGAACCCGACGAAAAGGTTGAACAGGTCGCCGGCCAGGAACGCGTTGCACACGCCCGCCGACAGCACGAGATAGGTGGGCAGGAAGATCGAAACGGGTTGGCGTTCGTCCCCGTCCCGGATGCCCTGCCCGATGGCATAGAACACCACGGTGAGCAGGACTATCGACGACACAACGAGCATCAGCGCCGAAAGCCGGTCCACCACAAGCGTGATGCCCAGCGGACCCATGCCGGCCACGCTCTGTCCCCAGCCGCCGACATGCAGCGCGATCGTGCCGTCGCGGTCAGCGAGATAGAGCAGGGCCCCGCACACCGCGACCACCGCAGACAACGCGCCGAGCGTGATTACGCGCTGCAGTCGCGGTCGCCGCCCGGCGAACATCGTCGCCGCGGCGCCGAGCAATGGAATCAGCACAGGCAGCGGGGTCAACACAGATGAGGTGCTCATCGGGACCCCTCCAACCCCGGCAACGCGTCCAGCTCGTCGGGTTCGTCGGTGTCGCGCGCCGTGTCGGGCTTCGGCCGGGCTTCGTCGAAGGCCGCGGCCTCCTCCTCGGTCATCTGTGACACGCGGATGTCCTCGGGGTCGTTGGCGACCTCTTCTTCGGTGGTCATCCGGTATGTCCGGTAGATCAACGACAACATGAACGCCGCGATGCCCATGCTGATCACGATCGCGGTGAGGATCATCCCCTGCGCCAACGGGTCTGCGGTCGTGGTGTGGCCGTCGCTGATCCGGCCGCGCACCGGCGGATTGCCGGACGGGCCGCCGACGACGAGGATCAACAGGTTGACGGCGTTGCCGATCAGCAACAGCCCCAACAACATTCGAGTCAGGCTTCGTTCCAGCAGCAGATATACCCCGACGCTGGTGAGGCCGCCGATCAACACGAGCGGAACGATGAAAGCGGTCACCGTGGCGTCGCCGCCGCAGATTGTTGCTCGGCCATCTCGACGTCGACCCTGGCGCCGAGGCTGCGCAGCACGTCGAGCACCAGGCCGACGACGATCAGATATACGCCCAGGTCGAAGAACAGCGCGGTGACGAGCTTGACGGTGCCCAACACCGGAATGTCGAACTGCAGCACCGCCGAAGACAGTACCGGCGCGCCCAGCAGCAGCGACGCCGCCGCGGTGCCTGCGGACAGGCCAAGTCCGACGCCCAGCACCTTGCCCGCGTCAAGCGGCAGCGTCTCACCGAGTTCGTAGCGGCCGCCTGCGAGATACCGCAGCACGAGCGCGAGGCCTGCAGTCAGCCCGCCCGCGAAGCCCCCACCGGGTGTGTTGTGACCGGCGAAGAAGAAGTACGCCGACAGCACCATGATGAGCGGGAAGATCATCCGGGTCGCCACCTCCAGCACCAGCGACCGATTTTTCGGGTCGCGCAATTCGCTGCCGCGCAACCACGTGATGTCACCGGCCGCCGGGCTGGTCGCGATCGCGCGGCTGGGCGCGATGTCTGGTTGGCCGGCATCGGACACTCGCGGCGCGGCACCGAAACGCCGGTGCCGGAACACCATTGACGCAACTCCGGTCGCGGCCACAAGCAGGACGGAGATCTCACCGAGGGTGTCCCATGCCCGGATGTCGACGAGCAGCACATTGACGCTGTTGCCGCCGTGGCCGCGGTAGTACGCGGCGTCGGGCAGCAGTTCGGCGATCGGGGTGCCGGTGCGGGCGGCCATCGCGAACACCGCCAGGGTGGTGACGCTGGCGCCGACGGCCAGCGCAAGCGCGGCTCGCGGCACGCGGAGCCTGCGGATGTCGGTGTGGTCGGATTCCGCGGGCAGCGTCCGTAACACCAGCACGAAGACCACGAGTGTCACGGTTTCGACCAGGAATTGCGTCAACGCCAGGTCGGGTGCGCCGTGGAACGCGAAGATGGTGCCGCAGCCGTAGCCGGTGACGCCGACCAGAAGCACTGCCGCCAACCGGTTCCGCATCACCGTCGCACCGACTGCGGCGGCCAGGATCAGCAGCCCGACGATCACCTGCAACGGCGAACCCCACAGCGCGAACTCGGGCCGGTCGCGCGCGCCGAGGGTCAGCGCCACCACCGGCACGACCGCGAGGGTGGCCAGGATGACCGCCTGCGTTGCGGGGATCGAGCCGCGCTGGGTGGTGCCTGTCAGTCGAACGGAGAGCACGTCGGCTCCGCGGATCACTGCGTCGTAGATGCGGTCCGCGTTGCCCAACGGCAGATAGCTCAGTCTGGTTCGTCGTAGTCGTGCCCGGCCGAAGAAGGCGGCGGTGCCCACCGCCAGCACCAGGATCGACAGCAGCAGCGGTAACCCGAAGCCGTGCCACAGCGCCAGGTCGTAGTCGGCTCCGCCGGGAACCGTGTCGGCGTAGGTGTCCAGCGCATGGTCCAGCGGCGACGGCCACAGCCCGAACAACAAGCCTGCCGCGGCCAGGATCGCGGGCGGAACCAAAAACGTTGCGGGCAGTTCGTGCATCTCCGTCACTCGCTTGCTGGGCTCGGTTCGTCCCTTGCGCGCGAACGCACCCCACAGGAATCGCAGGCTGTAAATGGTGGTGAACACCGAACCGATGACGATGGCCGCCAATACGAACGGCGCGGCGTGACCCAATGACTCACTGTGCAAGAGGGTTTCGTAGTCGGCCTCCTTGGCGACAAAGCCGAGGAATGGCGGAAGCGCCGCCATGCTCGCTGTCGCTCCTACGGCGATGACCAGTAGCGGCCTGCTGCGCTGCCCGAGCCACGCGAGCCTACGGATGTCACGAGTTCCGGTCGCGTGGTCGATGATGCCGACGACCATGAACAGCGCGGCCTTGAACATTGCATGCGCGCACAGCACCGCGAGACCGGCCAGCATCAGATCGCTGCCGCCTGCGCCGACCATCACCGTGATGAGACCGAGCTGGCTCACCGTGCCGAACGCCAGGATCAGCTTCAGGTCGTATTCGCGCACCGCGCGCCAGCCGGCGAGCAGCACGGTCAGCACGCCGAGGGTGACCACCATCGGGCGCCACGGCGGCGCGTCGGCGAACCCCGGGGTCATGCGCGCGACCAGGTAGACCCCGGCCTTGACCATCGCTGCGGCGTGCAGGTACGCGCTGACCGGTGTCGGCGCGGCCATCGCGCCGGGCAGCCAGAAATGCAGCGGCACGATGGCCGACTTCGCCAGTGCGCCAACGAGAATCAGCACGATACCGACGGACGCTGCCAGTCCTGATGGCGGAGCCGCGATCAGCTCGGACAACAGGTAGGTGCCCGAGATGGTGCCGAGAACGACGATGCCGACCAGCATCGCCAGGCCGCCTGCCGTGGTCACCAGCAGCGCCTGCATCGCGGCCTTGCGGCTGGCGACACGTTCGGCGTAGTGGCCGACCAACAGGAAGGACAGCACGGTGGTGAGCTCCCAGAACACGTAGAGCATCAGCATGTTGTCGCTGCACACCAAGCCGAACATGGCGCCGGCGAACGCGACCAGCTCCGCGGCGAAGCTCGGCAGCCGGTTCTCAGTGCGCCCGTCGTGATGGTGGAAGTAGTCGGCGCAGTAGAACAGCACCAGCGCGCCGATGCCCAGCACCAGCACGCTCATGATCGCCGCGAGCGCATCGAAGCGCAGCGCGATGTCCATCGACAGCTCAGACACCCACGACACGGTGATGCTGTGCGCTTGCCCCGGTCCCGGCCAGTTCAACGCCACCCAGACCAGGGAACCCAGCGGGACCAGGGAAAGGGGATAGAACGCCATCCGCCCCCACCGGTACACCAGCAGGGGAGCCAACGCGGTGGCGACTGCGTGGGCGAACAAAATGGCGAGCAAGGCACTCCGAACTGTCGGGGTGTCAGCCGGATGAAGGCTTTGGCTTTACGGGAGTCTACGTGGGCGGATGGGGCTACGATCCGGCGTCGTGGAGACTACCGATGTCGTTGTGGTCGGGGCCGGGCCCACCGGCCTGATGCTGGCAGGTGAACTCGCGCTCGGCGGTGTAGGAGTCCGCCTGCTCGAGGAACGCACCGATATGCCGAACATCACCAGGGCGTTCGCGGTGCATGCCCGCACGCTGGAGCTGCTCGACGCGCGCGGCATGGCCGACGAACTTCTGACGCGTGGCGTGCCGGTCTATGAGATTGCGCCGCCGGGCGGCGCGACGCTGAACCTGCGCGAGCTGCCGTCCAGGTTCGCAATGCTGTTCATCGCTCCGCAGAGCGGAACCGAGCAGGTGCTGCAGATGCGCACAGACAAACTCGGCGTGCCGATCGTGCGGGGCGCCGAGGTCGTCGGGCTGGCCCAGGACGACGACGGTGTGACCGTTGACTGCGCCGACGGCAGCGTCGTGCGGGCGAAGTACGTGGTCGGGTGCGACGGCGCGCACAGCACCGTCCGGCGGTTGGTCGGCATCGACTGGGTCGGCAAGCAGTACGAGACGCACATCCTGCTCGCCGACGTGCACCTGACGCGGGCACCGCAGGACACGTTGACCGGTGTGACCAACGAGAAGGGGGTGGTGCTGATGATTCCGTTCGGCGATGGCTGGTTTCGCGCCATCGCCTGGGACCGGTTGCGTGAGCAGGCGCCGCTGAAGGAGCCGGTCACGCTGGAGGAGATCCGCGACGCTTTCCATCGCATCGGGGGTGAGGACTTCGGCATGACCGAAATGCGCTGGAGCTCACGGTTTTTATCCGAACGCAAGCAGGCCGAGCATTACCGCGCCGGTCGGGTGTTCATCGCGGGCGATGCCGCCCATGTGCACTCGCCGCTGGGCGGACAGGGCATGAACACGGGCATCGCCGACGCCATGAATCTCGGCTGGAAGATCGCGGAGGCCGTGCACGGGACGGCGCCGGACTGGTTGCTGGACAGCTATGAGGGCGAGCGGCATCCTGTCGGCGCCGAGGTGCTGCGTCTGACTGACGCGTTCAACCGGCTGGTGCTCGGCCGGTCCAAGGCGCAGCGCATGGTTCAGACCGCCGCCGTCGGTGTGTTGACCCGAGTGCCCGCCGGTCGCCGGTTCTTGGCAGGGCGCCTCAGCCAGATCGGCATCGACTATCCCCGCGCTTCCCGCGACGATCACCGCATGGTCGGCAAGCGCATGCCCGACGTCGACTGCGGTGGCACCCGGCTTTACGAACTGCTCCGCGAGGGCAAGTTCGTTTTGGTGACGACCGAGGACGTCGACATGGAGCGCTCCGATGTCGTGTATGCGGTGCATCACGACGCCAAACTGCCCGCCGCGGTCCTGGTGCGCCCGGACGGCTATGTCGCGTGGGCCGACGACCAGCCGCCGACGGCATCACATGTCGCGGCCGCGATCGGTCACTGGTGTCTGCCGCATTGACCCCATGACATGGCGCGGATCGGCATCGCGTGGCTGATGAGCCCGATGCCCGCGCCGAGGATGGGCCAGATCGGCCAGAAGTACCAGGCGCCTGCGGTCAGGCCGACGGCTAGCCACACCACGAGCACGATGACGACCATCGCCAGGTAGCCGGCCAGGTGAATCTGGACTCCGCGGCGCGCTGCCTTCCGTCGTGCCTCCCGGCGTCGAGGATCGTTTCGACGCAGTTGGGCAAGCGGCAGGTCGGCGACCAATTGGCGCAGTTCGGCTGTGCTGTGGGCAGCGAACGCGGCCTGTAGCCGGGTCTCGTATTCGTCCATCGTGAGATACCCCTGCGCAAGCGCCTGGCCGAGTTGGTTCGCGGTCCTCTCCCGCTCACGGTCGCCTGCGCGGACGGAGGGTGCGGTTGGGGCGGTCATGGTGCCTCCCGGCGTCTATCTTGACAGTGCCTAGTTATGAAATCCGACTATGCCCCTTTAACTTGTCACTGTCAAGATCTGTAAAGGGAAAGAAAGTGTCAGACAGGAGGCAGATGGCCGCTCCTACCGGTACACGCAGCCATCAAGGCTGCGTACTCGTACAGAAGGAGCAGCGCATGACCACCTATAGCCAACCTGTCCGCCACGGCACCGCCTGGCATCGAAGGGCCGACGACCATCGACCGAGTACCGCGGCCCGACTCAGTCGCATCTCGTTCGGTGACGGGGGATACGTCGATTTCGTCGACGAGCGTGCGGTGCATCCGGACGGCCAGGTCGTCGTCGTCGCAGTTGGCCGACGAGCCATCGAGCATGCGGGCTTCTTCGTCAAGAAGGCTGGCGCGACGCCCGCGGAGCTCTTCCTGGCACTGGCTCCGGCCCGACAGCCTGCGCCGCTTCGACTCGTCGAGGATCATGCTCTTCGCGCCGCTGACGACCGCGCACTGGCACCCGAACCGCGGAGGCTTTCGACGACAGCGGTTTTCAGAATCGACGACGGACCCACATACGGGCGCACGACGTTCTATGAAATCCACACCGCCACCTGCGAGGAGGACAACCTGGGATGTGGCTATCCGTCGTCGTTCTTCAACCATTGGGCATTGTTCGATGACGGAGCGGTGGAGGACCTGATCGACTGGTCGTCCGGCTACGCGTTCATCCAGAACGTCACCCAGCGTGCGCTGGGGCTGACGTACTTCCCCGATGACGACAGTCCAGGCGGGTTGATCAACGTGTGGATAGAGAGCGGCATCGGCGGCTGGTATCCGACCATCTGGTCCGGGGTGTTCTCGCCGGAGCAGTTCGTGTGGTTCAAAACGGGAAATTATGTCGGCAAGGGTATTTCGCATCTGCACTGGTCAGATCTCGAGCAGGGCACGGGCTATGTCAGGCTTGTCGGAACGTGGAGTGACCACTGACGCAGTAGTCAAAGAACTGCGATTATGCGAATGTTCAATGGAGGTCGTTCTCAGTCGCCACTATGAGGTTGTCAGAACCCGACAATGAAATGAGGCAGCCATGGCTGTCGACGAAGCCAAACTGAACGAATTCCTCGGCAAGGCGGTGGGTGATCTCGGTGCCGCGATGAGCGCGACGCTGATACTCGTCGGCGATCGACTCGGGCTGTACCGCGAATTGGCGACAGGCGCCATGACCGCAGGTGAACTGGCGCAACGCACCGGCACCAACGAGCGCTACGTCCGCGAATGGCTCGGTAATCAAGGAGCAGGCGGATATGTCCAGTTCGACCCCGCATCCGACGAGTGGTCGCTGAGCCCGGAGCAGGCGCTGTGCCTGACCGACCCCAATGGCCCGGTCGACATGCCCGGCGCATACAACATCGTCGAGGCGACGTTCCACGCGCTGCAGCACACACTCGACAACTTCAAGTCCGGTAACGGCATGGAGTGGGGCGAGCATCACCCCTGCCTGTTCGAGGGAACCGAACGATTCTTCCGCGCCGGCTACAACACAAACCTGATCGGCTCGTGGCTGCCTGCCCTCGACGGTGTCGTCGAAAAACTCGAGCGTGGAGCCAAAGTCGCCGATGTGGGATGTGGGCACGGCGCCAGCACCATCCTGATGGCGCAGTCTTACCCGGATTCGGAGTTCGTCGGCTACGACTATCACGACGAATCGATCAGGGTCGCTACCGAGAAGGCCGCTGCGGCGGGTGCTTCGAACGCGCGATTCGAGGTCGCCGATGCGGTCGGCTACAACGACAAGGACTTCGATCTCATCGCATTCTTCGACTGCCTGCACGACATGGCCGACCCGGTCAGTGTGTCGCGGCACGCGCGCGATGCGGTCAGCGACGACGGCACCGTGATGCTCGTGGAGCCGTTTGCGAACGACCGGGTGCAGGACAACCTGAATCCGGTGGGCCGCGTGATGTACGGCGCGTCAACGCAGATCTGCGTGCCAGTCTCTTTGGCGCGCAACGGCCCCGCTCTCGGCGCTCAGGCCGGTGAAGCCCGGCTGCGCGAAGTCGTCGTCGATGGCGGCGGCTTCACGCGTTTCCGACGGGCCACCGAAACCCCGTTCAACCTCGTGCTCGAGGCGCGGCCGTAGGTCGATCAGCGCGTGGCGGAGAACGCCTTGCAGCGCCTCGACCTGCACCGGATCGAGCGACGGGCGCACGTTCTCGCGGGCCGTGGCGACGTCGGCCGCCGTCACGTCCGCGGCGTCGATCGACCGCCGCATGGCCGTCAGCGCGGCCTCGCGCAACAGCGCAACGCAGTCGGCGGCGCTGTAGCCGTCCAGCTCGTCGGCCAGTGCATCGAGGTCGACATCGTCGCCGAGCGGAATGGATTTGCCTGCGGTGCGCAGGATCTCGCGGCGCGCGTCGGCGTCGGGCGGCGCGACGAACACCAGCTTCTCCAGCCGGCCCGGCCGCAGCAGCGCGGGATCGATCAGGTCGGGCCGGTTGGTCGCGCCGAGCACCACCACGTCGCGCAGCGGCTCGATGCCGTCCAGTCTCGGTCAGCAGCGCGGCCACCACCCGGTCGGTGACACCGGAGTCGAAGCTCTGCCCGCGCCGCGGCGCCAGCGCGTCGATCTCGTCGAGAAACACCAGTGACGGCGCGGAATCGCGGGCCCGGCGGAACAATTCGCGCACGGCCTTCTCCGATGCGCCGACCCACTTGTCCATCAGCTCGGCGCCCTTGACCGCGTGCACCGACAGCCGGCCGGAGCTGGCCAGCGCCCGCACCACGAACGTCTTGCCGCAGCCGGGCGGACCGTACAGCAGCACGCCGCGCGGCGGGTCGACGCCGAGCCGCTCGAAGGTCTCGGGATGCTGCAGCGGCCACAGCACCGCCTCGGTGAGCGCCTGCTTGGTTTCGACCATGTCGCCGACGTCCTCGAGCGTCACCGAGCCGACCGCCACCTCTTCGGTGGCCGACCGCGACAGCGGGCGGATCACGCCAAGCGCACCGGTCAAGTCATCCTGCGTGAGGGTCGGCGGCTTGCTCGTCCTCGCTCGCCCGTGCCGCCGCCCGCAGAGCGGCCTCCCGGACCAGTGCGGCAAGGTCGGCGACCACGAATCCCGGTGTGCGTTCGGCGATCTCGTCGAGATTGAGGTCAGTCGGCGGGCACGCCGCGCAGCAGCACCTCCAGCAGCTGCTTGCGGATCGCCGCCGTCGGGCAGGCTCAGACCGAGCTCGCGGTCGCACAGGTCGGGTGCCCGCAGCCGGGCATCGACGCTGTCGGGCACCGCCGACGTCGCGACGAACGCGACCCCGGCGGTGGCGACCGCGGTGCGCAGTTCGGCGAGGATCAGCGTGGCCACCGGTTCGGCGGTCGCGGGCAGCAGCGCGTCGATGTCGGTGATCAGCAGCACGCCGCCGCCGTCGCGCACGGTCGCCACCGCCGAGGCGACGCTGCTGCAGCCGGTCCTCGGCGCGCAGCGCGCCCACCTCCGGCCCGTCGAGTTCGACGAGCCGCCGGTCCGCGCACACCGTGCGCACCATCGTGGCCTTGCCGACCCCGGCGGGCCCGGACACCAGCACGCCGAGATTGGCTGTGGCGCCCAGGGTTTCGAGCAGTTCGGGCTCGTCGAGCGCGAGCTTCAGCCATTCGGTCAGCCGGCCGGCCTGGGCGTGTGGCGCCCTTGAGGTCGTCGAAGCTTGACCGCGGGCGCGGCGGCTTCGTGCGGGCGTGGTCACCGATGTGCTGCCCGGCTGCTGGCTCGCGGCGATGGTGCGGTGACGCCGTCGCCCCAGCTCACCACCGAATTGGGTTGCACGCTGACGGGTCCGGCGGGGTCGACGCCGGTCACGGTCAGCAGTTCGGATGTCCAGGTGATGCCGACGGACGACGCCAGCGCGCGGCTGGCCGCCGACGTCGAGATGTCGGGGCCGAGGTCGCGCGGCAGCAGCGACACGGTGTCGCCGACCGTCATCACCTTGCCGAGCAAGGCCTGACGCAGGGTCGCCGACGAGATCGACTGGGTGGCCAGACTCGAGCCGCGCACCGTCACCGACCGGGCGCCGTACACCGTCACCGGTGCGACGAGCACCGTGGTGTCCTCCCGCAGCCCGGCGTTGGACAGCGTGACGTCGTCGAGCAGTGCGGTACCGGCGGGCGTGCCGGCGGGCGCCACGCCCGCCACCGCGGCGGTGGTGCGCGAGCCGGTCAGCGAAACCGCGTCCCACTCCCGAATGCCCAGCGCGGCAATGGCTTCCGGATGAAGCCGGACCACGCCGCGGCGGGAGTCGAGCGCGGAGGTGTTCAGCCGGGCGGTGAGCGTGAGCTGGTGCCGGCGCAGCCGGCCTGCCTGCGACTTCGGTCCCGGTCATGTCACGGGCCCGGCGGTCTGCGCAGTCCGAGCCGCGGCCATCGACGCGCCGGCGTGCGGCTGGGCCCGGCGGATCGCCCGCCGCGCCTGCGCGTTGTTGCCGTCGGCTTGTCGTCCCACACCTCGGGGTGCGCCGCCAGCCACTTCGTCTGGTGCGCATCGCGAACGGGATGTGGATGACGTAGGCCAGGATGATCACCAGGATCACGACGTAGCCGTACAGGATCGACGCGGCGACGCCGATCGCCAGCAGCGCCAGCAGCGGCACCACCATGTTCGGCGACATGGCGAAGGTGTGGATCTTGCGCATCGGGATGGTGCTGACCGCCAGCAGCGAGACGCCGATCATCCAGATCACGACGGCGGGCTCCGACGTCCACCAGCCCTCGCCGAACTGCATCTTGGCGGCCAGCGGGCCGATCGCGCCGATCGCGCCCGCCGGCGCGGGCATGCCGACGAAGAACTGCTTCGTGTAGGCGGGCTTGTCCTCGGCGAGCATCGCGTTGAAGCGGGCCAGCCGCAGCACGATGCACACCGCGTACAGCAGCACCACGATCCAGCCGATCCGCGAGTGCGACAGCAGCGTGCCGTAGACGATGAACGCCGGTGCGACACCGAAATTCACCGCGTCGGCGAGCGAGTCGATCTCCTCGCCCATCTTCGACGTGGCCTTCAGCAGCCGGGCGATGCGGCCGTCGAGCGCGTCGAGGATCGCGGCGACGGCCAGAAACGCCATCGCCTCGGTCGGCCGGTCGTCGAGCGCGAACTTCACCGCCGACAGGCCGAGGCAGATCGCGGCGACCGTCATCGCGCTCGGCAGCATGCGCAGGCTGACGACCGGCGTCTTGACGCGGGGCTTGATCACGGCAGCTCCGCCAGGATCGTCTCGCCGCCGACGGCCCGCTGGCCGGGCAGCACCAGCAGTTCGGAGCCCTCGGGCAGGTAGGTGTCGAGCCGCGAGCCGAATCGGATCAGGCCGTAGGTGTCGCCGATCGTCACCTTGTCGCCGGACCTTGACGTCGCAGACGATGCGCCGGGCGACCAGGCCGGCGATCTGCACGGCGATCACCTCGGCGCCCTCGGGTGTGCGGATCAGCACGCTGTTGCGTTCGTTGTCCTCGCTGGCCGCGGCGAGTTCGGCCGGATCGGAACAGCCCGGGACGGTGCACGACGGCGACCACCTCGCCGCTGATCGGAATGCGCTGCACGTGCGCGTCGAAGATCGACAGGAAGATGCTGACGCGCGGCAGCGGCCGTTCGGGCAGGCCGAGTTCGGCGGGCGGCACCGCCTCCTCGACCAGGCAGATCAGCCCGTCGGCGGGTGCGACGACAACGCCGGGGCGGGTGGGCGGCACCCGGGGCGGATGACGGAAGAACGCGGCGTTCGCGCCCGCCGCCAGCAGGCCCGCGCGGCGCAGCCAGCGGTTCCTGCGTCCCGACCGCGGCGACCGCGAGGCTGGCGCCGACGAACGGCAGCCCGGCGGCGATGCATCGGAGGAATCGGTGGACTTCGCCAGCGCCATGAGCCGCGCGGGGCCTGATCTGAGGTCGGGGCGTCTGGCCATCGTGCATGCGATTCTACGGGTGGCGTACGCCGTCTTGACAGGTCCCATACGTGCACGCGGGATCCGGCCGCCAGCTCGAGTCGACGTCCTCGTCGATCTCCAGCAGGCAGTTTGCCGACGCCAGCCAGCGCAGGTGATGGCTCGCCGGGGGCCCGTAGCTGGTGACCGTGCCCTTGCCGCGGCGTCGAGCACGCCGCGGCGGAACTGCCGCTTGCCGCGCGGCGACGTCAGGTCCTCGGTCAGCTCGGCCGTCAGCCGCGGCCGCTCCGGCTGCGGGCAGCCCCATCGCCGCGCGCAGCGGCGAGCGGATGAACACCTCGAACGACACCAGCGCGCTGACCGGGTTGCCGGGCAGCGTGATGATCGGCGTGCCGCCGATCGGCCCGCGCCCTGCGGCATGCCGGGCTGCATCGCCACCTTGACGAACTCGACCTCCGCTGCCGAGCGCGTCCTTGACCACCTCGTACGCGCCCGCGCTGACCCCGCCGGTGGTGATGATCAGGTCGGCCTCCCCGGCGTGACGGTCGAGCGCCGCGCGGAACTCGTCGACGTCGTCGCCGGTCATCGGCGCCGCGATCACCTCTGCGCCTGCGTCTTCGCACGGCCGCGGCCAGCATGACGGCGTTGGACTCGTAGATCTGGCCCGGCTGCAGCGGCGTGCCGGGCGCGACCAGCTCCGAGCCCGTCGACATCACCAGCACCCGTTGCCGCGGAACGACGGTCAGCTCGCCGAGACCCAGCGCCGCGGCGAGGCCCAGCGCCGCCGGTGTGACGACCTGCCCGGCCCGCAGCACGGTGGTGCCCGCGGTGACGTCCTCGCCTGCGCGGCGGATGTGCTGCCCGGCCTTGGCGCGTCGCGCGGATCGCCACGGTGTCCGTCGCGCCGTCGGTGGCCTCGACCGGGACCACGGCCGTCGCACCGGACGGGACCGGCGCGCCCGTCATGATCCGGTGTGCCGTACCGGGTTTCAGCGTCAGTAGGTCGGTGCGCCCGGCGGGGATGTCCTCCGCGACGGGCAGCTGCACCGGTTGTTCGGCGCTCGCCGCCGGCGATGTCGTCGGCGACGACGGCGTAGCCGTCCATCGCCGAGTTGTCGAAGCCGGGCAGCGACAGCGGCGCCACCACGTCGTCGGCCAGCACCAGCCCGAGCGTGTCGGCCAGCGGCATGCCGACCGGTCGGCGCGGGAGCGATCAGCCCGGCGACGACGCGCCGGTGCTCCTCGACGGACCGCATCATCAGACCGGATACGTGACGCCGGTGAGTTCTTCGGACACCGTCCACAACCGGCGCTGGATGTCCTCGTCGTGCGACTGTGCGCTGGACTCAACGACTTTCGGGTGGCCGCGCTGCTCGCCGAGGCCGCTCGGGCCGTAGTACTGGCCGCTCTGCGCGCTCGGGATCGGTCGCGGCGCGCAGCGTCGGCTCGCGCCCCCATGTCCGGCGTCCTGCGCGATGAAGTTCGACCAGAAGAACTGGCTGACCTGCCTGATGCCGCCCGGCATGTTGCGCAGCAGTTCGGTGTCGGCGGCGCCGGGATGGGCGGCCGTCGCGATCGTCGGGGCGCCCTTGGCTTCAGCCGGCGCGCCAGCTCGTAGGTGAACAGCAGGTTGGCCAGCTTGGACTGGCCGTAGGCGACGACGCGGTTGTAGTTGCGCTCCAACTGCAGGTCGTCGAAATGGATTCGGGCCCTGATGCGGTGGCCGACGCTGCTGACCGTCACCACGCGGGAACCGTCCACGGCCGAGCATGTTGTCGAGCAGCAGCCCGGTGAGCGCGAAGTGGCCGAGGTGGTTGGTGCCGAACTGCAGCTCGAAGCCGTCCTTGGTGGTGGCCTTGTCCGTGTACATCACGCCGGCGTTGTTGATCAGCAGGTCGATGCGCGGGTGGGCGGCGCGGAGTTCGTCGGCGGCCTTGCGGATGTTGTCCAGCGACGTCAGGTCGAGTTCCTGCACGGTGACGGCGGCGTTGGGGCTCGCCGCGTTGATCCGGCGCCTTGGCGTCATTGCCCTTCTCGAGGTTGCGCACGGCCAGCACGACGTGCGCGCCCTTGTCCGGCCAGCACGGCGGCGGCCCCGTAGCCGATGCCGGTGTTGGAGCCGGTGATGATGGCGACGCGGCCGGACTGGTCGGGCACGTCGGCGGCGGTCCACTTGGCACTCATGACCAGCACGATACTCACGGCCGGTTACGGTCGGTTACGTGTTGGGACGAGGAGCCGTACGCGCAGCGGCGATGGTTGTCGGGACGGTCGTGGGTATCGGTGTCGTGTTGCTCGGGCTGCTCGTTGCCGGTATGCGCTGGAAGTTGCCGCCGGTGCTCGACGCCGTGCGGCGCATGAACCGCTCGCTGACGAACCCGCGGGTGCTTCGCACCGCCGGATCTGCGGGCACGCAGACATCGATCATCCGCCATGTCGGACGGACCAGCGGACGTACCTACGAGACGCCTGTCGACATCATTCCGGCCCGCGACGGGGTCCTGATCGCCCTGCCGTACGGCAGCCGAGCCGACTGGCTGCGCAACGTGATCGCCGCGGGTTCCGCGACGATCGTCAGCCAGGGGGAGAGCTTCGGCGTCGACCAGCCGATCATCGCCGCCACCGCAGAGGTCGCAGAACGAGATCCCGCGCGGACGCTTCGAACCCTGCGGCTCTTCGGTGTCACCGAATGTCTGCATCTGCGAAGGACGACCGATGGACTTGGCCGACCCCGCCAATCCGCCGAGCCGCAAAGCGCCGCTGGTGTGGGCGATCGGCGCGGCGATCCCGTGGCTGATGCTCGCCGTGGCGCAGGTGGTGTGGTTCGCGTTCGACAGCCGGCTGTCCTGGCTGCACGTGCGCCGCGGCCGCCGTCACCGTTGCCGGCGTCGTGGTGTTCGTCGTGGTCGTCCCGCTGTGGCGGTACCGCGTGCACCGCTGGGAGATCGGCCCGCAGGCGGTGTACACCCGGTCGGGCTGGTTGGTCCAGGAGCGCCGGATCGCGCCGATCTCGCGTGTGCAGACCGTCGACACCTACCGCGGCCCGCTGGACCGCCTGTTCGGGTTGGCCAACGTCACGGTGACGACGGCCTCTTCGGCCGGTGCGGTGCGCATCGTGGCGCTTGACGTCCGCGGTCGCCGACCGCGTCGTCGCCCAGCTCACCGACATCGCCGCGATCGGCGCCGAGGATGCGACGTGACCACAGACCGGCAGACCGAACGGGTGTGGCATCGGCTCAGCCCGCGAATGTTGTTGGTGCATCCCGTTCACGAGGTGCTGCGGCAGATTCCGCTGCTGATCGGCGCGGTGGTGCTGGGTTCGGCGACGGGTAACCCGATGTGGTCGGTGGCGGCGCTGGCGGTGACCGTCGGATTCGGCATCCTGCGGTGGTTCACCACGACATACCGCATCGAGCCCGATGAGGTGCAGTTGCGCACCGGAATCCTGCAACGCAAAGTCGTGTCGGTGCCGCGCAACAGGATTCGTTCGGTTCAAACCGACGCCCGGCTGCTGCACCAGCTGCTGGGCCTTACGGTGCTGCGGGTCAGCACCGGACAGGAAGCCAAGGGCGACACGGCGTTTGCGCTTGACGCGGTGCCGGCCGAGGAGGTGCCGCGGCTGCGGGCGATCCTGCTGGCCGACTCCCTGGCGCCCGCCGACGTCACCGGTGAGCAGCGGGAGTCGCCTCCGGGCCGGGTGCTGGCGCGCTGGCAGCCGTCCTGGCTGCGCTACAGCCCGCTGAGTTTCACCGGCCTGGCCATGATCGCTCGCCGCGGTCGGAGTGGCGTACCAGGCGGGACTCGGTGCGGCGCTGGAGCATTCGCGACTTCGCCGAATCGGGGCGCGACGCGGCGCAGCGGTTCGGTGTGGTCGCCACGCGTGGCCGTCGTCGTCGCGGTCGTGGTGCTCGCCTCGGTCGTGCTGTCGGTGCTGCGGTCGCTGGTGACGTACGGCAATCTGGTGCTGCGTCGCGATGCCGACGTGCTGCATCTCGAGCACGGGCTGCTGCGCAAGCGCGAGCACACCTTCGACATGCGCCGGCTGCGCGGCGGCACGTTGCGGCAACCGCTGCTGGTGCGGCTGCTCGGCGGTGCGCGGCTGGACGCGGTGATGACCGGTGTCGCAGGAGCGGGCGAGGCGTCGCTGCTGCTGCCGCCGTGTCCCGCCGGCACCGCCGAGTCGGTGCTGTCCGGACTTGATCGACAACACCGATGCGGTGTCCGGTCCGGTGCGCGCACATGGCCCGGCCGCGACGCGCAGGCGCTGGACCCGTGCGCTCGCGTTGCCGGCGGCCGTCGCGGTCGGCCTCGTCGTGACCGCGGCGTTCGTGACGGTGCCGATGTGGGCGTGGATCGTGCTGGCGGTGTTGGGGCTGTGTTCGGTCTTGTTGGCCGTCGACCGGGCACGCGCGTTGGGGCATCGGGTGGACGAGCGCTGGCTGGTTGCCCGGGCGGGCAGCCTGGAACTCCGCCGCGACTGCATCGCCACCGCCGGCATCATCGGATGGACCGTGCGGCAGACGTTCCTGCAGCGCCGGGCCGGAGTGGCGACGCTGGTCGCGGCCACCGCGGCGGGGGTCAAGCACTACCAGGTGATCGACGTTCCCGCCGACCTGGCGTGGTCGATCGCGGGGACGGCCTCGCCGTGGGTGGCCGACAGTGAGTGGGCGCGTGCGCCACAATCGGTGGCGTGATCACGGGCCTGGCACACACAGCGGTATGCGTCCCTGACTGCGAGGCGGCGGTCGCGTTCTACCGCGACGTGCTGGGACTCACGGTGCTCTCGCCGCCGTACGTGATGGACGGCGACGCCATCCGGGCCGACATGGGCGAACTGCTGCCCGAGCCGGCGATGAAGGCCGCGATCGTGGGCTTCGGCAACGACGGTGACCGGGTTCTCGAGGTCATCGAATACGTGCGCGCCGACGGCAGCGACGCGCGGCGGGCCGCCGGGCTGGCCGACCACGGCCTCACACATGTCGGGCTGATCTGCGACGACCTGGATCGAGACGCGAAAGTCGCTGGAGGACAAGGGCGTTGTCTTTCTCGTCGACGGGGTCGCCGATATCGCCGGGGTGCGTACGACGTGGTTTGCCGATCCGTGGGGCGTGGTCTTCATCCTGGTCGAAAAGGGCAGGCCCGAGCGTCCGTACTTCGCGCAGTGGGGATAGCCCCGAGTTGCGCGGCAAGAGTCGCCGTTTACTGTCGCACCATGGCGGTCGGTGGCGTGCTGTTCGACATCGATGGCGTCTTGGTGACCTCGTGGGAGCCCATCGAAGGCTCCGCCGCGACGCTGCAGGTCGCTGGCCGACAACCAGATCGCCCGGTCCTATCTGACCAACACCACCACCCGCACCCGCAGGCAGATCGCGAAACTGCTCACCGACGCGGGCATGGTCGTCGCCGCCGACGAGGTGATCACCGCGGCGGCGCTGACCGCGGATTACGTCCGCGGGGAATACCCCGATGCGCGCTGCTTTCTGGTCAACAGCGGACAGATCGCCGAGGACATGCCGGGCATCGACATCGTCTACGCGAGCGACCACGGCCAGGACGACCCCGCGCCGGAGACCCCGGACGTGATCCTGCTCGGCGGCGCGGGCCCGGAATACAACCACCTGACACTCAGCCGCGTCTACGACTGGATGGCCCAGGGCGTGCCCGTTGTCGCCATGCACCGCAGCACATCGTGGAACACCGCCGAGGGCCTGCGCGTCGACACCGGCATGTACCTCATCGGGATGGAGGAGACGTCAGGCCGCAAAGCCACCGCTGTCGGCAAGCCCGCTCCCGCCGGATTCCTCGCTGCCGCTTCGCGTCTCGGTGTCGATCCGGACGAGATGTACATGATCGGCGATGACCTCAACAACGACGTGCTTGCCGCCCAGGTGGTCGGGATGACCGGGGTGCTTGTCCGCACCGGCAAGTTCCGCCAGGACACTCTCGACCGCTGGGCCGCCGACGAGTTCGCGATGCAGCCCAACCACGTCATCGACTCGGTGGCCGACCTGCCGGATCTCCTGGGGCTGTAGCGATGAGTTCCTGCACCCAGCCGACTCTCGGGGAGATCGCGATTTGTCGCCGAACGACGATCTGTCCGCAGTTTCGATGAATTTTTGGTGGGGCGACAGTCTGTAATTGCATGAGCGAAGAAACCATGCATGTGACCACGACAGTCGACGCGCCAGCGGAGACCGTTTTCGGCGTGTTGGCCGACCCGACGACGCATGAGGCGATCGACGGCACTGGCTGGGTGCGCGAGGCACGAGACAGCAAGCCGCTGACCGAAACCGGCCAGATCTTCCGGATGGGGATGTACCACGAAAACCATCCCAACAAGAACTACGAAATGGCGAACCGGATCGAGGTGTTCGAGCCGCCGCGCGCCATCGCGTGGCAGCCAGGAGCAGCGCCAGGGGATATCCCTAATTACGAAGGCCCCGCCGACGCCCCTCTCGACTTCGGCGGATGGATCTGGCGCTACGACCTCGAGCCGGTCGGCGACGACCGCACCGAGGTCACGCTGACCTACGACTGGTCGGGCGTGCCGCCGCAAAGGCGCGAGGCCATCCAATTCCCGCCGTTCGAAGCGCAGCACCTGGAGAACTCGCTGAAGCATCTGGCCGAGTTGGCAACCACCCGTTAGGTGTTCAGGCTGCGCACCGCTTCGATGCGAGCCTTCAGCTGATCTGAGGTCGCCGCGGCGATCGGCGGACCGCCGCAGACCCGGCGCAGCTCGTTGTGGATCCAGCCGTGCGGCTTGCCGGTGCGGTGGTGCGCGACGGTGACGAGCGCGTTGAGCTGGCTGCGCAGCTCGCGCAGCTGCCCGTGTGTGGACACCCGCGGCACCTCACCGGTGGCCGTGCGCTTGGTGAGTTGCTCTTCCTGCCTGCGCCGCAACAGGTCTCGCATCTGACCCGCGTCCAGCAGCCCGGGGATGCCGAGATAGTCCGCCTCTTCCTCGCTGCCCGCGGGTGTCGCCGTGCCGAACGAGGAGCCATCGAAGATCACCTGGTCCAGCTCGGCGTCGGCGCCGAGCGATTCGAAACCGTCGTCTTCGTCGGTCGGCTCGGATCGTCGCCGCTCGACCGGCTCGTCGTCACCGAACGACTCGCGGTGCGGCTTGCCGAGCACGTGGTCGCGCTGGGCCTCCATCTGGCTGGCCAGGTCGAGCAGCGTCGGCACCGACGGCAGGAAGATGCTCGCCATCTCGCCCGGCCGTCGGGACCGGACGTAGCGGCCGATCGCCTGGGCGAAGAAAAGCGGTGTCGATGCACTTGTGGCGTAGACACCGACCGCCAGCCGCGGCACGTCGACGCCTTCGGACACCATCCGGACCGCGACGAGCCACCGGCTGGTTCCCGCCGAGAAGTCCGCGATGCGTGCCGACGAACCGGGATCGTCGGACAGCACGACCGTGGGCGTCTCGCCGGTCAGCCGTGTCAACGCGGCGGCATACGCGCGGGCAGCCTTCTGGTCGGAGGCGATGACCATGGCCCCCGCGTCGGGCACGCCGCCGTTGCGCAGCTGGGTGAGCCGGGTGTCGGCGGCCTGCAAGACCGCGGGGATCCACTCGCCCTTCGGGTCCAGAACGGTGCGCCAGGCTCGTGCCGTCTGTTCGGCGTTCAGCGGTTCGCCGAGCCGGGCCGCATGCTCCTCGCCCGCGCTGGTGCGCCACCGTGCCTCGCCGGAGTACGCGAGGAACACCACCGGCCGGACAACGGCGTCGGCCAGCGCCTCGGCGTAGCCGTAAGTGTGGTCGGCCTGCGAGCGCATCAGTCCGTCGGCGTCGGGCGCATAGGTGACGAACGGGATCGCGGCGTCGTCGCTGCGGAACGGCGTGCCGGTGAGCGCGAGGCGTCGCGCCGCATCGTCGAAGGCCTCGCGGATCGCCTCGCCCCAACTCTTCGCGTCGCCGCCGTGGTGAATCTCGTCGAACACGACGAGCGTGCGGCGGTTCTCCGTGCGTACCCGGTGCCGGGCGGGGTGGCTGGCAACCTGGGCGTAGGTGACGACGACGCCGTGATACTCCGACGACGTGTGCGCGGCCGAGTTACTGAACTTCGGATCGAGGGCGATACCGACGGTTGCCGCGGCAAGCGCCCACTGCGTCTTGAGGTGTTCGGTCGGCACCACGACGGTGAGCTGTTCGACGACGCCGTCGGCAAGCAGCTCACCGGCGACACGCAGGGCAAAGGCAGTTTTACCCGAACCGGGGGTTGCGACAGCCAGGAAATCCCGCGGTTTGGCGGCAAGATACCGCACCAATGCCCGACGCTGCCAGCTCCGCAAAGCCTGGGTGTCGGGCGCTGCATTAGCCCGCACCCAAGACTCCTCACTGATCGGACAGCAGCCTAGCGCAAGGGATTACGGGTGTGCATCTCCGCAGCGCGTCGTGTCGCGGCCACCCGACGAAGAAGCTGTCGTGCGTGACAAACCACTCGCGGCGCTCTTCGTCGGTCAGATCCGCTAGCAGGGGGAAGCCATCGAAATGAGACTACGGGGGCGCGCCCGGAGCAAACAGCAAGCGTTAACTCGGGCTTCAGATTCTGCGAATTCGCTATTTGCTCGGCGGTCGCTGTGAGAGGCTCCGCCTCGAATCCCCAAGAAGCGAGGGTGAAATGGTCAACTGGCGCAAACAGCTGGTCCCCGCGATCGCCGCGACCGTCGCTGCTGTTGGCGTCCGGCACCGTGGCGAACGGGATCAGCCAGGCCGAAGATGCATCCTGATCCCGGGAGCCATGCCATTCAAGCGGATCAACCCGCTCTATCCGATGGTCGCCGCCACGTACCCGGATATCGGGATCCACTTTCACGACGCCAATGCCAACACGCACCTGGTCGACTACTCGCAGGACCCGCTCGCGTCTGACAAGGCCCTGCTGGACGGCGTGAAGCAGGCGAAACTACCTTGTGCAGACAGACGGCAAGGTCGTGATCATCGGCGAATCGATGGGCTCCATGGTTGCTTGGAGAGTCGCCGAGGAGCTGGCCAAAAGCGCTCATTCGTTGACACGAGACATCAGCGTTGTCTTGATCGCGCCTCCGGAGGCCGGCGTCGCCGAGTACTTCAAGGAGGGCACGTTCATCCCCATCTTGAACTACACGATCACCCGCATCAGGCCGTCTGAATACCCCACCACGATCGTGATCGGTGAGTACGACGGCTGGTCCGACCCGCCTGATCGTCCGTGGAACCTGGTCTCCTCCTTCAACGCGCTGGCGGGCATCGCATACGTCCACGGCCCGCCGAGTTTCACCGCTGATGTCAGCGGCTTGACGCCCGAGAGCGAGATCCCCGGAGACGATGAGCACGGTTCCGTCACGACTTATCTCGTACCGACCGAGAACCTTCCCCTCACGCAGGTGTTTCGTGATGTCGGCATGCCCGACGCGCTCGTGGACAAGGCAGATCAGGTTCTTCGTCCCGTCATCGATGCCGGATACGTTCGACACGATCAACCCGGTGACACCCGCCCGTATCTTCTACGACGGCGAGATCCACCGCAATGTTCAGAGTCAGCAGCAGGTCCGGGAACCGTCGCGGGAGCGCAGCGAGAAGGGACTCGATGTCGGTCAGGCGAGCCCTGAGCACCGCAGCGAGCTACGTCAGGCCATCGGCATGAGGATCTGCGGGACCGCGTCGAGGCCGGCTTCGGGCAGCTGAAGAAGAGGATTGCGGAACGGCAGGCGAAACGGGAGACGCCGAGCGACGTCGCGGCTACTTCGATGAAGAAGTTGTCGTTGCTGGATGAACCATTCCCGGCGCTCGTCGTCGGTCATGTCGGCGAGATTGGCGAAGCCCTCGAAATAGTGCTCACGAGGTGCGCCGGGAGCGAACAGCATCAAGATTGACGTCGGCGCGTCGGCCTCGTTGCGGAAGCCGTGGATGCCGCCCGGCGGGACATAGAGGAAGTCGTTGGGATTTCCGTCGACCCAGTCCTTGCCGTCGTACAGCTTGATCGTCCCGGACAGCACGAAGAAGGCTTCCGACATCGCGCGGTGGAAATGAGGACCAGGGCCGCCGCCGTTGGGGGCGATGTCGACGCGGTAGAGGCCGTAGTCGCCGTCGGTTGCCTGCTGGTTGGCCAGGTAGTGGTACTGGACCAGGCCGAACGAGTCGTAGTCCGGAGGATCGGTGCCTCGCCGAAGCCTGGCACTGACCTCAGGTTCGTCCTTTGTGTATCGCGGTGGCGGGTAGGGCGGTACAACGAGTGACATCAACGCTCCATTGCGGTCGTAGCATCGAAGGAGTGGGTGACGACGAGAACCTCCGCGCCGAGATGCTCCTCGATGCCCAGAATAAGGCGGCGGAACTGTTCGCCGAGATCGAGCGTCGGGGCATGATCCGCGCGGGCGTGCGCGAGCGGGAATTATCCGATGAGATCCGCGATTTGGCCGCCGACATGTTCGGCGTCGACCGGCACTGGCACAAGCGGATCGTGCGGGCGGGAGAGAACACCCTGCAGCCCTATCGCAAGAATCCGCCGGATAGGCACGATCGCCGACGACGACATCGTGTTCTGCGATTTCGGCCCCGTCTTCCAACGATGGGAGGCGGACTTCGGGCGCACATTTGTGCTTGGCGACGACGCGGGCAAGCACGCGCTGTGCGACGCCCTGCCCGTCGTCTGGAGCCAGGGCCGCGACTACTTCAACGCGCACCCCGACATCACCGGCGCCGAACTGTTCGACCACATCGTCGAGCTCAGCCACGCAGCGGGCTGGGAGTTCGGCGGAACCATCGCGGGCCACCTGGTCGGGGAGTTCCCTCACGAGAAGATCGACGGGCGACTCGATCGAGTCGTATATCGCGCCACGGTCGGACAACCCGATGCGGCGCACCGACCGGTCAGGGCGTGTCTGCCACTGGATCCTCGAGGTCCATCTGACCGATCCGGTGCGCCGATTCGGCGGCTTCTACGAGGAGCTGCTCGACGTCTCGTAGACCGGGAATGTGACGCCCGTCAGCTCTTCGGACACCGTCCACAGCCTGCGCTGCGCGCCGGCGTCGTGCGAAACCCGGCGTCGAGGCAACGACCTTCGGGTAGCCGCGTTGCTCGCCGAACCCGTCGGGACCGAAGTACTGCCCGCCGATGACGCCGGAGTCGGTGGCCGCCCGCAGCGTGGGGAGGGCACCCATGTCCGCGCCCTGGAATAGCGGCTCGGCAAGCTTCCCCACCGCGCCGAGCAGCGGCGGCAGGTTGCGCATCAACTCGGTCCGCGACCCGCCAGGGTGTGCCGCGGCGGCGATGGTGTTGGTGCCCTGAAGGCGGCGCTGCAGTTCGTAGGTGAACATCAGGTTGGCGAGTTTCGCCTGCCCGTACGCGCCGACCCGGCTGTAGTCGTGCTCCCATTGCAGGTCGTCGAAGCGGATCCCGTTGCGGGCGAAGCGGTGGCCCACACTGCTCACGGTGACGACGCGCGAACCCGGCACGGACAGCAGGCGGTCGAGCAGCAGACCCGTCAGCGCGAAATGGCCGAGATGGTTTGTGCCGAACTGCAATTCGAAGCCATCCTTGGTCGTCGACTTCGGCGTGAACATCACGCCGGCGTTGTTGATCAGCAGGTCGATGGTGTCGTGTGACGACCGCAGTTGGTCGGCCGCAGCGCGGATGGAGTCGAGCGACGTGAGGTCGAGCTCCTGCACCGCGACGCTGGCGCCGGGGGAGGCGTTCCCGATGCGCGTGGCGGCTTCACTGCCCTTATCGACATTCCGTACGGCCAGCACGACGTGGGCGCCCTTGGCTGCAAGCGCGGCTGCTGTTTCGAAGCCAAGTCCGGTGTTTGCGCCGGTGACAACGGCTGTGCGGCCGGTCTGGTCGGGAATGTTTGCGGTTGTCCAGTTCGGCATGACATCTCCTCGGTAGAGTGTTAACCGGAGCGTGCGCCCCGTTTGTTACGACTATACGGAACGCGCGCCCCGCTTATCTATTCCCGAGGTGTGAAATGGCTCAACCCGACCGGCCGCTGCGAGCGGACGCGGCCCGCAACCGCGCTCGCGTGCTGGAGGTTGCCTACGACACCTTCGCCGCCGACGGACTCGTCGGTGCCGATCGACGAGATCGCCCGTAGGGCCGGCGTCGGCGCGGGCACCGTCTACCGGCACTTCCCGACGAAAGAGGACCTGTTCCGGGCGGTGGTCGAGGACCGGATTGCGCGCATCGTCGACGAAGGCCGAAAGCTGGTGGCCGCCGACGATCCAGAAGGCGCTCTTCACCTTCTTTCGGTCGATGGTGCTGCAGTGGGGTGCGACCGACCGGGGCCTGGCCGACGCGCTCGCAGGCATCGGGATCGACATCGAGACCGCCATGCCTGCCGTCGAGGACGACTTCCTCCAGATGCTCGGCGACCTGCTGCGGGTCGGGCAGCAGGCGGGTTTGGTGCGGCGCGATCTCGGACGTGCGCGACGTGAAGACGATCCTGAGCGGATTCCTCACGATCCAGGCCGCGAACCCGGCGGAAGCGGAACGGCTGACCGAAGTGGTTCTGGACGGTCTTCGCCCGCGGTGACGCCGTCAGCGCAGCCCGAGCACCTCGTTGTTGCACACGACCAGCACGGCTCCCGGTACCGGAACGGCGCCGCCGACGTCCTCGCCGCACGGTGAGGGGCGGCTGTCGACGGCGCCCTGCGGTGACACCGACACCAGCCGGGTTCCCGGCCTGCCGTCGACGACGGCACTGGCCGACACGGCCCGGTCGCCGACCATCACCCAGCGCGCTGCGTTGGTCACTCCGTCTATTGCGGTTGCGACACCGGCAGCCTGCACGAAACGCCCCGTCGGTAACAGAAGAAGTTCGGCGAATCCATCGCGCGTGCCGAGTTCGGCGTTCACCTGAACCACCGGTCCGGCCGGCGCTTGGTCACCGGATGCGGGCGATTCGGACACCGGCTTGGCGGTGACGGTGCCGGTGTGCGCGTCGACCACCAGCACAGCGGGATCGGGTTCGCCGTCGAGGTTGCGGGCAGCAATCACCAGCACGTCACCGTAGACCGCAATCGTCTTGAGGGACACGCCGTGCCCGCCTGCCGGAAAGTCCTGCGCACTGGTGAGGTAGACGCGCCGCGCGCTGCCGTCGGCTGCGCCATACAGCATCAGCTCGTCGCGACAGCCGGCAAGAACCGCGACGTAGTGCGCGGTGGCGCCGAACCAGTTGTCGCCGCAGTCCCGCTCGTGCGCACGAGGCTTCGTCCACCGCACGCTTCCGGTGCGCGCGTCCATGGCGCCGACGTCGTCGAGTCCGAGCACCGGAACGGCATCGGGGCTCAACACCTTGGGATAGGCCATCCACCAATTCCCGTCGTTGGTCCACAGCAGCCGTCCAGTCATGGCATCAAGGCCGATCAGGAAGGCATCGCGAGCATTCGGGTCGTCGGTCTTGCGGCTGACCGGTGGCCGATTGCATTCGACGAGCACCACGGCGTCTACGCCTGCGCCAGTGGACCTGATCCCGTCGAACCGGCATTGACGGGGCAATTCGGTGAAGGGGAATCTCCAGCGGGCGGCCCCGGTGGCGCCGTCATACGCCACCACCGCATCGGCGTGAGGGATGACGAAGCCTGGGCCCGCGGGCAGGATGTTCGTCGCCTCCATCGGAGTCAAGGATCTGAAGGGAAAAGGCGACGGAGCCCGGCAGCGACTCGGGGACGGCGGGCATATCGATCGCCTCAGCCGTGGTGGCATGGTCGGCCCCCCGATCGGCGACCGCGGCGATTCCGTATCCGGCGCCGACGGCGGCCACCAGCCCCACGGCGATGACCGCTGCTGTCGCAGGCGTGGCCACAGCAGCCGGCGGCCGTGCCGGACCCCGAGCCGTGACCGCCGCCGCGGTTGCCAACAGCGCCGCCACACCCAGGGTTGCCCAACCCAACTGGCTGAGGTCGATGACGGGATGAGCGCCGGGACCCGAGACCACATCGCGGGAACGGACGACGGCCGAGCCAAGGAACACGAACGCCCCGGCGACAGCGATGGCCGCCAGCAGCGCCGCGGCCGATCGCCATGCAGGTCGTCCACGCAACGCCAGCAGGCCGACGGCCACGAGGGCCAGCGCGGCGAGGATGGTCAGCGCCAACGACGTGCCGAGCAACATCGTGACCGGCTTCATGTTCTGGGCCGACTGGCCGGTCGGCACCCGATAGGTAAACGCGTAGCCGGCCAGCGCCACCGCGCCGAGGGCGAGGCCGACGCTCAGCCCTGAGAGAACTCGCGCCGGCCATGCCTGTGCCGGCTGTGGTGCGGCGCCGTCGTCTACCACCCCGTTGACCTCCCTAATCAAGCAGACTCTGCCATAGCACCGGAGCGCGCTCCGCCCACCAGTTGTTTCTTGCACTCTCCCTAGTCGAGTGCTAGAAATGCAGTTGGCACTCGCGACCAGTGAGTGCTAGGTCGGGACGGTGAGACCGAGCCGCACAGCTCATGGTCGTCCGTCGCGGGCACTGAACCCGACCACAAAACGTGCCATCCCCAATCCGGAGGAATCACTTCGCAATGGCCAAGACAATTGCGTACGACGAAGAGGCCCGTCGCGGCCTCGAGCGGGGCCTTAACAGCCTCGCCGACGCGGTAAAGGTGACGTTGGGCCCCAAGGGCCGCAACGTCGTCCTTGAGAAGAAGTGGGGCGCCCCCACGATCACCAACGATGGTGTGTCCATCGCCAAGGAGATCGAGCTGGAGGACCCGTACGAGAAGATCGGCGCTGAGCTGGTCAAGGAAGTCGCCAAGAAGACCGACGACGTCGCGGGCGACGGCACCACCACCGCCACCGTGCTGGCCCAGGCGCTCGTGCGCGAGGGCCTGCGCAACGTTGCGGCCGGCGCCAACCCGCTCGGTCTGAAGCGCGGCATCGAGAAGGCCGTCGAGAAGATCACCGAGACGCTGCTGAAGTCCGCCAAGGAGGTCGAGACCAAGGAGCAGATCGCTGCCACCGCAGGCATCTCGGCTGGCGACCCGTCCATCGGCGAGCTCATCGCCGAGGCCATGGACAAGGTCGGCAACGAGGGCGTCATCACGGTCGAGGAGTCCAACACCTTCGGCCTGCAGCTGGAGCTCACCGAGGGCATGCGCTTCGACAAGGGCTACATCTCGGGCTACTTCGTCACCGACGCCGAGCGTCAGGAAGCGGTCCTCGAGGATCCGTACATCCTGCTCGTCAGCACCAAGATCTCGACCGTCAAGGATCTGCTGCCGCTGCTGGAGAAGGTCATCCAGTCCGGCAAGCCGCTGCTGATCATCGCCGAGGACGTCGAGGGCGAGGCGCTGTCCACCCTGGTCGTCAACAAGATCCGCGGCACCTTCAAGTCCGTCGCCGTCAAGGCGCCTGGCTTCGGTGACCGCCGCAAGGCGATGCTGCAGGACATGGCGATCCTGACCGGTGGCCAGGTCATCAGCGAAGAGGTCGGCCTCTCCCTGGAGACCGCCGGCGTCGAGCTGCTTGGCAAGGCGCGCAAGATCGTCGTCACCAAGGACGAGACCACGATCATCGAGGGCTCCGGCGACCCGGACGCCATCGCGGGCCGGGTCAGCCCAGATCCGCGCCGAGATCGAGAACAGCGACTCCGACTACGACCGCGAGAAGCTGCAGGAGCGCCTGGCCAAGCTGGCCGGCGGTGTTGCGGTGATCAAGGCCGGGGCTGCCACCGAGGTGGAGCTCAAGGAGCGCAAGCACCGCATCGAGGACGCCGTTCGCAACGCGAAGGCGGCCGTCGAGGAGGGCATCGTCGCCGGCGGTGGCGTGGCCCTGCTGCAGTCCTCGCCTGCGCTGGACGATCTGAAGCTGTCCGGTGACGAAGCCACCGGCGCCAACATCGTCCGGGTCGCGCTGGAGGCTCCGCTGAAGCAGATCGCCTTCAACTCGGGTCTCGAGCCCGGCGTCGTCGCCGAGAAGGTTCGCAACTCGCCTGCCGGCACCGGCCTGAACGCCGCGACCGGTGAGTATGAGGATCTGCTGAAGGCCGGCGTCGCAGACCCGGTCAAGGTGACGCGTTCGGCGCTGCAGAACGCGGCGTCCATCGCGGCGCTGTTCCTGACGACCGAGGCGGTCGTCGCAGACAAGCCGGAGAAGGCCGCCGCACCCGTCGGCGACCCGACCGGTGGCATGGGCGGCATGGACTTCTAAGTCCTGGTCCAACACGAGAAGGCCCGGCTCTCAAAAGGAGCCGGGCTTTTTCGTGCCCGCATGCGGCTGGCAGTATCGCGGCTGTGACTGGCATTGAACGGCCCCTGCCGCCGTTGAACGCCGATGAACGTACGACGCTGGAAGCCTGGCTGGACTTCTACCGGACCACGCTTGCGCGCAAGTGCGACGGCCTGGATGACCCCGGGTTGCGTCGCGCATCCGTGCCGCCTTCGCCGTTGACGCTGCTGGGCATCGTCCAGCACATGGCGGAGGTGGAGAGGAACTGGTTTCGTCGTGTGCTTGCGGGCGAGTCGGCCCCGCCGATCTACGACCCGACCGCCGACCCGTCAGGCGATGACGGCGGGTTCGATGTGTCGGAGCAATCGACTTATCGGGCGGCGAGAGCGATCTGGCAGAACGAAATCGACCGTAGCCGCGCCAATTGCGCATCTCGCGGCTTGACCGACACCTCTCCGTTCATGGGTGACCGAGTCAGCCTGCGGTGGATTTACGTGCACATGATCGGTGAGTACGCGCGTCACTGCGGCCACGCAGACTTGATCCGCGAGCGCATCGACACCGCGACCGGCGTTTGACTGCGCCGTGATCAGAGCGGCAGGCAGTCGTCTTTGCAGCCGGGTTTCGTCGCGACCCCTTGCGCTGCCTTCCGGTGCAGGACCGCGCGGTCGGGCACGATCTGCAGCGCGGAGTCGGGCTCGGTCGGTTGGCTTTTACCGTCGACGATCAGCGTGTAGCCGCCGCGTTCGGCGGGCGGCCATACGAGTGTGACGTCGCGGTGGGCCGTCGCGTTCCTGTGTGTGCTGCCGCCGACGGGACCGACATCGAATACGCCGTCGGCGAGCACGGGTTCGACTGCAACGGTGTGCGCGTGAAAGTCGTCGCCGACGGTCACCAGATAGGCGAACGTGAAGTCCGCAAGCGATTCGGCCAGCTGATCCAGATCCACCTTGACGCTCATGACGTGAGGATAGGCCGCTTGACGACGGCCACCGCAGCCGTGTCGTACGTCATCATTCGCCGAATGACTCCTATGCTTCGCCGCATGAACCGCTTGGGGCGTGCCATCGCGGTGGTCTGCGCGCTGGCGATCGGCGCGCCCGCGCCCGCTGCCACCGCGCAAGTGCTACCGGTGCCCGCGCACATCGTGATCGTCATCGAAGAGAACAAACCCGACAGCAGCGTCATCGGCAGCAAGTCGGCGCCGTATATCAACGCCCTCGCCAACAGTGGTGCGAACATGACGCAGTCATTCGCCGAGACGCACCCGAGCGAGCCGAACTACCTGGCCCTGTTCTCGGGCAACACGTTCGGCTTGACGTCGGATGCGTGCCCTGTTGATGCCGGGGCGGCGCCGAACCTGGCATCAGAACTGTTGGCGGCGGGATACTCGTTTGCCGGTTATTCGGAGGACCTGCCCGCGGTGGGCTCCACAGTGTGCAGTGCGGGCAAGTACGCCCGGAAACATGTGCCGTGGGCCAACTTCACCAATGTGCCCGCCGCCAACTCGCTACCGTTCCCGGCGTTCAACAACAGGTCTGATTACGCGAGCCTGCCGACCGTGTCGTTCGTGATCCCCAACCTCGACAACGACATGCATGACGGCACCGTCGCCCAGGCCGATACCTGGCTGTACAACAACTTGTCGCACTACGCGAACTGGGCGGTGGCCAACAACAGCCTGCTGATCATCACGTTCGACGAGGACGACGGCGGCTCGAAGAACCAGATCCCCACGATCATCTACGGCGGGCACGTCAAACCCGGCAGCTATAGCGAGCCGATCAGCCACTACAACGTGTTGTCCACCATCGAGGAGATGTATGGCCTGCCGAAGACCGGGCTGGCGGCGAACGCACCTGCGATAACGGATATCTGGGCGTAGCTGCCACTCGGCCTCCTTGTAGGTTCGAGCGATGGCACTTCCACCGCCGTCGCCGACCTCAACGGCTGTCGTCACCGGGGCATCAGCGGGTATCGGCGCCGACATTGCGCGTGAACTGGTGGCCCGCGGCCACGGTGTGACGCTGGTCGCCCGCCGCGAGGACCGGCTGCGCGACCTCGCCGTCGAGCTCGGCAAGGACGTCCGTGTCGAGGTGATCGCCTGCGACGTTGCCGACTCCGACGCCCGCGCAAGGCTTTTCGACGCCGTCGCCGAGCGCGGCCTGACCGTCGACATCCTCGTCAACAATGCGGGCATCGGCACGATCGGGTCGGTGACGAAGATCGCCGTCGCCGACGAGATAGCGCAGGTGCGCGTCAACGTGGAAGCCGTCATCGACCTGTGCACCCGCGCCGTGCAGCAGATGGTGCCCCGCGGTCTCGGCGCGATCCTCAATGTCGGGTCCACCGCCGGGTTCCACCCGTTTCCCGGCCAGACCGGTTACGCAGGCACCAAGGCGTTCGTGCACACCTACACCGAGGGCCTGCGCGGAGAATTGGCAGGCACCGGAGTCACCGTCGCGACCCTATGCCCCGGCCCGGTGCGCACCGAGTTCCTTGAGGCCGCAGGCATGGACGAGAAGAAATTCGCCGCGGCTTTCCCAGAGTTTCTGTGGATGCCGTCGCGCGACGTGGCCCGGATCGGTGTCGATGCGCTCGACCGCGACCGCGGATTTGTGATCGCCGGTATGCGGAACCGGATGAGTGTCGGCTTCATGCGGGCGCTTCCGCGACGCGTACTGCTGTCAGTGCTCGGCAAGCAGCATCCCGGGCTGCGCAGGGACCGCCGCTCAGTCGGCTGACGGCCAGCGCCGCATCCAGTCCTCGACGGGCAGCGCCAGCCCGTTGCACAGCGTGCAGATCGTGCGGTACCAGCCGACTGCGATCAGCAGCTCCATCCGCTGTTCGTCGTCGAGATCCTCACCGAGCGCACGCCACGTCGGCTCCGACCACGAGCCCGTGCGCTCCAGCTCATCGACCGCCCCGATCAGCACGCGTTCACTCGCGGTCCAGCGGGCGTCGTCGGCGTCGCCGGTCACCAGCGCGTCGCACTCCTCGTCGCTGACACCGGCGATCGGCCCCCAGAACGCCGCCTGCCCGCCCCACTCGTACTCACAGCGCACCAGCGCGCAGGCGCGGAGGATGGCGATGGTGCGCGTCCGCGCAGGCAGTCGCGCCTCGATGTAGAGCGCCTCACCCAGCTTGCGCAGCCGCGCGGCGAGCGCCGGATGGCGTTGCACGCACCGCACCAGCAGCAGCGGTTCGTACGTGCGGTCGGGATGGCCCCAGCTGTTGATGTCGGCGGCGTCGGCCTCACTCCACGGCGGAGTCAGCGGCGCGACACGTGTCATGCCGAGGCGGGACCGGGTTGGCGGCCGCGCACCAGCTTGCCGGGCCGGGCTTCGGTGGGCACGCCGTTCTCGGCGATGACCTCCCCGGACACGATCGTCGCGACGTAGCCGTCGGCGGTCTGGTCGAGACGACGCCCGCCGGCGGGCAGGTCGTGGGCGATGACGGGCTTGTGCAGCCGCAGTGCCGCGTGGTCGATCACGTTGAGATCCGCCTTGTAGCCCACCGCAATTCGGCCGCGGTCCGCCAGCCCGGCGACGCGGGCGGGAACCGATGTCAGCTCGCGAATCGCCTCGGCGACATCGAGCCTGCCCGACTTGCGGTCACGCGCCCAGTGCGCCAGCAGGTAAGTGGGAAAGCTTGAGTCGCAGATCATTCCGTAGTGGGCGCCGCCGTCGCCGAGTCCGAGCACGACGTCGTCGCGGCGAATGAGCTCGCCGACGGTGTCGAGCGAGTTGTTCTCGAAATTGGCCATCGCACCGAGCAGAATGGCGTGCCCGTCGTCGTCGAGCAGCCGGTCGTAGGCCTCCTCCATCGGGGACACCCCGCGCGCCTGCGCCCGGGCCAGGATGCTCATCGACCGGTCGGGTTCGTAGTCGGCATGCTCGTCGAGCGGGAAGATCCACTCCCACATCTGCGCCAGGTAGATCAACGGATTCGCCGCTGCCGTTCCGGGCTTGTCGGCCAGAATGCGTTCCCGCACTTCGGGTTTGCGCATCTCGGCGACGCGCTCGGCCAGCGGCAGGTGGGCAATCTCCTGATAGCTGGGAAACAGCACGAACGGGTTCGCGGTCAGTTCCAGGCCGATCATCAGGCCGATCGGCCGCGGGAAAACCTGCGCGGTGATGTCGCCGCCGTCGGCGTTCGCCTTTTCGACCATCGTCATGGCCTCCGGCCAGAGCGGGTCGCCGCTGTTGAGGACGAGCAAGCGTGAACGTGACAGGCAGGCCGACCTCGCCCGCCGCGTCGAACACCTGCTGCAGCACGGGCTGGAACCCGCCTGCGGGAATGTCCGGCACGAACTGGATCAGCCCGCCGCCGCCGTCGGCGATGCCGCGCGCTATCTCGAGGATCTCGTCCTCTGCCGCGTTGTAGCTGGGGATCTGTGCTCCGCCGTCGGTGCGGTGCGTGGCCAGCCGCGACGACGCGAAACCGAGCGCCCCCGCCTCGATCGCCTCCGTCGCCAGCTTTCGCATCAGCGCCATGTCCTCGGCGGTGGCCGGTTCCCGGTCGGCGCCGCGCCGGCCCATGACGTACACCCGCAGCGGCGAGTGCGGCAGGTAGGCGGCGACGTCGATGTCGCGACTCCGCGAGTCGAGCGCATCCAGGTATTCGGGGAAGGTCTCCCAGCTCCACGGCAATCCGTCGACCATCACCACACCGGGGATGTCCTCGACCCCGGCCATCACGTCGACGAGCACGTCATGGTCCTCGGCGCGGCACGGCGCGAATCCCACCCCGCAATTACCCATCACCGCGGTGGTCACACCGTGCGCGGACGACGGCGTCATGCGGTCCGACCAGATGGCCTGCCCGTCGTAATGAGTGTGCAGATCGACGAAGCCGGGTGTGACCAGCAGCCCGGTCGCGTCGATCTCCCTGGCGGCAGAGCCGTCAACGGATCCGACGGCCGCGATCACGCCGTCGGAGATCGCGACATCTCCGACGAAGGGCTCACCGCCGAGGCCGTCGACGACGGTGCCGTTGCGGATTATCACGTCGTAGCGCCATGAGCTGACCATACGACTGCGGCCTGGCGACGTGCCAGGATGAGGCGGTGATCGACCACCTGGGAATCAACTGTGCAGACTGGGAAAAATCGAAGGCCTTCTACGACGCGGTCCTTGGAGTGCTGGGCTACACCCGGCAGCTGGACTACCAAGTGGCCATCGGATACGGCAGCGACGGCAAGCCGGACTTCTGGATCGCCGACATGAACGTCGGAGAGGCGAGCGGCCCCAACCGCGAGGTCCACGTCGCGTTCCACGCCAAGGATCACGATGCGGTGCAGGCCTTCTACGACACCGCACTCGGACTGGGTGCCGAGTCGTTGCACGCGCCGAAGCTATGGCCCGAGTACCACCCCGGCTACTTCGGCGCGTTTGTCCGCGACCCGGACGGCAACAACGTGGAAGCGGTCTTCCACGGCGCCCCGCCGCTGTAACTAGACGCCGAGCCGCTCGGCGTAACTGTCGCGCAACGCCTCCCACCCGTGCGCGGCCGCGTCCTGACCGACGGCGCGTGGCCGGTCCCCGCCTGCCACGACGTCTTCGAGCGCGTCGAGACAAATGTGCCAGCCAGCGGCGTTCATCGCGGCGTGATCGCGTTCGCGCATGGTCTGCTCGAGCGTGAGCCGGCAGCCCGTCTCCGTCGCCGCCAGTCGCCAGCGCACCACGTCGTCGCCCCAGCGGTGCACCAGTTCGTGCGGCGGGTCGAGCGCGAGCACCTCGCCGCTCACCGGCTCGTCGTCCGGGTTCTCTCTCACCTGACGCGGCCCGGGTGAATCGAAGGCGCGGTCTGGGACGACCGGCGACCAACGCCGCAGCCGTTCGGGGTCGGTGAGCCACGGCCACACCGTCTCGGCCGGATGTGCGAAATCGCGGATCAGTGTCAAAACCCAAGCGTCGTCGCGATTTTCCAGAGTTCCACGCAGTGGATGTGTTGTCATGACTGCTCCTCGTCGATGAGTTGGGAGAGGCGGTCCAGGCCTGCGGACCACTTGCGGTGATACGGCGTCACCCACGCGAGCACCGCTGGTAGCGGGTCTTCGGCCAGCCGGTAGATGCGGCGCTTGCCGTCGATCTCGACGTCGACAGCGCCCGCGTCCCGCAAGACGCCGAGGTGCTTGGACGCGAGGGGCTGCGAAATACGCAGTCGCTCAACAAGACTCCCGACGTCTGCGGCGCCCTCGCGCAAAGTGTCCAGGATGCGCCGCCTGGTGGGGTCGGCAATCACGGCGAATGCGTCCACGTCCTCATATCACCACTTGATCATATAACTGTCAAGTAATGTGATCGGCGGGTAGCGTCGGGCGCATGTCTGACTCCGATGTCCAAGCGGTCCGCGAGCTGCTCCGCGACGCGTTCACGCGGCTGATCGAGCATGTCGACGACCTCACCGACGGCCTGGCCGACGAGCTCGCGTTCTTCCGGCCGACCGCGACGGCCAACAGCATCGCGTGGCTGATCTGGCACAGCGCGCGCCAGCAGGACATGCAGCTCTGCGACATCGCGGGCGTCGAGCAGGTGTGGACCCGCGACGGCTGGGACGACCGGCTCGGCCTCGACCTGGCAGGCAACGACCACGGTTACGGACACGGCCCCGACGACGTAGCCAAGGTCCGGGTACCCGCCGACCTGCTCGCCGGCTACTACCACGCCGTGCACAAGGTGACACTGGAATACATCGCGTCGGTGACCGCCGAGGAGCTCAACCGCGTCGTCGACACCCACTGGACACCGCCGGTCACCGCGAGCGCGAGGCTGGTCAGCATCATCGACGACGCTGCACAGCACCTAGGCCAGGCCGCCTACATCCGCGGGCATCGCCCGCTGACGTGAAGTTGGCCGCAAGCCGCAGAGCGCTGATGCTGTGGCCGGTGATCGCCGTCGCGGCGATGTTCGTGCTCGCATGGGCGGTCGGAAAAGGATCGACCCCGTTGGACGACTGGTTCCACAGGTTTCGACACACGCCCGGCACGCTAGCTGCTGGTGTTCTCCCATCCGTGTGCTATTGACGTTCGCTGCTGATCGTGGGCGTCGGCATCGCGTTCGAGCGCGCGGCGGTGGCGATTGGCGGTGGTGATGGCGGCATCACCGCTTGTCGGGATCGTGCTCGCCCGACTGCTCAAGCAATTCTTCGGGCGAGATAACGACGGCGGCCTGGCCTATCCGAGCGGGCACATCGCCGCAACGGTGATCGTGCTGCGGCATGCTCGTGTTCGTCGCAGGGGCGACGTTGTGGGCGGTTATCGCTCGCAGGCGTGTTCGTCGTCCTCGCTAGTGATCGGACAGGGCGTCACGTACCACTACTTCACAGACGCCGTCGGCGCGGTGCTGCTCGGCACCGCCGTGGTGTGCGTTGCCGCGCTGGCCGCAAAACTTGACAGGCGTCAACCCGGGTGCGACGCAGATCACACAGCCGGTTAACATGACCCCATGACCGCGACGCCAGAAGTCGATTCACCCTCGTCCGCGACCACCATCCGCAACCCCGCGACCGGCGATGTCGCCGGGCAGGTTCGCTGGACCGATCCCGCCGACGTGCCGCGGATCGCCGCCGGGCTGCGCGAGGCACAGAAGCAGTGGGAGGCGCGCGGCGCCAAGGGCCGCGCCAAAGTACTTGCCCGCTACGCCGTCTGGCTCGGCGAGCACCGCGACGAGATCGAGTCGCTGCTGATCAAGGAGACCGGCAAGTCGGCCGTCGATGCGGCGCAAGAGGTGCCGCTGCTGATCATGATCCTGGCCTACTACATCAAGACCATGGAGAAGGCGCTCGCGCCCGAGACCCGGCCCGCTGTCGCTGCCGTTCCTGGCGATCAAGAAGGTCACCGTGCACTACCGGCCGCGCCAGTTGGTCGGCATCATCGCGCCGTGGAACTACCCGGTGGCCAACGCCCTGATGGACGCCATCGGCGCGCTGGCTGCCGGCTGTTCGGTGCTGCTGAAGCCGTCCGAACGCACGCCGCTGACAGCCGAGGTACTGCTGCGCGGCTGGCAGGACTCGGGTGCACCCGAGGTGCTGGCGCTGGCGCAGGGCGCCCGCGAGGTGTCCGAGGCCGTCATCGACAACTCCGACTTCATCCAATTCACCGGCTCGTGCGCGACCGGCGCCAAGGTGATGGAGCGCGCCGCGCGGCGGCTCACGCCGGTCAGCCTCGAGCTCGGCGGCAAGGACCCGATGATCGTGCTGGAGGACGCCGACATCGACCTGGCCGCGCATGCCGCGGTGTGGGGCGCGATGTTCAACGCGGGCCAGACGTGCGTGTCGGTGGAGCGGGTGTATGTGCTCGAGCCCGTCTACGACCAGTTCGTCAAGGCCGTCGTGCGCGACGTCGAGAAGCTCAAGATGGGCGCGGGCGAGGGCTATGACTTCGGCTCACTGATCGACGAGAACCAGGTGGCGGTCACCGAACGGCACGTTCGCGATGCGGTGGCCGCAGGCGCCAAGGCGCTCACCGGCGGCGAGCGCACGTCGGGCGAGGGCAGCTTCTACCCGCCGACCGTGCTGGTCGACGTCGACCACTCGATGGCCTGCATGACCGAGGAGACCTTCGGCCCGACGCTGCCGATCATGAAGGTGTCGTCGGAGCGAGGAGGCGGTCCGACTCGCCAACGACAGCCCATACGGGCTGTCTGCGTCCGTCTTCTCAAAGGACATCGAGCGCGCCAAAGAGGTTGCCGTGCAACTCGATTGCGGTACGGTCAACGTCAACGACGTGATCTCCAACCTGATGTGCACCACCGCGCCGATGGGCGGCTGGAAGACCTCGGGGATGGGTGCGCGGTTCGGCGGCGCCGATGGCCTGCGCAAGTACTGCAGGCAGGAGGCCGTCATCGCCCCGCGCACCAATGTCGGTGCGGGCGGCAACTACTACAACAACTCGCACAAGGCGTTGAAGCGGATGAACAAGCTGATGACCCGGCTGGCCCTGCTGCGTCCGCGCCGCATCGCAAAATAGCGCGGCAACACCTGCCGTTCACCGTCGCGACACCTGGGCGTACCCGTGGGTCGATACCTTTTGCCGCGTGGTCCTGACAAATGAAAACCATAGCTACACCGTCCGTGACGACGACGATGACGACCCGGAGTTGTTGATCCACCCCGGTGGCGAGGTCGTCGACACCTGGCGCGAGAGCTACCCGTACGACGAGCGCATGAAGCGCGACGACTACGAGGAGCAGAAGCGGCTGCTGCAGATCGAACTGCTGAAGCTGCAGAAGTGGAGCCAGGCCAACGGCCACCGGCACGTCATCGTGTTCGAGGGGCGTGACGCAGCGGGCAAGGGCGGCACCATCAAGCGCTTCATGGAACATCTCAACCCGCGTGGGGCGCGCGTGGTGGCGCTGGAGAAGCCGACCGACCGCGAGCGCACCCAGTGGTACTTCCAGCGCTACGTCAACCACTCTGCCCGCCGCGGGCGAGATCGTGATGTTCGACCGCTCCTGGTACAACCGGGCGGGCGTCGAGCGGGTGATGGGTTTCTGCACCCCCCGCCAGCACGCCGAGTTCATCCGCCAGGTACCGCTTTTCGAGCAGATGTTGGTCAACGACGGCATCAGCCTGACCAAGCTGTGGTTCTCGGTGTCGTCAGAACGAGCAGCGCACGCGCTTCACCATCCGGCAGGTCGATCCCGTCCGGCAGTGGAAGCTGTCCCCGACCGATCTGGCCTCGCTGGACAAGTGGGACGACTACACGGCGGCCAAGGAGGACATGTTCGCCTGGACGGACACCGAGATGGCGCCGTGGACAGTCGTCAAGAGCAACGACAAGAAGCGTGCCCGCATCAACGCCATGCGATATGTCCTGAGTAAGTTCGACTACGACAACAAGGATCATGAGGTGGTCGGTCGAGCCGGACCCCCTCATCGTGGGGCGCGCACTGGCCGATTGACACCGCGCCGTCTCCGCTGCAGGAGGAGGACAGCGTGCGGTTTCTCGCGGCGCTGCTGTTCTGGCTCGTCACGACGGTCTTGCTCGCCGCGGCCGTGCCCGCGATGTGGGCGCAGCGAAATGTGGTGAGCGAGGACGGCTACGCGACCCTGTCCGCGGACGCCGCACACGATCCGCGGCTGCAGGAGGCGATGGCCTCGGAACTGACGACGCAGATCACGGCGCTGGCCGCCGACAACGGGTATCGAGCTCGGCAACGCCGGGCTCGTGCAAGGCGTGACGTCGGCCTACACCGCCAACCCTGGGTTTCCCGACCAGTTCGCCCAGGCCAACCGCATCGCCCACCGCTGGATGTTCACCGACTCGGCTCAGCACCAGGACGGCGACCGCTGGCTGGTCGACATCGCCCCGATGCTCAACGATTCATCGCTGAAGCAGACACTCGGCAATCTCAACCTCGACGTGCCGCAGACGCTGACGGTCCCGATCACGGTGCCCGAGTCCTCGGCGTTGCGGCCCGGCCAGTTGAGGCCGCTGGCGACGTGGGGCCCATGGGCGAGTATCGGTGCCTGCGTTCTCACCGGTATCTTCGCGCTGCTGACACTGGCCACGGCGCGCTCACGCGGTAAAGCCCTTGCCGCGCTGGGTGTTTCGGCGCTGTTGGTGGGCGCTGCGGGCTGGGCCGGGCTGGAGGTCGCCGGGCGCTATATCGACGACGCGCTGAACCGCACGACGGGCGACATGCGCCAGGTCGCCGACGTGATGGTGAACCAGGCCCAGACCAGCGCGCACCTGTGGCTGAACCTGACGCTGGCCGCGGGCGGCGTGCTGGTGGTGTTCGGCATCGTCGCCTCGATGCTGGGTGGCCTGCGCAGGAGCGAATAGACACTCCGCTCAGCCCAACGGGTTCAGCGGATTCCTCCCCTCTTTCAATTCCACGCCGTCGGCGACCCCGTCCATGTCGCTGTCCGGCAGGAACCCGTTGGTGAAGTACTTCGTCAGTTCGTCCATGTCGGAGAGGCCGTCGCCGTCGGAATCGCGCGACCCTGCAGCAGGTGCAGGCACAAGTTCCCGAGCAGGCGCGGATGCCTGGCCATCGGGGTTCTCCCTGCAGAGGATGTCTGCCGGCGCGCAAGGTCCGGGACCAGCGGCGGCAGGCGCGGGGTGAAGAAGTGTTCCGGTGACCAGCGCCGCGAAACCCACGGCGAGCAGCGGTCGGGCGATGGTGCGATGTGCAAATGTCATGCTGCCGGACGTTAGAGCCGGTCGGTCGGCCCGTCATCGGGTGTTTCCCTACACTTTGACCCCCTAGTCCGCTGTGTACGGTCGTTCCATGCCGTTCGTCACGGACATCGCGGGCCCGCAGCGGCCCGTCCAGGCGTGGCCGCCTCTGGTAGCCGGTGCCCTGCGCCGCACCAGCACCGTCGACACCCATCCGGCAGGCGCCGGAAACTCCGACGTCGACCTGAGGGCCCGCGACGTGGTTGGACGCGCGCAGGGCGCGGTGGACGTGCTAGGGCAGGTCGGGATGCGCGCGCACCTCATCGACCGTGTCATCGACGACATCGCCTCCGACCCACCCGACGTGCGGCTGGCACAGCTGGTCGGCGCACGGGTGGGCCCGGGATTCCGCTCGACGGTCGGCAAGCTGTTTCCCGACGAGGTTCGGCGAGCCAGCCTGTTGCACCTGCTGCTCGACGACTGGGTCGGCGCCGCGCTGGTGTCCGGCTATGCGGTGCAGCACGCGGCGATCAACCTCGGCATCGAGGAGAAGCTGCCTGCCGGCACCGCCGACCACATGGCAGGCATCTGCGCCGGCTTCGCGGAGGACGCCTCGCTCGTCCCGTACGCGAAGCGCAACGGCACCATCCCGTCGGTGCACGGGCCGGTCGCGCCGCCCCTGGACGCCGAAGGCATGCACGACGTCGAAGAGCTCGGCCCGCACGGCATGCGGCGGTTTCGCAGGCTTGACCTCGGTCCGGGAGACGACTTCGAGCGCGCACTTCCGCGACTCGCACGTCGATGGCGACGGTGCCGAGACGATCGTGCACGAGTACACGGTCACCGGCTCCGTCGACCCGAGCGACGCGAACCATCACCTCGGTCACCGCGAACGTGGCTGTGCTGCCATGGCAGGAATGCCCAGGCGCCATCGGAAGCGCCGCACGCATCCAGGGGAATGACGCTGTCGGAGCTGCGCGCCCGCATCCGGAACGAGTTCGTCGGCACCAGCACGTGCACGCACCTCAACGACACGCTGCGGGCCGTCGCCGACCTCGATGCGCTGCTTGAGCTGCGGGCCGGTGTCTAGGGCTCGATGATGTGTGACGGGTCGGGTCTGCGCTCCGGCGGCGCCTGGCTGTAGTCGCCCCACGGCCCGTCGCGGCGCTTCGATCGCGGTGCGCACGCCCGTCGGTAGCCGCGGTGTCGATGAACTGCAGTGCCTCCGGTGTGTTGCGCATGAGCCCGTCGAGAATGCCGCCGAGTGTCTGGGTGGAGGCCAGACCCATGTTCTCGTATGCCTGGTTGACGATCAGCTTCTGAGCCTGCAACTGCGACAACGGAATTCGGCTCAGCATCGCGGCCACCTCGGCGACGCGTGCCTCCAGTCGTTCGAACGGGACCGACTCGTTGATCAACTCGACGTCGGCGGCCTCGCGGCCTGTCAGCGGCTCGCCGGTCAGCGAATGCCATTTCACCTTGGCCAGGCTCAGGCGATACAGCCACATGCCGGTCAGGTAGGCGCCCCACATGCGGGCATACGGTGTGCCGATGACGGCGTCGTCGCTGGCGATCACGATGTCGGCACACAGCGCGTAATCGCTTGCGCCGCCGACGCACCAGCCGTGCACCTGAGCGATGACCGGTTTCGACGCACGCCAGATCGCCATGAACTTCTGCGTGGGGCCGGTCTCACGACCGCTGACCATCGCGAAGTCCTTTCCGGGGTCCCAGCGGCCGTCGGTCATCATCGCCTCGCCCCAGTGCGCAAAGCCGCCGCCGAAGTCGTAGCCGCCGGAGAACGCGCGACCCGCACCGCGCAGCACGATCACCTTGACCGCAGGATCGCGTTCTGCCAGCCCGATGGCCGCCTCGATCTCGTCGGGCATCGGCGGCACGATCGTGTTCAGCGCGTCGGGGCGGTTCAGCGTGATGGTCGCGACGGGCGGCTCCGTCTTGTACAGCAGGGTTTCGAACTGGGGCGTCGTCGGCATAGATCGTCAGCGTACGAGTGCGGCAACGGCCGCTTCGACGGGCGTCTCGCCCGAGATCAATTCGAACGTCCGGCCTGCGGTACGCGGCTCATCCAGGACCGCGACGAGCACCGCCGCGACGTCTTCGCGGGGAACGTTCCCGCGGCCGGTCGACTCGGCGATCGCCACGCGGCCGGTGCCCGCGTCATCGATGAGATGGCCGGGCCGCACGATTGTCCATTTCAACGCCGAGCGACTCCGGATCGCCTCGTCGGCAACGCCTTTCGCGCGCAAGATACGCCTGGAAGACCTCGTCGTCGGCGGTGGCCTGTGGGTCGGCGCGCCATCGCCGAGACCATGACGTACCGCTCGACGCCTGCGGCTTCCGCTGCGTCGGCCAACAGGATGGCGGCGTCACGGTCGACGGTCTCCTTGCGTGCGGCACCGCTGCCGGGGCCGGCTCCTGCGGCGAACACGACGGCATCGGCGCCGCGCAGGTGTGCGGCCACCTCGTCGACCGACGCCTTCTCCAGATCGACGACCACCGCGTCCGCACCGGCGGCTTCCAGGTCAGCGACCTGTGCCGGGTTCCTGATGAATCCGGCCACCGAGTCGCCACGCGCCGAAAGCAACCGCTCGAGGATCAACGCGATCTTGCCGTGCCCGCCTGCGATGACAATGTGCATTCACAAAGGCTCGCCGATGTCGGGGAGTAGGGCAATATCCTCCGGCTGCCCGTTACGGAACATCGCGGCGAGTTCACGCACCCGTCTCTTTGCCCAGTCGGCGCTGTAGTGGCTCAGCACCTGGTACTCGTACAGGAAGCGTTGCTTGCGATCCCCGACTTCCTTGGAAGCTCGGCTGGTGACGATGTCTTCGCAGTACCAGTAGAGAGCATCGTCAAGGCTGCCGGAGTTGTCGAAGCCCAGCTTTCCTCGTTCGTAGAAGGCGAAATGGTAAGAGCCGTCGTCGGCGACGAAGATGTTGAGACCGTCGTTCGTCCGCTGTCCCACAGCCATCGGAGGAACTCCGAGCCTGTCCGCCAGCCGGTTCAGCTCGATTTGAAGTTCGCCGGATTTATCGTCCGATGGGCGGTCCGTAGTCATCGAGTATCCCCCTGTCGACCAGTTCTCTTACATTCACTTGGACACCGTCTGGACCCAGGATCATGTACTGGGTGGTGCCGGGCGATGGCGTCTGGCCATACCAGGGTTCCACGGGTCCTTCGACGATCTGCCAGCCGGGAGGTAGCGGCTTTCCGGTCACCATATACCGGTTGTAATCTGCGCCAACCGATTCCGGCGCCAAGGCCCGATCGCCGAATGGTGTGCCATCCGGCGCGAGGTAGCGGCCGTATTCGGAGCCGAACCTGTCGATGATGGTTCCCTCGGGCAGCTGGGCCGGCTGGGGTTGGTAGCCCGCCGGAAATCCGTCATTTTCAGGCCAGACTCGGGCTTCGGGGGTACCGAACCGCGCCTCGAATTCTCCCCAGGGCATTCCGCCGGTAGCGTTCCAGTCCCGCAGAAGTGCTTCCGGTGCACCACCTTCGGTGACAAGCCTTGCAGGAAGACCTGCCCGAACCGCCGCGCCTTCGCCGCCGAAGGGCAGGGTGGCGGCGGTGGAGCCGACGTCGAACGTTTTCTCCCCGAGGTAGTAGGCCGGGGAAGGCGATGACAGGGCGTTCTGGATCTCCCCGACCGCCGCACCGGCGGGGTTGGCGGCGGTCTCGGCGGTGCCCTTCAGCAGCCCGCCCCAGGACTCGAGGACCCCGGGGGCGCCAGGGCCGCCCTGGCCGAGCAGGTTCTTGATGCCTTGCTCGGTGGAAAACCAGCGGTCGGCGAACCCTTCTCCGAAGCCCGGCGGTGGCTGACGCGGCGGTTCCGGTGCACGGTAGCTCGGCCCCAAGCCCCGCTGCGCTTGGGCGACCACGGCGTTCAGCCGTGATTCGATCTGGTCGGCGGGCACGCCATCTCGGAGGAGCACCGGCCCGCGCCGTCGCTTTGAAGGCCTCGAGATCCTTCGGATCCATCGGCGGTGGCGGCGCAGGCGCAACCGCAGCGGGCACAGGGGCACCGGCGATCTGGTTGAGCGCGTCGTCAAGGTTGGCGGGCTGGCTGCCCGGCCTGCCATTTGGTTGTGGCGCAGGGGGATTCGGCACCGAGCTGTTGATCGCCTGGGGGTCGTACCCTTCGGTCGCCATCTCGATTCGGGACGCGTTGAGCTGGTTGCCATACGCGTTGCGCACGGCGTTCACCTCGCCCAGTCGGGTCTTGACCTCGTTGATCGCGGCTGTCTTGAGCGCCGACCAGTCCAGTTGGACGCCGTCGGCCTTGGCCTTCTGGATCTCGGCGGCGATCGTGTTGTCGATCTGCACGAGCCTGCTGTTGAGACCGCTGATCGAGATGTGGCCGCTGCGTTGCGCTTCGGCGAGGGAGGCGGCGATGTTCTGCAGGTCGACGCCGACCCGGGTCAGCGCGTCTTTGTTCAGGTGCATCACCTGGGTAGCCCGCTGCACCTCGGCGGAGTCGTTGATCGGGTGTGCCGGGTCGTCGCGGTCCCAGGCCGCATCGAACCGCTTCTTGGCGGCGCCGAACTCGTCGGACGTCTGCGTCATGGAAACGCCGGCGTTGTAGAACGACTGAGCCAGCTCGCTGATCTCGCCGGGAGCGCCGGCCTGGATGGTGTCGTCGACCTGCCAGGGATCACCCCCGGCGGCGCCGGTCAGTTCGGGGACACTCAGGTAGACCAGCGACGGATAGTCTAGGCATCCGACACGTTGTCGATTGCGGCTTTGTTGTGCGATTCCGTCGTCTCGAAGGCGATCGCGGCGTTGTCCGCCTTGGCGCCGACGTCGGTGAGTGTCTGATGGTTGCCGCGCATCGCCGCACATGCGACTCATGCCCGGCGGTCAGCTTGCTGTGGAAGGCATGTGCCGCGTCGAAGTCGCCGAACATGCCCGCGGGGATCGAGGCCTGCGCCAGCGCATCAGCACCGCTCTGCGCGATTTGCCCGGCGTTGCGCGCGACATCCGCACCGTCTTTGAGAACGTCGGGTTCCACCCACATCACTGTCTCCAGGAATTAGCTCGAGATCTGTTTGCTGTAAGCCTACCGTGGCCGCGAGGGTGCTCGCCGCACCTATGTGTTCAGCGTGCGGTGCAGGAACTCGAATATCAGTGCGGACCGGAATGCGGTCTGCGCGTTGTCGGCGGCGCCGGCGTGCCCGCCTTCGATGTTCTCGTAGTAGTGCACGCGGTGACCCGCCGCCTCCAGCGCGGCGGTCATCTTTCGGGCATGCCCCGGGTGGACGCGATCGTCGCGCGTGGACGTGGTCATCAGCACCGGCGGATAGCGGCGCTCGGCCGAGATGTTCTGATACGGCGAGTATTTGGCGATGAACTCCCAGTCGTCCGGATCGTCCGGATCGCCGTATTCCGCCACCCATGACGCGCCTGCCAGCAGCAGGTGGAAGCGCCGCATGTCCAGCAGCGGCACGCTGCACACGAGCGCGCCGAACAACTCCGGATACTGGGTCAGCATGATGCCCATCAGCAGCCCGCCGTTGCTGCCGCCCTGTGCGCCGAGCTGCTCCACCGTTGTGATCCCGCGCCGCACCAGATCCTCTGCGACCGCGGCGAAGTCCTCGGCGACCAGGTGCCTGCCCTCGCGCATCGCCTGGGTGTGCCAACCCGGCCCGTACTCGCCGCCGCCGCGGATGTTGGCCAACACGTACGTGCCGCCGCGGGCCAGCCAGAGCCGGCCCAGCACACCCGTCGTAGCCCGGCGTTCGCGATACCTCGAAGCCGCCGTAGCCGCCGAGCAATGTCGGGCGCAGGCCCGTTTGTGTCCGGTGACCGACGACGAAGTAGGGGATCGCTGTGCCGTCCTCCGATGTCGCGAAATGCTGTGTCACGGTGATGTCTTCGGCGTCGAAGAACGAGGGCGCCGACTTGATCTGTTCGAGTCGCCGCTCGACGGCTCCGTGCAGTAGCCGCGACGGTGTGTCGAATCCGCTGGAGTCCAGGAAGATCTCGTCGCCGAGTCGTCGGTGGCGACGATGACCGTGTTGGTGTTGTCCGGAATGCCCGGCACCGGCTCGGCTGGTCCAGCTGCCCGGTGTGACGGTCTCCACCCGGCTGGCGACGTCGGCGAGCGTGACGATGACCAGCTTGTCGCGCGTCCACGCGTAGTGGTTCAGGCAGGTGTGCTCGTCGGGCTCGAAAACGACGTGCAGATCGCGCTGTGCCGGAGAGGAATTCGTCGTAGTCGGCGGCCAGCAGTGAGCCGGCGGCGATACGCGTCGCGTCCCGATGTACCAGTCGGTGCGCAGCTCGATCAGCAGCCAGTCGCGGTGAACCGACACGGTGGCATCGGTCGGCGCGTCGATGCGGATGAACTCGCCGTCGCGCAGCTCGTAGACCTCGTCGTTGAAGAAGTCGACGGCGCGGCTGCAGGTGCGTCCGCTCGAAGCCCGGCGTCCGGTCCCGCGACGCCGCGACGACCACGTCGGTGCTCGCCGCTGAACAGCGTCTCGGCATCGTCGAGTGGCGTTCCCCGACGCCAGCGCTTGACCAGCCGCGGGTATACCCGGACTCGGTCAGCGAGCCCTCGCCGAAGTCCGTGCCGATCAGCACGGTGTCCTCGTCTTCCCAGCTGATTTGGGTCTTGGCCTCGGGCACCTCGAAGCCGCCGGCGACGAATTCACGTGTGCGCATGTCGAACTCGCGCACGACCGCGGCGTCAGAGCCGCCGCGCGACAGGCTGATCAGGGCCAGGGAATGGTCGGGCTCGATGACCTTGGCGCCGGCCCACACCCAGTTCTCGTCCTCGTCGGCGGCCAGCGCGTCGAGGTCGATGACCACGTCCCACTCCGGTGCGTCGGTGCGGTAGCTGTCCAGTGTTGTGCGGCGCCACAGCCCGCGCGGGTTTGCCGCGTCGCGCCAGAAGTTGTACAGGTACTCGCCGCGGCGGCGGACGTAGGGGATGCGCGCATCGGTGTCGAGCACCTCGAGCGCCTCGGCGCGCATCTGCTCGAACCGCTCGCCGGACAGCTCGGCGAGCGTGGGTTCGTTGTGCCTGCGCACCCAGTCCAGCGCGTCGTCGCCGGTGACGTCCTCGAGCCAGAGGTAGGGGTCGGTAGCTGTCTGCTCTTCGCGCAAGCGCTCATCGGCGGCCATGGAACTCATTCTGATCACCGGCGTAATGTGAGCTGTGTTACACCGTCGACGTCAATAAGGGAGATCTTGATGACCATTTATGCACGTCCGGGTTCCGCCGAAGCTCAGATGGCATACGAGTCGCGCTACGGCAATTTCATTGGCGGCGAGTGGGTGCCGCCGTCGGGTGGCGAGTACTTCGAGAACCCGACGCCGGTGACGGGGCAGTCCTTCTGCGAGATCCCGCGTTCCACCGAAGAAGACATCGACAAGGCGCTCGACGCCGCCCACGGTGCCGCAGGCGCGTGGGGCAAGACCGCCGCGGGCGAACGCGCCGTGATCCTCAACAAGATCGCCGACCGCATCGAGGAGAACCTCGAGTCGCTGGCGCTGGCCGAGGCGTGGGACAACGGCAAGCCGATCCGGGAAACGCTCAACGCCGACCTCCCGTTGGCCGTCGACCACTTCCGCTACTTCGCGGGCGCGATCCGCGCGCAGGAGGGGTCGCTGTCCCAGATCGACGACGACACCGTCGCCTACCACTTCCACGAGCCTCTCGGCGTCGTCGGCCAGATCATCCCGTGGAACTTCCCGATCCTGATGGCGACCTGGAAGCTGGCGCCCGCGCTGGCCGCGGGCAACGCCGTCGTGCTCAAGCCCGCCGAGCAGACCCCGGCGTCGATCCTGTACCTGATGTCGCTGATCGGCGACCTGCTGCCCGCCGGGGTGGTCAACGTGGTCAACGGCTTCGGGTTCGAGGCGGGCAAGCCGCTGGCGTCGAGCAACCGGATCGCCAAGATCGCGTTCACCGGTGAGACCACTACCGGCCGGCTGATCATGCAGTACGCCAGCCAGAACCTCATCCCCGTCACCCTCGAGCTCGGCGGGAAGAGCCCGAACGTCTTCTTCTCCGATGTGATGGCCGCGGGCGACGACTTCCAGGACAAGGCGCTGGAGGGGTTCACCATGTTCGCCCTGAACCAGGGCGAGGTATGCACGTGCCCGTCGCGCAGCCTGATCCAGGCCGACATCTATGACGAGTTCCTCGAGCTGGCGGCGATCCGCACCAAGGCGGTGCGCCAGGGCGATCCGCTGGACACCGAAACCATGATCGGCTCGCAAGCCTCCAACGATCAGCTGGAAAAGGTGTTGTCCTACATCGAGATTGGCAAGGACGAGGGCGCGCGCGTCGTCACCGGCGGTGAGCGTGCCGAACTCGGCGGCGACCTCAACGGCGGCTACTACGTGCAGCCGACCATCTTCGAGGGCAACAACAAGATGCGGATCTTCCAGGAGGAGATCTTCGGGCCGGTCGTCGCCGTCACGTCCTTCAAGGACTACGACGACGCGATCAGCATCGCCAACGACACCCTCTACGGACTCGGTGCCGGGGTGTGGAGCCGCGACGGCAACGTCGCCTACCGCGCCGGCCGTGACATCAAGGCGGGCCGGGTGTGGACGAACTGCTACCACGCATATCCGGCGCACGCCGCTTTCGGCGGCTACAAGCAGTCCGGCATCGGCCGGGAAAACCACAAGATGATGCTCGACCACTACCAGCAGACCAAGAACCTGCTGGTGTCCTACAGCAACAAGGCCCAGGGCTTCTTCTGATGAATGACGCGCCGAGCCGGGCGCTCGTCACCCGCGCGGCCGCCGACCTCCTGGAAAAGCTTCAGGGCAGGCACGGCGCGTTGATGTTCCATCAGTCCGGTGGGTGCTGTGACGGGTCGTCGCCGATGTGCTACCCGGACGGGGACTTCATCGTCGGCGACCGCGACGTCCTGCTGGCCATTCTCGATGTCGGCGACGGCGGGGTGCCGGTGTGGATCTCGGGCCCGCAGTTCGAGGCGTGGAAGCACACCCAGTTGGTCATCGATGTGGTGCCCGGCCGCGGCGGCGGGTTCAGCGTCGAGGCGCCAGAGGGTATGCGGTTCCTGTCGCGGGGCCGGGCCTTCACCGACGCCGAGAATCGGTCGCTGGCCGACCACCCGCCGGTGACGGGCGCCGACTACGCGCGGGGCGTGCGTCCGTCGGTGTCGGACACACACATCGTGGCGGAAGCCGTCGATGCGTGCCCCGTACCCGGTGGGCCCTCACGTAAGTAGGTGACCACGCCGCGGGGGTAACGGCGTTCGGGGACTCCGCGGCGTTATCGTCGAGATGTGATACCCGTACCACGGGCCTGGCTACTGACTAGCGCACTGCTCGTCGGCACCGCGGTGGGTTTCGTCGCAGCGATCGCGTCGATGCTGCTGATGAGCGCGACCATCCGGCCCGATGTCGCCATCGCACTTGTCGTCGGGGTGCCGAGCGCGATCGGGATGCTGACGATCCTGTTGTCGGGACGGCGCTGGGTGACGACGCTGGGCGCGTTCATTCTCGCCGTCGCGCCGGGATGGTTCGGCGCGCTCGTCGCAATTCAGGCGGTGAACGGTGCCTGAGCAGGCGTACCGAGGAACGCATCGCCATCGCGCACCGCTGGGGTGGCATCCGCCGCAAACAGAGCCGCCGAAGAGCGATATCCAACGGCGACGCCCCGCCCACCGAGCCGACCGAGCCGTTCACACCGACCTTCACCGGCGAATTGCCCGCCCAGCAGGGTCCCGGCCCGGCCGCCGAATCGGTCCCTGCCGACGAAGCCCCGGCCGAACCGGCCGTCGTGCCCGCGGCCGACCAGTACCTGAAACGCTGGACATTTGTCCTCGTCGTGGCCGTGGCGTGGATCGTGGCGGCGGCGGTCGGAGTGGGTCTCTACTACTGGTGGTTCCACTCGCTCGACAAGACGGCGACCGTCTTCGTGGTGCTGGTCTTTCTGGTGGTCTGCACGGTCGGCAGCCTGCTGACCGCGATGGTGGCTGACAAACCTCTGGTGTCCGCGACGTCGATCGCTCTGATGTCCGCGCCGTTGGCGGCCCTCGGCGGCGCAGCGGTGCTGCACGGGCTCTACTTCTGCGATCGAGCCAGCCGCTGTCTGGTGGGACTGATCCCCTACTAATGTTGGCGGGGTGACCCACTATGACGTCGTTGTTCTCGGAGCAGGCCCCGGCGGGTACGTCGCAGCGATTCGCGCCGCCCAACTCGGCCTGAACACCGCAGTCGTCGAACCCAAGTACTGGGGCGGGGTGTGCCTCAACGTCGGCTGTATCCCGTCGAAGGCGTTACTGCGCAACGCCGAACTCGCGCACATCTTCACCAAGGAAGCCAAGCAGTTCGGCATCAGCGGCGAAGCGACGTTCGACTACGGGGTCGCCTTCGACCGCAGCCGCAAGGTCGCCGAAGGCCGCGTCGCCGGCGTGCACTTCCTGATGAAGAAGAACAAGATCACCGAGATCCACGGCTACGGCAAGTTCACCGACGACCACACGCTCGAGGTCGACCTCAACGAGGGCGGCACCGAGAAGGTGACGTTCGACAACATCATCATCGCCACCGGCAGCAGCACCCGGCTGGTGCCCGGCACCTCGCTGTCGGAGAACGTCGTCACCTACGAAGAGCTGATCCTGTCGCGGGAGCTGCCGAAATCGATCGTCATCGCGGGCGCAGGCGCGATCGGCATGGAGTTCGGCTACGTGATGAAGAACTACGGCGTCGACGTCACCATCGTCGAGTTCCTGCCGCGGGCGCTGCCCAACGAGGACGCCGAGGTGTCCAAGGAGATCGAGAAGCAGTTCAAGAAGCTCGGCGTGAAGGTGCTCACCGGCACCAAGGTCGAGGCGATCAAGGACGACGGCGGCGAGGTCACCGTCACGGTCAGCAAGGACGGCAAGTCCGAGGAGATCAAGACCGAGAAGGTGCTGCAGGCGATCGGCTTCGCACCCAACATCGAGGGCTACGGGCTGGACAAGGCGGGCGTGCAGGTCACCGAGCGCAAGGCCATCGGCATCGACGACTACATGCGCACCAACGTCGCCGCACATCTATGCGATCGGCGACGTCACCGGGCTGTTGCAGCTCGCGCACGTCGCCGAGGCGCAGGGCGTTGTCGCGGCCGAAACCATCGGCGGCGCAGACACTTTGCCACTCGGCGACTATCGGATGCTGCCGCGTGCGACGTTCTGCCAGCCGCAGGTGGCCAGCTTCGGCCTGACCGAGGAGCAGGCTCGTGACGAGGGCTATGACGTCAAGGTCGCCAAGTTCCCCTTCACCGCCAACGCCAAGGCGCACGGCGTCGGTGACCCGAGCGGATTCGTCAAGCTGATCGCCGACGGCCGCTACGGCGAGCTGATCGGCGGCCACCTGATCGGCCACGACGTGTCGGAGCTTCTGCCCGAACTGACCCTGGCGCAGAAATGGGATCTGACGGCCACCGAGCTGGCTCGCAACGTGCACACCCACCCGACGATGTCGGAGGCGCTGCAGGAGTGCTTCCACGGGCTCGTCGGCCACATGATCAACTTTTGAGGGCCATCTGGGTCGCCGGTATCGGCGGATTGATCGTCGGCCACATGCTGTGGCTGGCGGGTATCTCTATCGCCATTGCGACGCGCACCGTCAGCAGCTGGGTGTTGGTCGTGGCCGCGGCTTCGTTCGCCGCCGGCATCGTCGCGGGCTTGCTCGGCTGGCTCGCCTATCGACGGAAGTCGGAAGTGTGGGCGGCGTTCCTGTGCGCTCTGCCGATATCGCCGGTGTTGTTGTCGCTGGTCGTGCTCGGTGTGACGTACCTGTAGTGCCGTTTGTGAATCTGACGACGCGAGAGGCCTGAAATCGTCGTCGGATTCACAAACCGAAGTAGATCAGCGGGCCGGCTTCAGTCAGGGAAGTCCAGAGGCACGTTCAGCGTGGTGATGGTGGCCGCCAGCCCGTCGTATTGCGCGGCCAGCATGCAGAATTCGATCAGCTGCGCCTTGGTCAGGTAGCTCGCCAGTGTCGCCCACGTCTCGGCTGACACGCCACGGGTGACGACGAACTCGTCCGTTGCGGTGATCAGCGCGCGCTGCCGGTCGGTGAGCCCGTCGGCGTCGGGGCCCTCGAAGATCTTGGCCTGCACTTCCGGTCCGATGCCGCGGGTGCGGGCCAGCCGGCGGTGCTGCTGCAGTTCGTACTCGCAGTCGCGGAGATGGCCGATGCGCAGGATGACGACCTCGGCGTCCCGCAGCGGCAGCTTGCTCAGCAGGCCGAGCAGTAGTGCGCTGTAGGGGAGCCATGCCAGGAACAGCAGTTTGTGCTGGCCGAGCACGTTGAACAGGCTGAACCGTGGCGCCCGGATCGCCCGCGCGCCCAGCTTGGCGATCGCCCAGTTGATCGGGCCCAGCTCGCGGAATCCCCCCGGCTCGATGCGGGCAGGCAAGCTCACGGCTGCTTCACCAGATAGGGCGACACGGTGCTGCGGTGCTCGTCGATGTCCAGCGCGCGGCCAAGCGCAGGGAACGCCCGCTGCGGGCAGTTGTCCCGCTCGCACACGCGGCAGCCCGCTCCGATCGGGGTGGCGATGTTGCCCGACAAGTCCAGTCCCTCCGAGTAGACGAGCCGGTGCGCATGCCGAAGTTCGCAGCCCAGCCCGATCGCAAATGTCTTGCCGGGCTGACCATATCGCGATGCGCGGCGCTCGACCGTGCGCGCCACCCACATGTAGCTACGGCCGTCGGGCATCTCGGCGATCTGCACCAGGATCTTGCCCGGGTTGGCGAACGTCTCGTAGACGTTCCACAACGGGCAGGTGCCGCCGCTGGACGAGAAGTGAAAACCCGTGGCCGACTGCCGCTTTGACATGTTGCCCGCCTTGTCGACCCGGACGAACGAGAACGGCACGCCGCGCATCGACGGCCGTTGCAGCGTCGACAGCCGGTGCGCGACGGTCTCGTAGCTGACGGAGTAGAACGCCGAGAGCCGCTCGACGTCGTACCGGAACTTCTCGGCGACCTCGTGGAACTGCCCGTACGGCAACACCGTCGCCGCGGCGAAGTAGTTGGCGAGGCCGAGCCGGGCCAGCGTCGTCGACTCCTCGCTGGTGAACTTGCCCTCCTCCACCAGTTTGTCGATCAGGCCGCCGAATTCGAGGTAGGCGAGCTCGGCCGCCATCTTGAACACCTGCTGTCCCGACGACAGGTGGCTGCCGATCTCGAGCCTCCGCGACGCCGGGTCGTAGCGGTGCAGCACGGTGTCGCCGAGGTCGGTGCGCTTGACGATGTGCACGCCGTGCACGGCCTTCAGCCGGTCGGACAGGTCGCGGGCGAGGTCGACGCGGTGCATGCCGAGGTTGATGGTGAGCTCCTCGGCCGCGGTGTCGAGCTCGTGCAGGTAGTTCTGCCGCTGGTAGAAGTAGTCGCGGACCTCCTCGTGCGGCATCGTGATGGAGCCGCTGCCGCTGCCGTCGGAGAACCGGTCCTCGGTGGCGGCGGCCAGCTGTGTGGTGGTGAGGTGGTAGCGCCGATGCAGGTTGACCATTGCGCGGGCCAGCGTGGGGTGGGCGTTGACGATGTCGGCGATCTCCGCAGGGTCGACATCGATGTCGAGGTCGCGGTCCATCGTTACCTCACGCAGCTCGGCGACCAACCGGGTGTCGTCCTGGGACGCGAAGAACGTCGCGTCGACGCCGAACACCTCGGTGATCCGCAGTAGCACCGCGACCGTGAGCGGACGAACGTCGTGCTCGATCTGGTTGAGATAGCTCGGCGAGATCTCCAGCATCTGCGCCAGCGCGGCCTGGTTGAAACCGCGCTCGCTACGCAGCTGCCGCACCCGCGAACCGACGAACGTTTTCGCCACGTCAGCCAGCATAACCGCGTGCGAAGAACGCCTTCGCATTCTTGGCAGTTGGGCGGCTGTGGCAGGATCACGCACATGACGGGCACCGCCGGCGCAGCGACCGGTTTGGCGAAGGTGATGATGCCTGTGCCCGACCCGCACCCCGACGTATTCGATCTGCAATGGCCGCTACGTGTCGGCGACATCGATCGCGAGGGCAGGCTGCGGTTCGATGCCGCAACCCGCCACATCCAGGACATCGGCTCCGATCATCTGCGGGAGCTCGGCTTCGAGGAGACGCACCCGCTGTGGATCGTCCGCCGCACGATGATCGACATGATCGAGCCGATCGAGTTCCAGGACATGCTTCGGCTGCGCCGATGGTGCTCGGGAACGTCGAATCGCTGGTGTGAGATGCGGGTGCGTGTCGACGGCCGCAAGGGCGGTCTCGTCGAATCCGAGGCGTTCTGGATCAACATCAACCGGGAGACGCAAGGGCCTGCGCGCATCGCCGACGACTTCATCGAAGGCCTGCAGCGCACCACCGACGTCGACCGGCTGCGGTGGAAGGCCTATCTGAAGGCCGGCAGCCGCGAGGACGCTTCGGAAATCCGTGATTACCCGGTGCGCGTCAGCGACATCGACATCTTCGACCACATGAACAACTCCGTGTACTGGACGGTGATCGAGGACTATCTGTTCAGCAATCCCGACCTGCTGAAGAAGCCGCTGCGGGCGACGATCGAACACGACGCTCCTGTGGCGCTTGGCGACAAGCTGGAGATCATCAAGCACGTCCACCCGGCCGGTTCGACCGACCAGTTCGGGCCCGAACTCACCGATCGCACTGTTACAACCCTCACATACGCGGTCGGAGACGAGACGAAGGCCGTCGCGTCCATCTTCGCGCTCTGACGCGAACCGTTTAACAGTACGGGCGTACTGACCAGCGCAAATAGGCTACTGGCCAGTAGCAACTGAACCGTTACAGCTGATTGCTCCCTTCGCAGACTTTGCAAGTAACCGGCAGGCGTTAACGGAAATTGGCAACTGAAACGGGTGGACCTGCGTATATGTACTTGAGGCATCCTCGGATTAGCACAACAGCGAAGACGCTGTGGCATTAACAAGCATTCGAAGGAGCAGCCCAATGTCTACCGTTGGCACGCCGAAGTCACCCGAGCAGATTCAGCACGACTGGAATACCAATCCCCGGTGGAAGGGCATCGAGCGCACCTACACCGCAGAGGATGTAGTGGCCCTGCAGGGCTCGGTGGTCGAGGAGTCCACACTGGCCCGCCGCGGCGCCGAGGTGCTGTGGTCGCAGCTGCACGACATGGAGTTCGTCAACTCGCTCGGTGCGCTGACCGGCAACATGGCCGTGCAGCAGGTCCGCGCGGGCCTGAAGGCCATCTACCTGTCCGGTTGGCAGGTCGCCGGTGACGCGAACCTCTCCGGCCACACCTACCCGGACCAGAGCCTCTACCCGGCCAACTCGGTGCCGCAGGTGGTGCGTCGCATCAACAACGCGCTGCTGCGCGCCGACCAGATCGCCAAGGTCGAGGGTGACACGTCCGTCGAGAACTGGCTGGCCCCGATCGTCGCCGACGGTGAGGCCGGCTTCGGCGGTGCGCTCAACGTCTACGAGCTGCAGAAGGCCATGATCGCGGCCGGTGTCGCGGGCTCGCACTGGGAGGACCAGCTGGCGTCGGAGAAGAAGTGCGGTCACCTCGGTGGCAAGGTGCTGATCCCGACCCAGCAGCACATCCGCACCCTGACCTCGGCCCGCCTGGCGGCCGATGTCTCCGACGTGTCGACCCTCGTGATCGCCCGCACCGACGCCGAGGCGGCCACGCTGATCACGTCCGACGTCGACGAGCGCGACCGGCCGTTCATCACCGGCGAGCGAACCAAAGAAGGCTTCTACCGGGTCAAGAACGGCCTGGAGCCGTGCATCGCCCGCGCCAAGGCCTACGCGCCGTACTCCGACCTGATCTGGATGGAAACCGGCACCCCGGACCTGGAGTTGGCGGCGAAGTTCGCCGAGGGCGTCAAGAGCGAGTTCCCCGACCAGATGCTCGCCTACAACTGCTCGCCGTCGTTCAACTGGAAGAAGCACCTCGACGACGCGACCATCGCGAAGTTCCAGAAGGAGCTCGGCGCGATGGGCTTCAAGTTCCAGTTCATCACGCTGGCCGGCTTCCACGCCCTGAACTACTCGATGTTCGATCTGGCCTACGGTTACGCCCGCAACCAGATGTCGGCATACGTCGAGCTGCAGGAGCGCGAGTTCGACGCCGAGGAGCGGGGCTACACCGCGACGAAGCACCAGCGCGAGGTTGGCGCAGGCTACTTCGACCGGATCGCCACCACGGTCGACCCGACCTCGTCGACGACCGCGCTGACCGGCTCGACCGAAGAGGGTCAGTTCCACTAATCCGTAGTTGATAGCCTCAGGCCCCGTCCGAGATATTCGGGCGGGGCTTGTTGCTGTGAGGAGTCGTAGTGAGTATTGAACGAGTGGGCGTGATCGGCGCTGGGCAGATGGGCTCGGGCATCGCCGAGGTGTCGGCGAAAGCAGGCGGGGACGTTGTGGTCTACGAGCCGACCGACGAGCTGATCGCCGCGGGCCGAAAGCGCATCACCGGGTCGCTGGAGCGCGCGGCGAGCAAGGGCAAGCTCTCCGAAGCCGAGCGTGACGACGCGCTGGCGAAGCTGACATTCACCACCAGCCTCGCCGACCTATCCGACCGCCAGCTGGTGATCGAAGCCGTCGTCGAAGACGAGGCGGTCAAGGGCAAGATCTTCGCTCAACTCGACGAGCTCATCACCGACCCCGACGCGGTACTCGCGTCGAACACGTCCAGCATTCCCATCATGAAAATCGCTGCGGCCACGAAGAATCCGAGCCGGGTGCTCGGTCTGCACTTCTTCAATCCGGTTCCCGTGCTGCCGCTCGTCGAGCTGATCAGCACGCTCGTCACTTCAGAAGAGGCGGCGGCGCGCACCGAACAGTTCGCGAGTGGCGCGCTGGGCAAGCAGGTGGTGCGCTGCGGTGACCGGTCCGGCTTCATCGTCAACGCGCTACTGGTGCCGTATCTGCTGTCGGCGATCCGGATGGCGGAAGCGGGCGTCGCCACCGTCGAGGACATCGACAAGGCCGTCGTCGCGGGACTGTCGCACCCGATGGGCCCGCTACGGCTGTCGGATCTGATCGGGCTCGACACCATGAAGCTCATCGCGGACTCGATGTACGACGAGTACAAGGACTCGAATTTCGCTCCACCATCGCTGCTTCTGCGGATGGTCGAGGCGGGTCAGCTCGGCAAGAAGTCCGGCCAAGGCTTCTACACGTACTGAGCGCCCGCCCGACAAAGTGAAATGTTGCTCGCCGTCGTATTCGACGCCGACCTTCGCATTCGGGATAGCCCATATCGATCCGGCGAACGACCTTGCCGTACTCGTTCTTCACCGGGATCTGAGTCACCGGCCGCGGCAGCGAAGAATCGATGAGAAGCAGTCGCAATCGCGTCTCCTGCGGGGACTCGGCGCCACCGTCGACCATTCGCAGTGTTGCCTGCAAGTGCCGGATGCCCCGCGCGCCGGGATAGCGTTCGGCGAGCGACCGGACTTGCTCAACCCGCACCTTCGTTGCGTTCATCAGAGCATCGATGCGGATGATCGCGGTCTCGCCGGTGAGTCGGCGGCCGAGGTCGTGGGCCGTCCTGGCCGGAGTCGTGCACGTCATACCGCGCGAAACCTGTTGCTCGTCATCGGCGATGGCATCGGCGCGAATCACGATGCCCGTCGACGGATGGTGGCGTGACCGCCCCAACTCTGCAGGTTCATCGGAGGGCAGCCATCGAGTGCCGAGCACCGCAGCCGCAGAGCACCCCACAAGAACCGCCTCGCCGCGCGACCAGAGCCACGCCGCAACGGCCCGATCGAACGCGGTCAACTCGAGGCCGATTGGTGCGTAGACATTGCGGTGCACCTTGACGTATCGCGTTCGCAGATCATGCCGCGTCAACCTGCCGGACGACAGCGCCTCAGACCCGGTCACAATTCCTCGCACACCCATTAGGGGCGCGAACCCGCCAATCGGTTCCGCGAAACTACGGAAGATGACGAAAATCAGCTGAAATTGGTCAACAACCGCAGTTTCGGCGTGAAGCTCAGGCCTCGGCGAGCCGCTTCTTCTCGGCCTTGACGTCGAAATCGGCTGGCGGCCAAGACAAGTCGAGTCCCTTCGAGCGCCTCGATGAGCAGTTCGAGGATGGCCAGCCGGCTATACCATTTCCGGTCGCACGGGATGACGTGCCACGGCGCGTAGTCGGTCGACGTCTTCTCGAGCATCGCCTGGTACGCCTCTTGGTACTTCGGCCACAGCAGCCGCTCGTCGATGTCCGCAGGGTTGTACTTCCAGTACTTGTCGGGCCGGTTGAGTCGCGCGGACAACCGCTCCTTCTGCTCGTCCAGTGAGACGAACATCGCCACCTTGATGATGGTCGTGCCGCTGTCGACGAGTTGCTTCTCGAACCGGTTGATCTCGTCGTAGCGCTTGCCCCACACCTCGGGCGGCACGATGTCGTGCACCCGCACGATCAAGCACGTCCTCGTAATGCGAGCGGTCGAACACGCCGATGTGGCCCGCCGGTGGCAGCGCCCGCCGGATCCGCCACAAGATAGTTGTGCTTGCGCTCCTCCTCGGTCGGCATGCCGAAGCTGGTGTATCGGATGCCCTGCGGATTAGCAGCTCCCACAACGTGTTTGACGATGCCGCCCTTGCCCGCGGTGTCCATACCCTGCAGCACCAGGAGCAACGAGCGGTTGTCCTCGCCGCTTCGGCTGTTCGCGTACAGCATCTCCTGCAGGTCGGCGAATCGCTGGTTGCGTTCGGCCTGCAGCGTCGGCGCGTCGGCCTTCTTGCCCTTGAACCCGGCGTCGCGCTGGTGTCGATGTTCGCGACCTTGTCGCCGTGCGCGGAACACCAAATAGTCATGTGGCTCGTGCGTCCACAGGTCGGGCAGATCGACTGGTTCTTGCTCATCGTCTTGAGCAATTGTGGCGGCAAGATCGGCGACGGATGCGGCATTTCCCGGAACTTCTCCAGCGATCCGCCGACCTCGACGATGCCGCACAGCGCATTCCAGGACAGCATCGACAGGTAGTCGATCAGCTCGTCGGAACTCATCCGCGGATGCGACATCCACGAGTGCGTCGCCAGCTGCACACCGCCGACCGTGTGGTACGCCCAGGGCTCGACGCCCCCGGTGTCCATGCCGGCATCGTTCATCTGCCTGCGCAGCATGACCGCCAGCATGCGGGCGATGATCTCCTCGCTGTTGGCGATCACCTTGTTCTTGCTCGCCGAGTTATTGGCCATCACGAAGCGGTACGGCTCGGGTTCGGCGGCCACCGTCTCGACGTAGACCCGGATGATCTCGCGGGTCAGGTCGTAGCCCTCCAGGTTCGCCGACAGCGCAGCGGCCATGTTCGGGATCAGGGTGGTCTGCGCGAACCGCATCATCACGGCGGTGGTCAGGTCGTTCTTGTCCACGAAGTAGCGGTAGAGCACCGTCTTCGACACCCCGATTTCGGCGGCGATCTCGTCCATGCTGACGTTGCTGCCACGCTCGGCGAATGGCCACCAGGGTGCCGTCTACCAGCTCGTTTCGGCGCTCCACCTTGTGTTGGTGCCAGCGCCGTTTGCGTCCATCGGTCTTAACCGCCCCCGGCGGAGTCTGCTGAGCCACTATCGCGCTAGTCCGTTCCCTAGTTCTACTCGATACTACGGCGAACGTGCGACGCCAGGCCCGTCGGCACGGCCAACACTCCGGGTTGTAGCGGATGATGTAGGAGTGGCACACAGACCAGACGCCGGAGGCCGCGAATTGCAGGCACTTCCCGCGCCACCGGTAGAGCGGGCGAGCTTCGCCGAATCGCTGGCGGGAGCCGACACGGCCGCCGATGCGGAGCGCCGCCGTGGCCTGCGGCGAATGAAGGTCGTCGCGCTGGGTTTCCTGGTCGGGGCCACCGTGCTGTTCCTCTTCTGCCGCTGGGCCGAGGCCAATGGCGCCGGGGCGTGGGCCGGCTATGTGGCCGCCGCCTCGGAAGCGGGCATGGTCGGCGCGCTCGCCGACTGGTTCGCGGTGACGGCGCTGTTCAAGCACCCGCTGGGGATACCGATCCCGCACACCGCCATCATCAAGCGCAAGAAGGACCAGCTGGGCGAGGGCCTGGGCGCCTTCGTCCGGGAGAACTTCATGTCGCCGGAGGTAGTCGAGACCAAGCTGCGCGACGCCGAGGTCGCGGGGCGACTGGGCAAGTGGATGTCGGAGCCCGCGCACGCCGAGCGGGTGGCCGCCGAGGCCTCCACGGTGCTGCGCGTGCTGGTGGAGATGTTGCGTGACGAGGACGTCCAGGCCGTGTTGGACCGGATGATCGTCAAGCGGATCGCCGAACCGCAGTGGGGGCCGCCGATCGGCCGGGTGCTGGCCACCTTGCTGGAAGAGCGCCGTCAGGAAGCTCTGCTGCAACTGCTCGCCGACCGGGCGTTCCAGTGGTCGCTGAACGCGGGCGAGGTCATCGAGCGGGTGGTCGAGCGCGATTCGCCCACTTGGTCCCCGCGCTGGGTGGACCATCTCGTCGGCGACCGCATCCACCGCGAACTGATGGACTTCACCGACAAGGTGCGCCGCAACCCCGACCACGAGTTGCGGCGGTCGGCCACCCGGTTCCTGTTCGAGTTCGCCGACGACCTGCAGCACGACGAGACGACGATCGGCAAGGCCGAGAACGTCAAGAACCAGATCATGGCCCGCGACGAAATCGCCCGCGCTGCGGAAACGGCGTGGAACGCGGCGAAGCGGATTTTCCTCGAGTCCGTCGATGACCCGTCGTCAGCGTTGCGCACCCGCATCGCGGACTCCGTCGTGCACATCGGCGAATCGTTGCGCGACGACGCCGACCTGCGCGACAAGGTGGACAACTGGATCATCAGGGCCGCTCAGCACCTGGTCTCCCAATATGGGGCGGAAATCACAACGATCATCACCGACACGATCGAGCGGTGGGACGCCGACGAGGCCAGCAGCGCATCGAACTTCATGTCGGCCGTGACCTGCAATTCATCCGAATCAACGGCACGGTAGTGGGCGCTCTTGCCGGCCTGATCATCTATTCGATAGCCCAACTACTCTTCTGACCTGCGCTAACTAGTGCTTGCAAAAGTTAGCACCCCGTCGTACCGTTGGGTCGTCGCACCGAATACCCGACGCACCGAGGGGGTAACCCATGTCGCAGGACGAGAAGCTCGTCGATGTGGTTTCCAACGCTGCACAGGACATCGGGAGTTTCATCCGGTCGCAGCGCGAGGCGGCTCAGGTATCGGTGCGGCAGCTGGCCGAGAAGGCCGGCGTCAGTAATCCCTACTTGAGCCAGATCGAGCGGGGATTGCGGAAACCCTCAGCCGATGTGCTGAGCCAGATCGCCAAGGCACTGCGGGTCTCTGCGGAAGTGCTCTACATAAGGGCCGGAATCCTGGAACCCAGTGAGCCCAACGAGGTTCGTGACGTCGATCATCACCGACACGGCGATCACCGAGCGGCAGAAGCAGGTGCTGCTCGACATCTACACATCGTTTTGCGAACAGAACGAAGCCGTCCTTGTCCAGAAGACAGGCAGAGGACGAGGAGCCGACGACCTGACGAACCAGACGACGCTTATAGACCGAACGACCAAGTGAAATCAGTGAAAGGAAATAACGACATGGCGAAGAAGACCCAGAAGAACACCCAGCCGACCGTTGACGACCTCAAGGCTCCGCTGCTCGCCGCAGTGGGCGCCGCCGACCTTGCCCTCGAGCGGGTCAACGAGATCGTCGCCACCCTGCGTGAGCGTGCCGGCGAGGCCCGCAGCGACGCCGAGATCGCGCGTCGAGGAGAGCCGCGCCCGGCTGACCAAGCTGCAGGAGGACCTGCCGACGCAGTTCGGTGACCTCCGCGACCGGCTGAGCTCGCGACGAGCTCCGCAAGTTCGCCGAGAGCTATGCGGAGACCGCGCAGACCACCTACAACAAGCTCGTCGAGCGTGGCGAGGTCGCCTCGAGAAGCTGCGCAGCCAGCCTGCCCTCGAAGAGGCCGCCGGTCGGGTGGAGACCTACACCGACCAGGCCGTCGAGCTGACCCAGGAGGCGCTGGGCAACGTTGCCACGCAGACCCGCGCGGTCGGCGAGCGCGCCGCCAAGCTGGTCGGCGTCGAGCTGCCCAAGAAGGCGCAGAAGTCTGGCGCCCCTGTGAAGAAGGCCGCCAAGAAGGCCCCGGCCAAGAAGGCCCCGGCCAAGAAGGCTCCGGCCAAGAAGGTCACCCAGAAGTAAATTCGACGCCGACGGTGGCGCCCGCTTAGGCTGGTGAGGTGATCCTTGCCGACCTAGCGGGCGTCATTGTTTTGGTCCTCGTCGTTCTCGCTTTCGCCGTGGCCGTCTACGCCTTTGTGCACGCCGCCATGCAACGCCCCGACGCGTACACCGCGGCAGGCAAGCTCACCAAGCCGGTCTGGCTTCTGATCATCGGCGGCAGCGTGCTGCTACTGCTGGTGTTCCGCGATCCCTTCGGCGCGGCGATCGCCGCCGTCGCCTCGGGCATCTATCTCGTCGATGTGCGGCCCAAGATCCTCGATATCCAGGGAAAGTCGCGGTAGCCGCGTGCGCCGTATCCTTGCCGCCTTCGCGGCGGCCATGACTGCTGCCCTTGCCTTCGCAGGCCCCGCGTCGGCCGACGTGCCAGGCACCGCCGTACGTCGCCTCGGCCGAATGGGCGAAGTGGGGTGACCTGTCCAGCCTGCGCGTCTATCCGACAGACGCCGCGCGCGTCGCGGCCGCCCAGCTCGGCACCAACCCCCAGGCCGACGAGGCGTGGACGCGAAGTGCTGACGATTTCCCCCGACGCCGACATCCCTGGCATGCGCGAACAGTTCATGTGCCACTGGCAGTACGCGGAGCTCGCCGAACCCGGCAAGACCAGCTGGAACCTCGAGCCGTGGCGCCCGGAGGTCTCCGGCGACGAGATGATGGCGGCGCACTGCAATCCCGGCGGCACAGAAGAACCGTTCTAGTGCCGCAGGCGCGCAGCCGCGACGAAGTGGCCGCGGTCGTCGACCACACGCTGCTCAAACCCGAAGCGACGCAACGCGATGTGACGGCGTTGGTAGCCGAGGCCGCCGAGCTCGGGGTGTACGCGGTGTGCGTTTCACCGTCAATGGTTGCGGTCGCCAAGTCTTCGGCAGCGCCGGGTCTTCACGTCGCCTCTGTCGTGGGTTTCCCGTCAGGCAAACATCTTTCGGGTATCAAGGCCGCCGAGGCCGGACACGCGATTGCCGCGGGCGCCGACGAGATCGACATGGTCATCGACGTCGGCGCCGCTGTGTCCGGCGACCTCGAGGCGGTGCGGGCCGACATCGCCATAGTCCGTTCCGCGGTGCCCGGCGTCGGTACTCAAGGTGATCGTCGAGTCGGCGGCGCTGCTGAGCCTCGCCGGTGAACAGGCCCTCGTGTCGGCCTGCCGCGTCGCCGCTGAAGCCGGCGCCGATTTCGTCAAGACCTCCACCGGATTTCATCCCAGTGGTGGCGCATCCGTGCATGCCGTCGAAGTGATGGCCGCCGCCGTCGGCGCCGGCGTCGGGGTCAAGGCCAGCGGCGGCATCCGCACCGCCGACGACGCCGTCGCCATGCTGGCCGCGGGCGCTACCCGACTCGGGCTGTCCGGGACGCGCGCCGTGCTGGACGGGTTGGCCTAGAGGCCACGCCGGCCGAGCCGGCTCAAAGACCTGCGAAGCAGGGGTCGTCGTTGCCCGCGGGGATGGACGCGTTGCGGGTCGAAAAGTGCGCTGTCACACCGGTATCGCTGACCGTGACATCGTCGGCCTTGACGCCGAGGGGGTAGCCCTTGGTCAGCTGGGCGGAGAAGGTGTCGAGCGCAGGCTGCACCATCTCCCGCGGCAGGGTGAAGCCAAGCCCGCTGAGGTTGACCATCTCCAGCGCGATGCCGCCGTCCTTCACGGTCGGCTTGGTGGTGACGCTGCTGCCCAGCGCCGCCTCCAGTTCGATGGTGCCGTCCGACGGATTCGTCTTCACGTCGGTGATGAGGCTGCCCAGGATCGGGATGGCGTTCTGCACGGTCTGCTTGATGCCGTCGGCTGTCCAGGAAATCGTGGCATCCAGGGCGCCGATCGTGCCCTTTGAGTCGCCGGTGTTCTGCAGTCGGACGTCGTCGATGTCGATCTGGGCCTTCATGCCCTTGGCATCGCGAATCTGGTTGCCCGCGGTCTCGATCGAGATATTGCTGTAGTGCCCCGTCATGTGCTGGATCAGGAAGGGCGACGCGCCGAACGACACGGTGACGTCGTCCTGCACCACGCACTCGGTGGCCGCGGCCACGACGTCGTCGGCGCGGCTGCGCGCGTACAACTCCGCGGCCAGCACGCCTGCGGCGACCAGAGCCACCACGATGACGACCACCAAGACGATGGTCAGCGGATCACTGAACAGCTTCTTGATCTTCACGGCCGGCGAAGAGCCCTTCTGCGGAGTCTCAGCAGGTGGGGGAGGAGCCTGCTGGCCCGGCGCGCCCTGCGGGAACTGTGGCGGCGGAGGCCCTGGCGGGGTCTGGCCGGGTGGGGGCTGGTCGGCCGGACGGGCCCAGGGATCGGTCACCCCCGCGATTCTGCCCTATGAACTTCTGCGAAGCCGGAGCGGTTACGCAGCACGGCGATCGTGTCCCGGACCGGCTGCACGCCGCTCGGGTCGACATCCGTGACGAGCAGGTGCGGGTCGGCGCCCGCCGCCGCCACGACTTCGCCAAGGGGGGACGCCACCACGCTGCCGCCCACCCCGGTCGGTCCGACCTTGGCGATCTCGTCGCCCGGATACGCCTGACCGACCGCGGCGACGAAGCTCGCGGTGTCGAGCGCCCTGGCCCTGGCCAGCAGTGTCCACTGCTCGAGCTTGCCCGGTCCGGTTCCCCATGAGGCGTGCACCGTGATGAGTTGCGCGCCTCGCTGCGCCAGCTCGACGTAGAGCTCGGGGAAGCGAATGTCGTAGCAGAGGCTCAACCCGACGCCAACGCCGTCGACGGTGATGACGACGGGCTCGTGGCCGGGTGCGACGGTGCGGGACTCGGTGAACCCGAACGCGTCGTAGAGGTAGATCTTGTCGTAGTGCGCATCGACATTCGGGCCGGAAGCGATCAGCGTATTCGTGACGCGTCCGTCGTCGGCGGGAACGAACATCCCGGCGACGACCGTGACGCCCGCGTCGGCGGCGATGCGGCGCACCCCGTCGGCCCATGGTCCGTCCAGCGGTTCGGCGACCGCGGCCAGAGATACCCCGAACCGGCACATCGTGGCCTCCGGGAACAGCACAAGGCTTGCGCCCGCGTCGGCGGCGCGACGCGTGTAGTCCTCGACCAGTTTCAGGTTGGCCGCGGGGTCGGTGCCGCTCCGGATCTGCGCCAGCGCAATTCGCATGACCTCAGGCTACTGGCCTGCTCCCGGGGTCACGGCCCCCAGGCGACTCGGTCCTGCGCGGCGGCCTTGTTGCCGAGTCTCCCGGCGCGCACCTGCGCCGCCAGGCTGTCCAGGATCACCCGCGAACTCAGCAGCGCCGTCTGCTCGGCCCAGTCGTAGGGCGGCGAGCATTCGACGACCTCGATGCCTGCCAAGCCGGGCTCGGACACCATCTTGACGAGGTTGAGCGCCTCCCGCGGCAGCAGCCCGCCGGGCTCGGGCCATCCGGTGCCAGGGACGAACCCGGCGTCGATGACATCGATATCGAAGGACAGGTACACCGCCTTGGCGTCCTTCCATGCGATCTCCAGTGCCATCTCGGCGATCTTCTCGACGCCGACCCGTTCCACGTCGCCGACGGTGATGACCGTCGACTGGCGCTCGCGCCCGACCTTCACCCCCGCGCGGGGCGCCTGCCAGCCGCCGATGCCGATCTGGACCAGGTTGGTCGCCGGAGCGTTCTTGATGTTGGTGGCGTGGAACCACGGTGTGGTGTGCATCCGCTCGTCGAGGTCGGATTCCTGGGTGTCCACGTGCCGGTCGAAATGGATGATGCCGATGTTGCCGTCCAGATAGGGCGTCATCCCGCGGATGGTCGGGAAGCCGATGGAGTGGTCGCCGCCGAGCACGACCGGCATCACGCCCTTGGACACCACGTGCGCCATGGCCTGGCTGATCTGGTCGAACGATTTCTCCAGGTTGCCCGGAATCGTGAACACGTCACCGATGTCGACCATGTTGAGCTGCTCGCGCAGATCGACGCCCGACTCGTAGTTGTACGTGCCAAACAGGTTGGTGGACCGCCGAATTCCCTGCGGGCCGAACCGGGTGCCGGGCCGGTAGGTGGCACCTGCATCGAGTGGCACGCCGAAGATCGCCACCTCGGCGTCATCGACCTGGTTGACGTCCTCGACGAACGGGCACTTCAGGAACGTTCCTCGCTCGCCCGCGAAGTGCGGCAATTCTCCGCGGACGAATGTGGAGATCCGGCGGTCGTTGATCGTCGGCGCGGCCTCGAGCCCGAAGGTGAGGCCGCGTTCGATCTCCTCGCGCTCGCGGCGTTCCGGAATGCGCGCCTCGGCCTGCTGAGCCCAGGCGCCTTCGGCGTTGAGAGGTTGGTTGTCGTCGGTCACGGGAACTCCTGACGCGCCGTCTTGTCGCAAGCCGGGTACGACGCACCTCGTCCGGGGAGCGCGTGAGGGCTCCTGGTTCTACATCTTGGCAGCGATTCGCGATCCCGCCACTGGAAGACATTGCAACGAGGCGTTAACACGGCCCGTTCACGGCCGTAACGATTCGGAGTTTGTCTGACTTGCGACTCGCATTGACTTGTGAGGCGCGTCTAGGGTTCCGCCGTTTCACGGGACTGGTCCGAGAGACGCAGGCGGTTGGGCGACGAGGCCCTGCCGCTCCACGGCGGGATAAAAGCCCGGGAGACTCCACAGCTCGCAAGGAGGCTCCCCATGATTCTTCTCGGCGTCGGAATCAGCATCGCGGTCGTCGTATTCGTCGGCTTTCTCGTTTCGAAGCGCGTCGCAGGCGACAGCGCCAATTTCCTCGTCGGCGGGCGCATGCTGCCGCTGATGTTGGTCGGCGGCGCGCTGATGGGCTCGGCCGTCGACACCAACGCCACGCTCGGCAATACCGACCTGGCAGCCGAATTCGGCTTCTGGGCGGGCGCCTGCCTACCGCTCGGGCTCGCGCTGTGTCTGTTCCTGACGGGCGTGTTCTTCGCCAAGCCGATGAACCGGATGGGGCTGACGTCGTTCCCGGATTACTACCGGCTGCGGTTCGGCAGGCGTGTCGAGGCCGTGGCATCCCTGATGCTCATCGTGGGCTTCTGTCTTCTGGTCGCCGGAAACCTGGTGGCAGGCGGCTTCCTCTTCAACTACTTCCTCGGCATCCCGTACTGGCTGGGCGCGGTCATCATCGCCATCCTCGCGGTGGCCTACACCGGAACCGGCGGCCTGATCGCCGACGCGTACACGGCGATCATCCAGATGTCTCTCGTCCTCATCGGCGCCGTCGGTCTGCTGATCTGGATGGCCGTCACCCACGGCATCGCGATTGCGGACGGCACGGGTCCGCTGGACCTGGGTCAGATGACCGACCCCGCGCAGGGCGCCACCATCAACTGGGCGACGCTGATCGCGCTCGGCATCGGTGACATCGTCGCGATCGACTTCATGCAGCGGATCTTCGCCGCGAAATCGCCGGAGACCGCCCGCAGGGCCTGCTTCGGCGCGGCGACCGGCGTGGTGGCGATCTGCGTCCCGTTCGGGATCGTGGTGCTGTCGGCCAAGGCATTCATGCCCGAAGAGCTCGACGGCCCAATCCTTTTCGAGCTGCTCGACCGCGTACGCGCCCCTCGCGCTGACGATCATCGTGCTCTGCGGTCTGGTCGGCGCGTCCATGAGCACCGCCAACGGCGCCATCCTGGCGATTTCGAACGTCTCCGTGCGCAACCTGGGCGGTGTGCGGCGCGTGCACGTGCCGGGCCAACGGGATCCGCTGTTGTGGGCGACACGGATCGCGATGGTCCCTGCGACGCTCGTGGCGATTGTGATCGCGATCTACGTCAAGCAGACCGGGATCCTGCTCACCCTGGCCTTCGATCTTCTGCTGGCCTGCCTGGTGGTGCCGTTCATCCTCGGGTTGGTGTGGCGAAGGGGCACCGCGATGGCGGCACTTGTGTCGATCGTCGTCGGGCTGACCGTACGCCTTGTGCTGTTCGCGATGACGCCGACGATGTACGGCCTGGACAACACGATCCTCTACGTCCCCAACGGAGTATTCGACGCATCGTTCGACGGCTGGCCGACGTTCATCGCCTTCGGCGCGTCGTTGATCACTTATGTGGCAATAGCTTTGGTGACGCCGCCCGCACCGATCCGCGGGCTCGACATCCAGGTGGCACAGGACGTCGACGACGCACTCGACGAGGTGCGACGTGGACGAGCAGGCGCCGGACCTGGTCAAGGCCGAGGCGGGGCAACAGTAGCCCACGGCACCGTGAGCACGCCGTCGCGCATGCGGCGGCGGGGCGGTTCGACCGGCCAGCCGTTGTCGCGCAACATGTTCAGCATGGCGCGCCACCGCTCGCGCGGTCCGAACACGCCGTGGCCGGCGACGCTGGCCCACGCGTGATCGGCCGCGGCGAGCAGCGTGTTGACCGGCTGACCCGAGACATTGTGGTGGATAAGGACTTTCGGAAGGCGCTCGGCGAGGTCTGAAGGGCGTTCGATGGCGAACGGGTCGCACGCCAGTGTCAGGCTGACCGGCCCGTCGCCGTCGAGCAGCACCCAGCCGCACCGCCTGCCGATCTCGTCGCAGGTGCCGTCGACGATCAGGCCGCCGGGCGCCAGCCGCGTCCCGCATCAGCGACCAGGCCTCCTCGACCGCGTCCACCGGATACTGGCGCAGCACGTTGAACGCCCGCACCAGTACCGGCCGCAGGCCCGCCAGTTCGAAGCCGCCGAGACCGAACTCGACGCCGTCGCGCGAGCGGCACGACCCGGTCCGGGTCGATCTCCAAGCCCATCACCCGCACATCCGTGCGCACGGTGCGCAAGCCGGCTCGCCAGCTCGAGGGTGGTCACCGGCAGCGCGCCGTAGCCGAGGTCGACGACCAGCGGCTCGCCGGCCGACTGCAGCGCGGTGCGGACCCGAGGCGCATGCACCAGCCAGCGGTCGCAGCGGCGCAGCCGGTTGTGGCCCGTCGTGCCCCGCGTCAGCTGTCCGACGGGAGCGCCCATAACCAGGCATTTTAGTGCCAGGCAAGCCAAAAGCCCCGATCCACGCCGCGTGGCGCGACCGACACCGCTAGTGGTGCTTGGCGATCCAGTCGGCGGTGAACGCCTCTTCGGCGTCGAAGAGCTGCTTGATGTGATGCAGGATCAGATCCTCTAGCGCCCCGCCGACGAGCGGGATGAACACCTTGCAGACGCTGGCGAGCCGGAGCTGGCTGCCGGTATCGGTGTCGGTGAGGAAGTACCTGCCGCCGAAGTGGCCGGGCCCGTGCGGGATGCTGGCGCGGTAGCTGCCCGTTTCCCTGCTTGTTGGCGTGGTCGTACGGGTCGAAATGCTGCTCGCGGGTGATGATCATGTCGACGGGCACCACGGTGCGCGCGATCGGCGGCAGGTACATGCGCGGCAGATTCTGCTTGAACACGATGTCGGTGCCCGACCCGTTGGACGTGAACTTCGTGATCTCGGACTGCGGGGTGAGGAACCGATAGGCGTCCATCAGGGTTTCCCAGTACCCGCGGCTGGTGAAGTCCTGATAGATCTTCTCGGCGGGCGCGGCGAACGTAGATCGTGTAATCCATGCGGCGCGCCATAACACCAGGTTACCGGCCGGTTAAGCGTTCATATTTGATCCACGCCGTGGTGAATCGCTGTTCCGCGATCAGCAGCTCGACGAGTTGGCTGCCGATGAAGTTCTCGACCTTGCCGCCGACGAGCGGGATCCGCACCTCGACGGTCACGTTGAACTCGAGCCGCGAGCCGCCCTTCTCGCCGGGGGCCAGCACGGCGGTGCCCGACAGCGTGACCGGTGCGCCGGGGATGGCACCGGCGACGGTGGCGGTTGCCCTGCCGTCGTCGATCGGCGTCCATGTCTCCTCGCGCACGATGGCCAGGTCGCCGGGATGGAACTGCGTCACCATCGCGGGCAGCCGGTCGCGCCCGGAGCACCTGCGTGGTTTTCACCCGGACGCTGCCGGCCCACCATCCTCGCCCAGCTTGATCGAATCCAGCGTCGCCCTGTCGGCGCCGGAATCGGCCAATCGCTCGAGCCAGTACGTCTCGATCGCTGAATGCCCGGTGGACCTGTTCGACGCTGCCCTCGTACTCGGCGGCCATGTCGAATGAGCGCGGCATAGCTGGCCAGGCTACCGTTACGGGCCGTGGTCAGTTCGCTGGTAGGGGGTGTACCGGTTGCCGAGGAGGTGCCGCTCGCTCCGCTGACCACGTTGCGCGTCGGCCCGGTCGCCCGACGCCTGATCACCTGCGAGACGACCGAGCAGATCGTCGCCGTGATGCGCGCGCTGGACGGTCGGAACGGGTACTGGTGCTGGCAGGCGGATCCAATGTGGTTCTGGCCGACGACATGCCCGACCTGACAGTGGTTCGGCTGGCCAATGCGGGCATCCGCGTCGACGGCGACATCCTGCGCGTCGAGGCGGGCGCGGTGTGGGACGACGTCGTCGTCACCTCGCTCGAACACGGCCTCGGCGGCCTGGAGTGCCTTTCGGGCATACCGGGTTCGGCAGGCGCGACACCGGTGCAGAACGTCGGCGCGTACGGGTCCGAGGTCTCCGAAACGATCCGACGGGTACGGCTGCTCGACCGCGCCACCGGCCAGGATCGGTGGGCCGACGGTGCTGAACTCGGATTCGGTTACCGCACAAGCATTCTCAAGCACTCCGACGCCGCCATCGTGCTGGAGGTCGAGTTCGCACTCGACGCCGAAGGCCGCAGCGCACCGCTGCGCTACGGCGAGCTGACCGCGGCGCTTGGCGCCGAGTCGGGCGAACGCACCGACCCGGGCCGGGTGCGTGACGCCGTGCTCGCGTTGCGGGCGCGCAAGGGCATGGTGCTCGACGAGGCCGACCACGACACGTGGAGCGTCGGCTCCTTCTTCACCAACCCGGTCGTCGCAGCCCGCGGAGTTCGACCGGATCCAGGCAGACGCGGACGCACCCGTGCCCAACTACCCGGCGCCGGGCGGCGTGAAGCTGGCCGCCGGCTGGCTGGTCGAGCACTCGGGCTTTTACAAGGGCTATCCGGATGACGAAGCTCCTGCCCGGCTGTCCACCAAGCACGCGCTGGCGCTGACCAACCGCGGCGCTGCCACCGCAGCAGACGTGATTGCCCTGGCCAGACGGGTGCGCGATGGCGTCAAGAACGACATTCGGGATCGAGCTCACACCCGAGCCGAGTCTGATTGGCACGTCGCTCTAGGTATCTTAGGAACACGTGACCCCCGGCCCGACCTCTGAACCGACGCCGCCGCATATGAACCGGCGGCGGGCCTTGGCAGCGCTTGCGGTCGGGGTGGTCGCTCCCGGCGCACTGGCCGCCTGCTGCAGGCAAGTCCAAGGCACCGTCAGAGGCGGCCCAGGCGCCCTCTGCGCCGTCGCTGAGCCTACACCCCGGAGAACGCCGCCTCCGACGTGGTGCCGACCGCGCCGGTCCGCGTCGACGTCCGCGACGGCTGGTTTCAGCGGGTCGCACTGACCAACGCCGACGGCAAGCCCGTGGCGGGCGCGATCAATCGCGAACGCACCTCCTTCAACGTCACCGAACCGCTCGGCTACGGCGTCGACTACACCTGGGCGGGCTCGGTGGTGGGCCGCGACGGCAAGGCCGTCCCTGTGCAGGGCAACTTCACGACGGTCGACCCGTCAACTCAGGTCAACGGCCAGTTCCAGCTCGCCGACGGCCAGGTCGTCGGCGTCGCGGTGCCGGTCATCCTCCAGTTCGACGCGGCGATCGGCGACGAGGACCGGGTCGCCGTGGAGAAGGCGCTCAAGGTCACCACCGATCCGCCGGTCGAGGGCAGCTGGGCGTGGCTGCCCGACGAGGTGGGCGGTTCGCGCGTGCACTACCGCACCAAGGACTACTACCCGGCGGGCGCCAAGGTGAATGTCGACGCGAAGCTCTACGGGGTGAAGTTCGGCGACGGCGCATACGGCGCGCAGGACATCTCGCTGGACTTCGACGATCGGGCGCCGCCAGGTCGTCAAGGCGGACGCCGACTCGCACCGCATCCAGGTGATCACCGACGAGGGCGTCATCATGGACTTCCCGTGCAGCTACGGCGAGGGTGACCTGCCGCGCAACATCACCCGCAGCGGCGTCCACGTGGTGAGCGAGAAGTACGAGGACTTCTACATGACCAACCCCGCGGCCGGCTACAGCAACGTCCACGAGCGCTATCGCCGTACGGATCTCCAACAACGGCGAGTTCATCCACTGCAATCCCAACAGCATTGGGGCACAAGGCAACACCAATGTCACCAACGGCTGCATCAACTTGAACCTGGAGAACGCCCAGCAGTACTTCAACAGTGCGATCTACGGTGACCCGGTCGAGGTCACCGGAACCTCGATCGACCTGTCCTACTCCGACGGCGACATCTGGGACTGGGCCGTGCCGTGGGATGAGTGGATGTCGATGTCGGCGCTGTCGTCGCAGGCCCCGCCCACCGGGATCCCCAGCACCGCGCCTGCCACCCCGACGGGCGCGCCGCAGCCGGTCAACGGTCGTCCGCCCGGCGGTTAGGCGTTATTCGTCTCACCTCCGGTTGAAGCGGACCGCGTTGGCCTGGTCCCGCGGCCGGATCACGATCTGATCCAGGTCGACGTGCGACGGCCGTGACGCGACGAAGCCGATCACCTCGGCGACATCCTCGGCCAGCAGAGGCGTCAACCCCTTGTAGACGGCGTCGGCCCGGTCCTTGTCGCCCTCGAACCGGCGAAGCGAGAAGTCGGTCTTCACCATCCCCGGCGCAATCTCGGTGAGCCGCACGGGCTTTCCAAGAAGTTCGCCGCGCAGCGTCCGATGAAGCGCAGCCTGAGCGTGCTTGGCCGACGTGTAACCCGAACCGTTGTCGTAGGTCTCGATCGCGGCGATCGACGTCACCGTGACGATCAAGCCGTCACCGGAGTCGATGAGCTTGGGAAGCAGCGCGCGGGTAATCCGCAGCGTGCCGAGCACATTGGCCTCCCACATCCACCGCCAATGGTCGATGTCCGCCTCCAGCACATGCTCGAGGCCGCGGGCGCCGCCTGCGTTGTTGACCAGCACATCGACCCGGTCCAGGGCATCGGTCAGCGCCGCCACCGCATCCGCGTCGGTGACGTCCGCCACCACCGCGGTGCCGCCTACCTCCGCGGCGAGCTTCGTTGATCGGGCCCTCGCGGCGTGCCACGCACACGACGTGGAAGCCCTGAGCAGCAAGGGTTCTCGCGGTGGCTTCGCCGATGCCTGCGCTGGCGCCGGTGACCACCGCGACCCGGCGGTCCGCATCGGGTGTTGTCATGCGACCAACTCTACGAAATCGAGTAGTCGGCTACTCGTGTGCCGTCGCACTGACCGGCGTTGGCTTTGCGGCGTCCGCTCCACAGAAGAAAGGAAACAAAAACATGAAGAACTACACCGTCCAACCGGGCGACACCCTCTTCGGCATCGCCGCGCGCGAGTACGGCGACGGAGACCTGTATCCGGTGATCGCGCGCATGAACAACCTCGCCAATCCCGACCTGATCCTCGCCGGGCAGGAGTTGCTGGTTCCCTACGTCACGTATCGGCACTTGTGGACCACCGACGACACCTCAGCCGCGCGGGCGCAGATCACGCAGCACTACTACGGAACTCAGGACACCAAGATGCAGCTGATCTGGGAGGTCGCCAGTGGCGTTGCCCAGCATCCGATCGAACGCGGCGCCTGGCTGCTCATTCCCGATCTGGCCGACGTCGGGCACCACACCGTCGTCGACGGGGAGAGCTTCGCTTCGCTGGCGGCCGATTGGTACGGCGACGACCATCTCGCGATCGTCATCGCGCACGCCAACGAAATGGACCCCGACACCCAGCCTGCCCCCGGCACCGTGCTTGATCAAGCCGCTGCTCAACTACCGCAAGAGCATCGCGGGCGACACCCTCGAGTCGGTTTGTCGCGAGTTCGTACGGCGACTCCGATCTCATCCCCACCTGGATGGCGGTGGTGGCAGCGGCGAACTACATCAACAGGCCGCACAAGCTGTTCTCCACACAGATGGTCCACTTCCCTCGATAGTGGGCAACGTCACTGGACCGGCGGTTAGTTGGCTGTGCTAAGTTGGCGGCGTGTTCCGGAGCTGTTGTTGTCGCCGCGTGATCTGCCGCGCCTGACCGACCCCGGATAATCTCGCTTGTCCCGTTGAGTCGCAGGTGTGGCCCGGACCCACCAGCCGACATCAACGAAGGACACCGCAGTGCGCACAACCACTCTCCGCCAGGCCCAGACGCCCGCGCATACCAAGCGCGCGCTGCTCTCGCGCCACCACATCGTGGCGCCGTCGCTGTGCGTGGCGGACGCCGCGGCCGCATCGGTGTTCGGCGCCGCCCGGTCCCGCGGCCCGATCGCCCGTGACGTCATCGCCAAGGTCACCCAGCTGTCCATCGCGACGGTGAACCGTCAGGTCACCGCCCTGCTGGACGCGGGCGTGCTGCGGGAACGCGCCGACCTCGCGGTGTCCGGCGCGATCGGCAGGCCGCGGGTGCCGGTCGAGGTCAACCACGAACCGTTCCTCACGCTGGGCATCCACATCGGTGCGCGGACGACCAGCATCGTGGCGACGGACCTCTTCGGCCGCACCCTCGACGTCGTCGAGACGCCGACGCCCCGCGGCGCCCAGTCGGCGGCCCTCACGTCGCTGGCAGGCAGCGCGCGTCGCTACCTGAGTCGCTGGCACCGCCGCCGCCCACTGTGGGTCGGTGTGGCCGCGGGCGGCGTGGTCGACAGCACCACCGGTTATCTCGACCACCCGCGGCTGGGCTGGTCGGATGCGCCCGTCGGGCCGGTGCTCGCCGAATCGCTCGGGCTGCCGGTGTCGGTCGCGTCGCACGTGGACGCCATGGCGGGCGCCGAGCTGCTGCTGGGTAACCGCCGCCCTCCACCGCAGCGGTCGACCAGCCTGTACGTGTACGCGCGCGAAACCGTCGGCTACGCATTGTCGATCGGCGGGAAGGTGCATTCGCCCGCCAGCGGCCCCGGCACCATCGCCGGCCTGCCCGCGCATTCGGATCTGCTCGGCGGGACGGGTCAGCTCGAGTCGACGGTCAGCGACGAGGCGGTCCTCATCGCGGCCCGCAAGGGGCGGGTGATCCCGGCCGAGGGCCCTGCGTCGACCATGGCCGCTGTGCTGCGCGCAGCCAGGCAGGGCAACGAGCAGGCCCGCGCGCTGCTTGCCGAGCGGGCCCGCGTGCTCGGCGAGGCCGTTGCGCTGCTGCGCGACATGCTGAACCCCGACGACCTCGTCGTCGGCGGTCAGGCGTTCACCGAGTACCCGGAGGGCATGAGCCTGGTCGAGGCCGCCTACGCACAGCGCTCGGTGCTGCCCGTGCGCGACATCCGCGTGACGTCGTTCGGCAACCGCGTGCAGGAGGCGGGTGCCGGCGTGGTTTCCCTCGGCGGCATCTACGCCGACCCGATCGGCGCCATGCGGCGGGCGCTTGCGCGCAGGCCGGAAGCGACCGCCTGACTCGCGTTGCTCTCGAACTCGGCGACGACCGCCGTTGAACACGGTGTAGACATGTCTGTGTGCGCCTAGCGTCGGATCTGCCCCGCAGAGTGGCCGTGCTGTCGGTGCACACATCGCCGTTGGCGCAGCCAGGCACCGGCGACGCGGGCGGCATGAACGTCTACGTGCTGCAGAGTGCGCTGCAGATGGCCCGACGCGGCGTCGAGGTGGAGATCTTCACAAGGGCCACCTCGTCGGCCGATGAGCCGACGGTGCGGGTGGCGCCAGGAGTGCTGGTGCGCAACGTCGTGGCCGGTCCGTTCGAAGGTCTGGACAAGTACGACCTGCCCACGCAGCTGTGCGCGTTCACCGCGGGCGTACTGCGCGCAGAAGCCACCCACGAGCCGGGCTACTACGACATCGTGCACTCGCACTACTGGCTGTCGGGTCAGGTGGGCTGGCTGGCCCGCGATCGGTGGGCGGTACCGCTGGTGCATACCGCGCACACCCTCGCCGCGGTCAAGAACGCGGCGCTGGCCGACGGCGACTCACCCGAACCGCCGCTGCGCGCAGTCGGTGAGCAGCAGGTCGTCGACGAAGCCGACCGCCTGATCGTCAACACCGAACACGAAGCGCAGCAATTGGTTTCGCTTCACCATGCCGACCCGTCTCGGATCGACGTTGTGCATCCCGGTGTGGACCTGGAGACCTTCACCCCCGGCGACCGGCGGACGGCGCGGGCGGCGCTCGGACTGGACCCCGACGAACTCATCCTCGCCTTCGTCGGACGCATCCAGCCGCTGAAGGCGCCCGACGTGTTGCTGCGCGCGGCGGCGAAGCTGCCCGATCGTCCGTGTCTGCTGATCGCGGGCGGACCGTCCGGCAGCGGCCTGGCCGCACCCGACACGCTGGTTCGGCTCGCCGAGGAACTGGGTATCTCCGACCGGGTGACGTTCCTGCCGCCGCAATCGCGCGAACAACTGGTCAACGTCTATCGCGCCGCCGACCTGGTCGCGGTGCCGAGCTATTCCGAGTCGTTCGGCCTCGTCGCCATCGAGGCCCAGGCCTGCGGCACGCCCGTGGTGGCCGCCGCGGTCGGTGGGCTGCCGGTCGCGGTGCGAGACGGCGTCACCGGCACTCTGGTCGACGGACACGACGTCGACGACTGGGCCAAGGCGATCGCCGCCCTCGTCGAGCGCGGACCCGACACCATGAGCCGGGCGGCCGTCGAGCACGCCGCGACGTTCTCCTGGGCGCACACCGTCGATGCGCTGCTGGCCAGCTACGGACGGGCGATCAGCGACTACCGCGGCCCGCCACCGCACCCCGGAACTCGACCGGGCGGCGCAGCGGCCGGCGCTTCTCGATGCGCAGGGGCGTCCGGACGTGAGCCTCGAGCGAAGGACGAGCGGGAGTCGAGCCGTGAGCCCAGAGGTCACCAAGCTCATCGAGGACGCCTGCAAGGAGAACGGGCTGGTCTGCACGCCCCATGAGGGAGCGCACGGCGGGCTGCCAGGCATCATCGTCGAGCTGCCCGGCGAGCGGCGGCTGAAGACCAACACGATCCTGTCCATCGGCGAGCATTCGGTGCGCGTCGAGGCGTTCGTGTGCCGTCAGCCCGACGAGAACCACGAGGGCGTGTACCGGTTCCTGCTCAAGCGCAACCGGCAGGCTCTACGGTGTCGCCTACACGCTCGACAACGTCGGCGACATCTACCTGATCGGCCGGATGGCCCTGGACTCGGTCACCGCCGACGAGATCGACCGGGTTCTCGGCCAGGTGCTCGAGGCAGTCGACAGCGACTTCAACACGTTGTTGGAGTTGGGTTTTCGCTCGTCCATCCAGAAAGAGTGGGAGTGGCGGGTGTCGCGCGGCGAGTCGCTGAAGAACCTGCAGGCGTTCGAGCACCTGATCGACGACGACGACTGACCCGCGCACGCAGAGCAGTAGACATACGTGCGGGATAGGCTCTTGCCATGGGAGATTCCACGCTGATCCTGCTTCGCCACGGCGAGAGCGAATGGAATGCGCTGAACCTGTTCACCGGGTGGGTCGACGTCGACCTCAACGAGAAGGGCAGGGCCGAGGCCATCCGCGGCGGCGAGCTGATCAAGGAGCACGGACCGCCGCCCGACGTGGTGTACACGTCGCTGCTGCGCCGCGCGATCAGCACCGCCAACCTCGCGCTGGACAAGGCCGACCGGCACTGGATCCCGTGCACCGCGACTGGCGGCTCAACGAACGCCACTACGGGGCACTGCAGGGGCTGAACAAGGCCGAAACCAAGGACAAGTACGGCGAGGAGCAGTTCATGGCCTGGCGGCGCAGCTACGACACCCCGCCGCCGCCGATCGAGCGGGGCAGCAAGTACAGCCAGGACGGCGACCCCCGCTACGCCGACATCGACGGCGGTCCGCTGACCGAATGCCTGGCCGACGTGGTCGCCCGCTTCATGCCGTACTTCACCGAGACGATCGTGCCCGACCTGCAGGCGGGCAAGACGGTGCTGATCGCCGCGCACGGAAATTCGCTGCGGGCGCTCGTCAAGTACCTCGACGAGATGTCCGACGAGGACGTCGTCGCGCTGAACATCCCCACCGGCATCCCGCTGCGCTACGACCTCGACGGCGACCTTCGCCCGAAGGTCATCGGCGGCACCTACCTGGACCCGGAGGCCGCCGCCGCGGGCGCGGCCGCCGTCGCGAGCCAGGGCGCGAAATAGACCGACCGAACGCGATCTTGGGCAAACTCTGGATGAACGCAACCCGAACACCTGCGCTTGGGCATGTGACTTGTCCCGATTTGGCCGCACGCTGCTGGGATGACGTTCACCAGTTTCGTACCATTTGCTCGTGAGTGTGGTATCCGCACTGCTGCTGACGGCAGTGGTGGCACTGCTCGCTCTGGTGATCGGTGTCGGGGTCGGAGTGGGTCTGACGCCGAGGATCGTCCAGCGCAGGCAGCGGCGAGCGGCCGAGCAGTCCGGAATCACCGTCTCGGAGATGCTTGCCCACATCGTGTCGCTGTCGCCGGTGGGCATCGTCGTGGTCGACACCTACCGTGACGTCGTCTACATCAACGACCGGGCCCTGGAGCTGGGCCTGGTCCGGGACCGGCTGATCGACGACCGCGCCTGGCTGGCCGCGCAGCGCACCCTGGCCACCGGCGAAGACGTCGAGGTCGACCTCGCGCCTGCGCAGGCGGCTGCCCCGGCCGCTCGGGGCTTGTCGGTGCGCGGCCATGTCCGGCTGCTGACCGAGGACGACCGCCGGTTCGCCGTCGTCTATGTCGACGACCAGTCCGAGCACGCGCGCATGGAAGCCACGCGACGCGACTTCGTCGCCAATGTCAGCCACGAACTCAAGACACCGGTCGGGGCGATGGGTGTGCTCGCCGAGGCGCTGCTGGCCTCGGCCGACGACCCCGACGAACGTGCGCAGGTTCGCCGAGAAGATGGTCGCCGAATCCAACCGGCTGGCCAACATGGTCGGTGAGCTGATCGAGCTGTCCCGGCTGCAGGGCGCAGAACCGCTGCCCGACCTCGAGGCCGTCGACGTCGACACCGTCGTCGCGGAGGCGATGTCGCGGTACAAGGTGGCCGCCGACAACGCCGACATCGCCGTCACCACCGACGCGCCGACAGGGTACAAGGTGCTCGGCGACCAACCACTGCTGGTAACCGCGTTGGCCAACCTGGTGTCCAACGCAATCGCGTACTCACCCAACGGATCTTCGGTGTCCATCAGCCGCAGGCGCCGGGGCGACAACATCGAGATTGCCGTCACCGATCGGGGAATCGGCATCGCCGCCGCCGATCAGGAGCGGGTGTTCGAGCGGTTCTTCCGCGTCGACAAGGCCAGATCGCGAGCGACAGGAGGCACCGGCCTCGGGCTCGCGATCGTCAAACATGTTGCAGCCAACCACAACGGATCCATCCGGCTGTGGAGTCAGTCCGGGACGGGATCGACGTTCACCCTGTCGATTCCGACCTACCCCGACCACCTCAACGAGTCGGACGAACGATCGGACCAATGAGAGGAAATGAGAACGTCCATGACTAACGTGTTGATCGTCGAGGACGAGGAGTCCCTGGCCGATCCCCTGGCGTTCCTGCTGCGCAAGGAGGGCTTCGAGGCCACTGTGGTGTCCGACGGGCCTTCGGCCCTTGCCGAGTTCGAGCGCGTCGGCGCCGACATCGTGCTGCTGGACCTGATGCTGCCCGGGATGAGCGGCACCGACGTGTGCAAGCAGCTGCGGTCGCGCTCGAGCGTGCCGGTCATCATGGTGACCGCACGCGACAGCGAGATCGACAAGGTAGTCGGGCTGGAGCTCGGCGCCGACGACTACGTCACCAAGCCGTACTCGGCACGCGAGCTGATCGCGCGGATCCGTGCGGTGTTGCGCCGCGGCGCCGACCCGGACGATCCGGGTATCGGTGACGGCGTATTGGAGGCAGGCCCGGTCCGGATGGATGTCGAACGCCATGTGGTGTCGGTCAATGGCGAGCCGATCACCCTGCCGCTCAAGGAGTTCGACCTGCTCGAGTACCTGATGCGCAACAGCGGCAGGGTGCTCACCCGCGGTCAGCTCATCGATCGGGTGTGGGGTGCCGACTACGTCGGCGACACCAAGACCCTCGATGTGCACGTCAAGCGGCTACGGTCCAAGATCGAGGCCGATCCGGCCAACCCGGTGCACCTGGTGACGGTGCGCGGCCTCGGCTACAAGCTGGAGGGCTAGCGGCTACTCGGCGGCACGGGTGGCGGGGTGCACGGCGATCAGCCCTAAACTGCTGCGCCGCTTGCACATTGCCGCCAGCTCCGCATACGCCTTCTCGCCGAGCAGCTCCGTCAGCTCAGGGGCGTAGGACTGCCAGACCTGCTTCGAGCCGACATGCGCGTTGGGGTCGCCGGTGCAGTACCAGTGCAGGTCGGCGCCGCCCTCACCCCAGCCGCGGCGGTCGTACTCGGTGATCAATGTCTTGAGGACCTCGGTGCCGTCGGGCAGCGTCACCCATTCCTGGGTGCGCCGGATCGGCAACTGCCAGCACACGTCGGGCTTCATCTCCAAAGGCTCGACACCGAGTTTGAGTGCCTTGGTGTGCAGCGCGCAGCCGACGCCGGCCTTGAAGCCGGGGCGGTTGAGGAATATGCACGCGCCCTTGTACTTCCTGGTGCGTAGGTTGGGCTTGTCGTCGTACTCGTCCATCTCGAGATAGCCCTTGCGGCCCAGGCCCTTTTCCCGAAACTGCCAGTCGTCGTCGGTCAGCAGCTTCACCGCGGCGTCGAGCCGCTTGCGGTCGTCCTTGTCCGACAGGAACGCGCCGTGCGAGCAGCACCCGTCATCGGGCCTGCCTTCCACGGTGCCCTTACACGCGGGCGTGCCGAACACACACGTCCATCGCGACAGCAGCCATGTCATATCGGCGGCGATCAGATGTTCGGGGTTGTCAGGGTCGTAGAACTCCACCCATTCACGGGCGAAATCCAGCTCGACCTCGCCGGGATGTTCTGACGTCACGGAGTTCAACGCTACCCCGACAGGCCGCCGAAGGGCGTCAATGCTGGCGTGTGCCCGCCTCGTCGGCGCGATCGGGCTCGGCCGAGGTCGCCAGCACGTCCCGGTCCGCGCGACGGCGAAGCAGGTAACCGCCCACAAGGGCCGCCGCCAACGCAAGGTAGACCACGATCGTGAACGGCGTGCTGATGAGCGTGAGCACGTCTCCGCCCGCGATGTCGAGAGCGCGACGCAGCTGAACTTCGGCGAGCGGCCCGAGAATCGCACCGACGATCATGGGAGTGACCGGGAATCCGAACCTGCGCATCAGGTAGCCGATCACGCCGAGCACGAGCAGCACGACGACGTCGAACGTCGACCCGTTGACGGCGTACGTGCCAAGCAGCGCGAAGGTCATGATGCCCGCGAACAGGTACGGCTTCGGAATCTCGAGGATCTTCACCCACAGACCCACGAGCGGCAGGTTGAGCGCCAGCAGGATGACGTTGGCGATGATCAAACTCGCGATCAGCCCCCAAACCAGCGCCGCCTGGCTTTCCAGCAGCTGCGGGCCGGGCTGAATGCCGTACTGCTGGAAGGCGACCAGGATGACGGCCGCGGTTGCCGAGGTCGGGATGCCGAGCGCCAGCAGCGGCACCAGAGTGCCCGCGGCGTTGGCGTTGTTGGCCGCCTCGGGCCCGGCCACCCCTTCGATCGCCCCCTCGCCGAACTCGTCCTTGTGCTTGGAGAGGCGTCGTTCCATCGCGTAGGACAGGAAGGTCGGTATCTCCGAGCCACCCGCAGGGATCACCCCGAGCGGGAAGCCGACCGCCGTGCCCCGCAGCCAGGGACGCCACGAGCGGGACCAGTCCTCGCGCGTCATCCACTTCGCACCCTTTTGCAGCGCGAGGAGATCGAAGTGGCTGGAGACCTGGTGCGCCGCGACGTAGAGCACCTCGCCTACCGCGAACAGCGCCACGATCAGCACCACCGTGTCGATGCCGTCGAGCAATGAGACTTGGCCGAATACCAGCCGCTGCTGGCCACTTTGGAAGTCGATGCCGACCAGGCCGACGACAAGGCCCAGGCTCATGGAGATCAGGCCGCGCAGCGGCGATGATCCGAAGAGCGCGCTGACCGATAGGAACGCCACCACCATCAGCGCGAAATAGTCTGGTGCCCCGAGCTTTACGGCGACATCGACCATCCACGGCGCAAAGAACGCCAGCAGGACCGTGGCGATGGTTCCTGCGATGAAGGATCCGATGGCGGCGGTGGCCAGTGCGGCCGCGCCGCGTCCCTTGCGCGCCATCTTGTTGCCGTCGATGGCGGTGATCACCGAGCCGGACTCGCCGGGCGTCTTCAGCAGGATCGACGTCGTGGAGCCGCCGTACATGGCGCCGTAGTAGATGCCCGCGAACATGATGAACGCCGACTCGGGTTCCATGCCGTACGTCATCGGCAGCAGAAGCGCGATGGTCAGTGCGGGACCGATGCCGGGGAGCACGCCGATAAGAGTTCCGACCACCGTACCCACCAGCGCGAACAACAGCGCCTGAGGCGTGATCGCAAGGGAAAGACCGTGCAGCAGGCCCTCGATGCCCGACATCAGAATCCCAAAATTCCTGCAGGCAACGAGATGTCGAGCAGCCGCGTGAAGGACAGGTAGACGACGAGCGACAGCACGATCGCGATGATGGCGGTGCGGACTATGTGCCGGGCACCGACCGCCCAAGCGGTGAGCCAGAAGACGATCGAGCTGACGATGATGTAGCCGAGCGGCTCAACGCCTGCGATGAAGATCAGCACCGCCGCAACGCATATGGCCAGCGGCACCCACTGGGTGCGGCGCACATCCACGTCGCCCTCGGACTCGTCGGCCTCACCGAGTCTGCCGCGCGCCACTTGGACGATCAGTGCCAGTGACAGCGCAATCAGCAGGACGCCGACCACCTTGGGCATGAAACCGGCGCCGACGCCGGAAGCGGATTTCGACGCCGCCTGACTGAGACCGTCGAGCAGAACCACGATGCCGATTCCGAGCAGCGCGACGGACACCACCCACTCGCCCCACGGGATCGGCCTGCGCGTCGACGCGATGTCGGCCGGTTCGACGGCCATTAACCCGCCTGCTTGGCCAGACCGAGTTCGTTGAGCACCGCCTGCACGCGTGCGTTCTCCTCCTTGAGCCAGGTCCCGAACTCGTCACCGGCGAGGAAGTTGTCGTTCCAGCCGTTCTTCTTCACGGCATCCGTCCAGTTCGGACGAGTCGTGCATGCGCTTCATCGCCTCGATGTACTGGGTGGTCAGCTCCGGGCTGATGCCACTGGGCGCCATGATCGACCGCCAGTTCTGGAACTCCAGCTTGGGATCGATCTGAGTCGCGGTCTGGGCGAAGTTCGTGCCTTCGATCTGCTCGGTGGACGAGATCAGAAGACCCTTGAGGTTGCCGTTCTTGATCTGTTCGGCGAATTCGTTGAGCCCGGCCACACCCGCCTTCACCTTGCCGCCGAGCAACGCCGTCGTCGCCTCGCCGCCGCCGCTGTAGGGCACGTAGTTCACGTCGGCCGGCTTGACGCCGTAGTGCTGCGCCAACAACCCGATGAAGATCTGGTCGGCGCTGCCGGCCGAACCACCGGCAATCGGAACGGATTTCGGGTCGGCCTTGATGGCGGCGAAGAGGTCGTCGGCGTTGTTGTACGGCACGTCCTTGGGCACGACGATCACTTCGTATTCGCCGACGACGCGTGCGACCGGGGTGAGGTCGTCGAGCGTGACGTCGGTGCCGTTGGTGATGATGCCGCTCATCATCGCCAACCCGGATGCGATCAGCAGGCCATCCTTGCCCTTCTGCGGAGCAACCTGGGCGAGCGCGACCGTGCCCGAAGCGCCGGGAACGTTCTTGACGTCCGCACTGCGGGCCAGATCGTCGGCCTTCAGGGCCTCCTGTACGGCGCGTGCCGTCTGGTCCCAGCCGCTGCCGGGTGCGGCGGGGCGATGATCTCGACCCGCGACAGCGGCTTGAAATCGGCTGCGGCGTCGCCCCCCGAACCGCCGCTGCCGGAGTCGGTGTTGCCGCTGCACGCGGCCAATGCGAGCGCGGCGGCGATGACGGTCGCGACGAGTCGTGGGGTTCGCATCGGGGGGCCTCCCGGGGCTGACGGCGGTGTCGGATACGTTGAACGTATACACAACACACACTTCCCCGCAATGGTCGCAGATAAACTCCCCTGTCAAGGCATATCGGTCAGATTTCTGTGTATACACTGACTCGGTGGCATCGAAGCCTTTGAGCGCAGCGGCCCGTGCGTACGAACAGCTGCGATCGGAGATTCTCGAAGGCGTGCTCGGTCCGGGCAGCACGCTGTTCGAAGTCGAGCAGTCCGAGCGCCTCGGGGTGTCACGCACCCCGGTTCGCGAGGCGTTCGGCCGCCTGGTCGCCGAGGGTCTGCTCGACGACAGGCGCGGGCGGGGCCTTGCCGTCACCGACGTCTCGGACGACGACGTCGATGCGCTGTACGAGATGCGGACCTGTCTGGAAGCGCAGGCCGTCCCAGCTGGCCGCCCGCCATGCCGACCGGGACGAATTCGCCTGCTATGCCCGCGAATTTCGGGCCTGGCATGCTCCCTGCTCGACCCCCGAGTGTCGAACGAGCAGATCGGCGAGTACTACGCGTTGATCCGCCGCTTCGATCGGGCCGTCGACTCCGCCGCGGGCAACCCGTATCTCCTCGACGCGCTCGAAACATTGCGCGCGCACGTCGCGCGCGTTCGGCTGAAGGCGGGTGCGTCTCCGATGCGGCTGGCCGCCTCCGCCCTCGAGCACGCGCTCATCGCATCCGCGATCGCCGACCACGATTCCGCCCTGGCTGTGCACGCGACGCACGTCCATCTGCACAACAGCCTCGAGCATTTCCGCCACGACTACACCGGACTCGGCGCCGACTGACCAGAGAAGGGACATCCTCACCCATGCAGAACCATCGTGTCCGGGTCCACCGCAGCGAGGAAGCCCTGCCAAGGGAAGGGCAGCTCGCCTGGGCCATTGCCAAGGTTGCCGCCGATCCCGTCGAGGTGAGCGACGAGGTCGCGGAGATGATCGTCAACCGGATCATCGACAACGCAGGCGTCGCAGCGGCATCGGTTGGGCGGCCCGCGCCGTCGGCAGCCCGGGAGCAGGCCGCCGCGCACATGCCGAGTTCGGGAGGTGTCGGCGCGTCCGTCTTCGGCCTCGATGCGAACCTGTGGGTCAGCCCGGAGTGGGCCGCATTCGCCAACGGAGTTGCGGTGCGCGAGTTGGACTTCCACGACACCTTCCTCGCGGCCGACTACTCCCATCCCGGCGACAACATCCCTCCGGTCGTGTGCGGTCGCCCAGCACGTCGGTGCCGACGGGCACGCGGTGGTGCGCGGCATCGCAACCGGCTACGAAATCCAGATCGACCTGGTCCGGTCGATCAGCCTGCACAAGCACAAGATCGACCACGTCGCACACCTCGGCCCGTCGGCGGCGGCCGGTATCGGGACGCTGCTCGCGCTTCCCCCGGAAGCCATCTACCAAGCGATCGGGCAGGCGCTGCACACCACCACGGCGACCCGGCAGTCGCGCAAGGGCGAGATCTCATCGTGGAAGGCGTATGCACCTGCGTTCGCGGGCAAGGTGGCGATCGAGGCGGTCGATCGGGCGATGCGGGGACAGACCAGCCCATCGCCGATCTACGAGGGCGAGGACGGTGTGATCGCCTGGCTGCTCGACGGTCCCACCGCTGCAATACGACGTGCCGCTGCCCGCGCCCGGCGAGCCCAAGAGGGCGATACTGAGCAGCTACACCAAGGAACACTCGGCCGAATACCAGGCGCAGGCCTGGATTGACCTGGCCCGCAAGCTATTTCGCGAACACCCAGAGCTGGCCGACCCGCAGCGCGTGGCGAGCGTCGTCATCCAGACGTCCCACCACACCCACAATGTGATCGGCTCGGGCGCAGCCGATCCGCAGAAATACGACCCGACGGCATCGCGGGAGACGCTGGACCACTCGCTGCCGTACATCTTCGCGGTGGCCCTGCAGGATGGCACCTGGCACCACGAAGCGTCGTACACGCGTGAGCGTGCCACGCGTCCGCGACACGGTTTCGCTGTGGCGCAAGATCACAACTGTCGAAGACGACGAGTGGACGGCGCGCTACCACGCGGCAGGCGCGGGCCAGTCATACGGCGGGCGGGTGGTGATCACCTTGACTGACGGCAGTGAAATCGTCGACGAGATCAGCGTCGCCGATGCGCATCCCGGCGGCGCCCGACCGTTCGCCCGCGACCACTATGTCGAGAAGTTCCGCGGCCTCGCCGTGCCGGTGGTGGGCGACGAAGAAGCAGAGCGGTTTCTGGCGCTGGCCATGCGCCTGCCCGAACTCGGGCCAAAAGAATTGCGCGAGTTGACCTTAACGGCGTTGCCCGGTGCGCTGCCTGGCGCCGGTCCGCCGGGCATCTTCTGAGAGGGGGAACGATGCTGTACGCGACGACGACACCGGCCGACAAGCGGGCCATGCTACGCGAACGCCTCGCGGAGGGCGGGCTGCTGCAGTTCCCAGGGGCGTTCAACCCGTTGTCCGCCAAGTTGATTGCCCGCAGCGGCTTCGACGGTGTCTACGTCTCGGGTGCCGTGTTGAGCGCCGACCTCGGGCTGCCCGACATCGGCTTGACGACGCTGACCGAAGTCGCCGCGAGAACCCGCCAGATCGCACGGGTGACGGAATTGCCGGTGCTCGCCGACGCGGACACCGGTTTCGGTGAGCCGATGAACGTGGCGCGCACCGTCCAGGAGCTCGAGGACTCCGGGTTGGCGGCTCTGCACATCGAGGATCAGGTCAACCCCAAACGGTGCGGTCATCTCGACGGTAAGCAGGTCGTCGACGAAGCCGCTGCGGCACAACGCATCCGCGCGGCGGTCGACGCTCGGCGCGACCCGAACACGGTGATCATCGCCCGCACCGACATCCGGGCCGTGGATGGACTGGACGCGACGATCGAGCGCGTGAAGCGGCTCGTCGACGCGGGCGCGGACGCGATCTTCCCCGAGGCGCTCGAGTCACTCGCCGAGTTCGCGGCCGTCCGCTCGGCCGTCGAAGTGCCGATGCTGGCGAACATGACCGAATTCGGCAAAAGCGAGCTGTTCACCACCGACCAGCTTCGCGATGTCGGTGTGAACGTGGTGATCTGGCCGGTGTCGTTGCTGCGAATGGCGATGGGCGCCGCCGAACGAGCGCTGGAGACGTTGGCGGCGGAAGGCTCTCTCGCCTCCCAGCTGAGTCAGATGCAGCACCGGCGCGACCTCTATGACCTGGTCGATTACGAGAGCTACAACAGGTTCGACGAGTCCGTGTTCAACTTCCGCGTCGCCGACTGAGCGAACTGCTGACGCCACACCGCGGTCCGCTCACGGAGTTCACCGGAAGACCCGTTAGGTTGAATGCGTGCGACTAGGTGTGCTCGACGTCGGCAGCAACACCGTCCACCTGTTGGTGGTGGACGCGCGCCGCGGTGGCCATCCGACTCCGATGAGTTCCACGAAGGCGTCGCTGCGGCTGGCCGAGGCCATCGATTCGTCGGGCAAGCTGACCCGCAAGGGCGCCGACAAACTGATCGACACCATCGACGAGTTCTCCAAGATCGCGGCCAGCTCGGGCTGCGCGGAGCTGATGGCGTTCGCCACCTCCGCCGTCCGCGACGCCAAGAACTCCGAGGACGTGCTGGCACGCGTGCTGGCCGAGACCGGGGTGGCGCTGCAGGTGCTCAGCGGGGTCGACGAGTCCCGCCTCACCTTCCTCGCGGTGCGCCGCTGGTACGGCTGGAGCGCAGGCCGGATCATCAACATCGACATCGGTGGCGGTTCGCTGGAATTGTCCAACGGCGTCGACGAGGAGCCGGAGGTGGCGCTGTCGCTGCCGTTCGGTGCGGGCCGGTTGACCAGAGAGTGGCTGCCCGACGATCCGCCGGGGCGGCGGCGGGTGGGAATGCTGCGAGACTGGCTGACCACCGAGTTCGCAGACGCGGGCGCCGAGATGCTCAAGGCGGGCAGCCCCGACCTCGCGGTCGCCACCTCGAAGACCTTCCGCTCGCTGGCGCGACTCACCGGCGCGGCGCCTTCCGGCGAGGGACCGCGGGTGAAGAGGACGCTGACCGCGACCGGCCTTAGGCAGCTCATAGCTTTCATCTCTAGGATGACCGCGGCTGACAGAGCAGAGTTGGAAGGGGTGAGTGCCGAACGGGCGCCACAGATCGTGGCCGGAGCGCTGGTTGCGGAGGCGAGCATGCGAGCGCTGGCGATAGATACCGTGGACATCTGCCCGTGGGCGTTGCGAGAAGGTCTGATTCTGCGGAAACTCGACAGCGAGGCCGACGGAACCGCACTGGTGGAGACGTCCGTACGAGATGCGGATCGACACGCCGCTAAGCCCAGAGGCAACACACGATGACAGGACCAGAAGAGAGCTACAGCAGCACAAGGCCGATATCGGTCGCGGAGTTGCTGGCGAAAAACGGAACGATCGGAGCACCGCCGGTCGGCGGGCGCCGTCGGCGCCGCCGCGGCAACAACGAGTCGGTCTCGGTCGCCGAGCTGACCGGCGAGATCCCGATCGTCTCCGGTGACACGCACGAAGACACCCGCGTTAGCGCTGCGGATCCGGCCACCGACGAGCTCGAAGAGGTCCGCGACGACTACACCGGGCCGTTGTCCGGCAATGGAATCGCCGAGCAGGTCTCCGAAGACGAGGCACTTCGAGGCTGAGGCCGACCTCACCGAAGAGGAGGCCGACTACGCCGCGCACCTCGACGAGCGCGACGCACAGCCGCTGTTCTTCGAGCCGCCGCCGCGGCGTCCCTGCCTATCAACGGCGCTATCCCGCCGGCGCCGGCGTCGGCGCCGAGCAGATGAGCCCCGACCCGGTCGACATCGACGACGACGACGCGGTTGACGCCGTCGCAGCCGATCTGACCCGGCCTGCCATGGCCACTGCGACCGCGCCGGACGTCGAGGACGACGCCGACGAGCTGCCGTCCTACCTACGCTCATCGGGCGGGACGCTGTTCGGCGGCGAGACGGTCGCCGACGACCTGGCTCGCCGCGGCGGCTCGCGCTACGACGACCTCGACCTCGACTGGACGATCGAGCACGACGAGGACGACCTCGACTTCGACGAAGAGTCGACGATGTCGTCGTTTGGGCGCGGCGCCTTGATCGTCGGCCAGTGCATCGTCGCGGTGCTGTTCGGCGCGGGCCTGTTCATCGCGTTCGACCAGCTGTGGAAGTGGGACCACATCATCGCCTTGGTGCTGTCCGTTCTGGTCATCCTCGGCCTGGTGGTTGGCGTACGGGTGGTGCGCAAGACCGAGGACATCGGCAGCACCCTGATCGCGGTGGCGGTCGGCGCACTGGTCACCCTGGGGCCACTGGCGCTGCTGCAATCGGGATAGCCGCCTAAGCCAGCACAGTGCGCCCCGCGATCAAGGTCGGTCTCTCGACGGCCTCGGTCTATCCGTTGAGGACCGAGGCCGCCTTCGAGTACGCGGCCAAGCTGGGCTACGACGGTGTGGAACTGATGGTGTGGGCCGAAGCGGTCAGCCAGGACGAGGACGCCATCGAGCGGATGTCCGAGAAGTATTCGATGCCGGTGCTGTCCGTGCACGCGCCGTGCCTGCTGATCTCACAACGGGTCTGGGGCGCAAACCCGATCACGAAGCTGGAGCGCAGCGTGCGCGCCGCCGAACAGCTGGGCGCCCAGACCGTGGTGGTGCATCCGCCGTTCCGCTGGCAGCGCCGCTACGCCGAGGGCTTCGCGGAGCAGGTGGCTGACCTGGAGGCGGGCAGCGACGTGATGGTGGCGGTGGAGAACATGTTTCCGTTCCGCGCCGACCGGTTCTTCGGTGCCGGCCAGACGTCGATCGAGCGGATGCGCAAGCGGGGAGGCAAGCCGGGGCCTGCGGTGTCGGCGTTCGCGCCGTCGTACGACCCGCTGGACGGCAACCATGCCCACTACACGCTCGACCTGTCGCACACCGCGACGGCGGGAACCGACGCGATCGACATGGCGCGCAGGATGGGCGACGGGCTGGTGCATCTGCATCTGTGCGACGGCAGCGGTGCATCCACCGATGAACATCTGGTGCCCGGCCGAGGCACCCAGCCGACCGTGGAGGTCTGCGAACTGCTTGCCGGCGGCAGCTTCTCCGGGCACGTCATCCTCGAGGTCACCACGTCGGGCGCGCGCACGGCGGCCGAACGCGAGGCGCTGCTCGCCGAATCGCTCCAGTTCGCCCGCGCGCACCTGCTGCGCTGAACCACAAGGATCACCACATGCCGAGCTCGACGCTGTTCACCGACGCGATGGCGCTCACCCCGGCCGGCGACGGCAGGTATGACGGTGAGCTGAACGAACATTGGACGATCGGGCAGAAGGTGCACGGCGGCGCGATGCTTGCGCTGTGCGCGAACGCGGCGCGTACCGAACATGGCGAAAGCGCCTGGAGCCGATCGCGATGATCCGGAAACTTCTTGTGGGCACCGGATCCCGGCCCGATGCGCGTCATCGACGACCGTGCGCAAACGCGGCCGACGGGTCAGCCTGATCGATGTCGAGCTGACGCAGGGCGACCGCACGGCCGTTCGCGCCGCTGTGACGCTGGGCGACCCGGAACATCACGTCCCGCCGCTGCTTTCGGTGAACCCTGTGGTGCCTCTGATGACGCCGGAGCCGCCGCCGGGCCTCGAGCCGATCGGCCCTGGGCATCCCATGGAAGACATCGTGCATCTCGCGCACGGCTGCGACATCCGCCCGTCGCTGACCACGTTCACGCCCCGCACCGACGGCGGGCCGCCCGATCATCGAGTACTGGGTCCGGCCGAAGGGCGTCGCACCCGACGTGCTGTTCGCCCTTCTGTGCGGCGATGTGTCGGCCCCGGTGACCTTCGGGGTGAACCGCATGGGCTGGGCGCCCACCGTGCAGCTGACGGCCTATCTGCGGGCCTTGCCGGCCGACGGCTGGCTGCGCGTGCTGTGCACGACGGTGCAGATCGGCCAGGACTGGTTCGACGAGGACCACATCGTCGTCGACTGCGAAGGTCACATCGTCGTGCAGAGTCGCCAGCTCGCCATGGTGCCGCCCGCGCAGTAACCGTCGCGGGCGTCTGCAATGCTTTGACCGTGGCAAGGATCGCGATCATCGGCGGTGGAAGTATCGGCGAAGCGCTGCTGGCTGGGCTGCTGCGCGCCGGGCGGCAGGTCAAGGACCTGGTGGTGGCCGAGAAGGACCAGGACCGCGCGAAATACCTGTCCGGAACCTACTCGGTGCTGGTCACCACGGTGGCCGACGCAGCGGAGAACGCCTCGTTCGTCATCGTCGCCGTCAAGCCCGCCGACGTGTCGTCGATCATGGACGAGATCGCCGATGCCGCCGCGCACGCCGAAAGCGACAGCGTCGAGCAGGTTTTCGTGACGGTGGCCGCGGGTGTGACCACTGCGTACTACGAAGCCAAGCTGCCTGCGGGGGCACCGGTGGTGCGGGTGATGCCCAATGCGCCGGTGGTCGTCGGCGGGGGAGTGAGCGCACTGGCCCGCGGCCGGTTCGCGACCGCGGAACAACTCAAGGACGTCTCGGCGATCTTCGACGCGGTCGGCGGTGTGCTGACCGTTCCGGAATCGCAGTTGGACGCGGTGACGGCGGTGTCGGGATCGGGTCCTGCGTACTTCTTTCTGGTCGTCGAGGCATTGGTGGACGCGGGCGTCGCGGCGGGGCTGTCCCGGCCCGTAGCCACCGATTTGGTGGTGCAAACCATGGCTGGATCGGCCGCAATGTTGCTGGAACGTCTCGACGCCCAGCAGCCGGCGGGAGACGCCGCAATGGGCACAGCGATGGACACCACGGCCGCCCAGCTGCGCGCCACGGTCACCTCGCCGGGCGGCACAACCGCCGCTGGTCTGCGAGAACTCGAAAAAGGCGGCCTCAGAGCCGCCCTGGCGGCCGCGGTGATCGCCGCAAAAGAGCGATCTTCGCAGCTAGGAATCACATCCGGGTAATTCAACGAATTTCCATCGATTACCCCACACCCGTCGCAATAACCCCAATAACCCCGCTATTCTCCTCGTGTAAGCGCGGGGTCGTACCCAGCGGTGGGGAAGCCGCTGGAACAGCCCGTGCCTGAAGGATTGGGTTGCGATGACGTCTATGAACGGGCCATCGGGGCGAGATGCGGCGAACGGGAAGCATGCACGAAACGACGCGGCTCCCGATGCGCCGCCGCGGGCTCAATTTCTCACCGTCGCGGAGGTGGCCAGCCTGATGCGGGTCAGCAAGATGACGGTCTACCGCCTGGTGCACAACGGCGAACTGCCCGCAGTACGGGTCGGCCGCTCGTTCCGCGTGCACGCCAAGGCGGTCCACGACTTGTTGGAGACGTCGTACTTCGACGCCGGGTGACGATCAAGCGGCGCAAGCCGCGTTGTGGGGGTACCTCCCGCGCGAAGCGTAGGGGGAGAGCTCGGCGCGACGAATGGGCCGGCTAGCTGGATCGGCGCCGTTTTCGCGTCTGCTACCAACGCCCGGTAAAGTGTCCGGGTTGAGTCAACTGGCGCGAAAACACGTCATTAAAACATCTAGGTAGCGGAGTTCATGGGTTCAGTCATCAAGAAGCGGCGCAAGCGCATGTCGAAGAAGAAGCACCGCAAGCTGCTTCGTCGCACCCGGGTACAGCGCAGAAAACTCGGCAAGTAGTTTCCAGCCACTCCGTCGATAGGCTGACCCGGATGGATTCGCAAGATCGCTCCGGGGGCCGTACTCCCGGGCACGACGACACCCTTCACTACCCGAAGGTCGTACTGGTCACCGGTGCATGCCGGTTTCTTGGCGCATACCTGACCGCCCGGCTCGCGCAGAACCCGTTGATCAACCACGTCATCGCCGTCGACGCGATCGCGCCGAGCAAGGATCTGCTGCGGCGGATGGGCCGCGCGGAGTTTGTCCGCGCCGACATTCGTAACCCGTTCATCGCCAAAGTCATCCGCAACGGCGACGTCGATACCGTGGTGCACGCCGCTGCGGCGTCCTACGCGCCCCGCTCCGGCGGCAAGGCGGCGTTGAAGGAACTCAACGTGATGGGCGCGATCCAGCTGTTCGCGGCGTGCCAGAAGGCGAAATCGGTGCGCCGTGTCATCGTCAAGTCGACGTCAGAGGTGTACGGCTCGAGCGCATACGACCCGGTGTTGTTCACCGAAGTCAGCGGCGCCCGCCGGCCACCGCGGCGAGGGCTTCGCCCGCGACAGCATCGACATCGAGGGCTATGCGCGCGGCCTTGGCAGGCGCAGACCAGACATCACGGTGACGATCCTGCGGTTGGCCAACATGATCGGTCCTGCGATGGACACCGCGCTGTCGCGGTACCTGGCGGGCCCGGTCGTGCCGACAGTCATCGGCCATGACGCCAGGCTGCAGCTGCTGCACGAGCAGGACGCACTAGGCGCGCTGGAACGCGCGACGGTGGCGGGAAAGGCGGGCACCTTCAACGTCGGCGCGTCTGGAATCATCATGATGTCTCAAGCCATCCGGCGCGCAGGCCGGGTCCCATTGCCGGTACCGCGGTTTGCGCTGTGGTCTGTGGATTCGCTGATGCGCGCAACTCGCTACACTGAGTTGGATCGCGAGCAGTTGGACTACTTGAGCTACGGCCGGGTCATGGACACCGTGCGGATGCGCAATGATTTAGGCTATAGCCCGAAGTGGACCACGATGGAGGCTTTCGACGATTACGTACGTGGTCGTGGATTGACTCCGATCGTTGACCCGCGGTGGGTACGCTCAATGGAGAGTCGCGCCGTATCGGCGGCGCAGCGTTGGGGACGTTAATCACAGGCTCGAAATCGGGTGGGGAGAAGGTCTACGTGTCGGGCGAATCAAAAGCCAAAGTGATTCCGCTGCACTCAAATACGGGTAGGCAAGCGGCTTCGCGGCGTGCTGCCGCGCGCGGCGATGGCGCGCGCCGACATCCGTCCCTGCTCACCGATCCCAGCGGCCGCGCCTCCGCCGAGCAGATGGCCGCCGTCGTCCGCGAGATCGACGACCGCCGCTCTGCGGCCTCGGGAACGTCGCCTGCCGACGAGACACCGAACGAACTCGCCCGGCGAATTGCGGGGGTTGCTGAGTTTGTCCGCAAGCGAATGATGGGCGACTACACGGTCGACGAATTCGGCTTCGATCAGCACCTCAACAATTCGGTGTTTTTGCCTTTGCTGAGAGTGTTTTTCAATTCGTGGTTCCGGGTCGAGGTCAGCGGCATCGAGAACCTGCCGAAAACGGGAGCCGCTCTGGTGGTGGCCAACCACGCGGGCGTGTTGCCGTTCGACGGCCTGATGGCGTCGGTGGCCGTACACGACAAGCACCCGACCAACCGGGATCTGCGCCTGCTCGCCGCCGACCTTGTGTTCGACATGCCGATGCTCGGCCAGGCGGCGCGCAAGGCGGGCCACACCATGGCATGCACCTCAGATGCGCACCGTCTGCTCGCGGCGGGCGAGCTGACTGCGGTGTTCCCCGAGGGCTACAAGGGCCTGGGGAAGCACTTCAAAGACCGTTACAAGCTGCAGCGTTTCGGTCGCGGCGGGTTCGTCGCCGCGGCACTGCGCACCAAGGCGCCGATCGTGCCGTGCTCGATCGTCGGGTCCGAGGAGATCTACCCGATGATCGCCGATGTCAAGCTGTTGGCCCGGCTGTTCGGGCTGCCGTACTTCCCGATCACCCCGCTGTTCCCGCTGGCGGGGCCCGCCGGGCTGGTGCCGTTGCCGTCCAAGTGGCACATCCAGTTCGGTGAGGCGATCCAGACGTCGGATTACGACGACGCAGCCGCCGACGATCCGATGGTCACCTTCGACCTCACCGACCAGGTCCGGGAAACCATTCAGCAGACGCTTTATCAATTGCTGGCCAACCGCAGGAACATGTTCCTCGGCTGACATTTCGGCCGGCCTGCGGATAAAGCGCCAATCAGCTCTTAGAGCTTTGCCCGGCAATCATTTTGGCGATGGCGGCGTCGCGACGCTCCTTGATCGCAGCGCTCACTTCGTCGGCCTCGTCGTCATGGGCGGCCTCGCCGATGACGGTGACGACGCTGGTGAGAACCGGCTTGTCTTCGGCGTCGGTCACCTCGCCGCGGATCTCGCAGACCACGGTGCCGTGCGCCTCGATCACCGAGTCGAGGTAGGAGTCGAAGAACAGTTTGTCCCCGGCGAGGACCGGCCGGTGGAAGCTGATCTTCTGGTCGCGGTGCAGGACCCGCTCCATGTTGATCGGGATCGCGAACTTGTCGAAGATCTCCAGCTGCACCTTGCGGCCGGCAACGGCGAGGAACGTCAACGACGCCACCAGCGAGTCGTAGCCGACCTCCTTGGCGGCCTCCTCGCTGAAATGAGCCTGATGGTCGTCCTTGACCGCCAGCGCGAACTCGCGGATCTTCTCCCGGCCGACCTCGAAATGGTCGGGATACCGGTAGTGGGTTCCGATGATGTCTTCAGCGATGGCCATGGTCGGCGAGAGCCTATCAGCGCGTCAGCAGGCGGTCATTTGCCGTCGTGGCGGCGCGACGCGATGGCCGCAAGCGCGCCGCCTGCCGCGCCGAGCGCAAGCGCAGAGGGCACCCCGATGCGGGCGGCCTTGCGGGCAGTGCGGAAGTCCCGGATCTCCCAGCCGCGTTCGCGGGCCAGGTCACGCAGGTCGGCGTCGGGATTGATCGCCACCGCCGTCCCGACCAGCGAGAGCATCGGCACGTCGTTGAAGCTGTCCGAATAGGCGGTGCAGCGGCGCAGGTTCAGGCCCTCGCGGATGGCCAGCGACCGCACCGCATGCGCCTTCCCGCTGCCGTGCAGGATGTCGCCGACCAGGCGTCCGGTGAACACACCGTCGACCGACTCGGCGACGGTGCCGAGCGCGCCGGTCAGCCCGAGCCGGGTGGCGATGGTGGCGGCCAGTTCGTACGGCGTCGCGGTGACCAGCCACACCTGCTGGCCCGCATCGAGATGCATCTGCGCCAGCGCACGGGTGCCTGGCCAGATCTTGTCGGCGATGATCTCGTCGAAGATCTCCTCGCCGACCGAAATCAGCTCGGAGGTCGACCGGCCCTCGATGAACGCAAGCGCTTTGCGCCTTCCCGCGGCCACGTCCTCGCTGTTTTCCCGGCCGGTGAGCTGAAACTTGGCCTGTGCGTAGATGAATCGGGCCACATCGCTGTAGGTGAAGAATTTGCGGGCGGCCAGTCCGCGGGCGAAATGCACCAGAGACGAGCCCTGCACCATCGTGTTGTCGACGTCGAAGAACGCGGCCGCGGTCAGATCCGGCGGCGGCGATACAGGGGTGGCCGCCTCTTCTTCGTGCGAGGTGCGTGACCGCGGCTTCGGCGCTGGCGTCGCCGGCCAACGCCTGCACGGCGGCTTCGTCACCATCGCGGTCGGGCACGTGTTAACAGTAAGACACCGCGATCCGGATACTTGTTGCCGTGAACCCGGCACAGGTGGTCTTGCTGACCAGGCATGGCTGCTCGCTATGCGAACGCACCGCAGCCAGGCTGGCCGAGCTCGCAGACGAGCTCGGGTTCGACCTCACGACCACCGACGTCGACGCGGCCGCCGCCGCGGGCGATCCTGCGCTCCGTGCCGAGTTCGGCGACCGGCTTCCTGTGGTGCTGCTCGACGGCAGAGAGCACAGCTACTGGGAGCTCGACGAGCCGCGGCTGAGAGCAGACCTGGCGAAGTGAGTCGGACGTCGGTTGATTTGCATCACGAATTTGGTGACCTAAGCAACTAGCGATTACCGTGGTTAACGTGGTGATGAGGCCATGAGCGTGTTGCTTTTCGGCGTTTCGCACCGCAGCGCGCCGGTATCCGTGCTGGAGCAACTGAGCACTGACGAGTCCGATCAAGCCAAGATCGTCGACCAGGTGCTGCAATCCTCACTGGTGACCGAGGCCATGGTGCTGTCCACCTGCAACCGTGTCGAGGTATACGCGGTGGTCGAGGCCTTCCACGGCGGCCTTTCGGTCATCGGCCAGGTGCTGTCAGAACATTCCGGCATGGGGCTCGGCGACCTCACCAAATACGCCTACGTCCGATACGCCGAAGCGGCGGTCGAGCACCTGTTCGCCGTGGCCAGCGGTTTGGATTCGGCCGTGATCGGCGAACAGCAGGTACTCGGCCAGGTGCGCCGCGCCTATGCCGCCGCCGAGGCCAACCACACCGTCGGCCGCACCCTGCATGAGCTGGCCCAGCGCGCGCTTTCGGTCGGCAAGCGGGTGCACGCCGAGACCGGCATCGACGCCGCAGGCGCATCGGTGGTGTCCGTCGCGCTGGACATCGCCGACACCAAGCTGACCGGACTGGCGGGCCGCAGCGCGGTGGTCATCGGCGCAGGGGCGATGGGCGCGCTGTCGGCCAAGCATCTGGCGCGTGCCGGGGTCGGGCGCATCCACATCGTGAACAGGACGCTGCCCCGCGCCAAGACACTCGCGCAGAAGGTCCGTGACCTCGGCGTCGTGGCCGACGCCTTCCCGTTCGACCACCTGACGCCCGTGCTCACCGACGCCGACATCGTTGTCAGCTGCACCGGCGCGGTCCGCCCGGTGGTCTCGCTCGCCGACGTGCATCGCGGCCTGGCTCACGGGCTGGAGCCGAAGCAGCTGGTGATCTGCGATCTGGGCATGCCCCGCGACGTCGATCCGGCGGTCGCGGGCCTACCCGGCGTGTACGTCGTCGATATGGACCGGATCCAGCGCGAGCCGTCAGCGCGCGCCGCGGCATCCGACACCGAGGCGGCCCGCACCATCGTCGCCGCAGAAGTGGCCAACTACCTGGCCGGACAGCGGATGGCCGAGGTCACCCCCACCGTGACCGCGCTGCGCCAACGGGCCGCCGATGTAGTCGAAGCCGAGTTGCTGCGGCTCGACAACCGGCTGCCCGAGCTGGACGCATCGCACCGCGACGAGGTCGCCAGGACAGTGCGACGTGTCGTCGACAAGCTGCTGCACGCACCCACTGTGCGGGTCAAACAGCTGGCCAGCTCGCCAGGCGGCGACAGCTACGCCGAGGCGCTGCGCGAGTTGTTCGAGTTGGACCCGCAGGCCGTCGAAGCAGTCGCTGGTCCAGAAATGCCTTTTGTGACAACCGATCTCGACCAACCCGAGTAACGCTTGGTAAACCTCATCAGGATAGGCACCCGGGGCAGCCTCTTAGCGAAGACGCAGTCCAGTGCCATCAAAGACGCCCTGATGGCCAATGGGCATCCCGCCGAGCTGGTCATCATCTCCACAGAGGGCGACCGATCCAGCAAGCCGGTCGCCTCGATCGGTGTTGGGGTGTTCACCGCGGCGCTGCGTGAGGCCATCCACGACGGCCGGGTGGATATCGCGGTTCACTCGTACAAGGATTTGCCGACCGCCGAGGATCCGCGTTTCAAGATCGCCGCGATACCCCCGCGAGAGGACGCCCGCGACGCGCTCGTCGCCCGTGACGGGCTGGTGCTGGGGGAGTTGCCTGTGGGCTCGGTGATCGGTACCTCGAGCCCGCGACGGGCGGCGCAGCTTAGAGCATTGGGTCTCGGTTTGGAAATCCGCCCCCTAAGAGGCAACCTTGATACCAGGTTGAACAGGGTTAGCAATGGTGATCTCGACGGCGTCGTCGTCGCACGGGCGGGACTGTCCCGCATCGGGCGATTGGGCGATGTCACAGAGACTCTCGAGCCGGTGCAGATGTTGCCGGCACCGGCTCAAGGTGCGCTCGCGGTGGAGTGCCGCGCAGGCGACACCGAGCTTGCCGCGCTGCTGGCGGAGTTGGACGACGCCGACACGCGCGCAGCAGTCACCGCTGAACGGGTCCTGCTCGCCGAACTGGAGGCGGGTTGCTCCGCACCGGTGGGTGCGATCGCGGAAGTGGTCGAGTCCATCGATGAGGACGGCCGCGTCTTCGAAGAGCTGTCGTTGCGCGGCTGCGTGGCGACGCTGGACGGATCCGACGTGATCCGTGCGTCCGGCATCGGGAACCCCGAGCGGGCACGAGAGCTTGGCCTCTCGGTCGCCGCGGAGTTGTTCGAACTGGGGGCGCGCGATCTGTTGGCAGAAGCTGGGAGAGACAGATGACGACCCGAGGGCGTAAGCAGAAGCCCGGCCGCATCACGTTCGTCGGCTCCGGGCCCGGCGATCCGGGTCTGCTGACGACGCGGGCGCGCGCAGTGCTCGTTAATGCCAGGCTGATCTTCACCGACCCCGACGTGCCCGAAGCGGTGCTCGCCCTTGCAGGGGCCGAGCTGCCGCCGCCGTCGGGTCCCGAGCCTGCCGAATCCACGTCCGCGACGGACGCCGAAGGCGGCGACGCGCCGACGATTGCAGGCGGCCCGGAGATCCGGCCCGCGCTTGGCGATCCGGCAGAGGTGGCCAAGACCCTGGCGGCCGAGGCGCGCACCGGCGTGGACGTGGTGCGGTTGGTCGCGGGAGACCCGATGTCGGTGGACGCCGTGATCACCGAAGTGACGGCGCTGACGCGGTCACACCTGTCGTTCGAGATCGTGCCGGGCCTGCCCGCCACCACCGCGGTGCCGACCTACGCGGGCCTCCCGCTTGGGTCGTCGCACACCGTGGCCGACGTCCGCGGCGACGTGGACTGGGCCGCTCTGGCCGCGGCGCCGGGACCGCTGATCCTGCAGGCGACCGCGTCACACCTGGCCGAAGCCGCAGGCACGCTGATCGAGTACGGATTGGCCGACACCACGCCGTGTGTCGTTACCGCGCAGGGCACTACGTGCCAGCAGCGCTCGGTGGAGACCACGCTCGGCGGGCTCAACGACAAGACGGCGATCGGCGCGAATGAGACCGCAGGCCTGTTGACCGGGCCGTCCCCGGCGGACGCGGGGGCCCTGCTCGTGACGATCGGCAAGACGGTGGCCAACCGGGCGAAGCTGAACTGGTGGGAGAGTCGCGCCCTGTACGGCTGGACCGTGCTGGTGCCGCGTACCAAGGACCAGGCAGGCGAGATGAGCGAAAAGCTGGTGTCGCACGGCGCATTACCGATCGAGGTGCCGACCATCGCCGTCGAGCCGCCACGCAGCCCGGCGCAGATGGAGCGTGCGGTCAAGGGTCTGGTCGACGGCCGCTACCAGTGGGTGGTGTTCACGTCGACCAACGCGGTGCGCGCGGTGTGGGAGAAGTTCAACGAGTTCGGTCTGGACGCCCGCGCGTTCTCCGGAGTGAAGATCGCCTGTGTGGGGCAGGCCACCGCCGACCGGGTGCGCGCATTCGGTATCGAGCCGGAACTGGTGCCCTCGGGTGAGCAGTCCTCGCTCGGGCTGCTCGACGAATTCCCGCCCTACGACGATGTTTTCGACCCGGTGAACCGGGTGCTGCTGCCACGTGCCGACATCGCCACCGAGACCTTGGCGGAAGGACTGCGCGAGCGCGGCTGGGAGATCGAGGATGTCACCGCCTACCGCACGGTGCGTGCCGCACCGCCGCCCGCACACACCCGCGAGATGATCAAGACGGGTGGGTTCGACGCGGTGTGCTTCACGTCGAGTTCCACGGTGCGCAATCTGGTTGGCATCGCAGGCAAGCCGCACGCCCGCACGATCGTCGCGTGCATCGGGCCCAAGACCGCCGAAACCGCAGCGGAATTCGGGCTGCGCGTCGATGTGCAGCCGGAGGTCGCCGCCGTGGGACCGTTGGTCGAGGCGCTCGCCGAGCACGCCGCCCGGTTACGCGCCGAGGGCGCCCTGCCACCGCCGCGCAAGAAGAGCCGCCGCCGCTAGACCGTCGGTTCATAGGAGGTGGCCTAGCATGGCCTTTCCAAGTCACCGTCCGCGTCGACTCCGGTCGACTCCGGCATTGCGTCGACTTGTCGCGCAGACCTCTTTGGAGCCGCGGCATTTGGTGCTTCCGATGTTCGTCGCCGACGGCATCGACGAGCCGAGGCCGATCGAATCCATGCCAGGGGTGGTGCAGCACACCCGCGACTCGCTGCGCAAGGCGGCCGTCGAAGCCGTCGCCGCCGGGGTGGGCGGGCTGATGTTGTTCGGGGTGCCCCGCGAGGAGGACAAGGACGCCACCGGCTCCGTCGGGGTGGCCGAGGACGGCATCCTCAACGTCGCGCTGCGCGACCTGGCCAAGGACCTCGGCGACGAGACCGTGCTGATGTCCGATACCTGCCTTGACGAGTTCACCGACCACGGCCACTGCGGAGTGCTTGACGCGATCCGGCCGCGTCGACAACGACGCGACCAATACTCGCTACGTGGAACTCGCGGTGGCGCAGGCGGATTCGGGCGCTCACGTCGTCGGCCCCAGCGGCATGATGGACGGCCAGGTTGCCGCGATCCGGGACGGGCTGGACGCGGCAGGGCACACCGACGTGGTGATCCTGGCGTATGCCGCAAAGTTCGCCTCCGCGTTCTACGGCCCCTTCCGTGAGGCGGTGGCCTCCAGCCTGAGCGGGGATCGCAGGACATACCAACAGGATCCGGCGAACGCACGCGAAGCCGTGCACGAGATCGAACTGGACATCGACGAGGGCGCCGACATCGTGATGGTCAAACCGGCGATGGGCTACCTCGATGTGGTGCGGGCGGCGGCCGACATATCGCCCGTGCCGGTCGGCGCCTACCAGGTCTCCGGCGAGTACGCGATGATCACCGCCGCGGCTGCGAACGGATGGATCGACGGGCAGGCCGCCGCGCTGGAGGCGCTGACCTGCATCCGGCGGGCAGGCGCCGACATCGTGTTGACGTACTGGGCGGCCGACGTGGCCGACTGGCTGGCGTGAGCGTCGAGGTACGCCCAACCGACGTCGACACCGGCTTCTGGCTGTGGCTGGTGTCGGTGCCGCTGATGGTCACCGGCTACGTGGTGGACATGGTGAGCAACGAGCGCCCCGATGCGCCGCTGGTGGTCTACGCCATCTCGGGCACCTTCGTGTTCGTGCTCGCCGCGATCGTGGTCACGTTTCTGTTCCTGATGCGACAGGGCTACCGCTGGGCGCGCACGCTGCTCACCGGCGGTGGGGTGGCCTCGGTGGTGTATGCCGGAAGCAGTCTGTTCTCGATCGACCGGCCGCCCACCCCCGCCGTGCTCTACGCGGTCAGCGCCATCGTCGGCTCGGTCTTGATCGCTGGGGGAGTGTTCCTGTTGCACCGCAAGGACGCCCACAGCTTCTTTGTTCGATAGCGACCGTTAGGCTTGCCCGACATGTCAGCACCCGTTCCGCGCCGTCTGACCGGCGACGCATCGTCGACGCGGTGTTCTGGCTGTGGGTGGCGGCGGCGATCTCACTGGTCCTGCTCGGTGTGCTGATGGCGTTGACGCGGGGCAACCTGCCGACCTTCTTCCGCGGTGCCGGTGCCCTGTTCGCGGTGGCGGGCCTGGCGCTCGGCTATCTGGCGGGCCGCACCCGGGCAGGGCATGCCCGGCTACCGGCGGGCGGCCGTCGGCGCTCGCGCTCGCGCTCGTCGTGTTGCTGGCCTTGTTCGCGCTGATGATATGGCGGCGCCCTGTGGCTGCATCCCGATGGTCCTGACGATGGTCGGCGCCGTGCTTGATCATGCGGCCATCAGCTCAAGGCTGGTTCCACGTCGGAGGAGACGCCGTGACCCAGAGCAGCGAGCGGACCGACGTTCTCTTCTACGAGCCGGGCGCCAGCTGGCTGTGGGTGCTGTCCGGGCCTGCGGCGGGCATCGCGATGCTGTTGATCCAGCTGTCCGCAGGGTTGGGGATCCAGTTGCTGGTGCCGACGGTCTTCTTCGTGCTGGTCACCGGCTTCATCACCGTTCAGATCAAGGCGGCGCGGATCCACACTTCTGTGGAGTTGACCCCAACCACGCTGCGTGAGGGCGCCGAGAGAATCCACATCGACGACATCGTGCGGATCTACCCGGAAGCGACGGGTAACGAGGTGCCCAAGTGGCAGTCGGCCCGCGCGCTCGGCGAGCTCACCGGCGTGCCGAAGGGCCGGACCGGCATCGGCGTCAAGCTGACCAATGACCGCACCGCGCAGGCATGGGCGCGCAAGCACCGACAGCTGCGGGAGGCGCTGATCAACCTGGTGGACGAGCGGATCCCTCCGGAGCCGAAGCCATGAGCCAGAAGCGGCGCGCGACCGTCGAGCTGGTGCTGGCCGTCGTGCTGGCCGCAGGCGCGGTGTGGAGCTGGTTCGGCGCGCAGTCGGTCGTCGCGGTCGCCCCGATCCTCGAGGGCGAGCCGCAGACCACTTCGGTGGCCTACAGCCCGCCGATGCTGGTGCTGATGCTTCTATTGGCGACGGTTGCGGGCATTCTTGCCGTGGACGGGATCGCCCGGCTGCGGCGGGCCTCGGCTACCGGCGGTCGAGTCGGTAGTGCAGCTGAAGGGCCTGCCAACGACCCAGCTTCAGCCAGTGATCAGTCCTGAGAACACCGTCATCGTCGGTGAAGACATGAAACGTCTCCCGTAGCGGGGGTTGCGCGGCATACCAGTTCTCGCCGAACCTGACCACAGCGTATGCGCCGTCGGCACCGAAAGACGCTGAGCGAGAATGCAACCAAAAGGATCCGTCTGCGTCGTTGCGGGGTGTCAGGAAAACCTGAATGCTGCCACTTTCGAGCGGGAACGAGACGTGTACATGCGGCTGCTCGATTCCCTGCAGCTGGGCAACGCGATAAAAGCCGCTGTAGACCTTTGATCCGTCGGACTTCAGGTTGCGCACCCATGCCGCGCCGAGGCGCTCGCCCTTCTCGTCATCGACGATGCGCACCGTGCTCGCCATCCCGCGGCTGACCGAGAGCGGCTTCACGGGCAGTGCCAGCTGCTCGACGCGCCGTCCCCACAGCCGGGCTATCAGTTCACCGCCGGGCGCGAAGAGTGCGTTCCATCCAGACCACACCTCCATCTGCCAGGACGCTGTCCGCTCGTAGAAGTCGCGCACCCGATCGTCGACATCCGCCGACGCGAACTGTGGTCCGTCGAGCGCGGAGAAGTCGGCCAGCAGCCCGTCGTCGACCAGCGGCGGACGAACGCGGCCCGCCGACTCGAGCCCCTCCAGCCATGCGTCACCACGCGCCTCGAGGGCGTTCGTCGGTGAGGCGAGCCAGCGGTGATCCCCTCTGATGTCGATCCGCCTGCCTACAACCCTCCAGAAATAGCGTGTCGACAAATCCAGGGCCCTGGTCGCCACCGACATTGCGCAATCGTATGTGTGAGGCCGCTCACAAGGGACTTGGTACAGAGTGCGAAATTTGTAACACTGTTCCACATGACCGAGTTGGCGGACACCTCGCAACGGCTTGCTGACGCCCTGCCGCTGGACCCGCAGTCGCTGGTTTGGCGCTTCTTCGGCGACAACCGGATGTACCTGATCGGCCCCCGGCCCGCAGTCCTGCAGAACATGCTCGCCGAGCTCGGCCAGGGCGTGCTCGACCATTCGGTGTTCTTCGACGACACCGCGGCCCGGGTGAAGCGGTCGCTGCCGCCCATCTTCATGACCGTGTACGGCAGCGACGGCGACAACCCCGGCCAGCAGGTCCGCGACTTCCACCGCGAGATCAAGGGCACCATGCCCAGCCAGAACGGCAAAGTCGAGCGTTACCACGCGCTCGACCCGGAGACCTACTTCTGGGCGCACGCGACATTCGTCGACCAGGTGCTCTATTTCGCCGACACCTTCGTCAAACGGCTCAGCCGCGAGGAGAAGGAGCAGATCTACCTCGAATCAAAGACGTGGTACCGCCGTTACGGCGTCAGCGAGCGCGCCATGCCCGCCGACTACGCCCAGTTCGAGCGGTACTGGGACCGGATGATCGACGAGATCGTCGTCGCCCATCCGACCGCGAAGTACGGCGTCGGGTACGTCACCAAGGGTTATCCGCGCCCGAAGGGCGTGCCTGTGCCGCTGTGGCGGGCCGTCTCGGCATTGTTCAATCCGGCTGCGGCGTTCCTGACCACCGGCGGTATGCCGCCGCGCACCCGTGAGCTGCTCGGTCTGCCGTGGAGCGATCGGCAGGACCGGCGCTACCAACGCTTCGCGTCGTTCTGGCGGTCGCGCCCGGTCAACTGGCTGTGGGATCATCTGCCGATGCGGCTGCGCTACAACAAGTTCGCCCAAGCCGGGTATGCCCGTAGCTGACCCGAGCACTGAAGCCATCCTCGACGCCGCGGTCGTCGAGTTCGAACGCCACGGCCTGCGCCGCGTCGCGCTCGATGACGTCGCCCGTCGCGCAGGAGTCAGCCGAACGACCATCTACCGTCGGTTCTCGAACAAGGACGAGCTGGTGGCCGCCGTTGTCGAGCGCGAAAACGTCGCCCTGTTCGCCGATATCGCCACCGAACTCAAACAGGCTGGGCCGCAGTCGAACTACTACGTCGAGGCTTTCACCTTGTCGATTCTTCGGTTTCGCAGGCACCGCGTGCTGAACCGGATGATGACCGACGAGCCCGCCGCTCGTCCTCGAGCTGGCAGGCAGACACTACGGCGCCGCGATCGAGCGAATGGCCGACGCACTGCGGGTGATCTTCCCCGCAGGTTTCGCCGACCAGATCGGCGAGGCGGCGGTCAACGAGCTGGCTGACACCATCCTGCGCTACGCGGCGATGGCGCTGCTGCTACCCGGCTCGCAACCGCTGGAAACAGCCGACGACATCCGCGCGTTCGCGACCCAGCACTTTCTGCCCAGCCTGCCCGCCGCGCTACGGGCGGTGCCTGCATGACGTCCCTGGACCAGATCGCCCCGGCCTTCGTGAGAATGGCCCACTCGATCGTGTGGGCGTCGGCCGCCACCGTCGACGCCAATGGCCGCCCGCGCAGCCGCGTCCTGCACCCGATCTGGGAGTGGGACGGCACGGACCTGTTCGGCTGGATCGCCACGGTGCCCACTCCGGTCAAGCGGGCCCACCTTTCGGCGCATCCGGAGATGTCCCTCAACTACTGGTCGCCCAGCCACGACACCTGCAGCGCGGAGTGCCTGGTGGAGTGGTATTCCGACGACGAAACCCGAAAGGCGGTGTGGGACAAGTTCGCCAACGGACCCGAACCCGTCGGCTACGACCCCATGATCATTCCGCAGTGGAAGGACGGCCCCACCTCCGACGAGTTCGCCGCGCTGCGGCTCAGCCCTTACCGGCTGCGGGTGATGGCGGGAACGGTGATGACCAAGGGTGAAGGTGAGGTCCTGCTCTGGCACTCGTGAGCGATGTCAGCACACTGCCGTTGGCGCCCAAGAATCCACTGTCGATTCGGCAATTGCTTGCTGCGGTACGCACGCTCGAGGCCGGGCAGGAAACGCTGAGGGACGCCGGAGGTCATGTCACCCGGATTCAGGTCGGCCCGAAGTGGCTGGGGCCCCCGATCGTTGCGGTGTTCTCGCCCAGCGGGATACGCGATGTGCTCGGCCGCAACGACGCATTCTCCGAGCGGTGCATCGTGCACGAGGAAGTCCAGCACTTGGCGGGCGACAGCCTGTTCGTCCTGCCCAACGAGCCGTGGCTGCCGCGCAAGCGCGCACTGCAGCCCGTCTTCACCAAACCGAATGTCCGCAACTTCGGCGGCCACATGTCGCATGCCGCGCAAGCGCTGTGCGAAAGCTGGCCGGCGAGCGGAGAGGTCGACCTCGACGTCGACAGCCGGCGGGTGACCATGCGGTCGCTCGGCCGCTCGGTGCTTGGCCTCGATCTGAATCAACGCGAGGATGTGATCGCCGACCATATGCACGTCGCGTCGTCCTACACCGCTGACCGCGCATTGCGTCCACTGCGCGCACCACGGTGGTTGCCGACCCCTGCGCGCGCCAGGGCCCGCGCGGCGGTCGCGGCGATGCGCAAGGTCGCCGAGTGACATGCTGGCGGCCTGCCGGGCGGATCCGACGATCGATGCGCCGCTCGTGCACGCGTTGCTCGCCGCCACCGATCCCGAAACCGGGCAGTCGATCTCCGACGACGACATCTGCAACGACCTGCTGATCTTCATGCTGGCAGGCCACGACACCACCGCAACGGCGCTCACCTACGCGTTGTGGGCGCTCGGACACCACCCCGACATCCAGGACCGCGTCGCCGCCGAGGCTCGCCAGATCGGCGACCGGGAGCTCACGCCTGCCGATGTGCCCAGGCTCGGCTACACCGTTCAGGTGCTGCACGAGGCGCTGCGCCTCTGCCCGCCCGCCGCGGGGGTCGGCAGGATGGCCGTGCGCGACATCGCGGTGGACGGCCACCGGGTGCAGGCGGGCACTCTCGTCCTGGTCGGGATTTATGCGGTGCACCGGGATCCGGACTTGTGGCCGCAGCCGTTGGTGTTCGACCCCGACCGGTTCAGCCCGGAAGCCGCCAAGGCGCGCGACCGCTGGCAGTTCATCCCGTTCGCAGGCGGCGCGCGCTCGTGTATCGGCGAACACTTCGCGCGGTTGGAAACGACGCTGGCGTTGGCCACCATCGTCCGGTCCACCGAGATCCGGTCGCTTGACGACGACTTCCCCGTCGACGTGCCGTTCACCACGGTCGCCAGGGGCCCGATCCGCGCGCACGTGAATGCGCGACGCTGACCTCCAACCATTGCGGTAGCTGCATAGGGCCATCAAACTCGTGGACATGGCCTACCTCAAGCCTCCGTGGTTCGTGCGCAAGATCTTCAACAGGTTCGCGATGGCGACCGGCGCCGGCAGCAGCCAGACGCTGACCGTGACGAAACGCGTCAGCAAGCAGCCGCAGCAGATCCCGGTGGTCGTCCCAGAGGTCGACGGCGTGAAATATCTGGTGTCGACCCGGGGCGAAGCCGAATGGGTGAAGAACGTGCGCGCCGACCCGAACGTCAAGCTCGGAGACGCGAAATACGTGGCCACCGAGGTCCCCGTCGAGCAGCGCGGGCCGATCATCGCCGCCTACCGGCCGCTGGCGGGCAAGGTCGTCGAGGGCTACTGGAAGCAGCTCCCCTCGGACGCCGACCACCCGACCTTCGCGCTCGCCCCCGGCTAAGACCACTACACCCTGTAGTTGACGCTCCTGGGCAGCTGGGACACTGGTGGCCATGTCCAGCGACGACCTCTCCGCGAAGCTCTTCGCCGACGCGTGCGCCGTCATCCCCGGCGGGGTGAACTCGCCGGTGCGGGCGTTCACCGCGGTGGGCGGAACCCCGCGCTTCATCACCTCCGCCAACGGCTACTGGCTGACCGACGCCGACGACAACCGCTACGTCGACCTGGTGTGCTCATGGGGCCCGATGATTCTGGGCCACGCCCATCCCGCCGTCGTCGAGGCCGTGCAGAGGGCCGCGGCGGGCGGGCTGTCCTTCGGCGCGCCCACCCCCGCCGAGACCGAGCTGGCCACCGAGATCATCGAACGGGTCGACGCCGTCGACCGGCTACGGCTGGTCAACTCGGGCACCGAGGCCACCATGAGCGCGATCCGGCTGGCCCGCGGCTACACCGGCCGCGCCAAGATCATCAAGTTCGCCGGCTGCTACCACGGCCACAGCGACGCGCTGCTGGCCGACGCCGGATCGGGCGTCGCGACGCTTGGCCTGCCGTCCTCACCCGGCGTCACCGGCGCAGCCACGGCCGACACGATGGTGTTGCCGTACAACAACATTCCCGCGGTCGAGGATGCGTTCGCCCGGTTCGGCGACGAGATCGCCTGCGTGATCAGCGAGTCCAGCCCCGGCAACATGGGCACCGTCGCGCCGCTTGACGGCTTCAACGCCGAGCTGCGGCGCATCACCACCGACCATGGCGCGCTGCTGATCCTCGATGAGGTGATGACCGGCTTTCGGGTGAGCCGATCCGGTTGGTACGGAGTGGATTCCGTCGCCGCCGACCTGTTCACCTACGGCAAGGTGATGAGCGGCGGCCTTCCCGCGGCGGCGTTCGGTGGCCGCGCCGAGGTGATGGAGAGGCTGGCCCCGCTCGGCCCTGTGTATCAGGCGGGCACGCTGTCGGGTAACCCCGTCGCGATGGCGGCGGGGCTGGCGACGCTGCGCGCGGCCGACGACGCCGTGTACGCGAAGCTGGACGCTAACGCCGTCCGGCTGACCGATCTGCTGTCGCACGCGCTGACCGACGCAGGTGTTGCCCATCGGATTTCCAGTGCGGGCAACATGTTCAGCGTGTTCTTCACCGAGGAACCGGTGACCGACTTCGCCTCTGCGAAGGCCAGCGAGACGTGGCGCTACCCCGCGTTCTTCCACGCGCTGCTCGACGCGGGCGTGTATCCGCCGTGCAGCGCGTTCGAAACCTGGTTCGTCTCAGCCGCGCTCGACGACGCCGCATTCGACCGCATCGCCGCCGCCCTTCCCGGCGCCGCTCGCGCCGCCGCGGAGGCCAAGCCGGCATGACGGACAAGACGATCGTGCACGTGATGCGTCACGGCGAGGTCTACAACCCGGACAAGATCCTGTACGGCCGACTGCCCGACTACCACTTGTCGGACAAGGGGCGTGCGCAGGCGCAGGCGGTCGCCGACTGGCTGGCCGACCGCGACATCACCTACGTTGTCGCCTCGCCGTTGGAGCGTGCGCAGGAGACCGCGGCGCCGATCGCGGAACGCCACGGCTTGCCGATCGACATCGACGACGATCTGATCGAATCGGCGAACATCTTCCAGGGCCAGAAGGTGTCGCCCGGCGATGGTGCCCTGCGCGACCCGCGCAACTGGTGGTACCTGCGGAATCCGCGCACCCCGTCGTGGGGGGAGCCCTATGACGAGATCGCGGAGCGGATGGTGGCCGCGGTGAACCGCGCCCGTATCAAAGCGGCGGGCCACGAGGCGGTTTGTGTCAGCCATCAGCTGCCGGTGGAGACGCTGCGGCGGGCGATGAACGACAAGACGTTGCACCATTTCCCGACGCGGCGCATGTGCAACCTGGCCTCGCTGACGTCGTTCTATTTTCACGGGGACTCCTATGTCGGCTGGGGTTATTCGGAGCTGGCCGGGCGGTGAGGCGGTGGCTCGTCATCGCGAGCGCGGCGCTGGTCGCGCTCGTTGGATGCTCCACAGGTGACGACGCCGTCGCCCAGGGCGGCACCTTCGAATTCGTCGCTCCCGGCGGCAAAACCGACATCTTCTACGACCCACCCGAAAGTCGTGGCCGCCCAGGCAAATTAGCCGGACCCGACCTGATGGATCCGGCCAAGACCGTTTCGCTCGAGGATTTCGCGCACAAGGTCGTGGTCATCAACGTGTGGGGCCAGTGGTGCGGGCCGTGCCGCTCGGAGGTCAGCCAGCTGCAGACGGTTTATGACGCCACCAAGGCCGACGGGGTTGCCTTCCTCGGCATCGACGTACGCGACAACAACCGCGATGCCGCGCGTGACTTCGTCGTCGACCGCAAGATCACGTATCCGTCCATATACGACCCGTCGATGCGCACCATGATCGCGTTCGGCGGCAAGTACCCGACCTCCGTCATTCCGTCCACCGTCGTGCTGGACCGCGAGCACCGGGTGGCTGCGGTGTTTCTGCGGGAGCTGCTCGCCGCAGACCTGCAGCCCGTGGTTGAACGCTTGACCGCCGAGCCGGTTTCGCAGTGACCGGGTTCGCCGAGATCGCCACCGCCGGACCGCTTTTGGCAGCGCTGCGGCGTGTCCGTGCTCGCGGGGCTGGTGTCGTTCGCCTCTCCGTGCGTGGTGCCCCTTGTGCCCGGCTATCTGTCATATCTCGCCGCGGTCGTCGGTGTGGAGGAGGAACCGGAACCGCGGGGATAGTGGAGTCGCGGTCAAGGCGGCGCGGCTTCGAGTCGCGGGGGCGGCTGCGTTGTTCGTGGCGGGGTTCACCGCCGTCTTCGTTCTCGGCACGGTTGCCGTGCTGGGCATGACAAGCACGCTGATCACCAACCAGATGCTGCTGCAGCGCATCGGCGGAGTGGTCACCATCCTGATGGGCCTGGTGTTCGTGGGCTTTATCCCACTGCTGCAGCGCGATACCCGCTTCGCGCCGCGGCAGCTGTCGACAATCGGCGGCGCGCCACTGTTGGGTGCGGTGTTCGCGCTCGGCTGGACGCCGTGTCTTGGTCCAACGCTGACCGGGGTGATCGCGGTCGCGTCGGCTACCGACGGCGCCAACGTCGCCCGCGGTGTGCTGCTGGTGATCGCCTACTGCCTTGGGTTGGGAATTCCGTTCGTACTGTTGGCCTTTGGTTCGGCGCGCGCCGTCCAGGGGCTGGGCTGGCTGCGCAGGCACAGCCGGCAGATCCAGATCTTCGGCGGTGTGCTTCTCATCCTCGTTGGCACCGCGCTGGTCACCGGCGTGTGGAACGACTTCGTCTCGTGGGTGCGCGACGCGTTCGTCAGCGACGTCAGATTGCCGATTTGACGTCCTCCCCGGACTGAAGTCCGGAGATTCCAACCCCATCCCATCGACTTACGCGGCAGGAGTAGCAGAGTTGAGGTTCACGGTTCGCAGACCGCCCACCGGCGAGGTCTCCCCGTGCTGTCACCGCCCGTCCGGCGGCGATGTTGCGTGCGGCGTTGACGTCGGCGTTGCACCGTCCAGCAGTGCAGGCTTGGCACTCGAAGACCGCTTGGCTCTTACGGTTTCCGGGCGCGACGTGCCCGCACACCGAGCATCGTTGCGACGTTACGCGGCCGGGATCTGCTCGACCCGACCGTAAGCTTTGTGCTGCAAACGCGCATCGAGCAAGCCCCAACCGCTGCGGCTGATGGCGCGGTTGAGCCCGCGCTTCTGGGTAACACGCACACCGGGCCGCTCGGCAGTTCCCCGCGCAGAACGCGTCATCGCCCGCACGTCCAGGGCTTCGATCCTGATCGTGTCGAAGCGGCGAGCGATGTCAGTGGTTATTTTTTCGACCCAGTCCTTGCGCCGGTCGGCCTCACGGGCCTTCAGTTTCGCGATCGCCTGTTTCGTTCGCGCGCGCCGGTTGGAGCCACGCTTGGCCGGGCGAGCCGCTGCTGCAGCACCTTCAACCGCTTGGCCTCACCCCGGGTCAGACTAGGTGCGTGCAGCAGTTCGCCGGTCGACAGCGCCGCCGAGACCGCAACACCACGGTCGATGCCCACCACGCTGCCCTCACCCGGCCCGGAGATCGGGGCGGGTATGTGGGCGAACGCGATATGCCAGCGGCCGGCCCGATCACGGGTGACCCGGTAGGACTTCACACCGGCGGGCACCGGCCGCGTCAGCCGAAACCGCACCCAGCCCACCTTGGGCACCCACACCCGACCAAAGCGGCGATTCAGCCGCTCGACGTGATGTGGTTTCACCGCGACTTGCCGAAACCCCTCGTGCACACCGGCCTTGCGCCACGTCGGGCGACGGTGCGTGCCAGCAAAGAAGTTCTGCATGGCTTGCGCGAAATCCCGCAGCGCCTGCTGCTGCACTGTCTGGCTTCCGGCGCGAAGCCAGGCGTACTCGGCGCGCGCTTCGGTCAACTGCGCGGCTTGCTCGATGTAGCCGGGAGCCTTGCGTCCCGGTTGCCAATGCTGCTGCTGCTCCACCGCCAGATTCCACACATACCGCGCGTCGCGGCAGTGCGCCAACAACGCCTCCTCCTGCTCAGGAGTAGGCAACAGCCGGAACCGCGACATATCCGCACCGTAACCACCACCACCGACATCCCCGACGTAGTACGACAGCCGTACACCGGCGGATCAGCATTCCTTCCCGAACTGGAACCCGAGGTTTGCAGCCGAGGAGCTTCGATGAGGCGCGCTTTGGCGTTGGCGCGAAACACATGGCGCACGCTGACGTCGATGGGAACGGCGCTGGTGCTGCTGTTCCTGCTGGCGCTGGCCGCGATCCCTGGCGCGCTGCTGCCGCAGCGCAGCCTCAACGAAGCAAAGGTCGAGCAGTACATCGCCGAGCACCCGACGATCGGGCCCTGGCTGGATCGGCTGCAGGCCTTCGAGGTGTTCTCCAGCTTCTGGTTCACCGCCATCTATGTACTGCTGTTCATCTCGCTCGTCGGCTGCCTTACCCCGAGACTGCTCGAACACGTCCGCAGCCTGCGGGCCACACCTGTCGGCGTCCCCGCGCAACCTGGCCCGGCTGCCCAAACACCACACCGCCGAGGTGGCCGGTGAACCCGACGAGGTCGCGGCGACGGTGTCGGAACGGCTGACCGGATGGCGACGCGTCACCCGCAACGAGGGCGAGATCACCGAAATATCCGCGGAGAAGGGCTATCTGCGCGAGTTCGGCAACATCGTCTTCCATTTCGCGCTGCTCGGCCTGCTCGTCGCGGTCGCCGTCGGGAAGCTGTTCGGCTACGAGGGCAATGTCATCGTGGTCGCCGACGGCGGACCGGGCTTCTGCTCGGCCTCGCCGGCAGCGTTCGACTCATTCCGCGCAGGCAACACCGTCGACGGCACCTCGCTGAACCCGATCTGCCTGCGGGTCAACGACTTCGACGCGCACTACCTGCCGAGCGGGCAGGCGCTGTCGTTCGCCGCCAACGTCGACTACCAGGCGGGCGCCGACCTCGACACCGACACCTGGCGGCCCTACCACCTGAAGGTCAACGAACCGCTGCGGATCGGCGGGGACCGCATCTACCTGCAGGGCCACGGCTACGCGCCGACGTTCACCGTCACCTTCCCCGACGGCCAGACCCGCACCCAGACCGTGCAGTGGCGGCCCGACGATCCCCTGACCCTGCTGTCGTCGGGCGTGATGCGGTTCGACCCGCCCGGCGGCACCTACCCGAACGCCGACGAGCGCCGCAAGCATCAGCTCGCGATCCAGGGTCTGTTCGCGCCGACCGAGCTGCTGCACGGCACCCTGCTGTCGTCGAGCTTCCCCGCGCTGAACAACCCCGCCGTGGCGGTGGACATCTATCGCGGCGACACCGGGCTGGACACCGGGCGACCGCAGTCGCTGTTCTCGCTCGATCCGCGGCTGATCGAGCAGAACCGGCTGACCAAGGCGGCGCGGGTCAACCTGCGCGCCGGCCAGCAGACCCGGCTCGACGACGGCACCCAGGTGCGATTCGACGGGGCGGTGCCGTTCATCAACGCGCAGGTCTCCCACGACCCGGCGCAGGTGTGGGTGCTGGTGTTCGCGCTGACGATGATGGCCGGCCTGCTGGTGTCGCTGATCGTGCGGCGGCGCCGGGTCTGGGTTCGAATCGCACCAGGTGCTGCAGGTACCGTAAGCGTCGAGCTGGGCGGACTTGCTCGCACCGACAACTCCGGCTGGGGCGACGAGTTCGAGCGGTTGACGCACCGGCTGCTCGACGGACTCGACACCGCGGAGCCGTCAAGAGAGAAGGTCTGATCGCGCATGAACACCGAGCACATCGACATCGGGTTGGCCCGCAATTCGGACTGGGCCTTCACCTCGTCGGTCGTCGTGCTGGTGGTCGCCCTGCTGTTCCTCGCCGTCGAGCTCGCCTATGCCCGCAGCCGCAAAGTCGCCGACCGCGAACTGGTCGCTGCGGGGACCGTGAGCGCCGACAGCGCCACCCCGGCGTCGTCGCCGACGCACCGCGACGCCCGCTCGACGAGCGCGTCGGAAAGGCCGGGCTGGCACTGGTCTATGCCGGCATCGCGCTGCTCCTGCTGTGCATCGTGCTGCGCGGGCTGGCCACCGCGCGGCGTGCCCTGGGGCAACATGTACGAGTTCATCAACCTGACCTGCTTCTCGGGTCTGGTCGCGGCCGCGATTGTGCTGCGCCGCGCGCAGTACCGCGCGCTGTGGGTGTTCGTGCTGGTGCCGGTGCTGATTCTGCTGACGGTGTCGGGCCGCTGGCTCTACACCAACGCTGCGCCGGTGATGCCCGCGCTGCAGTCCTACTGGCTGCCCATCCACGTGTCGGTTGTCAGCCTCGGCTCCGGGGTGTTCCTGGTCGCGGGCGTGGCCAGCATCCTGTTCCTGGTCAAGATGTCGCCGCTCGGCGCTGCATCGGAAGACGGCGCCGCATGGCACGGTCGCCCGGATCGTGGCGCGGCTGCCCGACGCGCAGACCCTGGACCGCATCGCCTATCGCACAACGATTTTCGCGTTCCCGGTGTTCGGGTTCGGCGTCATCTTCGGCGCGATCTGGGCCGAGGAAGCGTGGGGCCGGTACTGGGGTTGGGACCCCAAGGAGACGGTGTCGTTCATCGCATGGGTCATCTATGCCGCCTACCTGCACGCCCGCTCGACCGCGGGATGGCGCGACAAGAAGGCGGCGTGGATCAACGTCGCGGGCTTCGTCGCGATGGTGTTCAACCTGTTCTTCATCAACCTCGTCACCGTCGGGCTGCACTCGTATGCCGGCGTCGGCTGAGCCGACAATGGAACAGCGTGGCTGAGCCGCACCATCGAACCGCCAACGAGAAGGGACTAGCCGTTGTCTGACGATCCGTCGCAGGGTTTCCGGTCGCAACAGCGGTTCACCGATCCGGCGAGCGAGGATACGACGCCGCCGGAGTGGACCGATCCCACGCCGCCGACCGGGCTTCCCGTCGCTGAGCCGGGCGCGCACACCGTGCCGCCTCGGTATCCGGAACTGTCCACCGCCTCGCTGCTTGCGTCAGGCCAAACGGCCGCCGTCGAGCGGCTGGCGGCGCTGGGTGTACCTGGCCTCCGCCAAGCAGATCAACCTGGGCGAAAGCCCGAAGGTTATCCACTACAACGACCTGATTTCGCAGGTGAACCGGCCGATGCAGGGTTGCTACCGGATCGCGCTGCTGTCGCTGAAGGGCGGTGTCGGCAAGACCACGATCACCGCGACGCTCGGCGCGACGTTCGCCTCCATCCGCGGCGATCGCGTGGTCGCCGTCGACGCCAACCCCGACCGCGGCACGCTGAGCCAGAAGGTGCCGCTGGAAACCCCGGCAACGGTGCGCCATCTGCTGCGCGACGCCGAAGGCATCGAACGCTACAGCGACGTCCGCAGTTACACGTCGCAGGGGCCGAGCCGACTCGAAGTGCTGGCGTCGGAGAGCGACCCGGCCGTGTCGGAGGCGTTCAGCGCCGACGACTACGGCAGGACGCTGGAGGTGCTGGAGCGTTTCTACAGCCTGGTCCTCACCGACTGCGGAACCGGCCTGATGCATTCGGCGATGTCGTCGGTGCTGGCCAAGGCGGACGTCCTGATCGTCATCAGCTCGGGATCGGTCGACGGCGCCCGCAGCGCATCGGCGACGCTGGACTGGCTCGATGCGCACGGGCATGAAGACATGGTCAAGAACTCGATCGCGGTGATCAATGCGGTGCGCCCGCGGTCGGGCAAGGTCGACATGCAAAAGGTCGTCGACCACTTCTCCCGCCGTTGCCGGGCGGTGCGGCTGGTGCCGTTCGACCCGCATCTCGAGGAGGGCGCGGAGATCAGCCTGGAGCGCCTGCGGCGCGAGACTCGTGAGGCACTGGTCGAGCTTGGCCGCGGTGGTCGCAGATGGATTTCCGGGCGCAAAGCAGCCCAACGACCTGTTCTAGGCCGCGGCTAGCTGGGGCGGGGGTTGTCCCCGTGTCCGAGCCGACGCAGGAAATCCGGGTCGTCGTCGGGGCCGATCGTCCGCGTCTTGGGTCGGCTGGCCGTGGCGCGGGTCAGCCGCCAGCCGACATAGACCAGGCCGGCCAAGACGAGCACGAGGAGCAGATAAGCCACGAAAACCTCCTTTGATCTGAATATACGCGCCGTCGGTAGGCTCGGGCCGTGGCTGAGTCCCGACCCGGATCCCGTCTCGTTCGTTGACGTGCTGGCCTACGCGCTGGCCCGACTGCTGCTCGTCGCCGTCCTGACCGCGGTGATCTTCGGAGGCGCGCATCTGCTCGGGGTGCGCGACTTTCCGCTCGTCATCGCGCTGCTGTTCGCGATCGTGATCGCGCTGCCCCTGGGCATCTGGATCTTCGCTCCGCTGCGCAACGCGCCACCGCGAGCATCGCGGCGGTCGACGAGCGGAGACGTCAGGATCGCGAGCAGCTGCAGGCCAGGCTGCGCGGCGAAGAACCGCCGGCAGAGTGACGGCAGTCGTGGCGCGTGAGGCTTTCGGGGCCGAATTCGTTGGCGCAGAAGGGTTTCTGAATTCGCCGACCTACGGGTTGCCACCGCAGTTCCTCTTCGATTCGCTGCAGGAATGCCTGCGCGTATGGCAGGCAGGCACGATGGACGTTCCGTCGTTCGACGAGTCCGTCCGCCTTGGCCGGACCGGCTATGCCGCCCTTGTCGGTGTGCCCGTCGACTCGGTGGTGATGGCGGGCACCGTCTCGTCGGCGCTTGGACTGGTCGCAGCCGCCGTTCCCGACGGCAGCCGGGTGGCGACGCTGTCGGGCGAATTCACCAGCACCACTTTTCCGTTCGCCGCACAGGCGGTGCGCGGTGTCACGATCACCGAACTCGATTCTGACGAATTGGTGACGACCGCGAGCGACTACGACGTGGTGACCGCCAGCCTCGTTCAGTCGGCCAACGGCGCGGTGCTCGACGTCGACGCGTTGCGGGCGAACGTGGTGGGAACGGACACGCTGACCGTCATCGACGTCACCCAGGCGGTGGGCTGGAAGAACGTCGAACTGCCGTGGGCCGACGTCACCGTCGCGGCGGTGTACAAGTGGCTGCTCGCGCCGCGCGGTACCGCATGGATGTCGCTGAGCGATCGGGTGACGAGCTCGATGATTCCGCATGCCGCGAACTGGTATGCCGGCGAGCAGCCGTGGTCGACGATCTACGGGCTGCCGCTGCGGCTTGCCGGGGATGCACGACGGTTCGATGTGTCGCCGACATGGTTCAGTGCGCTGGGGTCGGGCCTGACGCTGCCGTGGCTTGCGTCGCTGGACCGGGACGCGATTGAGGCGCATGCCCTGGGGTTGGCGCGTCGGCTCCGCGCGGAACTGCAACTGCCGCAGGAAGATTCGGCCATCGTGTCGATCCCGACCGCCGCGGCCGACAAGCTGGGGCGGGCGGGGATCCGTGCGTCGATCCGCGCAGGCGCCGTGCGCGTCGGCTTCCACCTGTACAACACCGAGGACGACCTGGACCGGTTGCTCGACGTCCTGCGGTAGCGTGTCAGCGCGGCCGCAGCGGGCTGAGCTGAAGCAGTACCGGCAGTCCGCATCGACGCAACAACGCCATCCGGCCCTGCGGATTGGCCGACGCTTCGGCCTTGATCCTCGCCAGCAGGTCGGCGGTGACACCCGCGCGGGGGTGCGCGTTGATGACGTCGTCCCGGTACGCGCGACTGAGGTCACCGACGCGCATGCCGGCCAGATCGAGCATGGCACCGGCCTGGACATACACACCGAGAGCACCGTCGCGCTCGATCGTGATACCAGGGCCGGCGTGCACGGTGATGGCATCGGCCGCCTGGTCGACGGTGGCCGGTTCCAGACCGGCCTCGTCGGCGCACCGCTGGAGTCGCCCGGCGCTTCGCAGCGTGAAGTCCTCGCCGTCGACCGCCTGCGAGAGCCCGAAGTCGTGAAGGAGGGATGCGACGTACAACAGCTCCATGTCGAGCGTGGCTCCGTCGAGCGTGGCCAGCCCGGCGCCGAACATCCACGTGCGGTAGCCGTGGCCGATCACCGACTGCGGCTGCTCGCGGCATGCGGCTTCGGCCGTGCGGGCAAGCCGGGAGTCCGGTGGGGTGAGCGCGGCGGCGGACAGTTCGCGCGCCCCCGGCGGCGACGCGTCCGGTCGCGGCTCGGATGCGTCCGGCGGCGTAGGAACCCAGTCCCGCTGCGATCGCGCCCAGCAGGCGGCGGCGCTCAGCCGAGCTGAGCCGGCCCTTCGTGCGCTGCGTCCACGCGAGCCCGCCGACGCGCTGCGGATCCGGGACGGTGCACCGACGCTCAGTCGAAGAGGTCCGGCTGCTCGCGGGTGATCCGCGCGAACAGCGGCTGGAAGCTGAACCAGCCTGCGAAGTGGGTACCGACTTGTCCCGCAGTGAGTTTGGCCATCGCCGGGTCGATGAGCACGGGGTTCCCGCGGCCTCGGCCAGCAACTGCGCCTGGCACGAGCGCTCCATCGTGATGAACCACCACGCCGCCTCTTCGACCGAATGCCCGACAGTGAGCAGGCCGTGGTTGCGCAGGATGACGGCCTTGCCGTCGCCGAGTTCGTGCGCGATGCGCTTGCCTTCCTCGATATCGAGGACGACTCCGGAGTATTGGTCGAACAGGGCATGGTCCTCGTAGAAGGCGCACGCATCCTGGGTGATCGGATCGAGCAGCCGGCCGAGCGTCGACCACGACTTGCCGTACACCGAATGGGAGTGCGCGGCGCCGATCACGTCCGGGCGGGCGGCGTGCACCTGCGAGTGGATGGCGAACGCGGCCGTGTTCAGCGGCCGGTCCCCCTCGACGACCGTGCCGTCGTGCCGCACCAGCAGCAGGTCGCTGACGCGGATGTGACCGAAGTGCATGCCGAACGGATTGACCCAGAAGTGGTCGGTCAGCTCGGGATCGCGCGCGGTGATGTGGCCCGCGACGCCCTCGTCGAACCCGAAGCGGCTGAACAGACGGAACGCCGCCGCCAGGTTCTGTTTGCGGTGCAGGCGCTCCTCTTCGATCGTGCGGTCACCCTCCGGGAGTAGCGCCGCGACGTTGCCGCTTGCCAGCCTGCCTGCGTCTTCGAAGGTCGTCGTTCATGGGCTGAGGCTACGCTCCGAGCCTGGTCAACCGGCAGCGTCCTGCAGTATCTGCCTGAGTTTGTCCGTCGGGTTTCCTGTGCCCGGATCCAGCCGCAGCTCGCCCTGTTGTCCCTCGGGATCGGTTGCGCCTGCCACGGGCGGGGGTGCGGACGGCGGTGGCGGCGGAGCAGGTGGTGGCGCGGGCGGTGGTGGCGGCGGCGCGACATTCAGTCCGGCGAGTTTGGCCGCCAACCGGGCGGCCGTGTCGTTTCTGACCGCGCGGCGTTCCGGATCGGGATCGGTGTTGTTCTCGAAGCACCCGCCGGGGGCGCCCTGGACGATGGCCAAGGCGCTGCGGTACAAATCGCGGGCCTGATCCGGCCGGCCTTCCCAACCGTCGATGTCGCCTCGGCGTTCGCGCACCAATTCGAGGTTGACCAGGACAGGGCAGGACTGCTCGGCGTCGGTCAGCGACAGCGCCTCCGAGAATTGCGCGTCGGCCTCGTCGAGCCGTCCCTGCAGCACCGCAAGCGTGCCCGCCGCGAACGGCGCCTTCGCCGGCTCGATCACGTTGAGCGCGTTCAGTGTCGACGTGTCGGCGCTTAGCGCGTCGGCGTCGCCGTCACGAAAGTCCGTGACCGCCGAATTGCCGGCAACGACAACCGAAATCATCTTGACGGCGGCGAGCAGGACGACCAGCATCACCGGCGCCGAGAACAGCACCAGCCGCGACGCAGGGACAACCGCGACGGTCTGCGGGTGCCCGTCACAGCGCCACGTCCCGTCTGGCCAGTCTGCGTGCGGCGGACGTCGCGGATGCTCGCGAACAGCTCGAACAGAAGCAACACCGCGGCCAGCAGCGTGAACACCCAGTACAGCTCCGTGCGGTCGGCGACCCCCGATGGCGTCGACGCACCGCTGGCGCCGGCTGTGGTGCCGCCGCTGCCGGGGGCGGCTTCCGCGATGGGCCTGCCGTCGTCGCGGTCGACATAGGGCAGGCCGAGCTGCTCGGCGATATCGCGCAAACCGGCTCCGTTTCGGGCGGCGCCGTATCCGAATACCGCTCCGCCGTCCACCGAACCCGTGCTCGGATCGAACTCGCCCTGCGGCGCGCGGGAACCGGCTGCGCCAGAACCGAAGTAAAACACCAGGCTCTCGGAGTCCGGGTACTGCTGCCCGGCCGCAATGAGCTGATAGCGCAACACGTTGGCGGCGGCCGCCGCGTTTACGTCTTCGTCGTCGTCGCTCGCGGGATACGGCGTCAGGCGCGCCACCTCGGGTCGCAGGCTCCACGCATCCTCCGACAGCGGCCAGTCCAGCGACGGGCGGGACGCGAAGGCGATCATGGCGAACCGTGCGCCCGGGTACTGGTCGATCAAGGTCTTCGATGTCGCTGCGAATCCCGGACATTCGTGACTGCCTCGTCGCCGTAGTCTTCGACGGCCGAATCCGGCCGAGCGGTCGACGATGAAGAAGACGTTGGTGTTCTCGGCGACTGTGCGCCGCGGCGGCATGCACCGCGCTCGCCGTGCTCGATGCCCGGCCTGGCCGCGGCGATGAGGATCAGCAGGACGGCGAGCGTCAAGCCCGACCACCGCCACACCGTCGACCATCGCGCCCCGGCTGTGGCGTGAAGCCGCCGCATGGTGAGCAGCCGCAGCGCGACGACCACGACGGCGACCACGAGCAGCACGACGGGCGGCACCACAGGCTGGAACGTCATCGTCGCAGCACCACCAGCGATAGGCACAGCAGCATCGACGTCACCACGGCGACCGCCAAGCGGGACGGCGGGCGCATCGCCGAACCAGGAGTGGCGGACTCTTCGGCCGGGGCGGTCGCCGCCGGTGGGCTGTTCCGGATGGCGTCCAGGTCGCCGGTGAGCTGGTCCTGCGCGGCCTTCGAGTGAGAAGTATTGGCCACCAGACGATTCTGGCGATCGACGGCAGGTCACCAGCGTTGCGGCTCGACGGGCTCAGCGCGTTGATCTGGATGCCTGCATCGCTCGCCATGTCGCTGACCTGTTCGGCGGTCAGCAGCGACGCGCCTGGTCTCTCCGGCTTGTCGCGGTCTGGCCCGGGTCCCAGATAGATCAGCGAACGACGGTGTGAGCTCTTGGAGTCGAAGGACGGGAATCCGGTCATGCACAACGCCAAGATGTCCTCGACGCTGGGCGCGTAGTCGACATAGGACACCGCGGGGGAGAAGGAGGCGGTGTCGACGCCGGCGTCGTCGGCGCGGTCCTGCGAAAGCTTGGCCAGGTCACCGAGCTTGCCCGCCACGTACTGGTAGTCACGCGTCATGGGAATCACGCGACGATTCGGCGAGGTGAGGCCGATGCGCTGGGTGCCATATGTTCTCGCCTGCCCGGCGAAATAGGTGAGGAACTCCCCGGTGACCGGATCGGTAACCGGCTCACCGACGCACAGCATGATGTCTTCCGGCGGATCGGGCGCCGCGCTCGACCACCACCATCCGCTCGGCCGGGCGCTGGCCAGCACCGCGGCGCCGAACAACAGCACCGAGCAACGCGACCGCGACGAACATCGAGAGGAACCGCGCCCGGGCCAGTCGGGCGTATTCGGGTAGCCGAGTGAGCCGCGATGTGTTCGCCATCCGGCGCAACTGCCGTCGAGCCTGCTCCATCGGCAGCAGCATCGCGAGAGCGACAGCGACTGCCAGACAGGCGAATCCGGCGACAGCGACCGGCCACCAGGTCAGGCCCACGAACGGATCAACTCCTCGGCCGTCGACCGACTTCGCCGATGTCCACCGGCGACGCGGTGTTGAACTGTGCGTCGTTGAGCGCCGCGAACAGCGGTGCCGCCTCGGCCAGATCGCTCGACCTGATGTGCCTCGACGTGCATGTACTGCGCACGGGTACCGGTTGCCTGGTGCAGAAAGCTGCGCAGCGTCCGGCTCATCTGGTGGCCGGCCTCGGCCGCCGACAACTCACCCGCGCGGTATCGGCCGTCGATCGAGCGGATTGCTGCGGACGAACCTGCGCCGCAGCAGTTTCGAGTGCACGGACCGGATCCAGGGGATGGACCGCAGCCGGTCGGCGGGCAGCGTCCAGACGAAAACGCCTACGTACCAAGCGATGACAACGCATAGCAGCGCCAAGCCCGATCCACAGCCACGACGCCGCATATGGCGAAGGGCCGAAGACGAACTGCAGTACGTCATCCGGCACGGGCGAACACCTCGGTCATCTCGACCAATCGAGAGCGAATCTGTCCGCTGCCGCCGATCGATCGTGTGGGGAATCGCGCGAGCGGTCATGAACTCTTCGAGTTCGCGCCGCCGATTCTGCTCGGCGCGTCCGATAGGCGGCGACGACCCGGGGTCCGAGGTCGGCTCCGCCGATCACGAAGTTGCCGGTCGCGACGTCGTATCCGTCGCGGTGACCATCGGACGTCCCGATTGCGGGCGCGTCGGCGACCATCGCCCACATGACGTCGTGGCGAGCTCGCGAGACGGCGATACCACCTCTTCGAGACGCGCCATCGACCTCGGGCTCGTCGGAGACCACGACGATGAGCATCGAGTGGCGGTAATGCGTTGCCACATAATCTAATTGGCAGGTGATGTCGCTGGGCCCGGGTTCGCCAGCGAGTGGTCGTAGAACCGGTGCAGCATGCTTTCGATGTGGGTCTCGCCGCGGCCCTGGCGGATGTTCACGCATGCCGCGGCCGTCGCCGTACACCATGCCGATCTGATCGGCGCGGCCGAGGGTGATCAACCCGACGGCACCCAGGATGTTCGCGGCGACATCGATTTTCGCCTCACCGCTCGGCGCCTGCGCCGTCATGTTGCGGCCCGCGTCGGTGACTAGCAGGATCTTGTGGTGCTTCTCGTCGACGAATCGCTTGATCAGCACGCTGCCCGAGCGGGCGGAGGCCTTCCAATCGATGTCGCGAACGTCGTCGCCGCGCACGTACGGCCGAAGGTCATCGAATTCCAGGCTGCGACTGTGCAGCAGCGCGTAGCGGCCACCTTCCAGCAGGCCGCGGGTGTCGGTGCCGAAATGCGACCTGGCCCGGTTGAGATGCTTGCCCACGCCGACCTCTAGGGCACCCGGACCGCTTGCAGGACGGCATCGATGATCACTTCCGGCGTGACGCCGGTGCTGGCCGCTTCGAATCCGAGGATGAGGCGGTGCCGCAGAACGCGGTCGGCCAGTTTCGGCGATGTCATCGGGGATCACGTGCGCCCGGCCCGACAGCACCGCCAACGCGCGCGCGGCCTGGCAGAACGCGATGGTGGCGCGCGGGCTTGCGCCGTACTCGATCAGCCGGGCGAACTGGGTGGGCAGGTGTTGCTCAGGGGTGCGGGTCACGGCGACGAGTTCGCTTGCGTAGTGCATCAGCGCCCGGTCCATGTGGACGTGCCGGACGATGTCCTGCAGTCGCCGCACATCGTCCAGACCGACGACCGGCCTGCTGCGATGGTTCCTGTCGAAGAGCCCGGCATCCAGCCGCGACATCACCTCCACCTCCTGCTCGGGAGAGGGGTATGACAGGACGTCCTTGAGGAGGAAGCGGTCGGTCTGCGCCTCCGAGAGCGGATAGGTGCCCTCCTGGTCCACCGGGTTCTGGGTGGCGATCACCAGGAACGGCTCGGGAATCGGATACACGGTCCCTGCGATGGTGGTCTGACGTTCCTGCATCGCCTCCAACATCGCGCTCTGGGTCTTGGCGCTGGAGCGGTTGATCTCGTCGAGCAGCACGATGTTGGTGTGCACCGGGCCCAACTCGGTGACGAACGAGTTGGTCGTCGAGTCGTAGATCTGGGTCCCGATGATGTCGCTGGGTAGCAGGTCAGGGGTGCACTGGATGCGTTGAAAGCCGCCGTGGATGGATTCGGCGATGACGCGGGCGGCCGTCGTCTTGGCCAGCCCGGGAACGCTCTCGATGAGAATGTGCCCGCCCGTGAGGAGGCCGATCAGCAGCGACTCGCGCAGATTCTGCTGGCCGACCACTTTCGCCGAGAACGCATCGCCGATCGCCCCGACGATGCGCTGCGCCTCGGCGATGTCGCGCGGTTCGAGCCGTGGGGGTGCTGCCGTCATCGATGCCTTTCCTCGTGATTTCGAACGCGTTGGATACCCGAGGCAGGAGCTTCGCACACTATCAAGCTGTCAACTTCCCTTGACAGTCAAGTTATATTGACAACATGACAGAGGCTGAACAACTGGCAGTTGATGCCGCCAGCCCCGACCCTGCCGTCGGCCTCCGGACGGTGCGCGCTCTGCGCCGGCTGCAGGAGAGGTTGGAGGCGCTGCACGTCGCCAATGCGCGGGAGCAGGGCTGGAGTTGGCAGGCCATCGCCGAAGCACTCGAGGTCAGCCGCCAGGCCGTGCACCAGAAGTACAACCGGAGGAGATGACCATGTTCGAGCGGTTCAGCCGCAACGCGCGGGTCGCCGTTGTGCTGGCCCAGGAAGAGGCCCGCGAACTCAACGCCGACGAGATCCGGCCCGAACATCTACTTGTTGGCGTGATTCAAAGCGCGGGCCACGACTTCTCGCGTGTCCTCAGCGGCTACGGCCTGACCGCCGATGTGGTCCGCGACCGGCTGATCGCCGCCGAGTCCCGCCGCGATGAATCCTTCGACGACGACGCCGAGGCGTTGCGATCGATCGGCATCGACCTCCATGCGGTCCGCGACAACGTCGATCACACCTTCGGCGATGGCGCGTTCGACAACGCAATGCACAAATCGGGCCGCCGTCGACGTCGCGGCCATATCCCTTTCACGCGATCAGCCGAAAAAGGTGCTCGAACTCGCCTTGCGAGAGGCATTGGCGCACAACGACAAAACCATTACCCGTGAGCACATCATGCTGGGCATCCTGCGGGGCGGCGACAAACTCGACGTTCGGCGTTGATTTCCGAGCACGTAGACGCCTCGACGCTGCGCACCGCGATCGTCGAACTGCTCGACAAGGCTGCCTAGACCGACCGACCAAACGAATAGCCGCCCTGATGAAGGCCGGGGCGGCTATTCGATCGACCGCGTTGTGGGCACGGCTTAGGGACTCTGCGTGAAATCGTCGAACACATCGCCGGTGTCGTCGAAGTGCTTTCCTGTGGTCTGCACCGTGTTTCCCGTCCGGATGTTCTGCAGGTCGAGCTTCGGCGGCTGGCCCGGCACCTGGATCACCACCATGTCCATCGAGACCGAGTCCGTGACCTGGTTGTTCGCGTCCAAGAAATTCCACTTGGCGTGGACGATTCCCGGAAGTCCGCCCGGCTTCGTCGAGAACTCGGAGACGCGCTGGGCCCCTTGCTGCCAACCGGAGTGTGGCCGCCGTTGAAAACCCGGTCGGCAGGCCCGTCGAGCTCCGCCAACTGCGAGCTGGTGTTCAAGCCCTCCGCCAAGGACGTTGATATTGAACAGCCTCACCTGATTGCCGGCCTTGCTGACCAGGCCTGCTCTTGCATTTGCTGGGGATCGACACCGTGCGCGTCGGCGAAGGCTGGGCCTGCCAGCGCAACGCCCGGAACCATCGCGATGGCACCGGCTGCCAGACCGCCGATGATGATTTTCTTCATGATGTTCTCCATTTCTTGGTGCAACCCCCACACTGGTGGAGATTTGCTGTGATGTTTGACGGAGTCCACGCTAAGCACCGGCGCCGAGGGAATCTCGCTTGCGCGCCTTACCCGTCAATGCAGGCGTAATGGCGCTTTTGCGCGTTCTGCTCAGGGGGCCGAGGTGGCACCTTTGGTCGTCGCGAAACGAAAACCGCCCTGGTTTTCACCAGGGCGGCTATTCGACGAACCGTGACGGGGCACGCCTCATGCGTTCCGGAAGAAGCCATCGACCACATCGCCGATGCTGTCGAACCGCACTCCGTGGGTCTGCAGAGGCATTGACTCCCCCGGTCATGTTCTGCCATTCGGACGTTCTGCAGATCGAGCTTCGGCGGGGTGTTCGGCCCTTTCTGCACCACCACCAGGTCCATGTCGACGGTGTCGGTAACCGCGCCATTCGCGTCCAGCACGTTGTACTTGGCGTGAACGATGCCGGGCAGGTCACCAGGCCGCGCGTCGTAGTCGAGCTCACCGACCTCCTTCTGGCCAACCGCAGGGTGGCCGCCACCGAAAACCCGGTCGGCAGGGCCACGCAGTTCCACCAACTTCCGCGGTGTTGTTGATGCCCAGCCCGGCGAAGGTGATCCCGAACGACCTCGTCATGCTCACGCGGTTGAACTGCGCCCTGCTGCTGGTTCGTTGCGTCCTGAGCAGGAGCCTGCTGCTGGTCGGCATCTTGGGCCGGGGCCTGCTGGGTGGTAGCATCCTGGGTGGGAGCCTGCGCCTGAGCGCCGCCCTGCTGAGCCTGCTGGCCGAGGTTCTCCAGCACGTTGTGGATTTGCTGCGGATCGAAGCCGTGCGGATCGGCGAATGCGGGGCCTGCGAGGGCGATACCCGAACCCATTGCGATGGCACCAGCCACCAGGCCGGACACGATGATCTTCTTCATGATGTTCTCCAATACTTGGTGCAATCCCATCTGATGAGGATTTGCTGTTGTGTTTGACGAACATCAAGGTAGGCACCGGCGCGGGCAAGTTCGCGCTTGCGCGCCTTACCCGTGAAATCGCGCGTTATCCCGCTTTTGCGCATTGTGCTCACGCACTGTGGGTAGTACCTGAAATGACCTCTCCCAAGGCGCTGTACGAGTGTTGGATCAATGACCTGTGGGCGGGCAGGCCCGTCGCCGCCGAGATCGTGACCGCCGATTTCGTCGGTCATTGGCCCGATCGGGACGTGCACGGGCCCGAGGAACTGCAGGCGATCATCGCGGAGACGCGAAACATGCTCGCCGACTTGACCTTTGCGATCGAGCTCGGGCCGCTGGTCGACGGCGACATGGTCGCCGGTCGCTGGGTCGGCAAGGGCCGCTCCGATGACGGGCCGATGAGCTTCACCGGCAACGACATCCTGCGGGTCGAGGGCGACCGCTTCGCCGAGTACTGGACCGGCACCTCGGCGGGCTAGGCCAAGAAACGCGCGACGTACGCGGCGAACGGCTCGTGCAGATCGCGCTTGTTGAGGCCGAACATCTCGGGCGACGTCGCGACCGTGCCGTGCCTGCCGCGCTGATGCCCGGCGAGATAGTCGTCGATCGCCGCGCGCGCCTCGTCGTCCAGTGTCTCGCCGGCCTGCGTCGTACACCTGCGCGGCGACCGCCTCGCTCGTCGGCCATGAACTCGTCGAAGCGGACGTCGATCGAGCGCTCCGGCGGGATGGTGTCGCGATCGCGGACCAGAGCGCCGAGCATCAAGGCCAGCCGGTCCACCCACGTCGCAGCGATCTCCTTCACCGGCACCGGTGAGCAGTACATGCGCGCGGAGTAGGTGAGCATCGCGAGCATCGACAGCGTCACCGGCGCCGGGTCGCGGTGCGTGAATATCACGAAGACGCCGGGGAACACCTTGTCCAGCACCGGCAGCTGCTCGAGATGCTGGGGCGACTTGAGCAGCCATCGCCGACCACCGCGCAGGAACTGCATCGCCTTGAGCTGAGTCTTGAGGTGCTCGTAGTTCGATGTCTGATCGTGCGCCATGTAGTAGTCACGCCACCGCGGCACGTGCCCAAGCGTCTCGAACAACATCGTGGAGAAGTCGTTGGCCAGTAGCTGGATCTCCTCGTGCACATGATCGGTCGTCATCTCGTGCATGAGCCGGAAGTGCGGCATCACCAGATCGATGACCTGCACGGCGACATCCATTCGGGTTCTGCGCGGGTCCGGCTCGACGCCCGCCTCTGCGGGCAGCGGGAACGGCTCGTTGCTTTCCCAGTACGGCATGGTGCGGAACGTGGGCGCAGCCGCGAGCAGGTTGTGCAGATGCGTGGTTCCGGTGCGTGGCAGGCCGGCGATGACGATCGGGCGGCAACAGCTCGATGTCGTGGATCTCGGGATGCCGCGCGAGCAGGTCGGTGAGCAGCAGTCGATTCTTCAGCCACTGCAGCAGCTGCGCGTGGAAGTTGACGACTCCGGCTGGATGCATGCGTGGGAATCTCCTGCAGCGCAGCGAGAAACACGTCGAGGCGCTCGCGGTAGTCGTCGTCGCCGAAGTCGTCGAGTCCCGTTTCGGACCTCGCTTTGGCGTGCAGTACGTCGGCGTCGAGCGGGCACTCGGGCGCCATCGTCGCCATCATGTCGCGGATCTGTTGCCCCTCGGGGCTGAAGCGGGGCTCGGCGAGGTCGTCCAAGTGGACGACGGCGGCCTTGGTCGTCGGTCACGGGCGACTTATGTTACTCTGAGTTTCGTAATGACAACAGACCTTGGCCGTCCCCGTGATCCGCGCATCGACAACGCGGTACTGCGCGCGACGACCGAGCTGCTTGGCAAGTCCGGATACGCCGACCTCTCGGTCGACGCCATCGCCAAGCGGGCAGGAACGAGCAAGCCGGCCATTTACCGGCGCTGGCCGAGCAAGGCGCATCTGGTGCACGAGGCGGTGTTCCCGATGACCGATGCGACCGAGCTGCCCGAAACCGGCGCTCTCGCCGATGACGTGCGCGAGATGGTCCGGCGGACAACAGGAGTGCTGACCACACCGGCGGCACGCGCGGCCCTGCCCGGCCTGCGTCGCGGAGATGGCAACGGACCCGACGCTGCACGCCAAGCTGTTGCAGCGTTTCGGCCACGTCCTCTCCCAGGGTCTGACCGAACGCCTCGATGACGCGAAGGCGCGCGGCGAGGTCCGGTCGGACGTGACCGCCGCCGACCTGGTGGAGGCCATCGCCGGCATCACCCTGATGGCGATCATCACCCGAGGCCAAGCGATAACCGACGCCTGGGTGAAACGCACCGCCGCCCTGATCACGAAAGGAATCAGCGCATGAAGACGACGACGCACGAGTCGACCGCCGCGTGGCAGGAGCTGCTCGAAACCCTTGGTGGCCTTGACAGTTCGTTCCTGCAGGGTGAGCGGGCCGTCACCGACGACCGGCACATCGCCGACGGCTATCGCATGCTCGCGACCACCCTCGGCGTCGCATTCGACACATACCTGTTCGCCGATCCGGCCAGGCCGCGGTGGGTCGAGGTCAACTCGCCTGCACGGCAGGACCGCCGATGGGGCGGCGACAACACCGATGCCTACTACTTCATGTGTCCGGTCGACCCGAAGCGGCGCTACCGCATCACCGGCAACAAGGGTGACAGCGTCTACTTCTCGGTGACCGCATACAACGAGCCGTCACCCGGCGCATGGTCGGACCGGATCGTCGCCATCATCCGCGACGACGACCTCGACATCGACCCCGACGGTAACTTCTCGTTCGAACTGGGGCCGACGCCCGATGCAGCGGTGTTGATGACGCGTGACTACCAGGCCGACCCGGCGACCGGGCGGCCGGTCAGCTGGCAGATCGAGGCGCTCGACGAGCCGGACCCATTCCGCCACGGCGATGCCGAAACCGCGGCACGGCTGCGGGCGAGTGCCGCGTGGATGCGGACGATGTTCGCCATCCTGCCACTGGCCGTCGGCGCGCGGGTCGAGGACGCGCACACGCTCGGCCATGAGATATCCCAAGCCGCAAACGAATTCGCCGATCCCTACCAGGTGCCCGACGCCAACTTCGGCTGGTCGGCACGCGATGCCTGCTACGCCTACGGCAGCTTCGTGCTCGAGGACGACGAGGCGCTCGTCATCACCCACCGACCGCCGCCGTGCCGGTTCTGGAATCTGGTGGTGTGGAACCAGTTCATGGCCACCCCCGGCGTCGACGACGCGCGCAGCTCGGTGAACGGGCACTCCGCAGTGCCGAACGCCGACGGCTCGGTGACGGTCGTCCTGTCCTGCGGTATCACCGAGCACCCGAATTCCATTACCACACTGGACTATCCACGCGGCAACCTGGCCTTCCGGTGGTTTATCGCCGACGAGGTGCCGGCTCGGCCAGAGGTGAAACTGGTCAAAGTCGCCGACGCGCCGACCAGCGTGCACTGAGGGCGGGTCAGGCGAAGGTCAAAGCCAGCGCCACCGCGACCGACCACACCAGCATCGTCAGCCCGGTGTCGCGCAACACCGGGATGAGCGCCATCCCGACGGCGCCCGTGCGGACGGGCCGCGCCGCCCGCCATGCCAACGGCGCCGCGATCAACCCGACGGCGCACCACGGCGTCGCGAGCATCAACAGCAGCGTCACGACCAAAGCCACCGCCAACAGCCCCTGATACAGCAGCCTTGTGCGGGCATCGCCGAGCCGCACCGCCAGCGTGATCTTCTCGGCTTCTCTGTCGGTCGGAATGTCGCGCAGGTTGTTGGCCACCAGTACCGCCGACGACAGCGACCCGACGGCCACCGCCAGCGCCACGCCGACCCAGTCGACCCACAGCGCCTGGGTGTACTGCGTGCCGAGCACCGCGACCAGGCCGAAGAACACGAACACCGCGACCTCGCCCAGCCCCAGATATCCGTACGGCTTCGACCCGCCGGTGTACAGCCACGCGCCCGCGATGCACAGGCCGCCGATCGCGATCAGCCACGGCGCGCTGACGATGGCCAGCGCCAGCCCGGCCGCCGCCGCCACCGCGAAGCTCAGCAGCGCCGCGGTGAGCACCGACCGCGGCGTCGCCAACCGGGATCCGACCAACCGCAGCGGTCCGGCGCGCACGTCGTCGGTGCCGCGGATGCCGTCGGAGTAGTCGTTGGCGTAGTTGACCCCGACGATCATGGCGACCGCGACGAGCAGCGCGAGCAGCGCCTTCCACCACACCGCGCCGTCCAGCCAGGCCGCGGCACCCGTCCCCGCGATCACCGGGGCAATGGCATTGGGCAAGGTCCGCGGGCGAGCGCCCTCGACCCACTGCGCGACACTGGCCACGGACGCCATCGTTGCATGGTCGGACAAACGTGACGACGGCCACATTGTCGGGCACCGTCGCGGGCCGAAGACTGAGACCATGGACGACCAACTCAGCAAGACCGAAATCCGCAAGGACGCCCTCCAGGAGACCGCCCAATCGGTGGCCACGACGGTCGGCGAGGTGACGACGATCATCACCACCGCGGTCAAGGATGTCGCAGGTGCGATCGGCAGCCTGGCCACCGACGTCTTCGAGATCCGGGATGGGGTCCGCCGCGCGGAGCAGCGCACCGAAGACACAATGGAGTGATGCTCGGAGTCATCGGCGGCAGCGGCTTCTACTCGTTCTTCGGCCCAGACGCACGAAGCATCAATCTCGACACCCCGTACGGGGAGCCGAGCGCGCCGATCACGGTGGGCACCGTCGGTGGCCATGAGGTGGCTTTCCTGCCGCGGCACGGCGTGAAGCACGAGTTCTCTCCGCACACCGTCCCGTATCGCGCCAATATGTGGGCGCTGCGCGCTCTGGGTGTGCGCCGGATCTTCGGGCCGTGCGCAGTCGGCAGCCTCACCCCCGAACTGGGTCCCGGCGCCATGGTGGTGCCCGATCAGCTCGTCGATCGGACCCGTAGCCGCGCGGACACCTACTTCGACTCCGGCGGGATTCATGTCGGGTTCGCCGACCCGTACTGCCCGGCGCTGCGGGCCGCCGTCACCGATCTTCCCGGAGTTGTCGACGGCGGCACCATGGTGGTGATCCAGGGGCCGCGGTTCTCCACGCGCGCCGAGAGCCAGTGGTTCGCACGCCAGGGCTTCACGCTGGTCAACATGACCGGCTACCCCGAGGCGGTGCTGGCGCGTGAGCTGGAAATGTGTTACGCGGCAATCGCTTTGGTGACCGATGTCGATGCAGGGGTGGTAGCCGGTGCGGGCGTACGGGCCGTCGATGTGTTCGCCGAGTTCGAACGCAACCTGGTGCCGTTCAAGAAGCTGGTGCACGAGGCGATCGACCAGGTCACCAGCGAGCGGCTGTGCACCGATTGCATGCCGCACGAGGGCGTCGACTTGCCGTTCGACCTGCCATGAGGGTCCTGCTGACCGGTGCGGCCGGCTTCATCGGATCCAGGGTGGCCGCCGCGCTCGCCGACGCAGGACATGACGTCGTCGCGGTCGACGCGATGCTTGCCGCCGCGCACGGCGAAGCCGCCGAGCCGCCTGAGGGCGTACAGCGGGTGGACGTCCGGGACGCAGGCGCGGTCGCGTCGCTGCTCGACGGCGTCGACGTGGTGTGCCATCAGGCCGCGGTGGTGGGCGCAGGGGTGGATGCCGCCGATGCGCCGTCCTACGGCAGCCACAACGACTACGGCACGACGGTGCTGCTCGCGGAGATGTTCGCGGCGGGCTGCCGGCGGCTGGTGCTGGCGTCGTCGATGGTGGTCTACGGGCAGGGCCGCTTCAGCTGCGCCGAGCACGGAGTCGTCGACCCCCTGCCACGGACCCGGACGGACCTGGATGCGGGGGTGTTCGAGCACCGCTGCCCGGTCGGCGGCGAGGAGCTGACGTGGGAACTGGTCGACGAGGATGCTCCGCTGCGGCCGCGCAGCCTTTATGCCGCGAGCAAGGTCGCACAGGAGAACTACGCGCTGGCATGGGCGGAGGCCACCGGCGGTTCGGTGGTCGCGCTGCGGTACCACAATGTCTACGGGCCGAACATGCCGCGCGACACCCCGTACTCCGGGGTCGCGGCGATCTTCCGGTCGGAGCTTGAACGTGGCGACGTGCCAAGGGTTTTCGAGGACGGCGGCCAGATGCGCGATTTCGTTCACGTCGACGACATCGCCGCCGCCAACGTCGCGGCGATCGATGCGGGTGTTGACGGTTTCCACGCCGCCAACGTGTGCTCGGGCCGACCGGTCTCGATTCTTGAGGTGGCCAAGGAGTTGTGCGACGCCCGAGGAGACGTGCCGCCGCTCGTGACGGGGCAGTACCGCAGCGGCGATGTCCGCCATATCGTCGCCAGCCCTGCAGGCGCGACGGAGTTGCTGGGCTTCCGCGCCGTGGTCGATCCGCGTGACGGTCTTCGCGAGTTCGCATACGCGCCGTTGCGCGGCTAACCAGCGCTCTTACAGTAGGTTGCGCCAGAGGATGGCTCCGGGCCTTCGCCGTGTTAGCGTTTGCTCGTCTGGGGGACTCAAACGCTGCGTCCACCGCATCTGGAACGTCTTGAGGAGGCTCCCATGGCCGGTAAGCACCGCAAACGCTCTCGGATTCGGATCTGCTGTCGCGCGTGGCGGCACGGGGCTCGCGACCGCCGCAGTCGGCGTCACCAGCGTGACGACCGCGGTCGTCACCGGACCGACCCCGGCCGATCGCGCCGCGGTGGATCTGATGGCGGTGATCACGCCCGCCAACTCGACGGCGCAGTTCTTCGCGGGCACGACGTACTACGGAATCGACTACTCGACCCCAGAGAAACAGGCCATCTGGGGCGACGTGGTGGTCGTACCCTTCCTCGCGGGCCCTCAGGGCATCGCGGACGCCATCAACGAGCATCGGCGACTGTTCCGACGCCGAACCGCAACATCGTCTTGGCTTCCGGATGGGGCGCAGGCCAGACCGGAAGCGCGTTCGATTCGCTGACCGCATCGACGTCGCAAGAACCTCACCTTCTTCATCCTGGACAACAACACCAACCGCGCAGGCGGTGGGTTCTGGACGACCTATGCCCCGTTCGCGCCGCTGTTGGGCACCTCGGCGAGCCGACGCAGACGATCTTGGGGTTGGCGGTGATCGACACCGCCTACGAGTACAACATCAACTCCAACGCCGTCACGTACCCGCTGAACGTCGTCTCGCTCGGGCAACAGTCTGGTCGCCTACGCCTACGACTACGGCGGCGAGCAGACCGCGATGTTGCCGGACATCGGCGCTCAGCTCGAACAGTGCACTACGTCGTCGACGAGAACACCGGCAAGATCGTCACGACATATCAGATCGTCCCCGGCGCCGTCAACGACGCCAAATACGTATACGACCAGGATTACCGGAGCCCTGGAGCGGACCGATAGCGATGGGCTCGAAGAGGGCGTCCCTTCGACGGTCTACATCACGTTCGTGTCCGGCACGTGGGAGGGCAACACCTTCATCCCCGACGTGGTCCCGCTGCTGCGCCCGCTGAACCTGGTCCCTGGCGGCGACATCCTCGCCAGAGCGCTTGATCCGCCAGTGCGAGAGATCGTCGACGCCGGCTACAAGGACAACACGCCATACCGGAGAACCCGACCATCCCCCGGCCGATGGGTCTCGGGCTTCGCGGAGACGACGACGTGCTGACCAGGCTGCCGGGTGACCTGGCGCAGGGGCGCCAGGACGGCAGGGATACGGCCCAAGCGGATCTCGATGAACCAAGCAACTTCATCACACAAGCCGGTCGATGCGTTCAAGAAGCTGCCTCTCGTCTCGTCGCTGCCCAATTCGGCGCTGTCGTCGAGCAACCTCACGGCCAAGAAGGCGGCGTCCTCCGCCGCCACGAATACCGGTGACTCGCCCTCGGCCGGCAACAATCGGCCGTTGAAGAAGCTCCGCGACGAGGTCCGTTCGTCACTCAAAAAACTGACGGGCGGAGAGCAGAACGACAAGCCCGCCGACGACACCAACGAGTAGAAAGCGGCGCGCGCTCGTCGCGGCGCTTATCGTCACGCTTGTGGCTTCTGGATTGTTGGCAGCGATCTGGTCGCAGCAGCGACGGCTGATCTACTTTCCGTCGCCCGGTCCCGTTCCGTCGGCAGCGACACTGATTCCCGGCGGTCGCGACGTCGTCCTGGACACTGAGGACGGAAAGCGCTTGGGCGCTTGGTATTTACCTGCACCGGACGATCAGCGCGGGCCAGCCGTCATCGTCTTCAACGGCAACGGCGGCGACCGGTCGGGTCGGGCGCTGCTGGCCGTCGGCCTGTCTCGCCTCGGCTTGTCGGTGCTGCTTTTCGATTATCGCGGCTACGGCGGCAACCCGGGCAGCCCGTCAGAGAAGGGTTTGGCCGCCGACGCCAGGGCCGCGCTCGCCTGGCTGGTCGCACAACCAGAAGTCGACCCGGACAACATCGTCTACTTCGGCGAGTCCCTCGGCGCCGCGGTGGCAATCGGTCTGGCCACAGAGCATCCGCCCGCCGCGCTGGTGCTGCGTTCGCCGTTCACGTCGCTGGCCGAGGTCGGCCGCGTGCACTACCCGTGGCTGCCAATCGGGCGGCTGCTCATCGACCGCTATCCGTCGATCGACCGGATCGGGTCGCTGACGGCGCCACTTCTGGTAATCGCGGGCGACCGCGACGACATCGTGCCCGAGTCGCTCAGCAAGAAGCTGTACGAGGCCGCGCCCGACCCGAAGCGATATCAGCTGGTGCCCGGCGCCAACCACAACGACCCCGAGCTCATCGACGATCCCCGCCTGATCGAGGAGGTCGGGAGGTTCCTGTCGGAGGCGGGAGTGCGGTAGCGATACTGAAAGCGTGAAACCCGCGATTTGTGAACGCCTCGGTATCGATTTTCCTCTGTTCGCCTTCAGCCACTGCCGCGACGTCGTCGCCGCGGTCACCAACGCGGGCGGTTTCGGCGTGCTGGGTGCGACGGCGCTGACCCCGGAGCTGCTCGACCAACAACTGTCCTGGATCGACGACCACGTCGGCGGGAAGCCGTACGGCCTCGACTTGATCGTGCCCGCGAAGTTCGAGGGCAAGGGTGAGAACCTGTCCAGCGGTCAGTTGAAGGACCGAATCCCGGAGACCTATCGCGAGTACATCACCGAACTGCTTGCCGCACACGACATTCAGCCCGAGGAGAAGACCCGTCTCGGCGCGTCGTTCCTGTCCGGCAACACTGGCAAGGAACTGCTCGAGGTGGCGATGAGCCATCCGATCAAGCTGATCGCCAACGCACTTGGCGTGCCGCCCGACTACATGATCGAGGCGGGCAAGGAGCGCGGCATTCCCGTCGCCGCCCTCGTCGGCGCCAAGGAGCATGCCGCCAAACAGGTCGCGGCAGGTGTTGATCTCATCGTCGCGCAGGGCACCGAGGCCGGCGGGCACTGTGGCGAGGTGACGACGATGGTGCTCATCCCCGAGGTGATCGATGCCATCGACGGGGCAGTGCCGGTGTTGGCCGCAGGCGGCATCGTGACCGGCAGGCAGATGGCCGCAGCCGTCGCGATGGGTGCCGACGGCGCGTGGACCGGATCGGTGTGGTTGACCACCGAGGAGGCCGAGACCTCGCCGCATACCGTGCAGAAGTTCTTGGCTGCGACGTCGCGCGACACCATCCGCTCTACCGGACGGACCGGCAAGCCGGCACGCCAGCTCAAGTCGGACTGGACCGACGCGTGGCAGCCGACCGAAGGTGGTCATGAGACGTTGCCGCTGCCGCTGCAGTCGATGCTGTCGCGAGCCTGTGCTGTGGCGCGTCGACGCGCTTGCCGCGCAAGGACATCCGGGTGCGCAGGCGCTAGCGACCTATTTCGTCGGCCAGGGCGTCGGGCTGATGAACAAGGTCAAGCCGGCCCGCGAAGTGGTGCGTGAGTTCATCGAGGACTACCTGGCCGCGACGGAACGGCTGAGCGACTCGCTACCCGACTGACCACTCGATCAGCGGCGGTCGCACCGACGCACACAATGGCTGGCCCTTGGCGTCGGTCAGGCCCAGCCGGCCAACGAGCGTGCCCTTTGCGGCGGCCTTCGCTAGTACGTCGTCGGGCACGTCGGCCAACATCAGCTTGGCGCGCCGGAACATCTCCATGCGGCCGTCGTCGTCGACGCTGCCCCAGTTGAGGTAGATGAACCGCTCGCCGGGTCGCCCCTGGATGTACGGGCCCGCGCACGTCGGAGCCGTTGACCTCGCAGTCGATCGTCCAGGTCACTTCGGTTGCGTCGCCGGGCTGGAGGTTCAGCAGTTCGGGGGGCCGACGCTTGGTCTGCATCCCGACATGGACGTTGGAGTAGCCGGGGAAGTTGTGGCCGGGCGGGCAGTCGCGGCCAGGCAGGTCGGTACCGACGATTCGAATCCGCACGCCCCCATTATCGCGGTTAGTCGGTGTAGGTGATTCGTACGGAGATGGGGTCGCTCTGCAGGGCGCGCATGCCGAAAGCGGTGGCCGACTGGCTGACCTTGCTGCTGCCCCCGAAGCTGCGGGCCCTGGCGACGACGTCGTCGTCGGTGACGAATGCGGCTGTGCCGGAGCGCCATTGGTTGTTGACTCGCACCCGCACCTTGGGATCGGCCGTGATGTTGTGTGCCCATCCGGCCCGCTTGCCGTGCTGGGAGATCACCCACACGCCCTCGTTGTCGGCGCGGCCGGTGAGCGGCACCCGCCGCGGCTGCCCTGACTTGGCGCCGATGGTCTCCAGTTCGACCACCGTCGAGGAGCGGATGCCGATCTTGTCGAGGGCCGCGACCAGTGGGTTGACGATCGTGCGACCGACCCGTCGCTCGAACTTGAACTTCCGCAGCGCCTTGCGGGAATCGGTGGCTGCCATCGTCGGCACCTTCCGGTCGTAGGTAGGTTAACGACGATAATAGAACAATCTATCTAGTACAAGACTCGCAGCATGCGCCAAGCAATTCGGTGCATGCTCGTCGGATGGCTGCCGCACCAGAGACGCACTACGCGCGGGACGGCGACGCCCACATCGCCTACCAGGTCCTCGGTGATCATGGACCCGATCTCTCTTCGTCCCGCACCGCGCATGTTCCCCATCGACCTGCTGTGGGAAGAACCCGCCGTCGCCGGACCTCTCCACCGCCTGGAGTCGTTCAGTCGCCTGATCGTGACCGACCTTCATCGGGTTCGGGAGCTCCGACACGGTGCCGATCAACGATCATCCCGCGATGCAGTCCTGGACCGACGGGCTCGTCGCCGTGCTCGACGCGGTCGGCAGCGAATCGCGCGTCGGTACTTGCGTCGGCGGAGTCGGCGCTTCCCGTCATGCTGCTGGCCGCCAGCCACCCCCACCGGGTGCGCTCACTCGTGCTCTGGAGCCCGTTCGCACGCTTTCTTCCGCGCCCCCGACCAGCCCTACGGCATCCCCGAGGAAGCGCTTCCGCGGTATATCGACATCTATCGTGGATCACTTCGGAACGGGCGCGCTCGTCGACGTGCTGGCGCCCAGCTGGGCGGCGCGACACCGCCAAGCGGCGCTGGTGGGCGCGCAGTGAGCGCCTCGCCGGCGGCCCTCGGTATATCGCCGCGATCCTTGACTTATTCGACGCGTAGTGACCTCCGACCGACCCTCGAGAGCATTCAGGCGCCAACGCTGTTGCTGCGCCCGCGCGGTGACCGCCACGTGCGCGATGGCCATGCGCAGGATCTCTCCGAGCGGATCCCGCACGCGCGGCTGGTGGAGTTCGACGGCGATGACCACATGTGGTTCGCCGGCGACGCAGACAGCGTTGTCGATGAGATCGAGGCATTCCTCACCGGGGAACGCCGCGTGAGACCTTCGAATCGTGTCTTGTCGACGGTGCTGTTCACCGACATCGTCGGTTCGACGCAGCGTGCGGCGCAGGTGGGTGACGTCGGCGTGGGCGACCACTCTCGCGGCCCACAACCGGATCGTCGAGCGACACGTGGCTGCCGCGCGCGGGACCGTCGTGAAGTTCACCGGCGACGGCGCGCTCGCCACCTTCGACGGCCCGGCCCGAGCGATCGAGTGCGCGTGCGCGATTCGCGATGCAGTGGAGGACCTTGGCCTGTAAATCCGCACCGGCTTGCACACCGGCGAAATCGAGATCGCCGACGGTGACATCCACGGCATTGCCGTCCACGTAGCCGCGCGCATCATGAGTCTGGCCGGATCCGGGCGAGGTATTGGTGTCGGGTGTGATGCCGCCGTTGGTCCTCGGGTCGCGGATCGCCTTTGATGACCGTGGTACGCACGAGCTGAAGGGTGTGCCCGGCACCTGGCCCGTGTTCGCCGTCCGCGCTGACGTCACAGCATCCGCCACAACTGCCCGTCGCGCCGGACGACGGTGTGGCTGAGCACCAGCCTGACGTGCACGGCGATGACGCAGTAGCAGCACCAGCTGCGCGGCGATATGCACTGGTAGCCAGTCGCTTTCGCCGACAATCAGCAGCAGCCCGGTGCCTGGCACCACGAACAGCAGCGTCAGCAGGAGCTTCTCCAAAAGCGATTCCAGCCGTCGCTCGCCGGGCCGGAGGTACGGCGCCCACGGCGGCAGCGGTGTCGCCACCCGCCACACCACACGGAACAACCCGAGCGTCATGATCGAAAGACCGAGCAGTACATGGATTTCCGGCAGCGACAGCCCGTCGTTCAGGAAATTACCGGAGAAGACGTCGGAGAATGCCGCGGACAGATACTCGTCCTCACGGGCGTCAAGCTCGTCCTCCATGCGGTCGATCTCGTCCTTGAACGCGTCCTCGGCGAAATCGCCCCGTTCCTTGGCGAGGTCCTTGCCCGCGTCCTCGAGCGCGTCGATGCGGTCCTTCTCGTGGTCCAGTGCCTCGTCGTCGGCCTCCATCGTCCAGCCGACCAGAAACTGTCCCGCGATCGCGGCCACCGTGAGCCAGTGCAGGAACTTGGTGACGACCCCGTAGCCGTGCTCACCGTTGCGCAGGGGCATCTTCCAACATTAGAGTCGGCGATTCTTGTCGGTGGTTCGAACTAGTGTTCGATGTATGAGCTCGAGTCGGGAGGCCATCGCCGCGGTATACCAGGATCTGGACGCCGCGTTCGAAGGAGGCGGCCCGACAGCTCTGTCAGTCGGCGTCTGACGCGAAGGTCCACGAGCAAGTCATCGTCGCTAAGAAAACTGCTTAGCCACAGCCTTGCGCCGCTTGATCTTGTTCGACAATTCTGAACGCCGCCGCTGTGCGTCGACCCTCGTCAGCGGCCTGAATTTCATTCCGAACGCAAGTAGTGCGGAATCCGCTGTGCCATTTGCCCGGGAAACCTGTGGATCAACTAATAGCGTGCTGGTAATCAGCAAATTTTGACGCCGGTGAATGACCGGAGAGAGAAAGAGAAACCATGAAAAAGATTGCAACTACTCTGGCGGCCGTCTCCATCGCCGGGCTGGCGTTGGCTCCGTTGGCCTCCGCGCAGCAGGCACCTGTTTCGGAAGGACCGCACACGTTCATCTGGTCCGACGGCGGGCAGAGCGCGGTGACCGTCGCCTACGACTGCGGTCCGGATTGCTTCACGATGGGCGATTCGACTCGCTACACGTTCCACTTCGACGGCGCCCGCTGGGTATCCCCCGAGGGCATCGCGACCGTCGACGGGCAAAGCTACCTCAACAAGAACGGCATCCCTGGCACTCTGATATAGCTCGAACCAGGGGTGGTCGATTTAACGGGATAGCGCGGCCAACTGCCCGGCGTGTTGCGAATCGTCGCTCAGGCCGGTGGCTGTCGGGCTCGGGTGAATGACTATCACCACCCGCAGAATTACCTACTCCCCGAAGACGACTCCGACGAATAGTCATTCGACGGCCAGCGGCAGCCGGACCTCGAACCGGGCGCCGGTGTCGAGGTTGCGCGCCGACAGCGTGCCGCGATGTGCCTGCACGAGCCCGGCGGCGATGGCCAGGCCGAGGCCCGACCCGCTGGGCAGCGACGAGTCGGATCGCGGCACCCGCCCGTTGGAGCCGCGGTAGGCGACGTCGAACACCCGCGGCAGGTCTGCCTCGTCTATGCCGACGCCGGTGTCGTCGACGCGAGCCCACGCGCCGTTCTCGTCGGCGCCAAGCGCCAGCTCCACCTTGCCGCCCTCCGGCGTGTGCGCGATCGCGTTGGCCACCAGGTTGGACAGCACCCGCACGAGCGCGCGGTCGCTCCCCACCACCCGCACCGGCTTGGCGGGCAGGTCGGCGGTCAGCACCACGCCTGCGCGCTCGGCGGCGATGCGGTGGGCGGCCATCACGTCGTCGACGACCTCGTCGAGCGCCACCTTGTCGTAGGCGGGCTGAATCGCACCAGCGTTGATCTTCGACATCTCGAACAGGTCATCGACCATCTCGGAAAGTCGAATCGATTCCTGTTCGATGGTCTTGGCGTGGACTCGAATGTCCTCTTCATCGGCGACCACGCCGTCGGCGATCGCCTCGGAAACCGCGCGGATCCCCGCCAGCGGCGTGCGCAGGTCGTGGCTGACGAATGCGACCAGCCGTCGCCGCGACTGCTCGGCGGAGCGTTCGGAGTCCCGGATCTCCTGCTCCCACACCGTGCGGCGAGCCTGGTAGCGGCCCATCATGACGGCGGCCGGGATGGTCACGATCGACACGATCACCAACACGACTGCCGTGCGCTCGAACGTCTCGGTCACCATGAAGCCGCTGGCGCCAAGCACCCCGGTGAACGTCGCGACCGTCGGAATCAGCACCAACGCCACCATGCTGACCGCCAGCGACCAGGACCGCGCCAGCCGGATGATCAGGGCGCCGGCGAGAACAACCGGCACCGAACAGGCCAGCGCCCACCCGACGATCTCCCAGAAGTCATTCGACGGCATCTACACCGTCTGTTCTTCGCGCGGGCGCTCATCGCCGCTCCACAGGTAGCCGCGGCCCCACACCGTCTGCACCCGGTGCTCGTCACCGAGCTTGGACCGCAACCGCTTGACATGCACCGTAACGGTGGACAGGTCGCCGAAATCCCATCGCCACACCTGCTTGAGCAGTTGCTCGCGGGAGAACACCGTGTCGGAGTGGGTCATGAAGAAGACCAGCAGCTCGAACTCGCGGTTGGTCAGGCTGACCGGTTCGCCCTTGACCGTCACCGAGCGTGACGCAGTGGAGACGACCAGGTCACGGTCGGTCAGCTCCACCGGCGACACGCTTCCCGGGGCCGGCGCCCGGCGCAGCACGGAGCGCACCCGTAGGGCCAGTTCGCGCGGGCTGAACGGCTTGGTGAGGTAGTCGTCGGCGCCCGCCTCGAGTCCGGCAATGCGGTCGTCCTCCTCGCCGAGTGCGGTGAGCAGGATGACCGGGATGGTGTATTCGCCCCGTTGGCGCAGGCTGCGGCACAGGGTGAGGCCGTCCGGACCAGGCATCATCACGTCGAGCACCGCCACGTCGATGCGCTGGGTGCCGAGAAGCCGCAGTGCCTCGTTGCCGTCGCGCGCGATGGCGACTTCGAGGCCGTCGCGTTCCAGATAGCGGCGCACGACATCGCGCACGACGGTGTCGTCGTCGGCAATCATTACGCGCGTCACAATTTCCGAGGTTAGCCGGGTGTGGCGACTACCAGGCCTGATGTCATCCTTTTGTCACGGTTCACCATGGCAGGCGTTTCGCGGCTGGCCTAGCGTCGGTTGGTATGCCCGACGGCTCCGTCACGGTTGTTCTGCCCTGTCTCAACGAAGCCGCTTCGTTGCCTGGGGTGCTTGCTGCGATGCCCGAGGGGTACAGACCCCTGGTGGTCGACAACAACAGCACCGACGGCACCGCCGAAGTGGCCCGCCGTCACGGCGCCGAAGTGGTGACCGAGCGTCGCCCCGGCTACGGGTCGGCGGTCCACGCCGGGGTGGAGGCGGCGACGACGCCGATCGTCGCGGTGGTCGACGCCGACGGATCGCTGGATCCTGCGGAGCTGCCTGCCCTCGTCGACGAGCTGGACCGCGGCGCGGACATGGCGATCGGTCGACGGCGCCCGGTGCCGGGGCTGCGGTGGCCGTGGCACGCGCGGCTGGGCACCGCGGCGGTGTGCTGGCGACTGCGCACCCGATACGGCCTGCCGGTGCACGACATCGCACCCATGCGGGTCGCCCGCCGCGATCCGTTGCTCGCGCTCGGCATCACCGACCGCCGTACCGGCTATCCGGTCGAGCTGATGGTGCGTGCCGCTGAGGCAGGCTGGAAGGTCGTCGAACGCGATGTACCGTACGGACCGCGTACCGGTGGCAAGTCGAAGGTCAGCGGATCGCTACGGGGAAGTGTCCATGCGGGACTTGACTTTTGGCGGGCGATCTCGTGATCGACGTGACGTTGGTCGTCATCGCGAAGGCACCGGTGGCCGGCCAGGCCAAGACCCGGCTGGCCGTGACCGTTGGCGAGCAGGCCGCCGCCGACATCGCCGCCGCGACGTTGTTGGACACGCTTGACGCGGTCGACGCGACGCCCGTCAAGGACCGAGTGGTGGCGATGACGGGAGACCTGGGCCAGGCCAGCAGCAGTCGCCAAATCCGCTCTCGCCTACGCGATTTGCAGGTCGTCGAGCAGCGCGGCGACGACTTCTCGGCGAGGCTGGCCAACGCCATCGTGGACGCTGCGGCGGTGGCGGGCCCCCGCCCCGTCTTGTTGATCGCCTCAGACACGCCCCAGGTCACCGCGGGCCTGCTCACCGAATGTGCGCAGGCCCTGCTGGAAACCGACGTCGTATTCGGGCTGGCCCGCGACGGTGGGTGGTGGGTTCTCGGAGTCACCGAACCCGCGATGGCCGACTGCCTGAACACCATTCCGACATCTCGCTCGGATACCGGACCGGCCACGCTGGAAGCGCTGCGCGACAAGGGTTTAGCTGTGACGCTGGTGGCCGAGCTGTCGGATGTGGACACCGTCGACGATGTCGAGCTCGTCCGCGTCGACTGCGCACCCGACAGCCGGTTCGTGCAGGCAATCAAGGCTGCGGGGCTCTGACACATGCTGGGTAACCTCTACGACAGGGCTTTGGACGGCGAGCGCTGCTGGGTCCGGCACGACGACGGCAGGGTGCGACAACTGCCCGTGCGCAGCTGGCTGGGCGGTCATCACGCCGATCGCAGATTCGACAACGCCGTACTTGGCCTGTGCACCGGCCCGACCATTGATTTGGGTTGCGGCCCAGGTCGTTTGGTTGCACGTCTCGTCGAACGCGGAGTCCCCGCGCTGGGGGTCGACCAGTCCGCCACCGCGGTCGGTCTCGCGCGGCGCAGCGGGGCGCCTGCATTGCGTCGTGACGTGTTCGACCCGCTGCCGGGCACGGGGCGATGGCAGACGGTGCTGTTGGCCGATGGCAATGTCGGGTTGGGTGGCGATCCCTGGCGGGTACTGCGGCGAGCCAGCGAACTGTTGCGGCTCGGGGGCCGTTGCGTTGCCGAATTCGACCCTGCGAGTGTGGGAGTCAACGCGGGATGGGTCCGGCTGGAGTCCTCCCGAACAATCGGACCGTGGTTCCGGTGGGCATCGGTCGGCATCGACTGTGCCGCCGAGGCTGGCCGACGACGTCGGGCATGGTGCTGACGGGAATCCACCCGATCGGCAGCCGGGTTGTCGCTAGCCTGTCGGCCGCTTAGTCCGGTGGCTCAAACGCCAACCGCACGGCATAGCACACGGCACTGATGGCGAACATGGCGGCGGTGAGCATCAGCCACCTGCCTAGGAACGGGTCCTGTGTCTGCCCGGTCGCGGCCAGATACGTTGGGGCACCTTGCTTGATGATTCCGGGCAGGAAGACCAGCAGCGTGAGCGCGGTGCCGAGTGCGGGTACGCGCACATAGTTCAGCACAGGCACCCGGGGTGCCTCGTCGGCTCGCCCCTTGCCGCGTCGGGCGGCAAGCAGGATCCGATCGGCGAGGGCATACACCGGGAACAGCACCAAGTCGTGGGCGATGATGGCCGCGGCGAACCACACGATGATGGACTGCCACCACACGTTGGGATTCCACAGCGTCGTCGGTTTGATGGTGGTCACCACGTATCCCAACAACGCGAAACCAACAATGAGCGTCAGCAGGTGCAGCGGATGCGATCCGTACACGCTGCGGAATCGAGCCAGCGCCGCACCCATGTCAGCCGGCCCTGAAGTCGATTGAGCCGACCCACTTGGTGTTGTGCACCCCTGGCAGCGCCGGAACGATGATCCGAGCAGGAAATCCATGATCCTGCGACAGATCTGCGTCGTTGACCCGAAGCGCGAGAAGCGAATCCGGGTGCACCACCTGGTTGGCCTGCAGGGTGGCGCGGTTGAATGCGCCACGGCGCTCCACCGATCGTACGAACGCCGACGTCGGATTCGGCACGCCCGCCAGCCGGGCGAGTGCAGCCAGCGGCACGCCGGTCCAGGTCTCGGTGGTCGACCAGCCCTCGACACAGGCGATAGGGAGGCGCGCGGTGTGCTGCGGCATCGCCGTCAGCGCAGCACGGTCCAGGACCACCTTCGACGGTCCGCCCGTGAGGGTGAGACGCCAGCGGTCGCCGGTCAGTTCTGGTGAGATTCCAGCGGAGAACGCCGTCCTGTTCACCTGGAAATCGTTGGGACCCGTCGCCGCGGGTGCGGCCGCGGGGCAGCAGCAGCGCGGCCTGGCGGGTGAAGCCGCCGAGCGTCTGGCCCGCCGTGATCACCGCCATGAACAGCGCGCCGCCGCCGACGAGTGCGAGCGCTCCGCGCCTGCTGACCGTGGGCGGTCCAGGATTCTCGGCGACAAGGCCATCCGGCTCGTACGGTTCAGGAACAGTGTCGGTTCGGTTGGTGCGCAACACGTCCCGTATCGACATTGATCGCAGGCCCGTCCACATCCGCGGGATCTTGATCGCGATATGGATCAGGAAGCCGGCGATGAAAACCCACGCGCCGTAATAGTGGGCGGTGTAGAAGCTGAAGCCGAAGATGTAGTCGTACTGGATGTTGAGCACGCCGGTGATGATCTCGAACAGAATGCCGCCGACCAGCATCAGCAGCGAGATGCGTTCCAGTAGTTGGGCGACCGAGCGGGCCGGCGGAAAGACGAACAGTCGTGGGATCACGGACCAGAGCTTCGCCAGCACGACAGGAATCAGAATCAGCCCCAGTCCCACGTGCAGCCCCTGATTCAACCGGTACAGCCACGAGGGATCGGTCGGCCAGTCGAAGGTCGGCAGCTTCAACCAGCCGACAGCGCCGGGAATGGCCTGACCGAACTGCGGCCCGTACGCGATGTAGGACAGCAGACCGGTGATGATCACGATCGGCAGCGTGGTCAGCAGTACGGAGCCGAACAGCGACGTCAACCAAAGTCCGCGCAATGGGCTGCGCCAGTGCTGGATACGCTCAGCCAGGCGTCGGCTCGCCATGCTCCGATTATCGCGCCCGGCCGTTGTTTTGAGCGATGAACCGCGGCGACGTCACCAATTAGTCAGGATGAAGCTGTTCAGTGCGATGGCACCGATGACGTTGAGCGACAGCCATAAGCGATGGGACTGCGGGGGAAGCAGGGCCGGCGCGGCGGTGAGCCAGATCGTGAACGGCAGCCAGATGCGTTCGGTTTCGGCCTTGCTCAGCATGCTCAGGTCGGCGAACACGATCGCCAGCAGCGCGCCAAGCACGAGCAGATGCAGGCCGGGACTTCGGCGAATGGCGGCGATGTTGAATGCGCGGCCGATGCCTGCGACGCTGCCAAGCCCGATCGCGCAGACGACCGATCCGAAGTTGGCCCACGACCAGTACTGGAATGGCCGATCATTGGCGATACCCTGCCAATAGCGTTCCTGCACAAGGGTATAGCCGTCGAACCACCAGAATCCGAAGGCAAAGAACGCCCCGACAACGAACCCGGCCATTACGGCGGCGGGAACCAATGTGCGCAGAGCCGCATGCCAGTCGACGGCGGTGATCAGCACCGCCAGCGCCAAGAACGCGATCAAGCGCGAGACCGTAGTTGAGAAAGATCGCCCAGCCCAAGAGCACACCGGCACCGCCGGCAACCAGCAGCGGTACCCGCACCTTCTGCCTGCCGCCAGCGCCAGCAGCGCGATGCCCCATGCCGCCACCCCGGCGAAGTAACCGTCGGCCGACACCGCGATCCAGATGGCCGTCGGCGCAACGGCGACGAACGGGGCGGCCAGCCGTGCGGTCGCTTCGTCGGTGACGGCCCGCACCGCGACGATGATCGCGGCAGCCGCGCTGGAGCCGACCAGCAGGCACAGCAGCCCCGCCCAGGCGCCGCCCCCCAGGCCGATGCGGTCCAGCCACACGAATGTCAGCAGCGTGCCCGGTGGATGGCCGGAGACGTGCGTGATCCATGAATCGGGCTGGTAATCCAGGATTCTGCGAGAGAAGCTGCGCAGCGCCTCGGGGATGTCGGTGACTGTCGGTACCTGGCGCAGGTATTCGTGGCGGGCGGTGAGCCGACCCGCGAAGCCGCGCTGCCAGCCGTCGATCATGGCAAGTGAGAACGCCCACACGCACGACGTCGCCCACGTCGTCAGCGTCAGGGCCCGCCACGGCAACCGCTGGGCGAGGGCGGGTCCCCACAGCACCGCCGCGACGCCGATGAGGATCGCAGGCAGCGTGCCCCACCCGACGTGGGCCTTCCACCACCCGAAGATCGGCGCCGTATCGGCGAAGCTGAAGAAGCGATCGGGGCTGGCATTGATCAGCGGTGTGACGATTCCCAGATGCAGGCGCGGAACCACGAACGCCGCCACCACAAGGACGACGGCGAGGGCCACCGCCACGGCCTCCCTGCGACCCACCTGCAGCTTGCGCACCCCCGCCAGCCTAGGTGAGCGGGTATGTAACGGTTCGCCCTCGTTCGAGCACTACGACAAAGCAGGCGTGTGCCTGCCAAGTCATCGAAGGGAAAAACGCGTATGTCGAATGCCCCGGTCACCGCCCCCGCCCGCGCCACCGCCTCGACGTGGCTGACCAGCGCGGGTCACATTGTCAGCCGGTATGGCCTCGTCATCGTGCTGGCGTGGATCGGGTACGGCAAGTACGTGAAGATGGAGGCCAGGGTCCTCATCGAACACAGCCCGCTGATGTCATGGATCTATCACTTTTTCAGCTTCGGCACGGTGGCGGCCGCACTGGGTACGACGGAGATCATCGCGGCACTGCTCATCGCACTTCGGCCCCTGTGGCCGACGATCTCCGCGGTGGGCAGCGCGATGGCCGTTGTCCTGTTCCTTGGCACGGTGAGCTTCTTGTTCACGACTCCCGGCCTGGCGGTCGGACACCTCGGCGGCATCCCCATCCTCGGCGCCCAGCCCGGCCAGTTCCTGCTCAAAGACCTGGTGCTGTTGGGTGTGGCGCTGTGGACACTCGGTGAATCCCTTGGCGCACGCAGAAAACAAGGCGCGCCGGCGGATGTGGTTGATGTCTCATTAGGGACGTGACCGGACTTCTTTTTTGCGGCACCGAGTTGGCCGAACGGATCGAGCGGGCCGAAACGCAGCTGATCACCACCGCGACCGAGGCCGCCCGTGTGCGTGTGCGGCCCACGGCGTTCGTGACGCCCATAGCTGGTGGCGCCGCGTGCTTTGCCGAACACGGCTCGCCACTGAACAAGATCGTCGGGCTGGGCTTCGGCGGTTTGCCGAGCGGCGACGCTCTCGACGAGATCGAGCAGGCGTACGCAGCGCACACGACCGCCACGCAGGTCGAACTGTCCAACCTTGCGGATCCCGCCATCGGTGAAGCATTGACCGGCCGTGGCTACCGACTGGTGTCGTTCGAGAACGTGTTGGGACGGTCACTGGCCGGCGAACAGCTGCCGGTGGCCCCGCCAGGGATTCAGGTCAGGCTCAGCGACGACCGTGCGGCTTGGCTGGGCGTCATCCTTGACGGATTCGAACATCCCGACACCGAGGGCGTGCCCACGCACGAGAATTTCCCGCGTGAAGTCGTTGCCAACGCGACGCGGCGACATCGAGCAGGCAGGCGCCACACCGTATCTCGCCTTCCGCGACGGAGCTGTCGCCGGCGGCGCGAGCATGCGAATGTTCGAAGGCGTCGCACAGCTGACCGGCGCGGCAACGGCACCCGCGCATCGCCGTCGTGGTGTCCAAAGTGCGTTGCTGGCGGCACGACTCGCCGATGCCGCCGAGGCGGGGTGTGACATCGCGGTCGTCACCACCGCGCCGGGATCGAAGTCACAACAGAACGTGCAGCGGCAGGGTTTTCACCTTCTCTACACGCGTGCGGTGCTCGTGAAGTGATATTGGAATAATCGTTCTATAACGAACGTAGTGTATTTGTATGGCGCGTCCGCGGAAGTTCGATGAAGACGACGTCGTCGCGGCGGCACGCGATGAGTTTTGGACGCGCGGATATGCCGCGACGTCGGTCGACGATCTGACCGCGGCGACCGGTCTTGGCAAGGGCAGCCTCTACGGCGCGTTCGGCGACAAGCACGACCTGTATCTGCGGACGCTCGACGACTACATCGCGTCGTCTCTCGGTGAAGTCCGGGCCCAGCTTCGCGATCCCGCATTCGGCGCCTATGACCGGCTCGCGCGTCACATCCGTCTGCAGGTCAAGGCGCTCACCGCAGACAAGAGCAGGCGCGGCTGCATGATGGCCAAGAGCGCGGCGGAGCTGTCCGGCCTCGATGATGCCGTCGAGAAGAGAATCGAACGGGCGTACGCGACCTGGCGCGACGACCTCGTCGCCTGCATCAAGGAAGCGCAGCGCGACGGGACCATCGACGCCAAGCAGAATCCACAGGCTTTGGCGGGCACGCTGCTGGCATTCCTGCGCGGCCAGGAAGCCGTGCACAAGGGAGGCGCCAAGCCCGGCGCAGCTGAAGGCCGCCGCCGACGAGATGGTGTCGCTGATTCCGACCGGCTGAGCTCACGTAGGAATAGATCCGCGAACGTGTGCGTCTCTAGTTATTGACCGAATGGTCCAGAACTAGGAAAGGCACGACAATGGCTCTTCTGACAGGCAAGACAGCAGTCATCACAGGCGGCAGCACCGGCATCGGTTTCGCTACCGCAAAGAGGTTCATCGACGAAGGTGCGCATGTTTTCATCACCGGACGCCGACAGGCCGAACTCGACGTGGCGGTGAAGGAACTCGGTGACAACGCCACCGGCGTGCAAGGCGATGTGAGTAAGCCCGAGGACGTCGACCGTCTTTACGCGGCAGTCACCGACAGTGGACGACGGATCGACGTGGTCTTCGCGAACGCCGCAATCCTCGATGTGGCACGCGTCGGCGACATCACCGAGGAGCAGCTGGACTATCAGCTCGGTGTCGACTTCAAGGGCGTCGTGTTCACGGTCCAGAAGGCTCTTCCGTTGCTCAACGACGGCGGCTCGATCATCCTGAACGCGTCGACCACCGCCGGCAAGGGCCGCCGACGGCATCAGCGTGTACGGGGCGATAAAGGCGGCCATCCGCTCGTTCGCCCGCACGTGGGCAAGTGAGTTGCGGGACCGCAAGATCCGCGTCAACTCGGTCAGCCCGGGCGCCACCGATACGCCCGGTATCGACACACTGGCGCGCATGCTGTTTCCAGGACCGAACGCGGAAGAGGAGTTCGAGAACTACCAGCGCAGCATCGTCCCGATGGCGCGCTATGGAACCCCGGACGAGGTCGCCAACGCCGCACTGTTCCTCGCGTCGGATCTGAGCAGCTTCACCACCGGCGCCGACATCCCCGTCGACGGCGGCATCAACCAGATCTGAATTTTCGACGGGGCGCGCCGGTCAGCCGGCGCGCTTCGTCGACCGAAAGGGGCGCCAGATACTCGCCGATACGCTCGCGCTGCCACCACGCGCGCTGCGTCACGAGCTCGTGTGTGGTGCTGAAGCGATACCGGTAGAGCGTCGCTCGTACAAAGGCGGGCGGACGATCCGGAAACGGGTTGGTGCGCAGCAGCCGGACGATCGACGGTTCGTTGGTCAGCATGCCGTGGCACAACCGGCCTAGCCACGGCTGGGCGTAGGCCGGTGAGATCGCGACGAACCACATCAGCCAGTCGAGGCGTAGGTGGTAGGGGCTCCACTGCCGTGGCAGCCGCCGCACGTCGCCGGGTTTACCCTTGAACTCGTACTCGGTCCAGCTCGTTTTGTCGGAGAGAGCAGTGTCGGCGGTTCCTTCGAGAATCAGTTCCTCTCTGGTCCGATTGATGCTGCCGAATGCGCCGTATGCATTGACAAGACGCAACGGGTCGAATGAGCTGTTCATCCGTTGTCGACGCGACACCAGGTTGCGGGCCGGATGCCAGCTGAGGACGACGACCAACGCCGTGAACGCGATGACAAGACCCGCATACCAGTGTGGTTGCGTCAGAGGCACGTTCGCAGGTGGTGCGATGCCGAGGACCGCCTCGATCGTCGAGGTGTCGATCACGCTGACGGCAAGCACGATCGTCAGCCAGTTCAGCCAGCAGAAATTGCCCGAGAGCACGAGCCAGAGCTGAGTCACGGCGATGATCGTTGCGGCGAAACTGGCGATCGGCTGCGGAGCGAACAACCCGAACGGGACGATGAGCTGCGCAACGTGGTTGCCCGCCACCTCCGCGCGGTGAAATGGGCGCGGCAAGCGATGGAAGAACCAGCTGAGCGGGCCAGGCATCGGTTGCGTCTCGTGGTGGTAGTCCAGACACGTCAGGTCCCGCCAGCAGCGGTCGCCCCGCAGCTTGATCAGGCCGGCGCCGAACTCGACTCGGAACAACAGCCAGCGGGTCAACCACATGACGAGAACTGGCGGAGCGACGTCGTCGTTGCCGACGAAGACCACAAGCAGGCCGGTTTCCAGCAACAGCGATTCCCAGCCGAACGAGTACCAGATCTGACCGACGTTGACGATCGAGAGGTACATCGCCCACAACAGCAGCCAGAGCAGCATTGCGGCCCATGCCGGCACGGTATCGGCGAGGCCGACCGTCATCGCAGCCGAGAGTGCCGCCCCGGTCCAGCAGACCGTGGCGAAGAAACGGTCAGAGTAGTGCAGGTGGAAGACGCTCGGCGTCGACCGAAATGATCTGTCCGCCAGGTAATCTGGCACCGGCAGCATGCCTCGCTCGCCCATCAGCCCGCGGAACTGCCGGACCGCACACACGAACGCGACGAAATACACGGCGCCAACGCCGCGTTCCAAAATCAGCCTGCCCCACCACCATTCGGGGGCCATCAGCCATTCCACCGGTCACGCTCCCAAAGGCAGCTTAACCCCGGAAGGTGACGGCGAGGACGATAAAGCGACAATACCGAAGATCGCCCATGCGATCGCCGGTACCACCCATCCGCGCGGCCGCCGTGCCGTGACACAGGACACCGCGATGGCGGCGAACGCCACGACCGGCGCCCCATAGTTGATGAGCCCGAAAACCAAATCTCCCGGTCCTTCGTGTGGGCAGGTACGGTTGCCGCAGCCGGCAGTGCCCATCACCTGCATAACGGCGTAAGCCTCAACGAGCAGCGCCCCGATAATCGTCGAGAGCGCGAAGTCCCACGTTGCCAGGTCCGCTTACCGCGTATTCGCGCTCGAGTTTCAGGCGCCGTCATGCTTGACCGCTTACCCGCAGCCAGCTAATACAACACCTTTCGCATGTTGTCCTCGTCGTAGTACTTCTCGAGCTCGGCGAGGCTCATGTCCTTCTTGAGTGCCTGGGCGATCTGGGCGACGCTGGGCAGCGCGGTGGGGTTCCAGCTCTCGGGTTTCCATGCATCGGACCGCAGAAATGCCTTGGCGCAGTGGAAGAACACCTCTTGTACGTCGATCTCCAACGTCAGGATGGGCCGCTTGCCCTGCACCGCCATCGCGTCGAAGTAGTCGGCGTCGGCGAGGATGCGCGCGGTCCCGTTGATCCGCAGCGTGTCGCCGCGGCCCGGGATCAAGAACAGTGTTCCCACGTGTGGGCGCTCTAGCACGTTGAGGTAACCGTCCACTCGCTTGTTGCCTGGTCGTTCCGGGATCGCGATCGTGGTGTCGTCGATGATGTGCACGAACCCGGGTGGGTCGCCCTTCGGTGACACGTCGACTCGGCCCTGCGCGTCGGTCGTCGCCACGAATCCCAGCGGCGAGTGCCCCAGCCAGTCGCGCTGTACGGCGGAAAGTCGCTTGCCGACCTTGTTCGCGACGTAGGAGTTCGGGTGTCCGACGATCGCACGCAGGTCATCGACGGTGGTCACTTCACGGCGCATGGCTCCATTCTGCTCGTTCTCCCACGGCGACGCCGACGTGTTCCGCCCTCTGGTCGACAACCTGCGCTACGACGACCCGTTCCTGGTGCTTGCCGACTACGCGGCCTACGTCGACTGCCAGGCGCAAGTCAGTGCGGCGTGGCAGGACACCGATGCGTGGACGCGGATGTCGGTCCTCAACACCGCCCGCAGCGGCAAGTTCTCGTCAGACCGGGCCATCGCCGAATATTGCGACGAGATCTGGAACGTCCAGCCGGTCACGGTCAAGGTCGACCGCTAACGCCCTCAACGCCTCACAAGGGCTCGCAGGTCGGCGTCAACTCGGAGAAGTGGACCGCAGGCGACCCGTCGATGGTCACGAAATCAGTTCCGGGAGACCACGTTATGCCCGGCTGGATCCACGGTGGCGCACCCTTGGGGTAAGTGATCGTCATGTCGGTGTAGAACTTGACGTCCGCCGGACACGCTGGGCTCGGTGAGGTCGCCGGGTTCCACGCGTGCACGACGATGGGATTGACGAGCGTGGCGCCCTGCGCGCAGTTGGGCTTGCACTCGACCGAGCTGTCGGTGCCGGTCCCGTGGGCGCCGCCGGCCTCCCACGCCGTCCAGGCCATGTCCGACATGACGCCCGTGTTGTTGCAGTTGTACGCGAACGAGGCGGGGCGTTGCACCGGGGGTTGGCCAGGGTCGTAGCACTTGCCGATCGCAAACGTCTGGCCATCCTGCTCGACAGGATCCGCTGAGGCGGTGGCGGACCCGCTGAACAGGGCAAGTGCACTGGCGGCTATCGCGAATGTGCGGATCATTCCCGGATGCTAGCGGACCCCGCAAATCGGGCGATGAGCCGCCTGCGGTCCACCTTGCCGATGCCGCGCCGCGGTAGCTCGTCGACGATGTGCACCTCCCTCGGTGCGGCTGTGCGGTCCAGCAACGCCCCGACATGGGTCCGTAACTCCGGCAGCGTCGGCGGTGCGAAACCGTCGGCCGCAACCACCGCCGCGACCACCCGCTGACCCAGCCGCTCGTCGGGAACACCGAACACCGCGCAGTCGGCGACTCTCGGATGCGATGCCAACGCGATCTCGACGAGCTGTGGGAAGACCGTCAAGCCGCCCGTGCTGATCGCGTCGTCGGTCCGGCCAAGTACCCGCAATGTTCCCGAAGTATCAAGGGCTCCAACGTCATCAGTGAGGAACCAACCCGGCTCGGCGAACGGGTCGGGCTCGGGTGGATTACGGTAGCCGCTGGCGAGCGTTGCACCGCCGAGCGCGATCCGGCCCTCGAGATCGACGCGCACATGCACCCCGTCTAACGGAACGCCGTCGTACACGCAGCCGCCGGCCGTCTCACTCATACCGTATGTTCGAATCACCGAAATGCCTTCAGCAGCAGCCTTTTCAGCGACCTTCAATGGCATCGGCCCACCGCCGATCAGCACCGCGTCCAGTTCGACGAGCGCTGCCGTCGCGGACCCGTCGGACAACGCCCTGTCCAGTTGAGCGGCCACCAGGGAGGCATAGCGCCGGCCGGGGCCCATCGCCGCAGTCGCCGCAGGCAGTTCGGCCACGTCGAACGAGGACGACAGCGCGACGGGTGTGGTGCCCGCGATCACGCTGCGCACCAAGACCTGTAGGCCCGCGATGTGGTGGGCGGGCAGCGCAAGCAGCCACCGCCCTGGTCCGCCGAGCCTGTGGTGCGTGGCGTCCGCGCTGGCGGTCAGTGCGGCAGCAGTGAGCATCGCCCCCTTCGGCTTTCCCGTCGTGCCCGAGGTCGACACCACGACAGCGACGTCGTCTTCGATCTCATCGCCGACCCGCAAAGTCGTTGTCAGCAGCGGGTTTGGCGTTCGTCGTCGGCCGGAACCGGAAGCATGGCGGATTCGCGGCCGGCCAGGACGGCCTCCACCGCGGGCATCACCGTCAGCGCCGACGGACCAGACGCCACGGGGACTGGACGGAGGACGGCTATTCCGTCTCCTCGGAATCACGGGGGTCGTCGAGCGGCCAGCCCTTGGTGGCCAGGCGCGCTCGCACCCGCTCGACGTCCGCGGGTGCAGGCAGCTCGTCGGTCCTCTGCGATGATCAGCACACCGATGTCGACGTGGTCGAACTCGCCGCGATCCATCAACTCCTTCGCGACGGTCTTAACCTCGTCGTCGGTCAGCCGCTGCCTCATCAGTGCGAAGAGCGGAACCCGATCGGGACCGGGCACACCCTCGGGGTATCCGGAGGTAATCCACGCCACGATCTTGGCGAGAAACTTGTTCACGAGCTCAACTCCTCACCCGCTAGCCGAACTCGATCCCGACGAATGAACGATAGTAAATCCGCTGTCTGTGTGCCGCCGGTGTCCGGCACAGGCAAACGGTCCCGGGACGCTGGGTGAACACTTAGTGAACACCTTCCGGGATTCGTCAAACTGCCTGGTGAGACGCGCCGATGAAGTTCGTCAAATTCGCTGAGAATCCCTCAGAATTGGCGCCATGAGCGCAGAGATGATCATCCTGGTGCTGCTGATAGCAACAGCACTGGCATTCGACTTCACCAACGGGTTCCACGACACCGGCAACGCGATGGCGACGTCGATCGCCACCGGTGCGCTGAAGCCCAAGACCGCGGTCCTGCTGGCCGGCGTCCTCAACCTGGTCGGCGCATTCCTGTCGGTCGAGGTCGCGGTCACCGTCACCACGTCGGTGTTGAAGATCCAGGACAGCAAGACGGGCGCCCTCATACCGAATATCGACGCGTCGATGGGCCTGACGATCATCTTCGCCGGCCTCATCGGCGGCATCCTGTGGAACCTTTTGACTTGGCTGTTCGGCATTCCGTCCAGCTCGTCGCACGCGCTCTTCGGCGGGTTGATCGGCGCCGGTCTGGCCGCGCTCGGCACAGCAGGCGTGAACTGGAGCGGCATCACCCAGAAGGTGCTGATCCCTGCGATCGCCGCTCCGGTCATCGCGTGCCTCGTCGCCGCGTGCGGAACCTGGCTGGTCTACCGGATCACCCGCAACGTGCTGCAGAAGCGGCGCGAAGAGGGCTTCCGCTGGGGCCAGATCGCCACCGCCTCACTGGTCGCGCTGTCACACGGAACCAATGACGCCCAGAAGACGATGGGCGTCATTGCGCTCGCGCTCATCACCACGGGCCACCTCGGCGGCGACGTGAAGGAACAGGGCCTGCCGTTCTGGATCATCTTCAGCTGCGCGCTGGCCATCGGCCTCGGCACCTACATCGGCGGCTGGCGGGTCATCCGCACCCTCGGCAAGGGCCTCGTCGAGATCGAGTCGCCGCAGGGCTTCGCCGCCGAAGCGTCTTCGGCCGCAATCATTTTGAGCTCGAGCGCCGCGGGCATGGCGCTGTCGACAACGCACGTCGCCACCGGCTCGATCCTCGGCAGCGGCGTCGGCAAGCCGGGCGCCGAGGTGCGCTGGGCGGTGGCAGGCCGGATGGCGATCGCCTGGCTGGTCACTCTTCCCGCCGCCGCACTCATGGGCGCGCTGTCGTACTGGCTCTCGCACGGAGTCGAGTCGCTGACCGGGTCGGACCTGGCGGGCGACGGGCTGATCTTTGTCATCCTGTGCGCGCTGTCCTTCTACATCTGGTGGCGTGCCCAGCAGCAGAAGGTCGACAGCAACAACGTCAACGCCGATTGGGACGACACCACCAACTCGGTCGTTCCGGCCGAGGTCCGCGAAGCCACCAAGCCCAAGGACAAGGACGCGGCCGCGGTCTGACCGCGCCGAGTCCGAGAAGCAAAGGAAGACAATGACTTACTTCGAGAGCATTCTGAAGGTGTTGGTGATCGGGCTCGTTCTCGGTGCCGGCCTACCCGCGGTCTTCGCAGGCGGACTCGTCGCGTACTCCAACGGAGCCGGCGGCACGGAGGCCGACGGCAGCGTGCACGCACCCAACCCGGCTTTGAAGTACCTCGGTATTGCGCTGTTCTTGTTCGTCGCGTGGGTGATCATCACCGCGGTCTTCTGGATCACCAGGACCACGATCATTCACCACTTCGGTGTTGACCTGTTCCCCTTCATGCCCACGAAATGAGCTGAGAACACATGACCGAGACCACCCCGGGTGTACTGGACAACGTGCTCGGATGGCTGCACCAAGGCTATCCGGACGGCGTTCCACCGAAGGACTACTTTGCGCTGCTCGCTCTGTTGAAGCGGTCGCTGACCGAGGACGAGGTCGTCAAGGCCGCGCAGTCGGTCTTGAAGAACTCGGAATCCGATTCGGTCACCGAGGACGAGATCCGCACTGCGGTCCAGAAGGTGATCGAAAAGGAGCCCAATCCGGAGGAGATCCATCAGGTCGCCTCGCGGTTGGCCTCCGTCGGGTGGCCGCTCGCGGCGCCCGCTCGCTGAATCCCCCGAATTACCTGACGGCCTCGGCTCGTTGAGCCGGGGCCGTTCAGCGCCTGGTGTCCCGGCGCAGCGGATGCGTCTCGGGCACCTGCACGAAGATCAGCGTGACGCCGTCGGGGTCGGTCACGTGCATCTCGTGCAGCCCCCAGGGCTCCTGGCGTGCTTCCCGCGCGATCGGCACGCCGCGGTCGGCCAGCTCCTTCTCGGTGGCGTAGATGTCGCGCACCTGCAGCCACAGCGTGCCGCCGGCGTTCGGTTCGCCGTGGCCGGCCAGTTCGATCAGTGACTGGCCGGCGTAGAAGACGGTGCCACCGTCGTACTCACGGGCGATCGCCAGCCCGAGGTCGTCGCGGTAGAAGCGCAACGAGCGTTCGTAGTCGGCCGGCCGTAGGAGCATCCGGCTGGCCAGGATCTCCATGGCTGTGTGTCTATCATCCCCCCGGCTGAACCCGCTGCCGTTTCATGATGGCGTTCACCCATCCGGGCGCGAACGCTGTCGAGTGCCTTGGCGGTGACGGCCATCCGTGGCGCGATGCGCACCGGCCGGGTCGCTGGCGGCGGTCACCATCCAGTCGGCGGCCTCGGCCGGCGTCAGCGCGGGCAGCCCGTCGTAGGCCTTCGTCGGCGCGATCATCGGCGTGGCCACCAGCGGGTAGTACAGCGTCGTCGAATGCACGCCCTTGTGTGCCCATTCGGTCTCGATGACCCTGCTGACCGACGAGAGCGCCGCCTTCGACGCGTTGTAGACCGAGAACAGCGGCGTCGATTCGCTGAGCACGCCCCAAGTCGCGACGTTGATGATGTGGCCGTCGCCGCGTTCGAGCATCCCGGGCGCGAGGCCGCGGATCAGCCGCAGTGGCGAGTAGTAGTTGATGCTCATCGTGCGCTCGACGTCGTGCCACCGCTCCAACGACTCGGCGAGCGGGCGTCTTATCGACCGGCCCGCGTTGTTGACGAGGATGTCCACGCCGCCGATCTCGTTCTCGACGCGGGCCGCCAGTGCGTCGACGGCGTCGAGGTCGGACAGGTCGCAGTCGATGGCCACGGCGTCGCCGCCGTCGGCGAGGATCCGGTCGGCGAGGTCGTCCAGCAGGTCCTTCCGGCGGGCGACCACCACGACGGTGGCGCCGCGGCGGGCGAACTTCTCGGCGGCCGCCTCGCCGATGCCCGACGATGCGCCGGTGAGCAGGACGCGCTTGCCCTCGAGCGCGATCTCTTCGCGGCCGGGCTGGTACAGCATCAATTGTGGGGCGATCGGCGGTCGCATGCTGGCTCGCACCAGCTCGTCGGCCAGGCGGCGCAGCGGGCTCTTACTCACCCATGGAGTCTATGAACCGCGATGAGTTGGGCGCCGTCACAGGGTCGGTATGTATATGACGATCGAAGGCACGCTCGATACGCGATTCAGTGAAGCGACCGAACCGGTCAGCTGGCAGCAGGTCAGCGACGTACTGGCCGCCGCCGAGCTCTATTGGTTGACCACGGTTCGGCGGGACGGACGCCCGCACATCACCCCGCTGGTCGGTGCCTGGGTGGACGACGCGTTCGTGTTCTGCACCGGGCCGGAGGAGCAGAAGGCGCAGAACCTCACCCACTCCGCTTCCGTGGCTGTCACGACGGGTGTGAACACCTGGAACGACGGACTGGATGTCGTCGTCGAGGGCGACGCGCAGCGGGTCACCGGCCGCGACGTGTTGACCAGATTGGCCGACACGATTCGTGAGAAGTACGACGGAGTCTGGGATTTCACTCCCGCCGACGACGGGTTCGGCCACGGCGACGACTCCGGCGACAGTCACATTGCCCACGTGTTCCGCGTTGCGCCCGCCAAGGTGCTCGCGTTCGCCAAGTCTCCGCACGGCCAGACGCGGTTCCGCTTCTAGGCGCGAGCTCGACTGCCGGTCAGAATCCCCGCGACGCGGAGCCCTTCTGCAGCGTGGACTATAGTTCTGCGTGAAGGGGAGTATTCCTCCGCGGCATCGTCGTCATCACGGAAGGCCTCATGGCCGACCCGGCGGTGTCGGCCTCGGGCCAAGGCCCGCGGCGGAAGAGACCTTCGGACCGTTGCGTCATGCCGTCCGGAGGTCGATTTGATTTCTGTTGTCTCGCCACTTGTTTGGGCCATCACCGTCGTGGTGCTGGTCGGGATCATCGTCCTCGACCTGGCGGTGATCGGCCGTCGGCAACAGACCGTGACCACCAAACAGGCCGTCCAGTGGGTCCTCGTCTACATCGGCCTGGCGGTGGCCTTCGCGGTGGGGCTTTTCGTGTTCCTGCCGGGCGAGGTGGGCCAACAGTTCGTCGCCGGCTACATCACCGAATACAGCCTGAGCGTGGACAACCTGTTCGTTTTCATGATCATCATGGCCCGGTTCTCGGTGCCCGAACTCGCCCAGGACAAGGTGCTCTACATCGGGATCATCCTGTCGCTGCTCTTCCGCGCCGTCTTCATCTTCGCCGGAGCCGCTGCGATCGCGGCGTGGAGCTGGGTGTTCTACATCCTCGGCGGATTCCTGGTCTACACCGCGATCCAGTTGGCCCTCGAGGACCCCGACGAGGAGCCGGACTTCCACAAGAACCCCCTGTTGCGATTCCTGCGCCGGATCCTGCCGCTGAGCGAGGACTACGACGGCCGCCGCCTGGTCACCCGCACCGACAAGCGCCGCATGTTCACGCCGCTGGTGATCGTCATCGCCGCGATCGGCATCGCCAACGTCGTGTTCGCGCTCGACTCGATACCGGCGATCTTCGGGCTGACCAACGACGCGTACATCATCTTCACTGCCAACGCGCTCGCGCTGATGGGACTGCGGCAGCTGTACTTCCTGATCGGCGGGCTGCTGGAGAAGGTCGTCTACCTCAGCAAGGGACTGGCCATCATTCTCGGGTTCATCGGCGTCAAGCTCATCATCGAGGCGCTGCACCACTCCCGCCTCGACCATCTCGGCTCGTTCCACCTGCCCGAGATCGGCATCGTGACGTCGCTGCTGTTCATCGTCGCCACGCTGACCATCACGACGGTGCTCAGCCTGGTTAAGACCAGCCGCGACGCCCGTCGCGCCGCCGAAGCCGACTAGAAGTAGCGCGGGAACTGACTCCAGTCGGGGTCACGCTTCTCCAGGAACGCGTCGCGGCCCTCGACGGCCTCGTCGGTCATGTACGCCAATCGTGTTGCCTCACCGGCGAATAACTGCTGACCCATCAGGCCGTCATCGGTCAGGTTGAATGCGTACTTGAGCATCCGCATCGCCTGCGGCGACTTGCCGTTGATCGCCGGCCGCCCACTCCAGCCCGACCGCCTCCAGATCGGCGTGGTCGACGACCTCGTTGACGGCGCCCATCGCGTGCATCTGCTCGGCGGTGTAGGGCCTGCCGAGGAAAAAGATCTCGCGGGCGAACTTCTGGCCGACCTGCTTGGCCAGATACGCGCTGCCGTAACCGCCGTCGAAGCTGCCGACGTCGGCGTCGGTCTGCTTGAACCGCGCGTGCTCGCGGCTGGCCAGCGTCAGGTCGCACACCACGTGCAGGCTGTGCCCGCCGCCCGCGGCCCAGCCGTTGACCAGGCAGATGACGACCTTCGGCATGAACCGGATCAGCCGCTGCACCTCGAGGATGTGCAACCGTCCTGCGCGCGCGATGTCGACGGAGTCGGCGGTGTCGCCCGACGCGTACTGGTAGCCGGTGCGGCCCCGAATGCGTTGGTCGCCACCGGAACAGAACGCCCAGCCGCCGTCCTTCGGCGACGGCCCGTTTCCGGTCAACAGCACGACACCGACGTCGGGCGACATGCGGGCGTGGTCCAGAACCCGGTACAGCTCGTCGACGGAGTGCGGACGAAACGCGTTGCGCACCTCCGGCCGGTCGAACGCCACCCGCACCGTCGGCTGCGGCGACCCGTCGACGACGTGACGGTGATAGGTGATGTCGGTCAGCTCGAAGCCGTCGACCGGTTGCCACCGCGCGGGGTCAAAAGGGTTCTCGCTCATGCGGTTACCGGATCGAACCGGAAGACCGGGCAGCGGCCCGCCAGTGCCTCGTACTCGTCGGGGTTGGGTCCCGTCACCAGGCCCGCGTTCTTCAAGAAACTCACGCCGGTCGGCACCTCGACCGGGAACAGCCGCAGCAATGGCCGTGCCTCGTCTGTAGGCAGCTCCACCATCCGAACCCGTTCCGTGTCGCGGCCCTGCCGCAGCTCCACCACCCCCGCGGCGCGCACGTTGGCCGCCCAGTCGCCGCCGGGCAGGCCGCCGAGCACGTACCGCTTGCCGTCGACGGTCATCGGCGTGATGGGTGTCGAGCGCAGCTTGCCTGACTTGCGGCCGGGCACCGTCAAGATCACCGGCCCCTTGTCGCCTAACAAGCCGAGCCGCTGCACGCCGATCATCACCTTGTTCACGTACTTCAGCCACCACGGCGGCCGGATACGCTCCGCGTTGGACATAGCAGCGACGCTACGTGATGGGCTCGATGCGGAACACCGGACAGCGCCCCGCCAGCCCCTCTGCCTCGTCGGGTGTTCCCTCGGTGAGCAGTCCGACCCGCTTCATCAAGTCGACGCCGGTCGGCACCGCCGCGGGGAACGCCCGCAGCACTGGACGGGCCTCGTCCGGTGACAGCTCCACCATCCGGACCCGCTCGGTGCGCCGGCCCTGAGCCAGAGTCACCTCACCGGCCGCTCGGACGTTGTTGACCCAGTCCGCGCCGGGATAGCCGTTCACCACATATCGCTGTGCCGTCGACGTCCATCGGCGTGACGGGCGTCGAGCGCGGCTTGCCGCTCTTGCGGCCGGGGACGGTCAGCACCACCGGCTTCTCCACCCGGGAGATCGGCACGCCGAGCCGCAGCATGACCATGAACACCTTGTTCAGCGGCTTGAGCCACCGCGGTGGCCGGATGCGCTCGCCCTCGGGCATGGCTCGACGCTACTGCCCGTCGAGGGCGACGCCGTAGCCGGTCAGCGCGGTGCGCAGGGCGTCGGGTCGCTGCGCCGTCGGCAGTGGATCGACCAGCAGGAACCCGCAACCGAGTGCTTGAGCGCCCCCGTCGGCCTCCTCGCTGTCGCCGACCATCACCGCGTCCTCGGCCGCGACGCCGAGTTTGGTCAACGCGGCTTCGAAGATGGCGCGCGTCGGGTTTGACCGCACCGACCTCGAAGGACAGCACGAACTCATCGACGTCGCCTGCCGCCCCGATCTCCACGAACGCCGGGCGGACGTCGAAAGCGATGTTGGACACCACCGCGGTCTTGATCCCCTGACGGTGAAGGCCGCCGAGCACCGAGGCGGTATCCGGGTACGGCGTCCAGTTCATGGGGTCGATCAGCAGGCCGTAGAGCGCTTCGGCCTGATCGTCGGCAACGCCGGACTCGCGCAGCACGTGCAGGTAGGCCTCTCGGTGCAGGTGCGGCGCAAGATCGCGGTTGATCCATGCGTGGTACGCCTCCGGCGTCATATCGACGTGCTGGCCGGTGGGCGCGGTCATCCTGCGCATGATTTCGGCCTGCACATGCCCGTCGACCTCACGCTCGTCGACCCGCATGCCCTCGAACCAGCTGTCGTCCTCTTCGAGGCGGAACAGGGTGCCTGAGTAGTCGAACAACACCGCGCGCACTTGCACGGGTGAAATCCTGTCACGATGACCGAGACCGACGACCAACAGCGCACGGCTGGCCGCGCGACCGATCGCCGAGGGCGGCACCCCCGTCGAGGAGTGGACCAACTGGGGACGGTCGTTTCCGCCGCTGAGCCTCGACGACTGTCCCGCGCTGGTACTGGTCGCCGCACACCCCGACGACGAAACCCTCGGCCTCGGCGCGACCGCGGCGCTGCTCAGCGGTCGCGGCGTCACTGTGCAGGTGGTCGCGGTGACCGACGGTGAAATGGCGTATCCGTACGACAGCGGCAAAGCCGAGCTGGCCAAGGTGCGTCGGGACGAACTCGCAGCGGCCGTCGAGCGACTCGGCCTGCCGACGCCGCTCTTCCTGCACATCCCCGACGGCGAGGTGACAAACCACGAGCGGGACCTGACGACCAGCCTTGGCGCGGTGCTGGCCCGATCTCCGGCCGGGGCGTGGTGTGCCTCGACGTGGCGCGGCGACGGTCATCCCGATCACGAGGCGGCCGGCCGGGCCGCCGCGGCCGCTTCGAAGAGCCTTGGGGCACCGTTCATCGAATACCCGGTATGGATGTGGCATTGGGCGACTCCCGATGATCCGGTTGTTCCGTGGCACCGGGTGCGGCGGGTGCCGGTGACACCGGCCGAGCTGGCGGCAAAAGCGGCGGCGATGCAGTGTTTCCCCAGCCAACTGGAACGCGGTTCGGGGCCACCTCTGCTGACGCCGGAGGTCGTCGCGCGGCAGATGACGGTGGGGGAGATCGTCTTCGTCTGACGGCGGCCGTAGCCGCAGTACAGGTGTGAAAACCCCACGATGTGGCTATCTACAGGCATGGAACTCGCGCAAGGCCGTTGTGGTGGTGCCCGCCCACAATGAGCTGGCACACCTGCCGCGGTGCCTGCGGGCGCTCGCGACGGCGACGGTCTGCTTGCCGGTGCCGGTGCTGACGGTGGTCGTGCTCGACGCCACCGACGACGGAAGCGAACGCCTGGTTGACCAGTTCGGCCCCGACGTGCATTTCGTCACCGTCGACGCAGGCAACGTCGGCGCAGCCAGAGCAGCGGGCTTCGAGTACGCGCGCACGCTGTGCGGCGACATCGATCCTGCACGCACTTGGTACGCAACGACTGACGCCGACACTGTCGTTCCTGCCGACTGGTTGTTGCGCATGACCGCCGCACACGCCGACATGGTTCTCGGCGTCGTGCAGATACCATCCTGGCGGCATTACCCAGCCGAGGTTGCGCGTCGGTATCTTCGCGCTTACCAGTCAAAAGGTCCGGGCCACAATCACATTCACGGTGCCAACATGGGCTTCTCGGCGGAGGCGTACTGGGCGGTCGGCGGCTTCCGCGCATTGCGGACCGCCGAGGACGTCGAGATCGTCGACCGATTCGAGGCTGCGGGTCTTCGCATTCACCGCGACGCGGAGCTGTCGGTGGTGACGTCGGACCGGCGCCACGGCCGTGCGCCAGGCGGGTTCGCCCACCATCTGCGTGAGCTCTCGGGCTCGGTGTTGAAGCGCAGGCGGGCCGAGACATGAGCGTGAGCATGAGCGGAAGTCTGGTCGGGCGTTGGCTGGGCGCGGGCGAGTTGGACCTGCCGCTGCCGGGTTCGGGTCAGACCGCGCATCGATGGCACCGCCTCGCCGAACTGACCCAGGCCGACGTGGTCGCAGGGCGGCTGGCAGAGGCGCACACCGATGCCGTGGCGATCCTCGCCGAGCTGCGGGGGCCCGAACCCAAACCCGGCCAGCTGTGGGGGGTTTGGGCCGCAGAATCGTCCGACGCGGTGCTGCGGGCAGACGGCGAAGGTGACGAGGTGACGCTCGACGGAACCAAAGTGTGGTGTTCGGGTGCGGGCATCTGCACGCATGCGCTTGTGACGGCGCGCGTCGACGAGAAGCGTCGAGGCCTGTTCGCCGTCGACCTGAACGACCGGAATGTGCGACCGCTGCCCAGCAATTGGCGTAACGCAGGCATGGCCGAATCGGACACCCGCTCTGTTCAGTTCAATGGCGCGCCCGCGCGCGCCGTCGGCGCTCCTGGCGAGTACCTCGACCGGCCGGGTTTCTGGCACGGCGCGATCGGGGTGAGCGCCTGCTGGCTCGGTGGGGCGCGGGCCGTCGCGGCGGTGCTGTACGAGCGGGCCGGCCGGGACTCCGTCGATGAGCACACCCTGGCGCACCTTGGCGCGGTCGACGCGGCGATCACCGCGGCCGAGGCGACGCTCGTGTCGGCCGCCGGTCAGGTCGACGCGGATCCGTTGGACAGCGAGCGGCGAGCCGAGCTGATCGCACGACGAACCCGGGCAGTGGCGGAAACGGCCGTCGACGAGGCGATCACGCGTACCGGAAGGGCGCTCGGGCCGGGTCCGCTGGCTCAGGACGCCCGGCACGCCGCACGCGTCGCCGACCTGACCATGTACGTGCGGCAGAGTCACGCCGAGCGCGACCTCGCCGAGCTCGGCCGGCTTGCAGGGCGCAGTCGATGAGCGAGCGCCTCCCGGACGGCTACTTCGACCGGATGTATGCAGCCTCGGATGACCCGTGGCAGCTACAGGAACGGTGGTATGAGCAACGCAAGTACGCGATCACGATGGCGCTACTGCCGCACGCGAGTTACCGGCACGCATTTGAACCGGGTTGTTCGGTGGGTGTGCTGACCGAACAGCTCGCGCATAGGTGCGACCGCGTGACAGCGACCGACATAGTGCCTGCCGCACTCGATGCGACGGCGCGGCGGCTCAGCCAGGCACGGCGTACACAAGGGTTTGACTCTGTTGCACAGAGCACTCGACGAGCCATGGCCGAGAGGCCGGTTCGACCTCGTGGTGCTGTCGGAGATCGGCTACTACCTCGACGCCGGTACGCTGCGCGCAGTGCTCGACCGCGAGGTGCCGAAATTGTTGTCGGGTGCGACGGTCATCGCGGCACATTGGCGGCACCGCGTCCCGGACTACCCGATGACAGGTGACCACACCAACGACGTCATCGCGGAGACGCCCGGCCTGCATCCGGTCGGCGGATACCGCGACGACGACGTGGTCATCGACGTGTTCGATACTGCGACATCGTTGTCGGTGGCGGCCCGCACCGGGGTGCCCGGCGTCTAATCGTTTCGAGCCCGAAGAGCCTTGCCCGTCAGCACTTCTCGCTCACGTTCGTTATCGGTGAGATCGGCGGCGCGGGTGAACTCTGCGGCAGCCTCGTCGGTGCGGCCGAGCCGGGCCAGCAACTCGCCGCGCACGCTGGGCAGCAGGTAGGAGCCGTCAAGGCCGGTGAGTCCGTCGACGATCTCGAGTGCGGCCGCCGGGCCCGACGCCATCGCGACCGCGACGGCCCGGTTCAATTCGACGACCGGTGACCGTGCGACCTGGATGAGCCCGTCGTACAGCGCGACGATCCGGCCCCAGTCGGTGTCGTCGGGCGTCGGCGCGCTCGCGTGGCATTCGGCAAGCGCGGCCTGCAACGCGTATGGCCCCCAGCCGGTACCCCTCTTCTCGACGGCCTTGGCCGCACGTTCCAATGCGGCGACCCCACGGCCGATCTGCGCGCGGTCCCACTTCGTGCGGTCCTGGTCCTCCAGCAGAATCGGTGTGCCTGCGGCGTCGGTGCGGGCCCCGAACCGGGACGATTGGAACTCCATCAGCGAAACCAGCCCGTGCGCTTCGGGCTCGTCGGGCACCAGCGCGGCGAGCACCCGGCCCAGCCGCAGCGCCTCGCGGCACAGCTCGTCGCGGATCCAGCGTTGTCCAAACGATGCCGAGTAGCCCTCGTTGTAGATCAGGTAGATCACCGACAGCACCGCCGACAGCCGCTGCGGATACTCCGATCGGTCCGGCACCTCGAACGGCACGTTGGCCGCGGCCAGGGTCTTCTTGGCCCGGGTGATCCGGGCGGCGATCGTCGGCGTCGACGACAGGAAGGCCCGTGCGATCTCCTCGGTCGTCAGACCGCCGACCACGCGCAGGGTCAGCGCGATCTGGCCTTCACGCGACAGCACCGGGTGCGACGAGATGAAGACCAGCCGCAGCACGTCGTCGTCGATGCGGTCGGGATCCCATGCCGGCTCGTCGATTTGGGTTTCCAGCTCGCGGGCCAGTGTTGCGTATTTGGTGTCGAGGTTGTCCTGACGGCGCCAGTGGTCGATCGCCTTGCGCTTGGCGACGGTGGTGAGCCAGGCACCCGCATTGCGCGGAACACCCGTTTCGGGCCATTGCGTCAGCGCGTCGACGAGCGCCTCCTGCGCCAAGTCCTCGGCCATCCCGACGTCACCGACGGCCCGGGTCAGCGTCGCGACGATCTTGGCGGCCTCCATCCGCCACACCGCGTCGACGGTCTGGCGTAGATCAGTGGCGGGCACGTGCCTATTGTGCCGAGATGGACAACGCGCGCGTCGAGTCGCTGTTGGCCGGTGAGCCGCGGGTGATCCTCGGCATCACCGGGCCACCCGGTGCGGGCAAGACACGACTGGCCCGGCAGATCGCGTCAACATTTGTTGACGCTGTGCACGTACCGATGGACGGCTTCCACCTCGCCGACGACGAAATGCGCCGCCTCGGGCGGCTGGAGCGCAAAGGCGCGATCGACACCTTCGACGTGGACGGCTATCGCGCACTCCTGGAGCGGCTCCGCTCAGCGCCTGCGCACACCGTCTATGCGCCCGCGTTCGACCGGGACATCGAACAGCCGATCGCGGGCAGCATTTCTGTGCCGGCCGCAACGCGGCTCGTCGTCACCGAGGGCAACTATTTGCTTGACGACGAGCCACCTTGGCCGTCGGTGCGCGGCGTGCTGTCGGAGGTGTGGTTCATCGACGTGCCCCGCGAGGAACGTCATCGCCGCCTCGTCGAGAGGCACATCCAGTTCGGCAAGATCTCCTGCGGCGGCAGAGGCGTGGGTCCGCGACGTCGACGAGCGCAACGCCGACCGCATCGAAAGGGTCCGTCCCAAAGCCGATCTGGTGGTGTCGGGCTAGCCGATCGCGCGGTCTGCGCCCTCCCAGAACTGCTTTCGCACCGCCTTCTTGTCCGGCTTGCCGAGTGCGGTGATCGGAACCGAGTCGACGACGACCACCTGCTTCGGCGACTGCACCGACCCCTTGCGCTCCTTGACCGCCGCCTGGATCTCAGCGGTCACCTTCGCGACCGCGTCGTCGTCGGTCGGCGCATCGGGCCGCAGCACGATGACCGCGGTCACCGCCTCACCCCACTTCTCGTCCGGCGTACCGATGACGCACACCTGTGCGACCGAAGGATGTTCAGCGACAACGTCTTCCACCTCTCGCGGGAACACGTTGAAGCCGCCGGTGACGATCATGTCCTTGGTGCGGTCGACGATGTACCAGAACCCGTCCTCGTCTTCGCGGGCCAGGTCACCGGTGTGCATCCAGCCGTCGCGGAACGTCTCGGCGGTGGCTTCCGGCTTGTTCCAGTACCCGCCGGACACCAGGGGGCCACTGACGCAGATCTCGCCGACTTCGCCCTGCGGCACAGCCTTTCCGTCTTCACCCAGCAGCGCGGTGCGGCAGAACACCGTCGGCCGCCCGCACGACGTCAGCCGCTTCTCATCGTGATCGTCCTTCGGCAGATAGGTGATGACCATCGGCGCCTCGGACTGCCCGTAGTACTGCGCGAAGATCGGGCCGAACCGGTCGATCGCCTCGCGCAGCCGCACCGGGTTCATCGCGGACGCGCCGTAATACACGGTCTCGAGCGACGACAGGTCCCGAGTGCGCGAGTCCGGATGGTCCATCAGCGCGTAGATCATCGACGGCACCAACATTGTCGCCGTGATCTTTTGCTCTTCAATGGTTTTCAGCACCTCGGCCGGGTCGAACTTGGTAAGCACGACGAGCTCGCCGCCCTTGATGATGGTCGGCACGAAGAACGCCGCACCCGCATGGGACAGCGGGGTGCACATCAGGAACTTCGGACGCTCCGGCCACTCCCATTCGGCGAGCTGGATTGTCGTCATCGTGGTGATCGACTGCACGGTGCCGATCACTCCCTTGGGCTTGCCGGTCGTCCCGCCGGTGTACGCCATGCCGCCGATGTGATCGGGCGGCAGGTCGGCGGCCACCACCGGCTGGGGTGAATACTTCGCGGCCTCGGCGGTCAGGTCGACGGCCACGTCGGACAGCGCGTCGGGCACGGGGCCGATCGTCAGGACCTGCTTCAGCCCGGGCACCTTCTCCAGCAGCCCCTGGGCCCTTTCGACGAACATCGGATTCGGGTCGATGATCAACGACGTGACGCCGGCGTCGTTCAACACGTAGGCGTGGTCGTCGAGCGAGCCGAGGGGGTGTAGTGCCGTGCGCCGGTATCCCTGCGTCTGGCCGGCGCCGAGGATCATCAGCACCTCTGGCCGGTTGAGGGACAGCAGACCGGTGGCAACCCCGCTGCCTGCGCCGAGCGCCTCGAACGCCTGTATGTACTGGCTGATGCGGTCGGCGAGCTCGCCGCCGGTCAGAGTCGTGTCGCCGAGGAACAGCACGGGCTTGTCTTTGTTCCGCTTCAATGCCCCGACGGTGAGGTGGCCGGAGTGCAGGGGATGGCGCAGCAGCTCGTCACTCATGGTGACCAGACTAGAACGTGTTCCAGAATCGGTGTCCACGCATCCGCGAAACGGAATTCCAGCAGGCCCGTTCTCGGACTTTTCCTGCTGGAATTCCGTTTCGGCGGAGTCGACTCAGCGGCCGGCTGCCTTCCTTGCCTGCTCCGCCGCCTTCTCGGCGAGGTCGGCTCGCCACTGGATTTCCTTCTCGATCCACGGGTTGTCCTGAGGGAACTCGTCGACCTCGCTGACGCGTCGCACCTCGAGCTTGACGCCCTTGCCCAGCGGAACCTTCTTCGCCCACTGCTTGGCCTCTTCCTTCGACGACACGTCGAGGATCCAAAACCCGTTGAAGAGCTCCTTGGCCTCGGTGTACGGGCCATCGGTGACCACGGGCGGATCGGAGTTGAAATCGACGACGAAGCCCTCCTCGGGTCCGGTCAGGCCCTCACCGGCCAGCATCACGCCGGCCTTGATGAGCTCCTCGTTGAACCGGCCCATCGCCTCGATGATCTCGTTGAAGTCGATGTTGGCTTCCTCCATGGCCGCCTCGGCCTCGGGGGTGGACCGCATGATCAGCATGTAGCGCGACATTTTCTGTCTCCTTCGATCGATCTGTGTGGAAGGGGCGCGTCCATCGTGCCCTCGTTGACACGTCGAACGGCAACCCAGCCGAATCGACACGGTCTGCAAAAAACTTTCAAGAAATTTTGAAAAAGGTGTGCGACTGCTGGCCGCCCACCGCTCCTACCCGTGAGAGCAGCCCAAACCGGCAAGCGTCACCACCCACAGGAGAGACCATGAACAGCAACTACGGCCCCCAGAACAGCTACTACGGCTACCAGAACGCCCACTACGCACCTGCTCCGCAGCCCCAATACGCTCCGGTGCCCGTCGCCACGCAAACCGGTTCGGGCATGAAGGTCGCCGCAGGCGCGCTGGCCGTGCTTGCCATTGGATTCGCAGGCGGCGCGCTCGCGCTGGCCATGACCAATAGCTCGAGCCCGGAGACGACCGCCGCGCAGAGCGCGCCCAGCACCGTCGTCAACCTCCCTTCGGAGATCAACATCCCGACGCTGGGAACGTCGTCTCCGTCCAATCCGGTCGTCGTGAACAACCCCTCGCCCCGCGTCATCACGATCCCCGGCCAGGCTCCTGCCCAGCAGGCGCCCGTGCAGCAGGCCCCCGTGCAGCAGGCTCCGGTCCAGGGTCAGGCGCCGGCTCAGAGCAATTCAGACGAGCAGACCAAGGCTGAAGCGGAGGCGAAGGCGAAGGCTGACGCGGATGCAAAGGCCGCGAATGTGAAAAAGGCCGCCGGGCTGAAGGCACTCGCGGCCAGCAAGCGCACGGCGGCCAACGAGGCTCACCTCAACGCCACGTTGTTCCTCCCCGGTACCCCCGACAGGAAAAATGCCGAGGACGCGGCGGATGCCCTCGACGCGGAAGCCGCCTCGTTGGAGGAGCAGGCTGAGGCGCTCCTTGGCTGACACAACAGATCTCTCCTACCCAGCCCAGGCCTTCGCTCTCCTGGGTGCCTTTGTGCATACTCGTGTCTTCACCCCAGCGGCTAATCAATCGAGGAAGATGTCGTGGTGCCCAACGCTGAGCTAGTCATTCACGGAACAGTGCTGACGGTCGACGAGTCACAACCCACCGCGGAGGCGTTGGCCGTGGCTGGCGGTCGCATAGTGGCCGTCGGCACCCGGTCCGACGTCGAACCGATCATCGGTCCCGACACCGAGGTCATCGACATCGGCGACGGCTGCGTGATGCCCGGGCTCATCGAAGCGCATGGCCATCCGTTGATGGAGGCGATCGTGCTGTCCGAGCGGATGGTCGACATCCGGCCGGTGACGATTACCGACCCCGACGGCGTCGTCGCCGCGATCAAGGCGGAGGTCGCCAAACGCGGCGCCGACGGTGCCTACCTCAACGGCTGGGACCCACTGCTGCAGAGCGGCCTCCCCGAGCCGACGCTCGATTGGCTCAACGGCATCGCGCCCGACGGCCCGCTGGTGATCGTCCACAACTCCGGGCACAAGGCGTACTTCAACTCCGCGGCCGCCGCGAAGGTCGGCCTCAACCGCGACAGCCCCGACCCCAAGGGCGCCAAGTATGGACACGACGCCGCGGGCGAATTGGACGGGACGGCCGAGGAAACCGGCGCGGTGTTCCCGTTGATCGCCGGCGCGATCCAACCCACCGACTACCCGGCGATGCTGCTCGCGGAATGCGCGCGGCTGAACCGGGCCGGCCTGACCATGTGTTCGGAGATGGCATTCGACCCGATTTTCCGGCCGGTGCTCGATCAGCTGCACGACCAGCTGACGGTCCGGCTTCGCACCTATGAAATGTCGACCGCACAGATGAGCACGGATATGACGCCGGAAAACGGCGACGACATGCTGCGGCAGGCCGGCATCAAGATCTGGGTCGACGGCTCACCGTGGATAGGCAACATCGACCTGTCCTTCCCGTACCTGGACACCGACGCGACCAGGACCATCGGCGTGACACCGGGATCGTGCGGGTGCGCCAACTACACCCGCGAGCAGCTCACCGAGATCGTCGAGGCGTACTTCCCGCTCGGTTGGCAGATGGCCTGTCACGTTCAGGGTGACGCAGGCGTCGACACCATCCTCGATGTCTACGAGGAGGCACTCAACAAACATCCGCGAACCGATCACCGACTGCGCCTCGAACACGTTGGCGCCATCACCGACGAACAGCTCGCGCGGGCAGCCGATCTCGGCGTCACATGCAGCATCTTCGTCGACCAGATTCACTATTGGGGCGACATCATCGTCGACGGCCTGTTCGGGCCCGAGCACGGATCACGCTGGATGCCATGCGGTTCGGCGGTCGCGACCGGCATGCGCATCTCGCTGCACAACGATCCGCCCGTGACTCCAGAGGAACCACTGCGCAACATCAGCGTCGCGGCGACTCGGATCTCGCCGAGTGGCCGGGTGCTGGGACCCGAGGAGCGGCTGACGGTGGATCAGGCCATCCGCGCGCAGACGATAGACGCGGCGTGGCAGCTATTCGCCGACGACGTGGTCGGCTCCCTCGAGGTCGGCAAGTACGCGGATCTGGTTGTGTTGTCGGCAGATCCGCGGTCGGTGCCTGCGGAGGAGATCGCCGACCTCGAGGTACGTGCCACCTACCTGGCGGGCTGCCAGGTGTACACCAAAGATTGACAACGAAAATCAGCCCTTCACAGGAATGGCGATCTCGTTGCGGCGACGGAACGGCAGCGTCCACGGCGGATCGTAGAACCATGCGACAGGCTCGCCTGCCGGATCGATTCCTTTGTCGCGCAGAATCTTTACCAGGTTGTCTGTTTGAGCCGCGACCGCGATCGGACCGCGGTCGCCGCTGAACCGCAGCACCGCCACCGTCTCTGCCGGGACGGCCACCAGCGCGACGCTGTCGTCGTCGGGAGTCGGGAGTGTGTCCATCGTCCACTTGGATGGCATGAAGAACCGTATGGTCCAACGACCCTCGGCCGTCCGCGACTGGCTGACAGGTGCTGTCATGGCGATCTCGTCACCGCCGCGATCCGACTGCTGGGCGACGGGTGCCGTCATCGCTATCTTCTCGTCCCGATGGTTCGCACCGAATATGTAGTTGGCCAGGCGCCGGAAACCGATATTGCGGGCACGATCCTCGTCTGTGGCGACCGTGGTTTCGGCCGCTATGCGAGGACCGTAGCTCCGCAACTCGACACGGTCGCTCAACGGTGACATGAGGTAGTGCGGTTCTTCGGTTCCTATTCGGATGCCGGCGATTGACAGCACCGACTCCGCAATCTGTACCGGCAATTTCAGAATGCGCACGAGATTCGATATCCCCCGATCAGTCGCTGCCGATGTCAGCGTTCGTGACCTTGGCCGCGGATGAGGACGAACCTAACGGGTTACGGATGCCGATGTTGGCGACGCCTATGGTGTTGCCCGAGTTGAACGCGCCGACGTTGTTGTCGCCCGTGTTGAACAGCCCGATGTTGCCGTTGCCGTTGTTGCCGATGCCAACGTTCCTGTCGCCGTTGTTGTTGGAGCCGACGTTGAGCACGCCTTCGTTGTTAGTACCGAAATTGCGGGTACCGGTGTTGTTGAGCCCGACATTGAAGTCGCCGTTGTTGTTGTTGCCGATGTTGGCGACGGCGCCGTTGGTGAGATCGTCGGGATCGACGTTGTTGAACCCGATATTGAAGCTGCCTTCGTTGTCGCCGCCGATGTTGAAGTTGCCCTCGTTGTTGACGCCGATGTTGAAGTTGCCGTCATTGACTGCGCCGATGTTGAAGTTGCCGTCGTTACCGAAGCCGAGGTTCGGCGTGCCGGTCAGCAGGCTCAACTGCACACCCGGCGGGACGAGCGGCACCGGCGGTAGATCCTGCCTCGCTGCTACGACTGGTGCGACGACGAGTTCGGCCCCTGCTGCGACTGCACGACCGACTGCCGGCAGTGCTTGCGCACCCAGGTCAGGCGGGGGCAGAGGCAGTACGGCGGCGCCAAGCGATACGTCGGTGGACGCGGGCTGCGGCGCCGCAACAAGTGGTGGCGGCGCAGTCGGACCCGCGGCGATGACACCGGCGCCTACGGCGGCGACGCCCGCTATGAGAGAAGAACGAAGGGATATCTGCATGGCACACCTCACGATTCGGCGGTAGTTGAGTAACTGAGATTTATCCCGGTGAGATCGCCGTCAATCGCGTTAGTTATTACCGAACTCTTACCGAAGAATGACGTCGTGGATCATTGACGCCGTGCCGTCAGTCACGGATGTCGTCGATCGCCTGCATGTCGTCGCACTGCCGATGCGGGTGAAGTTCCGCGGCATCACGGTTCGCGAGTTGGCGCTGATCGACGGGCCCGCTGGCTGGGGCGAGTTCGGCGCCTTCCTCGAGTACGAACCGCCCGAGGCGGCGGCGTGGCTGGCGGCGGGGATCGAAGCGGCCTACACGCCGCCCCCGCCGACGCGCCGCGACCGCATCCCGATCAACGCGACGGTGCCCGCCGTCACCGCCGCCGAAGTCCCAGAAGTGCTGGCCCGCTTCCCCGGCGCCGGCACCGCCAAGGTGAAGGTCGCCGAGCCAGGCCAGACGCTCGCCGACGACGTAGCGCGCGTCGAAGCCGTCCGCGAACTCGTGTCCACCGTCCGCGTCGACGCCAACGGCGGATGGAGCGTCGTCGAAGCGGTCGAAGCGATAAAAGCGTTTGGCGCACTGGAATACGTCGAGCAGCCCTGCAAGACCGTTGAGGAGCTGGCCGAGGTGCGTCGCCTTGTCGACGTGCCGATCGCCGCCGACGAGAGCATCCGTAAGGCCGACGATCCGCTGCGGGTGGTGCGCGCGGGCGCCGCCGACATCGCCGTGCTCAAGGTCGCACCGTTGGGCGGGATTGCGAAGCTGCTTGCCATCGCTGAACAGATCGACGTCCCGGTCGTGGTGTCCAGCGCTCTGGACTCGGCGGTCGGCATCGGTCGGGGCCTCCTCGCCGCGGGAGCGCTTCCCGATCTTCGGCACGCCTGCGGGCTCGGCACGGGCGGGCTGTTCGTCGAAGACGTCGCCGAACCGCTGATGCCCGTCGACGGCCATCTGCCCGTCACGGCGATGACTCCCGATTCGGCCCGGCTGGAGGCGCTGGCCGCGCCGCTCGAGCGCCGGACGTGGTGGATCGAGCGCGTGAAGGCCTGCTATCCGCTGCTCTGACAGTTAAGTAATGGCCTTCGAGCTCAACGCCAAATTGGAGTACCGGGTTACTTAAGCCCCGCCGCGTCAGCGGTGCGACCGTTCGAGTAGGACGGAAGGACGACACCGTGTACTCGATTCACCATTCCATAAGACTCGTGACAGCCACGGTGGTGGCACTGACAGCCGTCGCCACCTTTGGGGCCGTCGGAATCACTACCCCGACGCCAGCCGAGGCGGCGTCGGGCATTCGGCATATCTCCATCTTCTATTCCCAAGTGGACTCCATCTTCGGTGCGGCATGGAACATGGACACTCCGGACAGCGCCGTAAACGCTGCGCAGCAGGCATGCGTCAGCAACGGCGGCACGGAATGCCTGCAAAAGGGGGCCATAAAATCAGGTCAGGGTTGCATCACGCTGGCGGCATCACCCGAGGGCCGGTCTCACGTTGCAATTGGTGAGACTCCCGAGCAGTCCCGTGATGGGGCCTTGGGGGGACTGCCAGGCATCGAACCGTCGAATCGCGTCAAGACGTATTGCACGTGGGATGACTGGAATCCCCCGGGCGACCAAGGAATGGTCGAGGGCGGTCGACTGATAGAGGCGCAGGCACCGTCGGAGCTCACGGTGACGTGGACGAAGATGCCCGAGGCCCTGCGAGTCATCGCACACGTCGCCGTCACGAACAACGCGAACAAACCGCCCCTCGATTGCGTCTACACGGCTCAGGGAGACTTCCCGCGGCCGGTCACCGTATACGGAAGCAATACGGGCAACATCGACATCTATCCGGCTGTTCCGCAGAACAAATTCTGGCCCGTCACGGTGACGTGTAACAACAGCGGCCTGCTCTCCAGGGCGGGACCGATTACTGAGCCAGCTGTGAAAGCGGAACCTATGATCACCAGAAAACCTCGAGAAAACCAAGCGAACGCTACAATCATTGCACATAGCACCATCACAACATACAATATCTTCACCACCACCACCACCACACCAACTACTACTACACACACCTACACCACAATCACCTACTCACAACAACCAATACCTAAATACACCCAAACCTACCACGCAACACATTACCACCACCAAGCAAGCAGCAAATTCAATCACCACAACAACACCTACTCTATCCATACCATAAACCACTATATACTTATTCAACCCCACCATAACATACCACTCACCCACCCACAAACACTACACCAACACCTACTAACACCACCTCACCACCACACTCTCAAACCTCCCTACACCCCCCTATCAAACAACCTCACCACCCCCCCACCCCCCCACACCATCAATCACACAACCCCCCCACTCATCACACTACATCACACCCACCACCCGCCAGTCACCGTATACGGAAGCAACACGGGGAACATCGACATCTATCCGGCTGTTCCGCAGAACAAATTCTGGCCCGTCACGGTCACGTGTAACAACAGCGGCCTGCTCTACCAGGGCGGAACCGACTACTGAGCCGCGCAGACCTCGTCGCCGACTAACAGGAACGGCCAGAGCGCGGTCGTCGCGCCGAACGCCGCCAAGTCAGAACCCGCGGGAAGCCGTGTCTCCAAATGGGTTTCGATCCGCGCGACGTCGTCGGCGTTCAAAAATGTCCACACGATCCCGACGAGAAGATAGGGAATCGCGATCCACATCGCGGCCTCGATCATCGCCTCGATGCTCACCTTCCGGCTGAGTAGGCGCCGCAAGCCAGTCATCATCGCCGGTCACACCAAGCCGCTGTGTGCGCGAGCCCGCCTGCGCACGTCGGCAAGCAGAATGTGGCTGCCGCCCTGTCGGATGAACACCGGCAGGAACCGGTTGACGAACGCCACCAGAAGAAAGAGCCATTCGAATCGGCGCTGCTTTCCCTTGGTCCACCGCACACCCAACGCGTCCCGGAAGACCGGCGCGAGGAACCCGATCGTCAGGAACCTCAACAGCGGCCGAAACGGCAGTCCGAGAAGCGGATTGATCATCCGCAGGTCGATCAATTCAAAGAGGTATCGGCGTACGGGCTCGTCGATGGCAACGAGCTTGCACGCCTGGTCCCAGTACTCGTCGAACTCCACGCGGGTGGCCGGCCATTGGTCGTCGGTGACCTGCAAGGTGGTCCCCAGGGGCCACGCGGAACGGTAGAACTGCTCGGCCTGTTCGGCGGTCATCTCGCCACGCAGCAATTTGTACGTGTCTTCCAGGCCGACGAAAAGGCATGCCGCCACCCACATTTGCAGCTCCCGATCGAACGCGTTGTAGCGCACCGGGCTTTCGGGCGTGGATATCACTTGGCGGTGTGCGCCGTCCACCGCCTCTCGGAACGCGGCGCGGTCGTGCTCCGATCCGAACACCGCGACCGCCAGGTACTGAGACGTCGTCCTGAGGCGCTTCCACGGGTGCTTGAGGATGCTTCCGGAATCGACCTTGCTTTCCGCGACGCCGTAGCCGACCTCCGGCCGCGCCAACTGCATGACCACATTGGCCGCAGCGGCCGCGAACGACCAGAAGTCCATCGCCTCACGTACGGAGACCTCCGCTTCGGGATCCCAGCGAGCGGTGCGTCGCTTGGCGGAGATGCGGGTGCCGGTCATGCCATGCACACGTCGGAGAACAACAGCACCGGCCAGCTGACGATCGAACCGAGGAACGACACGGCGCGGTCAACGCCGGTCAGCCCGCTGAGTTGGTCGGTGTGCGTCGCCGACCAGATCATGCCGATGACCAGGTAGGGGATCGCGGCCAGAATCGCCGTCCCGATCCATTCGGCGATGGTCATCTCGAAGCCGAGAAACTTGCGAAGGGTGGCGAGCACAGCGCCTATGTTAATGATCATTCCGCGCTGGGCAGGGGGTTTGGTCAGAATTCGCGGCGTGGCCTAATTTGTCGGATACGCGGCATAGACGACAGGGGGCTGGTGGCCGACACTGGAGCCGTGACGCGATCGGTGGTGATTCTCGGGTATCCCGGCGTCCAGGCGCTGGACCTGGTCGGGCCGTTCGACGTTTTCACCGGCGCAACGCTGAACCTGGCCGCGCAGGGCCGCAATGACGGCTACGACGTCACGATCGCTTCCGTTGGCGGTGAGCCGGTCACCACGGGCACCGGCCTTGTGCTCGTCGCGCAACCACTGCCCGACCCGCACGGACCGCCCATCGACACCGTGGTGCTTCCCGGTGGCTTCGGACTCGATGAGGCGCGGCGGAATCCCGACGTCGTCGACTGGGTCAAGGATGTCGCCGGTACTGCCCGTCGCATCGTCAGCGTCTGCACAGGTGCGTTCCTGGCCGCGCAGGCGGGGCTGCTGGACGGCTGCAGGGCAACCACACACTGGGCGTTCGCAAGTCAGCTGGCTCGCGAGTTTCCCTCTGTCGCTGTTGATCCCGAGCCGATCTATGTGCAGAGTTCGCCGACGGTGTGGACCGCGGCAGGCGTCACCGCAGGCATCGACCTGGCGCTGTCGCTGGTTGAGGACGACCACGGCACCGACGTGGCGCAGACGGTCGCGCGTTACCTGGTGCTGTATCTGCGGCGGCCCGGCGGGCAGAGTCAGTTCGCGGCGCCGGTGTGGATGCCCCGCGCGAAGCGCGCGCCCATCCGCGATGTCCAAGAATTTATTGAGGCCGAGCCCGGTGCCGCGCACAGCATCTCCGAGTTGGCCAGCCGCGCCGCGTTGAGCCCGCGGCATTTCACCCGGGTGTTCACCGACGAGGTCGGCGAGGCGCCCGGCGCATACGTTGAACGCATCCGAACCGAGGCTGCGCGCCGACAACTGGAGGAGACCGACGACACCGTCACCGTGATCGCCACGCGCTGCGGCTTCGGCACCGCAGACACCATGCGCCGGAACTTTCTTCGACGAATGGGCATTCCCCCCGACCAGTACCGAAAGACCTTCGCCTAGAGGAGAAATCATGCAGATCGCCATTGTGCTGTACCCCGGTTTCACCGCGCTTGACTTCATCGGACCCTACGAGAGTCTGCGCATGCTGCCCGACGCCGAAGTGCGGTTCGTCTGGCACGAGCCAGGCCCGATAACCGCGGACTCCGGGGTGCTCGTCGTCGGGGCGACGCACTCGTTCGCCGAAACACCCTCTCCCGACGTCATTCTGGTGCCGGGCGGGTTTTCGACGATGGAGCACGCCCGCGACGAGAAGGTGCTCGACTGGCTGCGCACTGCGCATGAGACCGCGACGTGGACGGCGTCGGTGTGCTCGGGCTCGATCCTGCTCGCCGCCGCGGGGCTGCTTGAAGGCAAGCGCGCCACCTCGCACTGGGCGGCGCTGTCCGCGCTGAAGGCGTTGGGCGTCAAGCCCGTCGGGGATGAGCGGATCGTCCACGAGGGCGATGTCGTGACGTGCGCTGGCGTGTCGGCAGGCATCGACCTCGGCCTGTGGCTCGCAGGCCAGATCGGCGGCGAGGGCCGCGCCAAGGTCATTCAGCTGTCGATGGAGTACGACCCGCAGCCGCCGTTCGACTCCGGCCACATGTCGAAGGCGTCGGCGACCACCAAGGCGGCGGCGACCGCGCTGATGTCGAAGGATCTGATCAAGCCCAAGCAATTGAAGGCCGCAACGGGACTGTTGTGGGACCGCGCGATCGAGCGGGCGCGCTCGAAGCGTCGCCGCGGCCGCAACGCGATTTCGGCGTGATTTCTATCGCCCAGCGCCACTAATCACGCCGAAATCGCTCATCTGGCGTTCTCGACCAGTCCGCGATGCGCCGTCGTGAACGCCTCGTGTGCCTTGGATGAGCGCGACGCGGTCGGTCTCGCTCATACGTTGGAACGACTTCGCCGAACGCCTCGATCCGTAACGCGACGAGCGTGTCCAGCACCGCCCGCCCTGCGTCGGTGAGTTCGAGCAGCGTGGCCCGGCGATTGTTCGGAGAGACACGGCGGGTGATGTATCCGGCCTCCGCGAGCCGATCGCTGAGTCCGGCTGGCAGTCGACGGCAACAGGTCCAGATCCGTGCCTAGTCGTCGACCAGGCTCGGGCCGAGCCGCTCCAGCGACTGCAGAGCGCGTAGCGGCGCAAGGCCAATCGCTTCTCCATTTCTTCTAGGACCGACACGTTCAGCGCAAGCAACCACGCGTCGCACGCTCAAGCCGTTCGAGGAAGTCGGCTCGCCGGAATTCTTGGTCGACGGCATCTAGTCCCTTCCTTCGTTCGGCTGGTTGTCACCGGCGGGCAGTCTGGGATATGGGCGTGGTGCTCACAGCTGATAGTCGGGCAGGTCGATGTCGTCATGCAGAGTGCGCTTCACCACCATGTCGCCGACACGGAAGGTTCAAAGCTCTCATTCCGACGGTGTTGCGCCAGACGGCGAATTGCTACGGCGGCAAAAACGGACAGCAACCTCTTTGCACTGTCCTGCTTATCCTCGATGAATCGGCAAGGCGTGATTGGTAGGCCGCGAACGCGTGTCGAGATCACCGTCGGCGCGGGCCAGTTCACCCGCCAGCACGTACGCTTCACCAGCGCCAGGCCTGTCCTCACCGGCGAGCAGGGACACGCACGCAGCCGCGTCACCGATGAGGGCGACTCGGCCTGCCGACCAGCGCCCATCTGGATCTGGCTACCACATCGATGTAAGGTCATCTACGTCGTCGAGTGCGCGAGGATCGCACCAGCTTCCCAGCTGGCATCGGCGAACTGACTACGCAGCAACGCCTTTCCGGATTCCCAGTAGCAGGAAGGTGAGGTGCCGACGACCGAAAGATGAACAGCACCATCGTGCGGTCACCGTCCAGGGTGAACCTGCCGATCTGCCTGCCGCAGATGTGGTTCGTCGACGAGTTCGTCGCGCGGGCGATAGCCATCGATGACGCAGGCGGCGACTGGCAACCGAGATAACGGGCGTACCACGACTCCGGCCGAACACCAGATCGCGAACTGTCGAATGCAGGCCGTCGGCGCCGATGACCATGTCGAAGTCACGCGGCGGTGCGTGCCTGAACCTGACGGCGACGCGGTCAGGCTGATCGTCGATGTCCGTGATGGTGTCGGAGTAGATCGTTTCGATGTCGTCCTCGACTGTTCGGTAGATCGCCGCCGCGAGATCGCCACGGGGCAGGCTGGTAAGGCGCTCGTCGGCCGCCCTCCGCACCGTGTCGACTCCGAGGGTGGCCCTGGTCCGGCCGTCGGCGCCGACCGCGCGGACCTCTTGAACCTGGTAGCCCAACTTTCGGATATCCGCGTCGATCCCCATCTTCTCGGCGATGGAGTAGCCCAATCCCCAGAAGTCGATGACATAGCCGCCGGTGCGGAACTTCGGTGCCTGCTCGACCAACGTCACCTCGTTGCCCGCACGACGCATCCAGTAGGCGAAAGCCGGTCCAGCGACACCCGCCCCGCTGATAGCAACTTCACACTGAGCTCCTCTCGTATCGGACCGATCGGAGTGGGTCCAGACGTTGGACCCGTCAACCGGGGCGTATGTTACTCGTATTTCGTGCGAAATGCACGATGTGCATAATGGAGTTTATGACCTGGCGGTTCTCGAGGGCGTGCCCGTCGTCGGCTATGAACGAACGCGCGGTGTCCGGCTCGTCGGATCGCGAGCACGATGGGCTTTCAGTCGTGATGTTGACGGCCTGTGCGCATCCGGAACCTGTTGGCCCGACTACGAAATCGACAGACGGACCTGTGCAACTCAACGGCATCAGCGCTTCGCGGCTGATCGAGGCGTTTACAAGGGCGCGTCTGCCGACGGCAAACCCTCGCGATGTCACCGACGTGAAATGTCCGAGAGCGAACTGTCTTCAGGCCATTGATACCGACACCCTGTCGGTCATCAAGTTCCCCACCACAGGTTTGGCGCAGAAATACGCAGGCTCGATGTCGAACGTCTACCAGGTCGAGGACCTCGTGTTGGTCTTTGCGCCGGCCGTGACCGCCGGCCTGAAGAGCGACTACGAGAAGGTGGTGGAACGCGCGGTCGGATAGCGAATCGCTCGCGTAGCGTCGGCGGGGTGAATCTGGCCTACGACGAGCGCGGCACCGGCGATCCGGTGCTATTCATCGCCGGTAGGGGCGGCGCGGGCCGCACCTGGCATCTGTACCAGGTCCCGGAGTTTCGTGCGGGCCGGCTACCGCGCGATCACGTTCGACAACCGCGGGATCGGCGCCACCGAGCAGGCCGACGGTTTCGGCATCGAGCAGATGGTCGCCGACACCGCCGCGCTGATCGAAAAGCTCGACGCCGCGCCCGCCCGCATCGTGGCGGTGTCGATGGGCTCGTACATCGCCCAGGAGCTGATGCTGACCCGCCCGGAGCTGGTCCGCTCCGCGGTGCTGATGGCCACCCGGGGCCGCCATGACCGCACCCGCGACTTCTTCCGCACGGCCGAACGTGAACTGGCCGATGCCGGTGTCGAGCTGCCCGCCTCCTACGACGCGAAGATGCGGCTGCTCGAGAGCTTCTCGCCGAAGACGCTCAACGACGACGCGGCGGTGCGCGACTGGATCGACATGTTCACCATGTGGCCGACCAAGCCGACGCCGGGGCTGCGCGCGCAGATCGACGTCGGTCCGCACGACAACCGGCTGCCCGCTTACCGAAGTATTACGGCGCCGGTGCTCGTCATCGGGTTCGCCGACGACGTCGTGCTGCCACCGCACCTGGGCCGTGAGGTCGCCGAGGCCCTGCCGAACGGCCGCTACCTGGAGATTCCCGACACCGGCCATCTGGGCTTCATCGAGAAGCCGCAGGTCGTGAACGCGGCGGCCCTGGAATTCTTCGAGCCGCATAGGCTGTAGTGGTGAACCCATCGACGGCACAGGCGCGTGTCGTCGTCGACGAACTGATTCGCGGCGGCGTGCGCGACGTCGTGCTGTGCCCGGGATCGCGGAACGCGCCGCTGGCCTTCGCGCTGCAGGACGCCGACCGTGCGGGCCGGATCCGGCTGCACGTCCGCATCGACGAGCGCACGGCCGGCTATCTGGCGATCGGGCTGGCGGTGGCCGAGGGCGCGCCGGTGTGCGTCGCGATGACGTCGGGCACCGCGGTGGCCAACCTGGGGCCCGCGGTGGTGGAGGCCAACTACGCGCGGGTGCCGCTGATCGTGCTGTCGGCCAACCGGCCCTACGAGCTGCTGGGCACCGGCGCCAACCAGACGATGGAGCAGCTCGGCTACTTCGGCACGCAGGTGCGGGCCAAGATCAGCCTCGGACTGGCCGAGGACGCGCCCGGAGCGGATGGACGCACTCAACGCGCAGTGGCGGTCGGCGACGTGCCGAGTGTTGGTGGCGGCCACCGGTTCTCGCACGGCGAACGCCGGGCCGGTGCAGTTCGACATTCCGCTGCGCGAGCCGCTGGTGCCCGACCGCGATCAGATCCCTCGACGTCGTATGCGCCCGCAGGGCCGACCCGGCGGCAAGCCGTGGACCTTCACCCCGCCGGTGACGTTCGACCAGCCGCTGGACATCGACCTGACGCCGGACACCGTCGTCATCGCCGGGCACGGCGCGGGCGTGCACCCCAACCTGGCGGCGCTGCCGACGGTCGCCGAGCCGACCGCCCCGCCCGCAGACAATCCGCTGCATCCGATGGCGCTGCCGCTGCTGCGCCCGCAGCAGGTGATCATGCTGGGCCGCCCGACGCTGCACCGGCCGGTGTCGGCGCTGCTGGCCGATCCGTCGGTGCCGGTGTTCGCGCTGACCACCGGCCCGCGCTGGCCCGACGTGTCGGGGAACTCGCAGGCCACCGGCACCCGCGCGGTGACGACCGGCGAACCGAATCCGGCCTGGCTGCAGCGCTGCGCCGCGGTGAACGACCAGGCCAACGAGGCGGTGCGCGGCCAGCTCGAGGCGCATCCGCTGACGACCGGTCTGCACGTCGCCGCTGCGGTGGCCGACGCGCTGCGCGAGGGCGACCAGCTGGTGCTTGGCGCGTCGAACCCGGTTCGCGACGCGGCGCTGGTCGGCCTGACCCCGCGCGGCATCAAGGTGCGGTCCAACCGCGGTGTCGCCGGTATCGACGGCACGGTGTCGACGGCGATCGGAGCCGCGCTGGCCCACGACCGCACCGGCGGCCGGACCGTCGCGCTGATCGGCGACCTGACATTCGTGCACGACAGTTCGGGGCTGCTGATCGGGCCGACCGAGCCGACGCCGCGCAACCTGACGATCGTGGTGTCCAACGACAACGGCGGCGGCATCTTCGAGCTGCTCGAGCAGGGCGACCCGCGGTTCTCCGATGTGTCGTCGCGGATCTTCGGCACACCGCACGACGTGGACGTCGGCGCGCTGTGCCGGGCGTATCACGTGGAGAGCCGGCAGATCGAGGTCGACGATCTGGCCGCAGCGCTGGACGAGCCGTTCGAGGGCATGCGGGTGCTGGAGGTGAAGGCCGACCGGTCGTCGCTGCGGGCGCTGCATGCGTCGATCAAGGCGGCACTGTGATCGCACGGGTTAAGCCGGTTGGTGCGCAGCGTGATTCCGCACCTGTACGGCCAGCCCGGCGAGACCCCTACCGAACGCACATTCCGGCGAATCCGGATCGGCGTCGTCCTTGCGGCCTGCCTGGTGACGCTGCAGTCGCTGCTGCTGGTCCTCGGCGCGTGGCGCAACGACCGCCAGATCGAACGCAACATGGGGGTGGCCGCCGCCGAGGTGCTCAGCGCGGGACCGCGGCGCTCGACGATCGAGTTCGTCACACCCGACCGCGTCACCTACCGGCCCGAGCTCGGAGTGTTGTTTCCGTCCGAATTGGACACGGGCATGCGCATTTACGTCGAATACGACAAGAACAATCCCGACCTGGTTCGGGTGCAACACCGTAACGCCGCGCTGGCGATCATCCCGGCGGGCTCGATCGCCGTAGTCGGCTGGCTGGTCGCCGGGGCGGCGTTGATGAGCCTGGCGTTCTTCGAACGGAGGCTGGCGCGTCAGGCCGACGTTCGGCCAGAGCTGACAGAACTGGTGGCGTGGGATGGCGGAGCCGGTCGCACGGACATCAGCTTGTCGAGCCAGTCGCCGTCGTAGATGTCGATCTTCTCGCTGCCGTCGAGGTCGTAAACCGTTGGTGTTCCAGTGTTTATCGGATCTATGTCGATGAGTAGCCCGAAGTTGGAGGTTGCCATCTCGTCGATGTCGATATTCGGCGCGAGCTCACCGTCGCCGATCGTGTCCGCGATGTCGGTCGGCATGCCAGCCTTCGTCGCCATCTCCTTCATCTCCTCGTCGGTGGGTCCCGAGCCGATGGGATCCTGGGCGGCCCATAGTTCTTCGACAAATCGCTGGAACTCAGGCCCCGACGACATGTCGGATTCCTCGCTCGCCTCTGGCGGCCCGACGGCCAGGAACATCGCGTTGGCCACCCGCGCCGAATAGTCCTCGTTGGCGAGCTCATCGAGGAAGGTCAGCGGACGATAAGTCACGGCGAGCAAGCCGAGGTTGATGTAGCGGTCGATCTCGTCACCGAACTCTGCCTGAAGCTGTGCGCAGTGATTGCACTGCGGCTCGGTGTAGAGCTCGACCTGCACCGGGGCGTCGGGGTAGCCCGCCACGATGCCCTGACCGTCCTCACTCAGTGCCAACGGCGGCTGTGCCGGATCCGGCTTCGCTGTGCCTTCGATCTGGGTGGAGCAGCCGACGGCGGAAAAGAGCATGACCGCCGTCACCGCCACGACCGCACGGGAAATTTGCATGTCACCGCCCTTCCTTGGTGCGCAGAATACCCGTACGGCGATTCCGGTGTTCGTGGCTTTCAGCACGAGAACTTTGCGTGTCGTATCCCCGGAGGCAACCTTGTCGACAGCACGTGGTGACACCATCTTGGTGTGCGCGTTGCGATCGTCGCAGAGAGTTTCCTCCCGAATGTCAACGGCGTCACCAACTCGGTGCTTCGGGTCATCGAGCACCTCCGCCACCACGGTCACGAAGTCCTTGTCATCGCCCCCGATACACCGCGCGGTGAGCCGCCGGCGGACCGGGTCCACGACGGTGTCCGTGTGCATCGGGTGCCGTCGCGGATGTTCCCGAAGGTCACCTCACTGCCGCTCGGTGTGCCGCGGCCTCGAATGGTGAAGCGTACTAAAGGGATTCGATCCCGACGTCGTGCATCTCGCGTCGCCTGCGCTGCTCGGCTACGGCGGGCTCCGCGCGGCACGGTTCCTTGGTGTGCCGACAATCGCGGTATTCCAAACCGACATAGCGGGTTTCGCGGTGAGCTACGGCATCGGCCCGCCGGCGCGCGCCGCATGGGCATGGACCCGGCACCTGCACAAGCGCGCCGACCGCACTCTGGCGCCTTCGACGGCAGCCATGGAAAACCTGGCCGCGCATCGCATCCCGCGGGTCCACAAGTGGGCTCGCGGCGTCGACATCACCGGCTTCGCCCCGTCGGCACGCGACGAGAACCTGCGCAGGCGGTGGTCCCCGGACGGCAAGCCGGTGGTCGGCTTCGTCGGCAGGCTCGCCCCCGAGAAACACGTCGAGCGCCTGGCGGTGCTTGCAAGGCGCGACGACCTGCAGCTGGTGGTCGTTGGCGACGGAGTGGACCGCGCCAAGCTCGAATCCGCCCTGCCGACTGCGGTTTTCACCGGTGCGCTGTACGGCGAGGAACTCGCCACCGCCTATGCCAGCATGGACGTCTTCGTCCACCCCGGCGAGCACGAAACCTTCTGCCAGGCCGTGCAGGAGGCAATGGCGTCGGGGCTGCCGGTGATCGCCCCCGACGCCGGAGGCCCGCGGGATCTGGTGGCGCCCATGCACACGGGATTGCTGCTGCCGGTAAAGGAATTCGAGTCCCGGCTGGCGACGTCGGTCGATCACCTGCTGGCCGAGCATCAGCGCTACTCGGTGGCGGCCCGCCGCAGCGTGCTGGGCCGCACCTGGCCTGCGATCTGCGACGAGCTGATCGGCCACTACGAGGCGGTGCTCGGAACCCGCGGCGTCAAGGCCGCCTGATAGCTCAGGCGCCCAGCGTGCGCTGAATGTCGGACTTCATCGCGATGAGCTGAGCACCCCAGTAGCCCCAGCTGTGCGTCCCGTTCGGGGGGAAGTTGAACGTGGCGTTGCTGCCCGCCGGCCGCCGTGTAGGCGTTCTGGAAAGCGACGTTGCTGTCCTTGGTGAGCCCTTCCAGGAACGTCGCAGGCAGATCCGCTCCGCCCAGCTCGGTCGGGGTGCCGTTACCCGTGTAGACCCACAGACGTGTGCCGTTGGAGGCCAACTTGCCTGCTTGCAGGGTCGGGTCATTGCGCTGCCACGTCGGCCCTCCCCCAGGACCCCACATCGCGGTCGCGTCGAAGCCACCTGCGTCCCTCATCGCGAAGCCGACCAGCGTGGGCCAGATGCCGTCGGAGAGGTGCAGGAATCCCGAAAGCGATCCGGCGTAGCGGAAGGTGTTCGGGTGGTAGGCCGCAAGAATCAGCGCCGGCATTGCCCGACATCGACAGGCCGACGACCGCATTGCCGCTCGAGGAGATGCCCTTGTTCGCCGACAGGTAGGCGGGCAGCTCGGAGGTCAGGAACGTCTCCCATTTGTAGGTCTGGGTGGCGCCGTTCCCCACTGCCGGGCTGTTCCAGTCCGAGTAGAAGCTCGACATGCCGCCGACGGGCATGACCACGGAAAGACCTGACTGGTAATAGTTCTCGAACGCCGGCGTCTCGATGTCCCAGCCGTTGTCGTCGTCGCGGGCGCGCAGGCCGTCGAGCAGGTACACGGCGTGCTTTCCGCCGCCCTGGAATTTCACCGGTATGTCGCGGCCCATCGCGGCCGACGGCACCATCAGCGTCTCGACCGGGAGGCCCGGCCGCGAGAACGCCGCAGCCTCCGCCGAACCGCCGGCCACCGCGATCAGGCCCGGCAGCAGCAGGGACGCCAGCACTCCGGCCGTCAGCCGGCGAATCCAATTGTTAATAGAAGTCATTGACCGTCTGTTCCCGTTCATTTATCCGCAAATCATTACGGAGTTGTCATATTCAGCCCTGCGCGAGAACCGAGACGGGCTGCCACTCATCCCAAGTCTCGAGCCGGCTCTCGTAGTCGGCCTTGACGAGCTGCAGCGGCCCATCGCCGAAGAACACCCGCAGCGGCGGCTGGGGAGCGTCTACCACTTTCAGGATCGCGGCCGCCGGATGCTTTCGGATCGCCGGGCCTGGAGACGCGCTGACTTCGTGCCGCTCGGCCTCCTCGTGCACCTCTTTGTAGTCCGGCAGCGGCGCAGAGTGCTTGGAGGACGAACCTGCCCAGTCCGTCGAGAAGCCGCCCGGCTCGATCAGCGTCACGTGGATGTTGAATGCGGCGACCTCCTGCGCGAGCGACTGGGAGAAGCCCTCGAGCGCCCACTTCGACGCGTGGTAGATGCCGACGTTCTGGAACGCGGTGATGCCGCCGATCGACGACACCTGGATGATGTGCCCGCTGCGCTGGGCGCGCAGGAACGGCAGCGCGGCCTGGGTGACCCACAGCGCGCCGAACACGTTCGTTTCGATCTGGTCGCGCGCCTCCTGCTCGGACAGTTCCTCGATGAAGCCGAAGTGCCCGTAGCCGGCGTTGTTGACGACGATGTCCAGACGCCCGAAGTGGTCGTGGGCCTGCTTGACCGCGGCGAAGTCCGCGTCGCGATCGGTCACGTCCAGCTGGATCGGCAGCAGCGCGTCGCCGTACTTCTCGGCCAGGTCCGCCAGCGTCTTGGTGTCGCGTGCGGTGGCGGCGACCTTGTCGCCGCGCTCGAGGGCCGCGATCGCCCACTCCCGGCCGAAGCCACGTGATGTCCCGGTGATGAACCAAACTTTTTCAGTCACGTCTGTTGAATGCCCGCTATCGCGCTGGCCATTCCCGCGGCTAAGCATGTTCACAGGTACATTCACGGGCGTGAGCAGGGCGTCGTTGGACAAAGACCCACGTGAGGTGGCGTCGATGTTCGACGCCGTCGCGCGGCGCTACGACCTGACCAACACCGTGCTGTCGCTGGGGCAGGACCGGTTCTGGCGACGGGCCACCCGCTCGGCGCTGCGCGTCGGTCCTGGCGACAAGGTGCTCGATCTGGCGGCGGGCACCGCGGTGTCGACGGTGGAGCTGGCGGTGTCCGGCGCGTGGTGTGTGGCCGCGGACTTCTCGGTCGGCATGCTCGCCGCCGGGGCGGGTCGCGACGTGCCCAAGGTCGCAGGCGACGCGACGCGGTTGCCGTTCGCCGACGGGGTGTTCGACGCGGTGACGATCAGCTTCGGGCTGCGCAATGTCGTCGACCATGCCGCGGGGTTGCGTGAGATGGCGCGGGTGACGCGGCCGGGCGGGCGATTGGTGGTGTGTGAATTCTCGACGCCGACCAACCCCCTGTTCGCCACCGCCTACAAGGAGTACTTGATGCAGGCGCTGCCGCGGATCGCGCGGTCGGTGTCGTCGAACCCCGACGCGTATGTGTATCTGGCCGAGTCGATCCGGGCGTGGCCCGACCAGGCCGAGCTCGCGCACCAGATCGCCGACGCCGGCTGGTCGGCGGTGCGGTGGCGCAACCTGACGCGGCGGCATCGTCGCCGCTGCACGCCGCCACCAAAGCCGTCGCGCGAGCGTCGCGTTCAGTAGACTGCACGCTCGCGTCGAGTAGCTGAGCTTGCGGTCACCGGGCAGCGGATCCGGGGACGACCCGATGACACTTCACGCGGCGGAAAACAGTAGCGGGAACGACGAGAAGACCGCGCCCGATTACCTCGCGCACTGGGTGGTGAAGACGGCACGGAGTCAGCAGATGATTGCCTGGTATAAGGAAGTCTTCGGAGCCCGTGTGATCCACGAGGACGCAAGGCTTGTGTTCATGACATGGGACGAGGAGAGTCATCGGCTCGCGTTCGCCAAGGTCCCGAGTCTTCTCCGATTTGTGTTCCCATTCGCCCGGTATCGCCGAAAGATGTTTGGCGTCGACCACATCGGATTCACGGTTCGGTCGTTGGATCGGCTGTTATCGAATTACGAACGCCTCAAGAAGGTTGGCATCACGCCGGTCTGGTGCATCAACCACGGTCCGACGACCTCGATGCACTACGAGGATCCGGACGGAATCCGGTTGGAGTTCCAGGTCGAGAATTTCACCAGTGCAGCGGAAACCGCACAGTACATGGATGGAAACTCCTTCGCGGAGAACCCGATCGGAGTGAACTTCGATCCGGACTACCTGCTCGAGCGGTTCCGCGGCGGCGACGATGTCAAGGAACTGTTGAAGCAGGAGGCGGGCACACGGCCCGGGACCACCGCCCGCGCCAACAAACGTGCGATCACCTGGAAAACGCTCTAGCTCTCCCAAATTCGCAGGCTTTCGCGGCCGACCTCGGAATCGTGAGTCTGCTGGAAATTGCGTCCTCCGCGCCGGAACGTGGCGACGACCGCGGCTGGCACCCCAGGCTCGAGCAATGGCTTGGGCAACCATGCGTAGGCCGGACATGAACCAGATCTACTTCGGCAGCATCCTTGTCGGCGTCGTAGAAGTACGGGCCTTGAATACGGCCCAGCCAGTAGAGCCCGTCCGCGTCATGCGTCCAGACGAACGAACCGTCCTCAACCTCGCGGAACCGCGCGATGCGGCGGGCCAAACGGTCGTCCGGTGGTCGTTCTTTCGGGCCGCCGAACCCGCAGAGACCGCGTGTTCGCGCCCGCTCGATCGTCGCCGCCAAGTCGACATCGTCGCGGCGTGACCGCATCGGCGCCCTGTATACGGCGACTGTCACGTCACTCATCCTGCGCGAGCGTGCGTGTTATTCGGCTTCTCGGCGGCGTGTCGCCGCGCAGACACGCACGCTCGCGGTGCTCAGGCTGAACGGTGGCCGGCGGTCGATGCGCCGCGAACCCGCGCCCGCGCGCCGCCACACCCGCGCGATCCAGTCCGCGTCCTCGTCGGTGACGAGATTGCCCATCACCCGCACCGCGATGTTCATCAGGAACGTGGACCGCATCGCGATCGGCCCCGTCGCCGGCAGGAAGCGCGGGATCGTCAGCAGCAGCGCCAGCCGGCGCGCGACCGAGAAGCCGCGGGCGTAGTGCTGCTGCAGGACGGCCGGCCACGCCGACGTCAGATCGCCCGTGCCGAGCATCTCCGCGGCCAGCCGGCCGGTCTCCAGGCCGTAGTCGATGCCCTCGCCGTTGAGCGGGTTGACACACGCCGCGGCGTCGCCGATCAGCATCCAGTTGGGCCGGCCACCCCGGACACGGCGCCGCCCATCGGCAACAGCGCCGACAGCCCCGCGCGCGGCTCGCCGTCGAAGCCCCATTCCTCGCGGCGCAGGACGGCGTAGTACGACATCAGCGGGCGCAGCGCCGCGTCGGCGGGCCGTTTGGACGGTGGCCAGCGCGCCGACGCCGATGTTCACCTCGCCGTTGCCGAGCGGGAAGATCCAGCCGTAGCCCGGCAGCACCTCGCCTTCCGGCGAGCGCAGTTCCAGGTGCGAGGTGATCCACGGCTCGTTGGCTGCGCGGGGTGGCGATGTAGCCGCGGACCGCCACGCCGTAGACCGTCTCCTGGTGCCACTCGCCGGCCCAGCACGCGGCCCAGCGTCGAGCGCGCGCCGTCGGCGACGATCAAGTGCTCGCACCCGATCTCGGCGCCGGAGTCCAGCATCACCGACGACACCCGGCCCGACGAATCATGCTGCACATCAACGGCTTTGACGCCGAGCATCATCTTCGCGCCGTCGTCGACGGCGACCAGACGGATGCGGTCGTCGAGCTCGGTGCGCGGCACCGCGCTGCTGGTCGGCGGGAACGACGGGCCGGGCCACGCGACCTCGACGTCGGCGCCGAACCCCGACATCCGCAGCCCGTGGTGCGCGATCCGGCCGTCGAGCCACGGCCCGAGCCCGAGCAGTTGCAGCTCGGCGACCGCGCGCGGGGTCAGCCCGTCGCCGCACGCCTTGTCGCGGGGGAACTGCGCGGAGTCGATCACCAGCACGTCGCGCCCGGCGCGGGCAGCCCACGCCGCGCCGACGGCCGATCCGGCGCGGCCCGGCGCCGACGACCACCACGTCAGCCCTGGCTAGTCCATGTCTCCCAGTATGTTGGCAGGGTGAGGACACCGGCGAGCGTGGTGGCGGGCGTGGACTTCGGGGACGCCCGATTCGCCGCAGGATGTCCGCGACGGAGTGGCCCGCATCGAGGACGCTGATGTCCACCGAGCTGGGCAAGGCCGACGAGCTGATGGCCGAGGCCGTCCAGCACCTGTTCCAGGCCGGCGGCAAGCGCTTCCGCCCGCTGTTCACGGTGCTGTCCGCGCAGCTGGGGCCCGAGCCCGACGCGTGGCAGGTCACCGTCGCCGGCGCGGTCATCGAGCTGGTGCACCTGGCGACGCTGTACCACGACGACGTGATGGACGAGGCGCAGGTGCGGCGCGGCGCCCCGAGCGCCAACGCCCGCTGGGGCAACAACATCGCGATCCTGGCGGGTGACTACCTGTTCGCGACGGCGTCGCGGCTGGTGTCGCGGCTGGGTCCCGAGGCCGTGCGGATCATCGCCGACACCTTCGCCCAGCTGGTCACCGGCCAGATGCGGGAGACCCGCGGCGCGGCCGACCACGTCGACTCCGTCGAGCACTACCTCAAGGTGGTCTACGAGAAGACGGCCTGCCTGATCGCGGCGTCCGGCCGGTTCGGTGCGACGTTCTCCGGCGCCGACGAGGAGCAGATCGAGCGGCTGAGCCGGCTCGGCGGCATCGTCGGCACGGCGTTCCAGATCTCCGACGACATCATCGACATCGACAGCGACCCCGACGAGTCGGGCAAGGTGCCCGGCACCGACCTGCGCGAAGGCGTGCACACGCTGCCGGTGCTGTACGCGCTGCGGGAGACCGGTCCGGACGCCGACCGGCTGCGCGAGCTGCTGGCCGGTCCGGTCGACGACGACGACGACCTGGCCGAGGCGCTGCGCCTGCTGCGACGCCTCGCAGGGCATGGCGCAGGCCAAGGAGACGGTCGCGCGGTACGCCGCGCAGGCCCGCGACGAGCTGGCCAACCTGCCCGAGGGGCCGGGCCGGCAGGCACTGGCCACGCTGGTCGACTACACGGTCAACCGGCACGGCTGACTCGGAACCCGCGGACTGGCCTGCGCTGCCGGGCGTTGACTAAGCGATGACTCGCGGTTCCCGAGTGGCAGTTTAGGAGGAAGCCACGATGACCTGGCATCCGCATGCCAACAGGGCAAAGACGTTCCTGTTGCTGGTGGTGTTCTCGGCGCTGATCGTCGGCGTCGGCGCGCTGTTCGGCCGCAACATCATGTTCCTGGCGGTGCTGTTCGCCGTCGGCATGAACGTCTACGTGTACTTCAACAGCGACAAGATGGCGCTGCGGGCGATGCACGCCCAGCCGGTCAACGAGATGCAGGCGCCGGTGCATGTACAAGATCGTGCGCGAGCTGGCCACCACGGCGCACCAGCCCATGCCGCGGCTCTACATCAGCGACACCGCCGCCCGAACGCGTTCGCCACCGGACGCAACCCGCGCAACGCCGCGGTGTGCTGCACGACGGGCATCCTGCGAATCCTCAACGAGCGCGAACTGCGCGCGGTGCTGGGCCACGAGCTGTCGCACGTGTACAACCGCGACATCCTGATCTCGTGTGTGGCCGGCGCGATGGCCGTCGGTGATCACCGCGCTGGCCAACCTGGCGTTCTTCGCGAGCATGTTCGGCGGAAACCGCGAAGGTGGCACGAATCCCTTTGCGATTCTTCTGGTTTCGCTGCTCGGCCCGATCGCCGCGACGGTGATCCGGCTGGCGGTGTCGCGGTCGCGCGAGTACCAGGCCGACCAGTCCGGCGCCGAGCTGACCGGTGACCCGCTGGCGTTGGCGAGCGCGCTGCGCAAGATCAGCGCCGGCGTGCAGCAGGCGCCGCTGCCGCCGGAGCCGCAGCTGGCCGACCAGGCGCACCTGATGATCGCCAACCCGTTCCGGGCGGGCGAGAAGATCGGCAAGCTGTTCTCGACGCACCCGCCGATCGAGGACCGCATCGCGCGGCTCGAGGAGATGGCGGGCCGCGGGCCCGGCCACTACTGAGCTCGTGCGCGCAGCTGAGTGGCCGATTGGCGCTGCGCCTCGGCAGTCGGCCACCGCCTTAGGGTGTGGTCCGTGCTGACCAGAATCCTGATCGGCGTGGCCGGGGCAGCGGGGGCGACGTTCCTCGGCCTGCCCGGCATCGCAGCGGCCGAACCCGCCGCCACTGCCGAACATCAACGCCTTGCCGCCGGTGAAGCCGTCGGACTTCGCGGTGCATGGACGGCACCACGTCCTACGCGTTCGGCGTGCCCGGACGGCGTGACCTGCGTGCATGGACAGGCAGACCGGCGGCTACGGCTGCAGCGGCCCGCTCCCCGCCGCGCCGGGAGGCGCCAACCTGGTCACCGGGTACGCGCAGGGCAACGCCGGGCTTCGGCCACTCCGACCGGCCGATGTACGGCGTCGGTCGAAGAAGCCGCCCCCGCTTCCGCCCAACACCCGGATGAGCTTCCAGACCGTCAGCTGTGGCACCGACGGCGTGGTCACGAGTCGTGCATCAACACCGTCAACCAGTCCGGCTTCGTGCTCAGCCCGGCGGCAGCTACACGTTCTGTAAACAACTGCTGTGCCTTCTCGACGACATCTAGGCTGTGATGGTGCTGAGCAGAATTCTCGATCGGCGCTGCGGGATCGCCGCGGCGCGGCCGTCCTCAGCGCGCCGGGCCTCGCCACGGCCCAGCCGCCGCCGCCACCTCCTCCGCCGCCGCCCCAACGTCAACGCCTTGGCACCGGTGAACCCGTCGGACTTCGCGGTGCTACGACGGATCGGCCTACGTCTTCAGTACGCCCGACGGGTTCACCTGCATGCTGCAGCGCAACGGTGGCTACGGCTGCAGCGGCCCGCTCCCCGGGCGCCGGAGGGCGCGAACCTGGTCAGCGGGTCGTCGGGCGGTGTGCCCGACTTCTCCGGCGCGTCGACCCGTTCGCCGATGTACACCGGCGAGGTCAAGCCGCTGCCCCCGACAGCCGCGCTGAGCTTCAGCACCGTCAGCTGCGGCAGCGACGGCACGATGACGGCGTGCGTCGACAGCCAGAACCAGGCGGGCTTCGTCGTGAGCCCCGCCGGCAGTCCTACATCGTCAACGCGGTCAACCCGCTGCTCGCCGGCCCGAGGGCACCAACCCCTACTTCAACTGACGCTCAGAAGCCTGAGCCGTGCACCTCGTGGCCGGGCTTCTCGGCGGCCAGCCCGCGGTAGGCGTCCTCGACGGTCGACCCGTGGTTGACGACGCCGTCGACCTCGCGCGCGATCGGCATGGCGATGCCGTACTTCTCGGCGAACTCCATGATCACGCTGGCGGCCTTCACGCCCTCGGCGACCTGGTTCATCGACGCGATGATCTCGTCGATCGATCTTGCCCGAGCCCAGTTGCTCGCCGACGTGGCGGTTGCGGCTGCGCTGGCTGGTGCACGTGACGATGAGGTCGCCCATGCCGGCCAGGCCGGCGAACGTGTCGCGGTGGCCGCCCATCGCCTCGCCGAGCTTCGACATCTCGGCGACGCGCGCGGGCCATCACCATCGCGCGGGTGTTCTCGCCGATGCCCAGCGAGTAGCCCATCCCGACGGCGATCGCGTAGACGTTCTTCAGCGCGCCCGCCATCTCGACGCCGACGACGTCGTCGGTGGTGTACGTCCGAAATCGCTGGGTGCGGAACAGGTTTGCGAGGTTGGCGGCCAGGTGCTGGTCGGGCATCGCGAGCACGGCGGCGGCGGCGTAGCCCTCGGCGACCTCGCGGGCGATGTTCGGTCCGGCCAGGATGCCCGCCGGATGCCCGGGCAGCACCTCGTCGACGATCTGGCTCATCCGGTAGTTGGTGCCCTGCTCGAGACCCTTCACCAGTGACACCACCGGCACCCATGGCCGCAGCTCCTTGGCCAGTTGTTCGAGCACGCCGCGGAAGCCGTGCGACGGCACGCCCATCACGATGACGTCGGCGCAGTCGGCGGCCTCGGAGAAGTCGGTGGTGGCCTGCAGGGTGGGCGACAGCTCGACCTCGTCGCCGAGGTACTTGCGTGTTGCGGTGGTTCTCGTTGATGTCGTCGGCGGTCTCCTCCGAGCGCACCCACTGCAGCGTCGGCCCGCGCCTGGCGCAGATGGACGCGACGGTGGTGCCCCAGGAGCCTCCACCGAGGACGACGACTTTGGGTTCGCGTTGAGCAGGTGCCATGGCGATCAGGGTATTGCCGACGCACGCTGCTTTACTGGCAGTTAATGCACATTCGTTCCCGGTCTGCCGCTATTTGCATGGTGACCGCGTTGACGTTCGCGGTAGCGGGCTGCTTCCCGATGATGCCGAAGATGCCGCGGCCCGGCCCACCCGATCCGCCGGTGGTGCCACTGTCCGACGAGGCGTCGATGAAGCAGGTGATTGATCCGGCGAAGGAATTCGTGCGCCTGAACCAACTGGAGGATGTCAGCGGCGGCTTCGGGTGGGTGGCGTGCGGTGGCCAGAACGAGGCGCTCGATTACGGCCAGGTGGAGATGTCGTTCCTGCTACCGAAGGACATCGTGCCGCAGAGCTACATCAGGCAGATCGCGAAGACGATGGTGGCACACGGGTGGACCGATGGTGCGCCACCGGGCTTCAAGCCATTCGGCACCGTCATCCATACGGACGAAGTGAAGGCAATCATGGCCCAGGACGGCTTCTACAAGGAACTCGGCAAGATCCAGTTGTTGGGTGAGTGTCGGAACACCAACGACCACCGCGACGACTACGCCGGCGTGAGCATCACCGACCAGCTGCGTCAGCGATAGTTGACGAACTGCAGCGCGACCTCGAGGTCGGCCCTCTTCAGCATGGCGATGACGGCCTGCAGATCGTCGCGCTTCTTGGAGCTGACGCGGACCTCGTCGCCCTGGATCTGGGTCTTGACGCCCTTGGGCCCGTCGTCGCGGATGAGCTTGGTGATCTTCTTGGCGTTCTCGCTGTCGATGCCCTGCTTGATGCTGCCGCTGACCTTGTAGGTCTTGCCGGAGGCCTGCGGGTCGCCGGAGACGTCGAACGCCTTCATGGAGATGTCGCGGCGGATCAGCTTCTCCTTGAACACATCGACGGCGGCCTTCGCCCGCTCCTCGGTGGACGACGTGATGGTGATCGTCTCCTCGCCCTGCCATTCGATGCGGGTGTCGGTGCCGCGGAAGTCGAAGCGGGTGGATAACTCTTTTGCGGCCTGGTTCAGGGCGTTGTCGACCTCCTGACGGTCGACCTTGCTGACGACGTCGAAGCTTGAATCCGCCATCGGATGCGCCTCCTATCTTCTGGATTCTGGATTGAACCTAGTGTGCGGGCAGCCGTATGAGCACCCACCCCCGGGTCCCGGATCGCAGCCGACCGGGTAGCCCATTAATTCCAATTGAGTAGTCCATTACTCGCGTGACCGCGCAATTCAAGTGGCAGTGTTAATTGCGCAATGCTGTTGCGGTGCAATCAGTCACGGTGGGAGAGGGTAAATGCCAGCGGCCAAGAAAGCTCAGAAATCGACGACCAAGGTTGCCAAAAAGGCAGCCAGCAAGCGAAGCGCCGGCTCAAGGAATTCGACACCGGTCGCCGCAAGCGCCGATGAAGTCAACGACGTCAGTGAACAAACGTCGACCGTAGTCCGGAAGGCCGCAGACGTATTCCAAAAGGAGTTCTCGGGTGGCGTGGCGGAGGCTCAACGCTTGCAACAGGTTTTCACGGAGCGCGAGACGCTCGAACCCGGCGACCTCGACGAGCTGGCTGAGCGCGTCCGCCGCAACGCCCATCAGCTCATCGACGCGGTGACGCAACGCATCGACGATCTGCGACAGGACGACGTGCGGGACCTGACGGACCGCTTCACGAAGGACGCCCACTCGGTGCTCGACGCGTTCGTCGACCTCGCCGACCTTGCGCCACGATTCGTCAACTCGGCGATGGACGCGGTCAAGTCGATACGGCCGTCGGAGAAGGACGCGTAGAAGCCCGTGGTCGGTGTAGAGCCCGGGGTGGTCGCGCCCCGTTCGGCCGATGTCGGGCAGCTGCTCGCCCATTATCGGGACCTCACCCTCGATGCGCTGCTTCGCGGACTTCCTCACCACGGGCCCAGCTACCTGTGGGACCTGTTGCCTGACTATCCGTCCCGGCCGTCGAAGGGATTGCGCCCGGCATTGTGCCTCGCGGCATGTGCGGCCATGGGCGGTGACGTCCGTCGTGCGCTGAACACCGCCGTGGCGGTGGAGTTGTTTCACAACGCATTTCTCATTCACGACGACATCCAGGACGCCAGTGAGTCCCGTCGTGGCGATCCGACATTGCATTCGGTTTACGGATCGGCAATAGCACTCAATGTGGGAAATGCGACGAACTTGCTCGCAATGCAACGACTCCGGGCTAACCGCGAGCTCGTTGGTGGCGAGCTCGCGTGGCGGCTCTTCGAGGAAACCGAAACAATGCTGCGGCATTCGCTGGAAGGACAGGCGATCGAGCTGGCGTGGATTCGGGAGAACGTCTGGGGTCTCGACGAGTCCGACTACTACCGGATGTGCTTGAAGAAGACGTCTTGGTACACGTTTCTCTACCCGTGCAGGGCGGGCCTACTTCTGGCGGGCGTCAACAGCGCCAACGTCACCCGGCTTGACCGGTACGGGTGGTATGTCGGGGCGGCGTTCCAGATACAGGATGACGTCTTGAATCTGGCAGGCGACTATGCCGCCTACGGCAAGGAGATCCTCGGCGATCTGCAGGAAGGCAAGCGGACGCTGATGCTCATCGAGTTGCAGCGGATTCTGGAAGGTGGGGAGGCGAAGCGGCTGCAGACCTTTCTCGCCGAACCACGGGCCGCGCGGGCGGATGTCGAAGTCCGTTGGGTGTACGACAAGCTCGTTCAAAACGACTGCATAGCCCATGCGCGCACGAATTCCGCCCAGCTTGCGGAGGCGGCCGAGCGGGAGGCGCGGGCGGTGCTCGACAGGGTGCCTGACGGTCCTGACAAGGACTTTCTGCTCGCACTGCCGGAATATGTGATCAGCCGAGACCGCTGATTGGGTCCGGGGTACGCGCTCGTTGTACCCTGCTATTCGCACAAAGGCAGGTTGCCCGAGCGGCCAATGGGAGCGGACTGTAAATCCGTCGGCTTACGCCTACGCAGGTTCGAATCCTGCACCTGCCACCCAGGTCAGACACATTGCACGTCCTGACCACGCGTTCGAATCAGCTGGATTTGTCACGGTTTGTCACAACTCGCGCGAAACTCTGCGTGAACATGCTTTGCCGGTCCGAACGACTCAGATCGAGGCATTGAGAAGCGCAGGCAGACTTCCTCCGCCCTCGAAGTGCCCGCGCAGCTCAACGGGTTTGCCTCTCAAAGCTGGCCGACCGTTTGGGCCATCCGCCAGGCGAGTGATGTGGCGATGGGCGGTGACCGTTGCGTGCTGGCCGCAGCGGAGGCGCATCTCGTTCATCGCGCTGCCGCAAGCCGGCCTATAACACTCGGAGGAAATATATGGTTTTTACCACAGGTTATGTGATGTACTTAGGGTAGAGATGAACGTAGGAGGTGAGTGCGAGTTGGACGCTTTCGGCCGGTCGCAGGACCCTCGCCGCGCGGGGGCGAGGATCCTCGATACCGCCGAAGGCGTGCTCATCGCACTGACGGGCTGCAGTCTCAGCCAGGCATTTGTCGAGATCGTGCAGACCGCGAAGACGCATAACGTGAGCACTTTGAGTCTGGCTGATGCGTTGGTGGCCCTTTCCCAGAACCACGGGTCCCAGGACGGGGATGACGCCGCATTGGTCGCCGCCCGCGCCGCGTGGGGCCAGCTTTTCGACAGGAACCGGCCGAGCCGCGGCGTGAGATGTGGCCGCGGAGACGACAGTGTTTCCGGCGTTTAAAACAGGGCGGTGTCGACGTCGCGGTCGTCGTCGGGTATCGGCACGATGATGGCTTGGTCGATCACATCGGCGGGATTAGCGTCACGCTGAATCACGTTGGCCAAGTGGCGAGTGTCGAGTTCGGCATCCTCGACGCTGCCGTCGGCGGGCTGGAGCTGTTCGGCCCCATCGGCGGCGGGAACGTCGTCGGCCAGCGGGATGTCGTCGAGGTAGATCGTCATCGGTTTCCCCTCCTTCTGGTGGTCGGCTCCTCGGATCGCAGTCGGGCGTTTTCGGACTTGAGATCGCTGTTGTCGGATTCGAGTTCACTGGTGCGGTGTTCCAGGTGCAAAATTTGGGCGATCCCGGCGATGTTGATGCCCTGCGCGACGAACTCGTTGATGCGCTGCAGACGCTCCAGATCGTCGTCGCTGTATCGGCGAGTGCCGCCGTCGGTGCGCGCTGGGGTGAGCAGTCCGCGCCGCTCGTAGAGCCGCAGCGTCTGCGGATCAATCCCGGACAACTCCGAGGCCACCGAGATGCCGTACACGCCGCGCGCAGATCGCGCCAAGAAATCGTCAGGCACTGAGCTGCTCCATTCGGCCACGAGACTGCATCCAAAATCATCCTTGCACAAAAGTGACTCTAGTGCTATAAAAAATCTATGACAGTTCCCATAGATCTGTCACACAGCCAAATGGGTTAGGAGGGAGAGATCATGTTGATGCGCACCGATCCGTTCCGCGATTTCGATCGCCTCGCCCAGCAGGTGCTGGGCACCACCGCACGCCCGGCAGTGATGCCGATGGATGCCTGGCGTGAAGGCGATCAGTTCATCGTCGAGTTCGACCTGCCCGGCGTGGACGAGGATTCCCTGGATCTGGACGTCGAGCGCAATGTGCTCACCGTGCACGCCAAGCGACCCGACCTGGATTCCGACCGGGAGATGGTGTCCGCCGAGCGGCCGCGCGGGGTGTTCAGCCGCCAGCTGTTCTTGGGCGAGACCCTCGACACCGAGGCGATCCAGGCCAGCTATAGCGGCGGGGTGCTGCGGTTGACCATCCCGGTCGCCGAGAAAGCCAAACCGCGCCGCATCAAGATCGCCAGCGAGGAAAAGCAAGCAATCGACGCCTAACGACGGCCCACCTAACCGCTGGGCCAGGGCGCAGCATCCGGGGAGGGGGTGAATGACATGGCGACCGACACCCAATGGGCAACCAGCCTGCTCGACGAGGCGGCGGCGATCGTGGAGGCCGAGCGGATACGCCTGCAGCAGGACGAGGCTCTGTGGGAGCGTGAGATCGCCGACCTGTCCGCCGAGATGCCTGCGCCCCGGCCCAGCCTGCCCCGCGTCGGCGTCACCACCACCGCGCGTCGGCGCTCAGGCCAACGGATGCCAGATGTCCGTCGCAGGCGGCCGACGCGGCGATGGCCACGCCATGCCGGTATGGGCTACCCAGCGGTCTCCTCCGTAGCAATCGGGCGTCCAGCTGAAAGGCACTGTCGGACAAGGGAGGTGATGCCCCACCGATGATCATCAGCAGGCAACGACACCCATGTCGGCCCACAATGATTCAGAGGTCGCGTCACCGCGGCCGACTCCAACGTCCAGAGTCGGTCTGCGCACGCACCGCCACTCGAGGTGGCATATCGAAGTGGACCGTGCACCACGTCGCTGCCAAGCCCGGGCAGGCCACAGGACCGGCTGTCCCGGCCTGCCCGGGCATCATCAACGAGCATCAGTTATCGCCCCGCGGTGGCGGCCTCGTTGAGCTGAACCCGACGGCCCATCACGCCAACCACCTCCAGATGGACCGTCTGACCGCGGTGGCTCCCGGTTGGCCAATCCCGGGAGTCACCGCACCGTTTTCGCAGAAGGTAGCAGCGATGGTGCGCGTCAATCCTGATCCCTACCTGGCCTTGGGCGTGTCGCCGACCGCCACCCAGGCCGAGATCACCCACGCCTACCGCGACCGGCTACGCGCCCATCACCCCGACACACGCCATACACCGTCCTCGCAAACCGCCGACGAACACCTACGGCAGGTGCTGGCCGCCTACGCCCTCCTGCGTGACCCCGCTCGCCGCGCCGACTACGACCGCGCAACCACCCGCACCACCGCGCCACCGGCCTACCGCCGACAAAGGCCCACACCCGCTGACAGCGTCGTGGCGGACTGCGTCCAGATCCCCATCACCCACCACGCCACCACCGCGACCGCAGCCCAGGTTCCACCGCCACCATTGCGGGCCGGACCGGTGCGCCGGCACCAATAGCTGCGACTGTGCCAAACAACTGGCACACAACCCGAATCACCATTCCGCCCAGAGGACCGTATGAGCACAGACACCAGCAGCGCACTCGATCAACCAACGCATGACAGCGGCGACCCCAAAAACCCCGCGGGACAAGGTTATGCGGATCGCGACCATGACCAAACAACTACTCGACGAAGTCGATACCCAAACACTGGATACCGCAAGCCTGGAGCGGCTACGAACCATCGACACCCATGTCATCGACGAGTTACTCACCGATCTCACCCCCGACCTACGCGAAGAACTGCAGCGGCTCGCCCTGCCGCTAACCCGCCACACCGAGCTGTCCGACTCTGAACTGCGCCTCGCCCACGCCCAACTAGTCGGCTGGCTTCAAGGGCTCCTCCAAACAACCCGGGCTGCCTTATCCGATCCACACGCCGTCGCGGCGAACGACTCCAAGATCGTCCAGATCGCACCGAATCACCTCGATCGACCGCACGTCGAACCATGCACCCCAACCAAACCCCTGCGCGATGACAGTGCACCCAGCGAGTACAATCCAGCAATCCGATCAGCACGCCAAACACTGATCACCGCAATTACCAGACGCATCACACAACAACGCCTCACCGCAGCTCAAGCAGCCGCCGTACTCCATCTCACCGGTCCGAGAGTGACCCAACTACTCCAAGCCAACATCAACGAATTCACACTCGATGAACTCGTCAACCTGCTCCCCGCCCTCGAACTCATCATTCACGTAGTACCCGCGCCAGAACAGAATGTAAGGAGCAGCGCGTGACCGAAAAGCACAGCGACCACGCGTCAGGCGAAGCCACCGCGAACATCACATCTGCCTTCCGGGTCAACTTCTCTGAACCGGACCCTCCGGCCACGGCGCGCGCACAACGCGCAGTTTCCGGGATCGACGAGTTACCGAGCGGGTCCGCACTGCTAGTGATCAAACGCGGCCCGAACGCGGGATCGCGGTTCGTGCTGGATCAGCCGGTTACGTCCGCCGGCCGACACCCCAACAGCGACATCTTCTGCGATGACATCACCGTCAGCCGCCGGCACGCCGAGTTCCGGCGGCAGAACAACGAATTCCAGGTCGTCGACGTCGGCAGCCTCAACGGCACCTACGTCAACCGTGAGCCGGTGCAATCGGCAGTCCTGGCCAACGGCGACGAAATCCAGATAGGCAAGTTCCGCCTGGTCTTTCTCACTGCCCCTCGCCCCAACGATGACCGGCTCTAGGCTCGGCCGCCCGCCGGCTACCTAGATAGCACCTAACGTTGCCATCTGTTTGCTGGCGCCGCACCCATACGCTGTCCACGACAGCTCAATCAGACAGCAATTGCTACCCGCATCCAACGAGCCGATGCGGGGGCTTCTTCATCCTGCCCCGTTGCCGCAACACTGCACGCAAGGGCGCTGTCACGGCGTTGTCACAACTCATGCGATACAGGCCGGTATGCACTGGCATACGTTGAGACCGTCACCCCAGCCCAGAGACCTTCTGGAGATGGAGGGGCACCCGAAGACAGCCACCTCTGCGGACTGTAAATCCGTCGGCTTACGCCTACGCAGGTTCGAATCCTGCACCTGCCACGCAGTTCAGAGCCAATTTCGTGCCGCACGGAACTCTGCCCGCGGAAGTTGCGGGACCCGAAGCGGTCGCGACCGCACACGCAGTTCATCAAGGCCCTCTAGCGATGGTCGGAGGCCGCTCGCAGAAGTCTGCAAACGGTTACCTGTGCCGAGGCCAGTTAAACGGCGGCATCGTCAATTAATTTCTTGATGAGGGTTTGTACTGCGGACATTACGGATACCTAACGGTCATGAACAGCGCCGGGCTACTTGGCGGACGCTACGAAGTTCGCGACGTGCTGGGTTTCGGTGCTACGGCCGAAGTGTGGGACGGCTGGGACGCCCGCTTGAGCCGCCCCGTGGCCATCAAACTCCTTCGCCGGGGTCTGAGCTCGCAAGCCGACGTCCGGCAACGGTTCGAAATTGAGGCGCGCGCGGCGGCGGCTCTCAACCACGCCAACATTGTCCGGGTGTATGACATCGGCGATCACAACGAGACTCCGTTCATCGTGATGGAGCGACTGCCGGGCGACACACTCGGCGACCAGATAGCGCTCGGACCGCTCCCTCAGGCGCAGGCTTGCGCGGCGCTGCGCAGCGTGCTCGCGGCTCTTGCCGTCGCGCACGATGCGGGAATGCTGCATCGTGACATCAAGCCCGGTAACTTGCTGCTCGCGCCATCGGGCACCGTCAAAGTTGCCGATTTCGGGATTGTGAAGACCGCTGCGTCTGTCCACACGACGACTGGTCATATCGTCGGCACGCTGGCGTACATGAGTCCCGACAGGGTTAGCGGCAAGCCTGCATCCGTTGATGACGATCTCTATGCCGTCGGCGTCGTTGGATATGAGGCGCTGACGGGTCGAAAGCCGTTCTCGCAAGAGGACATAATGCCACTGGCGCATGCGATCATCGAGGGCCGTCCACCGCCGGTGAAGGAATTGCGTCCAGACATCGATCCAGCACTTGCCGACGTGATCGAGCGTGCAATGTCACCAGATCCGCTCCGGCGATTCGGTAGCGCCGATGCTATGCGGAGGGCTTTGATCGGAGAGAAGATTGCGCTCGTCAGTCCCGTTCCGGCAATTGCTCATGGGCGATCGCCGAGGGTGTCGAGGATTTCACGCCTCCAGAGCTCACCAGCCGTGACCGCGATGTCGCCGGCCTCGGTCAAACGCTCACCGAGGCGGGCGCTCGAAGTTGTCGGGTCCGCAGTCCTTTTAGGAGCGATGGCACTCGCGGTGCTTGCCTTCACGTCGAATCCGTCGTCGACGACACGCGCGACGGCGCCTGGAGACTTCAGCGTCAGCACCCCCGTGCCTTCCCCGATTGGGGTGACAGAAGTTCCTCGGTCGACAGCGCCGACTCTTCCTCCCTCGCCTGTGCCCGTTGTGGTGCTTGCGGAAGCGGAACCGCCTTCGCCAACTCGGGCGGTCGAACAAGCGACGCCACGAGAACTACGCGGCACCGGTAGCAGCTCCAGCGGTGCCGGCGGCTCAGGCAACAGCAGCAATGGGAATGGCTACGGCAATGTCAGCCACGGCAACGACAACGGCAGCATCAACGGCGCCAAGGGCCTAGGCGATAGAAAGAACGGCAACGGAAACAACGGGCACGGAAATAACGGGAACGGAAACAACGGGCACGCGAACGGAAACAGAGGGAACGATAAGCCGAAATAGTCGGCGTCTCAGGTTATTTCCTCTGTGCCAACGCCCGCCGCCAATGAGGTGATGTACGGGGATGGTCGTAGCCGCGGGCGAGTCGAACGCGGCGCGGGCCCTGCTAGGGAAGACGGTGGGAATCGCCGGCGGCGGGATGTACGCGCATACCGAGCGATCGATGCTGCCGCCGGCCTGGTCTTGCCAACGGGTGCAACGGCGAAGGCAGGTTCGAATCCTGCACCTGCCACGCTGGTCAGACACATTTCGCGTTCTGACCACGTGTTCGACTCGGCGTGAATTGTCACGGATTGTCACAACCCGCTTGATCTCGCTCGGCATTCTGCTCCTGGGCGGCGGGTATTTCGCACACCTGTTCATCGCGAAACGCGACGTGCTGGAGACCGAGCCGGGCGCGGCGGATGTCTTCAAGCACTGACCGGGGGTGTCCCTGAGGCGATTACGTATCCCCAGATCGCAGCCGCGTTGACCTAAATGAGTTCATAGCCCGTTGATCACAGGGACTTCTACTGGCGCGAATGAGCCACCCTGTCGCAGAGTATGGATGGCGAAAGATCGGCGTTTTCACAAGGAGGCGACCTCTGATGAATCGGGTTGCGGTAATCACAGGCGCCAGCCGCGGAATCGGAGCGGCGACCGCACAGGTCCTCGCGGAACGGGGATTTCGGGTCGTCGTCAACTACCGGTCCAGTGCCGAGCAAGCAGAGGAGGTGGTCCAGGCCGTGGCCGCCACCGGAGGTGAAGCGGTGGCGATTGGGGCTGACGTCACCCAGGCCGGCGAGGTGGCCCAAATGATCGGCGAAACCGAGCAGCGGTGGGGCCGGGTCGATGTACTCGTTCACAACGCGTTGATCCCCTTCGACGTCACGTCGTTCGCTGACCTGAGCTGGGAACAGCTCGGCGGCAAGGTGGACCGCGAGCTGCGAGCCGCATTCCTGATCACCAAAGCCGTTGTGCCGGGCATGGTTTCCCGTGGCTACGGTCGCCTGGTGTACCTCAGCACGGGGTTGTCGCGACGTCCGCGTGACGGGATGATCACGCTGGGCACCGCGAAGGCGGCCATGGATCAGTTCGTTCGCTACGTCGCGCTCGAGCTGGCACCACATGGGATCACCGCCAATCTCGTCGCGCCGGCCACAGTGGACGAAACAAAGGTCACCGAGCAGTTGTCGAGCGAGCAGGTGCAGCATCTCGGCGCCACCAACCCCATGGGGCGCCTGGTACGACCCGACGAGGTGGCCAAAACGGTGGCGTTCCTCGCGAGTGAGGAGTCGGGTTTCACCACCGGCGCCTACCTGCCGGTCAACGGCGGCCTTGCCATGGACTGAACGCGGCTGCGTTGAGTCAGTCTCACCAAATGGAACGAAGGATTCACATCATGCACACGGTCGACCTCGCCTATGTCGGGCGTGGAATTCACGAAGAACTGATCGCCCACGTCGCCGACCAGGAGGGCTACTTCGGCGAGGAGGGCGTCCACGTCGCCATCCACGACGGAACCGGCTGGAACGAGGAGCGCCTACGTTCCTATGCGACGATCGGACTCGGGCGAGGCCTGTTATCACGTCTGACCGACGGCATCCGATGGACCGCGCTCAGCGTCAACACCCATCGTCCGCTCTTCTGGTTCCTCGGCGGCAAGAGCGTGACGTCCATGGCGGACCTTCGCGGGCGCCGGCTCGCGGTTCATGCGGCGCACACCGCACCCGGATGCTTCGCGCGGATCGTGCTGCGTCGGCACGGCCTTGACCCCGACCGCGACCTGGAATGTGTGGTGCGATACCCGGGCGACTACCAGATGGATCTGCGACGCCTTCGCGATGGCTCCATCGACGCCGCCTATGTCGGGAGCACAGTCGGACCCGAACAGGTCGCTGAGGAGGAGGGCTTCCACGTGCTGGCCTGGGTGGGAGACCACTTCCAGATCCCCACCGTGGGAATCGCGGTGGACTCGGACCACTTTCAGCTCGACGACCCAGCGGTGCAGGCGCTGGTCAAAGCCAACCAGCGTGCCCTGAAAACGGTTGCGGACCAACCCGATCTGGCCATCGGCTACCTTGCATCGTTCCTGAATCGGATGACACGCGACGAGGTGCGGCGCTACTACGAGCAGTACATCGGCCCGTACTTCACCTCCGATGGCCAGGTGGACCTCGATATTGCCCGCGCGGCGATCGACGCGGTCGCAACCGAACTCGGCGTCGCGTCGGTCCCCGCCGACGAGATCTATCAGACCGTCCGATAAGCCGTTTGCTATCGGCCACTGTGCGCGAAGCGGTCAGCAGGTGGGAGTGGGCCGGTAGTCGTTGGTGGTCGAGAATTCGAAGCGCGTCGCGCCGATGCCGGACGAGGGCAGGACGATCGCGGTGCCGTTGCCGCGCTGCCAGGTCCGCGGCAGCAGCACGTACTGATTGCCGATCTCGATGAGCAGTACTAGACCGTCGTAGCGGAATTGGTATGCCGATTGGGAGCCCGGTGGCGTCGCGCAGACGGTCTGGCGGATGTCGTCCCCATCGAGGTGCAGGTCCTTCTCGCTGAACAAGATGACCGACGGGCGGTTCGGGATTTCGGCAGCGGCTTGCCGGGCGCGGGTTTGACCCACCGCAACTGAGTAGTCCGTCGCGATCCAGAACAGGCTCATTGCGACGAGGACGAACATCACCGCCCATTCGCAGAGCACCGATGCATCCGAGCGGCGCGCGGTGGGATTCTGCTCATTTAATCGGCTGCGGCGCAGCAGGACCAGATACCACAGCAGGGCGACGCCAACGATGATGCAGATGGGAGCGACGCACAGGCCGCGGTTGAGCGGAGTGATGATTACGAGGCGACTCAGGCCATTGAGCAAAACGAGTACCGCCACGGTGCTGAGGGCGGCGAGGTGCCGTCGCGAACTTGGGCCGCGGCGAACCCGTTCGGGCAGCGCGATGTAGCCCCACATCAGTGACAGGCCGACAATCGCGACGGCGATCAGCGGGATGAACAGCGAGTCGACGCTTCGGATGACGTATTCGCGGGTGCTCGGCGCGAGCACGGACGAGTCGACACCAAAGTAGTCGAAGAACCAGTACACGTGGGCCCAGCCGAAGTAGAAGAGCAACGCCGCAAGCAGGGTCGTCGGTGCGATGAATTGACCGAGGATCCGGACGAGCCGGGAGAAGCCCGCGAACGGCGAAGCCGCTGGCGTCGGCTCAGCCGCTTGGTCGGACATCTGTCGTTGTCTGAGTGGTCGTCGGCGCGGGTGTGGGCTCGGGCGGCTGTGGCTCAGATTCAGTCGGCTGCGGCTCGGACGACGAGCTCGTTTCGCACGGATAGGTTCCGGTGAGCAGGGTGAGAGTCGACCCGGGCTTGAGGGTGATCGGGTCGCTGGTGTCGGGCAGCGTCGAGGCGAACTGGCACTGGTCGTAGCTGTCGTCGTCGCCCATGGTGACGTTGACGGTGATGCACAGTTCGCCGTTACCGCATTCTGTCCGGACGAGTTGCTCCACTCGTTGTCTGACCTCATCGATCGGATTGCCTTGCCACGCATTGGTGGACGGGATCGATATCGGGGCAGTCGGAACGTTTGGAGCATCGGTCTTGCGCGGCTGGCCGGGAACATTCGGCTGGCCGACGGCGGTGCTCGAGGGGCCATCCGTGGGTAATCCGGCGCCGCTGCACGCGGCAATGACGGTGAGGGCACACATGAGTACGGCAAGCCGGATGAACGTGGCGAGGGACATCGATGGCTCCTTACACCCTTGATTCGAGTGAAGACCATTCCGCCGCGCTGTGGACAGTAATCAGTAATCCGTTGGTGGATTGTGACGCGCCGCCGTTTCACAAGACGTCGAGAGCCTGATGTACCGCGGCGATCACTATCGAGCCCTCGCCTACGGCTGAGGCGACACGTTTGATCGATCCGGATCGCACATCACCGACGGCGAAAATCCCTGGACAGCTGGTGGCCAGCGGTTGCGACAACGCGTGGGAGGACGCAGGGTCATCGGATGCGGCTGATATACCCGTCCGCACGAATCCGTTGTCGTCCACCACCTCTTGCGTCGTGCGGCGGGACACATAGATCTCGATGAGGCCGTCGAGGACCAGGAAGAAGTCGGCCGTTCGGCAGCCGGGCTCGTAAAGCACGGTGCCGCGCTGCAGCTGTTGTACGCGGCCGAAGCTGGAGACGCGCTTGACCTGATCAGCGGTCAGACTGGGGAATGCCTCTGTCTCGCGGACGCGTGGATCAGAGGGATCCAGGACCTCGTCCGCCAAGAAATTCCTCGCGTCGGACTTCCCGCTCACGCTGTTAGCGTGTGCGCGGCAGCGACCAGCTACCAGAGGCATATCGCCTGGTCGCCCGGGTCCTTCCTGACCCTTGATGAATACTCTCGGCAAACAAGAATCGTCACCGATTGCGCTCAGTCCCAGCCTGGACTCCGGCAGCAAGCTCAGACCGCAGCGATACCGCAGTCGCCGCGCTGACAAAAGTTTCAGTTCTTGAACCGCGATCCCGACAACGCCGCCAGCCAAAAGCAGCATGATGAAGGAGTGGGTACAGCGATCGTCGTGACGCTGCTGGTGCTGTTGGCCGTCGGTTTGGTGGCTGATCAGCTGCTCCGCCTTAGGAAGTGGCTGAAGAGGCCACCTAGCTCGCGCCCTTGACGCAGCCCAGCCGCTATGTGGCCGTCTCGCCGATGTCCATGCCTAAGCGTCGGGGCGATAGCGGATAGACAGCGGCCGCGAAAATGACTAGGGCGAGAGGATCAGAGGATCAGTTGTCTCGGAGGCGAGTTCCGGCCCACGCTTAATCGGGATGGACTCTTGCCTTCATCTCGCGGATGAGTTTCTCCACGCTCTTCTGATGGTTTGCGTATGAGCCCAGTTCCCGTGACGGACCCAGCGGGTGTTGTATTGCATACCACAAGCTGTCAAGACGACTATTCATTTTTTCCTGCTTCTAATAGGTGCTCACCTTAGCACGATTAAGCTCGCTGACCTGCGACTATCTGCAGCACGCGGCAGCGGCGCTCCTATCTGCGCCGGGGGCGTTTTCGGATCGTCGTGTCTTCGCAAGGCAGCTCGCCATGAGCGGGGACGGGCGCGTCGACATCGCGCGCTCGCCTGGGCGTTGCGTGCCGGATGGTATCGGGCTCGGGTGCGCGTATCGGTGAGAGCCGTTGTGTCTCTTCGTCTTGCTGAGGTGTGGGCGTTGAATACCGGTCGGTGTCGGGCTCAGGTTCTGTGCGCGGATCGGTGCGAGTCGCTGTGTCGCTTCGTCTTGCTGAGGTGTGGACGTTGGGTATCGGATGGTGTCGGGCTCGGGTGGGTGAATGGGTAAGAGCCGCCGTGTCGTCTCATCTCTCTGAGGTGTCGGCGGTGGGATCTCGGTGTCGCTCGGGGCTTCGCTGAAGCCGATACGGGCGTGTAGCCACTTGAGCGGGGGTGGGGCCCACCAGTTGAGGTCGCCCGCGACACGCAGAAACGCGGGTACCACGACACCGCGGATCACGGTGGCATCGATGACGATTGCCAGCGCGGTGCCGATGCCGAACATTTTCATGAAGGACAGTCCGTTGGCGAAAGACAACAACGTGATGGTGAGCAGGAGCGCGGCGCTACTGATGATCCGGCCGACCCGGCCCAGTCCTACGACGATGGCGTCATTGTTCGACAGTCCCGACTCACGGGCTTCCTTTATCCGGCTGAGCAGAAAGATCTCATAGTCGACGGACAGGCTGAACGCGATGCAGCAGAGCAAGACGACCATGGACAGGTTCAGCGGCGCGGGAGTAACACCCAGTATCTGAGCTAGGTTCCCGTCCTGGAAGATCCAGACCATCGTGCCGAGAACCGCGCTCAGCATCAGCAGATTCAGGACGAGTGCCTTTATCGGCACTACGATGCTGCCGGTAAACAGGAACAGCAGCACGAACGTGGCCAGTGCGATCAGGAGAATGGCTACCGGAAGCCGGTCGCCGACGGCCGCACTGGTGTCGATGAGCGTGGCGGTCGGACCGCCGACTTCCACTTGGTGTTCGACGATATTCGCGCGGATAGCGTGTACGGCCTGCTGCGCGGCGTCCGTCTGAGCGGCTGCTGACAGGTGCACCAATCCGTAAGCAGCTCCATTATTTTCGAAACCTGGCGTTGGGCCGGCGATGAGCTTGCCGCGCTCGTAGGTGCCACTGGGCGCAACCACCCGGACCACACC
>CAVTHR010000033.1:0-16024 GCA_963734385.1 uncultured Actinomycetota bacterium | reverse complement strand
GCCATCCCACGCTCCACCGCCGCGACGATGCTCGGGCGCAATTCAGCCGCCGGAATGATCGAGTGGACCGAACCCACCTGGCGGGCCCGCTCCACGTTGTGGACGGCTTCAAACTCCGCTGCCACCTCGCCGAGCTTGTCCGAACGTACGGCCGTCCGGGTGGCGGCGAGCTTTACCCGCAGGCTGGCACTCGCCGCGTCGTCCGTGCAGGCGGCAAGCTGCGCTTCGAGCTCGCGGACAGCCGGGTCTGCTGCGGTACGTGCGTTCACGTCTCGGGTGAACACCACCGCTGCCGCGGGTGCACCGCCGATGACCGAGGAGAACGATCCCTCGACGGCGAGCACTTCCATGTTCTCGTTCAGCGCGTTGGAGAACACCACGAACGCTCCGCCGTGATAGCGCGAGACCACGCAGAACACGATCGGTCCGTCGAAGTTGACGATGGCGCGGCCGATTTCGGCGCCGTTCTCGAGCTGGATGTTGCGCAGCGACTCGGGTGAACCGTCGAAGCCCGACAGGTTCGCCAGCACCACGAGGGGTCGGCTTCCGCTTGCGGCGTTGATCGCGCGTGCGGTCTTCTTGGAGGACTGCGGGAACAGAGTGCCCGACGTCCACTGGTCCGGCCCGTCGGCGGGCACCCACCCCTTGCGCGGGATGACTCGCGATTCGATGCCGATGACGGACACCGGAATTCCGGCTATGTGCGCGTCGAACACCACGGAGGTGTCGGCGTCGGCCATGTCGGCCCACCGCTCGAGTACCGGATGGTCCTGGTCGACCACCGAACGCATGACCGTGCGAATGTCGAACGGCTTCTTGCGGTCTTTGTTGGTGGCATCGGAGAAGATGTCGCCGACGGTGGTGAAGTCGCTGGACGGATGTACGTGCGGGAAGGTGCGAACGTCGCGGTCGACCGGGTCGGAAGTGTCGGCGCGGCGCGGGAAGCGTTCTCCGGCAGCGACATACGCGTGGTCGTAGTGGGCGAACAGTATTTCGCAGGCGGCCTGAAGGTTCGGCGCCCAATACTGGGCCTGCCCGTTGGGTCCCATCACGCGGTCATAGCCGCCGATGCCGAAGTTGTCCTCCGCCGAGACCCCACCGGAGTAATCGAGGGATTGCTTGCCGGTGAGCACCATCGCGCTGTCGGGCGTCATGACCAGAATGCCCTTGGTGTGCATCAGCATCGTGGCTTCGGCATTCCAATACGGCTGCGCGCCGACGTTGATTCCGGCGACGATGACGTTGATCTCACCGCCGTTCTGGGTGAAGGTGATGATTCGGCGCAGCGCACGGGACACCCAGTCCATGTTCTCGGTGCCGCTCTCCATCGAAATGGTGGCGCCGGAGGACAAGGCGAACCACTCGACGGGCACGGACAGCTTCTCGGCGAGATCGAGCGCCGCGACCACCCGAGCGCATTCGGCTTCGGCCACCGTGCCCAGCGCTTTCGTCGGGTCACCGAACAACGCGATGCGTGTCATTCCCTCGGGGTGGCGGGGCGTCGGTCGCGACACCGTGCCGACGATGAGGCCGGCGGTGTTGCGTCCGTACGGACGGTCGACGGGTACAAGCGTGCCGGACGCGTCGAGGTCGTATTCGACGAACGTGCCTTCGTTGCCGGTGAGAAGCGGGATCAGCTCGTACGGGTAGACCAAGCCGCGGGCTTGTGAACGCTGCACCTTCTGTGCGTACCCGTCGAGTGGGCGCAACGGATCGGTCGGCGGCGCCGTCACATTCGCGACGACCCCGGCGCCCGGCGTGTACGAGAAGCGAATCGCCACTCGCCTCGGCTGCGACGTCTCGTCGTCCTTGACGCTTGCCAGGATGGTGATCTCCTCCAGCCCGGCATTGATCGTCAGTGGTGCTATGCGTCGCACCATCGCAGGGGCACGAAGTGCCGGGATGTCGAGCACCGGCCACACGTAAAGCGCGACGCGGTTGTTGTCGAGCCGCTTCTTGCCCCGCTGGGTCTGCACCCGCCGAATGCCGTCGAGACACGCTGCGAGGGTGCGCTCGATGGCCGGGATCCCGATCATCTCGCCGGCTTCGTCTAGTTGGGGGGTCACGTCACGAACCTCGGCCAGCGCGATGAGGCGCTCATCGGACGGATTCTCTTTGGCCACCACGTGGAAGAGGTAGGTGCCTGCCGCGGCGGGCAAGCGAGTGCCGTTGAAGTTCTTCAGCCGCCACAAATCGAGGCGTTGCCCGGTGAGCGGGTGCATGTCGCGGATTGTCCGGTCCTCCGCCATGCCACCCTCTTGCGCCGGACGGAATGTCACCTGACGCAGGTCGCGGCCGACCACCGTTACGGTCACCCGGCGCCAACCGGTCGCGCTGGGGTGCGCGGCAAGCGCGTCACGCAGCTCAGCAGACAGTTCGTCGCCGTCGGTGGGCGCGTCCGGCCAGGACAGATAGATGTCGACGACGAGGTTGTCCGCCTTCGGTCCGGCGATGGCGTCGACGGCGCGCAGCGTTGCCGACAACCGCTCGCGGTCTGTCACCGTCGATACCAGGTGCAGCTGCTCTCCGGCCAATTCGTAACTGCCGGTGACGAACTGGCCACCCGCCTGTTCGAAGGTCTTGACGTCTTCGAGCGCACGGATCTCGTAGTACTGACGCGTGACGACCTCCAGCAGTGGGCCGGGATTGGAAATGCGTTGCGCCAGAAGGTCGATCAACAGCGCCGGCGTTGCGACAAGCGCATCGATGCGCGCCGCATAGTCCGGCGCGTCCGGATTGTCGGCGAGGTACTGCAGGGCGTCCCGCACGCTGTCGTAGATCTGCTCGCGTGCCTTGCGGATCTGCGGTTCGTCGAACAAGCGGAACCGCAGATTACGGGCGATGTCGCCGATCACCGGATAGCGCACCTGCGTCGCAACGATCAGCCGCTCCAGTACCTCACCCACCGCACTGGTAGAAGCGGATGGGACTTCGTCGGCGGTGAGCCAGCGCCCGAGCAGCGCGGTGATCACCGGGACCTGGTTCTCCATGCGCTGCAACGCCAGGAACAGCCGGTAGACCGCTTCTTCCAACTCGGGACCGGGCGTCGAGCGTGTCGATGTCGTAATTACCCAGCGCGCGAACGATCTTGGCGCGAAACGCCGGCGGCAGCCCCTCCACCTCGGCGTCGAGCGAATGCAGGAAGGAATGGAAGTGCTCGCGTGGGCTGTGGACGCGCTCGTCGGTGTCCTCTTCGTCCAGAGTGGGACGGTTGCGGGAAATCTCGCAGATATCGGCGAAGGTGTCCAGCAGTCCGAGTTCGGCCTCGACCAGTTCCGGGTCGTCGAGAGGGCAGGCTGCCACGAAGGGCGTGATACTCGGCAAGCAGGATGCGTGCGCGGTCGGCGCTCACGTCGTAACCGGTGATCAGGGCGCGCAGTTCGCCGAGCCGCGCGAGGGCCTCGGTGCGCGGGTTGGCGTCCGCGTTCCTTGGCTGGGTACGGAACTGAACTCGCGGCGCGGCTTGGGCCGCCGTCACTTCACCGGCCTGGTCGAAGCGCAGCAGTGCCGCACCCGCATCGACCTGGTTGTTGACCGTGGCGAAGATCTCACGAACGCGTCCCGCGGACGGTGCGCGCAGCAGCGGTTTCCATCTTCATGCTTTCCAGGACCACGAGCGTGGCACCGGCCTCGACCTCGTCGCCCACCGCCACCGGCATGGCGACGACCACGGCCGGAGACGAGGCCCGGACCAGGCCCGCTTCGTCCTGGCTGATGCGGTGACTGATGCCGTCCACCTCGACGAGGAACCCGGTGGGGCCCGCGACCGTGACGATGTGGAAGCGCTGGTCGCCGAAGGTGAGTCGACTCTCGAATTCGCTGAGCCGTTCGACCTCGACGACGAGTTCGCCACTGTCACCGACGACTCGGTAGCCGCGCGGACCGATCTGTCCGACGGTGAGCTTGTAGGCCTGGCCCTGGTAGTTGAGTTCCACCTTCCGGCCGATGGCGTGGCGTGGCGCGCGGTCGACCACCGCGTGCCGAGGCCAGGAAACCGGCACGTTCGAGGCTTTCCTCGGCTTCATACGCGTCGACCGCGGCGGCGATGAGCGCGATGTCGGCCGCCGGCGTAGGCCCGGTCGCCGTTCCAGCGCCGGTGCGGTCGAGCCAGCCGGTGTCGGCCGAGGCGGAGATGACCTCGTCGCGGTCGAGGAGATCGAGAAGGAAGGACTTGTTGGTGGTGCCTCCGTCGATGACGACAGTGGTCTCGCGCAGGGCGGTGCGTAGCCGCGCCATTGCTTCGTTTCGGTCGCGGCCCCAGGCGATGATCTTGGCGACCATCGAGTCATAGTCGGGTGGGATGACGTCGCCTTGCGCAATGCCGGTGTCGACGCGAATACCGGAGCCGAGCGGGAACTTCAGCAGCCGCACGGTGCCCGGGGCGGGCGCAAATCCGTTGTCGGCATCCTCGGCGTTGAGCCGGGCCTCCACGGCGTGGCCGAACTCGGGCAGGGCATTCGCCGACGAGAGCACCGCCGCCGGCGACGAAGATCTGCAGCTTGACCAGGTCGATGCCGGTGGTGACCTCGGTGATCGGGTGCTCGACCTGCAGCCGGGTGTTGACCTCGAGGAACGTGAAGGACCTTCTGCTCCGGCTGGTAGAGGTATTCCACGGTGCCGGCGCCGCGGTATCCGGCGGTGCGGACAAGTTCGGCCGACACGCTGCGCAGGTGGTCGGCCTGCTCCTTGGTCAGTAGCGGGGAGCTGGACTCCTCGATCACCTTCTGGTTCCGGCGTTGGATGGAGCAGTCGCGCACTCCCGGCGCCCAGACATTGCCGTAGTTGTCGGCGATGACCTGGACCTCGACGTGGCGGGCATCGGTGACAAGGCGTTCGAGGAACACGACCGGGTCGCCGAACGAGCGCTCGGCTTCGCCCTGCGTGCGCTCGAGTGCGAGTTCGAGTTCGTCGGGGGAGAACACCTTGCGGATGCCGCGGCCGCCGCCACCACTACGGGCTTTGATGATCAGCGGGTAGCCGATGGCCTCGGCGTGCCGGCGGGCGTCCTCGCGGGTCCCGACGGGGCCACCGCTCCACGGTGCGAGCGGTACGCCCACCTTCTCGGCCAGAAGTTTGGCTTCGACCTTGTCGCCCAGGGTGCGCATCGCGGCGGGGCTCGGCCCGATGAACGTGAGCCCCAGGCGCGCGCAGAGCTCTGCGAAGGCGATGTCTTCGGCGACGAAACCCCAGCCCACCCACACCGCGTCGGCCTTGGATTCCAGCAGAGCGCGTTCGAGCTCGGCGTGGTCGAGGTACGCGATGCCCGCCGATGTTTTGCGAAGCGTCACCGCTTCGTCGGCTTGGCGTACGAACATCGCGCGGCGCTCGGCGTCGGTATGCAGTGCGATGGTTTTGATGCCGCAGTCGTACTCGGCATTCAGTTCACGTACGGCCCGAATCAGGCGTACCGCGGCCTCACCCCTGTTGACCACCGCAATTCGACTGGGGAACGTGATTGTCAACTCCTCGGCGTCAGACATCGGCTTATCCGAACGCAAGGGCCGCGTCGGACCCGGTGGTTATCGGGAGCGATTCAGCATCGGCGGCCGACTCGCGAGTTGGCTCCGCCTGATCGGCGGGCGCGACGACGGCAGGATCGATCCGCAGAATCGCATAGCCGGCAACCGCGCCAGCACCGAACCCCGGGGCGAAAACCCGGGTGGGCGTGGTGATCACACCGTCGCGGACCGCGTCGTCGATCGCCAGCGGAATGCTCGCCGAGGAGGCGTTGCCCACCCGTTCGATGTTGAAATACAGCTGATCTGGGGACAGACCGGCGGCCGTCGCGAGGTCGATCACCATGGTCTTGTTCGCCTGGTGCGGGACGATCAAGTCGATGCTGGCCAGAAGTGATTCTGCGACCCCATCCGGGTCGGGCAGGGCCCTGATGTCGTCGAGCATCTGCCTAAGGTAGCGCCCGGCGAGCGCCTTCACCTCGGGGCCGAAGACGGTGACATTGTTGGCGAACGCGGGGTTGGGCCACAAGATCGAATTGACCTGGCTCACCGGACCGCTGGCATACGTCTGCATGTACTCGATATCCGGCGGTGCACCCTCGGGTGCGACGCCGAGGATGATGGCGGACGCGCCGTCGCCGAAGATCATCCGGGACGGCCGGACGTTCCCGATCTTGTCGGAGAACTTTTCCGCGCAGACCACGAGCACCGGCCGCCGCACCAATTGCAGAATTCTCAGGGCCTCGGCCAGCCCGTAGCTGAGGCCGGCACACGCGGCGACGAGGTCGAACGAGCAGTGCGTCTGCTGGATGCCCAACGCGCCGGAAAGCCAGGTCGCAACCGACGGGAGCAGCCGAGAGCTGGTGCAGGTGCACACGATGACCGCCCCGATCTGGTCTGGACCCACCTGAGCGTGAGCCAGCGCCGAGCGGGCGGCCCGCAACGAGAGGTCCTCGAGGCTCTCCGATGTGTAACGACGCTGTTCGATGCCGGTCTTGGCGACGATGTCGTCGGCGGACATGGGGGACCAGTTGTAGGCGCTGTTGCGGATGAGGTCCTCGTTGGTGCACACCAGATCACCGTGCGCTGCGGCGATGGCCACGATGCGAGGTTGCACCGCCAAGTCGTTGCGCACGTCGAGCGCGGGGTACGGGCGAATCGGCTCGCAAACCGTGGGGGACGCCGGGTGGGCCTTCTTCGGGGCGCGCGCCGAAGCGATGCGGGACAGGAAACGTTGGACCTCGCTGTCACGCGGACGAAACACCACCACGTAGTCGTCGTCGTGCAACTCTTCGACAGGGACCAGAGTGGCCTTGTCGCGAGCCCATGGGTACTGGTTGTGCAGGACCATCGACCAGCGGCGTAGCGCCTCCAGCTCGGCCACATCCTCGTTGCAGTCGACGATCTCGGTGTAGCTGTACCGGCGGAAGTCGGGGTCGTATTCAGTAAGCCGCAGAGTCTGATTACGGGGATCAGACAGCAGATCGGCAACCGTGGGTACGACGGCCGACAGCTTCGTCGCGTGGTTTCTACGATGGCCGAACACGTCGAAGAGGATCTCGAAGATGCTGTCCTCGACCTCGGCGTCCCACTGCGCCGGAAGACCCGGATAGGCAGACATCACCGCAGTCACCTTCGTTTCGCGATCCTCCCACGGCGTCAGGATCGGTACGAAGACGTCGTCGCGGCTACGCGGCACATCGGCCCACCGGGTGGGCTGGACCTCGTACATCGTTATTTTGAATCGATTGGCCCAGAACAGGTTCAGCGCCATATCCCGCATCAGCTCGAACTTGCTTTGTAGGCGCCGGTCTTGATCCGCTCGAGGATGTCGGTCCCAGTGGGAGCCTTGGCATCGAAGTCCCGCCGGACTACCGCATCGAGCTGCTCGAGGCTTTCGAAGGTGGAGAAGTCGAGATCAGGAAAACAATTCGATGGAAAGACGATCTTGCCATGCTTGTTGATTTCATAGGAATGCATTGCCGATCACCTGTTCGCTGCGAAGTGTGCGAGTCGAAAGTAACGCGATGCGACGGAGGACAACCGAAGGTCTCACATGTCCAGACCGCCGTTTACCCCCCAAACCTGTCCAGTGATGTAGCCCGAGGCGTCCGCGGCCAGGAAGTGCACCACTCGTGCGACCTCCCACGGCTGGGCCAGCCGGCCGCATCGGGATGCTGCCCTTGATGCGGTCTAGGACCTTCTCGGGGATGGTCTCGACCATCTCGGTCGCCACGAACCCGGGTGTGATCGCGTTGACCGTGACGCCGATACCGTCTTCCGTCAACTTGCCCGCGCGCCCCTTCTGGAAACACGCCTCGCGCGCGAGTGTCTTCGTCAGGCCGAACAGCCCGGCCTTGGAAGCCGCATAGTTTGCCTGACCGATGGCGCCCGTCTCACCGATCACCGAGGAGACCATGACGATTCGGCCGCTGCCGCGCTCGAGCATGTGCGCCAACGCGGCCTGGGCCAGGAAGAACGCCCCGGACAGGTTGACTCCGATGACCTTGTTCCATTCGTCTTCGGTCATCTTGGCCACGGTCTTGTCGATCGTGATGCCGGCGTTGTTGATCAGGATGTCCAGACGGCCGTGCAGGTCGATGACTTCCTGGATAGTTCGTCGACAGTCATCCGCGCTCGCGACATCGCCATGATGAACGCTGACCTCGGCGCCGTCGCTGGCCGCCGACAACTCGGCGAGGAACTTCTGCGCGTGTTCGCTGTTCCTGCCGTACCCCGCGGCCACCGTTGCGCCCTGGCTGACCAGGCTCTTACTGATCGCTGCGCCGATTCCGCGGGTACCACCGGTCACGAAGGCAACGCGCCCGCGGAGCTTGTTCCCCGAGCCTCCACCAACCGGGACTCGCCGATCTCTTCAATGGTCGTCGTGGCCGTCATAATGGCCCCTTGTCCGTGCTTCACCCTGTAGAGGTCATTCTTGTCGAAGAAATTGGTGCGACCCATTGTTCCCGCTGGGCAAGATTGCGGTCGGATTCGGTGAGCAGTCGCTCACTGCGGTGACCTCACTGACGGGAAATTCTTCGCGCGGAACCCCGGAACCGGACCCGTGGCGTCGATAACGATGAGGTGCTCGGTGGATGCAAACTCGATGTTGGGCCTCCGCGACAGATTGGGCGGCAGCCTCGTTCCAATAATGTCGTGCTACAGCGGATCTCGGGCCTCGTCGCGGTTCAGGCGACGGCTCATCGGTCGACTACCACTCGTACACGCCATCCTCGCGGGTTCGCCGCTCGATGAGTCCCTGCCACCGCAGGTATGCCAGATGTGCGAGCGTCTCAGCCATCGCGAGATTCCGTTGGAACTTCAAGAGGGCCTTGGCCACCTGAACTTCCGCGATCTCTCGGACGGTGCAGGGGTGACTGCGGATCATGGCGTGGATCGCGTCGAGCCGCCGTTGTTTGTTGCGCGTTATCGCGTCGACTCGGCGTCTGCCGTCGGCGAACGCGCGGCCGTGTCCCGGCATCACCAGCGTCGGGTCGCGCTCGGCGACGAGCTTGAGGGATGCCAGATAGCTGCGAAGGGGATCCTTGTCGAATCCGCGCTCGAATGTGACCGGTGGAGTGACGGCTGGGAGCAGGTGGTCGCCCGAGAAGAGCAGTCTGTCGTCGGGGACCACAGGCAGATATGACCGAGTGAGTGACCCGGAGTGTGGAGGACTTCCCACTGGCGTGTGCCGATCGCGAGGATCTCACCCCCGTTCAGTCGGGTCGAGGCTTCGACGACGGAATGGAGGTACGGCAGCCAGGCGACGAGCGTGTCGGCGAAAGCGGGCACCTCCGCCGTGGGCACACCGTGGTCGCTGTAGGTATCGCGCTTTCGCGCCTGGGCGGTCTCAGGATGCCGGTACTTTTCGCAGTCCAGGTCTGTCATGGCGTGCATGAGCAGCTCTGCGCCGGTCAGTTCCATCAGTCGGCCGGCCATACCGTAATGGTCGAAGAGCGTGGGTGACGATGATGCGTGCGATGTCGTCGAGCACGTAGCCTCTCGTGTGGAGCGCGTGGCGCAGTATGGACAGCCCGTCGTCGGGCTCGCCGGGATGCCACATGCCGCAGTCCACCAGGGTCACGGAGTCGCCGTCTTCGATGATGTAGACGTTGACGCTTTCGATGTGGTTGATCCCGATGGGCATGGTGGCCAATCCGATGCCGTCGGGTTGGATTTGGCCACGCAGTTCCGGCGCGGTCGTCACCACGTTCGGCTCACTCGTGCATCCGCTCGAGGAGCGTGAACCAGATGGTGAGCTCCACGTCGAAAACTGGCCCTGCGTCGGTGAGGTCGCCGCCGATCTTGGTGACCTCGAAGCGAGTGATCCCCTCGAGCGTGGTGTACGCGCGGTCTATCGCCTCATGGATGGATGCTTCGATCGTGGGCCCTGATCCGGCGATGTTGATGGACTTCCGCACCGCCATCGTGACCTCCTCAGTGGGTGATACCTATCGGCTCGGTGGGTCCATGTTGTCTTGCTGTCGGCGCCGACGCTGGTTCCTTTCCGCTGATCGGGACAGGGCTCGATCGCCCGCCGCGTCCGCGACCGATCTGCGCAGCCGGGGCCTCGTTGACGGCGCGTTGATGACGAGTCGATGATGCCCCCATGGCCATGGAGCTGAAGGTGGATACGGACGCGGAGGAAGTCGGGTTTGACGCGGCCCGGCTCGAGCGGATCGACCGACATTTCGCCCCGTACGTCGAGGAGGGTCAGCTTCCCGGCTGGCTCATCGTGGTCACCCGCCGCGGCAAGGTCGCCCACCTGTCGCGGTGCGGGCACGCCGATGTCGAGGCCGGGCGGCCGGTCGAGGTCGACACCCTGTGGCGCATTTTCTCGATGACGAAGCCGGTCACCTCTGTCGCGGCGATGATGCTCTTCGAAGAGGGTGCGTTCGACCTGACCGATCCGATCGCCCGTTGGTTACCCGAGTTCGCGCAACCGTGGGTCTATGTCAAGGGCTCCGCACTCAACCCGCTCACCGAGCCGGCGACCGAACCCATCCGGTTGTGGCACCTGCTCACCCATACCTCGGGACTGACCTACGGGTTCCACCATGCGCATCCTGTCGACGAGATGTACCGCGCCGCCGGGTTCGAATGGGGCACGCCGCCAGGACTTGATCTGGCGGCCTGCGTCGAGCAATGGGCAGAGTTGCCACTGGCATTCCAGCCAGGCAGCGAATGGAACTACTCGGTCTCTTCGGACGTGCTCGGCAGGCTGGTCGAAGTGGTGTCCGGGCAACCGCTCGATGAGTTCTTCAGGCAGCGGATCTTCGCGCCGCTGGGCATGAACGACACCTCGTTCGGTACTGAGGCAAAGGAACTCGCTGCGTTGTATGTGCCGCAGCCGGGGACGCGGACCGCGGTCCGTCACGACGGGTTCGGCGCGGTCGGCCACGGTCGCCCGGACTGTCTGTCGGGCGGCGGCGGCTTGGTGTCAACCGCCGCGGACTACCACCGGTTCACCCAATTCCTGTTGCGCCGCGGCGAGTTTGACGGGGTGAGGCTGCTCAGCCCACGCACCGTCGCGCTGATGACGAGTAACCACCTTCCCGGTGACGTGGATCTGGAGGCCTATGGCCGGCCGCTGTTCGCTGAGATGCCGTTCAACGGCTTCGGGTTCGGGCTCGGCTTTTCGGTGTTGAAGGATGCGGTAAAGGCCAAGACGCTGTCGAGTCCGGGCGAGTTCGCCTGGGGCGGGGCGGCCAGCACCGCATTCTGGGTCGACCCGGCCGAGGAGCTGACGGCCATGTTCTTCACCCAGCTGCTGCCCTCCAGCACCCATCCGATCCGCCAGCACCTGCGCCAGCTCGTCTACCAGGCGCTCGTGGCCTGATGTGCTCAATTGCCGACCACTCCAAGCCAGCACTGGACATGACGGCGGACACAGTGGGCCAACGCCGTGATGGAAGCGACAGCAATAAAATTCGCTACTTGGTGGTTGCTGATGTGGAGTGTAGAGACAATTTATCGTCCGGCCTGGAAGGTTCCGATGTTCATCGATATTGTGGCCGTGGTTATGTCGATTGCTGTAGTGGTCGGCTTGTGCTGGGCGCTCTACGGATGGTTCCGGCTGTCGATCAACCGATTCAATGGCCTGGCTGCAAGAGACGTGCTGACCGCGTGGGATGCCGAGCTGGCGAGGTTGTCGGTAGAAGACCGTGAACGGCTGCGCGTCGAGCCGCCGGTCGAGGTGTTGGAAGCCCTCGTAGCCATGCCGTCGCCGCGGTCACGCCGGTTCCAGCTGAGTTACACCCGGTAGGTCGTGGCGGGCCGACCACGGCGTTTCGGCCCTGGCGGTCGCTTGATCTATGCGGCGTCCCGTCGACATACTCGATGGGTGAGTTCCACTATGCGGAACACCTCAATGCAGAGTGACGACTCGTCGACGTCGGTGGTTCGCAGACTTGCGGCCGTACTCAACGCGTTCAGTGCCCGAGATGTGTATCTGGGCGTCAATGAAATCGCCCGCCGTACCGATCTGCCGAAATCGACGGTCTCCCGACTGGTCAAGGAGATGCACGAAGAGGGCTTCCTCGAGCGCAAAGCCCAGAAAGTCGGGCTGGGGTTGCAGATGTTCGAGTGGGGAGAGCGCGCCTCTCGGCGGCGTTCAGTGCGCCAGGTGGCGCTACCTTTCATGGCTGATCTGCGCGAAGCAACGCGCCAGACGATTCACCTTGCGGTGTTGGACGGCACCGAGGTGGTCTACGTGGAGATACTGCACCGTGAAGATGCTCCGCGTCTGCCGTCGAGGGTCGGAGGCCGGCTGCCCGCACACGCAACTGGAGTGGGGAAGGCGCTGCTGTCCGCCTCGACTCCCGATGTGATCGATCGGGCCATCGCGGCCGGACTGGTGGCAGTGGGGCCCCGGACAATTCGGAATGCTGATGTCCTGAGGCAGCAGCTCCGGCGGGCGGCAGTCAACGGGATCGCGTATGAACAGGAGGAGGCCGCCGCCGGGGTCGTGTGTGTCGCGAGCGCCGTTCTTGATGCCGAAAACGTCCCTGTCGCTGCAATTTCGGCGTCGGGGTGGGCCGGGAAGGTCGACATCCGACGGGTCGCCCCCGCCGTCCACACCGCTGCGCTGAGTGTGTCCCGCGTTCTCGCGAGTCGCGATATCTGAGCCGCACGTTCATCCAGTGGATCGCATCGCCGATCGTGGAGGTAGGCGGACTGAGACGTGCTAATACGAACACGGGTGCCAGGGCGCATCCGGGAGGCCAGTATGCACGTCCGTTTCGTTACTCCTGCGGGAGTCGATTTGTATGACGTTGCCGACCTACGCACCCTGCTCGCGCGGACGGACGGCTTGGTCTGGGTCGACATACCGGTGTGGGACGAGCAGGCCGAGCACACGTTGAGCACGGTTTTCGGGTTCCACCCGCTCGCGGTCCGGGACTCGGCGAATCGGAATCAGGTGCCCAAGATCCATCGCTACGACGACCATCTGTTCCTGGTGCTGCACGCGCCGCAGCCCGGCGCAGGCGGCCATGTGCACTATGTCGAACTCGACCAGTTCATCGGCGACCGGTACCTTGTCACCGTCCACGGCCCGCTCAACCCCGCGGTCGACCCGGCTGCGGCAATGGTCGAGGTGGACACGGTGCTTGCGCGACTCTCAAGCGGTAAGCTCAAGCCGGACAAGGCATTCGAGCTATCCTATGCGTTGCTCACTGCATTGACCGGGCGCCTTCGCGCGTACACCGCGGAGCTGACCAAGGATGTCTGGGCGCTCGAGCAACGCGTCACCGGCGATCACTTCGGCGATCCGGAATCGTTTCTCGATGAGATGTTCCGGGCGCGGCACGGTCTGCTCACGGTCAGCACCATGTCCGCGCTGAGCCGCGAGGTGTACAGCCGGATGGTGACCATCACGGCCTGCGGCCCAGGCCACGGGCAATCACTGCTCCTGGACGCTGTCGATCAGTTCCACCATCTGTCGGTGATGGCGGAAACCCAAAAGGCATATCTGCATGGAACGATCGAGTTCTACCAGGCGCGGACCAACACGAAGATGACCATCGCGGCCGAACGGCTCGCGGTGATCGCGGCAGTCACGCTGCCGATCACGGCGCTGTCCTCGGTGCTGGGCATGAACCTGATCGTCAACGGTGAGACGCACTGGATCCTGCTCGCTGTCACACTGGCCATCATGCTGGCCATGTCGACGACACTGCTGGTCTGGGCGAAGCGCAAGGGCTGGTTCTAGCGGCGAACGTGCGGGTGCGCTGGAGCTCAATGGCCAAACCGCGGATATGAGCTAGTCTCACGACGTGGATCAAGACAGACCACAGAGTCTGCTGGGGGCGATCATCCGCGAACAGCGCGAGCTCGCGGCGCTGCCCCTGCGCCAGCTGGCCAAGTCTGTTGGAATTTCCAATCCGTATCTCTCCCAGATCGAACGGGGATTGAGGGCACCCTCAGAGGCGGTGGTCGAGGCACTGGCCGCATCGCTGGATCTGTCGGTCGAAGAGCTGTACCGGCGCGCGGGTTATGTCGAGCCGGCGACCTCACCCGACGATCAAACCCACTCCGATCTCGCGGATGCGATCGCGGCGGCACCCGAACTCACGCCGGCCCAACGTCGGGCGATGGCGGAGATCCACCGATGTTTCATCGACGCAAACCGGGTCCGCAAAACATCGGGGAACCACGGCGCCGAATAGCGAGAATCGTACGCACCCAACGTATCTCGCGATTGGAGCGGTCCGACGACTCTGGTCGCCGCCGAAGCTTTCGCCGAGTGGGGTGTTCGTGAGCCTGATCACAAATAGCTGCGTTAGCAGAATCCGTGCTAACGTAGCTAGCAACCGGGTCGCAGATGGCCATGGTACGAACAGGAGGAACGACAATGACCACAGCCACAGAATCAACCATCAAACCCTTCGACATTGATTTCGAGGCGGCCGCCGAGCGGATTCGCGGACTGAATGAGAAGGTTCTCGCCGCGGCGAAGCAAACCGGGACCATCTCGCTCGATACGTACGAGCAGACGGTGAACAGCGTGCTGGATTTCAGCCAGAAGGCCGCCGATTCCACCAAGGTGGACTGGGTTTCGGCCCTCGCTAAGTCACAGGCCGCGGTGATCACCGAGGTGACGAACGCCTACACGAAGGCCGCGCGCGACCTGCTGAAGTAATTCCATCGAACGTGCACCGGCACTTCCGGCGGCTCGAGGAGCATCTGTTCCGATTGCCGCCGGAGGGCCGGTGTTCGTCTATATTCCCGAGGGTTGTCGCGTGCCCACCGGTCTGCCCACGATGATCGCCGGCCAGTTCGCTTGGGCGCCAATCGAAACATGGGCATCGATCGCTGCCGGTGCGACCGAATGTGCCGCTCGTGCGGTTGTCCGGGCGAGTACGCCACTGGACGTGGCCGAGAATTTGGCCGAGTTCACCCGTGTCGCGACGGGGGCGCCGACGGGGGCGCTTGACGCACCCCGAAGTTCGGCGCTGGCCATCGCGCTGCTGCTGGTCTGTTCGGCGCCGTCAGGTACCACTGCTGTGCCCGCCGGATTGGTCGATCGAGGTGTACTCGCCGACTCGCCGACGCCCAGCGCGTGCGGACGTACTCTGAGTGGCGGCTCGTGACCCCGGAAATCGGTGCACCAGAACGATCTTTGAAGCTACCTGCGGCACATTCGGGTAGATCGTCGCCGCTAATCCAGCGCCGGTTCCGTGAGTGGTTGTTCTTGGCGTCCCGTGGCGTGAAACTCGGTGGTCAGTTGGCGCGAGAGACTGTGGCACGCAACGGATAGCGCGCCGGCGGCGGGTTTGAATTCGGTGCCCAGATCCCCGACGGCGAGTTCGATGGCGGCGGCGACGCGGCCTCCGCCGTAGAAGATCGGCATCGCGATGGCCGCTTTGCCGCATTCGAGTTCGTTGCGCGACGTCGCGACCTGCGTGAGCCTGATGACCGAGAGTTTCCGCCGCAGAACCTCCGGCGAGGTGATGGTATGGCGGGTGAACGCGGGCAAGCCCGCCGCGATGACATGGTCAACGACGCATGGTGGAGAAAACGCGAGCAACGCCTTGCCCGAGGCAGCGGCGTGCGCGGGTACGACAGCGTGCACGAGCCCCTCGGCGTGCACGCGTTCGGAGAACCGGTTGGTCCGCGGCTGCAACGTCAGGATCTCTGAGCCGCGCAGAAGGCCCAGCCGCACCTCGCTGCGGGTGGCCCTTGACAGTTCGTGCAGCACGGGCAGCGCCCGCATCACGGTCTGTGTGGTCGAGCAGACCTCGGACTCGGAGTACTCGCTGGCAATCATTCGTAACGGCAAACCGATCCGATAGCTACGTTCTTCGGTGCGCTCGAGAAGACGCCAGGCGACCAGTTCCGATGCCAGGCGGTGCGCGGTCGACGTCGGCAGATCCGCGGAGGCCGCGATCTCGGTCAACGTATGCACGTCACCGTCCGCGAACGCCATCAAGATCGCAGTGACCTTGCTGGTCACCGACCGTCCGGGATCAGTCGAATTTCCCGCCATGCGGCCCCCTCATCTGTTACACAGAGGTTCCCAGTTAGAGGCCGCTTTAAGCGAGCAGAGTGTCCCGCAGAGCGGA
>CAVTHR010000032.1:0-48364 GCA_963734385.1 uncultured Actinomycetota bacterium | reverse complement strand
CAGGTTCTGTTGTTGGTCAACAATCGTGTCGCTGATCCGCGCCGCGTTGTCGGCGACCGTGATGAAGTCGGGCGCGGCGTCGCCGTACGCGCGGAGAACCTCTGGGGCGGTTTCCAGATCGTGGCTCAACGCGGGCAGACTCGGTTCGATCCTCGCGAGGTACGCGTCGAGATCGGTCAGCATCTGGCCGATCTTCTCGCCGCGTCTGTTCACGGACGACGCGATGGCGCCGAGGGTTTCGTTGAGCTTCGGCGGGTATTCTGGACAGCACCGCTGTGAGGTTCTCGAACACGGTGTTGATCTCGACCATGACGTGTTTGGCTGCGAGCACCTGGCCGGGGCGCAACGACTCCGGCGACGGGTCCGGCGGAAAGACGAACTGGACGTACTTCGCACCGAACACTGTCGTCGATGCGATATCGACGAGCACGTTCGCCGGTATCGCGCTCAGTCGCTTGGGTGCATCGCCAGATGAATGGCGGCCTCGCCGTTGGGCGTCTGTTCGATCGAGGCAACCTTGCCCACTTTGGACGCCGCGGATCTGCACCTTGGCGTCCGGGTTCATCACCAACCCGGCGCGCGGCGACATCACAGTGACGGGCACGCTTTCGGTGAAACCGCCGCGAAACAGGGTCGCGGCGGTAACGGCCACCGCGACGATCGCGACGACAGTGGCGACGCCCATCAGCGGGCGTAGAGCGCGACCCGTCACCCAGTTACCATTCGCGCATTCACGCGACTCCAGGATGGAATGAATTGACAGTTCCCCCACTGACCTGACGCAGTTTCCGCCGACCCGGGCGAGGACTCTACCGGCGGAACAAGTATTTGGTCAACGGTGCCAGGGCGTCGGCGGCGGGCGCCCCCGAAGCCGAGGTCGGCGCGTGAGCTGTGCCTCCATCGACCCCCTGGTGAGGTGGGCAGCTGCCTGGGGCGACGGCTATTATCTAAAAATAACAATAATAGGTCAATACCGCGGGCGACGACGTGTGTGCGTTCGCTGTGTGCACCGGGTGGTATCGCCCCGCGATCGTGACGCCATCGCGCCTCCCTGTGGCAGCAGTTGTAGATGCACGGTAAGGGAACTTTCGTGGCACCGTTTCGGATTCGGGGATTAATTCGCTGTGTGTCAGCTGGCGGTCAGCGCAGCGCCGAATGATGTGGCTCCGCCAACCGAATTGGGATTTATGGCGTTATTGGGCAGCATGTCAAATCTGCGACGTTTCGCACTGATTTGTCGCAGTGGTGCGACATTTGCCGTTCGGATGATTCGCGCTAGCCGGTCTTGACGGGCAGTTGCGCCCAGCCCCGCACGCTGGATGTCCGCGCTCTGCTGGCGTTGTCGTAGTCGACCTCCCAGTCGGTCCAGCGCTTGAGGACCTCCTCGAACGCCACCCGCGCCCTCGAGCCGCGCCAGCGCCGAGCCGAGGCAGAAGTGGATTCCCTGCCCGAAGCTCAAGATGTCCCCCCTTGCGGTGGATGTCGTAACGGTCGGGATCGGTGAAGCGCGTTTCGTCGCGATTGGCCGACGCGTTGAGCAGCAGCATGTACGACCCCTCGGTCACGGTCTGCCCGTAGTGTTCGACATCGCGGGCGACGTAGCGCGCCTGCACCGGTGACGGCGGCTCGTACCGCAGCGTCTCCTCGACCGCGGCCGGGATCAGCGAGGATCGGCGACGAGTTCGTGTCGTTGATCGGGGTGTTCACCGAGCAGTTGTCCCATGAATCCGATCAGCCGAGCGGTGGTTTCGTTGCCGGCACCGGCGATCATCGCGGTGTAGGCGAGCACTTCGTTGCGGTCGAGCGCGCCGCCGTGTGCCGTCCGGTTCCTCCATCTCGGCATTCAGCAGCTCCGTCATCAAGTCGTCGGAGGGATGTGTCGCCCGCCACTCGATGTACTCGGCGAACATCGCGATCGACTCCTCGAAGATCTCCGTGACTGATATCGGCCTGCCCTCCTCCGCACCGACCGTGATGCTCTTGTCGTTGAGATCGCGGATCTGCTGCTGGCCTTCCTCGGGGATGCCCAGCAGGTAGCCGATCGTGCGCATCGGCATGAAAGCGCCGAGGTCGGCGACGAAGTCGAACCCGTCCGCGTCGCGAAGGGGATCCAGTGCGCTGCGAACAGAATTCGCGCACCAGGTCTTCGACCGCCAGCATCCGCCGCGGGGTGAACACCCGCGACAGCAGGCGACGATGCAGATCGTGCAGCGGCGGGTCCTCGAACAGCAGGATCCCCGGCGGTACTTCGATGCCGCTGAACAGCATGTCAGCGGTGGTGCCGCGTCCCGACCGGTACGTCTGCCAATCCGGCAGCGCCGTGCGCGACGTCGTCGTAGCGGCTCAGCGCATAGAAGTTGTACTTGTCGTTGTAATACAGCGGCGCCTCCGCGCGCATCCGCTGCCACACCGGATACGGATCGTCATCGATCTCGAGGATCGAACGGGTCGTAGTACAGCTCGACAGTCTGGGTCTGACCGTGGCATCAGCCTCCTTGCGACGCTATCTGGGTTGGTTCGGCACGCCGGGGAACAGTTGCTCCGTCGGTCCCGACGTCACATAGCCCGTCAGCTTCGTCACGAGGTGGGGCGCGAAAACCGCTCCGTAGAGCAGGTTTCCGATGACGATCACCGCGACGACGGACACGACGGCCGATTGCACTTGGGTCTTCGACACCCTGTCGGAGAACATCTCGATGACATTGCGGCCCTGGAGTCGGTGCGGCCGAGGAGATAGGTGAAGACCATCATCTGCACGCCCATCGCAATGGCGTCATAGATCGGGTACTGGTGCATGGTGCCCTCGAAGAGGCCCAAGCCCGGGAATGACATAGGCGTAGTAGAAGACGCCGAGCCGGCTCCGAGGCCCGCATTGAACAGCAAGGCCCAGCAGAAGCCGACGACGAGCCGACGGTCAGGAGCGTGATCGGCCGGCGCCATCCGAACCGCGTGCTCAGCCATCGCCCGAGCGCGGCGCCGATCACAGCGGGCAGCACGAAGTACGAGATGTAGCCGAGCGGTACCGACGACGGCAACCCGCCCCAGGTCATGTTCAACGGCCACCACGACGGCATCCGCGGAAGCGCGGGCGGGAACTGCGCGTACATCGCCCAGTCGTAGGGCGCCTCGATCCACGAGAACGAGATCGCCGAGATGCACAGCAGCAGCAGTGGGTGGAGTCGCCGCGCCGGAAGCTCAGGTACACGCCCGACGACCAGGAACAGGATGCCGCTGGCCTAGGCGAAGATCACCGCGCCGTCAGCACGGCGTCAGTTCGGTGCTCATCGATCGCGCTCTTCACGCGCGCGCGTGCCGCGCGCGCGCTCTCGGGTCGAAATACAGGACCAGCGCCGAAGATGAGGACGATCAGCCCGAACAACGTCCCGAGCATGATGAGTTGGCCCACGTCCAGGCCCCTTTCGCCATCGCCAACAGATCGTTAATAGTGGACACTATTATATGAGGCGGGTCAAGGCCGACTATCGTGAATTTCGTCAACCGCGAGCGCGGTCCGAGGAGTGACAACCGTGCCCCAGCGCGTTCGCCAAGAAGCCGGAGCGCTGCCGAAGCGCCGGTCCAGACCGCCCGCCGGCCGCCCGGCGAGCCGCGCAGGCTGCTGCTCGACGCTGCCCGCGAGCTGTTCGCGCGCAAGGACTATCGCACCACGACGACACGCGAGATCGCCGAGAGCGGCCGGCGTCACCGAATACCTGCTGTTCCGCCATTTCGGTTCGAAGGCAGGCCTCTTCCGGGAGGCGTTGGTCCTTCCGTTCACCGATTTCGTCGACGAGTTCGGCAAGAGTGGCAGGCCGTCGTTCCCGAGGAAACCGACGAAGAGAAGCTGGCCCGCCATTTCGTCGGACAGCTCTACGACGTTCTCGTCGAGCACCGGGGCCTGCTGCTGACGCTCGTCGCCTCCGAGGCCTCAGCGAGGAAGAGGTCGCCGAAGCAGGAATCGCCGACATCAGGCGGGCGCTCAGGGTTGTCGGTCAGATCAGCGTCGAGGGCATGCAGTTGCGCGGGATGCGCTCGAACCAACCGGATCTGCCCGCGCACTCGACGTGGCGATGATCGTCGGCATGGTGGCATTGCGGTCGACTTTTTTCGGTGCGAAGCCGCCAGCACGAGATGCGATTGTCGACGAACTCGTCCAGGCGACTCTGCATGGATTCCTGCACCGCGGCGATTGAGCCGCTACGGCTTGGCGAAGCCCGCCGCGTTCAAGACCTTCTGCCCGGCTTCTCCGGTGACGAGGTCGACGAACTTGCCCGCCAGCTCCTGATTCTCGGACTGCTTGAGCACGGCGATCGGATAGGTGTTCACCGCCTCCGCGGACTCCGGGAAGGTCACCGCGGTCACCTTGTCGCCCGCACCCTGCGCGTCGGTGACGTAGACGAGCCCGGCATCGGCCTCGCCGGTGGTCACCTTGTTCAGCACGTCCGTCACTTGAGACTCTTCGCTGACGGGGTTCAGTTGCACGCCGGTAGCCTTCTCGACCTTCTCAGTGGCTGACCCGCACGGCACCTGCGGCGCGCACACGACCACCGACAATCCCGGTTGCGCCAGGTCTTTGAAGGAGGCGATCTTCTTCGGATTGCCCGGTGCCGCAACGATGGTCAACGTATTGGACGCGAAGTTCACCGGGTCACCGGCCAGCAGATCGGCCTGGGCGGCCTTGTCCATATTCTTCGTGTCGGCCGAGGCGAATACGTCGGCCGGAGCACCCTGGGTCAACTGGGTGACCAGATCAGAGGACCCGGCGAAGGAGAACTCGATGTCGCTTCCCGGGTTGTCCGTCTTGAACTGCTCACCGATCTCAGTGAATGACTTCTTCAGGGATGCCGCTGCGAAGACGATGAGCTTCCCACCGCCGGCACTGCTCGTCGAGGAGGACGAAGGTGACGAAGCTTCATTCGACGAGCCGCACCCACTCACCATGAACACCAATAGCGTTGCCGCAACCGCGATTCGACTCATATGTTTCAGGACTGACCTCCCGGTGTTTCGACGATCACAGTGGTGGCTTTGACGACGGCCACGGCTACACTTCCGGGCTCCAGCTTCAGTTCGCGCGCCGCGTCGGCACTCATCAGCGACACGACGGTGAACGGTCCGCACTTCATCTCGACCTGTGCCATCACACCTTCGGTGACAACTTTGGTGACCAGTCCGCTGAACCGGTTGCGCGCCGAACTTGCGATGCTGATCGGCTCTTTCGGTGCCGTGCCGGAATGTGCGACGGCGAACTCGGCAAGCGCCTCGCCGGGAATCACCTTGCGGCCTGATTCATCCTGGTCGGCGGGCAGCGAGCCGTCGTCGATCCAGCGGCGGACAGTGTCGTCGCTCACGCCTAACAGGTCAGCGGCATCGCGGACCCGAATCATCGACACGTCGGAGATGATATCCGCATCGTCGGCTCAGAATCGCCTTTCGATCCTCATCTGCGGAACAATTCACCCCGACAGCCAGGTTGACGACGCACAGATCGATGAGGTCCCTGACATATCGCGCACCGCTCAGGTCTGCGGGAACTACGACCCGCGGCTGACCGAGCGGCTTGCCGTCCTCGGCATATGCCATGACTGCCGGCCGCGCCGCCAGTTCCGGTGAGACGTCCGCACAAGCCGGCGTCGCGGCGTACCCGTCGGCGCCTGTGGAACGTGACTGCTTGCCCGAGGAGCACCTAACAGCGCGAAAGATGCAGCTCCTGCGATAGGGCGGCATCAGCGCCTTGCCTCGCGGCAAGTAAACCCTTTCCTTTCAGACGTTAAGTCTGGCTTGTGAGCGATTACAGAGGCACCCCTTGGATCGGCATCATTTTCCTCAACACCCCGACGAAAGGAACCCACGATGAACGATTCAACCGCCCGCAACCTGACCCGCTTCAAGTACGCAGCCACGCTCCTCGGCGCGATGGCCGCTTTTGCCCTGGCCCCGGCGACCGCTTTCGCGCAACCGGTCAACGGCGCCGGCGATGGCGGATGTCACTACACCGACAAGGACGGCTACGACATCCCGATCGACGACGGCCAGTCCGTTTTGGTCGACGGGAAGACGGTCTCCTGCAGCGGTGGAACGATCACCGTCAGCCTTAAGACCAAAGGCGCCGGCGTGCACCAGCAGCAGGCCGGCGGCGTCCTGGCGCCGGTGACCACAACTCCCAAACGCCCACTGCTTAACCAGAACGTGGCGGTCTTTGTCCAACAGCCCTGAACGCCTCAACCAATCAGTCGGCCCGCCACCAGCAGGTGGCGGGCCGACATTTTTATGTCAGACGCAAAGGACGGGGCGATCCATCTCATCGAATTCGATGATGCGCAACGTCGGGACCGTGGTCCTCGAGGAGCGTCTTGAAACACTCTGCGGCAGGCAGGTTTTCGAAGATCAGCGATCGTTGGCGGCCGTCCTGCCGCCACAGCACCCGGTGGGTGTTCCCGGCGGGTTCTTCTGGGCGTAGATGCTTGCCACATCGATGTTGCGTGAACTGTTACGTCGCTTCCGACGCAACTTTGAAAAGTATCTCTGAACTGCGATTTCGTGGTGGAGCTAAGGGGATTCGAACCCCTGACCTACTCGATGCGAACGAGTCGCGCTACCAACTGCGCCATAGCCCCTGGTCGGTACGTCAGGCTACCAGTCGACGCGCGACCGCCGAAACCGGCCGATTACTGCCCTGCCGCCCTCGGCAGGTGGTAGTCGCGGGCCGACGGCGCATAGTCGAGGTGCTCGAAGATCGGATCCTCGTCGTCGATCTCCAGCACCACAGAACCCGGCCTGCGCAGGCGCGACGGCACCAGGTCGAAGTCGCGGTCCTCGGTGTTCTCCACACCGAGCCGCGCGCGTGCCATCCGCTGCGCGCGGCGCCGCCGTACCCGCTCCTCGATCCGCGTCTGGCGGCGGAGATAACCCAAGTACATCAACGTCACCGCACCCGTGCCGCCGCACACGTACCAGGCCAACGGCTCCAAGAAGTAGGCGGCCGCGGCCGACGCCATGATGACCAGCGTCATGAACGCCAGCATCCGCTTGCGGAACTTGAACTTGCGGGCGCTGACCGCAGCGGCCTTCGTCGGGTCGTACCGCCGTCGCCGCGCGGCCGCTAGCGAGTCCGCAATCTGCAGATCGCCGTCCTCCGGCGCCTCGAGGCCCGAGGAATCCTCGACGTACTCGTAGTCGTCTGCCGTGTCCTCTGTGTCTTCTTCGTATTCGTCGGAGGCGATTTCGTATACCGCGGTGTCGACGTTCTCTTCGGGTTCCTCGAAATTCAGTGTCAGCGCATCAGTTTCGTCGAGCTCTTCGGCGTCGGATTCGCCGACGGGCAGTGCGGCTGCAGCCTCGTCGATGACATCGACGTCGAGATAGTCGGGCTCGGGGTCTTCGATGACGGCCGCGGCCACGACGACAGCCTTCTGCGGCGCGTCCTCTTCGGCGTCGTCCTCGTAGTCGGGGTCGTCCTCGTAGTCGGAGTCGTCGTATTCGTCATCGAGGTCGTCTTCGGAGGGCCGCCAGTCCGGATCGCTGCGGTGCCCGGACGCCGGTCCCGCGCGTTTGAGCAGCCGGCCGCTGCTGTTGAGGACCCGCGTCGCCAATGCCACGTCACTGGTGCGCCGGACGGCATCGCGCTTGCTGATCAACATCGGGACCAGCACAAAGAGCCAGAGCACGACGAGAGATATCCAGAGAAGGGACTGGGGGATGCTTGGCATGTCGCCTGCTCCTTTCCCCATGAGGCTAGGTCCGTGACCAGCGCATCCAGGGATGGCGCGCCGAGACAATTACACACCTGTAATTCCCACCTTACAAGCACCAACAGTCACTTAAGTCACATTTGCCACAGGCTTCTTAGACGATGAGTGTGCAATGTCGTACGCGAAACACCGCGATTGCGTACGAATCGGCACAGCCGACGGTGATGTCGGAGGCCGTTGGCAGGCTCCTGCCATGGGGGAGGAATGGAATGGCCGATTCGCGGCTGGGAGGCCGTCGAAGCCGGAGTGTTGTCAGTTCGGGAGCTGCGTCGGTTCTACGTCCCGGTCTATCCCGGCGTGCACATACCACGGGGCGTCGAGCTTTCGGCAGTTCAGCGATCGCGAGCGGCGTGGCTGTGGTCGCGTCGACGCGGTGTCATCGCGGGGTTGTCGGCCGCGGCAACTCTGGGTGCCAAGTGGATCGAGCCGAGCCTGCCCGCCGAGCTGATCCACACAAACAGGCGGCAACCGCCGCTGCTCGTCGTGCATTCCGACGACGTCGGGATCGGCGAGACACAGCGTGTCGACGGTATGGACGTCACTACGGCCGCTCGCACGGCATTCGATCTCGGCAGACGCATGGGCCTGGAGTCAGCTGTCCAGCGTGTCGACGCGCTGATGAACGCCACCGACATCAAGGTCACCGACATCGAATCGGTGGCCGAGCTGCATCCTGGTGTGCGCGGCCTTACGCAGCTTCGTCGGACGCTGGAGCTGGTCGACGGCGGCGCTGAGTCTCCCTACGAGTCGCTGACTCGCTTGCTGTTCGTGCGAGCGGGATTCCCGCAGCCGGAAACGCAGATACCTATTCTCGACGAGTACGGCGTTGTCATCGCAATCGTCGATATGGGATGGCGCGAGTACCTCGTCGGCGTGGACTTCGAGGGTGCCCATCACTGGACCGATCCGAAGCAGCGTCGCTGGGACGTCGAGCGCTACACGCGGCTACCCGAGCTCGGTTGGGCCGATATCAGGGTGACGAGCGGCATGGTCCACAACGCACCACGCGTCATCCTCAACCGCGTCGGCGCCGCACTCATCGCTCGCGGATGCCCGAAGACATGGTGACTGTGCGGAATTAGACGCGTCCACGGCGTGTTGCGTACGAAACCGCACAGTCGCCGGGCCACGTGGCGACGCAACGCCTCAGGCCCAGCTGGCGTGGCCCTCGCGGACCAGCGCGGAGCTGACCGAGCCCTCGATCTCCTCCACCGTGATGCCCACCAACAGGTGGTCGCGCCAGGCACCGTCGACGTCCAGGTAGCGCCTCAGCAGGCCCTCGTCGCGGAAGCCGACCTTCGCCAGCACGGCCCGGCTGGCGGCGTTCTCCGGACGCACCGTCGCCTCCAACCGATGCAGCCTGACCGGTCCGAAGGCGTGGTCCATGCCGAGCGCCAGCGCCGCCGTCGCCACTCCCCCTCCGGTGGCCGAGCTGGCCACCCAATAGCCGATCCATGCCGACCGCAACGCGCCGTGGGTGACGTTGCCGATGGTCAGCTGTCCGCTGAACTCCCCGTCGACCTCGATCACATACGGCAGCATGCGGCCCTTGCGGGCCTCCGACCGCAGTCCCGAACAGACCGACGGCCACTGCGCAACCGCATGTCTCGCTTCCCAATTCAAGTCGGTGCTCGGCTCCCATGGCTCCAGATGCGCGCGGTCGGCCAGCCGGATCCGGCTCCACTGCGCGGCGTCCCGCAGCCGCACCGGGCGCAGTCCGACGACACCGCTCGGCACCCGTAGTGGACCGACAGGCGACGGCCAACCCGGATGAGACGAGGTCGACCGCCACAGGTTCACGAGGGCTCAGCCGCGCTGGGCCAGGAAGGCGACGTCGACGATCTCGCCGGTGCGGATCTGTTCGGCCTCGCTGGGAACCATCACCAGACAGTTCGCTTCGGCCAGCGTCGCCAACAGATGCGAAGACGCTCCCGGCGCACCGCCGAGGGCCTGCACGAGATACTCGCCGGTGTCCTGGTCGCGCATCAGCTGCCCGCGTAGATAGCCCTTCCGGCCTGCCACCGAACTGATCGGAGACAGCGCGCGGGCCTGCACCACCCGGCGCAGCGGTTGCCGCTTGCCGAGCGACAGCCGGATCAGCGGGCGCACCATCACCTCGAACACCACCAGCGCGCTCACCGGATTGGCTGGCAGCAGGAACACCGGCACGCCCTCCGCACCGAGCTGGCCGAACCCCTGCACCGAACCCGGATGCATCGCGATCCGGGTCACCTCCATCTCGCCCAGTTCCGCCAGCACCGCGCGCACGCCCTCGGCAGCCGCCCCGCCGACCGCACCCGCGATCACCACCACCTCGGCGCGATTGACCTGACCCTCGATCACGTCCCGCAGTTCCTTGGGGTCGGTGTCGACGATGCCGACCCGGTTCACTTCGGCGCCCGCGTCCCTGCCCGCGGCGGCAAGGGCATAGGAGTTGACGTCATAGACCTGGCCATTGCCGGGGGTTCGCGAAATGTCAACGAGCTCACCGCCGACACACATCACCGACAGCCGAGGCCGAGGGTGCACGAGCACGCGCTCGCGGCCGACCGCGGCCAGCAGGCCGACCTGCGCCGGGCCGATGATCGTGCCTGCCCGCACCGCCACATCACCTGGCTGCACATCGTCGCCTGTGCGGCGGACGTAGGCACCCGAGCGCACCGGCCGCAACACCCGCACCCTGGACTGGCCGCCGTCGGTCCACCGCAACGGCAGCACCGCATCGGCGAGCGTCGGCATCGGCGCGCCCGTCTGCACGCGGGCCGCCTGTCGCGGCTGCAGCCGGCTCGGTGTCCGGGCGCCCGCCTCGATGCTGCCCATCACGGGCAGACTGACCTGCTGGTCGCCGGGGTCCTCGGCGGCGTCCTCGCCGTCGTCTTCCGCGTCGTCGGGCCCTTTGATCGGGCTGACGCCCAGCACATCGACGCTGCGAACGGCGTACCCGTCGATCGCGGCCTGGTCGAACCCGGGCAGCGGACGTTCGGTGACGACTTCCTCGGCGCACATCAAGCCCTGCGCTTCGGCGATCGCGACTCGAACCGGCCGTGCGGCCACCGCAGCGGCCGTTACTCGAGCCTGTTGCTCCTCCACCGAACGCACAACACGCCTTTCTCCGTAGCGGGGCCGTCGTGACGTGTCAGCAGTCGATCAGCCCTAGTCGTTCAACCAACCACCGACGCAGTTCGGGCCCGTAGTCGTCGCGCTTCAACGCAAAGTCAACCGCAGCCTTGAGGTAGCCGCCAGGATTTCCCAGGTCGTGTCGATCGCCGCGGTGCACCACCACGTGCACGGGATGGCCCTCGTTGATCAACAATGCAATCGCGTCGGTCAACTGAATCTCGCCGCCCGCACCGCGAGGCACCCGACGCAGTGCGTCGAAGATCGCCCGGTCGAGCACGTACCGGCCCGCAGCGGCATAGAGCGACGGCGCGTCCTCGGCCTTGGGCTTCTCGAACATGCCCTTGACTCGTAAGACGTTGGGGTTGTTGGTATCTGGGACGGTCTCGACGTCGAATACGCCGTAGGCGCTGATTTCCTCCCGTGGCACCTCGAACGCGCATAGCACCGACCCGCCGCGCTTGGCCCGCACCTTCGACATCGTCTCCAGCACGCCGGTGGGCAGCACCAGGTCGTCGGGCAGCAGCACCGCGATAGCGTCCTCGTCGGGCGCGAGGCTGGGCTCGACGCAGCTGACCGCGTGGCCGAGGCCCAGCGGTTCGGCCTGCACCACCGACTCCACTTTGATCAGCGCGGGCGCGCGACGCACCTTCTCCAGCATCGACTTCTTGCCGCGGGCTTCCAATGTGCCCTCGAGGACGAGGTCCTCCACGAAGTGCGCGACGACGCTGTCCTTGCCCTCCGAGGTGACGATGATCAGCCGCTCGGCGCCCGCCTCTGCCGCTTCGGCAGCCACCAGTTCGATACCCGGCGTGTCGACGACCGGCAGCAACTCCTTCGGGACCGTTTTGGTGGCGGGGAGAAACCGGGTCCCCAAACCAGCGGCCGGGACGACCGCCGTGCGTGGAATCGGGACCAGAGGCGGTGTCATCGTTCACACAGTATCTGCATCGGGTTACCTGATCACCCTCGACGCTGCCGTGTCATCGTGGACGCGTGGCAACCCGGACGAAGGCCGAGATGCGGGCCGCGATCCTGGCTGCCCGCCGCGCGGTCACCGTACAAATCCATGACCAGGAGGCGGAAGCGCTGTGCCGCCACCTGGCCGGCCTCGTCACGGGTCGTCAGACGGTGTGCGCCTATGTCCCGATCAGGTTCGAGCCTGGGTCAGTTGCGTTTTTGGACAGGCTGTTACGCCTCGCACGCCCGGGTACTCCTCCCCGTCGCGCGCGACGACGCGGACGGCACCCCACAGCCGATGCAGTGGGGCGAGTACCAACCCGATCGGCTCGTCGCGGCGCGGATGGGGCTGCGCGAGCCGCAGGAGCCGTGGCTGCCCGCCGAGGCGGTGGCCGGCGCAGCCGTCGTGTTCGTGCCCGCGCTGGCCGTCGATCGGGCCGGTGTTCGGCTGGGCCGGGGCGCGGGATACTACGACCGCTCGCTGCCGCTGGCCGATCCGGCGGCGAAGCTGATTGCGGTGGTCCGCGACGACGAACTCGTCGATGAGGTTCCCGCCGAGCGGCACGACGTTCGAATGACCCACGCGCTCACGCCGCGAAGGGGTCTGATCGAGCTGGGCTAGGGTCAGCAGCCCGCCAGCACGTCTTCCATCGCCCGTTTTTCGTTCTTGGACAACCACAGCCCATAGGCCGCCTTCACATCGATCTGCCGTGCGACGAACTCGCACCGGAATCCCGCGTCGGGCGGCAACCAGGCGGTGGCATCGCGAAAAGCCTTGTCGAAGTTGACTTTTGCACCGACCGCCAGCAGGTTGCGCGGATCGTTGGCGAAGTCTCGGCGGCGCTGATCGTCCCATTCCCGCGCGCCCTTGTACCAGGCGTCGGACAGCGACACCAGATGATCGATCTGGACGGCGTCGGAGGTTTCGGGGCCGCGCGTGAACGCGATGGTCTGGCCGGTATAGGGGTCGTGCAGCACGCCGCTCTGCTGCGTAGCAGGTGCCCCGGCGCACGATCAGGTCGGCGAGGTCGCGGCGCAGGATGTCGTCGCGGGTGTTGCAACCGTTGTGGCCGAATTCGACGTTGACGTCGTCGCTCCACGCCTCGCCGAATCGGAAGCGGGCGAAGTCGGTGTAGCGGTCCCAACCTTTGACCGGCAGCCGTGCCAGCGTCGCGCGGGCAGTGTCGTATTCGGGGCTGTGGGTGGCGGCGGGCGCCTCCGGGGATGTCGGGCTCGGGCGTGTGTCTTGGAAGTGCAGCCAGATTGCGACGGCGATTCCGAGCGCAAAGAGCCCCACCAACACGGGAAAGACGCGGCTCATCCGGACGTCAAGGTTCTCGAACCGGTTCGACGGGGTCGGGGATGGGTTTCTCGCGCCGGGTCAGCCGCTTGAGTTTGTCCGGTAACCGCTCGACCGTCTGCCACGGGACGAAGGCGAGGTAGAGCACGAAGATGGCAAGGCTGTGGAACCCGATGGACATCGTGATCATGATCGCCAGGTGCAACGCGACACCGGCGGCCAGCACCCATGGCCGGCATCGCCGGTTCCAGACAAGGATCGCGAGCGCAAGCTCGACCAGGATCGTGCCCCACGTCGCCACATTGACCAGTAATGCGTTGGAGGTGAGCCATTCTGGCGCTTGGAAGAGCGGCCATGCTTGCCATGCATATGACGCGGCAGAGCCGTCCAGCCATGCCTTCCCGGACAGCTTCGCTTGAACGTTGACCAGATAGATCAACGACATCTGAACCTGGAGCAGCCTGAGAACCCATGGCGCACGAGTTTGCGCCGACCAGAACGTTCCCGTCCGGCGCCGCTGATCGAGCGAAAGGGCCGCGCCGCAGGAGGACAACGCCAAGAACATGGCCTCGACGCTCATCAACGCGTCGCCGCCGTTCATCACCCAACGGTCGCGCTGCATGAAGGACTGGATCAGTACGAAGACCACGACCGCGGCGAGCCTGCTATGCCATCCGACGGTCAGCGCGATTGCCGCCAGCAGCAGCACCACCCACCCGACCAGCAGTGCGGTGTCGCTGGTCGCAGATCGAAGACGCCCCATTGATAGTCCCAGTGAGGCTGCTGCGGCATCACGCCGTGCTCGCCGAAAAAGTCGTACAGATCGGGCAGCCACGCCAGGGTCCACGCCACCGCCAGTGCACCGAACGCCATCCGAACAAGGCCCAGCGTGTAGGTCGGTTGAGGGGCGAACCAGAACGCACGCCAACCGTCGACGACGGCAGCGAATCGTGATCGTTGGCGATCCGGCTCCGTCATGGCCGTCCTGCCAGTTCTTCCTCGTAGAGGACTTTGTGGCGGTGGCATCCTTTGCCGTCCTGACCGGGCGGCGGCAGGTTCTGCACGCGTAGCACCATCGCCACGCGGACGGGGCGTTCCGACGGCTCCGTCACCTCGGCGGGCGGCCCAGCGCGCGATCCCCTGTCTGACTCCCGGTTTGCGTCACCGCGAAGCTCATCAACCTTTCCAGCGAGACCAGGCGATCGCCCCGGTGAGCGCGGTCGTCCGGGCTGCGGCACTCCAGATGCGGACAGAACCGTCGGCCATGAAGACCTGCACCTCGATCGTTTCGATTCTCGTGGGCACAGCCGGGCGCGAACAGCGCCCATTCCTGGTTGAGTACGTCGCCGCCGCACACGGGCCCAGCGACCGGTAGCAGGCTGCGCTTGATCGGCGAATCAGGCAGATTGCGAGCGACCCCGACGACGACGATCGACCACGACGAGGACACTTATCAGACTTCGCCGACGCGGGACTCCTCGAACCTCTGCTGCAGTGTGGAGAGCTGTCCGAGGCGCTGGCGGAGACTTCCGTCCCTCTCCGTCACGATCAGACATCCCAACCCTCTCGCGCTGCGCCGCTGTCCCGTCGCCACCGAAAAACCCAATGCACGATAGCTCACACGGTGCCGGACGCCCACCTGGGGAATGCGTGGAGCCCACATAGCGGTTCTAGCACTTGAGCCGGTAGAGTGCTAAGTACTTAGACCATCACGGAGGGTTTCGTGCCTACCTATTCGTATGCGTGCACCGAATGCGACAACAAGTTCGACATGGTGCAGGCGTTCAGCGACGATGCGCTGACCCAATGCCCCAAATGCGACGGGCGTCTGCGCAAGCTGTTCGGCAAGGTGGGAGTGGTGTTCAAGGGCAGCGGCTTCTATCGCACCGACAGCCGCGAGTCCGCCAAGAGCACGTCCAACGGTGAAGCGAAGAAGAGCACCGAGTCCTCATCCAGCACTTCGGAGAAGAAGTCGGATTCCGGCAAGTCAGACAGCCTCGAGTTCGACCTCGACCAGCTCGACCTCGGCCCCTGCCGCCGCGGCATCAAGCTGACCCGCGAAGTTATCCACAGCCCGGCGTGACGTCACGCCTTGACGGGCGATTCGCTGCCTAGCGTGGCGGCATGGGGGAATCACTCAATCCGACAGTTCTGAGCCGCCTTGCCGATGGCATGCGGCCGGACTGGACCCGCACACTGGCTGCCCGACGGGTGGCCGCAGGGGCGCTTGTCGTGCTTGCGGCGGTCGCCGCGCTGCGTTCCGATCCGGACGGCGACCAGACCGACATCGTGGTGGCCGCCCGTGACCTGTCCCCAGGCATCGAATTGACGGCCACCGATGTACGCCTCGAAAAGCGAACTGCCGCATCGGTTCCCGATGGATCTCAATCAAGCATTGACGCGGTTGTCGGGTCGACGCTGGCGGGTCCCGCCCGCCGCGGCGAAGTCATCACCGATGTGCGCCTGCTCGGCCCGCGACTGGCTGAGTCAGCGGTGGGCCCGGATGCCCGCATCGTGCCCCTGCACCTGGCCGACACGGCCCTGTTGGACCTCACCCGGCCCGGCGATGTGGTCGACGTTCTCGCAGCGGCCGATGACGACACCGATCCGCGGGTGGTGGCGACCGACGCCGTGGTGGTTCTGGTCTCGGAGAAACAGAAGGGCGCAGGCGCGGGCGGTGATCGGGTGGTGCTGGTCGCGCTGCCCGGCCACGCAGCCAACGACGTCGCAGGCGCGACGCTGATGCAGACGGTCACGCTGACCTTTCACTGACACGAGACCGGCTGCCGCAGACTAACGTTGCTGTTCTCTGGTCAGACTGCAGGAAGGATCCTCACGCATGTTCAAGGGCTTCAAGGAGTTTCTCTCGCGCGGCAATGTCATCGACCTTGCGGTCGCGGTGGTCATCGGCGCCGCATTCACCGGACTGGTGACCTCGTTCACCGAGAAGGTGGTGCAGCCGTTGGTCGACCGGATCGGCGCGGGCGGCGACAAGGAGTACGGAATTCTGAAGATCTCGCTCGGCGGTGACCCCGAGCAGTTCCTCGACTTCAATGCCGTGCTGTCAGCCTTTATCAACTTCCTGATCGTTGCGGCGGTTGTCTACTTCGTCATCGTGCTGCCCTACAAGAAGCTCCGTGAACGCGGCGAGGTCGAGCAGGCCCAGGACACGGAGCTGGCCATTCTGACCGAGATCCGCGACCTGCTGGCCGACGAAGCGGGCACGCCGAAGCAGGTGACGGGTCCCGGAACCGGTCCCAGCCCCGACACCGCGGAAACCACCAGCGCCGACAGAGACTGACCGGCACACACAAACAGCCCCCGGCTTTTCGGCCGGGGGCTGTTTGTATGACTGCAGGGAGTTACTTCATGTCCCACGGCTCGCCGTAGGTGGTGACGCTGTCACCGGCCGACGAGATCAGCCGAGCGAACGGACGCAGCAGCACGCCACCGGCAGCACCGGTCACCGTGCCGTGCGCGTTGGACACCGCGACACCGCCCGCAGGTCCGGCAACGTCAACCGAGAAGGTCGCGACTTCCTGGATGCCGGGGCCGTTACCGAGGTCGGCGCTGATCGACACACCCGGGAACAGGTTCGGCGTAATGACCGAACCCAGCGGGGCGAAGCCCGCACCGGCGAGAGCGGCTGGGGCGATCGATGCGTCGTCGAGCAGGATATTCGGCGTGGTGTAGCTGAAGTTGATGCCAACACCCAGCGACCACGGGAAGCCGATCTGGTAGCCCAGCTCCAACGTGCCCTCGAACTCGTCGGCGCCATCGCCGGCGACGATGTACTTCGCCCGCCCGGAGTGGAACCACTCACGGGTCAGCCGGTTGCGGTCCAGAGGAAACACGCCATTGAGGAACGTGTCCCACTGCTGGATCGTCAGCGTCCGATCCTGACCGTCAACGAGGCTCAGCTCGTTGTCCAGCCCAGCATGCGAGGTGCCAGTGCTCACGAACAACGCCGCAATAGCAGCGATCATCGCGACCAGTACCCGACCTATTGCCTTCATGTTCTCCCTAGCTCTTGAGCGGTAAAAGCGTGGATGGTTGTCGGCGGGCTATGCCATGTTCCAGGGCTCGCCGTAGGTGGTGACGCTGTCACCGGCCGACGAGATCAGCCGGGCGAACGGACGCAGCAGCACGCCGCCGGCGGCACCGGTCACCGTGCCGTGCGCGTTGGACACCGCGACACCGCCCTGCGGGCCCGGCGACGTCAACCGAGAAGGTCGCGACTTCCTGGATGCCGGGGCCGTTACCCAGGTCGGCGCTGATCGACACACCGGGGAACAGGTTCGGCGTAATGACCGAACCCAGCGGGGCGAAGCCGGCACCGACCAACGGAGCGTCGGGGTCTCCCGACAGGTTCGGGAAGATCGATGCGTCGTCGAGCAGGATGTTCGGCGTGGTGTAGCTGAAGTTGATGCCAACGCCCAGCGACCACGGGAAGCCGATCTGGTAGCCCAGCTCCAGCGTGCCCTCGAACTCGTCGGCGCCCTCGCCGGCGACGATGTACTTCGCCCGGCCGGAGTGGAACCACTCACGGGTCAGCCGGTTGCGGTCCAGAGGAAACACGCCATTGAGGAACGTGTCCCACTGCTGGATCGTCAGCGTCCGATCCTGACCGTCAACGAGGCTCAGCTCGTTGTCCAGCCCTGCGTGAGAGGTGCCGGTGCTCACGAACAGCGCCGCGATGGCCGCGACCATCGCGATCAGCACCCGACTGATTGCCTTCATGTTCTCCCTAGCTCTGCCGGCGGTGATCCCCGAGGTTCACCGAGTGGTTGTCCGTGCTGGTGGGTACGGCTTCACCACACACGACGCAAGCGCCACATGTGGATCAAATGAGAAATCCCACATGCTCTTCTTACGTTTCGCTCATCGTTGACAGGAGGAACATAACGGGACGGCATCGGACCGGCAACGCGTGGGGGTGCGTGTCGGAATGTCAGGCGGTAATTGGCGCGAGTTTGCTGAAGTGCCCGAGCATGCGATCAAGCGGTCGTGCGCCGGTGCCGCGCCGCAGGCTCGATCGCACGCGGCAGATGTCGACGTCGCACACGGATGGCATGCCCTGACGCAAGTTTCTCGACCAGCCGATTTCACAGCGCTTAAACGCGAACTCGCACGTCATTCGTGGTGAGGCGGAACGTTGTCCCGCAACCAGCGGTCGTGGTCGGCGTCGTCCGCCGGCGAATCGTTGTCGCGCTCGTCCGCCGATGTCTGCGGTAGCTCTTCGCCGAAGATCTTGTTAACTGCGTCGCGGGAGCGGCTTCGATGCGCCGGTCACAAGTCGCTCCAGTGTGACGAACATCACATTTTGGTGCGCACTTGCTGTTCACTTCCGCTTAACAGTTCGTGCGCCATTGCCCGACGGAGCGCCGCGCCGGCGCAGTCGCAGCGCGACGGCAAGTGCCAGCGGAGACCGAAATCGATTAGATCTCCAAGCTGGATAGCTGGCCGATGATCTGGGCGGCCAGCGGGTTCAGCGTCGCCATGCCGTCGCGCACCGCGGCGCGGGATCCCGCGATGTTCACCACGAGCGTGCTGCCGGAGATGCCGGCCAGCCCGCGCGACACGCCCGCGTCGACGATGCCGGCCGACAGTCCGGACGCGCGCAGCGCCTCGGCGATGCCGAGCAGTTCGCGGTCGAGGATGTCGAGGGTCGCCTCGGGCGTGACGTCGCGCGGCGTCACCCCGGTGCCGCCGACCGACACCACCAGGTCGACGCCGCCGATGACCGCCGTGTTGAGCGCGTTGCGGATCTCCACCTCGTCGGCGGACACCACGACGACACCGTCGACGACGAACCCCGCCTCACCGAGCAGCTCGGTGACCAACGGACCGCTGTGATCCTCTTCGCCGTGAGCGGTGCGGTCATCGACGACGACGACCAGCGCCCGGCCGACCAACTCCCCTGGCTGTTCCATGAGTGCCAACCGTATATCTGGAGGCGGACACCGGCGCAGCCACTCGCAACGTCGGCGTGCCCGGCGCGGTGATCACTGCTGCTGCCTTGCCCAGCGTGACCTGCACGGTCTGCGGCTTGCCCGACGGGTCGAGATAGGTCAGCGTGACCTTGTCGCCGGGCGCCTTCGAGCGCACCGCCGCGACCAGCGCGTCGGCGCTGCCGATCACCCGGTCGTCGACCTTGGTGACCACGACGCCGCTGGGCAGCCCGGCCGCCGCGGCCGCGCCGCCGCCGGTGACCTCGACGATCTTGGCGCCGTCGGTCGCGGCGTCGTTGCCGACCTGCACGCCCAGCGACGCATGCGAGGCGTTGCCGGTCTGGATCAGCTCGTCGGCGATCCGCTTGGCCTGATCGACCGGGATCGCGAAGCCCAGTCCGATCGAGCCGCTCTGCGCGTCGGCCGGAGTCGCCGCCGAGCGTGGCGATCGCCGAGTTGATGCCGACCAGTTCGCCGTTCATGTTGACCAGCGCGCCGCCGGAGTTGCCCGGGTTGATCGCGGCGTCGGTCTGGATGGCGTCGAGCACGGTGTTCTGGTTCTGCGGATGTCGCCGCCCGCGGCCACCGGCCGGTTCAGCGCGCTGATGATGCCGGTGGTGACGGTGCCCTCCAGGCCGAGCGGCGAGCCGATCGCCACCACGTCCTGGCCGACCCTGCAGGTTGGCCGAGGAGCCGAGCGTGATCGGGGTCAGGTCGGAGACGTCCTCGGCCCGCACCACCGCGATGTCGCTGCTGGGATCGGTGCCGACGACGGTGAACGTCGCGGTGCGGCCGTCGGCGAAGGTCACCTTGGTGTCGCCCGGCCGCCGGAGTCCTTGGCGGCCGCCACCACGTGGTTGTTGGTCAGGATCAGGCCGTCGGTGGACAGGATGATGCCCGGAGCCCTCTTCGGACGCCCGGCCCATGTCGGTCTCCAGCTTCACGACGCTGGGCACCACCTTGGCGGCGACCTGCTCGACCGAGCCGGCAGGCACGCTGGCGGCCGGCACGCTGGGCGCCGCGCCGGATGCCGACGTGCCGCCGGCGGGACGGTCGGGCTGCGCCAGCAGCGCGACCCCGCCGCCGATGCCGGCCGAGACCACCGCGACGGCCAGCGCCCCTGCGGTCAAAGCTCCTGCGCGCGAACGCTTCTGGGGTGGCCGCGGCGGAGGAGCCGGCTGGTGCGGTTGCTGAGGCGCGCCGCGGTAGGGGTCGTAGGCCTGCCGGAACGCCTGCTGTTGCTGCTGAGTCGCGTAACGCCAGTCGTAGGGCGGCTGCTGCTGTTGATAGCCGGCTGTGCCCGTGCGGACCGGGATATACCGCCGTGCGATCATCGCCCGGCCGACGGCCCTGTGGGGCGGAGGCGGCGAGTACCTCGGGTGGTTCGTCATGTCGCTACGGGCTCTTCCTGAGTGTTCCGGTCGTCCGACACTTCTACAACGAAGTTCTGCATCTCCACAGTGCCCGGCTGGGCTGAGAATCCACTTAGAGAACGTTCGGCACATCCCCAGACTTCCGGCACGGTCGTCTCCGCGCCGGTCACTTATTGTCCGCGCTGATCGCCGGTTGTGTTACGACCTCCGCGGGCCGTGTCGCGCGAGATGGGCCGCCCGGGCAGCACCACGTGCATCGACGTGCCCGGCGGTTGTCCACCGGGCACGGTGTCCTCGACCCGAAGCGCGCCGCCGTGTTTGAGCACGACCTGCTTGACGATCGCCAGACCCAGCCCCGAGCCCGGCATGGCCCGCGCCGACGTCGAGCGGAAGAACCGCTCGAACACCAGCTGGCGTTCCTGCGGCGGGATGCCGGGGCCGTGGTCGGAGACCACCAGCTCGGCGTGCACCGGGTCGATCTGCGTCAGCCGCACGCCGACCCGGCCGTCGGGCGGGCTCCACTTCGCCGCGTTGTCGAGCAGGTTCAGCACCGCTCGGGCCAGGCCCGCCGCGTCGCCGTACACCTGCCACGGCAGATCGCATTGACGTCGAACTCGATGTCGTTGCGGCGCCGGCGAACCCGCTCGAGGCAACGGTCGACGACCTCGGACATGTCGACCGGCTCGTGGACGACGCCGCCGGCCTCGTCGCGGGTGAGGTCCACCAGATCGCCGACCAGCGTTGACAATTCCTCGATCTGCGCGATGACGTCGGCGCGCAGCCCGGCCATCTCCTCGCTCGGGCAGCCGCGGCGCGCCGGGCGCCATCGACGCCATCAGCAGTTCGACGTTGGTGCGCAACGACGTCAGCGGGGTGCGCAGCTCGTGGCCCGCATCGGTGACCAAGCGGGCCTGCCGCTCGCGCGATTCGGCCAGCGCCCGCAGCATCATGTTGAAAGCCTCAGTGAGACGGGCGAGTTCGTCGCTGCCGAACACCGGAATCGGACGCAGGTCGTCGGTGCGGGCCACCCGTTCGGCCGCCTCGGTCAGCCGGGCCACCGGTCGCAAGCCGGCGCGGGCCACCATGCCGCCCGCGATCGCGGCGATCGCCACACCGATACCGCCGACGATGAGCAGCACCGTGCCCAGCCGTTTGAGCACCTTGCCGGTCGGGGCCAGGCTCTTGGAGATCAGCAGCGAGCTGCCGTTGTTGAGATGCACCGCCAGCACGCGTTGGTGGTCGGCGGTGCGCAGCGACAACAGCAGCTCGCCGGACATCACGTCCTTCTCCGGCTTGCCGATCGGCAGCGTCTGGCCCTGCTGATTGGCGGTGTAGATGGAGCGCCCCGGGTTCACCAGCATCGCGTTGACATCGGAGTAGGCGGTGCCTTCGATGGCCTTGCCGGGATCGGCGGCCAGCGAACCGCTTTCGATCAGCAGTCGGCGCCCGGCTGTGCAGCTGGTTGTCGATGTCGTCGTAGAGCGCCCTGGACACGACCGCGTAGACGGCGACGGCCATCAGCACGACGACCATCGCGACCATCGACATCGCCAGCAGCATCACCCGCCAGCGCAGCGACAGCGAACTGGGTTCGGGAACCGAGGTAGCGCCGGAACGGAAGTGGCCGAAACGAAGCCATCAGGGCGGTGTCTCACGCAGCACGTAACCCACACCGCGCACGGTGTGGATCAGCCGCGGCTCTCCTTCCGCCTCGGTCTTGCGGCGCAGATAGCCGACATACACCTCGAGGGCATTGCCCGAGGTCGGGAAGTCGAATCCCCACACCTCCTCGAGGATGCGGCTGCGGGTGAGCACGCGGCGGGGGTTGGCGATCAGCATCTCCAGCAGCGCGAACTCGGTGCGGGTCAGGCTGATCTGACGGACGCCGCGGGTCACTTCGCGGGTCACCGGGTCCAGGCTCAGGTCGGCGAACGTCATCGCGGGCGATTCCGCGCCGTCGTCGGGCGTGGTGCGGCGCAGCAGCGCGCGCATCCGGGCGAGCAGTTCTTCCAGCGCGAACGGCTTGGGCAGATAGTCGTCGGCGCCGGCGTCGAGGCCGGCGACGCGCTCGGACACCGAGTCGCGTGCGGTCAGCACCAGGATCGGGAGGTCGTCGCCGGTGCTGCGGAGCTGACGGCACACTTCGAGGCCGTCGAGCCTCGGCATCATCACGTCGAGCACCAGGGCGTCGGGCCGATCGCTGGCGATCAGGTCCAGTGCTTCGAGGCCGTCCTGCGCCAACGCGACCGAATAGCCGTTGAAGGACAGCGAGCGGCGCAGCGACTCGCGAACCGCGCGATCGTCGTCAACGACAAGAATTCGCACGGCCACCAGTGTTAACCCATCGCCTGAGAGTGACCTGAGAGGCGCGCCGCAAACGCGCGCTGGCTAGCGCCGGTCGAGATCGATCAGACCGAGTCGAGCGGCCTTCAGCAGACGGCGCGGCACCTTGTGCTGCTGGCCTGCGACCGTGACGCCGACGAGTTCGGTGCGCTTGGCCTTCCACTGCGCGCGACGGCTACGGGTGTTCGCGCGCGACATCCTGCGCTTGGGCACAGCCATGATCGAGCTCTCCTCGTGAGAGGTGCTGCCGCGCAAACGTTCGGCGTCGGCAATTGCCCTTCAGGATAGCCGGTGACCTGCGTCGCCTCCAAAACCGCGGTCTTCGAGCGCCTACCGGCGTCGACGGAGGCCTGCGAGCCTTCGCGGACTGCGATGCCAACGCGGGCTCGCTGCGCGGATTCTCCCGGTCGAAATCGCGCGACATGCCGTCGATTTCGCGGTTCTCGGTGACAGAATCGGCGCACGAGCCACACGACCGTCGCCGTCACCAGCACGGCCAGTACTATCCAAGCAAGCAAGTCCATGCGCACCCCTGAGCTCGAGCGTAGCCTCCAGAATCGAGGGGTTCGGTGTGAATACCCGCGCTGAGCGCGTGCTTATCACGCCCAAATCACAATTTGGGGTGCCTTGACGGCGGACCGGAGGTACCGGCTAACCTACCGGTTGGTTGGTGCGCTGATCGATGAGGGAGGACGCGTGACCGTCTGCGGTCCGCATCGGCAACTGCTCGGGCTTCTACGGCGACCGGCTCTCGGCGATGCGGGAGATGCTGACCGGCGGCGACCTGGACTACCTCACCGGCGACTATCTCGCCGAGCTGACCATGCTGATCCTGGCCCGCGACCGGGCGAAGTCGCCCGACCGCGGCTACGCCAAGACGTTCCTGACGCCAGCTCGAGGAGTGCCTCGGCACCGCGCTCGACCGTGGCGTGCGGATCGTCGCCAACGCCGGCGGGCTGAACCCCGCGGGCCTGGCCGACGCGGTGCGCGCGCTGGCCGAGCGGCTCGGCATCGCCGTCGAACGTCGCCCACGTCGAAGGCGACGACCTCGTTGCCCGGGCCGGCGACCTCGGCTTCGGCACCCCGCTGGCCGCCAACGCCTACCTCGGCGCGTGGGGCATCGTCGACTGCCTCAACAGCGGCGCCGACGTCGTCGTCACCGGCCGGGTCACCGACGCCTCGGTCATCGTCGGGCCCGCCGCGGCCCACTTCGGCTGGGCCCGAGACGATTACGACCGCGCTCGCCGGCGCGGTGGCCGCGGGCCACGTCATCGAGTGCGGCGCGCAGGCCACCGGCGGCAACTACGCCTTCTTCACCGAGGTCGCCCGACCTGACCTATGCCCGGGCTTCCCGCTCGCCGAGATCCACGCCGACGGATCCTCGGTGATCACCAAGCACCCAGGCACCGGCGGCGCGGTCAGCGTCGACACCGTCACCGCCCAGCTGCTCTACGAGATCACGGGCGCGCGCTACGCGAATCCCGATGTGACGCTGCGGGTGGACACCATCGAGCTGTCCGGCGACGGCCCCGACCGGGTCCGCATCAACGGCGTGCGGGGTGAGCCGCCGCCGCCCACGCTCAAGGTGTCGCTGAACAGCATCGGCGGCTTCCGCAACGCGATGACGTTCGTGCTCACCGGGCTCGACATCGACGCCAAGGCCGAGCTGGTGCGGCGCCAGCTGGAATCCGGCCTGACCGTCAAGCCCGCCGAGCTGGAGTGGACGCTGGCGCGCACCGACCACGCCGACGCCGACACCGAGGAGGCCGCCAGCGCGCTGCTGCGCTGCGTGGTGCGCGATCCCGACCCCGCCAATGTGGGTCGCCAGTTCTCCTCCGCCGCAGTCGAATTGGCGCTGGCCAGCTATCCGGGCTTCACCACCACGGCACCGCCGGGCGAGGGCCAGGTGTACGGGGTGTTCACCGCCGGGCTACGTCGACGCTGCCGAGGTGCCGCACGTCGCCGTGCACGCCGACGGCACCCGCACCGACATCGCCCGCGGCAGCCAGACCCAGGCGCTCGAACCGGTCGCCACCGTTCGCGCTGCCCGAGCCCATGCCGTTCGAGGACACCCGGCGTGTCCCGCTGGGCCGCATCGCCGGCGCCCGCAGCGGCGACAAGGGCGGCAACGCCAACGTCGGCGTCTGGGTGCGCACCGGCGAGGCAGTGGCGCTGGCTGGCCCACGCGCTCACGGTCGACAAGCTGCGCGAACTGCTGCCGGAGACCAGCCGATCTGCCGGTCACCCGGCACGTGCTGCCCAACCTGCGGGCGGTGAACTTCGTCATCGAGGGCATCCTCGGCGAGGGCGTGGCCTATCAGGCCCGCTTCGACCCGCAAGCCAAGGGCCTCGGCGAGTGGCTGCGCAGCCGGCACATCGACATACCCGAAAGCCTTCTCACATGACGATCTGGCAGACCCCCGAACGCGACGACCTGCGAAAGACGGTGCGCGCCTTCGCCGAACGCGAGGTGCTGCCGCACGTCGACGAGTGGGAGACAGTCCGGCGAGCTGCCCCGCGACCTGCACCGCAAGGCCGGCGAGGCCGGCCTGCTCGGCGCCGGGCTGCCCGAGGCCGTCGGCGGTGGCGGCGGCGACGGCGCCGACGCGGTGATCATCTGCGAGGAGATGCACTACGCCGGGTCACCGGGCGGAGTGTTCGCGTCGCTGTTCACCTGCGGCATCGCGGTGCCGCACATGATCGCGTCGGGTGACGAGCGGTTGATCGACACCTACGTGCGGCCGACGCTGCGCGGCGAGAAGATCGGCGTCGCTGGCCATCACCGAACCCGGCGGCGGGTCCGACGTCGGGCACCTGACCACCAAGGCCATCCGCGACGGCGACGACTACATCATCAACGGCGCCAAGACCTACATCACCTCCGGCGTGCGGGCCGACTACGTCGTGACCGCCGCCCGCACCGGCGGGCCTGGCGCGGCGGGGTTTCGCTGATCGTCGTCGACAAGGGCACACCGGGTTTCGAGGTCACCCGCAAGCTCGACAAGATGGGCTGGCGCTCCTCCGACACCGCCGAGCTCTCCTACACCGACGTGCGGGTGCCGGCCGCCAACCTGATCGGCGACGAGAACACCGGCTTCGCTCCAGATCGCCGACGGCGTTCGTCTCCGAGCGGGTCGGGCTGGCCGCGCAGGCCTACGCCAGCGCGCAGCGCTGCCTGGACCTGACCGTCGAGTGGTGCCGCAACCGGGAGACGTTCGGCAAGCCGCTGATCTCGCGCCAGTCGGTGCAGAACACGCTTGCCGAGATGGCGCGGCGCGTCGACGTCGCCCGCGTCTACACCCGCAGCCTGGTCGAGCGCCAGCTCGCCGGCGACACCAACCTGATCACCGAGGTGTGCTTCGCCAAGAACACCGCCGTCGAGGCCGGCGAATGGGTCGCCAACCAGGCGGTGCAGTTGTTCGGCGGCATGGGCTACATGGCCGAGTCCGAGGTCGAACGCCAGTACCGCGACATGCGAATCCTCGGCATCGGCGGCGGCACAACCGAAATCCTCACCTCGCTGGCCGCCAAGACGCTGGGATACCAGTCATGACGACGTTGGCATCGACACTCGACCCGCGCTCGCCCGCCTACGCCGAGGCCGCCGACGGCGATGGCGACCAAGCTCGCCGAACTCGACGCCGAGCACGCCAAGGCGCTCGCCGGCGGCGGCGAGAAGTACGTCAAGCGCCATCACGACCGCGGCAAGCTGACCGCCCGCGAACGCATCGAGCTGCTGCTCGACCCCGACTCGCCGTTCCTGGAGCTGAGCCCGCTGGCCGCGTACGGCAGCGAGTTCACGGTCGGCGCCAGCGTGGTCGCCGGCATCGGCGTGGTCGAGGGCGTCGAGTGCATGATCGTCGCCAACGACCCGACGGTCAAGGGCGGCACCAGCAACCCGTGGACGCTGAGGAAGATGCTGCGGGCCAACCAGATCGCGCTGCGAGAACCGGCTGCCGGTGATCTCGCTGGTGGAATCCGGCGGCGCCGACCTGCCCACCCAGAAGGAGATCTTCATCCCCGGCGGGCAGATGCTTCCGCGACCTGACCCGGCTTTCGGCGGCGGGCATCCCGACCATCGCGCTGGTGTTCGGCAACTCCACGGCGGGCGGCGCCTACATCCCCGGCATGTCCGACCACGTGGTGATGATCAAGGAACGGTCGAAGGTGTTCCTGGCCGGGCCGCCGCTGGTGAAGATGGCCACCGGCGAGGAATCCGACGACGAGTCGCTGGGCGGCGCCGAGATGCACGCCCGCACTTCGGGTCTGGCCGACTACTTCGCCGTCGACGAGCTCGACGCCATCCGGATCGGCCGCCGCATCGTCGCCCGGCTGAACTGGCGCAAGCAGGGCCCGGCGCCCGGACCGGTCTCCGAGCCGCTGTTCGACGCCGAGGAACTGATCGGCATCGTGCCGCTCGGATCTGCGCATCCCGTTCGACCCGCGCGAGGTGATCGCCCGCATCGTCGACGGCTCGGAGTTCGACGAGTTCAAGCCGCTGTACGGCTCGTCGCTGGTGACCGGCTGGGCCACGCCTGCACGGCTATCCGATCGGCATCCTGGCCAACGCCCGCGGCGTGCTGTTCAGCGAGGAGTCGCAGAAGGCCACCCAGTTCATCCAGCTGGCCAACCGCTCCGACACGCCACTGCTGTTCCTGCACAACACCACCGGCTACATGGTCGGCAAGCAGTACGAGGAAGGCGGGATGATCAAGCACGGCTCGATGATGATCAACGCCGTCTCGAACTCGACCGTGCCGCACATCTCGCTGCTGATCGGCGCCTCCTACGGCGCCGGCCACTACGGCATGTGCGGGCGCGCCTACGACCCGCGGTTCCTGTTCGCCTGGCCGAGCGCCAAGTCCGCGGTGATGGGCGGCGCGCAGCTGGCGGGCGTGCTGTCGATCGTCAGCCGTGCGGCCACCGAGGCCCGCGGCCAGCAGGTCGACGAGGAGGCCGACGCCGCGATGCGTGCCGCGGTCGAGGGGCAGATCGAGGCCGAGTCGCTGCCGATGGTGCTGTCCGGCATGCTCTACGACGACGGCGTCATCGACCCGCGCGACACCCGCACGGTGCTGGGAATGTGCTTGTCCGCCATCGCCAATGGCCCGATCAAGGGGACGTCGAACTTCGGCGTCTTCCGGATGTGAGCAGCTCGATGATCACACGAGTTCTGGTCGCCAACCGCGGCGAGATCGCCCGCCGGGTGTTCGCCACCTGCCGCCGCCTCGGCATCGGCACCGTCGCCGTCTACACCGACCCCGACGCCGCGTCGCCGCATGTCGGCGAGGCCGACGCGCGGGTGCGGCTGCAGGGCCGCAACGGGTACCTGGACGCCGCGCAGCTGATCGCGGCGGCGCGGGCTGCCGGCGCCGACGCCATCCACCCCGGCTACGGATTCCTCTCGGAGAACGCCGATTTCGCCGCCGCGGTGCAGGACGCCGGACTGACCTGGATCGGCCCGCCGGTGGCCGCGGTCGCGGCGATGGGCTCCAAGATCGAGGCCAAGAAGATGATGGCCGCCGCGGGCGTGCCGGTGCTCGACGAACTCGACCCGGACACCGTCACCGCCGACCAGCTGCCGGTGCTGATCAAGGCGTCGGCGGGTGGCGGCGGGCGCGGCATGCGGGTGGTGCGCGAACTGGCCGAGCTGCCGGCGCAGGTCGAGGCCGCGCGCCGCGAGGCGCAGTCGGCGTTCGGCGATCCCGACGGTCTTCTGTGAGCGCTACCTGGCCACCGGCCACCACGTCGAGGTCCAGGTGATGGCCGACGCGCACGGCACCGTATGGGCGGTCGGCGAACGCGAATGCTCGATCCAGCGCCGCCACCAGAAGATCATCGAAGAGGCGCCGTCGCCGCTGGTCGAGCGCATCCCGGGCATGCGGGACAAGCTGTTCGACGCGGCCCGGCTGGCGGCCGACGGCGATCGGCTACACCGGCGCGGGCACCGTCGAGTTCATGGCCGACGACGACGGGCGACTTCTTCTTCCTGGAGATGAACACCCGCCTGCAGGTCGAGCACCCGGTCACCGAGGCGACCACCGGCCTCGACCTGGTCGAGCTGCAGCTGCAGGTCGCCGACGGCGGCCGCCTGGACCGCCGAACCGCCGCCGACGCGCGGGCATTCGATCGAGGCCCGGCTGTACGCCGAGGACCCGGCCAAGGACTGGCAGCCGCAGGCCGGCACCGTGCACCGCTTCGAGGTCCCGACGTGCGCACCGAGTTCGGTCGCTCGACGCGCGCGGGCGTCCGCGTCGACTCCGGCGTCGTCGACGGGTCGGAGGTCTCGGTGTTCTACGACCCGATGCTCGCCAAGGTCATCTCGTACGCGCCGACCCGGCCGCAGGCCGCGGCGTGCTGGCCGACGCGCTGGCCCGCACCCGGCTGCACGGCGTCCGCACCAACCGCGACCTGCTGGTCAACGTGTTGCGCCATCCCGCATTCCTCGACGGCGCCACCGACACCGCGTTCTTCGACACCCACGGCCTGGCCGAGCTGGCCGCGCCGCTGGCCGACCGCCGCGCCGCGCGCTGTCGGCGCTGGCCGCCGCTCTGGCCGATGCTGCCCAGAACCGCAGGGCCGCAACGGTGCTCGGCGCAGTGCCCAGCGGATGGCGCAATCTGGCGTCGGGCTACCAGACCAAGCGCTACAGCGACGCCGCCGGCGACGACGCACGAGGTGCGATACCGGTTCAGCCGCGGTCGGCGTCGAGCTGCCCGACCACGACGACGTCGACCCTGGTGTCCGCGACGCCCGGACCGGGTCGTGCTGGCCGTCGACGGCGTGGACCGGCCGTTCGACGTCGCCCGCTACGGAGACCGACGTGTTCGTCGACTCCCCGCTCGGGCCCGGTGCAACTCGCCGCGCTGCCGCGCTTCCCCGATCCCGGATGCCGCCGTCGCGCAGGGTTCGCTGCTCGCCCCGATGCCCGGCTCGGTGCTGCGCGTCGGCGCCGCGGTCGGCGACACCGTCACGGCCGGCCAGCCGCTGATCTGGCTGGAGGCCATGAAGATGGAGCACACCATCACCGCCCCGGCGACGGTGTGCTCGCCGAACTCAACGTCGAGCCCGGCCAGCAGGTCGACGTCGGCGCCGTCCTCGCCCGCGTGGACGACCCGCAGGAGGAGAGCAATGACCGATGAGCTTCATCGAAACCGAAGAACAGCAGGCGCTGCGGAAGGCCGTCGCCGCGATGGCCGCCAACTACGGCGCAGGACTACTACCTGGAGAAGGCGCGCGCCGGCGAGCACACCGACGAATTGTGGAGCGAGGCAGGCAAACTCGGCTTCATCGGGGTCAACCTGCCCGAGGAGTACGGCGGCGGCGGCGCCGGCATGTACGAGCTGTCGCTGGTCATGGAGGAGATGGCGGCCGGCGGCTGCGCCGCTGCTGATGATGGTGGTCTCCCCCGCGATCAACGGCACGATCATCGCCAAGTTCGGCACCGAGGAGCAGAAGAAGCGCTGGATCCCCGGCATCGCCGACGGCTCGATCACGATGGCGTTCGCCATCACCGAACCCGACGCCGGCTCGAACTCGCACCGGATCACCACCACCGCGCGCCGCGACGGCAGCGACTGGATCCTCAACGGCCAGAAGGTCTACATCTCCGGCGTCGACCAGGCGCAGGCGGTGCTCGTCGTCGGCCGCACCGAAGACGGCACAAGACCGGCAACCTCAAGCCCGCGCTGTTCGTCGTGCCCACCGACACCCCGGGCTTCACCTGGACCAAGATCGACATGGAGATCGTCAGCCCCGAGAACCAGTTCCAGCTCTTCCTCGACGACGTCCGGCTGCCCGCCGACGCGCTGGTCGGCTGCCGAGGACGCGGCGATCGCGCAGCTGTTCGCCGGCCTGAACCCCGAACGCATCATGGGCGCGGCGAGCGCGGTCGGCATGGGCCGCTTCGCGATCAACAAGGCCGCCGACTACGTCAAGACCCGCCAGGTGTGGAAGACGCCGATCGGCGCGCACCAGGGCATCTCGCATCCGTTGGCGCAGAACCACATCGAGATCGAGCTCGCCAAGCTGATGATGCAGAAGGCCGCGACGCTCTACGACAGCGGCGACGACGTCGGCGCCGCCGAGGCCGCGAACATGGCCAAGTACGCGGCGGGCGAGGCGTCGGTGCGCGCCGTCGACCAGGCCGTGCAGTCGCTGGGCGGCAACGGGCTGACCAAGGAGTACGGCATCGCGTCGGTGCTGACCGCGTCGCGGCTGGCCCGCATCGCGCCGGTCAGCCGGGAGATGATCCTCAACTTCATCGCGCAGACCTCGCTGGGCCTGCCCCGGTCCTACTGATGAGCACGCTGGTCCACTACGCCGTCGAGGGCAGCGTCGCCCGGCTCACGCTGGACTCGCCGCACAACCGCAACGCGCTGTCCACCGCGCTGGTCCACCAGCTGCACCAAGGCCTCACGCGACGCCGTCCGAGGACTCCGCGGTGCGGGCGGTCGTGCTCGGCCACACCGGCGGCACGTTCTGCGCGGGCGCCGATCTCGCGCGAGGCCGCCGGCCGCGATCCGGCGACGTGGCCGTCGACCGGGCCCGCGAGCTGACCGATCTGCTGCGGCCGATCCTCGAGCTGCCGCTGCCGGTCATCGGCGCGATCGACGGGCACGTCCGCGCCGGGCGGCCTGGGGCTGGTCGGCGCGTGCGACATCGTGGTCGCCGGGCCGCGACAGCACGTTCGCGCTGACCGAGGCGCGCATCGGCGTTGCGCCGTCGATCATCTCGCTGACCCTGCTGCCGAAGATGACCGCGCGCGCGGCGGGCCGGTACTTCCTGACGGGCGAGAAGTTCGGCGCCGGCCGAGGCCGCCGAGATCGGCCTGATCACGCGTCGCCGCCGACGATGTCGACGGCCACGGTGGCCGCGCTGACCGCCGAGATCGCGCAAGGGCTCGCCGCAGGGGCTGGCCGCGTCGAAGGCGCTGACCACGGCGCCGATCCTCGCGGCCTTCGACCGGCACGCCGAGGAGCTGACCGAGCAGTCGGCCGAGCTGTTCGTCTCCGAGGAGGCGCGCGAAGGCATGCTGGCGTTCCTGCAGAAGCGCTCACCGAACTGGAGGGCTGACACATGAGCCGCGACGTTCTGATCACCGGCGCGACCGGCACTCTCGGTATCGGGTGGTCGGCGTAGCCACCGACAGCCGGCCACCAGGTGCGGGCGCTGAGCAGGCGCGAGTCACGTCGGCTACACAGGCGTGCACTGGCGCCAGGGTGACCTGCTCAGCCGGCGACGGCATCGACGCCGCGCTCGAGGGCTCGACGTGGTCATCAACTGCGCCACCCAGGGCACCCGGGCGGCAAGGACGTGGTGTCCGCGACCATAACCTCATCTCGGCCGCGCGCCGCGCCGGCGTCGCGCACATCATCTACATCTCGATCGTCGGGATCGACCGCATCCCGTTGCCGTACTACAAGACGAAGCTGCGCGTCGAGGTGGCGCTGGCGGCCTCCGGTGCTCGGCCACACCATCGTCGCGTGCCACCCAATTTCACGACCTGATCGAGACGACGTTCTCGATCCAGCGATTCTTGCCTGCGCTCTTCGCGGTCAGCGGCGTGCGCTTCCAGCCGATCGACACCCGTGACGTGGCGGCCCGACCTCGTCTCCCTCGTCGACGGCGGTCCGGCGGGGCGCGTCGCCGACATCGGCGGGCCCGACGGTGCTACGACCATGCCGAGCTCGGCGCGATTGTATCTCGCATCGCGCGACAGCCGTCGCCCGGTGCTCGCTCTCCCCGTGCCGGGCGGCATCGTCGCAGGCTTCCGGTCCGGAGCCAACCTGGTGCCTGCCAATCCGATCGGGACCATCGGCTTCGTCGAGCTACCTGGCGAACGATAGTTTCCATGACTGTTCGCCGGATGATGGACACAGTTTGGCCAACGCCCTTGCATGTGCCAGCGTTCGTCGTAGGCTCGACACTGATGAGCACTCCAGCGTCGCGGAACAGGTCGGAGCCCGCCGCGGACACCGACCGCATGCAGGCAGCGCAGCTGCTGTACCGACGCCGCCGCTGCGGGACACCTGCATGGACGAATACGAAGATCCGGCTGACCAAGGCGTACGCCGCGCAAGACCTACGACGAGCTGGATCGCCTGTGCGCCGACCTGCCCGGCGCCATGACCACGGGCCGCGGGTGGCCCGTGCCGACCCGCGCCGTCGACGCTGCTTCTGGCCATCTTGAGCGGCTTCGAGCGCCGCGGCCGATGGAATGTGCCGAAGCGGATGACGACCTTCACTCTGTGGGGCGGCGGCGTGGTCGACCTTCGCTACGCCGACTTCACCTCGCCCGAGGTCGAGATCCACTCCTACTCGATCATGGGTGGACAGACGATCCTGGTACCGCCCGAGGTCAACGTCGATCTGCGTGGTGTCGGCGTGATGGGCACGTTCGACCACCGTCGACACGGCGAGGGTCTCCCCGGCGCGCCGCGGGTGACGGATCCGCGGCTTCTCGCTGTGGGGCAGCGTCGGCGTCAAGCGCAAGAAGCGCAAAGCCATCTAGCGCCGACCTGCTATCCGTTCGCTTCGCACCAAGCTATAGGCACCTGCAACTCACCGACCAGGTAGCCGACTGAGATTGTGCTCGCTAGTCTGAGCAGTCATGCCGACGATGACGAGGGTATCCGCAGTCGTGCCGCTGTTTTCAGTCGCTGTCGTTTATGCACAAGTGGCGGTGGCGGATCCTGGACCGGTAGAGGGTTCGCCTTGCGTTCAAGAGGAGATGAACACCACCTCTGTATCGCCCGGCGGTACCCCACTTCGGTGCGCCGAAGACGCCTCCGGCTACGCATGGCGGGCGGACACAGGTGTGGCCGAGGTCGATCCGACACGGCAGGACAGCAAGCGTGGATTGACTGCTTGCAGTCATCACACACCCCGAGCCAATGTGCACACATGCTGCGCGGCGCGCCGCCGCCGGCGACTGACGCCACCACTTCGTTCATCCCCGGCACCGGTACTTTCCGGATCGGCTTCGACGTCGTATCCGGCGTCTACCAATCCAGAGGAGGTGTTCACAAGAACCCCTGCGCCTGGAGTATCTACGCCGGAGACGACCCATCGAACATCATCGACCAGGGGTCGTCGTTCGGGCCTCAGCAGCTGAAGATCACGGCGAACCAGCGTGGCGCGCTCGAAACGAGTGACTGCGCGCCGTGGAACCGTTCGCAGCAGGGCAGCCCGGTCTTCTGACCCAGTCAGCGACGGCGGCGCGACCTAGATAGTCGCCGACCACCGCAGCACCCAGCCCGTCCAGATCGGGCACCACCACCCGGCCCTCCACCCGGCGCGCGACCTGGTCGATGAACCTGGCCAGGCCGGGATCGTTGCCGAGCCGGAAGATCGTCACCTGCGCGCCCAGCCGGGCCATGTCGTCGAATCCCTTGACGGTGTGCGCGATCGTCCGCGGATGCGGCGGGTAGTCGAAGAACACCGACGTGACCGTCGCCGTCGCCGAATTCCTCCAGGTGTGCGGTCGGCTCCCCATCGGTGACGACCGAGACCACCGGCTGCGCGTTGGGATGACGCCGCAGATGCCGCCCCGCCAGCGCGAGCGCGTGGTGCAGATTGGTGCCCTGCTCGTAGACACCCTCGAGCCCTGTCAGTTCCGCGGCGCTCACGGTCCGCGCGTATCGGCCAAAGGCGATGATCTGCAACGCGTCCGAACGGAACCGGGTGCTGACCAGATGGTTGAGCGCCAGCGCGGTGCGCTTCATCGGCAGCCAGCGGTTCTCCATCACCATCGAGAACGAGGTGTCCACCAGCAACGCCACCGCAGCCTGGGTGCGGGTCTCCGTCTCGGACATCTCGACGTCTCGACGGTGATCCGGATGGGTGGCTCGGCCACGCCCGGTCCCCGCTTGACGCAGCACCGCGTTGGTCAGCGTGCGGGTGACATTCCACGGCTCGGTGTCGCCGAACTGCCAGGGCCGGGTCGCGCCCGTCAGCTCACCGGCGGCCCCGGCACGCCGGGTGTCGCGCTCACCGTGCCGGCCCGAAAGCTGTTGTGCCACATCGCGTAGCGCGGCCTGTCCCAGCTGTCGCATCGCCTTCGGCGACAGCCGCCACTGCCCGTCGGAGCCGCGGTCCAGGAAGCCCTGGTTGATCAGTGCGCGCTCCAGCTCGGCGAGGGTCTGCGCGTTGACGGCCGCATCGTCGCCGAGCTGGCGGGCCAGCATGTCGAGGTCGACGTCGTCCATCGTCGCGCCTGCATAGCTCTGCGACAGCGCCTCGGCGAGCTGTTCGAGTTCGGCGATGTCGGCCAGCGCCTGCGTGCCCTCGCCCATGCCCATCGGGTCGTCGCCGGAGAACCGCGACGAGCCCGTCCAGTCCTCTCCCGGCCGGGCGGCCTGCAGGTGCCCGTCGAGGCGGTTCAGCGCGTTCATCAACGACGGCGAGCCGAAAGCCTGCTGCGCCAACGCATCCAGCTCGGCACGCTGGTCGGGGACAGGCTGTTGCGGAACCGCTGCGCGGCCGCCGCCCGCTGTGCCAGCGAGTCCAGCAGTTCGTCGACGTTGCGCGGGTTCTCCGGGAAGAACTCGCCGTGCTTGTCCATGAAGTCCTCGAAGTCCTGCTGGGAGTCCTCGCCGCGGGAATGCTTGTCCAGCAGGTCGTTGAGGTCGTCGAGCATCTCGTTGACGCGCTGACGGTCCTCGTCGGTGGCGTTCTCCAGTGCCTGCTTCATCCCGGCGAACCGCTGATCGAGCATCTCGCGGCCGAGCAGATCCTTGATCTGCTCGTACTTTTCGCGAGCCTCCTGGCTGCGCCAGTCGTAGTCGGACAGCTCCTGCACGGCCTTGGCCGGCGACGGCGGCAGCGACTCGATCCGCATCTCCTGAACCTGGCGTCGTCGTCGAGCGCGCGGGCCAGCTCCTTGCGCTCGGCCAGCACCGCCTCGTCGAGCAGTTTCTTGATCTCCTGCAAGCGTGCCGTCAAGGTTGTTGCGCTGCAACAGCTCCCGACGGCGGCGGTTGGCCTCGGCGGCCAGCTTGTCGGCGCCGCGCATGTTCTGCGTGCCGCGCCGCAGCAGCTCCTGCAGCGCCCGACGCGGCGACGAGCCCTCCATCACGTCCTGGCCGATCTGCTCGAGCGCTTCGCGCAGGTCGACCGGCGGCGCCAGCGGGTCAGGGCCGCCGGTGTAGCCGGAGTAGCGGGACGACGCGCCCGTGGCCTCTAGCCATAGACGGTTTCGCCTTCTCCGGACACCTTGTCGATCCGCTTGGCGAGATACAGTGCCTCCAAAGCCAATTCGACTGCGGCGGCGCGCTGCACCGTCGGACTGCGCGTCGAGGCGTTCCTGGACCTGGGCGATCGCGGGCACCTCCGGCACCGCCGCCAGCACGTCGCGCGCCGACACCCGCTCACCGGTTGTCACCGCGGTGCCGCCCTCGATCGCGATAACCAGCGGCCCGACGTCGATGCCGCCGAGCAGCCGCTGCGCGGTGTCGGCGGTGGCGCGCCGCAGCAGGTGCTCGAGCACCGCCTGTTCGCGGCCCTCCTCACCGGACTCGAATTCCAGCTTGCCGCGCAGCACGTCGATCACGGTGCCGAGGTCGACGACCCGCGCCACCGGATCCTGTTCGCCGAGCACGGCGGCGCGGTGCCGGGCGGACGCCGCGACGGTCTCGGCGGCCGCGATCGCGAACCGCGCCGACACACCCGGAGCGCTGGTCGATCGAGTTCGACTCGCGCAGATTGCGGGCGAACCGGGCGAGGATCTGCAGCAGGTACTCGGGCACCTCGGCCGCCAGATGCGCCTCCTGGTTGATGACGCCGACCTCGGCGTCCAGCTCCAGCGGGTAGTGCGTGCGGATCTCGGCGCCGAACCGGTCCTTCAGCGGGGTGATGATGCGCCCGCGGTTGGTGTAGTCCTCGGGGTTGGCGCTGGCGACGACGAGCACGTCCAGCGGCAGCCGCAGCGTGTAGCCGCGCACCTGGATGTCGCGCTCCTCCATCACGTTGAGCATCGACACCTGGATGCGCTCGGCGAGGTCGGGCAGCTCGTTGATGGCGACGATGCCGCGGTGCGCCCGCGGGATCAGGCCGTAGGCGATGGTCTCCGGGTCACCGAGGCTGCGGCCCTCGGCCACCTTGATCGGGTCGATGTCGCCGACCAGGTCGGCCACGCTGGTGTCCGGGGTGGCCAGCTTCTCGGTGTAGCGCTCGCTGCGGTGCCGCCATGCGATCGGCAGGTCGTCGCCCGAATCGGCGGCCCGCCGGATCGACTCCGGGGTGATCGGCGTGTACGGGTGCTCACCCAGCTCCGCGCCGGCGATCACCGGCGTCCACTCGTCGAGCAGTCCGGACAGCGCGCGCAGCAGCCGCGTCTTGCCCTGACCGCGTTCGCCGAGCAGCACGACGTCGTGGCCGGCGATCAGCGCGCGCTCCAGCTGCGGAAGCACGGTGTCCTCGAAGCCGAGGATGCCGGGCCACACGTCGCGGCCCTCGGCCAGCGCGGCCAGCAGATTCTCCCGGATCTCGGCCTTGACGCCGCGCTCGCGATGGCCGGAAGCGCGCAGCTCGCCGACGGTCCGGGGCAGATCGTTAGGTGGAGTCACCACTCCACGCTACGACTGCTGCTCCGCGACCGTGCGCGTCTGTGGGCGCCACGCCGCAGAATGTCAGATGTTGCGCACCTTCGCCAGAGGCGGATTACGAGTCCGGCGGCGGCAGCATCTGAAAACCGGTCAGGATCGTCTCGGCATCGCGCTGGTAAGTCGGGTTGTCGGCGATCGGCGGACTGGACCGTCAACGTCGTCGCGAACGTCCTGTCCTCGGTCTGCAGTACCGCGCACACCACCTTCGCGGGATGCGGCGCGATCGGCCCGATGGGCGGCGTGACGTATTCGAAGGTTTCAGCTGGCAGCCCGCAGACGTGTCGTCGGTGAGCTGCACGTCGGTGGCGCCGACGCCGGACTCCAGCGCCTGCGTGCTGGGAATCGAACACCTCTTGGGGGTCAGAGAAACCGCATGGCTTTCCAGCGTGAGCACCACAGTCGGCGCGAACCGTCCTTGGCCAGGCTGGTGTTGCGCATCGTGAACCTGATCAGCTCCGAGTCCATCATCGTCGACCCGCTCCCACCCATCGGGCTGCGGGATCTTCATGACCGGCTCGTCGTCGACGCGGAAGGGTACCTTCGTCATCGGCGCATCGACGGCTGTGCACTGCGTCGCCATTCTGACGCGGCCTTGCCCATATCGGGTGCGGCCACCACGCGGGCGTCCTCGATGGTGCGAGTACAGCCAGTGGCCAGCACGATCGCCGCGGCACCCAGAACCACCGCCGCCGCGCGCGCCGCTATCGCCATGACCGGCAACCTATCAGTGCGCGAAGTGGCGCGCGCCCGTCACGTAGAGCGTCACGCCGCGCCTTGGCGGCCGCCTCGGTGACGATGTCGTCGCGCATCGACCCGCCGGGATGGACGATCGCCTTCACGCCGGCATTGGTCAGCGTCTCCAGACCGTCGGGGAACGGGAAGAACGCGTCGGACGCGGCCACCGCGCCGCGCACCCGGTCACCGCCGCGCTCGACCGCAAGCCGCGCCGCGTCGACGCGGTTCACCTGGCCCATTCCCGACGCCGACGGTGGCGCCGTTGGCGGCGATGACGATCGCGTTGGACTTCACCGCGCGGCAGGACCGCCATGCGAAGACGAGATCGGCAAGCGTTGCGGGGTCCGCAGGCTCACCGGTGGCCAACGTCCAGTTGTCGGGGTCGTCGCCGGGCGCGTCGAGCGCGTCGCGCTGCTGCAGCAACAGCCCACCGCTGATCGGACGCAGCTCGATGCCGCCGACATGCGGTTCCGACGCCACCAGCACGCGGATGTTCTTCTTGCGCGCAAGCACTTCCACCGCGCCGTCTTCGTAGGCCGGCGCGATGATGACCTCGGTGAAGATGTCGGCGACGGTCTCGGCCATCTCGACGCTGACGGCGGTGTTGGCCGCGATCACGCCGCCGAACGCGCTCAGCGGATCGCACTCGTGGGCCTTGCGGTGCGCGTCGGCGACCGACACCGACGAGATCGGCGATGCCGCACGGGTTCGCGTGCTTGATGATCGCCACGCAGGTCTGCTCGTGATCGAACGCGGCCCGCCACGCGGCGTCGGCATCGGTGAAGTTGTTGTAGGACATCTCTTTTCCGTGCAGCTGCTCGGCCTGCGCCAGACCCGGCCACGCCGTCGTCGTCGCTGTAGAGCGCCGCCTGCTGATGCGGGTTCTCGCCGTAGCGCAGCACGCCGGTGCGGCGCCACGTCCCGCCGAACCACGCGGGTAGCCTCTGCGCGGGCTCCTCCGGAGCGAGTACCTCCCCCATCCAGCTGCCACCGCCACGTCGTACTCGGCGGTGTGCCGAAATGCCAACGACGCCAGTATCTTCCGCTCCGCGAGTGTGAACCCGCCCGCACGGACCGCAGCCAGCACTCCGTCATAGCCGAGCGGGTCGACCACCACCGCCACGCTCGGGTGGTTCTTGGCGGCCGCGCGCACCATCGACGGGCCGCCGATGTCGATCTGCTCGACGCATTCGTCGACGTCGGCGCCGGAGGCGACCGTCTCGCTGAACGGATACAGGTTCACCACCACGAGATCGAACGCCTCGATGCCGAGTTCCTCGAGCGCCGCGGCATGCTCGGGTTTGCGGATGATCGGCCAGCAGTCCCGCGTGCACCCTCGGGTGCAGCGTCTTGACCCGACCGTCGAGCACCTCGGGGAAGCCGGTGAGCTCCTCCACCGGTGTCACCGGAACACCCGCGCCTGCAATGGTTTTGGCGGTCGATCCGGTCGAGACGATGGCCACCCCGGCCTTGTGCAGCCCGGAGGCCAGCGCCTCGAGACCTGTCTTGTCGTACACGCTGATCAATGCTCGTCGGATCGGCTTGCGCCCGTCCTTACCACTCATCCGATGGTCGCCTTTCGTCCGCTCCAGGTCACGCCGCGCGTTGCGAGCTCGGCCAGGACATCCACCAACAGTCGCCGTTCGACGACCTTGATCCGTTCGTGCAGGGTCGCCTCGTCGTCGTCATCGAGCACCGGGACCGCCTGCTGGGCCAGAATCGGCCCGGTGTCGGTGCCCGCATCCACCAGATGCACGCTGCACCCGGTGACTTTCACGCCGTAGGCCAGCGCCTCGGCCACCGCGTGCGCGCCGGGAAACGACGGCAGCAGCGCCGGGTGGGTATTGATCACGCGACCGGGGAACCGCGAAAGAAACTGCGGGCCAAGTATTTTCATGAAGCCAGCCGACACGACCCAGTCGGGCTCGTGCGCCGCGGTGGCGTCGGTGATCGCGGCGTCCCACGCCTCGCGGTCCTGGTAGTCGCCCAGCCGCACCTGGTAGCTGGGCACCGACGCCGCCGTCGGCGACCTCGACCGCCCGGCAGTCCCGGTCGACCCCGACCGCGACGATGCGGGCGGGATAGTCGCCGACCGCGGACTCCAGCAGCGATTCCAGCAGCGAACCGGTGCCGGAGGCCAGCACCACCACCCGCGCCGGTGCGCTCGGGGGCACACGGAGCGGTTGCTGCACGCGACGAGCCTAATCGTCGCGCCGCGGCGCCGCTGGTCGGCAATCGGGCCCGGCGTGGCGTCGTCGTCGTCGATGTAGGCCAGGTCCTCCGGGTCGGGCAGGTCGTCGAGGTCGGACATGTCCGCCTCAGCGGGCGCATGCGGCTCGACGGGCGCGGGCTCCTCGTCGACCGGCGCGGGCTCGTCCTCGTCGAATCCGGCTCCTCTTCGGCTTCTCGGGTTCCTGGTTCGACTCGGGTTCGGCCGCGGGCTCGTCCTCGGGTTCCTGGTCGATCGGGCTCCGGCTCGACCGGCTCGACGCCCATCTTCCTGCGGCAGCGGGCCGCCCTCGCCTGCGGGCGATGCCCCCCGTCATCGCCACGGTCAGCCCGCCGATCCCGACGAGCCACAGGAACACCGCGGGGCCGAACGTCGCCTGGTCCACGCCGACATGGCCGAAATTGCCCAACTCGCCGCCGCCGGCATAGCCGAGCAGCGCCATCGCCGCCGCGGCCGCCACGGCCGCGATGGTCAGCTTGCCCAGTGCGGGCAGCAGCGTCAGCGGCCGACGCGCGCACTGCTGACCGACCACCACGCCTGCGGCGGCTGCGACGATCAGCAGTGCCACCCATACGGGACCAAGAGGCGGCGTCGGAACCGCCGCCAGCACGGGCAGCGCGGGGATGTCTCCGCCGAACACGGTGAAGGAGCTGAACGTCGCCAGGCCGACATGCGCACTGGAACCCACGGCTACAGCGGAGGTGCCCACGATGACGTTGGGCGCGTACAGAACCGACAACACCGTCAAGCTGAACTGGCCGAACACCGAATCGGTGATCGCGAAGAGCTCATGCATGGTCGACCAGTGGACCACCAACGACAAGGCCGTGATCACGCCGGACAACCCCAGTAGTGCCAGCACCCCGGCCACGGCGGGCCTGCCCGCGTCGGCGACCCATCCCGGCATCCCGGACGCGGCGAGCAGGCGTCGGCCCGCCTTGGAGCCGACCCCGAACCCGGCACCGATGGCGTGCACTGCCAACACCCCGGCGAACGCACGCAGTGCATTGGGGGTCTGCAGCTCGGTCAGCACAGACGAGGCATCGTGGATGACGGCCAATGAGATGGCTGCGATGAGCAGCGGCCCGCCCAAGGCAGAGGCCACAATCCATCGGATGACGAACCAGGACCCCTGCGGGGGACGTGGCGGCCGCGGTGGTGCGCGCGGTGCCCCACACCATCGCGAGCACCGGCAGAAGCGGCATCACGCCGAGCTCGCGGCCGCCGATCGACACCGGCACCTGATGCACGCCCAGCCACATGCTGGCGATCGCCCCCGACGCACCGGTCATGTCGCTGTTGGCGATGAGCAGCTGCAGCAGCGTCACCGCGGCGATGATGACCAGCGCCACCACCGACGGGCCGAACGCAACCCGGAACAGATCACGTGCCTGGCGACGCCGACCGACCTGTTCTCCACCACTAGCGGTATAGCAGCTCTTTGCTCGCGCGTGTGGTATTCACGCGCGCAAGACCCGGACTACGACCCCCACGTCGCCGGACTGACTCGACGAAGACGACGACGGCTGCGACTGCGCCGGAACCTGGCTGGTCGGTGCCGAGCTGGGCGCCTGCGGCTGCCCGTAGGTCGGGAAGCCGGTCGGCGGGGTCGGCGGGCCACTCTGACTGACCGCTGCCTGGAAGCCACCGGTCGACGATCCGCCCTGGTAGCCGCCGCCTACTGTCGACGGGTACCCGGACGCTGCTGTTGCGGTCCGCCCTGATGCGACGTGTGCTGGCCGGGCTGACCGTAGTACTGGCCCGGCGCGCCGCCGTACTGGCCGTACTGCTGCTGCTTGTCGTACTTCGGCGACTTGGGTGCGGGCGGACGTGATGATGCCCGCGTCGAGAAGGAGGGCGGCGATGGCGGCTCCCGCCTGCAGGAGGGTCAACGCGATCACGACGTAGAGCGCCCAGCCGATGCTGACCTGTTCGGGCTTCTGGACGACCTCACCGATCACCAGCAGGAACGCCCAGCACCGCGATCGCAGCGACGACGCCGATGAAGGTCTTCTGCTTCGGCAGTAGGCCGACCGCGGCAAGCAGGGCGGCAAGAAGCGCGCCAACACCGCGAGCCCGAGGCCCAGCGACGTGCCGCTGGCGCCGCCCAATTGCGGGAAATCGGTGCTGCTGATCGTGAACTTAGGCCCGAACTGGAACAAGTAGACGAGCAGGCCGAGCACGGCCACCGCGGCGAGCAGGATGAACGGCAGCCTGTTCGGGCCCGCGGCGGTCTGCGCGGGGGCCTGGGCCTGCGGCGCTGCGCTCGGGCTTGCCGAACTGTTGGGTGGGCGCGCTGAACTGCTGGGTCGGCTGCTGTCCGGGGGGATATCCGGAGCCACCAGGCGGGTAGGTCATGAACTCTCCTGCTTTTGTTGGGACGCCGCTCCCCGCGACGCGCTGCGTCGAAACGCCGTTCATGAACTCATGAACTCGGACCGCATAAGCGATTCCACTACCACGCTAGCGCACGCTGCGTTATGCGGACGCAAGCACGGAAGCGTCAGCCCAATTCTCCTCGGCATTCTCGATTTCGCGAACCAGCGGAAGCACCCTTGATCCGAAGTACTCGATCTCTTCCTGGAAGTGCAGGAAGCCACCGAGAATCAGGTCCACACCCCGTTTGCGGTACGCCGCAATGCGTTCCGCGATCTGCTCGGGTGTACCGATCAGTTGCGTGCGGAAGCCGTCGTTGTACTGCACCAAGTCCTCGAACGTCGAGTCCGCCCACATGCCGCGCTTGTCGGCGGTGGAGTTGCCAGCCTGTTGCACGGCGGCGCGGAAACCCTCGACGGCGGGACGGTTGGCCTTCTCGACGATTTCGCGGAGCGTATCGCGGGCCTCGGCCTCGGTATCGCGGGCGATGATGAACCCGTTCAGGCCGAACTTGACCTCGCGGGCGGCGTCACGGGCGTGCTCACGCACGTCGACGAGCTGCTCGGTGACGCCGTCGAAGTCCTTCCCGTTGGAGAAGTACCAGTCGGCGTAGTAGCCGCCGTTGCGCCGCGCTGCGGTCGAGTTACCGCCCTGGAACAGCTCGGGGTTGGGCCGCTCGGCGGTGTTCAGCGGTTTGGGCTTGAGGGTGAAGTCGTGGATGCGGTAGAAGTCGCCGCGGAAATCGACGTCGTCCTCGGTCCAGATCTTGCGCAGGACCTGCAGGAACTCCGCGCTGCGCCGGTACCGCTCGTCGTGCTCCAGCCACGGCTCGCCCAGATGCGTGAACTCGTCCTTGAACCAGCCGGAGACCACGTTGACGGCGAAGCGACCGCCGGACAGGTGGTCGGCCGTCGCGCCCAGCTTCGCCAGCACGGCGGGCTGCCACAGCCCGGGGTGGACGGCGGCGATCACCTTGAGCCGTTGCGTCGCCAGCAGCAGCGCCAGGCTGAAGCTGGTGGACTCGTGCTGGTACTCGGCGCCGTAGCTGGCCTCGTAGCGCACCTGGGACAGCGCGTAGTCGAAGCCGTTGTTCTCGGCCGTCTGCGCCAGCTTGACGTTGTAGTCGTAGCCCCAGTCGGTGCGCTGTTCGATATCGCTGGTGACCAGGCCGCCGCTGACATTGGGCACCCAGTACGCGAACTGGATATGGTCTGCGATCCGTTCAGTCGTCATGGTGTGCCATCCCAGCAGCGGGGCGGGCAACCGTCGCGGGTAACGCTCTGGGCGAACGAAACTCAGACCTCGATGATCGGGGTGGCCGGTATTCCGTTGAAGCGTGACGACGTCACCGACGTGTACGCGCCCATCATCGGGCTGACCACGACGTCGCCGACGTTCAGCGCGGGCATCGGATAGTCGCGGGCGATGACGTCGGCGCTGTCGCACGTCGGTCCGGCCAGGGTCACTGGCTCGTGGTCGGTCACGCCGTCGACCACTTCCCGCAACGCGAGGATCGGCGGGTGTACGTCCTCGGTCATCACGTTCGAGTAGCTGCCGTACAACCCGTCGTCGAGGTAGTGCCACATCCGACCGTCACGCACGGCACTGCCGACCACGGTGGTCAACAACGTCATGCTGTCGGCGGCCAGGAAGCGGCCGGGCTCGGCCAGCAACGTGAATTCGTCTCGTCGGTCCCCGAGTACCTCGTCGATGATGCGTGCGACCTCGCCGATCGCGGGCATCGGCTCGCGGTAGCTGACGGGGAAGCCGCCGCCGATATCGATGATTCGGGTTGGCACGCCGAGTGTTTCGGTGATGTGGGTGATGAGGTCGAGGGTGGCGCGCAGCGCTTCGCCGTACGGCTCGGCCGTCGGACCCTGGCTGCCCACGTGGAAGCTGAAGCCGGCGAACTGCACCCCCGCGGCGAGCACATGCTTGACGACGAGTTCCGCGTCGGCCGGGTCTGCGCCGAACTTCGCCGACAGATCCGATTTCGCCGACGGGTTGCGGAACGCGAGCCGGACCAGGATGTCGATGTCCGCAGGTAGCCCGACGAACTTCTGGACCTCGGCGGGGTTGTCGACGACGAAGGTGCGGACGCCTGCCATGTAGGCGTGGTCGATGTCTCTGAGCTTCTTGACCGGGTTGGTGTTGATGCAGCGATGTACGGGAAGGCCCAGCGACCCGATGAGGTCGATTTCGGCGTTTGTCGCAACGTCGAAGCCGCCTCCGCTGCGGCGACTGCGCGCAGCACCGAGGGATGGGGCGACGTCTTCACCGCGTAGTGCAGCCGGAAGCCGCGCAGCTGCGACGCGAGCAGCCGGCACTGCTCGACTGACGCGATAGGGGTCGAGCACCAGCAGCGGCGTGCCGTGCTGCGCGATGAGCGCGCGCCAGCCCTCGGTGTCGGCGCGTTCCCGCAGGGTCTCACGCAGCTGCGACCGTAGTGACGGGTGCACCGTCTGCCTCCTCGATGCGTGGCCGGCGTCCCGCCAGCAGTCCCTTGAATCGCTCGTAGCTGAAAATCGGCGAAGGCGTAGAAGCCGATGTCGGAGACCAACTTTCGCGAATATCCAGCCGGCAACGACGTTGTCGAACATCGTGGGCGCGAGATAGTAGGCCAGTGGCCGGATTACGCGAGCTGTCGATCAGTTCGGCCGGGCCGAATTCGATTGCGACGCTGCGTAACGCGAACAGGTTGGCTACGGCGACGCGAGTCGTCCACCGCTCGATGGTTGTGTTCGTGATAGGCCCAGCGCACGGCACTGGTGTACGCGGCCGCGTAGTAGCCGGCCGAAGCGCCGATCGTCGCGGTGATCGCGGCGGCCGCCATCGAACCGGTGAGCAGATAGGCGACGGCGGCACCGCCGAGTTCGCCGACGGTGCCCGCGATCTCACAGGGCAGGTAGCGACGAACCCATTCCATGAGTTTCTGCCTGGTGGTGCGCCTGGCCTCCATGCCTTCGGAGTTTTCTGGTTCGCAGCAAACTAGTCGCGAGTAGCCCACTACCTCATTCGCTGGGTGGCTCGTCAGAACAGCCAGAAGGCAAACGCCACTCCTCCGATTAGCACGACGGCTGCCGCCGCCACCAGGCTGAGGCCGATACCCCGCGTCGTCGAGGATTCTCTGGTGGAGAGCGCACCGCCGGCGACGAGTGAGATGGCGACGGCGATCCCCGTCGCGACGAGCAGCGTCGGGCGTTCGCCGCTTGGAGTGATGGACCACTTCCTCAGCAGCCACATGGCGATGAGCAGCACACCGACGACGAGTGGGATGACGAAGAGCGCCGATCGTGTTGCGACGGTCCGCGTCTGCTCATTCAAGCGGCGGGAGCCGACGGGCACTGCGCGGATCGAAAGCTGGCCCGTGCGATCGGAATCGATGATCAGTCGCCGCCACGGCTGGCCATGTTCTACGGCCCATTGCTGATGTAAAGCGATGTGCTGCAACGCCTCCGGTGGTACGGGCAGCTCAACCGGCCCGTCTTCTGCCTCCGTGCTCACGGTGGCCGACGCCTTCGTCAGCGCGAATTCCGCGTGCAGACTGACCCAATCCTGCGGGGCACCAGCAGCCATCGTTGAGACCGCGGCCTCGACAAACTGCTGCTGTTCGTCCTTAGCATCACCGCCAGTCACAGGAACACCATCCCACACCGCCGAACGTGCGCTGACCGCGAAGATTCGCGGCCGGATTCATACGGTCAGTGCAACATCCGTGGATTTGGAGGTTGCGATGCCGAGTGGTTATCCGCATTCGAGAGCTGTGCGCTGGAGGTTGTTCGACCAGGTATGCCTGGGTGTCCCGTTATGGCGGGCGGCGCAGGACATGGGCGTGTCGACGACAGTCGCATCGATCTGGTGGCGTAACGCTGGAGCGATGAAGCTAGTCATGGGTCGAGGCGGCGGGGTCGCCGATCCTGGGAACATGTCGTTGCCCGGCGGTCAGGGACATCGACTGAGTCTGGATGAGCGCATCGTGATCATGCGGGGTCTTGACGCCGGGCTCAGCCACGCCGAGATCGGTCGACCAGATCGGGCGCGACCGGACCACCATCTGGCGTGAAGTGCGGCGTAACCGCAACCCCGACGGGGATTATCACGCCCGGATGGCCCATGCCCGGGCCGCTCAGAAAGCCCACCGGCCCAAAGCTTTCAAGCTCGACGAAAATCCGTGTGCGCCAGTATCGAGGCGTGGATGGACGACGGGTGGAGCCCGAAGCTGATCGCGCAGATGTTGGCACGTGATCACCCCGATGACAGGCTTGCACGGGTGAGCCACGAGACGATCTACAAGTGCCTGTATGTGCAGACCCGTGGCAGCCTGCGCGCTGATCTGCACAAATGCCTGTCCACCAAGCGGGCAGCCCGCAAACCGCGGGGCCGCAACGACAGCCGGCGGGGTCCTACAGCAGCGGGGAAGAATTCACGATCAGCGACCGCCCGCCGAGGTCGCCGACCGGGCCGTACCCGGTCACTGGGAAGGCGACCTGATCGTCGGACCCAACAACAGTGCGATCGGCACCCTGGTCGAGCGCAGCACCCGGTTCACGCTGCTGCTGCACCTGCCCGGCGACCACACCGCTGACACCGTGGCCACCGCGATGATCGACGCGATGAGCGAGCTACCCGAACATCTGCGGCGGTCCATCACCTGGGACCGCGGCAGCGAAATGGCCCAGTGGCGGCGACATCCACCTTGCACTCGCGCCCCGGTCTACTTCTGCAATCCGCACTCGCCGTGGCAGCGCGGCACCAACGAGAACACCAACCGGCTGCTGCGATTCTGGTTCGAAAAGGGCAGCGACCTCAGCGGCCACACCAAAGCCGACCTCAAACGCATCCAAGACACCCTCAACCGCCGGCCCAGGCCGACACTGAATCTCGACACCCCCGCCCACGCCTCGCCGCCCTACTCGACCAAGCCGCCTGACCGATGTTGCACCAACCTCGTTCTACATCACCGCGGGATTCCGCGAAGTGGATTCACGTTCGGACACCCCGCCCTTGCCCGCCAGATGGGAACACGTTCTAATTCTGGGTATGGACGTGCACGGTCCCGTCCCGTTCACCAGCGATCGCGGGATCACCCCTGCGGCTGCCGCCAAGCTGGCCGACGACCACGGGTTCAAGACGTTCTACGTGCCCGAACACACCCACATCCCGATCAAGCGGGAGGCCGCACATCCGACCACCGGTGACGAGTCACTGCCCGACGACCGATACATGCGCACGCTCGATCCGTGGGTGTCCGCTTGGCCGCCGCGTGCAGCGGTGACCTCACGGGTGCGGTTGTCGACTGCAGTGGCGCTGCCCGTCGAGCACGACCCGATCACACTGGCCAAGTCGATCGCCACACTCTACGACCTGTCCGGCGGTCGGGTCAGCCTAGGTGTCGGATTCGGTTGGAACACAGATGAACTCGCCGACCACAACGTGCCACCAGGGCGTCGGCGCACGATGCTGCGCGAGTACATCGAGGCCATGCGCGCGCTGTGGACCCAGGAAGAAGCCGAATACGACGGCGAGTTCGTGAAGTTCGGGCCGTCGTGGGCATGGCCGAAACCCAGCCAAGCCCACATCCCGGCGTTGGTCGGCGCCGCGGGCACCGAGAAGAACTTCAAGTGG
>CAVTHR010000031.1:0-125593 GCA_963734385.1 uncultured Actinomycetota bacterium | reverse complement strand
CCAGTCGATCGGTGTGCCCCAGCCGATCAAGATGTTGGCACCGAGGAACAGAAGCGAACGTGGCTGCCGAGGTGTACACGGGAGATCAGTGCGTTCCTGCTCACCGAACCCGACGTCGGCAGCGACCCGGCCCGGCTGCACGCGACCGCCACCCCGGACGGCGATGACTATGTGCTTAACGGGGTCAAACTGTGGACCACCAACGGTGTGATCGCCGACCTGCTGGTGGTGATGGCCCAGGTACCCAAGAGTGAGGGCCACCGAGGTGGGATCACCGCATTCGTGGTGGAGGCCGATGCACCGGGCATCGTTGTGCGAATCGCAACGCGTTCATGGGATTACGCGGTATCGAAAATGGTCTCACCCGGCTGAATAATGTGCGGGTACCCGCCGCGAACCGCATCGGCCGCGAAGGCGAGGTCTGAAGGTCGCGCTGTCCACGCTCAACGTGGGGCGGCTTCGCTGCCGGCGCGTGTGCGCGGGTCGGCGAAATGGTGTCTGAAGATCGCCAGGGAATGGTCTGGGGAGCGGGTGCAATGGGGCCGGCCGGTCGGTGAGCACGAAGCCGTGGCGGGCAAGATGGCATTCATCGCGGCCACCGCCTACGGGCTGGAGGCAATGCTCGAGCTGTCCAGCGAGCTCGCCGACGCAGGCGCACCGACATTCGGATCGAGGCGGCGCTGGCCAAGCTCTACGGCTCGGAGATGGCCTGGCTGATCGCTGATGAGTTGGTGCAGATTCGCGGCGGACGTGGCTTCGAGACCGCCGAGTCGCTCGCCGCGCGTGGCGAACGTGGGGTGCCGGCTGAGCAGGTGCTGCGCGACTTGCGCATCAACCGTATCTTCGAAGGCTCCACCGAGATCATGCATCTGCTGATCGCGCGCGAGGCGGTTGATGCGCATCTCTCGGTGGCCGGCGACATCATCGACCCCGATGCCGCTCCGAAGCAGAAGGCGAAGCGGCGACGAAGGCCGGCAAGTTCTACGCCCGCTGGCTGCCGACCTTGGCGGCCGGAAAAGGCCAGCTGCCCACGTCTTTCGGCGAATTCGGGCCACTGGCAAGCCATCTGCGCTATGTCGAACGGGCGAGTCGCCGACTGGCGCGCAGCATCTTCTACGGATGTCGCGATGGCAGGGCAAACTCGAGCACAAGCAGCGATTTCTGGGCCGGATCGTCGATATCGGCGCGGAGCTGTTCGCGATGACCGCGGCGTGCGTCCGGGCACAGCGTGACAGGGCGGACGGCACCGCCGTCGAACTCGCCGACGCGTTTTGCCGCAGGCCCGGGTTCGGGCCGAGAAGCTGTTCGATGACCTCTGGCAGAACAGCGACGACTCCGACTGGACGCTGGCTCATAGAGTGCTTGAGGGTCGCTACACGTGGCTGGAGAAGGGCATCATCGATCCGTCGATTGAGGGGCCATGGATCGCGCAGGACGGCGGCGCCGCGAACGAAAACGTGCATCGCGTCATCCGCTGATAACCGCCGGTTAATTCATGTCTGATCGCACCGCCGGACCGCGCCGAGTTCCAATTGTCTGCTTATCCGGAGGGACGCGTCAGGCCTCGTGCCCGAGATGGCGAATCCATAGGGCCAAAATGGGACCAAACTTTCAGAACAGGTGCTCCGAGGGGTCCAATTCTGCCGATCTGCAACGCGCTGACCAGCAAAACTACAGTTACCTGTACCGGAACCGGCTCATCCCATACCGCCTAAGCGGCTCCCTTGTTTGGCCACTCTCCTGGTCAGCAGGATCCACGATGGGGTCATCGAAGCCGACAGCAGCCGGTGGTAACCAGCGTCATCACCATGCTTGGCGGATCCCACCAGGCTGGCGACTATAGCGCCGCAATCGTCACCGGCTATTGCGTCGCTGCGGGCCGGCGCAATAATCTCACGCCATGGCCCCGGGGGCCGCGGGTGGGGAAAGGACTGGCCTGAGACCGGATTTCGAGAATGTCCAGGCCCACTACGACCTGTCCGATGAGTTCTTCCGGCTCTTCCTCGATCCGACCCAGACCTACAGCTGCGCCTACTTCGAGCGCGACGACATGACTCTGGAGCAGGCCCAGATCGCCAAAATCGACCTGGCACTAGGCAAGCTAGGGCTGCACCCTGGCATGACGCTGCTCGACATCGGCTGCGGCTGGGGTGCCACGCTGCGGCGTGCCGTGCAGAAATACGACGTCAACGTCGTCGGCCTGACCTTAAGCAAAAACCAGGCCATCGCCGTTGACAAGTTGTTCCGCGCGATGAACAGCACGCGCAGCCGGCGGGTGTTCTTGGCGGGCTGGGAGGAGTTTCACGAACCGGTGGACCGGATCGTGTCCATCGGCGCGTTCGAACACTTCGGCAAAGCTCGCTACGACGACTTCTTCACCATGGCCCATTCCGTGCTTCCCCCCGATGGCGTGATGCTGCTGCATACCATCGTCAGAGCCAGCCTCGAAGAGGTCCAGAGGCGGGGGCTGAAGCTACCGGCGAAACTGCTGAAGTTCATCTTGTTCATCATGGATGAGATCTTTCCCGGCGGGGAGCTGCCCTTGGTCGCTCAAGTCCAGCAACACGCAGTCAAAGCGGGTTTCCAGGTGGCGCGCGTCCAGCCGCTGCGGCCCCACTACGCCCGAACGCTGGACACCTGGGCGGCAGCGCTGCAGAGCCACCGAGAGCAGGCCATTGCGGTTCAATCTGAAGAGGTCTACCAGCGCTACATGAAGTACCTCACCGGCTGCGCCGACCTGTTTCGTGACGGCTACACCGACGTATGCCAGTTCACTTTGGTAAAAAACGGCTGATCGACGGTGGCTGGCTCCGCCCGGCGGAGCGGCGCCATCGGCCTCAGTCGGCGGTTCAGGGGGCAACGTCAGTTGTCGCTCAAGTCCTCTAGAACTTTGGCCGCGGCATTGAGGCGCGACGCCACTTGATCGTTGAGAGCAACGAGATCAGTGACCGCCGCCTGGATCGCAGCGGCATGGGCATCGGCTTCAGTTGTGCTGCCCGCGCTTCCTGACGTGGGATCAATTACCGACAAGTCTTCGTGCACGGCGAACCCGGCGCCTCGGCTTTGGCGACTTCATCCAGAACGCGAGCTTTGGCGGCCCCCAGCTGCTGTCCCGCGGCTTCTGCCATCTCGGCGATTTCGGATAGTCGGGCGGCCTTCGCGGCCGCCGCGGGTCGCGCACCATCGCGCTTCCGAAATTCGCTATCGAGGCGCTGGCCGCCAGACGTCGTCTCCCGTATTTGGGCGAGCATCCGACGGTCATGTTCCCGTCGATGGCAGGCAGCTGGCGCGATCCGAATAACTTCGGCCGCGACTGGCGCAGGGTTCGCGAGCAGCTCGGTCTTCCCGAGGTCACCACCCACAGTTTCCGTAAGAGCGTCGCCACGCTAATCGACGATCGAGGCCTTTCAGCGCGTATCGGTGCTGATCAGCTCGGTCATGCCAGACCGTCGATGACCCAGGATGTCTATATGTCGCGTGGCAAAGTGCACACACAAGTCGCGGAGGCGTTGGACGACGCCATAAACGTCCAATAGACGTCCAGTCGACCGTCCACGGCAGCGGAAATACCTTCTGAAGTGCGCCGTCAGGGTTTCGAACCCCGGACCCGCTGATTAAGAGTCAGCTGCTCTACCAACTGAGCTAACGGCGCGCGTAGGCGACAATAACAGGCCCTGTGGCGCGGGGTGAAATCCCTTTTCGGCCCTTCGCCTGAGGAGTCTCTCAGCGAGGTTCGCGCTTGGACACAGGTTGCCCTTAGACTATTGCCAAGAATCCCGTCGATCGAGCATTGAAACGAGTTGGAGCAAAGTATGTGGCAGGTCAAAACCGTGGCCCGTCCGCGTTCTTTTCATGCCTGTTTGATGGCCATCGTGATGATCCCTGCGCTGGTGTTCGGCCTGAGCGCCTGCGGTGGCAACTCGGCTCCGCCTCAGCCGCAGGTCATCACCGATAAGGGCACGCCATTCGGCGACCTGCTCGTGCCCAAGCTCACCGCATCGGTGAAGGACGGCGCTGTCGGCGTGACGGTGGACCAACCGGTGACGGTCACCGCCGGGGACGGCGTCCTCGGCGCGGTCACGATGATCAACGACGACGAGGGCACCCCGGTCGCCGGCGCGCTGACCCCCGACGGACTGACGTGGCGCACCACCGAACCGCTTGGCTACAACACGCGCTACACGCTGAACGCCCAGTCCCTCGGTCTTGGCGGTGCCGCGAGCCAGCAGATGACCTTCCAAACGCACTCGCCCGAGAACCTGACGATGCCGTACTTGCTGCCGAACGACGGCGAGGTCGTGGGCATCGGTCAGCCCGTCGCGGTCCGCTTCGACGAGAACATCCCGAACCGGCTGGCCGCGCAGCGGGCGATCACGGTCACCACCAACCCGCCTGTCGAGGGCGCGTTCTACTGGCTGAGCAACCGCGAAGTGCGTTGGCGCCCAGCCCAATACTGGAAGCCGGGCACGACGGTCGACGTCGCGGTCAACACCTACGGCGTCGATCTCGGCGATGGCCTGTTCGGTCAGGAGAATGTCACCACGCACTTCACCATCGGTGACGAGGTGATCACCACCGTCGATGACAACACCAAGACGCTGACCGTCCGGCGCAACGGCGAGGTCATCAAGACGATGCCGATATCGATGGGCAAGAACAGCACGCCGACCAACAACGGCACCTACATCATTGGAGACCGGTTCGGGCACATGGTGATGGACTCGTCGACCTACGGCGTGCCGTCGAACTCACCCAACGGCTACCGCACCGAGGTGGACTACGCCACCCAGATCTCCTACAGCGGTATCTTCGTGCACGCCGCGCCATGGTCGGTTGGCAGCCAGGGCTACAGCAACGTCAGCCACGGCTGCATCAACGTCAACACCAGCAATGCGCAATGGTTCTTCAACAACACCAAGCGCGGCGACATCGTCGAGATCTCCAACACCGTGGGCTCTATCCTGCCCGGCGAAGACGGGCTCGGCGACTGGAACATCCCTTGGGATCAGTGGCACGCAGGTAACGCCAACATCTGACGCGGCAACGCCTTTCGTGTCATCTGGTAGTGGTCGGTGTCGGCGTGGGTCGCGACAGCGACAGCCCGGTGTAGATCTCGTCCAGGAGTGGCGCCAATAACGCCTGCGCCGTCGTCTTGTCGTCCACGGGCGAAATGGTCAGATTGGTCCAAACCACCAGTGACACATCGTTATCCGGGTCGTATCCCATGAACGAGTTGAAGCCGGGCATCTCGCCGCCGTGGTAATACATCGCAGCGGTGGGGCTGAACCGCTGATACGAGATGCCATACCCGTACTTCTGCCCGTCGGGGTTGGCTGGGTCCTCCGCCTGCAGGCTATCTTGCCATTGCTTTTGGTAGTCGGCGTTGAAGACCTTGCCCGACACCAGATCCCGTATCCAGGTTTCCGACGTTGTCGCCCGTGGAGATGACGCCTCCGGCCGCGTGGGCGTAGGACGAGTTCTGGTTGGTGTAGTCGATGGGCTGTAGCGTCCCGGCCGGCGCGGCGGCCTTGATGTCAGGTGGGTACGGCTCGTCAGTCATTGCGTACGCAGAACCGCCGTACATGTAGCCATGGGAGAACGGCGGCGGGATCGACGGTGTCGTCGGCGGCGGGAAGGGAGGTCTGCTGCAATCCCAACGGTCCGAACAGGCGGTCCTGGAACTGCTCGGCCAGCGGGCGGCCGCCGGCCTTTTCCGCGATCAAGCCCAGCAGGGCGTAGTTGGTGTTGTTGTACTCGTACGTGGTGTTGGGCGGGTCGTTGGGTGGGTGCGCGAACGCGATGGCCAAAACTTGTTGCGGGGTCCAGGCTTTCGCCAGGTTGGCGTCGAGCTCGGCCGAAAACTCGGGTGCGTTGGTGTAGTTGTAGAGCCCGCTGCGCATCTTGAGCAGATCGGCGATGGTGATGTTGGTGCCGTTGGGCACGTCGGGAACATACGTTGACACCGGGTCGCCGAACTTGAGCTTGCCGTCCTGGGCCAGGAGCACGATCAGCGCCGCGGTCATGGTCTTGGAGTTCGAGGCGATCCGGAAGTGGGTGTCCGGGTAGGCGGTATCTGCTTGCCCAGCTCCGTCGTGCCGACCGCTGCGGTGTAGCTGCCCTGTGGCGTGCGGATCGCGACGAACGCACCCGGGACGAGCATCTCCTTGGTGGCGTTTTCCACAACGGTCTGAAGGGCTGCCTGATCGATGGACTTGAGTGCGTCCGACGCCGATGGGGAACCTGTTGTCGTCGTCGTGCCTGACGCGTCCGTCGTCGACGGTGCCGACGAGCATCCCACCGCCACGACGGCGATGCACGTCGTAAGCAACGCGATCCTGGCAATGCTGCTCATGAAGGCACTCCTCGCCGGAACCCCGTGATCTTGGTCGGAGCCTAGGTTGCCCGGCCGCAAAGCGCGGCGAAAGAAAAAAGTCGGAGGGCGACATTGCCCTCCGACTATCGGGGTGGCTGACGGGACTCGAACCCGCGACAGCCAGGATCACAACCTGGTGCTCTACCAACTGAACTACAGCCACCATCGCCGCTGGGCCGAGGCGCATGCGGCCCGTCGATACTAGCCGCTGGGGCGCTCGGCGGCCGAATTCATTTGGTCGCCGTCGGGCCGCGCCGGGCTGTATTCGGCGGAGATCGCGGCGATATCGCTGGTCGACGGCCCCGGCGGGGCAACGAAGGCCGTGCGGCGGTAGTACTGCAGCTCACGAATCGATTCGTGGATGTCGGCAAGCGCTCGATGCGCCAGACCCTTCTCCGGCTGGCCGAAATAGATCCGCGGATACCAGCGCCTGCACAGCTCCTTGATCGAGCTGACGTCGATCATCCGGTAGTGCAGATAGTCGTCCAGCGCCGGCATATCGCGAGCGATGAAGCTGCGATCGGTGGCGATCGAGTTTCCGGCCAGGGGAGCGGTCTTTGCCTGCTTGACATGGGTGCGGATGTAGTCCAGCACCATTTCCTCTGCGGCGGGCACGTCGATCGTCGATGCACGCACCTCGTCGTCAAGGCCGGAGCGGTTGTGCATCTGGGCGACCACGTCGACCATTCCGTCCAGGGCCTCGTCGGGAGCGTGGATGACGACGTCCAGGCCTTCGCCAAGGATATTGAGGTCGGCGTCAGTTACGAGCACCGCGATCTCGATGAGCCGGTCGGCCTTCAGGTCCAGGCCGGTCATCTCACAGTCGATCCATACCAATTCGTCACGCACAGCGATCAACAGTATTCCCACACCCGGGAACTGGCCCACCACACCCACCGCCGAGGCGTCTGCACAGTAATGTTTCGACCCATGACGACCGAGTCGACCGCCACCCCCGCCCAGCAGATTGCCGCCGGTTACGCCGTCGAGGGTCAAGCGCTTGAACTGGGCACCGTCGTCGTTGACGGTGTCGCCGATCCGACCGCGCAGGTGCGCATCCCGCTGGCCACGGTCAACCGGCACGGTCTCGTCGCGGGCGCCACCGGCACCGGCAAGACCAAGTCGCTCCAGGTGATCGCCGAACAGCTGTCCGCCGCCGGTGTTCCGGTGATGATGGCCGACGTCAAGGGCGACCTGTCGGGTCTGTCGCGGCCCGGCGAGCCGAACGACAAGACGCAGCAACGGGCCAAGGACACCGGCGACGACTGGACGCCGACCGCCTTCCCCGTCGAGTTCATGTCGCTGGGCACATCCGGAATCGGCGTACCGGTGCGGGCCACCATCTCCAGCTTCGGGCCCATTCTGTTGTCGAAGGTATTGGGCCTCAACGCCACTCAGGAGTCCACCCTCGGCCTCATTTTCCACTGGGCCGATCAGAAGGGCCTGTCGCTGCTCGACCTCAAGGATCTGCGCGCGGTGATCCAGTTCCTGACCAGTGACGAAGGCAAGCCCGAGCTGAAGGCGCTCGGTGCGGTGTCGCCGACGACCGCGGGCGTCATCCTGCGCGCGCTGGTCAACCTGGAGGCCGAGGGCGCTGACACCTTCTTCGGTGAGCCCGAACTGGAGCCCAAGGATCTGCTACGTGTGGACGCGCAGGGCCGCGGCGTCATCAGCCTGCTCGAACTCGGTGACCAGGCCGCCCGGCCGGTGATGTTCTCGACATTCCTGATGTGGGTGCTTGCCGACCTGTTCACGACGCTGCCCGAGGTCGGCGATGTGGACAAGCCGAAGCTGGTGTTCTTCTTCGACGAGGCCCATCTGCTGTTCACCGACGCATCCAAGGCGTTCCTCGAGCAGGTCGAGCAGACCGTGAAGCTGATCAGGTCCAAGGGCGTCGGCGTCTTCTTCTGCACCCAGCTGCCGACCGACGTGCCCAACGACGTACTGAGCCAGCTCGGCGCCCGGATCCAGCACGCCCTGCGCGCGTTCACCCCCGACGACCAGAAGGCGCTGTCCAAGACCGTCCGCACCTACCCGAAAACCACTGTGTACGACCTGGAGTCGGCGTTGACGTCGCTGGGCATCGGTGAGGCGATCGTCACCGTGCTGTCGGAGAAGGGTGCGCCGACGCCGGTCGCGTGGACCAGGATGCGCGCCCCGCGCTCGCTGATGGACACCATCGGGCCGGATGCGATCAAGGCCGCCGCACAGGCAAGCCCGCTACAGGCCGAGTACGGCCAGACGGTCGACCGTGAGTCGGCCTACGAGCGGCTGAACGCGCGGCTCGCGCCGCCGGAGCAGCCGACGGACGCGGACCCGTCTCTGCCCCCGCCATTGCCCGAGGGCGAGGTCAAGGTGGCGCCCCCTGAGCCCGGCATGTTCGACAAGATGATGAGCAGCCCGGCATTCAAGAGCGCGATGCGGTCGGCGGGCACCGTGATCGGCCGCGAGATCACCCGCAGCATTTTCGGCACCGGCCGCCGACGCCGCTGAGCGCCTCCCGCGAAACGGAATTCCAGCAGCGAAAGTGCGAGTAGCAGCCTGCTGGAATTCCGTTTCGCGATCAAATGGGCTAGTCGCCGCCGAGCTTCTTGTAGACCGCACCGACGATCGGGCTGACGATCGCGCGCGGCGCGTAGCCGCTGGCCACCGACATTGCCTTCGAAGTCACTCCCGGCACCACCCGCATCTTGTTGCGCGCCAACGCGTCCAGCGACTGTTTCGCGGTGTATTCGGTGGAGATCCAGAGGAAGTCCGGTATCAGCTTCTCCACCAGCGACTGCTGATGCTCATCGGGCAATGTTTCGCGCACGGGCCCTGGCGCCAACACTGTGACATGCACGCCTTCGCGCTTGAGCTCGCCGCGCAGCGACTCGCTGAACGTGTTGACGAACGCCTTGGTGGCCGCATAGGTGGCGTTGTTCGGGATGGGCGAATTGCCCGCAGCCGAACCGGAAATCAGGATTCCGCCTGCCTTGCGTTCGACCATTCCCGGCAGCACGGCGAGGACGAGGTCGTGCACCCCAAGGACATTCAGCTGAACCTGTGCCTTCTCGTCGGCCGGATCCAGCCTGGCAACGGGGCCGAACGTCGCGGTACCGGCGTTCGCGCACAGGATGGAGATGTTGCGCCCGGCCAGCTCGTCGGCCAGCTTGGTGCGTTCGGTCGGGTCGGCGAGGTCCACCGGCCGCACCTCGACGACGACCCCGTACTTGTCGGTGAGCCGGTCGGCCAACGTCCGCAGCACGTCCTCCCGCCGGGCAGTGATGATCAGGTGATGCCCTCGCGCCGCCAGCTCAGCGGCCAGGGCCTCGCCGATGTTCTGCGAAGCACCTGTGACAACCGCGCGGGCATCCGGGTTGGGAGCGGGTACTGGCATGGGCCGGACTATATCGTGGGCCATCATGGAGTCTCCGCGGCCGCCTGGGCAAACCGCACGGCGGTCGCAAGTGCTGGCCTGGGCCCTGTGGGATGTCGGTTCGACGGGCGTGAACGCGATCGTCGTGACGTTCGTGTTCTCCGTCTACCTGACCCGCACCGTCGGCGACGACCTACCGAGCGCGACCACCCCGCAGAGCTGGCTGTTCCGAGCGCTGGCGCTGTCCGGGATCGTGGTGGCGCTGCTCGCCCCGGCCACCGGCATCTGGGTCGACGCCCCCTGGCGGCGCCGACGAGTGCTGGCCGTGCTCACCGGGCTGGTGGTCCTGCTGACGTCGGCGATGAGCCTGATCCGCGACGACTACCACTACATGTGGCCCGGCCTGGCGCTGCTCGCGTGCGCGGCCGCCTGCAGCGAGCTGGCCACCGTGCCGTACAACGCCATGCTGCGGCAGCTCTCCACTCCTGAGACATCCGGCCGGATATCCGGGTTCGGCTGGGGCATGGGGTATTTCGGAAGTGTTGTACTGCTGCTCATCGTCTATCTCACCTTCAGCTCCGGCAGCGGCGACACCCGCGGACTGCTGGCCCTGCCGGTGGCCGGCGGCGAGAATGTCCGGGCCGCGATGCTGCTGACCGCCGCATGGTTCGCGCTGTTCGCACTGCCGGTGTTCATCGTGGTGCCTCATCCGAAGCCCGCGCCCGAAGACCGGCGGAAGGTCGGATTCTTCGGCGCCTACCGAAAGCTGTGGTCCGAGGTCGTCGGCGAATGGCACCGCGACCGCAACATCGTGTACTACCTGCTTGCCGCCGCGGTGTTCCGGGACGGCCTGGCCGGCGTCTTCGCGTTCGGCGCGGTGCTGGGCGTCAGCGCGTACGGCATTTCGGATGCCGACGTGCTGCTGTTCGGCGTGAGCGCGAGCGTGATCGCCGCGGTCGGCGCGCTGGTTGGTGGCTTGGTCGATGATCGGGTGGGGTCCAAACCCGTGATCGTCGCCTCTCTGGCCTCGATGCTCGTCACCGGGCTCACCCTGGCAGCGCTGTCGGGACCGGTCGCGTTCTGGGTCTGCGGACTGCTGCTCTGCCTGTTCATCGGGCCGACGCAGTCCTCGGCGCGCACGTTGATGCTGCGCATGTCGGCCGACGGTAAGGAAGGCGTCGCGTTCGGCCTCTACACCACCGCCGGACGCGCGGTGTCCTTCCTCGCGCCGACGCTGATCTCTCTGTTCATCGACTGGTTCGACTCCGTGCGTGCCGGCATCGGCGGGTTGTTGGTGGTGCTCGCGATGGGGCTGGTGGCCATGGTGGCGGTCCATGCACCGCACCGTCAGGCGCGCTAGCGCAGCGCGGTGCAGATCGTCAGGCCGTTGCCGGTGTTCGACTGCACCTGCACCCCGTCAATCGTCACCAAACACGTCACCTGGCGACCTACGTTGATGATCGTCAAGCTGGCCGAATCCTCTGCGGGGCTGGGCAATTCCACTTCCTTGCGCCACGGCAGCACGACGTTGAACTCGGTCTGCAGCAGGCTCCCGGTGTCGACATAGGTGATGTTGATCGCCCTGCCGGTGCCGTTGACTTCGTAGACGACCGTCTGGGTGGCGCCGGGTGTCGCCGACTCGCTGGGCGGCGCGGTTTGGGTCGGCACCGGGACGATTGGGGGCAGCGGCCGCAGCGACGGCGTCGTCGTCGGTGTCCTTGAGGTCGTTGAGCTGGGCTCCGGCATCGGCGGCGGCGCCACGACCGTTTCCTGTTTCGAGCTGTTGTTGACCACCAACGCGACCACCAGGCCGATAACGAGAAGCATCGCCAGCGCGGCCAGCAGCCACAGCACCCAGTGTGATTTCTTGGGCGGCCCCGGGGTTTCCGGCGGTTCGCCGGGCGGATAGGGCGGCCTGTATTGGCCGGTGGCATAGGGGTCGTAGCCGTAGGGCGAGTACGGGGGCAGTTGCCGGGTGGGGTCGGGAACCTGCGGGGCCTGATAGGTGGGACCGTATGGCGCCTGGCCCGCATATGCGGGATCCGTATACGCCGGGTAGCTGGGCCCCAACGGCTGGGTCGGTTCGGGTCCGTCCCCGCGCGGTGTGTTGGTCATACCCACCTCATGGCTGCAGGGTACCTGCGATGCGCAGGTGGACCGCGGCGAACGCGTAAGCGCATTGCTTAAACCGGTTGCCGTGGCAAGCTGATATTTGATGACTAGGCAGATGGTGCGCACCAACTACGGGGCGTCGCTGTCACCGGACGCAACGGCGTTTGCACACCTTGTCGATGACGGTGGCTACCCGAGGGCGGTTCAGCGTTTCTTGCGCGGCTGGCGTGCCAGTTCATCGCGGGATGTCGAACTGCCCGTTGAGGGTCCCGTCCTGCGGGTCATGCACTCTGCCGACGGTCACTGGCTGGCGTGCGAAGTGGCGCCGGAGGGTGGCACCCGCAGCCAGATCTGGGTTGTCACCACCGATCCCGACGACCGCGCCGCACGTCGGATCGACATATGGCAGGACGGATTGCAGGAGGGCACCGCCGAGCTGATCGGTTGGGACGGCACCCGGGTCGCGGCAATCCTCACAGGTGAGGACGGCGTCGGAAGCTCATGCCTGATCGACCCGGTCGACGGGGCCACCACAATCCTGGATCGTAGGTCGGGCGGCAGGCTCGTGGACGCATGGGCAGGATCGGCGTTGGTGCGTGTTGGTCCGCGCGGCTATCGCGATCTCATCATGCTACGTGGCCTAACCGAAATCGCCCTGCTGCCATACGATCCGGGCTCCACCTCCGATACCGGCGTCATCCTCGACGATCAGAGCCCCCGCCGCCTGCGCGCAGGTCTTGAAGGCGAGAAGACCAAGCTATATCGCCCGGCGAAGCGCTACGGGCCGAACAGCACCAAGGGGTACGTCCGTGCGCTCATCCGCAGCGAGAACGGCGCCGACCACGCCCGCCTCCTCGAGGTGACGACTACTCCCGACGGCGTGTCCTACCAAGTGGTGGCAGAGCGGCCGGGTCACGAGCTCGACGAGTTCGTCGTCAGCGATGACCTTTCGACGGTGGCAATGCTGTGGAACATCAACGGCGCCAGCGAGTTACAGATTCTCGAATATGCCGATTTCACTCTGCACGACCCGATCCCGCTGCCCGGCATGGTGGCAAGCGAACTCAGCATCAGCGCCGGCGGGTCGATGGTTGCGATGACGGTCGAGGGCCCGGACAAGCCGCGCACGGTGGAGCTCGTCGATCCGAGGACTCGGGAGTGGGAGCGTATCGACCGCGAGCCCAGCAGCGGGCCGCTGTCCGCGCCCCCGACGCTCGAAACCATCGCCGCCCGTGACGGGATGGAGTTCACCGGCTGGTTGTTCCGGCCGCCGCCAGGCGTGGAGTCGATCGGGGCGATGATGTTCCTCCACGGTGGACCCGAAGGACAGGGACGGCCGGGCTACAACGAGTTCTTCCCGCCCCTGCTGGAGGCCGGCATCACGGTGTTCCTGCCGAATGTGCGGGGTTCCGGGGGATTTGGGCGAGCGTTCATGCACGCCGACGACCGAGAACAGCGGTTCGCGGCGGTCGACGACGTGGCCGATGCGGCGCTGTTTCTGGTCGGCCATGGCTCTCGCGCCCGCAGATCGTATCGCCTGCTGCGGCTGGTCGTACGGCGGATATCTGACCCAGGCCGCGCTGACGTTTCATCCTGCAACTCTTCGCCGCGGGTATCAGCATCTGCGGCATGAGCGACCTGAACACCTGGTACCGCAACACCGAGCCGTGGATCGCCGCGGCGGCCTACCCGAAATACGGCCACCCGGTGAGTGACCGGGAACTCCTCGACCAGCTGTCGCCGTTGCTCCGCGTGCACGCGCTTGACCGCACCTCTGCTTCTGGTGCACGGACTCAACGACACCAACGTCCCACCGAGCGAGTCGCAGCAGATGTTCGATGCTTTGCGGGCGCTGGGCCAAAACGTCGAGCAACTGCTGTTCGAGGACGACGGCCACGAGCTCGACAAGCGTGAGAATCGAACGGTGCTGGTCAAAGCCATGTGCGAGTGGCTCATCACGGCGTTCGCGTCCGGGCGGAACTCCTGAACCGTTCAAGATCAGTTTTACGCGTTTACTGAAATTGTCCGCGGGGTAAAACCTCACCTGCGCCAGGTCGGCGCGCAACAGGAGGAGGCCAGCATGCGTGGTGGCGGAATTCTCGGCGTAATTGTGTTGGTTTGGTTAGTGATCGGTGTGGTCGCGGCATACCAGCGTGACTACTTCAAGACGGACGCAAACAATTGCGCCACAGCGGGCACCATCGCGTTGACGGTCGTTGCGGGACCGTTGAACTACGCGGGGGCGAACCCGAAGGTGACCAATTGCAATCTGCCCGAGCCCAGCCAGTAGTCGACGGGCTCGTACCTAATTCAACATTGATCGAACGGAGTCAACCATGATTGTCCTCGGAGTCATCCTCTTGATCCTTGGCATAATTTTCGGCATCTCAATCCTGACCTACATCGGCGTCGTGCTGATCGTCATCGGTGCGGTCTTCTGGATTCTCGGGTCCACCGGCCGCGCAGTCGGCGGCCGGGCACGATGGTACTAACGCCTGACTAGCCGCCGGTTCGGCCGGCCAAGGACAGGGCCGCGATCGTCATCTCCCGCAAGATCGCTCGCGACCCCGGAACTGTTCCTTGGCCGGCCGATTTGGCTGTGCCTGGCCTGACGCTGTGCGACGTCGAGTTCAGCAGCCCGAAAACGGCGTGCGCCATCAACCGCGCATCAGCTTCGCTGTCGGCACGATTCAGTTGTCGAAGCACGTCAACCCAGATCTCGACGTACTGCCGTTGGGCCTTGCGTACTTGGCGCTTCGCGGGCTCGGGCAGATGCCCGAAGTCGCGGTCCTGAATGCGGATCAGATCCGACTCGCCGAGCGTGAAGTCGAGGTGGAAGTCGATCAATCCGTCCAGCGCGGTCGCCGCGTCGGGCGCCTCGGCGACGACGGCGGTCGCCCCGGCGAGCAGGCGGGTGCTGATGCCCACCAGTAGTTCGACCAGAAGGGCTTCCTTGTTGGGGAAGTGGCGGTAGATGGCGGGCCCGCTGACCCCGGCTGCCGCGCCGATGTCCTCCAGCCGTACCGCGAGGATAACCTCGCTCGGCGACAAGCCGTTCGGCTGCCGCGATGAGCTTGCTCGCGGCGGTCGGACTTCGCCCTGCTACGGCTGGTGGCGGTCGGCAGAGAGGCCGACCCCGAAGCCGAGAGAGTCATCGGGCTACCCCCATCGCCGCTGGTGGACATTTCGGTTAATCGTGACTAACATACTACGAGTTAGTCATCATTAACTCAACCGAAACGGGCAGTACCGATGACAGCAGCGCTCCAATCCAGTCGCGACCAGCACCTGGAGCTCGTCACGCAACTGCGGGAGAAGCTGGCCGCTGCCGCGCTCGGTGGATCCGCCAAGTCCCGCGAGCGCCATGTCGGCCGCGGCAAGCTGCTGCCGAGGGAACGCGTCGACGGCCTGCTGGACCCTGGCAGCCCGCTACTGGAAATGTCGCCGCTTGCCGCCGACGGCATGTACGACGACGAATGTCCCGGCGCGGGCATGATCACCGGCATCGGACGGATATCCGGGCGCGAATGCATGATCGTGGCCAACGATGCCACGGTGAAAGGCGGGACTTACTACCCGATTACGGTCAAGAAGCATCTGCGGGCGCAGGAGATCGCGCTGGAGAACCGGCTGCCGTGCATCTATCTGGTCGACTCCGGCGGGGCGTTCCTGCCGCGCCAGGACGAGGTATTCCCCGACCGTGAACACTTCGGCCGCATCTTCTACAACCAGGCGACCATGAGCGCCAAGGGAATTCCGCAGATCGCGGCCGTGCTCGGGTCGTGCACCGCGGGCGGCGCGTATGTGCCCGCGATGAGTGACGAGGCCGTCATCGTACGCAATCAGGGCACCATCTTTCTCGGCGGCCCGCCGCTGGTGAAGGCCGCGACCGGTGAAGTGGTGACCGCCGAAGACCTCGGCGGAGGTGACCTGCATTCCAAGGTCTCCGGAGTCACCGACCACCTCGCGCACGATGACCGGGATGCGCTGCGTATCGTGCGGCGCATCGTCTCGACGCTCGGGCCACGCCTTGACCCGCCCTGGGAGGTGGCGCCGACGGTCGATCCGGTGGCCGACCAGAGCGAGCTCTATGACGTCGTTCCGCTCGACGCCCGGATGCCCTACGACGTGCACGAGGTCATCACACGCATCGTAGACGGCGGCGAGTTCGCCGAGTTCAAGGCCGAGTACGGGTCGACTTTGGTCACCGGCTTCGCGCGCATCCACGGCCACCCGGTGGGCATCATCGCCAACAATGGTGTGCTGTTCTCCGAATCTGCTTTGAAGGGGACGCATTTCATCGAGCTGTGCGACAAGCGGATGGTGCCGCTGCTGTTCCTGCAGAACATCTCCGGCTTCATGGTCGGCCGCGACTACGAGGCCGGCGGCATCGCCAAGCACGGCGCGAAGATGGTGACCGCCGTTGCGTGCGCGCGGGTGCCGAAGCTGACCGTGGTGATCGGCGGTTCGTACGGCGCGGGCAACTACTCGATGTGCGGGCGGGCGTATTCGCCTCGCTTCCTGTGGATGTGGCCGAACGCCAGGATCTCGGTGATGGGCGGTGAGCAGGCCGCGTCGGTGCTGGCCACCGTGCGCGGCGAGATGACGCCCGAGCAAGAGGAGGAGTTCAAGGCGCCGATCCGCGCGCAGTACGAGAGCCAGGGCAACCCCTACTATTCGACCGCACGGCTCTGGGACGATGGGGTGATCGATCCCGCAGATACCAGAACCGTACTCGGGCTGGCGCTTTCGGTAGTCGGCCAAGCGCCGGTCGAGTCCGTCTCCTACGGCGTATTCCGGATGTGACGAGATGACCTCATTCGATATTGTCCTAGTCGCCAACCGTGGCGAGATCGCCGTGCGGGTCATCCGCACGCTGCGCGCGATGGGGATTCGCTCGGTCGCCGTGTTCAGCGATGCCGACGCGAACGCCCGCCACGTCGCAGAGGCTGACGTCGCGGTCTGCATCGGGCCCGCTCCCGCGCGGCAGAGCTACCTCAACATCGACGCCGTCGTCGCCGCGGCCCGCCGCACAGGGGCGCAGGCGATTCATCCCGGTTACGGATTCCTCTCGGAGAACGCCGAATTCGCCGCCGCACTGGAGGCCGCGGGAATCGCGTTCATCGGGCCGCCGGTCAAGGCGATTCAGACCATGGGTGACAAGATCGCGGCCAAGACCACGGTCTCGGCGTTCGGCGTGCCGGTGGTTCCCGGCATCGCCCGCCCCGGCTTGACCGACGCCGACCTTATCGCGGCGGCAGGCGACATCGGCTATCCGGTGCTGGTCAAGCCGTCGGCCGGCGGCGGCGGCAAGGGCATGCGGGTCGTGCATGAATCTTCTGAACTGCAGGCCGCCCTGACCAGCGCACGGCGCGAGGCCGGTGCCGCATTCGGTGACGACACACTGTTCCTCGAGCGATTTGTGTTGAACCCCCGCCACATCGAGGTGCAGGTGCTCGCCGACGGCTACGGCAACGTCGTGCACCTCGGCGAGCGGGAGTGCAGCCTGCAGCGCCGCCACCAGAAGGTGATCGAGGAGGCGCCGTCGCCGCTGTTGGACGAGCCGACCAGGGCCCGCATCGGCGCCGCGGCCTGCGACACCGCGCGCAGCGTCGACTACACCGGGGCAGGCACCGTCGAGTTCATCGTCTCCGCAGACCGGCCCGACGAGTTCTTCTTCATGGAGATGAACACCCGCCTCCAGGTGGAGCACCCCGTCACCGAAATGGTGACCGGCATCGACCTTGTCGAGCTGCAGGTGCGGATCGCTGCCGGCGAGAAGCTGCCGATCACGCAGGACGACATCACTATGACCGGCCACGCCATCGAGGCCCGTGTCTACGCAGAAGACCCGGCCAACGGTTTCCTGCCGACCGGCGGCGACGTACTCGATCTCGCAGAGCCGTACGGCCCGGGTGTCCGCGTCGATTCCGGGCTGGCGCAGGGCACGGTGGTCGGCAGCGACTACGACCCGATGCTGGCCAAGGTGATCGCGCACGCCGAGGACCGGCCTGCCGCGCTTCGCGCGCTCGACCGCGCACTCGCCGACACTGCCGTGCTGGGCGTGACGACCAATATCGAATTTCTGCGCTTCCTGCTCGCCGACCCGGACGTCGTCGCGGGACGGCTCGACACCGGGCTGTTGGACCGCAGGACAACGGACTTCGCCGCGGCCGAACCGGGCGACGACGAGCTGATCGCCGCGGCGGCATACAAGTGGTTGCGCAGTTGGCCTGCGCCGGTCGGAGATTTATGGGAGGTGCCGTCAGGCTGGCGAATCGGGGAACGAGCGCCGACGACCACTCGGCTGCACTCCGGCGAGCGCACCGACCACGTGTACCTCACCGGCACACCACACGCCGCGACGGCCGTGGTCGAGGATGGCGAATCGCACACGCTCACAGCCACTCTCGACGGCGACAGACTCGCGGTGACCCTCGACGGCCTGCGCACTGATTACCTCGTCGCCGCGACCGACGGGCAGATCTGGTTGGCACGAAGCGGCCGCACCGCGGTCGTCGACGAGGTACGGGAAGCTCCCGTCCGCCCCGATGACGAACACAGCGGGGACGCCGAACTCGTCAGCCCAATGCCGGGTTCGGTGGTCGCCGTCGGCGTCGATGACGGTGCACACGTTGACGGCGGTGCGGTCGTCGTCACCGTCGAAGCGATGAAAATGGAGCACGCACTCACCGCGCCGGTCGACGGTGTGGTCGAACTACTCGTCGCCGTCGGCGACCAGGTCAAAGTGGGCCAGCCGCTGGCCCGGATCACGGTTAATGAGAAAGCAGAGCAGTCATGAGCGATTTTCTGGCCACAGGCATGCTGCCCGATCACTACGAGCAGCTCGCCAAGACGGTGCGCGACTTCGCGCAGAGCGTGGTGGCACCCGTCTCCGCCAAGCACGACGAAGAGCATTCCTTCCCCTACGAAGTGGTGTCGGGCATGGCCGACATGGGGCTGTTCGGGCTGCCGTTCCCCGAGGAGTACGGCGGCATGGGCGGCGACTACTTCGCGCTGTGCCTTGCGCTGGAGGAGCTCGGCAAGGTCGACCAGAGCGTGGCGATCACGCTGGAGGCCGGTGTGTCGCTGGGCGCGATGCCGGTGTACCGCTTCGGCAACGAGGAACAGAAGCAGGAATGGTTGCCGCTGTTGGCAAGTGGCAAGGCGCTGGGCGCGTTCGGGCTGACCGAGGCGGGCGGTGGAACCGATGCGGGCGCAACGAAGACGACCGCGCGTCTGGACGACGGGCACTGGGTCATCAACGGCAGTAAGCAGTTCATCACGAACTCGGGCACCGACATCACCAAGCTGGTGACGGTCACCGCGGTCACCGGGGAAGCCGGCGGCAGGAAAGAGATTTCGTCGATCCTGGTGCCCGTGCCCACCGAGGGGTTCACCGCCGAGCCCGCCTACAGCAAGGTCGGCTGGAACGCCTCGGACACCCATCCGTTGAGCTTCGACGACGTCCGGGTGCCTGCCGAGAACCTGCTCGGCGAGCGCGGCCGCGGCTACGCCAACTTCCTGCGCATCCTCGACGAGGGCCGAATCGCCATCGCCGCGCTGTCGGTCGGTGCCGCGCAGGGCTGCGTCGACGAATGTGTGAAGTACGCCAAGCAGCGCGAGGCCTTCGGCGCGGCCATCGGTACGTATCAGGCCATCGCCTTCAAGATCGCACGGATGGAGGCGCGGGCGCATTCGGCCAGAACGGCCTATTACGATGCCGCCGCACTGATGCTGGCGGGCAAGCCGTTCAAGAAGGCCGCCGCGATCGCCAAGCTCGTCGCCAGCGAGGCGGCGATGGACAACTCCCGCGACGCCACCCAGGTGTTCGGCGGCTACGGCTTCATGAACGAGTACCCGGTCGCGCGTCATTACCGCGACAGCAAGATTCTTGAAATCGGCGAAGGGACAACCGAAGTGCAGCTGATGCTGATCGCCAGGGAGGCCGGTCTGTGACCGACAAAAAAGTTGTGGTCCAGCGGGGCCTCTGGTTCGAGGAATTCGAGCCAGGAGTCCTGTACCAGCACCGGCCTGGCCGCACGATCACCGAGGCGGACAATGTCTTCTTCACCACTCTGACGATGAACACCCAGGCGCTTCACCTGGATGCCGCTTTCTCCGACGCGCTGCCACCGTTCAACCAGCGGCTGGTCAACTCGATGTTCACCCTGTCCACGCTCGTCGGACTGTCGGTGGCGCAGCTGACGCAGGGCACGATCGTCGGCAACCTCGGCTTCGGTGAGGTCGCCTTCCCGAAGCCGCTCTTCCACGGCGACACCCTCTACGCCGAGACCGAGGTGACCGACAAGCGCGAGTCCAAGAGCCGCCCGGGGGAGGGCATCGTCACGTTCGCCCATACCGGCCGGAATCAGCACGGTGACGTCGTGGCGACGGCATCACGAAAAACCATGGTGCGCAAGCGGCCTGAGGGGGAATAGTGGCTTTCGCGCAGATCGGGCCCGGCTGGCTGTTCTGCCCGGCCGACCGCCCGGAGCGATTCGAAAAGGCCGCCGCGGCAGCCGATGTGGTGATCCTGGACCTGGAAGACGGTGTCGCGGCGAAGGACAGAGAATCCGCGCGCATCGCGCTGATCGAAACCCCGATGGACCCGGACCGCACCGTCATCAGGATCAACCCGGCAACCACCGACGACCACCACCTCGACCTCGAAACGTTGGCCAACACCGAATACACCACGGTGATGCTGGCGAAAACCGAAGACCCGCAGCAGGTCCGTGACCTGGCTCCGCTGGATGTGGTGGTGCTGATCGAAACGCCACTGGGCGCGGTCGTTGTCAACGAGCTGGCTCGCATGGACAACGCGTTTGCCCTCATGTGGGGCGCCGAAGACCTGTTCGCGGCGACGGGCGGCACCGCCAACCGTTGGCCCGACGGCAGCTACCGCGATGTCGCCAAGCACGTCCGCTCGCAGAGCCTGCTGGCGGCCAAGGCATACGGGCGTATGGCGCTGGATTCGGTGTATCTCAACATCAGGGACCTCGACGGTCTACGGGCGGAGGCCGACGACGCGGTCGCGGTCGGTTTCGACGCCAAGGTCGCCATCCACCCGACGCAGGTCGCGGTGATTCGAGACGCCTATGCACCGACGGCCGACCAGGTCGAGTGGGCGCGACACGTGCTTGACGCCGCCCGCGATGAGAGGGGTGTCTTCCAATTCGAAGGCATAATGGTAGATGCCCCAGTGCTGCGGCGGGCAGAGCGCATCGTCCAGCTAGCGCCTAACCCTGGCAACTAGCCGGCGGCCTCTCACCAGGGGTTTTGCTCTGACCGCCTCCGTGCTGAGCACCTCAGTCGCCTGACGGCGCGATCCGCCGTCAGTGACCCTAGGAGGCGGTATGGCAGGGACCGTTGCGGCACCCCTCGCGTCGCACGACGTAGAGCTGGAGCCGATTCAACTGGTCGCCCCGGACGGGACGCCGACCGCGGAGACCCGATACCGCAGAGACCTTCCACCCGAGACGCTGGGCTGGCTGTACGAGATGATGGCCGTCACCCGCGCACTCGATGCGGAATTCGTGAACCTGCAGCGGCAGGGCGAACTCGCGTTGTTCGCCTCGTGCCGCGGGCAGGAGGCCGCGCAGATCGGCGCGACGGCCTGTCTACGCAAGACGGACTGGCTGTTTCCGCAGTACCGCGAGATCGGTGCATTCCTGTTGCGCGGCATCACGCCGGGGCAGATGGGCGCGGTCTGGCGCGGTCGTTGGCACGGCGGGCTGGGCTTTACCGAGAAATGCGTCGCGCCGATAGCGATCCCGATCGGCACGCACGGGTTGCATGCGGTCGGTGCGGCGATGGCCGCGCAACGCCTCGGCGAGGACTCCGTGACGGTGACATATCTCGGCGACGGCGCGACGAGCGAGGGCGACGCCCACGAAGCGCTCAACCTCGCGGCCGTTTACAAGGCGCCGTGCGTGTTCTTCGTGCAGAACAATCAGTGGGCGATCTCCGTTCCGGTCAGCCGCCAGCAGGCGGGACCGTCGATCGCCCACCGCGCGATCGGCTATGGGATCCCGGGCATTCGGGTCGACGGCAACGACGTGCTGGCCTGCTACGCGGTGATGGCCGAGGCCGCGGAGCGTGCCCGCCAGGGTGGCGGCCCGACGCTGATCGAGGCGGTCACCTTCCGAATGGGGCCCCACACGACGTCCGACGATCCGACCCGGTACCGGTCACAAGAGGAAGTCGACCGGTGGAGCGCGTTGGATCCGATTTCGCGTTACCGCAACTACTTACAGAGCATCGGCGTGTGGACCGAACGGCTTGAGCACCGCGTCGAAACGCGGTCGGTGCGGCTGTGCGCTGAACTGCGCGATGCGACCGTCAACACGCCCGACATGGACGTCGGGGAACTGTTCGACACCGTGTATGCAGACATCACTCCGGCCCTGGAATCCCAGCGCGACCAGCTGATGGCCGAGCTGGCGAAGGAGGCATGATGACTCAGATCATCGAGCGGCCACCGAGTTACGGGGATGACTCGCAAGAACCGCCACTGTTCACCCCGGTGCCGACCGTCACCAACCTGACCATGGTGCAGGCGATCAACCGCGCGCTGCACGACGCGATGGCGGCCGACGACCGAGTCCTGGTGTTCGGCCAGGATGTGGCGAAGCTCGGCGGCGTGTTCCGTGTCACCGATGGCCTCACCGACACCTTCGGCGACGGACGGTGTTTCGACACGCCGCTGGCCGAGTCGGCCATCGTCGGCATCGCGGTCGGATTCGCCATCCGCGGCTTCGTCCCGGTGCCGGAGATCCAATTCGACGGGTTCTCCTACCCGGCGTTCGACCAGATGGTCAGCCATCTGGCGAAGTACCGGGTGCGCACCCACGGTGACGTGGACATGCCGGTGACTGTGCGGATTCCGTCGTTCGGCGGAATCGGTGCGGTCGAACATCACTCGGAGTCGACCGAGACCTACTGGGCACACACCGCAGGCCTGAAAGTCGTGACGCCGTCGACGCCCTCGGATGCGTACTGGCTGCTGCGACATTCGATCGCCAGCCGCGATCCGGTCATCTACCTCGAACCGAAACGGCGGTACTGGTCGCGCGAAGACGTCGACACCAGCGAGCCCGGGTTGCCGATCGGTCGCGCCGCGATACGGCGATTCGGTGACGACGTCACCGTGCTTTCGTACGGCGGCCTTGTTCAGACTTCCTTGGCCGCCGCGGATTTGGCGGCAGACCAGTACGGCTGGAATCTGGAAGTCGTCGACCTGCGTTCGCTCAACCCACTCGACTTCGACACCGTCGCAGCGTCGGTGCGTAAGACCGGGCGGGCCGTGGTGATTCATGAGGGCCCGCGCACGCTTGGATTCGGCGCAGAGCTGGCCGCACGCATCCAGGAGGAGCTGTTCTACGACCTGGAGGCGCCGGTGCTGCGCGCCACCGGGTTCGACACGCCGTATCCGCCTGCGCGACTGGAAAAGCTGTGGCTACCCGGCGTCGACCGGCTGATCGACTGCGTCGAGAAAGCGATGAACGCATGAGCCCCGAGGGTGTCCGGGATTTCCTGGTCCCAGACCTCGGCGAGGGCCTCGAGGACGCGACGATCACGCAATGGAGTGTCGCGGTCGGCGACGAGGTCGACTTGAACCAGACGCTGTGCACCGTCGAGACGAACAAGGCTGAGGTCGAGATACCGAGCCCCTACGCGGGCCGGATCGTCGAACTCGGTGGCGCAGAGGGCGACACGCTCGCCGTCGGCACCGTGCTGGTGCGCATCGCGACCGATTCGGTAGCCCCCGTTTCGCAGAACGGCGCGGCACGCAAGCCGGTCCTGGTTGGCTATGGCGCGGACGACGACATGGACACCAGCAGGCGGCCGCCGGTCGAAGGTGCGCGACCACGCGCGAAGCCGCCGGTGCGCAAGCTGGCCGCCGAGTTGCAGGTCGATCTGGGCGCGCTGACGCCAGGATCCGGCCCGGAGGGCATCGTGACGCGCGAAGACGTGCTTGCGGCGGCGGGCAAGCCGGGAGACGCGTCGGACACGCTGGGTGTGCATGGCGTGCAGGCGACGATGGCTCAGCGGATGACGTTGTCGCGTAGCAAGATTCCCGATGCACACGCCAGCGTTCAGGTGGACTGTTCGGCGCTGCTGCGGGTACGCGACCGATTGCGGGAAGCGGTAGGCGAGGATGGACCGCAGATCACACCATTCGTGCTGACGCTGCGTCTGTTGACGATCGCGCTGACGCACCACCCGATGTTCAACTCGACATGGGTGGACACGGCGGGGGGACCTCATATTCACATCCACTCCGCGGTGCACCTTGGTTTCGGGGTAGCGGCACCGCGTGGACTGCTGGTGCCCGTGGTGAAGGATGCGCAGGACAAGACGACGCGGGAACTGGCCGCCGCGGTTGCTCGCCTCATCGACGAAGCGCGGGCAGGCACCGTGAAACCGACTGAGCTGCAGGGCTCCACGTTCACCGTGTCGAACTTCGGTGCCCTAGGACTGGATGAGGGGGTGCCGGTCATCAACTATCCGGAGGCCGCAATTCTCGGCATGGGGTCGCTGAAACCACGGCCGGTGGTCGTCGACGGTGCCGTGGTTGTGCGGCCGACGATGACGCTGACGTGTGCCTTCGACCACCGTATCGCCGACGGTGCGCAGGTGGCCGCGTTCCTCGGTGAAGTCCGCCTGCTGATCGAGTCGCCGGAACTGGCGCTGCTCGATCGGTAGCGTTACTTGCGTTTCGCGGCGGCTAGCCGCTCGGCGAACTCCGGCGAAAGGATCGATGTCGCTTGCGGTTTGAGCTCGGTGTCAACCGCGATCCGGTGCTGATCGGCATCGAGCGTGCCGGGGTTCGCGGTGGCGCGCATCGAAGCCTTGGTGGCGAGCACGACGTCGCGCGGCGCGGCCGCGGGACCGGCGGCCAGCTCCTTCGCGGCCGCGACCGGATCGTCGGCGACTTCGAGCGCCAGCCCGTACCGCACAGCGGCCTCGGCATCGAAGCGCATCCCGAACAGCAGTGAGGCGCGGGCCGCCTGCACGCCGACGGCCCGCTGAAGCATCCACGTGGCACCGCCGCCGGGGTGAATGCCGAGCTTCTGGAACCGCGGGTCGAACAGCGCCGCCGGGCCCGCGATGCGCACATCGGCGGCCAGGGCGAGATTGAGTCCTGCGCCGACGGCGGCACCGTTGACGGCCGCGATCGTCGGTAGCGCGCAATTGGCCACGGCGAGGAAGCCGTCGTAGATCGAGCGCAGGCCGTCTTCGGTCGCGTCGCCGAGCGCCGACAGGTCCGCGCCTGCGCAGAACGCCTTGCCCGCCCCGGTGACGATGAGGGCATGCACGTCGGTGCTCGCCTCAGCCGCATCGACCGCTGCGCGCAGCCCGGCCGAAATCTCCGCCGTGACGGCGTTGCGGCGGTCGGGGTCGTTGATGGTGATGACGGCGACGTGGTTCTCGACCTGCACGAGTACGCGATCGGACATCACTTCAGGCTAGTGAGCGCCTACAGGGTTGCGGTGACAGGCCCGAGGATCTGGCAATTGTCTGCGGGCAGGGTCGGGACGATGATGCCGCAGCCCCGCCCCCTCGAGAGGTAGGTCGCACCTGGCTTGTACGGCTCGAAGTAGACCTGAGCGGTGTCGGTGCCCTGCATACACGAACCGCCCTGCTGGCCCTGAAGCTCAACGCACGCCACGCTCTGGTAGGGGCTGGCCGCAACTCCGCAGGCCGCCGACGTGACGGTGGCGGTCACCTTGCTGACGCCGTCGACCTGCACCACCTGTGGGGGAGACAGCGTGAACCCGCACGGCGACGGCGGCCAGGGCTCGGCGCTCGCGGCACCCATGCCCGCGACACCTGCCAGGGCAAGGGTCAGCGCGAACAAACCAGCCAGACCGGCCCGAATCATGTCTGGATGGTAGCCCGCCGTTCGATGTGGTGGTGGGCTTTGATCAAGCGCCGCCAAAGGCCTGCGCGGATTGTCCGCAACGCTACGTATGGCGGCTTTCTCGCGGCTCTGATCTCGCCATAACGTCGGGACGTGAATGCGATCGCCAACGCCGCGACCGGTGTGGCGTTGCGTGCGGTTCCGCGGATACCCGACGGCGTCAAACGTCTGCTCCTGGGCGGTCGTTCGATCACCATCGACGGCAACACCCTCGACACCACACTGCAACTGTTGCTCGCCGCGAAGCGCGCTGCCAGCGGCGAACTTCCGTCGACCCGCGATATCGCCACCGCCCGATCTCAACTCGACGTAATCGTCGCGGGCTTGAAACAGCACATCCCGGTGGCGGAGGTGACCGACCTCTCGATACCCGGACCCGCCGGCGCCATCCCGGCTCGGCACTATCGTCCCCGCGCAAACGCGGCTGATGGCGCCGCCGCTCCGATCGTGGTCTTCTACCACGGTGGCGGCTTTTCAATCGGCGGCATCGACAGCCACGACGATCAATGCCGGCTGATCTGCCGGGACGGCGGCCTCAACGTCCTGTCGGTCGACTATCGGTTGGCTCCGGAGCACAAGGCTCCCGCGGCCGTCGTTGACGCATTCGCGGCATACCGGTGGACCCTCGACAACGTCACCGAACTCGGCGCCGATCCCGAACGTGTCGCGGTAGGGGGCGACAGCTCCGGCGGCACCCTCGCGGCGGTGGTGTCGCAGCTTGCCCGCGATGCTGGCGTGCCTCCGCCCGCTCTCCAACTGCTGATCTACCCGGCGACGGATTACGTCAGCACGACTCGTTCGCGAAAGTTGTTCGACGGGTTCTTCATGACCAAGCGGGCTACGGACTTTTACCGGCACAACTACCTCGAGGGCGCCGACGTGGATCCTTCCGACCCGCGGGTGTCGCCTCTATTGGCCGACGACCTGTCGGGATTGCCGCCGGCGTTGGTGGTGACCGGTGGGTTCGATCCGCTGCGCGACGAGGGCAATCAGTATGCCGAGGCCATGCAGGCCGCGGGCGTCCCCGTCGACCACCGGGAGTTCGGTTCGTTGGTCCACGGGTTCGTCACCTTCTTCCCGCTCGGGGGCGACAGTGCCAAGGCCACCACGGAAATGATCTCTGCACTGCGTGAACATCTCTGCGAGCGGGTCCGCCCCCTAGAACTTCATCGCGCCGCGGTCGACCGATATGTGCGAACCGGAGATCGATACGGCTCCCTCTCCGGCCAGCCACGCCACCACATCGGCGACCTCCTCGGGCGCCATGTATTGGGGCCCGTCGCTGGTGTCGCCGTCCTGCTTGAGGGGGACCGGCGGCAGGCTGGCCAGGTAGCTTGGGTGCTTTTCGAAGATGCCCATCACCGACTCGGGGTCCACCATCGGCGTCTGAACCGCGTAGGGATGAATCGAGTTCACTCGAATCCCGTACTCGCCGAGCTCGATTGCCAACGAACTGGTGAGGGCCACCAGCCCGTGCTTCGACGCCGAATAGTGGCCATTGCCCGGTATTGCCTTGAGACCCGTTGCACTGCTGACGATTACGATCGACCCGCCGTTGCGCGCCTTGATCATCGCAGGGATCGTGGCACGCAACGTACGCCACGTACCCGTTAGGTTCACGTCGATCACGGTGTCCCACTGTTCGTCGGACAACTCCCACAGGCGACCCCAATTGAGGACGCCGGCATTTGCCACCACGACGTCGAGCCGGCCGAACTGCTCGACCCCATCACTCACCAACGCGGCCAATGCGGCGCTATCGCGGATGTCGACCTCCCGAGCCAGCACCTTGCGACCGAGTTCCTCGACAGCACGCACCGTTTCGGCGAGATCCTCTTGCGTCGCTGGAGGGTAGAGGATGGTGTCGGACACTGGCGCACAGATATCGAGCGCGATGATGTCGGCGCCCTCACGTGCCAGGCGAACGGCGTGCGCCCTTCCCTGGCCACGCGCAGCGCCCGTGACAAACGCGACCTTCCCGTCGAGGGGGCCGTTGGAGGCTGGCATTGACATGGCCCTGACGGTAGAGACCGGTGCGCAGGCTTCCAAGCCTCAAGGCGCAGCGCTGTGGCCGAATCGCGCAGATATCGCAGCGTTCTGGAGAACCAGCGAACGGCCACGGCGCGTCGCGGCTATGCGCTCCTCGTCTACAGCCTTGCGCGATGTGTCTATTCAACCCCAGTCGGCGGTCCTAACTTCAGAGACATGCCTACACGCCCAGTCCTGTTACTCGTGCCTGGCGCGTGGCACGGCGCGTGGGTGTGGGAGAAAGTGCAGCCAGAACTCACGGCGCGCGGGTGGGTAGTGCAAACGATGGACTTGCCCAGTGTCGCCGATCGAGGCCACGTTCGATACGGCCTGTACGAAGATGCGGCAGCCATCGGTGAGCGCATCAAAGGAATTGAAGGCTCGGTCGTGGTAGTGGCGCACTCCTACGGCGGCGCCGCGACGACGCAGGGCGCTGCGAATCTGCCCAATGTCCGCCACATCATTTATGTCTGCGGCTTTTCGTTGGATGTCGGGGAATCGCTATTGGGACTAGTTGGCTCTGAACCGGATTGGTGGATCGTCGAGGGTGACACCATGACCGTCGACAACCCGCGGGCGGTGTTCTACCACGACGTCGAGCAGGAGGAAGCCGACCGGGCGATCGCAAGACTGCTGCCGTGCAGCCGCATCACGGTTGAACAGGTGCTGACAGCTGCGGCATGGCGCAACGTTTCGTCGACCTACATCATCTGTGACGACGACGCCGCAATGCTTCCATCAGCACAAGAAATCTTGGCGAAAAGGGCAACCAACGTCCGCCACCTGACATCGAGCCACTCGCCCATGCTGGCTGTGCCGTCCGCTCTGACAGACGTCATCGTTGAAGAACTGAATGGGCTATGAGCGGACGCGGACTGGTCATCGTGAGCGGGGCCTCGACCGGAATCGGTGAAGCAACCGCATTGCACCTTCGCCGATTGGGATTCTCTGTGCTGGCCGGGGTTCGCCGCGAACAGGATGTCGTGCGGTTGCGTGACAGCGGTTTGACGCCAATACATTTGGATGTAACGAATGCAGACCAACTGGCGGCGGCGCGCACCGAGGTCGGCGACCGGCCGTTGGCTGGATTGGTCAACAACGCGGGGATCAACAATTGGGGACCAGTGGAGTTCGTGCGAATCGATGACTGGCGCAGGCAGATGGAGGTGAATGTCATTGGGCACGTGGCTGCAACACAGACGTTCATCGACGGATTGCGCGCCGGCGGCGGTCGCATTGTCAACGTCGGCTCGATCTCAGGGCGACTCGCGACAGCGATGACAGGTCCTTACGCCGCATCGAAGTTCGCGCTCAGGGCCATCACCGACACCATGCGGCAGGAGTTGGCACTGCAGGGTATCGATGTCGTCCTGGTCGAGCCGGGCGGCGTCAACACCAGACTCATCCGCGACAATCAACGACGCCTGGGGCAGCTTGAGAGGGACAGCCCGCCGGAACTGATGCAACGGTACGGCGCGATGCTCAGCACCTCGCTCGAGAACATGACAAGGCTCTGCGAGCGGAACGGCCTCCATCCGAGCACGGTGGCGAAAGTGATCGGCAAAGCGCTTACGGCGCGGCGGCCTCGGACGCGCTATCTGATCGGTGGGGACGCACGGTTGCTGGCCGCGATGGCGGGCCTGCTTCCGGACCGCGCGGTCGATCGGCTGTTACTGAGTCAACTGAAGAACGCATAGCGCGCATGGAATGGTCTGCCGCTGGCCCTTGGTTGTAACTTGCAGCACTCAAACCGGTTTGGCTGATGGTGGTGGTTTCGACTGATTCGACTGAGGAGTATGAGGAAGCAGTCCGACTCCGAACCGCGGAGGTATTCCGAAGTCGTCGCCCCAGGCGGCGGGTCGGCAGCACGGGCCGCGACGTGGGTGTTGCATATGGCGCTGCCCGTGATCGCGTTGTGGCTGTTGTTGGCTCGGCCTCAGCTCGACCTCGCATGGGACAACCGCGTGGCTCACTTCATTCTCATCTTCTCTGCCGCCCTGGTGAGCACGTTCCTGGGAGTGATGATCGGCAGGGGAGCCAGTGCGCGCGACGACGCCCGACTGTGGTTGGTGTCGCTGGTGTTCGTCATCTCTGCAGGCTTTTTCGCGTTACACGCGTTGGTGACGCCCGGAGTTCTGATGCAGACGTCAGAAGCGGATTTCATGCTGCCCAGCCGGGTCGGCCTGGTGTTGGCCGGTGTGGTGGCGTTGGCCTCTGCCGTCGAGTTCACCCCGGACAGAATCGCGCGAGTCAGGTCCCTTCGGGTGCCACTGACGGTTCTGGTCTACGCCTTGATGGCGGCGTGTGCAGCGGTGATTCTGTTCCGAGTGCTCGATCGGCTTGCGGCGCCCGCGCTGGTGGAAGGCGCAGCGGAGTGCGCTGGCCTGGTCGGCAGCGTGCTCTTCGCGCTGGCCGCCTTGGCGTATCTACCCATTTACCGCCGACGTCGAGCGGTGGTCGTGATGTCGGTGCTGACCGCGTACGTGCTGCTGGCCGAGGCATCGCTTGCAGTGGCGATCGGCGTCAGCTGGCATGTGTCCTGGTGGCTGTGGCATCTGCTGATGACGATGGCGTTCTGCTTCATCGCCTACAGCGCCCACATTCAGTTCCACCGGCAGGGGTCGGCCAGAGGGCTGTTCGATTCCCTTGCCACCCAACAAACCATCGCCCATCTGCGGCGCGACTACTCGGGTGCGCTGGAGGCGATGGTCGACGTGCTGGCGCGGCGCGAGCGCGGTGAGCAGGTGCCTGCGGGCGCCGTCGCCGCCACCCTCGCCGAGAGGTTCGAACTCTCCGAGCAACAGGTCGCCGTGCTGAACCGGGGCGCGGAAGCCCTCGGCGCGGAACGCGAACAAACGCGCAAGCTCGGCGTGTTGGTGTCGGTGGGTCAGGAGGCCAGTGTCATTCAGGACGAGGACACCTTGATGTCGCGGGTGATGTCGGCCATCGGCGACGCCTTTCCTCGCGACGAATTCCGGCTGGGCCTCATCCGCGCAGGAGAACTCGCCTTCCTCGACGCCGACCCGACCATGCTGACGCCCGGCACCGGCACGCTCGAGCTGCCGCTGCTGGTGAAGGGCCGTCCCGCGGGGGTGATCGAGGCACGGCGACCGGACGGCGGCTTCGACGAGACCGACGTCGCGGTGCTGCGCTCATTCGTCAGCCAGGCCTCGATCGCGCTGGAGAACGCCCGGCTCTACCGCCAACTCGACGGCCTGTTCCGCAGCTACATGTCGCCGGCGATCGCCACCGCGCTGCTCGCCGACCCGGAGCAGGCGGGGCTGGGCGGCGCGATCCTCGAGGTGACGGTGTTGATGGCCGATCTCGAAGGCTTTACCCCGTTCGCCGAAGTCACCCCGCCAGACCGGGTCGTGGCCATGCTGAATACGTATTACGGCGCGGTCGTTCCGGTCATTCTCGATGCGGGCGGCACCGTCATGCAGTTCATCGGCGACGCGGTGATTGCGATCTGGGGCGCGCCGGTGCGCCAGCACGATCACGCTCTGCGGGCTGCGCGCGCCGGGCTTGCGCTTCACGCCGCGGTCGACGAGGCGGCGGAGCAAGCCGAATGGCCGCGCTTTCGAGTTGGGATCAACACCGGCCCGGCACTGGTCGGCAACATCGGCTCTGAACAGTTCCGTAACTTCACCGCGGTCGGAGACACCACAAACCTTGCCGCCAGGCTGGAGAACCTCGCCAAACCAGGCCAGGTGGTAATCGGCCCGGACACTTACTCGGCGCTGGGTGCCGCGGCACGGGTGAGCAACCGGGGGACGGCGCGGGTCAAGGGCAGGAGAGAGCCGGTACCGGTCCGCGTGCTGCACGGCCTAGATGATCTGAACTGAAATCCTGGCCGCTTCAGACGTTTGTGGTCAGTTCGTGCAGAGCGAAATCGGCGGCCTGGTCGGCCATTCCGTTGTCCTTGTAGGAGCTGTGGGCGGAGCGGTCACCACCGCCGGGGTAGCAGATCGGGTCTCCGGTAGCGCACATCTCGATGGTCTTGGCCGTGTAGAGATGGCCGACGGTAATCGGCGGTGCATTCTGAGCGACCAGATTCAGGAACCCATCCGACGGAGTCCCGAACAACACCACGGCGGCGACGTGTGACGCGACCGCGGGTGGCAACGGCCCCGCGACGCCGTCGGGCAGGACGATCCCGTCTGGAACGGTGTCGGTCGTCGTGTAGCCGGCCACCGCTGCGCCCTGTGAGTAACCGCCGAGCACGATCTTGGTGTCCGCACAGCTCGCGGCGGTCGACTCGATCTTGTTGGCGGCGTCGGCGATGCCGTCGGTAGCGGCCTGGAAGTCCAGCGACGCTGGGTAATTGACGCCGTAGACGTCGACCGTCTTGCCGCCAAGGCGAGCATTGAGGGCATCGACGAATGCCTGTCCGGTCGCTCCGACGCCGGGTGCCTCAAATGTCCCGCGTGCGAAGACAACCTCGACATCCGAGCATGAAGAGTCAGCGGCGGCAGCCGCCAGGCCGGTGGCCTGCGGGCCCATCAACCCCGCGGCGGAGACGACGATAGCTGCGGTCCAGCGAACCGCCCGCGGGACATTCCTGGCAATGGTCCTAGGCCTGGGCATCGTCGCCTCTTTCGGTTGTTGGGTGTCGCTTAACTGCTGACAACCTGCAGCGAGCGCGAATTGTTCCTCACGATGCGGAACGAAGAGCATCGAACGGTCTGTCGCCGACGTGAACCGGAAGGCTGACCAGACCCCGCATCATGATGCTGTCGCGATAGCGCAGGGGAATATTGGTGTCGAGCGTGATCGGGTCGAACCGAGTCAGGAGCCGATCGAAGGCGATCTCGGCCTCCAATCGAGCCAACGGTGCGCCCAAGCAGTAGTGGGTCCCATAGCCGAACGCCAGATGCCGCTTCGCATCTCCGGTGATGTTCAGGACGTCGGGTGTGCTGAACTGCCGGTCGTCGTGATTGGCTCCGGACAGGCCGACCAAGACGAGTTCATTTGCGGGAATTACCGTTTCACCCAGTGCGACCTCAGCCGTCGTCACCCGAAGGGTGGCCGTGTTCACCGGGCTCTCGTAGCGGAGAAACTCCTCGATTGCTCTTTCGGATCAGCGTCCGATCCTGACGCAGCATTTGAAGCTGTACTCGGGTGATGCAACAAGGCGAGGATTCCGTTGCCGAGCAGATTGACGGTCGTTTCATAGCCGGCGGAGATGAGCAGGAAAGCCATGGCAACGAGTTCGACCTCAGAGAGGCGATCTCCATCTGCGCTGGCTTCGACGAGTGCTGACAATAGATCGTTCGAGGGAGTTCGCCGCTTCTGGGCGATGAGCCTCGTCAACAGGTTGGTGAGCGCCGAACTCGCCGTCGCCAACTCGGCCGCATCGATGGCGGTTATGAACGGTGCCACACAGCTGTGAAACGCGTCGCGATCTTCGGCAGGCACTCCGAGCAACTCGCCAATCACACGAATGGGAAGTGGTTCGGCAATAGGCCGTCATCAAGTCAACGGTGCCACCCTCTGCGTGCCCGGCGATCCGGTCGAGGAGTTCATCGGCGATCCGAACGATCTTGGGTCGCCACTGCGCGATTGATGCTCCGGTGAAGGCACCGGTAGCGGTCACGATCTTCCGCAGGCGGGTGTGGTCTGGTGGGTCAGAGAACAGCATGTTGGCGAACAGCGGGCTTGCTACCGGACCTGCTGTGCCAGGGGCGAATTGCGCCTCGATTGAGGACCGGCGTTTACTCAGCCTGCGGTCGGATAACAGCGACTTGGCCTCCGCGTATCGGCTGACCAGCCAGACGCGGTCGCCGTGCCAGATGGTGACAGGATGTGCCGGACCCGACGCGCGCAACCGGCGGTACAGCGAGTACGGATCCTGGATGAATTCTCTGCCCAGCCTGGGGATTACGTCATTGGTGTTGGCGTCCATGAGTCGATCGTCGGTGCGCCACCCGTGTTGATACAGGCCGAAGTTTTCCTGGTTGCGTCGCACCCTGGATAAGCCGCGGCCGGTTGTGTCCGCGCTCATGCGCCGGATAGCCGCTGCAGGCTGCGCTCGGAGGCCGATCCTGGTTCCGCCCAATAGACGACGAGTACATGACCACTGCCAAGCATCATGTGTTGGAAGTCGAGCGTCAACGGACCGACCTGCGGATGTATCACTTCCGTCTTCCCGCTGTTGTCATGCCTGACGTCAGGGCAGGACCACAGCATGCGGAAGCGTTGGCTTTCTTCGAGGAGTTCGTCGACAACCGCCGCCAAACCCGGATCTGGAGTGTGTGCGGTGTAAGCCCGAACCCACCGCACCGCCCACACGGTCAGCTTCTCCCAGTCCCGATAGAGGGTCCGCAACTCGGGATCCAGGAACAGCGATCGAAGGGTGTTGGTGTCAGGGACTGAAGCTCGGAAAGACCGCGCGGGCAATGGGATTGGCCGCCACCACGTTCAGCGCACGATCGTGAATGTGTACCGGGGTCAGCGGCCAGCTGTTTATCAGGGTGTGAATGGCAGGGTTGAGATCCTTCGGCGGACGCCGATTCGCACATCGAGGCTGTCGCACAAGGTCCCGCAGGTAGGCGGCGGTGTCGTCGTCGAGCTTCAATGCGCGGGCGATGCCGTCGAGCACCTGATCGGAAGGATTGGACTCGCGGCCCTGCTCGATGCGCAGGTAGTACTCGACGCTGACGCCTGCCAGCGACGCGACTTCTTCGCGACGCAGTCCGGAGACCCGGCGGCGCCTGCCACTGGGTAGTCCGACGTCGGTCGGCTGTAGTTGTGCGCGGCGGTTGCGGAGGAAATGCGCTAACGCTGACTCTTTCGGCATGCGTTCTGCCTCCTTACTTCTTCCGGCCATGGTCTGCTGGTCGCCTCTATTACGACAACCCGCGAGTGCGAGAAACGTCCTTCGATCAATAATAGTAACAAATATTGACTATCAATATTCCGTACTATCTGCTGATCAAGTGGCTTGTCAAGCAGCTGAGGGGCGCTGCCTACCGAGTGGAGTCAGTCTCCGGCGAGGCCGCCGGTCGTCGCGGTGCGCTGATGGTCGATGACCGCCCGGAATTCGGCCAGGAACTGGCGGAATACGTCGGCGCCGAGATTGCGCTCATGGCGCTTCATGATGTCGGCCATGATCGAGTCGGCAGCGTCCATCTGCCGCCGTCCACGTGCGGTCGGCACGACGAGCTTGGCCCGACGGTCGGCCGGATCCGGCTTGCGGTCGACGTAGCCCAATCTCGTGAGGTCATCGATGATCACGCCGATCACCTGCTTCAGCTGCCCGGATAGCCGCGCAAGATCCGTCGCTCGAACGCCGTCGTTGCGAAGGTAGGCAAGCACCGCGCCGTGGCGGGGGACGATGTCGTCGAAACCTTCCTCGTGCAGCCGGCGGAAGAGTTCGTCCTGTACCGCGAAAAGCAACCGACCCGCCAGCACACCCAGGTCGTTGCCTCTGAAACCCTCGCCTTTCATGCCGTCGTCTCAACCGATAGTCGCTCGGCCGAGCGTCTCGGCCGTCTGACGAAGTAGGGCTGTCCGGAAGCCGTCGGCCGACGGGTTCGGGAACTCGAGGACGCGGGGAATCATGGCTCCGGCAAGCGACGCGAGCAGCAGATCTACGACGTCCTCGGGATCGGTTGCAAGGGTGAACACACCCGCATCTCGACCTTCGACGACTGTTGCCACGAAGGGCGCTCGATAGCGCGTCCATCCTTCTTGGCCGTAGTCGCGCAACTCTGAATCGCGCATGCCTGAGCGCCAGAACTCGAGGAGCAGTCGATGGTTGCGCTCGGGCGTATTCAGGTTGCGGTCGATCATCGCAACGAGTCGATTCCACGGGTCGACGTCACCGTCGGCTACTTCTTCCAGGGCGCTTACCTCGAGATCTGTGGCCAGTCGCATCGCCTCGATGAGCATGTCCTCCCGCGATCCGAAGTAGTTCTGCAGCGTACTGATTGCCACCCCGCTCGCCGCCGAGACATCGGCGAAACGGGTGTTCTCGTAACCGCGCTCAGCCAGGACCTTCGCCGCGTGTTCCAACACCGTCGCCCGTCGCGCACCGCCGGCACGACGGCCACGACGTTGCGTCGGCATGCCGGTAGCGTACCGCGATACCGATTAGACCTTTGTGAAGATGCGATTGCGGGTCATCCACTCGTCGATGCGAGCCATCGTCACTGGCAGGGCCTTACCGAAGAAGACCAAATGGTCGGAGCCCGGGATCTCGACGTATGTCCCATTCGAATAGCGCGCAGCGGTAGTGCGCGCGACACGGGGATTCACGGTCCGGTCGCGCTCGCCGCCGATCGCGAGCACGGGCGATTTCACTGCAGCGAAGTCGATCCTCGTCGCCTTGGCGCGGTCGAGAAACCAGAGCGGCATCTCGCAGTAGACCCTGCCCGAGTCGGGCACCAACTCTGAGTACAGTTCGCGGGCGAGCTTCTCGTCGGTGGTGTTGGTTACGTAGCGGCGGTACAACTTCCACGACGTCGGATACAGCGGCTTGGCCCACGGTCGCGACTGCAGAAAGTGGTGGGAGAACACACGCAGGGTCCCGGGATACAACGCGAAAATACCCGCCGCAGGCGCGGGAGTGGCGGCAACCAGGCCGACGTGACGGGTACGGGCTGCCACCAGTTGTGCCACCAAGCCTCCGAGCGAATGGCCCACCACCAACGGCGGTGAGTCAAGCGATTCGACAAGCGGCACGATGTCGTCGGCGTAGTCACGCACGCTTACCGGACCGACCTTTTCGGCGCCTTCCGCCGACGGCAGGTCGTGATAGCGAAGCGTCGGGGTGTGCACGGTGAAGCCACGTGCCTCGAATTCGCGCCGGGAGTCGGCCATCATGTCGCCATTGCCCCAGGTGCCGTGGATCAGGACGACGTGGCTGGACTGGACACGGACCCATCCTTCACCTGACGGCCGAGGCTTATCCAGAGTGCGTCGTTACCAGGAAGGCCTCGGCCTGTATCAAATTGGCCCGCGCGCCGACGATCGACTCATGGAGGCGAGGACGCAGGTGTGAGCAACGCCACAGGTCAAACCTAAATCGGTATCGCCAAACCATATCGTTGTACCGATTGTCGGATGATCACAATCGAAAGGACCGTCGATGAACTCGTGGCGTGACAGCATGCCGGAATTCCAGGCTCGCCTCACCGGGCCGTCTTTCACTCCCGAGACCTCGGGCTACGACTGCGAGGTTGCGGTGTTCAACACCGCGGTCCAGCACCAGCCCGCACTCGTTGTCGGCGCGACCAACGCGGAGGACGTCGCAGACGCGGTGAGATTCGCATCCCGGCACGACCTGCACGTCGCCGTTCTCAATACCGGGCACGGACCATCTGTGGCGGCGCTGGGGGACACGCTGATGATCACGACGAGACGAATGTCGAAGGTCGATGTCGATGCGGGTAACAGGACCGCCCGAGTCGGGGCCGGGGTTCAGTTCGGGCAACTCGTGGAGGCGGCGGCAGCCCATGGGCTGGCACCGCTGCCCGGATCCTCGCCGGGTGTCGGAGTTGTCGGCTACACACTGAGCGGCGGAGCCAGCCTGACCATGGGACGCAAATTCGGTTGGGCCGCTGATCATGTGAAGGCGATCGACGTGGTCACTGCTGACGGGCGGCTGCATCGGACCACCGCCCAGTCAGAGAGTGACCTGTTCAGTGCCCTGCTCGGCGGGAAGAGCAATTTCGGCGTCGTTACGGCGATGGAGTTTGTGCTGTTTCCAGTGACCCGGCTCTATGCGGGCACATTGTTCTACTCCGGCGAGGACACCCGAGAAGTCCTGCAGGCCTATCGGCGATTCACGGCGACGGCACCCGACGAGATCAGCACCGGAGTCGCCCTGCTGAATCTTCCACCGCTGCCAGGACTTCCGCCATTCATGCAAGGCAAGCTCACCGTCGCAGTGCGGCTCTCGTTTGTCGGCTCCGCCATTATCGGCAGGCGCTTGATCGAGCCGCTGCGTCGGGTGGCGCCGCTATTGATGGACACTGTCGAAGAGATCCCCTATACGCGATTCGGCTCCATCACCGCCGACCCGACAGACCCGGCACCAGCCGTCGAGCACTTCGGATTGCTTCGCGAGCTGAGCGACGACGCGGTGAACGCAATCGTCCAGGTGGCCGGCCCGCAAGCGGATAGCAAGCTGAATATCGTCGACATCCGCCACCTAGGAGGGGCTTTGGGTCGGCCGCCGGCCTTCCCTAACGCGATAGGCTCGCGCGACGCGGCCTTTGCCTTCTTCGCTCTGACCGTGGTGCCTCCCGGACATGCAGTCGCGGACTACCTCGACTCCGGTCGCGAGCTCGTCTCCGCCCTGCGGCCGTGGATGCACGAGTGCGCCCACCCCAGTTTCCTGGGCCCAGCCGATGCGACCGAGGCGCGCACTCGCCGGGCATATGACCCAGACACTTACCAGGCGCTGCAAGCGGCAAAGGCAAAGTATGACCCGCACAACATGTTTCGAACCAATCACAATGTCCCGCCGCAGGCGGCGGCGTAATGGGCACCCAGAGAAAGGATGGATGAAATGGGCATGCTCGACGGCAAGGTTGCCTTTATCACCGGGGCCGCGCGCGGACAGGGGCGAAGTCATGCCCTTCGAATGGCCGAAGAGGGTGCGGATATCGTCGCGATCGACCTATGCGGTCAGATCGATACGGTCCCATACCAGTTGGGCACCGCCGAGGACCTCGAGCAGACAGTGAAAGGGGTCGAAGAATCTCGGTCGCAGGATTGTTGCCCGGACGGCTGACGTTCGCGACGCATCGGGGCTGGAGGATGTCGTGTCGGAGGCTACGGATGTACTGGGCCCGATCGACATCGTGGTGGCCAACGCCGGAATCGCGGCGGCCGGCGGCCAAAGATCCCGACTCCGATGAGCTTGTTCCGAGACATCATCGACGTGAACCTGATCGGTGTATGGAACACGGTCATAGCCGCTGCGCCGAGCATGCGGGCAGCGCGCAAAGGTGGGGCGATCGTCCTGATCAGTTCCACCCAAGGTCTCAAGGGTGTCGGCGGCGACGGGACCGCGGCACAATGCGCATACACCGCTTCCAAACACGGAATGGTCGGATTGATGCGGTCTTTCGCGCACTGGTTGGCGAAAGACAACATTCGCGTGAACACAGTTCACCCGACAGGTGTTGAGACGACAATGATCATGAACGAGGCTGTCGATGCCTGGGTAGCCGAGAACCCGCACGCTACGGCAGCGGTCGAGAACCTGATGCCAGTTGCCATGATGCAGCCGGCAGACGTCAGCGACGCAGTCGTATGGTTGGTCAGCGACCAGGCTAAATATGTCACCGGCGTGACGCTTCCGGTGGACGCGGGATTCAACGTGAAATGAGTAGGGCACCTGTTTCCTGGTGGTATCACGGTCACCCACGGTTGGTAGAAGCGGGATAGGGTCGACTGGGTGACACCGCCAATAGGATTGATTCGCAGTCATTTTGACAGTTTTCCGCAGTCACCGCACCAATCGATCATCGCCCGTTGCGAGCAGTTTCGTAGAATCACGACTGGCGTGGTCGCTTGCGGAGACGGCGAGGCCGTTCCTCGACTCGGATCAACGCAACGAGCTCTTCATCGCCATCGGCATCGGGGATACGTTCAGCGCGATTTGTCTGGCTCTCGATGTGGTCAGCCGTACGGACCGCAGCATCGAGGGTCGTACAGCAACGCGGCTACAGGCTTGGCTGAATGCCTATGTCGGCCATGAGGACGAACCCAAGCTTCGACATTGGATACGCCAAGTGGCCGGAGCACGCGGCCGAGAGCCGGCAATCCAGGGTGCTCGGTCGGCAATAGGACGCAGTGTGCCGCAGCATGTTACGCAGATTGCACTGTGAACTTTCTGTGTGTCGCAACGCACGGAATTAATGTCGAGCAGGCGTCGGTTGCTAAAGAGGTGACAACTGCCGCCAGTAATCCTGGAAGCAATGCTTATCTGCAAGATTGCGTCAATGGCCGGGAACCGGCTGAGGTTTCACTGACGGACATCGATCTGGCGTCGTGGGAATTCTGGGCTCGTGACGACGCCTTTCGCGACGGATCCTTCGGAACGCTGCGGCGCGAAGCGCCCGTGAAGTTCTTCGATCAGCTAGTGCACGACGGAGAGCAGCGCGGGGCCGGACACTGGGCACTTACCCTGATGGAGGACGTACGCTACGCCAGCCGCAATCCCGAGATTTTCAGCTCCGCAAAGAACTTCACGATGGCCGATCATGAGCCGGGAGACATCGAGTATCTCGGTTCGATGCTGGCGTTTGACGATCCGCGTCATCATCGGTTGCGGTCGATTGTCGGGCGAGCGTTCACACCCAGAGTGGTGTCGCAGATCGAGCGAATCATCCATGAGCGTGCGCGTCACCTCGTTTCCGCCATGGTGGCTGATCATTCCGACGGCACAGGTGAATTGGTATCCGGGCTGGCGGGGTTACTGCCGCTACAAGTGATCTGCGACATGATGGGCATTCCCGAAGCGGACCGGGAGACGATGCTCAGATGGACGAACATTATGTTCGGTTTTGGAGATCCCGAGCTGGCACCGGACCAGCAGGCCTACCTCGCCGCGGTGAAAAGCATTGGTGACTACGGAATGGCGCTTGCGCACGACCGACAACGCAGTCCCCGCGATGATCTGACGACCAGCCTGATTCAGGCGGAGGTCGATGGTGAACGCCTGACGACCGACGAAGTTGGATCGTTCTTCAACCTGCTTGTCGGAGCAGGTATCGAAACCACCCGCAACGCGATCACCCACGGTGTTGTGGCACTGAGCCGATACCCCGAACAGCGGCAACGATGGTGGCAAGACTTCGACGGCGTCAGTCCAACCGCTGTCGAGGAGATCGTCAGGTGGTCGTCTCCGGTCATCTATATGCGCCGGACGCTGACCACCGATATTGAGATGCACGGTATCAAGATGACCACGGGGGACAAGGTCACCATGTGGTACGCGTCGGCAAACCGTGATGAATCAGTTTTCCGTGATCCCTGGATGTTCGATGTGACGCGGTCGCCGAATCCGCATGTAGGTTACGGCGCCGGAGGACCGCACATTTGTCTCGGCGCTTCCCTCGCCCGTCGAGAGATCGACGTGGCCTTCCGTGAGCTCCACCGTCAGATTCCCGACATCGCAATTGCCGGGGAACCCGCACGGCTGCTGTCGGAATTCATCCACGGAATCAAGCGGCTGCCCGTTTGTTGGAGCGCGCGCTGACAGACGCAACCCAGTCCGCAACGACTCGAGTCAGCGCGGGGCCCACGCCATCGCGGGCCATTGGGCATCTTGCTACGGCCGCAACCCTTACCACTCGGTGTCGGCATTGCCGTGGCGGCGGGATTCATCGGCCTGGAGACGGCAGTGGTGTTCTCGCTCCAGCACATGGGTTCCGACAAGTCGTTCCGGGCGTTGTTTTTGCTCGGCGTGCTGGTCGTTTCGGCTGGGTGGGGACTTGGGCTGTCCGTGGCGACAACGCTGGTCAGCGCGTTTGCCTACGTTCTACTTTCATCTCGAGCACCCCCGGCAGATTACGGGTGACGACTTTTTTGCGCTGTTCGTGTTCCTGCCCATTGCGCTTTCGGCCAACATTCTCGGCTGGCAAGCGCGCTTGCGGGCCACCGAAGCGGAGGAAGGTCGCCAGGAGGCCGACGGTGCGGCCTCGCTGGCCAGGTCGCTGGCCAAACAACAGACCGCTCTGCGGCACGTCGCAACGCTCGTGGCCCGCGCAATCGCTCTAGCCGAGATCTTCCCCGCGGCCGTGTTCGAACTATCCCGGGGATTGGGCGTCGAAAACGTCGTCTTGCTCAGATACGGGCCGGATGGGGCAACGGTCGTCGCGGGTAGCCGGGACGATTACGGCGAGGCGATCATGTGTGAGGGCGAGCATGTCTCGCTCGATGGAGACAGCGTCGCCGCCCGGATACTTCGGGGAGGCCGAGCGGCCCGCATGGATTCCTATGCCGGCGCAACGGGTCCGACGGCCGCGCACATCCGAAGTCTCGGCCTGCAGTCCGCCGCGGGCGCGCCGATCCTCGTGGGTGGCCGCATCTGGGGCGCATTGATCGCCGCGTCGGCGCGGGCAGGGCCGCTTCCGCCTGGTACCGAACTGAGGATCCAAGACTTTGCCGACCTCGTTTCCACGGCGATCGCCAACGCCGAGACTCGTGCGCAACTCACCGCATCTCGTGCTCGAATCGTCGCCGCGGGCGATCACGCTCGGCAACGCTTCGAACGCGACCTCCATGACGGTGCACAGCAGCACGTCGTGTCACTCGGTCTCCAACTTCGTGCCGTACAGCTGTTGGTGGAGCCTGACCAACACCAGCTGAGCGAGCAGATGTCGCTTGTCGTCTCCGGACTCGTCACAGTTGCTGCCGAACTCCGCGAGCTTTCCCACGGAATGCATCCCGCCATCCTCTCGAGAGGCGGGCTCGGCGCTGCGATCAAAGGCTTAGCGCGCCGCTGTGCTTTACCGGTTGCTACTTGATCTGGATATCGGCACAAGAATGCCTGAACGAGTTGAAGTGGCAGCGTACTACCTCGTGTCAGAAGCCTTGACGAATGCTGTCAAGTACGCGCGCGCATCCGAGGTGGCCGTGCGCGCCAGTATCGAGGGTAGTGATCTGCGTCTGGTCGTCAGCGACAACGGAATTGGGGGCGCGGTGGTTGGCAACGGGTCGGGACTGATTGGACTCAAGGACCGTGTCGAAGTCACTCGCTGGCCAGTTTGAAGTCGTCAGCCCAGAGCGGACTCGGGACAACGCTTATCGCGATCAATTCCGCTTGGCACCCATGGCGGACCAGGATGAGCTGGCGTCCGTACATCAGTGGTACATCTCGATGAGTGTGGCGATGCTGTCGAGAACTTGGAGAGTCTCCGATTCAGGTTTGGTGGACAGCAGGATTGACGCCCGTTCCACGTTGTATTCGCAGTAAGCGTCGAGAAGTGCGGGTTCCACGTTTTCGGGGACGACGACGTCGACCGGAATGTCGGTATCACCATCGAGAAGGCTCATCTGTGCGGGGACCATGTCGACCGGGACTGCAATGGGCGTCCAGCCAGCGTGGTGCCGCCGTGCTCGGGCCACCGTCGCCGCGGTGAATCCGCCGAAAAAAATCGGCGGATGCGGCCTCTGCACGGGCTTGGGCCAGCAGAAGGTCGCGTCGAAGTCGACGTACTCGCCGTGAAACTCGGCTTCCTCCTTGGTCCATAGCTCTTTCATCGCCGCCAGTTTCTCGTCGAGCAGCTTGCCGCGGGTCGCGGGGTTGATGCCGTGATCGGCAATCTCTTCGAGGTTCCAGCCCAGGCCCAGACCGAGCAGCAATCGGCCTGCCGAAGTGTGATCGGCGCTTGCGATCTCTTTCGCCGTTTGGATGGTGTCCCGTTGTGCCAGGAGAAGCACGCCGGACCCAACAAGGAGTTCGGAGGTTACGACGGCGGCCGCTGTCAACGCGACGATCGGGTCGTATACCCGGTAATACTCATCGGGCAACTCGCCGCCGGCTGGGTATGGCGTGGCCCGACTAACGGGAACGTGTGAGTGCTCAGCCACCACGAGTGAGTCAAACCCACGTTCTTCCAAGGCTTTGGCCAACACGGCCGGGTGAATCCCTTCATCGGTGATGACCGTGCTGATGCCGAGCTTCACGAGGATGACCCGATCAGCGTGAGCTCGGCGGTGTCATCACAAACGAAGCAAGCGCTTGGCGTTCTCATATCCGATCTTGTGGCGATCGGCCTCGGAAATGTCGCAGGACTCGAACCAATCGGATGCTTCGGCCATGTCTTCGTAGGGGTAGTCGACGGAGAACATGATCCTGTCGGCGCCCATGGTGTCCATCGCGCAGTGCAGTGCTGTGGTGCTGAAGTTGCCTGAAGTTGTGATCCAGATGTTGCGTCTCAGATAGTCCTGCAGGCGTAGCTCGACCTTGTCTTTGCGCGGGCTGTGCTCGAAGGCGTGCTGGATGCGCCAGGCTTGGAAGGGAATCGTTTCGCCCAGGTGGCCGATGATCACTTGGGCGGTCGGGAAGCGATCGAACACGCCGCCGTAGATGATCCGCAGCGTATGAACGGCTGTTTCCGGGGAGTAGCCGAACACCATGCCTTGCAATTCGTCGTGGCCCTGATACATCAAGCGCTGATAGGAAACGCGGGGATGAATGTAGACCGGCACGTCAAGTTCCGTCACCACCTCCCACAGCGGCGTGTACCGCTCGTCGTCGAGGTAGACAAGGTTGTCCTCGGTGTGCTGTTGGGCGTAGCCGTTGAACAGCACACCCTTGAAGCCGAGCTGGTTGACGCAGCGCTCCAGCTCTGCCGCCCCCTTCTCGGGCTCGTGCATGGCGACACTGGCGAATCCTCCGAAGCGGTCCGGGTGTCGGCTGATCTGCGCGGCTAAGAAGTCATTGACCGCCGTGGCCGCGTCTTGTGCCTCACGGGGGTCGAGGATGTGTTCGATTCCCGGACAGGTCAGCGAGTTGACGGCGAACTGGATTCCAGCCTCGTCCATAGCTGGCAGGCGGGTTTCCTCGAAGTCGAACAGACGCGGGCTGACGGCGTCGATGTACTGCTGGTTCAACGCATTGTCTTCCCGGTGCCAGTCCCAGTCGGGGTTGCCGTTCTGGTCCAGCGTCATCGTTTGCTTGTGCGCAAAGGCCTCTTCCAGAGCGATTTTCGGCAACGGTGGGCGTGCAGCGGGCACGTTCATGGTGGGCAGCGGTGCAACAGACATTAGTTTCTCCTTTGATTGGGTCGACCGTGTTCGGTCGACGTTAATTGGCTATGGCGCAACTGTTTTCGGTGCGAGGAGGCTCTGGGGTTGTCGGTGGTGCTGCCTCGTGTGCCCGCCCTGGTTGGGTCATCGGAGCTCATCTCCTCGGTCTTACCGATGTCGCTATCTGTACTATAGTCCATAAATGTACTGAAATACAAGTATAAACTGTAGTACAGTCAGAGATCGTGACGACCGCAACTACCGGTGATCGCCGGGCCAGACGCCGCCAGCAGACACGCGAGCGGATCGTCGACGCCGCCGTGGAGCTGTTCATCCGCCAGGGCTACGACGCGACGACCGTCGACCAGATCGCTGCGGCCGCAGATGTGGCCCGAGGTACTTTTTTCAACCACTTCCCAGGTAAAGAAGACGTAACCCACGCCTGGATCGATCGGCGCCGTGAAGAACTACGCGACCGCATCACCGCAACGGCCGCCCCGGATGCCATCACCCGCATCCTCGACGGCCTCAAAGCCGTGGCGGCGCTTTACGACACTGACGACACGACCCGACGAGTCATGGTCCGTACCTGGATCCGATGTGGCGGACCGTTCGGTCCCGACCACGGTCAAACCGCGGAATTCATCCGAGCACTTCTCGACGACGGTAAAAGCACCGGGCAAGTGCGCAACGATCTCGACACTTCGGTTGCCGGCTCGGTGCTACAGGACGTTTTTGTCGGAGCCCTCTGCCGGTGGGCGGCCACCGAAACCGACTCCCTCGAGCAACACCTCCAACCCGCACTCGACCTCGTCATGCCCCTCCTGCAGGAATAGCCAGCGCGACGGTGATGCCAGGGATCAGATGAATACTAAAGCCGCACTGCGACAGTAGAAATGAGCATCAGAAATCTTGCGCACTCCGCTCGAAACATTGCGGGCTCGCTGAGTGTGAGGTGTCGGGCTCCCCACCTTTCAGTAGCCCGCCTGTATGTTCGCCTGCTCATAGACGACGGCGGAGATCTCGCTTGGTTGAGGCGGCCGCAGCAGATGGTAGCCGTTGTCGACGACCACACTTATTCCGGTCACCGCAGCCGTGGGCGAAGACAGCCACAGGCACGCCTCGCCGATCTCGCTTGGTTGGACCGGCTTGCCGAGGGGAATCTCTTTGAGGAAGACGTCCCAGACTTCCGGTATGGCGCGGATTCCGGCGGTCATCGGCGATTTAATGAAACCACCGGCTACGGAGTTGATACGGATTCCGCGCTGGGCATACTCGAGCGCCGCGTACCGTACGAGGACTTCCGTGGCACCTTTGGCGCAGGCGTAGGAATCATAGCCTGGCATCTGCCTGATCGCTGCAATCGAGCTCACGATGACGATTGATCCCCCTGCTTTCATCCGCCGTGACATTTGCCGAATGAAATTAACAGCCGAAAAGAAGTTGTTCTCGATCGCTGATCTCCACGCCGTACCGTCGAGCTCGTCGATGGTGCCGATGACCGGCATCCCCGCGGCAAGGATCGCGATGTCGATCACGCCTTCGGGTGCGGCCGCGGCTTCAGCCATCGCCTCCACGTCGGCTTCAACCGAGGCATCGCATTGAACCGCCAGTCCGTCGATCTCGCTGGCGAGCTCTTGGACGCCCTCGAAGCGCCGTGCGCCAACCACTACACGTGCGCCGCGTTCGCTAGCAAGCGTAGCCGTGGCCCAACCACTGCCTCCTCGTTGCGAAGCTCCCAGCACCACAACGGTTTTACCTTCAAAGTCCATTGGTCGGATGAAGGGTCGGTCGAACGGGACGGGGTTTGTCCACGACTCGATCGTCGAACCCACACAGGCGTTGATACAGGCCGAGTTCTTCCTAGGTGGAAAGCACCCAGGATGCTTTCGCCTGACTACGCGCAGAAAAGCCGCAGGCCGCTTGACAGACCCGCCCTGCGCAAGTAGTAATAAGTATTGACAATCATAATCACTTACCATCTTCGGACGTCTCCGGCGCGAACGCACACCAGCACCCTGTGCGGCTGGCGGCCGACCGCGCCGACATCATCGCGATCGATATCTGCGGGCAATTGCATCGCCGCGCACAGCTGGTGCAAGCCGGCGAACGCTCGAAACACCGGATGCGAAGGATTCCACCATGCCGGGCGGACGCGGGTCGCAGGTCCTACTGAGGATCACCGCTTGCGCGACTGCCATAGTCGTCGCGTTCGCCATGTCATTTGTCATGTCAGCAACCGCTTCGGCTCAGGGGCACCACCATCGCGGCCGTACCGGTGATCACAGTGCGGCTCACACGAGCAAGGAGCGGCCTGATGGCGCATCGTCAGGATCGTCCACAGATGGCGGCGTGAAGAGGGTTGAGCAATCGAAGGATGAGTCAACTCTTCCGGACTCGTTGAATCCTGGTCACGACAAATGCAAGAGACCCAAGGGAAACAGACCGCTACTGCCGTGGTGCACCGACCCCGCGAGCGGATGGATGAGGAGCACTACCCTTCGGGTGCGGACCATCGTCCCGGGGCCGAACGGCATCTGCGGTGCCAGCAGCGTCCACTCCTCGGTCGCGGGATCATGCGGCAGCTTTCTGCGTGTAGTCAGGTGAAAACTATCCTGGGTGCTTTGCACCCAGGAAGAACTCGGCCTGTATCAACGCCTGCGTGGGTTCGACGATCGAGTCGTGGATGCGAAAATCGATGTGCGACAGGCCTAAGTCATTGTTGGGAGCGTTGAGACGTCACCAGAATAGTGGCGCAAATTGGACTGCCGCCGACATGCCCGATCAGAGTGGACGCGTCGCCATCGTGACGGGAGGCAACAGCGGCCTCGGCTATGCAACCGCGAAAGCCCTAGCCGACCACGGTGCGCATGTTGTTCTCGCGGTACGCGATGTCAATAAGGGACGCGCTGCAGCACGCAGAATGTCTCAAGATAATCACCGGGTTGATTGCACCGTGCAGAGAGTCGATCTGGCAGCCCTGACCTCAGTGCGCGAAGCGGCCGAGGAACTGAAGGCGCGCCATCCGCGAATCGATCTGCTGATCAACAACGCAGGCGTCTGCTGGACCCCGTATATGACTACCGCCGACGGCTTTGAACTCCAATTCGGCACCAATCACCTTGGCCACTTCGCGCTCACCGGTCTGTTGCTGGAAACATATGCTGGCAGTCCGAAATTCGCGAGTGGTCACAGTCAGCAGCCAGGGCCACACGTATCTCGCCTCGATCAACTTCAAGGACCTGCAGTGCCAAGCGCGGGTACAACCGGATCAGAGCATACGGCCAGTCGAAACTGGCCAATATAGTGTTCACCTACGAGCTGCAACGCAAGCTGACCGCTGCCCATTCGGCGACTGTCGCCGTGGCCGCCCACCCCGGCGTCTCGGGCGGGACGGACCTCGGCCGGTTCATCCCAGTCGTGTCAACATTAGCCCGGTTCTCGGACCGTATCTGTTCCCGGAAGGGGCCGATTTCGGTGCGCGGCCGACGCTGCGGGCCGCGACCGACCCAGCTGTGCAAGGCGGCGAGTACTACGGCCCAACTGGATTCGCGGGAATCCGCGGAGATGCAGCGGCTGTGGAATCAAGCCGTCAATCACACGATACGGAGACACAGCGGCGACTCTGGGCTGTTTCGACTGAACTTACTGGCGTGGTTTACCCGATATGACGTCCGGGGCCTCGAGTACCGCATTAGTGATCAATTGAGAGGACAGGAAGCGATTGTGAGCGGTCAAGTGAATCTGCAGCCTGGTCGCGTCTTGGCCCTTATCGACGCTATGGACGTCCGTGGTTTCGGCGAACTCCTCGCCGAGGATGCACGGGCGGTCTTTGGCAATGCCGAACCCATGATCGGACGCGGCGGCATCACTGCCGGACTCAACGAGTTCTACATGACAATCGCCGCCGTGCGCCACGAAGTAGTCAATACATGGACGAGCGAGGCGCACACGATCGCTCATGCCGACGTCACCTATCGACGTCTAGACGGCAAACAGGTCACTGTGCCTTCGGCGACGATCTATCACGCGAACGACGCCGGGAAGATTGATGACTACCGCATATTTATCGACCTGTCGCCGGTCTATTCGTGAGTCTCCACGTCATCGTCAACGCAGCCACCGATAGCCTCTATGCGCGGCCGACCCCCCCATCGCACGAGCGCACCGCGGTGCGCCGAATTCGATAGCGCAGCAAGGATATTGGCCTGCTTGTGGAACCAGCACCGCTGCTCGGGGAATACCTCGCGTATCGCCTTCCAGAATCTTTAGCCGGAGTGACTGCTTCAGTGTTCGGGATCCGAACAGCCTGTTGCCAGGTACATCGGGCACGGTGAAAGAAGAAACTTAGGTGCCAGCTGAACTGTGCGCATCGTTCAAACGCGCTGCGGACTGGGCTGCACGGAGAGGAAGATAACGGCAAGTGTCGTCTACAACCGAAGCAATCACGCACGCCGACGGCGACACTTACTTATCCGGCGAGCAACTGGGCCACATACGCCACATAGACAACCTCTCGCGACAATGGCCCAATGACTGGTCCTTCATGCAGAACAAGGACACTGGCCAGTTCGACTTCGGCGGATATCGTTTTCAGCTTTCCTATATGGCCTACGCGTTGGCACTGGCCCATGTTCACCGTCTGCCCAACGCGCCGGGCGTGTTCAAACCGGTCTTCGAGCGCCTGATCGAGAAGCTACTCATGCCAGAGGTATGGCTGTACTGGCGCGATGTAAGCCGCGGCGGGACGGTCTTCAATGCCCATCTTGCCGACAAATACCAGGAAGAGTGGAATCCCGTGGGCAGGGACAACATCATGTACAGCGCCTATGTGCAGTCGCTTGCCTCGATGTATCACCACTTGTTCGACGACGACCGCTACACACGGCCTGGAGCGTTGTCGTTCTCCTACTGGTCATTTTTCTGGGGTGGTGAACCCAAAGTCTTCGACTACGACGAGCATTCGCTTACCGAACACGTCTACTGGCAGTTGGCGGAAACAGGCTATATCGGTGTCGCCTGTGAACCGAATTGTGCTTTTCAGATTTGCAATCAACCTGCAATTCTAGGTTTTCGGATGCACGACCTCGTTACCGGCGGCCAGATGGCGGCTGAGGTGACGGAAAGCTACGAAAAGGCCTGGTCGGACCTCGGCCGACTGGATTCGGCCGGCCATTACAACTTAATGCGCCTCCAGGATTCTGGCGCAATGCTGCCCAATGCAACGACTGCCGCTTGGATGGACGCTTGGTGCGGCACGCTGATGAACATGTGGAACAGGGATTTCGTTCGCTCGAACTATCCCAGGCAGATCAAGGATCTAATCGAGAAGGGTCCTGACGGCTTGATATCGGTGAAGCAGTCGCCTCCGCCCGAAGCCATGGGTCAGATCGCGACTAACGATACGTGCGATTTCGGCTGGGTTGCGACATGGGCCTCCGAGATGGGCGACACCGAATTGTTGGAGGGTCTCCTTCGACATGCCGACAGGTATATGAACCCTACGTGGCGCGACGGCGGGTTGTACTACCCACGAAACGATGACGAGCGAGATCAAGAAGGCAACCGAACAAGGGTGGAACCCCTCACCGGTAATGCCCTCCTCGCCTACGCACGCCTCAACGTTCCCGACGGTCTGTGGAAGCTCTACAACCAGCCATGGAGCCGCTCGCATTTCACCGAACCCGCACTCACAGCAGTAAGCACAGACATCAGCGTGTCGCAGGCCCACTTCGATTCGCCGAAAAGCACACTCATGTTCCGCATCCAGCGACACAGCGATCGCGGCGGTGACGGAACTGTCTTCGTCAGTCTCGGCAGAGACGCACAGTCGTGGAGTCTTCGAGAAGGAAACAGCGAGGTGGCGTGCGCGGCACCGCGAGGGTCGTCGATGGCAAGCGAGCAGCAAACAAGCTGCACCGTGCGAGAGGACAACCGCGGCTTCGAATTGCGGTTGTCCCCGGGTGAGCCGCGAACGTACGAACTACAGATTCAACGGTGAGGCGATACAGCGTGCAAAACGCAGCACGAAATTCAACGACCCCTTCCGTCGCGGGCGCGTTCACCCTCGTCGACCATAACGGCGAGGTGGTTACTGAACAGACCTATCAGGGACGATTCATGCTCGTCTTCTTCGGATTCACGCACTGCAAGATGGTATGTCCACGGGCCTTGAGCCGACTCTCGTCAGCGCTTGATTCGCTCGGGTCATTGGCCGACGGTGTTTGCCCTCTCTACATCACGGTCGACCCAGAACGCGACACACCGGAGGTGATGCGAGCTTTCCTTGAGCACGCTTACCCGCGCTTCACCGGGCTGACAGGAACTTCTGCTCAGATAGAAGCAGCGAAGAAGTCCTATCGCGTGTATTCCACACAAGTCGCAGACCCCGACGATCCCTCGGGGTACATGACGCCGCACTCGGCATTTACCTACCTCATCGGACCCGACGGGCAATATCGCGCCCACTACACCGACGCCCTAGAAGAGACGGCGCTAGTCCGGGGCCTTGAGTCCCTCATTCGCGAGGACCCCCCGCGTCGTCATGAGCAGGGCATTGCGACGGCGGCGGCACCGGACAGACCGAGCGTCACGCACGGACTCTGAGCGGAGATATTGTCAAGACCTGTGGATCGGGGTGTTTCAGGCGACCTTCGTTTGATTCGGCGGGTTCGGCGGGGGTGATGTCGGTGGGTCGTTCGAGCAGTTGCCTTTGTGGAACACCGCGCCGGCACGGACCAGGGCGACCAGGTGCGGTGCATTGACTGCCCGCCAGCGGGCTTGTGCGGCGTCGATGAGCTTCTAGGCCCGCGTCAGCGCCAGTTGCGGCCCACGGAGGTGACGGTGGCTCCCCGGCGAATAACCGCACGAAATCAGCTGACGACTGCCAACAAATCGCCGCAATCGACGTGAGCGACACCCGAAACCGCCACGCGGTCAACCGTTCCGGCCTTTGGCGCCGTGATGGCGGCCTCCATTTTCATGGCTTCGATGGTGGCGATGGTCTGGCCGAGCGCGACCTCGTCACCTACCGCGACAACGACGGTTACCATGCCAGCGAATGGTGCGCCAATATGGTCGCGATTGGTGCTGTCGGCCTTCTCGGCGGTAGGCAACTCGCTGGCGAGACTGCGATCGCGAACAACCACGGGCCGCAGGTGACCATTGAGGATGCACATCACCGTGCGCATACCACGTTCGTCGGGATCGGAGATGGCTTCCACCCCGATGAGCAGCTCGACTCCTCGTTCGAGTCGCACCCGATGCTCCTCGCCGTATCGCAGTCCGTAGAAGAACTGATTGGCGCTCAACTGCGAGGTGTCGCCATATGTTTCGCGGTGAGCCTCAAACTCCTTGGTAGGACCGGGAAACAACAGCCGGTTCAACGCGGCTTGACGATGAGGACCGGGCTTAGCCAGCTCCGCGAGATCCTCATCAGCGAGTGCCTCGGTCGGCTTGGCCAGCCGACGACCGGCGAGCACCTGTGTACGCACTGGTTCGGGCCAGCCACCGGGCGGATTACCCAACTCCCCGCGCAAGAAACCAATGACGGAGTCGGGAATATCAAAGCGGGCCGCGTTGGCAGCGAACTCGTCTGCCGTGATCCCGGCGCCGACAAGCGCGAGCGCCAGGTCACCGACAACCTTGGATGACGGGGTTACCTTCACGACGCGGCCGAGTATTCGGTCGGCGGCCGCATACGCGGTCTCGATCTCCTCGAACCGGTTCCCAAGTCCCAACGCGATAGCCTGTTGGCGCAGGTTCGACAGCTGCCCACCAGGTATCTCATGATGATAGACCCGACCGGTCGGGGCGCGAAGCCCAGATTCAAACGGCGCGTACGTCTTTCGCAACGCTTCCCAATACGGTTCGAGATCGCATACCGCATCGAGGGACAGGCCGGTGTCATAGATGGTATTTGCGGCAGCTGCAACGATCGCGCTCAGAGAGGGCTGGCTTGTTGTGCCGGCCAAGGGGGCCGCCGCCCCATCGACGGCGCTCGCTCCGGCCTCCCACGCCGCGAAATAGCTTGCTAGTTGACCACCGGCAGTATCGTGGGTATGCACGTGCACCGGAAGGTCGAACCTGCTGCGCAACGCACCGACTAGCGTCGTCGCTGCCTTTGGGCGGAGCAGACCGGCCATGTCCTTGATCGCCAGCACATGCGCACCGGCCTGGACGATCTGATCGGCCAGCTTCAGGTAGTAATCCAATGTGTACAAGTTCTCGGCGGGGTCGGACAAGTCGCCGGTGTAGCTCATCGCAACCTCGGCGAGCACGGTTCCACACTCTCGAACCGCATCGATCGCCGGGCGCATCGAATCAACATTGTTGAGGGCATCGAAGATTCGATAAATGTCGATCCCCGTCGCTGTTGCTTCTTGAATGAACGCCCGTGTGACCGAGACTGGATAAGGCGTGTAGCCGACCGTGTTGCGGCCGCGCAACAGCATCTGCAGACAGATGTTCGGGATGGCCTCACGGATGGCGGCCAACCGCTCCCACGGGTCCTCCTTCAAGAAGCGCAGCGCCACGTCGTACGTGGCCCCACCCCAGCACTCGACCGACAGCAGCTGCGGGGTCAACCGCGCGATGTAAGGCGCCACTTGGAGCAGACTGGCGCCGCGGACGCGGGTGGCCAGGAGGGATTGATGTGCGTCGCGGAAGGTGGTGTCGGTGACGCCGAGGGCTGGTTGGTCACTCATCCACCGTGCGAAACCCTCGGGTCCCAACGACATAAGGCGCTGTTTCGAGCCCGACGGTGGAGGCACGTCGAGCTTCAACTCAGGCAACTTCTCCCTCGCGTACACCGCAGAGGGGCGCGGTCCGTGCGGCTGGTTGACTGTCACATCGGCCAGATAGCTGAGGATCTTGGTCCCGCGGTCAGCGGGGGTACGCGTTGTTAGAAGGTAAGGGCGGTTCTCGATGAAAGATGTGGTGACGGCTCCAGACTCAAAGTCGTGGTCCTCAAGCAGTGCTTGTAGGAAGGGGATGTTGGTCGTGACACCGCGGATGCGGAATTCGGCCAGGGCTCGGCGGGCGCGCCGGACGGCGGTGGGAAAGTCGTGGCCGCGGCACGTCAATTTGACCAGCATTGAGTCGAAGTGAGCGGCGACCTCGGCACCGATGTTGGTGCCGCCGTCCAAGCGAATGCCCGCCCCACCAGGTGTGCGGTAGGCCGTGACGCGGCCGGTGTCAGGCCGGAATCCGTTAGCGGCATCTTCTGCGGTTATTCGACATTGCAGTGCCACGCCATGAGGCACGATGACCTCCTGGCAGAGCCCTAGATCAGCGAGCGACTCGCCGGACGCGATGCGCAGTTGACTGGCGACCAGATCGACATCGGTGATCTCCTCGGTAACGGTGTGTTCGACCTGAATTCGCGGGTTCATCTCGATGAAGTAGTGTCGTCCGGCGTCGTCGAGCAAAAACTCCACAGTGCCTGCGCACGAATAGCCGATCTGGCGGGCAAAGGCCACCGCATCGTCAAGGATCCTCTGACGTACCTCCTCGGAGAGGTCGCGCGCCGGTGCCAGCTCGACGACTTTCTGGTGGCGCCGCTGCACGCTGCAATCTCGCTCAAGAAGATGGATGACGTCGCCATAGTTGTCGGCCAGTATTTGCACCTCGATGTGACGCGAATTCAGCACGGCGCGCTCGAGGAAGACTGTGGGGTCGCCGAAGGCTGATTCCGCTTCGCGCGAGGCGGCCTTGACTGCCTCTCCTAAGGCGTCGGGATCGGCGACCTTGCGCATACCCCGCCCGCCGCCACCGGCGACTGCCTTGACGAACAACGGGAATCCGATTGCATTCGATGCCGCCACCAACTCGCCGATCGATGCCGAGGGGGCCGACGAAGCCAAAACCGGCAGGCCCGCGGCGCGGGCGGCGTCGATGGCACGCGCTTTGTTGCCGGTCAGCTCAAGCACATGAGCGTTGGGCCCGACGAAGGTCATGTTCGCGGCCGTGCATGCGGCAGGGAGTGCAGGGTTCTCCGACAAGAAGCCATAACCTGGATATACGGCGTCGGCTCCGGCATGCCGGGCGACACGGACGATCTCATTGACCGACAGATAAGCCCGCACCGGATGACCGACTTCACCGATCTGATAGGACTCGTCGGCCTTCAGGCGATGAAGGGAGTTGCGGTCTTCGTGCGGATAGACGGCCACGGTGGCGATTCCCATCTCCGTGGCGGCCCGGAAGGCCCGGATTGCGATCTCCCCGCGGTTGGCCACCAGGAGCTTAGTGATCATTGTTGTGCCTTTGTGTCGATACCTGCGGCTAAGCGCCTCGGTCCGGTGTGTGACGCGCCGCGCACCGCGCCGATCAACTCCCGCGCCGACTGATGTTTGGGGGCGCAGCCAATTGCGCTCCGAATGGCTATTGACTTGGCGACGAACGTCGTTGGTAGTACACGCTTCTGGCAGATGGCTTGCGACTGGCCACAACGCTGGCTGAGGCTAACCTCCACTGTCGGCATCAATGTTCGCGTGCCGATCAACCAAGTAAACGCAGCCGCGGCTCAAGATCGCGTTGAAACAATTCGAGAAACCGGCGTTGGTCGTGGCCGGGTGCGTGGAAAACGAGATGGTTGAGTCCCCACTTCACATACAGGCTGATCTGCTCCACGGCTTCGTCGGGGTCGGAGGCGACAATCCAGCGCTTGGCAACCTGTTCGATGGGCAACGCATCGGCGGCATGCTCCATCTCGATCGGGTCGTCGATGGAGTGCTTCTGTTCCGCGGTCAACGACAACGGCGCCCAGAATCTGGTGTTCTCCAGCGCCCGCTGTGGGTCGGGGTCATAGGAGATCTTGATCTCGATCATCTTGTCGATGCTGTCGATATCGCGGTCGGCGGCCTCGGCGCCGCGTCCAAGTGCCGGAAGGAGTTTGTCGCGATAGAGCTCTTCGCCTTTGCCTGAGGTGCAGATGAATCCATCGCCATCGCGGCCGGCGTACTTCGCGACGAGAGGACCACCAGCGGCGACGTACACCGGGATACCGTCGGCAGGTACGTCGTAGATGGAGGCACCTTTTGCGCGGTAGAACTCACCGTGAAAGTCGACACGGTCTCCTAGCCACAGTAAGCGCATCAACGTGATTGCCTCGCGGAGCCGTGCGAAACGCTCCTTGAAGTCCGGCCATTCGCCGGAGAACCCCGTTGCGATTTCGTTGAGCGCTTCACCAGTGCCCACGCCGAGAAAAATTCGACCCGGGTACAAACATCCCGCCGTAGCGAAGGCCTGCGCGACCACGGCAGGGTTGTAGCGGAAAGTCGGCGTGAGTACCGAGGTACCTAACTTGATGTGATTGGTGCGTTCGCCGACTGCGATCATCCACGCCAATGAAAACGGGGCATGTCCGCCTTTGTGACGCCACGGCTGGAAATGGTCGCTGACCGCCGCGCTGTCCATCCCGTGTGCCTCAGCGGCAACTGCGAGCTCAACGAGCTCTCGCGCGCCGAACTGCTCCGCAGACGCCTTATACCCCAACGTCAATTCTGTCACTGGCGATACACTCCTCGAGTTGGTCCGCCCGGGCCACCACATTCGGTGGCCCGGGCCAGAATTCGAATGATCCGCATGAGTCAGCCAGTCACCCGGCCATAATCAGATGCCAGAAGGCGAATTCGCCGACCAGCGAAATGCCTCCCTCGCACCTTGTGCGTACCGACCCGTCAAGAGAACTCCGAGGGTCAGCGTGCGTTGTCGATAGCCCAGGTCGTATAAACGTGGGCGATATCGTATGTGTCAGCTAGATTGGTGAACTCGGTGTCACCATGGCTGAATCTCATGTCGATCCCGCCGAACATCACCGTCGGAATGCCTGCCATATTGAGGTATCCGGCGTCGATTGTGTAGTCGACGTAGCGATAGTTCGGCGTTTCCCCAAGCGACTCTGTATAGGCGCGCGCAAGTCCCTTGATAAGGTCGGACTCCCGATCGTGCTTCGACGGATACTGCAGCGCGCCGCGTTCGAATGTAATTTTGAACGGTGACATGTCGCCGATCGCGTCCTTGATCTCGGCGATCGCGTTGTCCACATCTTCGCCCGGCGGGAGCCGACGATCGAGGAGGAAGCGCATCCGATTTTGTAGGGTATGCCCGCCACTGCCGATGCCGTTGTGGTAACCGGGGGAGAAGGGGTAACTGGCGAGGCCTATGACCGACAGTCGACCTTGTCCCATGTCCGGGTCGGCGTACCGGGAGTCGTTGAAAGGCATGATCTTCTCGAGTCGTCGCAGCGCTTCGAGGCCACCTTCGATTGCGTTCGAGCCGACTGAGAGCTCCCCACCACTGTGCACGGACTTACCCAGTACATTGACGCGTAGATCGAGTCGTCCGCAGTTACCAAGGACGATCTCTCTTGTTCCGGGTGTGATACACATATCGGCCGTCAGGTGGTCGTTGTAGAGCAAGTGATACACCGGATCCGAGCTTGACGTGTGGCCACCGGAGGAGATCACATAGAGGATCCGACCGGGTATTTCGATTGCCGATTGGTGGATGATCCGTGCACACTCGAGCATCGCGACATTTGATGGATGCCATTCCGAACCTCCGCGGCCCCAAACGACTTCGCCCTCGACTCCGAATTGTTTTCCGTCCATGACTTCGCCCGACCACGGATTCGGCATGGTTGCTTCCGCCCATGCCATCGCATAGCTCATGAAGAGAACGGTCTTGCCGCCGCTATCGCTGCCCTGACTGGCGATCAGATTGCCGTAATCATCGATGTAGGTGTCACAGCCGACTGCCTCGAACTGCGGCCTGAAGTACTCACGTATCGCCCTCAGAATCAGGGGCTCGCGATCGTAGAGTTCCGTTTGCGGGCATGGAGTGGTCGCGACGCCGATCGCGAGTTCCTTGATGTGGTTCTTGTCGAGTTGGTTGGCGACGAGCTGGGTAGTCGTTTCAGACATCGATATCTCGCTTTCGGTGTGAAGAGTCACTTTTCGATGACAATCGTCTCGGACTGGTCGGCGGGCAGCGTTCTCATTTCTGAGCGGAGGTACTTCCCATACCAATCGAGGAACTGCTCCATGAGAACCGTGTAATTCTGTGTGTAGCCTTGGTAGTGGTTCACATTGCGTTGAACAATCAGTCGTTTTGGTCCTCGCGCTTCGGAGAACAGCGCGTGTGCGTGATGCTCAGGGGTGACGACGTCATTCTCGATACACGTCAGCAGCAGCGCGCACGCGCCAAGACGTCCAACGACGTCCAGTGGACGGAAGTCGCTAAGGTAGTCCACTGAGGCGAGGTGAAATCCGTCGCCGCGCAACGGCATTCCCTTCTTCTTACGTTCCGGTGTCGCCACCATGATGTTCTCGGTGGGGTCTACACGACTGCCTTCCTTACCGAGTACACGCAAGCGGCGATCCTCTTCGACCGTTCGTAAGAACTCAACCCACTCCCATTCACGGCGTTGTTCCTTGAGCCAGGAAGTACCGTCGGCGACGACGGTTTGAGCACAGACTGCTTTCACCCGTGTATCTTTGGCCGCCACGTAGATTGCGTTTCCGCCGGCTGTTCCGCCAACTGCGAATAGGCCTAGCCGGTGAATATCGAGATCATCACGCGTACTCACGTACGTGATCGCGTTGAGGATATCGACCTGCTGATCGTGGGGACGGAGCCATCCTGGCTCGCCTTCGCTACGGCCAAACCCTCGGTAATCGAACTGGAGAACCGCGTAGCCGCCCGCCACCAGCCCCTCATGAAAGGGTTTGCTCAGTGGGTCGCCGACCTGCTCTAGCCACCCTGGGCCCTGGACGATGATCGGATGTGGCGTATCCGACTGTGTTTCAGGGGTTTTCAGTACCCCGTGCAGTCGGCAGCCATCACTAAAAAACTCCACCTCTTCGGTGCGCATCACATCGGCCCCTGTCAACTCGTTGCTTGTGCGTCGCCGGCGCGAAGGGCCGGCAGGACCTCTTCGCCGATTAGCCGAAGCATTTCTTCGTATTGGTCGAACCGCGGTCGGAGATCAAATACGAATACGTCCGCACCAGCCTCCTGGTCCCGGCGGACCTCCTCGATGATCGTTTCCGGGGGGCCGGCAATCGCCACACCACCGAGGTCGCTGTCTTCTGTGAGCGGCGGAATCGTCTTGCTTTCGTTCATGCGATTCGTCGCACTGATCAGATTTGGTATATCGAGGTACTTCATGCCCTCCTCGACCGTCTCACCCGGACTGACGTAGGGGATCGTCCCGCTCCTGGGCAGCGGGGCGCCAGCCTCGTCGGCGAGCCGACGCATGCGATTCATTCGTTGTCCGAACACAGCACGCGGCATGCGTCCGGGCACCCACCCATCGCAGTACTCGACTGCGCGTCGGACAGCGGCCGAGCTGTTGCCGCCGTACCAGATAGGAATGTTGTTTCCAACGGGGACGGGCTTGATCTCGACATCGGTGAATTCGTAGTACGTGCCGTGGTGGTCGACGGAACCGCCACCCCACAGTGCCCGGCAGATCTTTACCTGCTCCTCGACGACTACGCGGCGATCTGGTCCGGCTGCACCGATCGCGGCGAACTCGTGACCGTAGGTCCCTACCCCGATGCCTGCTTCGACGCGTCCGGGGCCTGCGAGGAAATCAAGCGAGCCGAAGAGAAGTGCGGTGTGAATGGGGTGTCGGTGTGGGATTAAGACGCCGGTACACAGTTTGACCTTCTGCGTCACCGCGGCGACAGCCGATAACACGGTGAAACAGTCGAGGTGCGTTCGATCGGGATCTTCATGGGTGTGCGGTTCGTAGACGATATGGTCCCGCACCCACACCGAGTCGAATCCGTATCGCTCGATATCGATGCATCGTTCGATAAGCCGTTCGCGGCTGGCTGCGCCGCCGAACTGCGGTAAGAGGATTCCGTACTCCTTGGCAGGGGTCCGTTCGATGGTTGTGCTGTTCAACGGGTTTCACCTTTCCTGGTCGGACGCCGCGAGATGGCCGCACCGAGCAGCGCATACAACGTGGAAACACGGTTCTGAGGCCCTCGAAAGACCGGAGACTCGGCTCGAAGCCTAACGCATGAAGCATACAGTAGGAAGTCTACTGTCAACAGTAATGAGAAATCAAGATCGGGAAAGAGATTGAGCTGCAGTTTTCTTAATTACACTTCGACTATCGTCTGCTGTTGACACCAGACTGTGTACGTGAGAAGGTGGCTAAGTGTTTGGGTGTGCTCTGGATCACTGGACAGAGCCCGCGCTCCGCTGACGGTGCCCGGCTGTTGGGTCTATTGCGGTCGCCCGAACCATCAAATTGATGTCCACCGTACGACGCGTTGCCGCTAGCGACCCGGTCGCGAGATCGTCAACGTGATCGTTGCGACTACAACTGAGGAAAGCGCCAATGATCAGATACCGGAGCGCGATCAAAATTGCCGTGGTGTGCTGCGCCTTGGTTCTTGTCGCCGCCTGTTCCGCGGGTTCGAGAGGGGACTCGGTGACCGACCGAGTCGACCCGGGATCCGGCCTAACAATGAAGCCCGTCACAGAATTCGCTTCGCCTCCACCGGAAAGTCTCGTTGACGCCGCGCGGGCTGAAGGAGGCGAACTGGTGTGGTACGAGAGCACACCTGATGGGCTGATCCCGGAACTAGTGCGGGGATTCACCGATCGGTACCCGTGGGCCCACGTTCGGCATGTCGCCCTCAACCAGGTCAACCTGAACGCACGGGTGGCGCAGGAGACGACCGCCGGAGCAGTTTCGGCCGATGTGGCGATGAACGACGCTATGCCCGAATTGGCGGCCCGCGGTCTGCTGCTAGACGTCGACTGGAGCGCGATCGGTATTTCACCGGGCATTCCGCATACCAGCAGTGCGGTTGTCACCGCTGCGACCATTTACTGCATTCAGTACAACACGGCCTTGATCAAAGAGAACGATGCGCCCCGAAAGTTCGAAGATCTTCTCAATCCACAGTGGAAGGGGAAGATCGGCTACACCGCCCAGCCGTATCCCTTCGCTCAGCTTGTCGCGTACTGGGGCTCGGACAAGACGGTCGAATACGTCAACAAATTCCGCGCGCAGGATCCGAAGGCGAATAACAATCCAGATGCGCTCACTCAATTCGTCGCGGCCGGCGATGTCCCCGTCGCGGTGTCCGGGTACCACCAGTACCTCCGTGGTCAGGAGATCAAACTCCCGGTCGGTGCGACGATCCCCGACCCCACTCCTCTGACTCTCCTCTACGCGACGATCCCGAAGACCTCCGCGCACCCCAACACAGCGAAACTTTTTATCAATTGGCTGAATAGTGAAGAAGGACAGCGCGCCTATACAGCTGTGGCCAAGCGAGGCAACCCGTTCTACGCGAATTCCGAATATGGCCGGCTAGTGGCAGGCAAGCAGATGGCTACGTGGGATCCCAACCAAGCCGCAGAGCAGACGCATTGGTTGGCAACCTTCGCGGATTCGCTTCAGCGGTGATGCCCGTCGGCACGGACATTTGTCGTCCAATACCACGATCGAGGAATGGCAGGTAATCGGCTCCATGGTCATCGCCCAGGATCGGATCCCCGCTCCGCAAGTACGTCGTCGTCGCGATTCAAGGCATGAGAAACGCAACGTGGAGGGAGGTGGCAGTACCTACAGAGTGCGCTGGATAGCGATAATTGCAATTGTTATTTTGGCCTATTTGGTTCTGCTCCCGCTCGCTGTTCTTATACTCAGTAGTTTTAAGCCTGATGGACTAATCTCCGAACCTGGTTTCACGCTGGCGAATTTCGTTGATGTGTATTTTGACTCGCATATATATCGTGCATTTCTCATCACAATTGTTTATGCTGGCCTAAGTACTGTGCTTGCAGTAATGTTCGGCGGCGGTCTCGCATGGTTAGTCGAGCGTACGGATATCCCGTGCGCCCGCCTTATTCGAACGCTCGTTTTGATGGGTCTGGCCATTCCCCCATTTATGCTTGCCATTGCTTACCTGCTGATGTTCAGTCCGGAGATCGGTGTCGTCAACCACGTTCTCGGCTCTTTCAGCTCGATCGTTATCGACCTGTATTCGATGCCGGGCATGATCGTTGTTGCAGCCCTTGCGAACGTTGCGACGGTGTATATGATCATTGCCCCCTCGGTTCGCCGAATGGATCCCTCACTCGAGGAAGCTGCGTTCACCTCAGGTGCGTCGCCGCTCCGGACGATCTTCACCATCGTATTTCCGCTTGTGAAGCCGGCACTGCTGTCCGGAGCAATCGTGTCGTTGATGATTGGATTCACTTCGTTCGATGTCCCGGGGGTCATCGGGCTGAAGGACAATATCAATGTCTTCAGCACCGAAATGTACCGGCGAATCTACTTCACGATCGGTTTGCCCCAGTACGGGGCGGTAAGTGCCTTGGGTGTACTGCTAGTGGCGCTGCTGCTCGTATTGGCACGGGTTTACCACGCGCAGACGAGGCAAACGAGGAAATTCACCACGGTGACCGGCAAGTCGGGCGGTGTACGCAAATTCAAACTCGGTCGGGCCAAGGTCCCATTGGCCGTGGCGACCTGGATGTTCTTGGTGTGGTACGTGCTTGCGCCCAGCGCCATGCTCCTGTGGACAAGTGCGGTCCCCTACTTGTCCACATCGGTGAGCGAGTTGTTGAACAACCTCACGCTTGACAATTACACGCGCTTGTTCTCGGATCAGCGGGGTCTCGTCAGCGTGGGGAACTCCGCGCTGTTGACCTTCGTAACACCCACTCTCGCAGTAGTTATCGTCGCAGTCGTCTCGTGGGTGGTGGTGCGATCGCGGGTTCGTGGACGAGGAGCGATCGACAACTTGGCATTCATGCCGTACGCGATGCCCGACGTGGTCATGGGCGTGGCAGTGCTGACAACGTATCTGACCATTACGATCCTGCCACTGTATGGGACGGTGTGGATCATTATCATTGCGTTGACCACCTCCTACCTTGCGTATGGAACCCGGGTTGCAAATGCCGGATTCATGCAAATCCATCCGGAACTCGAAGAGGCGGGCCAGGTTTCAGGAGCTAGCTGGTGGCGGACAATGCGTACTATCACTGTGCCGCTCGCGACGCCAGCATTGCTGAGCGTGTGGATTTGGGTGGCGGTGCACGCCCTTCGGGCACTGAGTACGCCATTGTTCCTCCAGAGCGGAACCAACCCGACGTTGTCGACACTCCTATGGGACTACTGGTCGCTCGGTCTTCCCACCGTCACCGCGGCCGGGGGCGTACTGATGATTGCAGTGTTGATGGTGGCAGTTGGCTTGTGGCAATTACTCGACCGACGTTCCGAGAAGAAGCGGGTTCACTGATGCTGAAGGTAACCAACCTCGAAAAGGCCTACCCGGGTACAGAAGACGAGGGAGCCGCCGTACGTGGAATCTCATTCGACGTCGAGGAGGGCGAGATATTCACGCTACTCGGGCCAAGCGGATGCGGAAAAACCACGACATTGCGCTGTGTGGCGGGCTTGGAAACGCCCACAAACGGGCGTATCGATATTGCGGATCGTCCTGTATTCTCTTCCGCTGACCGAACTTTGGTGCCCGCGCACCAACGCGCTCTGGGCATGGTGTTTCAGAGTTATGCGGTTTGGCCCCACCTGTCGGTGCTTCGAAATGTGATGTATCCATTGCGCGCTGCTCGAGTCCGGAAGCATGAAGCGCGTCGCAGAGCGCTGGACGCGCTGGAGATGGTGGGGCTCAGGGAAGTTGCGGAGCGGTGGCCGAGCGAGCTATCTGGAGGCCAACAGCAACGAGTCGCACTCGCGCGCGCAGTGGTTCGAAACACACAGCTACTGCTTCTCGACGAACCGCTGTCAAATCTGGATGCCAAGTTGCGCGTGCAGATGCGTGATGAGATCCGTGCGCTGCAACGTCAGCTAGGAGCAACGGTGCTCTACGTGACCCACGACCAAGAGGAGGCAATGACCCTGTCCGACCGGGTGGCGGTTATGCGCTCCGGAGTGATCATTGAGCTGAATACGCCAGCAGAGCTCTACATTTCGCCGAAGCATCTGTTCACTGCCAGGTTTGTGGGCGAAAGCAACTTGCTGCGGGTCAAGTTGCTTCGCCGCCAGGCCGGCGTTACAGAGGTTGGAGCCAACTTCGGCACCTTGCGAACAAAGAACCACTATTCGAGCGAGGAGGGCCGAGAAAGTCGCTACTACTTCTTCGTCCGACCGGAAAACATTGAAATCGCACGGGAACCCGCTCGAGATCGGGTCCTCAGCGCGAACGAGTTCCATGGCGTGGTCGCCAGTGTCTCATTCCTCGGCAAGACAAGCGAGCATCGTGTCACCGTGGGAAGCGATGAGCTGATCGTGCACTGCCCAGCCAACCATTCCGTTCCGGTTGGTGAAGAGGTTCGGCTCCGTGTCCACGAAAACGCGTGCGCAGTGTATGAGTCCGACGAGCAGCTACAGCCGGCGCCGCAAGGGCCCCACGCCGAATCTCGTGTTCCCGCGGCAACGTTCAGCGATTGAGCCGATACGTCCGACGATCGGTTGCGGCGTCGGCGTCGGAGTGGAGACGCACTGCAGGCCCGTCTGGCCGACGTGGCGATGACCCCAGATCAGGAGTAGAAATGACCGATTTCGACGGTCCGACGTGGACCGAGATCGAGTGGGTGGTTTTGGAGCCTATCGATCGACCTGACACCACCCCCGAGGTCACCCGATCTGTACCGTACCGGGCGCGGGCTCGTGGGCTCGCCGCCGACCCTGCGCTCGGCCAGGTGGCAGAGATTCAGACCGCGGCCGGACGCACGCTGACCGGCGTCGTCACCGGTATTGGCCCGCGCCACACGCATGGCTTCGGAGCCCCGTTACCGGCGTGGATTCAGATGCAATCTCAAATCCGGTCGCTACTCGACGAAATCCAGACCGCCAGAATCATGAACGGCGCGTCCGATGTCCAGTAATCAGTACGAATCGGTTATGCAGCGCCGCAACGAGATCCTACGGCGGTCCACAGGTATTGACTACAGCCAGTTCACCGCTGGTGCGGTCGCCCTCGATTACGAACGTTTAATGAACGCCACCGGCTATACCCCAGCAGATGTGCGACAAATCCAGCACGACAGGGGAGTAGGCCGAACGCCCTTGCTGGAGCTACGTCGGATTACGGAACTGGTACGCCGTCACGCGCCATCTGGGTTTGGCGCCCGCATATTCGTGAAGGACGAGGCCGCGAACCCGTCGGGCAGCTTCAAAGATCGACGAGCGTCGCTATCGGTGCAGCGCGCAAGCGAACTCGGGCATCGCGGTGTTGTGGCCGCCACGAGCGGCAACTACGGAGCCGCGATCGCGAGTCAAGCAGCCATGTCGGGACTACGCGCCGTCGTGGTGCAGGAAGCCTACGACAGCGCCGGCCGGGGCCAACCTGAGATTCTAGAAAAGGCCCGGAAGTGCGAGGCTGTCGGTGCCGAGGTCGTCCAGATGACAGTAGGGCCCGAACTGTTCTACATGTTATTGGCCGTGTTGGAGGAGACCGACTACTTCAACGCCTCGCTGTACACCCCGTTTAGCGTCCAGGGGATCGAGACGCTCGGCGAAGAGATCGCAGATGATCTTCGCCGCTGCACCGGCCGCGACCCGGCGATGGTGATCGCAACGCATGCGGGAGGGGGGATGTGTACCGGAGTCGCGCGTGGACTGCGCCGTGCCGGCTGCACGAGCGCCGAACTTGTCGCGGTGAGCGTTGACCTGACGTCCCTACACATGGCATCCGATTACGATTTCAACCGGAAGTCGTTCACCACCGGCCATACCGGATTTTCGATGCCGTTCACAATATGGCCCGACCGAGTGGACGTACCGCGCAACGCCGCGCGGTCGCTGCGTTACATCGATAGATTCGTCACTGTTACCCAGGGCGCAGTATTCTTCGCCACCGAGCTGCTGGCGGAGGCTGAAGGACTGGAACGTGGGCCTGCCGGTAACACCGCCCTGGCCGCGGCGCTGGTTCTGGCACAGGAGCTACCGCAGGACGAGTCGATCGTTATAAGCGAAACTGAGTACACCGGCGCAGGCAAGACTCCTAGTGCCCAACTGGAATTCGCAGAGCGAATGGGAATCCGTGTGGTTCTCGGCAATGTTGCAGACGAGAAGCCGGGAAAGACGATAGTTCTTCCAAGCTCGTTCGGTGAGCTGTCGGTGACCGAGATCGACTTGGCCGATCTTCGTCGGTCATACATGACAACCGCCATGTCGAGATTCGACGGTCAATTGACAACTGAGGACACGGAATTCCTTGCCGTAGACGCTCGTCTGAGCGAGCAGGAACGAGTGTGGCTGATGAATAGGACCGCACCGTGAATTTGCCTGCATCAGGCGAACTCGACACCTCGGCTAAACTCGGCACGCTCGCGGTGGCTTCGCGTGTTATCTCACCCGCCACCCGGATTGCCTTTCCGGACGTGGTTGTTCGTGGTGGCCACGGAGCACACTTCTGGGACGAAAACGGACATCGGTTTCTTGACCTGCATGCGATGGCAGCGATCGTGAATATCGGTTACGGACACCCCAGGCATGTCGACGCGATTGTGAACCAGGCGCGACAACTAGTGCATTGCAACCCGGCCTACGTCGTGCATGAGCTCGTCGTGCGGCTCGCCGCCCGACTCGTCGAGCTCACTCCCGGCACGTTCGACAAGCGTGTGGCCTTCGGATGCACTGGATCTGACGCGATTGATGGAGCGATCAAGCTGGCGCGCGCCGCAACCGGGCGTCCGAACCTGATCGCGTTCGCAGGTGCGTACCACGGGAACACCTATGGTGCATTGAGCGTTTCGTCAGCCAGCACCGCTATGAGAGATGGGTTCGGTCCTGTAGTTCCCGGTGTGACGACAGTGCCATTCCCGAAGACGGATCCTGCGGATCCCGGTGCAACGGAAACGATGACCAGCAAGGCACTAGCGGACCTCGAGCAGACAGTTGAGTCGTTGAACGCGGTTGGTGGAGTCGCGGCGATTGTCATCGAGCCAATCCAGGGCGATTCGGGGGTGATCGTCCCGCCGCTCGAATTCGTAACTGGCATGTCAGACATAGCGCATCGGCACGGTGTTTTGATCATTGCTGATGAGGTACAGACGGCATTCGGGCGTACCGGAAGGTATTTCGCCTCCGAGCTCTTCGGTCTCGAACCCGATATTGTCGTGGTAGGCAAGGCACTGGGTGGCGGGATGCCGATCTCAGCTGTCATCGCTCGCGATGCTCTCATGAGCTCCTGGCGGGCCCCCGGCCACGTGTTCTCGACGTCGGCGAATCCGGTCGCTGCCGCGGCGGCATTGGCAGTACTCGACATCCTCGAAGACGAGCACCTGGGATCTCGGGCACGCAGCGTTGGGAGGTTGCTGCGCAACGGTCTGGTCACTATCGGCGCCGGCGACGAGCTCGTCCGAGAAGTGCGCGGCGAAGGACTGATGATCGGTGTTCAAGTCGGTGATCCGAATTGTCATACCTCGAGCCGCACTCTCGCGGCGAAGATTGTGCTGAGGTGCTTCCAGCGAGGGTGCTTTCTTACTTTCCTCGCGGGTTCGGTGTTGAGGTTCGTACCGCCGTTGGTCATCTCAGAGTCTGAAGTCGAGTACGCGCTAGATGTCGTCGAGGAGGCTTTCCGGGCGGCTAAGGACGGCACAATCCCAGATGAGGCTGTCAGCCACCTAGCCGGTTGGTAAGCAAGCGCAACAAATCCATGACTAAAAGACGCGACACGAATCGCAAACGGAGGAAGAACGGAGATGACAGCTAACAGGTAGCTGTAGACTGTCGACGACAACCCGCGAATCCATAGGATGCGCGCGAGGTTCAGAATTGGAAGAGAGTGCGATGACGGCATGTACCCGTCCTAGGGGCAGAACTGATCTTTTGCTGCTAACGATGGAAGTGACACGAAGATGGTAGAGCGTCGGACCCTTGCCGAGCAGGTGTACGACGGCCTGCGCCAGGCAATTCTCGATGACGAGTTTCTTCCTGGAGCCGTGCTGCAAGAGCCGGCTCTTGCTGAGCGTTTCGAGGTCAGCCGGGGCCCGGTCCGGGAGGCCTTGCGCCTCTTAAGTGCTGATGGACTCGTGACAATCATCCCCCGTCGCGGTGCCAGAGTTCGCGAGCTGACTAGGCAAGACTTCCTCGGCGTCTACCAAGTGCGGGAGGTGCTGGAATCGCTCGCGGTCAAACTAGCAGTACCGCGATTGACGCACGCGAATCTTGATGAGCTGCGCGGCTATCTACAGCGCCTCGAAAAGGCCAGTGACGAGGAATCGCTCAGCGACGTCTTGGCCGCGAACCGCGACTTTCACCATTTGTTCATCCGAGAATGTGGCAACCCGGCGCTTCAGGCTGCCTACCAACAGGTACGTGGAATGATTGCGCGGTTTCAACGACGTTCGATGACGTTACGCGGCAGTATGGCTACGCTTCCCGACGAACATCGTCTGATATATGACGCTGCGGTTGCCCGCGATGCCGAGGGCGCCGCCGAGGCGACTCGGCGACATATCCGGGTTCCGATGCTGGGTCTTGACGACCTACCCGGCGATACGCTGCCCGACACGCCCGAATTGCCGTTGACCAAACAGGTTGCGCTTTGACCCGCGTATCACGATGTGCGCTTTCGCAGGCGGGGACGGTGTCCTCCCAATAGCTGTGGGATTGCTGCCGGAACTGCTTCGAACAGCTCGTGTTACGTGCCGCGCAGGAGACGCTCGCCACGGTCGGTACGACCAGCTGTCGAGGTAGCTCGGCACGTACGGAGTCGTCTTCAATCTACTGAACGGAGTAGTCGTGAGCCATTTGCAGCTGAACAAACTCAGTCTAGTGGAGCGCGAAACCATTGAAATCGCACAGGAACTCGTGAGGATCGAGTCTGTCAGCAACAGCGATCGGTCATTGGTCGGCGACGGCGAAGAGACCGCCGCTCTTTACATCAAGGATCTCCTGGAGGAGGTAGGCCTCTCGCCTGAATACTTTCAATCAGCGCCAGGGCGGGGAAATCTCGTATGTCGAATCAGCTCTGGCAACGGGGATCCCGCACTCGTCGTACACGCTCACCTCGACGTGGTTCCGGCGGCAGATGACGATTGGACTGTGCCGCCGTTTTCCGGGGTGATCCGTGACGGGTATTTGTGGGGCCGAGGCATCGTGGATATGAAGGGTATGGCCGCGATGATGGTGGCTGTCGCCCGAGATTACGCGCGGCATGAAGTCACCCCAGATCGAGATCTGATACTCGCCTTCTTCGCCGATGAAGAGACCGGCGGCAAGTACGGCGCAGGCTGGATGGTTGAGAACCATCCAGAGGCATTCCATGGTGCATCCGAAGCTCTGAGCGAAATCGGGGGCTTTTCAATAACGCTCGCAAGCGGACGTAGGGCGTATCTGCTCGCGACTGCTGAGAAGGGGATCATGTGGGCAAGGCTGAGCGCGCGAGGACTGGCCGGGCACGCATCCATGCCGACTGCAGACAACGCGTTGGCCCGACTGGCAGGCGCAGTTGATCGGCTCGCGAATCACAAATTCCCGCTTGTCCGAACTGAGGCGATCGAGATGTTCCTCGCTGCTATCAGCAAGGACATGGAGTGGCAGGACACGGCGGACGACATCGAGGATCTGATTCTCAGCCTCGGCACCACCGGCAGAGCCATCAAGGCCGCGTTGCGCAATACCGTCAGCCCGAGCATGTTTCACAGCGGTGACACGGAGAACGTCATACCTAGCTATGCCTCGGCCGTCGTTGATTGTCGGGTGGTCCCTGGCAGCGAAGAGGCGTTCAAGGAAGAGTTCACGAGCATCGTCGGAGAGGATGTGGATGTTGATTGGATGATGGCGTTGGCTGGCATCGAAGCTCCGCCGACAGGATTATTGGTCGACCTCCTCGCTTCCGGCATCAAGGAGCAGGATGCGGATGGCATCGTCGTTCCCTACCTACTTCCGGCTGGCACCGACAACAAACACCTGAGCCAACTTGGTATTGCCGGCTACGGTTTCACGCCGCTGCGGGTACCTGCCGGATTCGATGTCCTGAAGCAATTCCACGCTCCAGACGAGCGGATCCCGTTAGAAGCGTTGATGTTCGGAGCGCGAGTACTTCATTCCGTTCTCGTGCGCCGATGAGCCGAAACTTTCAAATTGTGGTCGACTCTATTGACCAACCGCGCTGGATAGTCGGGGCCCGTTCGTCCGAGGGCGTTTCCGTCCACGCTGATCCCAGCAGTTGCTGCCCACCCGACAGGGGCAGAGTCGCAGAAAAACGCAAAGCCAACCATCGAACAGCCGGCCCATCAAACTGATGGGAGGGCTCGGTAAACCTTGCAAGCATGCTGCGCGCTGGAACGAATATGACGGTGTTTCAACCGGATCGGAAGCCCACAAAAGGAGGACCAATGTCATTGCTTACTCTTCTGCGTCTGAACCGCCGCAAATCGGGCATGAGCCAAGTCCCCCGTCGCCTCGCCGCTACCGCCGAGCGAGGCGAACCTGGCGCAGGCGTTGTGCTGGGGTGCGCGCATGTCAATCCTCGACCCCAGATATCCCCCTCGAAACGACACCGAAGCGGATCGGCATACGTCGTCGGGGCGAGCGATCACCGCATCGTGACATCGCCGAATGCTCCGGCGGCGGCCGCGCCGGCAACTGTGCGGCCACAACACAGTAGATGGGCAGAGCATGGACGACAAAAGTGGGGACGGCGGCTGGGGAGGCCGATGATAAGGCGAGTTGCGCAGTGGTTGCTCACCATATCGTCAGAGCGCGATGAACCCGATCGCCGGCAGGAGCAGACAGCGACCGAACGACCGGTGCGCCCGATTCAGGATTGGTGGCACCTGCGTGGCGGCTAGTGGGACACCTTGTCTCGCCCGCGGCTGACTATAGGCGACGAACTGCCCGACTCAAAGCGGGGAAATGCGGCCACGATTTCGCCGAATCATATTGCTGGTACGGCGGTTTCGAGATCGTCGTTTTCGCGGGCGGTGTCGTCGGTGAACAACTCCAGCGCCCACCCGGCAGCGACGTTCCACCGGTGGCAACCCTCGACATACGCCGTGCGACTGCACTGGGCCCCCATGCTTCCCAGAATGGAGCCGCTCGATCTGCCGGTCGTGGCAGAGCTGCGGGGCTGGGTCATGCAGGAGCTCGATGCTGTGCTGGCGGTAGATCGCATCGAACAGCACCTCCGCTGGTGGATGGTTGAACCGGCCGGCGAACACCTTGCCGTTAGCGGTCAGGATCTGTTCGGGGCGCCGTACGTGGTCAGCGCTGCGCGCAGTACCGCGCGGGTGCGTTCAGCGGCCATCAACCACGCACAGATACACATCTGCGAGAGTGATCATCGATTGCGGACACCTCATTAGCCGATGAGACCGTCTCCTCAGGCCGTCGAGCCCCGCGGACGTAGCGGGCCAACCAGGCGTGCGGCGTCTGACGCGACTTCCTACCTTCGAAGCGGCCTGCGAGATCGACGACCCATCGGCGTCACCGCCAACACGGCCTGATACCTCTGCTCAACCACGCTCAACTCCCTCATTCAGGGAGTGTCAAGGATCAACCGAAGTAGGTGTAAAGCATCAGCCGAACCACTGTCAGCCATCACCCGACGTGATACGACAAGGTGGTGCCCCCGGCAGGACTCGAACCTGCGACCAACCGCTTAGAAGGCGGTTGCTCTATCCGCTGAGCTACGGGGGCGGCGCGCCCGCAGAGTCTATCTCGCAGGCCGAAAACGTCCTCCACGGCGAGTTATGGCGGACTAGCGTGGGTATTCGGAATTTCCGAGTCGATGGGAGGGGCAGCAACGATGACAGGGTGGCCGCAGCCATGAGCGACGTGCCGGAACTGGGCGCGGCCGGACTCCCGGAGGAACTCAGCCCCGTCGACCAGATACTGCACCGCGGCGAAGCCCACCCCCGCACCCGCTCGGGGATCATGACCGTCGAGATTCTCGACACCACGCCGGACTGGCAACGCCTGAGGACCAGGTTCGACCACGCGTCGCGGAAGGTGCTGCGGCTTCGGCAGAAGGTCGTGATGCCGACCCTGCCGACGGTGGCTCCTCGCTGGGTCATCGACCCGGACTTCAACCTCGATTTCCATGTCCGCCGGGTGCGCGTCGCAGAGCCCGGCACCTTGCGTGAGGTGCTGGATCTCGCCGAGGTCGCGCTGCAATCCCCACTGGATATCTCCCGGCCGCTGTGGACGGCGACGCTCATCGAGGGACTTGCAGGCGGCCGGGCCGCAATGATGGTGCATCTCAGTCACGCCGTCACCGATGGCGTCGGCGGTGTCGAGATGTTCGCCAATATCTACGATCTCGAGCGCGACCCGCCGGCGGAAGCCGCCCCGCCGATGCCGATTCCGCAAGACCTGTCGCCCAATGACTTGATGCGGGAGGGGTTCAACCGGCTGCCCGGCGCGATCGCGGGCGGTGTTCGCGACGCTGTGCTCGGCGCCGCACAGGCGGTCGGGAAGGTGATCCGCGACCCGGTCTCGTCGGTGGGCAGCGCGGTGGACTACGCGATGTCGGGCGCCCGGGTGGTGGGGCCTGCCGCCGAGCCTTCGCCGGTGCTGCAGCGCCGCAGCCTGTCGTCACGAAGCGATGCCATCGACATCGTGTTCGGTGACCTGCACAGGGCGGCGAAGGCGGCCGAAGGCTCGATCAACGATGCGTACCTTGCCGGGCTGTGCGGGGCGTTGCGTCGCTACCACGAGGCCATGGGCGTGCCGATCGACACGCTGCCGATGGCGATTCCAGTCAATATGCGGTCGGACAACGACCCCGCAGGCGGAAACCGCTTCGCCGGAGTCAATCTCGCCGCGCCGATCGGTCTCGTCGATCCCGCGAAACGGATCAAGAGCATCCGATCTCAGATGACCCGCAAGCGAGACGAACGCGCCGTGAATATGGTCGGTGTGATCGCACCCTTGTTGAGCCTGTTGCCGGACACCGTGCTGGAGGGCATCTCCGGATCGGTCGTCAACTCCGATGTGCAGGCGAGCAATGTGCCTGTCTATGCGGGGGACACGTTCATCGCGGGAGCGAAGATCCTTCGGCAGTACGGGCTCGGGCCGCTGCCCGGAGTGGCGATGATGGTTGTGCTGATGTCGCGGGCGGGCTACATCACCGTCACCGCGCGCTATGACCGCGCAGCGGTCACCGACGGAGACTTCTTCGCCAGATGCATGCAAGAAGGGTTCGACGAAGTGCTGGCCCTCGGCGGCGACGGGCGTTCCGTCCCCGCGTCATTCACGCCCGATACCGACGAGCCCACCCCGATATCACCGAACGGAAATAGCGCCCTATGACATCCGGAGACGGCCAGACCACACGACGCAGGAATCCGCGCACCATGCGATTGCCCGGATCGGTCGCCGAAATACAGGGCAGCCCAGCAGGCCCCAAGATCGGCGCGTTCTTCGATCTCGACGGCACACTGGTGGCCGGTTTCACCGGTGTGATCATGACCCGGGATCGGTTGCGGCGCAGGCAGATGGGCGTCGGTGAGTTCATCGGGATGGTGCAGGCCGGTCTCAACCACCAGCTCGGCCGCTCGGAGTTCGAGGATCTGATCGGCAAGGGCGCGCGAATGCTGCGGGGAAGCTCACTGGGCGATATCGACGAACTCGCCGAGCGGCTCTTCGTGCAGAAGATCATGGGCCGCATCTACCCGGAGATGCGCGACCTGGTGCATGCGCACATGGCACGCGGGCACACGGTTGTACTCAGTTCCTCGGCCCTGACCGTCCAGGTGGAGCCGGTGGCCCGCTTCCTCGGCATCAGGAATGTGCTGAGCAACAAGTTCGAGACCGACGACGACGGCCTGATCACCGGCGAGGTGCAGACCCCGATCATCTGGGGCCCTGGCAAGGCCAGGGCCGTGCAGGCGTTCGCCGCCGAGAACGGCGTCGACCTCTCGAAGAGCTATTTCTACGCCGACGGCGACGAAGACGTCGCGTTGATGTACCTGGTCGGAAATCCGCGGCCCACCAATCCCGCGGGAAAGCTGGCTTCGGTTGCGGCCAAACGTGGTTGGCCCGTGCTTCGGTTCACCAGCCGCAGCGGCAACAACCCGGTCTCCCAACTACGCACCGCCGCAGGCGTGGCGTCGCTGGTGCCGATCGCGGCGGGTGCCCTCGGGCTTGGCCTGTTGACCCGAAACAAGCGCACCGGCGTCAACTTCTTCACGTCGGCCTTCGGCCGATCGCTGCTGACCGCTACCGGCGTCAACATCAATCTGCTGGGCAAGGAGAACCTGACCGCCAAGCGGCCCGCGGTATTCATCTTCAACCACCGCAACCAGGTCGATCCCGTCATCGCGGGCCGGCTGGTCGACACCAACTTCACCTCTGTCGGCAAGAAGGAACTCGAGAACGACCCGATCGTCGGCACGCTCGGCAAGGTGATGGACGCGGCGTTCATCGACCGCGACAACCCGAAGGCCGCGGTCGAGGGTCTGAAGAAGGTCGAAGAGAACGCGCGCAAGGGCTTGTCCATCCTGATCGCGCCCGAGGGCACCCGGCTCGACACCAATGAAGTGGGACCCTTCAAAAAGGGGCCGTTCCGCATCGCGATGTCGGCGGGTATCCCCATCGTGCCCATCGTGATTCGCAATGCGGAGGTCATCTCGGCGCGTGACTCCACGACATTCAACCCGGGCACCGTCGACGTGGTGGTGTACCCGCCGATTCCTGTCGACGACTGGACCGTGGAGAACCTCACGGACCGCATCGACGAGGTGCGCCAGCTTTTTCTCGACACGCTGAAAGACTGGCCGCACGAAAAGGTTCCGAAGATCGGGCCGTACGCCCGCCCGAAGAGCCCGGCCAAGAAGACGCCGGCCAAGAAGGCCGCGAAGACCGCGGCGCCGAAGAAGTCAGCCGGCGAAGAAGGCGGCGGCTAAGAAGACGACCAGCCAAGAAGACAGCGCCAAGAAGGCGACAGCCAAGAAGACAGCGGCCAAGAAGTCGACTGCCAAGAAGGCAACGGCGAAGAAGGCGGCAGCCAAGAAGGGACGGTCGTGACCGCCGACGACCCGATGGCAAGTTTCTCCACCACCGACGACGCGCTGGTGCTGGCCTCGGTTTCGTCGCCCGCCGAGCGAGAGTTGTTGAGCGACTGGCTACAACGTCAGCGCCGTGAGCATCCCGATTCCAACGTCGCGGTGCTGGAGCTTCCGGACGGGGATCCGCCGCCTGGCGCGCTTGGCCCGGCTCGTCGAGGAACTCGAAGCCGACGAGGACCGCACAGTGGTTCCCGTGCGCGTCTTCTGGGTGCCCGGCGGCCTGCCCACCCGTTCGAAGGTGGTCGCATTGATTTCGGGTCGCGACACGTATCGGCCACCGGAGATATTGCAACGCCGCATCCTGAAACGGGATCCGTCACGCGCGCGGGTGGTTGCGGGTGAGCCCGCAAAGGTCTCCGAGCTGCGCCAGCAGTGGCTCGACAACACACTCGGCGAGAACCCCCGTGAACTAGCGCATTTCGTGATCCGCCGCGCGGACCTCGCCATCGAACGAGTCGAGCTGCGGCTGCTCGGACCTGAGTACAAATCGCCCAAGCTGATCAAAGACGAGATGATCGCGTCGGCCCGGTTCCGTGAGGGCTTGGAGCAGATACCCGACGCGACGCTCGACAAGGCGGGGGAGATGCTCGACGAGCTCTCCACCGGATGGAGCCGATTCTCCGTCGACCTCATCCCATCGATGGGCAGGGCGATATTCAGCCGAGGCTTCGACCCCAACATCGACTACGACCGCGCCGAGATCGAAAACATGCGGCACGCGTTGGAAACGCATCCGGCGGTGCTGCTGTTCTCGCACCGGTCCTACCTCGACGGCGCGATCGTGCCGGTTGCGATGCAGGAGAACCGCCTGCCGCCAGTGCACACGTTCGCGGGCATCAACCTGTCGTTCGGGTTCATGGGTCCGCTGATGCGCCGCTCCGGCGTCATCTTCATCCGGCGCAAGCTCGACGACCCGTTGTACAAGTACGTGCTGCGCCAGTTCGTCGGCTACATCGTCGAGAAGCGGTTCAACCTCAGCTGGTCGATCGAGGGAACAAGGTCAAGAACCGGAAAGATGTTGCCGCCCAAGCTCGGTCTGATGAGCTATGTCGCCGACGCTTACCTCGAGGGCCGCAGCGAGGACATCCTTCTGCAGCCTGTGTCCATCAGCTTCGACCAGCTGCACGAGACAGCCGAGTACGCCGCCTACGCCCGCGGCGGTGAGAAGACACCCGAGGGGGTGTCGTGGCTGTACAACTTCATCAAGGCGCAGGGCGAGCGCAACTACGGCAAGATCTACGTCCGTTTCCCGGAAGCCGTGTCGATGCGCGAGTATCTCGGCGAGCCGGGCGGACCGATCGCCGAAGACGAAGCCGCCAAACGACTTGCGATGCAGAAGATGGCGATCGAGGTGTCATGGCGGATCCTGCGCGCCACCCCCGTGAATGCGTCCGGGCTGGTGTCGGCGCTGCTGTTGACCACCCGCGGCGTCGCGCTGACGCTGGATCAGCTGCATCACACGCTGCAGGACTCGCTGGATTACCTGGAGCGCAAGCAGACTCCGGTGACCAACAGTGTGTTGCGGTTACGCACCGCCGACGGTGTGCGGGCCGCGCTCGACGCGTTGTCCAACGGTCACCCGGTCACGCGCGTCGACGGCGGGCGGGAGCCGGTCTGGCGGATCGCGCCGGAGCAGGAGCATGAGGCGGCGTTCTACCGCAACACCGTCATCGACGCGTTCCTGGAAACCGCGATCGTCGAGATGGCGCTCGCCCACGCCGCACGCGCCGACGGAGATCGGTTGGAGGCGTTCTGGAATCAGGCGATGCGGCTGCGGGACCTGTTGAAGTTCGACTTCTACTTCGCCGACTCCGCGGGGTTCCGGGAGCACATCGCCGAGGAGATGGCCTGGCACGACGACTGGGAGGCGCACGTCGCCGCAGGCGGTGACGAGATTTACACCATGCTGCGGGCCAAGCGGCCGTTGATCTCACAGGCTGTGCTGCGGCCGTATTTCGAGGCGTACGAGATCGTGGCCGACGTGCTGCGCGACGCCCCTGCGGAGATCGACGAGAAGGAACTGACGAAAAAGGCGATGGGCGTCGGCAACCAGTACGTCGCGCAGAACCGGGTGCGCAGCACCGAGGCGGTATCGGCACTGCTGTTCACGACTGCCCGCCAGGTGGTCGCCGACCAGCATCTGCTGGAGCCCGCGGCAGACCTCGTCGAGCGGCGCACCGCGTTCCGGGACGAGCTTCGCGACGTGCTGCGCGACATGGACAAGGTCGAGCAGATCTCCCGTGAGCAGTTCTATGCCCGCGAGATGGAGCGGCGCGCCCTGCGCGAGGTGGCCGAGTAGTCCGCAGGGCTGATCCGTGTCTGTAAAGACAGCCCATACGCTGGAGTCATGACGACAACGGTGCCAAGCGTGCGCAGCAGCGCGGTGTGGCCCGTGTTGTTCGGTGTTGCCCTGCTGGCCGGGGTGACCGCGGCGGGCATCGGGGCGTTGACGCTGGCCGACGCGCTGACCGCCACCGGGCTGCCCGACCCGGGCCCGGTCACCACCTACGGCCTGCCGTTCGTGCGCGCCGCGGGGGAGATCGCCGGCGTCGTCGCGGTCGGGTCGTTCATGTTCGCCGCCTTCCTCGTGCCCCCGCAGCAGAGCGGCGTGCTCGACGCCGACGGATACCGGGCGCTGCGCATCGGCACGGCCGCGTCGGGGATCTGGACGGTGTGTGCGGCGCTGCTGGTGCCGTTGACCGTCTCCGACGTCACCGGCCAGCCACTGACCGCCCGGCTCAGCCCGTCGGACATCTGGTCGGTGGCCAGCCTCGTCGAAACCGCGGGCGCATGGCGGTGGACGGCATTCCTGGCGGCGATCGTCACCGTCGCGAGCATCCCGGTGCTGCGCTGGTCGCCGACGCCTGTGCTGTTCGGCGGGGCATTGATCACCCTGATCCCGCTTGCGCTCACCGGGCACTCGTCCTCGGGCGGCTCCCACGACCTGGCCACCAACAGCCTGCTCATCCACCTGATCGCCGCCGCGATCTGGGCCGGCGGGCTGCTCGCGCTGCTTGTCCATGCGCTGCGCGGGGGCGGACACGCCGACTTGGCCGCGCGACGGTTCTCGGCCGTCGCGTTGTGGTGCTTCCTGGCGATGGCGCTCAGCGGCGTCGTCAACGCCTTGGTGCGGATCCGCCCGGGCGAGCTGTTCGAGGGCGGCTACGGCCTTTTGATCATCGCCAAGGCCGTGGCGTTGTGCTCTCTCGGGTTCGTCGGCTGGCGGCAGCGGCGCAGCGGCGTTGCCGCACTGCAATCCGATCCGGATGCCCGCGGCCCGCTGATCCGGCTGGCGCTCGTCGAGGCGATGATCTTCGGCCTGACCTTCGGCGTGGCCGTCGCGCTGAGCCGAACCCCTCCGCCGCCGCCACCGGTGTTCAACCCGTCGATCCCCGCCATCGAGATCGGCTATGACTTCGCCGGGCCACCGACCGTGGCGCGGGTGCTCTTCGATTGGCGGTTCGACCTCGTCTTCGGGACCGCGGCGATCGTCATGGCGCTGGTGTATCTGGCCGGGGTGCTACGGCTGCGGCGGCGCGGCGACCCATGGCCGACCGGTCGGATCGTGGCGTGGCTGCTTGGCTGCCTGGTGCTGCTGTTCGCGACGTCATCGGGCGTCGGCAGGTACATGGCCGCGATGTTCAGCATGCACATGGCCGCGCACATGCTGCTGTCGATGCTGACGCCGGTTCTGCTGGTGCTCGGTGGCCCCGTCACGCTCGCGCTGCGCGCGTTGCCGACCGCAGGGAAGGGCGAACCGCCGGGTCCGCGGGAATGGCTGCTGGCGGCGCTGCACTCGCGAGTGTCGCGGTTCCTCACGAACCCGATCGTCGCGACGGTGTTGTTCGTCGCCGGCTTCTACGGGCTGTACTTCGGAGGCATCTTCGACGCCGCCGTCGGCACCCACGCGGCGCATCTCGCGATGAACCTGCATTTCCTCGTCACGGGCTACCTGTTCTATTGGGTGGTGATCGGCGTCGACCCCACGCCGCGTCCGATACCGCCGCTGGGCAAGGTGGCGATGGTGTTCGGGTCGCTGCCACTGCACGCGTTCTTCGGCGTGGTGTTGATGAGCACCAAGAGCGTTCTCGGGGAGAGCTTCTACAAATCCCTACAGCTCTATTGGCACACCGACCTGCTGGGTGACCAGCGTTTGGGCGGCGGAATCGCCTGGGCGGCAGGCGAAATCCCGCTGGTGGTGGTGATGATCGCGTTGCTGGTGCAGTGGACGCGCAGCGATCAGCGCACGGCCAAGCGGCTCGACCGCGCCGCCGACCGCGACGACGACGCGGACCTGGCCGCCTACAACGCGATGCTGGCCGAACTCGCCAAACGGGACGCGCGCTAGACGTGACCGACGATGACGGGTTCTTCGGCGAGGACGTCGCCGCCACCTACGACTCCGCAACTTCTGGGATGCACGACGACAGCGTCATCGACTCGGTCATCGATGTTCTGGCCGACCTCGCCGGTGACGGCAGAGCGCTCGAATTCGGTATTGGGACAGGCCGTATCGCACTTCCGCTCGCCCGACGCGGCGTCGATGTGCACGGCATCGACATGTCGAAAGCGATGGTCGCTCGATTGCGGGAGAAGCCGGGCGGTGCCGACGTCGGTGTCACCATCGGGGATTTCGCCGACACGCGTGTGCCCGGGGAGTTCTCCCTGACTTACCTTGTCTTCAACACGATCTGCAATCTGACGACGCAAGACGAGCAGGTTGCCTGCTTCGTCAACGCCGCCGAGCATCTGAAGTCAGGTGGAAGCTTCGTCATCGAGGTCAGTGTCCCTGCCCTGCGACTGCTGCCGCCGGGCCAACGGGCCGTTCCGTTCGATGTGGGTGACGACATCTGGGCCTACGACCTGTACGACTGCGCAACCCAGTCGATGAGCTCCAACTATGTCGACGAACATGACGGGCAGGCGGGGCTGCGGTCCATTCCGTTCCGCTACGTGTGGCCCGCCGAACTCGACCTGATGGCGCGCATCGCCGGGCTGGTGCTCGTCCAGCGATGGGAAGACTGGGACCGCAGGGAGTTCACGCACGAGAGCACCCGCCACGTGTCTGTGTGGCAGAAGCCCTGACGGCCGCCTGCCGCTTGGACCCCCGCGAATCGGGGCTGATGTCAAGTAGTCGGCTACTCTAGCCACCGCAAACATGCCTTGCGACGATTTTCGTGACGCTAGGCACCTCATAAAGGTCTTGTCTCGGCGTGCCGGATAGCGGTTGTACCGGTTTTCGGGCGTTGGATGCCCCACACTTGGTGAGGCGGCAGCTACGTACGTGGGGAGGGTATCCAATTGGGCAGCAAAGACGCTGACCTGGCCGTGGTCGTCGTACATGGGATCGGCTCACAGACCGCGGGAGCCACGTTGTTGGCCTGGGCCGAACCGATCATCAAGGAACTCTCCCGAACCGTCAGTAGTCACACGCCCGGCGGCATTACCTTCGGCGCAACCGAACTGGAGACGGATCCGGCGACGACGACGATCAGCTTTGTTGATATGGATCAGCCCGAACTGCGGCGCACGTGGAAATTCATCGAGGCCCGCTGGGCTTCTTCTTTCCCCGTGCCAACGGTGAGCGAGGTGCTGCATTGGGCGCCGAATTTCATTCCGCGTGCCGCGACCAGGATTTGGCGTCAGTTGACGCGCCCCGTGGGCGCGTATCGTGGGGCGCTGGACACGGTCGCCGCTGACTCCGAGCTGAATCCACGCGCCAAGCGTCGCCTCTTGATGGCGCGCATCGTGTTCGCGCTCTACTCGAGTGTGTGGTTCCTTGTGACGACGGTTGCAATTTTACTAACCGCCACTGCAGCCGCGGTTTTCGCCGTTGTACTGACCGTTCTCGGAACGCTACCCGTCATACGCAAAAGGTTTGCACCGGTCACGGCTCAACTCGTCGCGTCCGTCGGTGATGCGTATCTGTTCACCGCACGTCCCCTTCACACTGCAGCGATGATCGACACCATCTCGCAAGCGGTCGTTCAAGCACACGCTAGCGCCGACAAAGTGTGCGTTATTGCTCATTCGCAGGGCGCCGCGCTGGCCATTCGCACTCTCACGACACGTGTCCCAGCTGAAAAGATGCCGCACTTGCTCTTCACGGTGGGGGCGGGGGTGAACCTGTTGGGCGGAGGTACGGCCCCAGTTGCGGGTTGGTTGGAGCGGGCCCCCGGCATGGAGTGGGTCAACATCTGGACGCCGTGGGACCCGGTACCTTCGGGGCCGATCGCCGACAACCGGGCTGACGAAGCATCACGGGCACGTGAGGCCACATCGGCTGATCATGTGAGTCGCCTCTTCGCGACTGGTGATCCCGGCGGTCCCAGTCTCTCGTCGGCAGCGGCCGGTTCGTCTGCCGGCGGTGAAATGGCGTGCGGCCCAGAGGAGTGGCCGGTGTACAACCTGGCGTCGGTTACGCGTGATCACGTGACCTACACAGGAAACGTCCCGCAAGTCATCAGGCCCGTTACCGAGCGACTGTTGGCCCTCACCACCGGGACTGCACCCGCACTCCCCGCACTGGATGAAGCGCACATCCGCCGCGTGCGCTATCTCGGCACGGCCCGGCTGGTGGCGGGCCTTGCTGCCTCCGTATACCTCGCCCTCCGGTACGTCTACTGGGAGACGGGCGGATCGAACTCGGACAAGTTGAGGGCCTTTCTGGATAGTTCGTTGAAAGGCTTTTACGACACTCCCATCGTCGGACCGACGACAGCGAGCTTCGTCGCGAACGATGCGTCGGTGTTGTACGAAATGGCGCTCGGACTGTCGATGTTCACCATGATGTACCTCGCGTTCCGCTTCGTCTGGGGGTGGTGGAACAGACAGGCGTCCACCCTGTCGGTGGCGGAATCAAATCAAACCGAATATCCGTTCAGCGTTTCGCGAGTTTGCACAGTGGGCGATTGGTCCACAGGCCGCCACTCGGGCTGGCCGCGCCGTTGCTGCTGCGTCGGTCCCGACCGGCTGACTGGTCTCGTCACAGTCAGTTGATCGAAAGGACACGCAATGTTCGAGACACCATTCACCGTGGTCGGCACCATCATCACCGACCCGATCCTGCGCCGGGTCGGCGATCAGCAGGTCTACAAATTCCGGGTGGCCAGCAATTCGCGACGGCGCACCGCCGAGGGCAAGTGGGAACCGGGCAACTCGCTGTACGTGTCGGTCAACTGCTGGGGCAACAAGCTCGTGAAGGGCGTCGGAGCCTCGCTCGGGAAGGGAGACCCGGTCATCGTTGTTGGATACGTGTACACCAGCGAGTACGAAGACCGTGAAGGCGTTCGGCGTTCGTCGCTGGAAGTGCGGGCCACCGCGGTGGGACCCGACCTGGCGCGAAGCATCGCGACGATCGATCGGCCGAGACGAACCGACGCGAACAGCGACGATGCCGCCGAAACCAAGGACGACCAATCCGAGGAAGCCCCAGAGGCGGGCGAGGCGGACGAGGCCGTCGACGGAAAGGCGTTGCCGGTCCCGGCATGAGCAGGCCGAGCCACTGACGGTGCGGTCAGGACGGCCAGTGTCCACGCCTAGGATGGTCCGCGAGCAATACGACCAGAGAGGCATTACTACGGCATGGCCGATTTCATCTACACCATGCGGAAGGTCCGCAAAGCGCACGGCGACAAGGTCATCCTTGACGACGTCACCCTGAACTTCCTTCCCGGCGCAAAGATCGGCGTTGTCGGTCCCAACGGGGCGGGCAAGTCGAGCGTCCTGCGGATCATGGCAGGCCTGGATCAGCCCAACAACGGCGACGCGTTCATTCAACCCGGCGCCACCGTGGGGATCCTGCAGCAGGAACCCGCGCTGAACGAGGAGAAGACGGTCCGCGGCAACGTCGAGGAGGGCCTGGGCGAGATCAAGGTCAAGCTCGACCGGTTCAACGAGGTGGCCGAGCTGATGGCCACCGATTACTCCGACGAGCTGATGGAGGAGATGGGCCGGCTGCAGGAGGACCTGGACCATGCCGACGCGTGGGACCTCGACTCGCAGCTCGAGCAGGCGATGGATGCACTGCGCTGCCCGCCGCCCGACGAGCCCGTGACCCACCTGTCCGGTGGTGAGCGGCGCCGGGTGGCGCTGTGCAAGCTGCTGCTGTCCAAGCCTGACCTGCTGCTGCTCGACGAGCCGACCAACCACCTGGACGCGGAGAGCGTGCAGTGGCTCGAGCAGCACCTCGCCGAGTACAAGGGCGCGATCCTCGCGGTCACCCACGACCGGTACTTCCTGGACAACGTCGCCGAGTGGATCCTCGAGCTCGACCGCGGACGGGCTTACCCCTACGAGGGCAACTACTCCACGTACCTGGAGAAGAAGGCCGATCGCATCGCGGTGCAGGGCCGCAAGGATGTCAAGCTGCAGAAACGGCTGAAGGACGAACTGGAGTGGGTGCGCTCGGGAGCCAAGGCGCGGCAGGCCAAGAGCAAGGCTCGGCTGCAGCGCTACGAGGAGATGGCGGCCGAGGCGGAGAAGACCCGCAAGCTCGACTTCGAGGAGATCCAGATCCCGACCGGCCCGCGGCTCGGCAGCGTCGTGGTCGAGGTCGAGCACCTGGACAAGGGGTTCGACGGCAGGCCGCTCATCAAGGATCTGTCCTTCACGCTGCCGCGCAACGGCATCGTCGGCGTCATCGGCCCGAACGGGGTCGGCAAGACCACCCTGTTCAAGACGATCGTCGGCCTCGAGCAGCCCGACAGCGGCGTCGTCAAGGTCGGCGACACGGTCAAGCTCAGCTACGTGGACCAGTCGCGCGCGGGCATCGACCCGAAGAAAAACGTGTGGCAGGTGGTCTCTGACGGGCTCGACTACATCGAGGTCGGCCAGAACGAGATCCCATCGCGTGCGTATGTGTCGGCGTTCGGGTTCAAGGGCCCTGACCAGCAGAAACCGGCCGGCGTGCTGTCCGGCGGCGAACGCAACCGGCTCAACCTGGCGCTCACCCTGAAAGAGGGCGGCAACCTGATCCTGCTCGACGAGCCGACCAACGACCTCGACGTCGAGACCCTCAGTTCGCTGGAGAACGCGCTGGACAACTTCCCGGGCTGTGCGGTGGTCATCTCGCACGACCGCTGGTTCCTGGACCGCACCTGCACGCACATCCTCGCGTGGGAGGGCGACGACGACAACGAAGCCAAGTGGTTCTGGTTCGAGGGCAACTTCGCGGCCTATGAAGAGAACAAAGTGGAACGACTTGGTATCGAAGCGGCCCGTCCTCACAGGGTGACCCACCGTCGGCTCACACGCGACTAATGTCGCCACTGCGTGCCAATGCCGGTACGCAGAGGTGAGTCAGGAGCAAGCGGCATGACGGTCAATCCGGGGGCGGGGGCTATCGAGGGGCCAACCGAGCGGATGTCGGTCGCCCCAGGCACCTTGGACAAACTCGCAAGGGCCTACGTCGCGACGTATCACGGTCCGCACGGCGACGCGCCGACGGTCGAGACGACCACCGGCCCGATGGACATGTCGGCTGCCGGAAAGCTGATGTCGCCCGAACTGCTGAGCGCGCACTACAGGCTGGGCAGGCAGCGGCGGGTCGGGGAAACCGTCGTCCAGGTATACGCGGAAGACGACCCGGGCGGTTTCGGTCCGGCGATGCAAATCGTCACCGACTACGCGACGCTGCTGATGGATTCCGTGACCGTGCTGCTGCACCGGCTCGGGGTCGCCTACAAGGCGATCATGAACCCGATATTGCGGGTGCGGCGCAGCCCGACCGGGGAGCTGCTGGACATCCGGCCTGCCGCTGAGGCCGACAACTCGCAAGAGGGGATCGACGAAGCCTGGATCCACATTCAGCTGGCGGGCTCAGTTGACCCCAAGGTGCTGGCTGAGGCCGAACGCCTGTTGCCCCGCGTGCTCGCCGACGCCCGCCAGGTTGCCGTCGACTCGCGAGCGTTGACCGGGACGCTGCTGGGTCTGGCCAACGAACTCGACACCGACCCGGAGGGGCGGTTCCCGGGCCCCGACCGCGCGGACGTTGCGGCGCTGCTGCGCTGGCTCGCCGACGGAAACTTCGTGCTGCTGGGCTATCAGCGCTGCGGGGTGAGCAATGGGCAATCCTCGGTCGACTCGTCGAGTCGCCTTGGCATACTGCGGTTTCGGGAGGACGTCCTGCCGCAGCTCACCGAAAGCGACGACCTGCTGGTGCTGGCGCAGGCCACGATCCCCAGCTTCCTGCGCTACGGCGCCTATCCCTACATCGTCGTTGTCCGCGAACACCCCGGCAGTCAAGCGATCGAACACCGCTTCGTCGGCCTGTTCACCGTCGCCGCCATGAACGCCAACGTGACGGACATTCCGCTGATCTCGAAGCGGGTCAACGAAGCGATCGCGATGACGAAGCGTGATCCGAGCCATCCGGCGCAACTCCTGCTCGACATCATTCAGACCATTCCGCGCTCGGAACTGTTCGCCCTCAGCTCACGAGAACTGCTGAACATGGCGATGGCTGTGGTCGACCTCGGCTCGCGGCGTCGAACGTTGTTGTTCCTACGCGCCGACCAGCTCGCGCACTTCGTTTCCTGTCTGGTGTATCTGCCGCGCGACCGCTACACCACGGATGTCAGGCTGGAGATGCAGGACATCCTGGTGCGCGAACTCGGCGGCGAGAGCATCGAGTACCAAGCCCGGGTCAGCGAATCACCGTGGGCAGTAGTGCATTTCACCGTACGGCTGCCCGACGGATCACGCCCTGGGGACGTCGACGTATCCCTGGACAACGAGTCGCGCATCCAGGACCTGCTGACCGAGGCGGCGCGCACCTGGGGCGACCGGCTGCTCGGCGCCGTGAAAACCGGATCGATCGATCTGGCCGATGCGCAGCACTACTCGACCGCCTTCAACGAGGTCTACAAGCAGGCCATCACGACCGATGATGCGATCAAGGACATCGCAATCATCGAAGAGCTGCAGGACAATTCGGTCAAGCTGGTGTTCTCCGAGGCCGCTGGAGGCGACGGCACGGCGCAGCTGATCTGGTATCTGGGTGGCAGGTCGGCGTCGCTGAGCCAGCTGCTGCCGATGTTGCAGTCCATGGGCGTGATCGTGCTCGAGGAGCGGCCCTTCACGGTGACGCGCGCCGACGGGCTGCCGGTGTGGATCTACCAGTTCAAGATCTCGGTACAGAGCGATATCGGCGAAGAGACCGAGAAGCCTGAGCGGGATGCGACCGCCGTGCGGTTCGCCGATGCCGTCACCGCGATCTGGCACGGCCGCGCCGAGATCGACCGGTTCAACGAGTTGGTGCTGCGCGCACGTCTGACGTGGCAGCAGGTGGCCATCCTGCGCACCTACGCGAAGTACTTGCGGCAGGCCGGTTTTCCGTACAGCCAGGCGCACATCGAGTCGGTCCTCAACGGCAATCCGGGCACCTCACGGTCGCTGGTCGAGCTCTTCGAGGCCATGTTTGATCCCGCGGGCGACCCGGACCGCCGCGCCGCACAGGCCGCGGCCGCATCGGTTGCCGAAGGACATCGATGCCCTAACCAGCCTCGACACCGACCGCGTGCTGCGCGGCTTCGCCTCGATGATCCAGGCCACGCTGCGCACCAACTACTTCGTCAGAAGGCAGGATTCGGCCCGCGCCCAGAACGTGCTGTCGATCAAGCTGAACCCGCAGCTGATCGACGAAGTGCCGCTGCCGCGGCCGAGATTCGAGATCTTCGTGTACTCGCCGCGGGTCGAGGGAGTGCACTTGCGGTTCGGGTTCGTCGCCCGCGGCGGGCTGCGGTGGTCGGACCGCAAAGAGGACTTCCGCACCGAGATCCTCGGTCTGGTCAAGGCGCAGGCGGTGAAGAACGCCGTCATCGTCCCGGTCGGCGCCAAGGGCGGATTCGTCGTCAAGACGCCCCCTGCGCCCACCGGCGATGCCGCCGCCGACCGCGACGCGCAGCGCAATGAGGGCATCGCCTGCTATCAGTTGTTCATCAAGGGCCTGCTCGACGTCACCGACAACGTCGACCAGACCACCGGCGCTGTGGTCACTCCGACCGACGTGGTGCGCCGCGACGGCGACGACGCGTATCTGGTGGTGGCAGCGGACAAGGGCACGGCGACGTTCTCCGACATCGCCAACGAACTCTCCAAGTCCTACGGGTTCTGGCTCGGCGACGCGTTCGCCTCCGGCGGCTCCGTTGGCTACGACCACAAGGAAATGGGCATCACGGCCAAGGGTGCGTGGGAGAGCGTGAAGCGGCACTTCCGCGAGATGGGTGTCGACACCCAGTCCGAGGACTTCACCGTCGTCGGCATCGGCGACATGGGCGGTGACGTGTTCGGCAACGGCATGCTGCTGTCCAAGCACATCCGGCTGGTGGCCGCGTTCAACCACCTGCACGTGTTCCTCGACCCGAACCCCGATGCGGCGACATCGTGGGAGGAACGGCGCCGCATGTTCGAGCTGCCGCGGTCCACATGGGACGACTACGACAAGTCTTTGATCAGCGAGGGCGGTGGGGTCTACAGCCGTGAGCAGAAGTCGATCCCGATCAGCCCCGAGGTTCGCCGAGCGCTTGGTATCGAGGACGGCGTCGAGGAGTTGCCGCCGCCAGAACTGTTGCGCCGCATCTTGAAAGCGCCGGTCGACCTCCTGTTCAACGGCGGCATCGGCACCTACATCAAGGCCGAGACGGAGTCCGACGCCGATGTCGGTGACCGCGCCAACGACATGTTGCGGGTCAACGGTAATCAGGTGCGCGCCAAGGTGGTTGGCGAGGGCGGCAACCTCGGCGTCACGCCGCTGGGTCGTGTCGAGTTCGATCTGGCGGGCGGCCGAATCAACACCGACGCGCTCGACAACTCCGCGGGCGTCGACTGCTCCGATCATGAGGTCAACATCAAGATTCTGATCGACGCCCTCGTGAGCATGGGAAAGGTGCGCAAAGAAGATCGCACCGATCTGCTGCTGTCCATGACCGACGAAGTCGGCGAGCTGGTTCTGATCGACAACGCCGACCAGAACGACCTGTTGGGCACAAGTCGAGTCAACGCGGCCAGCCTGCTGCCGGTACACGCCAGGCAGATCAAAGACCTCGTTGCCGATCACGGCCTGAACCGGGAACTCGAGGCGCTGCCGTCCGAGAAGGAGATCAGACGGCGCACCGAAGCAGGGCTCGGCCTGACGTCACCGGAACTCGCGACGCTGATGGCCCACGTCAAGCTCGTGATGAAGGACGGGGTGCTGGCAAGCGACGTGCCGGATCAGGAGGTCTTCGCCGCGAAGCTACCGCGCTATTTCCCCACCCGGCTGCGGGACGAGTTCGGCGCCGAGATCCGGTCGCATCAGCTGCGCCGAGAAATCATCAGCACGGTCCTGGTCAACGATCTCGTCGATGCCGCAGGCATCACCTACGTGTACCGGGTGATGGAGGACGTGGGTGTCGGGCCGGTGGACGCGGTGCGATCCTTTGTCGCCACCGATGCGATCTTCCGCGTCGAGGAGGTGTGGCGACGGATCCGCGCCGCCGACGTCGCGGTGAACGTATCGGATCGAATGACGCTGGACCTGCGCAGGCAGATCGACCGCGCCGGCCGTTGGCTGCTCAACTATCGTCCACAGCCGCTGGCCGTCGGCGCCGAGATCAACCGGTTCGCCAAGAAGGTGGCCGAGCTGACGCCGCGGATGCGTGAGTGGCTGCGCGGTGACGATCGCGCCATAGTCGAGAAGGAGACGGCGCAGTACTCCGTCACACGGCGTCCCGGAGGATCTGGCGTATACCGTCGCCTCCGGTCTGTACCAGTACAGCCTGCTCGACATCATCGACATCGCCGACATCGCCGACCGCGAGCCGGCGGAAGTGGCCGACACGTACTTCGCGCTGATGGATTTCCTCGGCACCGATGGGCTGCTGACCGCCGTATCCGGGCTGCCACGTGATGACCGCTGGCATTCGTTGGCGCGGTTGGCGATTCGGGACGACATCTACGGGTCGCTGCGATCGCTGTGCTTCGATGTGCTTGCCGTCGGTGAGCCCGAGGAGCGCGGCGAGGAGAAGATCCACGAGTGGGAGCTGATCAACGGTTCCCGCGTGCAGCGGGCCCGGCGCACGCTGAACGAGATCGATCAGTCCGACGAGCGTGACCTCGCGCTGTTGTCGGTGGCGGCGCGCCAGATCCGCAGCATGACCCGCACGAGTGGAACGGGGTCCTCTGGGTGACGATGGGGTTTCGTAGCGCCGGTGCATGTGCGCTGGTCGGACATCGACATGTACCAGCACATCAACCACGGCACCATGGTCACCCTGCTCGAAGAGGCACGAATTCCGTTCCTGCGGGAGCCGTTCGAGCGACGTCATCGACGAGATCGGGCTGTTGATTCACGAGGTGAAGATCCTGTACAAGGGCCAACTGCGGCTGAGGGATTCGCCGCTGCAGGTGACGATGTGGTCGAAGCGGGTACGCGCCGTCGACTTCACCATCGGCTACGAGGTGCGCTCGGTGAAAAACCAGCAGACTCCAAGCCGGCCGTGATCGCCGAAACGCAGCTGGCCGCCGTGCACATCAAGGAGCGACGGCTGCAACGGCTTTCGCCCGACCAGCAAGAATATCTGCAGCGCTGTTTACGATGAGCAGTCCCGAGCGGGGGTTTGGCTGAGGACGCCACCCACCGCGAGGATCTCTCGACGTTCGTCGAGCGGGCTGTCGGCTGGATGACGCCGCCGTCATCCGGTTGAGGGAGCGCCAAGGAGGTTTCGTGGTCGCGTGGGTTTCGACCGGCTTCGACGTGTTGGCGAGCAGGGTGGTGGCAGGCAGGGTCCGGCCGGCCGACCTGAGTGCAGGTGCCGACGCACTGCCGCGAGCCTTGGTGCGATGGACCGCAGCGGGCACGTCGACCCGGGATTTCCGATGGACTCCGCGTGGCGTGGTGCGTTGCCGCCGGACTCCGGCTTCGCCCACATCGACGACGTCCCTGCGCGTGTGGTGCTGGATTTGGCGCAGCGCGGCGTCGCACTGGCCAAGGAGCACGGCAGCTCGCACGGGCCGCCGGTGTCACTGCTCGATCAGGAGGTGCTTGCGGTCAGCTCCGAGCACGGTGACGTCGACATCCCGATGCGATGTGTATTCGCCTTGACCGCAATGGGTTTCCTGCCCCAGTCGCGGGGCGAATCAGGATATGGGGTTGGATCCCGAGACCGTCGCCGCCGACGAGATCGTGCGAGTGCGCGCGCTACCCGCGTGGCTGCGCATCGACGCTCGGTTCGGTTCGGTGTACCGCCGCCGCGGCGACCCCGCGCTGGTTTTGCGCTAACCCCTTTCCCGCGAGCGTGCGTGTCTGCGGCCGACACGCCGTCAAAAATCAGCAGTCTGCGCACGCTCGAGCGCGCCGAACGTGCGTAAATGTCGGCCAGACGCGTGTCGTGTGCAGACACGCACGCTCGCGAAGAAGGGGAGGGAAGGGGATTAGGCCAGCCAGGCGGCGGTGTTCGGTGGCAGCTTGCCGTCGACCAGCTCTCCGCTGGCCAGCAGTACTTCACCGGCGGGCAGGGCGAGGGCGTGTCGCCGGCGTTCAACACGCACACCAGCCCGCCACCGGCGACCCGGAACGCCAGCGCGTCGTCCGGTGCGTCCAGCCACTCGATTGCAGTGCCCTCGAATTCGCTTCGGCCAGCCGCAATCGCAGGGCCTCCGGTAGAAGGACAAGCGTGGAAGTCGGGGTCGCGCAACTGCTTCTCGACGGTCAGCGTCGACCACTCCTGCGGGAGCGGCAGCCAGGTGTCGGGATTCGTCGAGAAGCCGAACGGGGGAGCGTCGCCCTCCCACGGCATCGGCACCCGGGACCCGTCGCGCCCGCGCCGGGTGTGCCCTGAGCGTTCCCACACCGGGTCGCGCAGCGCCTCGTCGGGCAGGTCCACGTTGGCGCAGGCCGAGTTCTTCGCCGTTGTAGATGAACACCGCGCCGGGCAGCGCGAGCATCACCAGCGCCATCGCCCATGCGCGGGCCAGGCCCGCGCTGCCGCCGCCGTAGCGGGTGACCTCGCGGTCGACGTCGTGGTTGGACAGCGTCCACGTCGGCGTCGCGTTCTCAATCGCGGCGGCGGCCAACGAGTTCTCGATCGCGCCGCGGATTTCGGCGGCGTCGAATTCCGCCCGCAGCAGGCGGAAATTGAAGCCCAGGTGCAGCTCGTCGGCGCGAAGATAACGGGCGAACTGTTCGTTGTCGTACACCCACACCTCGCCGATCGCGACTGCATGCGGGTAGTCGTTGAGCACGGTGCGGATGTGGCGGTGGATGTCGTGGACGCCGTCGTGGTTGAATCGCGGGTCGTCGTCCATGTCGGCCAGCAGCACCTCGGCCTTGATGACCTCCATGTCGGGCAGGCCGGGCGGCTTCGACATGCCGTGCGCGACGTCGATGCGGAAGCCGTCGACGCCGCGTTCCAGCCAGAACCGCAGCGTCTTCTCCAGGTCGTCGTAGACCTCGCGATTCTCCCAGTTGAGGTCGGGCTGCTCGGCGTCGAACAGGTGCAGGTAGTACTGGCCCGGGTTGCCGTCGGGCTCGGTGACGCGGGTCCACGCGGGCCCGCCGAAGATCGACACCCAGTTGTTGGGCGGATGCACTCCTCCGGGCCCGGTGCCGTCGCGGAAGATGTAGCGCTCCCGCGCGTCGGTACCCGGGCCCGCAGCCAGCGCCGCCTGAAACCACGGGTGCGCCGAGCTGGTGTGGTTGGGCACCAGGTCCATCGTCACCTTGATGCCCCGCGCGTGCGCCGCCTCGATCAGCCGGTCGAGCGCCTCCATGCCGCCGAACAGCGGGTCGACGTCGCGCGGGTCGGACACGTCGTAGCCGTGGTCGGCCATCGGCGACACCATCACCGGGTTGAGCCAGATCGCGTCGACGCCAAGCTTTCGAGGTAATCCAGCCGCGCCGTCACGCCGTCGAGGTCGCCGACGCCGTCGCCGCTCGCTGTCGCAGAACGAGCGCGGGTACACCTGGTAGAACACGGCGTGCGACCACCACGGCCTGGCGTTCTGATCAGTCACCAGTCTCCTTATGCGTTGGCTGTGTCGACCTAGAACGGCGAATTGACCATCGAGCTGCGCGGCCATCTCCAGATAGGCCAGCAGCTGCTTGCGGTGCTCGTCGTCGAGGGTCTCGGAGTCGATCGACGCGACCGCGGTGTGCATGCAGCGCAACCAGGCGTCGCGCTCGATGAATCCGATCTCGAACGGGCTGTGACGCATCCGCAGCCGGGGATGCCCGCGCTGGTCGGAGTAGGTGCGCGGGCCGCCCCAGTACTGCTCGAGGAACATCCGCAGCCGCACCTCGGCGGCGTCGAGGTCTTCCTCGGGGTAGAGCGGCCGCAGGATTTCGTCCTCGCGGACGAGCTGGTAGAACCGCGACACGATGGCGTTGAAGGTGTCGTGGCCACCGACTTCGTCGTAAAAGGACCGCTGCGGCTGTGTCACGACACCCATTGTTCCTTGCTGCCCGAATCTGGGTGCGAGCCGGTGATGTCATGTGAAGTTCATTCGGGTGACCAGCGGACACGACCGTATTTGTTATGCGATTGACCCGAATCCATGGTGGACTGTCCGTCGGAGGACGAATGGCGCATCGCAAGAAAAGCCGCGGCCACCGGCACCCCGGGGCCGCGGCGGGCTTATCCGGGGCCGCGCATACCCCGACGCTGCTGCACAGCGTCGACACCCGCCCCTCCGCCACCTCCCGCGACGGCTCGATCTGGGGCCGTCGCCGCGTGTTGCTCCTGAACTCGACCTATGAACCGCTGACGGCCCTGCCCATGCGCCGGGCGGTGGTCATGCTGATTTGCGGCAAGGCCGACGTCGTGCACGACGACCCGTCGGGACCGGTGATCCACTCGGCGACGCCGCACGATCGTGGTGCCCTCGGTGATCCGGCTGCGGTCCTTCGTGCGGGTGCCCTACCGGGCCCGCATCCCGATGACCAGGGCCGCGCTCATGCACCGCGACCGGTTCCGCTGCGCCTACTGCGGCAGCAAGGCCGACACCGTCGACCACGTGGTGCCCCGCAGCCGCGGCGGCGACCACACCTGGGAGAACTGCGTGGCCGCCTGCTCGACCTGTAACCACCGCAAGGCCGACCGGCTGCTGGCGGAACTGGGCTGGACGCTGCGCGCGACGCCGGCGTCGGCCCAAGGGCCAGCACTGGCGACTGCTGTCGTCGGTCAAGGAACTCGACCCGGCGTGGGTGCGATACCTGGGTGAGGGCGCGGCCTAGCCGCTTGCTGCGATACGGTTTGCGTCGTGAGCACCGCGTTGACACATTCGCTATTCGATTGGGGTGCCGCTGGGCATCACGGCGGTCCTGGCCATGCTGATCTGGGGCGTCGGCAAGAACCGCAAAGGCCCGCACCCGGCGACCTACAAGATGTCCGACCAGGAGTGGACGCACGAGCCGATCCTGTGGGCGTCCGACGAGCCCGAAGCCATTCGCACGGGCACGCGCATCCGTTGACGATAGGAGGCGGCGCAAGTGGCAAGTGGTGAAGTCGCGACGCGCGTACCGGCCGAGCTGCCACGCGGCTTCGTCGTCACCTCCAGCGGTCGGGTCTCCGGGGTCACCGAGCCCGGAGCCGCGTCGCTCGACCTACCCGTTCCCGGTCGACGACCTGGTGCGGCTCGACGACGCGTTGAAGTACGGCTCACGCGACGGCCAAGGCCCGCTTCGCGGTTTACATCGGCGACCTCGGCGCCGACACCGCCGCGACCGCCCGCGAGATCCTGGCCGAGGTGCCGACGCCCAACAACGCGGTGCTGCTGGCGGTCTCGCCGAACCAGAAGGCCATCGAGGTGGTCTACGGCGCAGAGCTGCAGGGCCGCGGCATCGAGGAGTCCGCTCCGCTCGGGGTCAAGGCCGCGGCGGCGTCCTTCAACTACGGCAACCTGATGACCGGCCTGATCGCCGCGATCGACGCGATGAGCGCAGGCGTCAACCCGGCCTAAGGCCTAGCTGACGTCTCCCGCCTCCGCGAAATAGCATTCCTGGTCGTGATCTCGCGATTTTTACGACCAGGAATGCTATTTCGGCGCAATCAGCGTGACGTCGAAGGCGCGGGCCCGCAGTGCGCGTTCGACGCCTGCGCGGCCCTCGATCACCAGCCGCCGCAGCGACGGTGGCAGCTCGCCGGCCAGGAACCGGTCGGCGGCGTCCAGGCCGTCCTGGCTGATGTCCCACGACGGGTACAGGCCGATGACGACCGTCTGCGCGACCTCGCTCGACCGTCGCTCCCACACGCCGGGATGGCGTCGAAGTAGCTTGCCGTGAACGGCTGCAGCAGCGCCTGCTGACCGGGCTGCACGAAGCCGTCGATGATCGCGCGACCGACGATGTTGGGCAGCGTGTCGTCCTCGATGACCAGCTGCCAGGCGGTCTCCTTCACCGCGAGCTGCGGCCGCGCCGCCGCCGCGCGCGCGGCATTGCGATGACCGGCTGCGGTCGGATCGCGTTCGGCCTCGGCGTCGATGAACGGCGTCGCCTGCCCGTCGCCGTCGATGTCCCCGGCGGCCGCCAGCGCGGTGACGATGCGCCACCGCAGGTCGGTGTCGACGGTGAGCCCTGGCAGTCCTTGCTCGGCCGGGTCGGTGTCCAGCAGCGCGGCCAGCACGGCGACGTGCCGCAGCGCCAGCACCGACGTGCACAACGCATTGACGTAGGCGAGCTGGTGGTCCGATCCCGGCCTCGGCGGCGCGGGCCAGCTCCAGCAGCCGGTCGGCGAACGGCGGCCAGCCGTCGGAGCAGGCCCAGTCCGGGTCCGCGTACGAGCGCAGCGCGGTCTGCGCCTGCAGCAGCAGCCGCTGTGCGACCCCGACCTCGGTTTCGGCGCCGACGCCCGCCGCGACGAGTGCCACGAAGTCGCGGGCCTTCAGCTCGGCCTCCCGCGTCATCTCCCACGCCGCCGACCAGGCGAGCGTGCGGGGGAGCGGTTCGGCGATGTCGGCGATGCGGGTCAGCACCGTCTGCAGCGACTCCGGGTCGAGCCGCAGCGAGCAGTAGGTCAGGTCGTCGTCGTTGACGAGAATCAACTTGCCGCGGGAAACACCTTGCAGCGCAGGCACTTCGGTGAGATCGCCTTCGATGTCGAGCTCCTCGCGGTGCGTCCGCACCAGCTTGCCGGAACCGTCGTCGTCGTAGATGCCGACGGCCAACCGGTGCACGCGGGTCTCGCCTGCGCCGGGCTCGGCACCGCTCTGGCTGATGGCGAAGCGGCTGAACCGGCCGTCGGCGTCGACGTCGAAGTCGGCGCGCAGCGTGTTGAGCCCGGTGGTCTTCAGCCACTGCCTGCCCCAGTGCGACAGGTCGCGGCCCGACGACTTCTCCAGCGCGCCGAGCAGGTCGCCGAAGGTGGCGTTGTCGAACGCGTGGTCGCGGAAGTAGTCGCGAAGCCCGGCCAGGAATGCCTCGAGCCCGACGTAGGCGACCAACTGCTTGAGCACGCTGGCGCCCTTGGCGTAGGTGATGCCGTCGAAGTTGACCTCGACGGCGGCCAGGTCGGGGATGTCGGCGGCGACCGGGTGCGTCGACGGCAGCTGGTCCTGGCGGTACGCCCACGACTTCTCGGCGTTGGCGAACGTCGTCCACGCCTCTTTGTATTCGGTGGCCTCGCTCTGGCACAGCACCGACGCGAACGTCGCGAACGACTCGTTGAGCCACAGGTCGTCCCACCACTTCATGGTCACCAGGTCGCCGAACCACATGTGAGCCATCTCGTGCAGCACCGTCTCGGCGCGACGCTCATAGGACGCGCGGGTGACCTTGCTGCGGAAGACGTAGTCCTCCAAAAACGTTACGGCGCCGGCGTTTTCCATCGCCCCGGCGTTGAACTCCGGCACGAACAGCTGGTCGTACTTGCCGAACGCGTACGGCTCGCCGAAGTTGCGGTGGTAGAAGCCGAATCCCTGTTTGGTCTCGGTGAAAAGCCGCTCGGCGTCCATGAATTCGGCGAGCGAGGAGCGGCAGAACAGGCCGAGCGGAATCTCGCCGTGCTCGTCGGTGTAGGCGTCGTCCCAGCGCGCGTAGGCGCCGGCGATCAGCGCGACGAGGTAGGTGCTCATCCTCGGGGTGGTCGCGAATGTGTGCTTCTTGGCGTGGCCGTCGGGACTCGATGCCGGCCGGGGCGCCGTTGGAGATCACCTGCCAGTGGACGGGCGCGGTGACGGTGATGTCGAACGTCGCCTTCAGGTCGGGCTGGTCGAAACACGCGAACATCCTTTTGGCGTCGGCGGTTTCGAACTGCGAGTAGAGATAGACCTCGTTGTCGACGGGGTCGACGAAGCGGTGCAGGCCCTCACCGGTGTTGGAGTAGCGGCACACGGCGTCGACGACGAGGGTGTTGCGCTCCTGAAGCCCGGACAGCGCGATGCCGCTGGATTCGTCGTAGCCGGAGACGTCGAGGTCGATCCCGTTGAGGGTGGCGCGCGCCACGCTGTCGGCGGCGATGTCGATGTAGGTGTCGGCGCCGGGCAGCGCGTCGAACTCCACGGTCGTCTCGGACCGGAATGTCTTATCGCTGGGCGCGCCGGCGTCGTCGGTGAGGTCGAGATGGATGACGTAGCGGTCGACGGTGACGAGGGCGGCTCGTTCGACGGCCTGGTCGCGGGTGAGATTGGGAAGTACCACACGTCCAACTTAGTGGCCCCGCCCGTGGGGGGCGGGCGAGCGTCGTCTGGCTACCGCGGTATGCCAGGCAGTCCCGGTACTCCTGGCAGGCCCGGCACGGCCCGGGAATGCCACCGGGGATGCCACCCTGCGCCTGCTGCAGCATGTTCAGGAACGTGCCGTTGCCGATCGACCCCATCATCTGCGGGCAGTACATCGGATCGCGATGCCGGTGAAGAACGCCGCCATGCCGGGGGAGATGCCGTTGTTGGAGACGGTCGAGTAGACCGAGGCGAGCGACTTGCCCGGTTCGACCAGCATGGGGCACACGCTGCTCGCCCAAGCGCGGCGGTGGCGTTCGGGTCATTGTAGCCCACTCCATTGCGCGTCAGCGCATTCAGGAAGGCGTCGTTGGTTGGTGTCGGCGGGGGCAGGCGCGGCGAGGGTGATGCCCGCTGCGATCATGGTGGCCGTGGCGGCCACGTGCTGGCTCTGTGTAATCGTTTCACTTGTGTAACAGTGGTTGGCCCGGGTCACATTGACAACACGCTTGTATAAAGGTTTGGAACAGTTGCGCGTGGTGCATGGTTGAGCTGACACGAGCGCTGTTCCACGACTCGACCGAGAGGATTCGCGAATGCCCAAGAAGTCCGTCGCCGATTTCTGGTTCGACCCGCTGTGCCCCTGGTGCTGGATCACGTCGCGATGGATTCTCGAGGTCGAGAAGGTGCGCGATATCGAGGTGAAGTTCCACGTGATGAGCCTCGCGGTGCTCAACGAGAAGAAGGAAGACCTGCCCGAGGAGTACCGCGAAGGCCTCAAGGCAGGCGTGGAAGCCGGTGCGGGTGGCGATCGCCGCCGAGCAGGCCAAGGGCCCCGAGATCCTTGCGCCGCTGTACGCCGCGATGGGTACGCGCATCCACAACCAGGGCTATCGAGACAACGACCCAGATTTCACCAAAGTCATCAAGGAGTCGCTCGAGGAGGTCGGGCTGCCCGCCGAGCTGGCGGAGGCGGCCACCACCGACAAGTACGACGAGGCGCTGCGCAAGAGCCACCACGAGGGCATGGACCCGGTCGGCGACGACGTCGGCACGCCGACCATCCACGTCAACGGCGTCGCGTTCTTCGGCCCGGTGCTGTCGAAGATCCCGCGCGGCGAGGAAGCCGGCAAGCTGTGGGACGCGTCGGTGACGTTCGCGTCGTACCCGCACTTCTGGGAGCTCAAGCGCAGCCGCACCGAGGCGCCGACGTTCGACTGAGCTCATCGGGCCTACCGGCCGATCCACGGTAGTAGTGATGGCGTGTCGTGGACCGTCAGACGCGCCGGTGGCATCGGCAGGCACATCGCTTCGTGCACGTCAGGGTGACGTCATCCCGGTTCTCCGGGAACGCGATGTTCTCCACGTCGATGCCGAGTGCCGATAGGAAGAAGGCAGCGTGGTGTTCCAGTCGGCCTGCTACGTGCACCAGCCGTTCGATCCGTCGTTGTCGGTGACATGCACGGTGAGACCGCCTGGCCATGGCCGCCATTCCATGGACGAGCTTGGAACCTCGCCGCTGCTGGTGCGGCCGCAAAAATCGCGAGAGCCACGCCGCGACGACGCTCAAAAGCGACCCACCCGACGAGGCTCGATCTGATCCTCATCACCTGCTCCTTCACGTCTCCCCTCGGCGCTGACCGGCCGCTCGAGCAGAAATCTGCCAGCGGCCGAGGGGAGTGACGTGAGTATCAAGCGTACTCGTCTGCCAGAATGACCGCCATGCGCGTCTACCTGGGCTCTGACCATGCTGGCTTCGAACTCAAGAACGAGATCATCGAGCACCTCAAGAAGAACGGGCACGAGCCCATCGACTGCGGCGCCTACACCTACGACGCCGAGGACGACTATCCGGCGTTCTGCATCGCGGCCGCGCTGAAGACCGTCGGCGACAACGAGAGCCTCGGCATCGTGATCGGCGGCTCGGGCAACGGTGAGCAGATCGCCGCGAACAAGGTGCCGGGCGCGCGCTGCGCGCTGGCGTGGAGCACCGAGACGGCGTCGCTTGCGCGCCAGCACAACAACGCGCAGGTGATGGGCATCGGCGGCTCGCATGCATACCGTGCCCGAGGCGTTGGAGATCGTCGACGCGTTCTTGAGCGCGGAGTGGTCGAAAGCCGAACGGCACCAGCGTCGTATCGACATCTTGAAGAAGTACGAAGAGACGCACGTACCGCCGACTGTCCCCGGCCCGCCGGACTAGGGATGCCCGAAGGCCACACGCTGCACCGGCTGGCGCGGCTGCACCAGCGCAAGTTCGGGCGCGCGCCGGTCATCGTGTCCAGCCCGCAGGGCCGCTTCGTCGACGGGGCCGCCGCCGTCAACGGCCGGGTGCTGAAGAAGGCCAGCGCGTGGGGCAAGCATCTGTTCCACCACTACGAAGGCGGCCGCGTCGTGCATGTGCACCTCGGCCTGTACGGCACGTTCAGCGAGGTTGAGCTGCCGATGCCGCTGCCGGTGGGGCAGGTGCGGATGCGGATGGTCGGCGCCGACTTCGGGACCGATCTGCGCGGGCCGACGGTGTGCGAGGTGATCGATGAGCCGGAGGTCGACGACGTGATCGGCGCGGCTAGGTCCGGACCCGTTGCGCCGCGACGCTGACGGCGGACTGGCGTGGGCGCGAATCACCAAGTCCCGCAGGCCGATCGGTGCGCTGCTGATGGATCAGACGGTGATCGCGGGGTCGGCAATGTGTACCGCAACGAGTTGCTGTTCCGTCATCGCATCGATCCGTACCGGCCGGGTGTGCAACATCGGACGCCGACGAGTTCGACGCGATGTGGACGGATCTGGTTGAGCTGATGAAGGTCGGGCTGCGGCGCGGCAAGATCATCACCGTCGAGCGCGAGTACGACCACGGCCTGCCGTCGTACCGGCCCGGCCGTCCGCGCACCTACGTGTACCGCCGCGCAGGCGATCCGTGCCGGGTGTGCGGGACGACGGTGCTCACCGCGGTGCTCGAGGGCCGCAATCTGTTCTGGTGCCCGAACGACCAGAAGTAGGCGGCAGCGACGGTTTAGTGCGAGCATCGGCGCGTGGAACTCATCCTCGTCGTCGTCGGCGCCATCGTCGTCACCGCCATGGCGCATCGGCGCGGGCTGGAACCCGCGCTGATCATCGTCGTCATCGGCATCGCCGTGTCGTTCTTGCCGGGATTCGAAGCGCCTGAACTGGACTCGCACATCCTGCTGTCGCTCGTCCTACCGCCCCTGCTGTATTCGGCGGCGCTCGACTTCTCGTTCCCGACGTTCCTGCGCAACATCAGGCCGATCCTGGGTCTGGGCGTCGGCCTCGTCGTCGTCACTGCGTTCGCCGTAGCGCTGGTGTCGTCCTTACTTGTGGTCGTGCCCTTGACGTTTGGCACGGCGCTGGTGCTCGGTGCGATCGTGGCTCCGCCCGACGCCGTCACCGCGGTGGCGGTGGGTCGCAAACTCGGACTGCCCAAACGCGTGATGGCCATCCTGACGGGAGAGAGTCTCATCAACGACGCCGCGGCGTTGACGATGTTCACCATTGCGGTGGTCCAGGTCGCCGGCGGGCACACCTTCATCGAGAACCCCTTCCTGCTGTTCGGCTACAGCGCCGTCGTCGGGCCGATTGTGGGTGGAGTGCTCGGATACGTGACCCTGTGGATCCGACGGCGACTGGCCAACCCCGGCCTGGAGACGGTGCAAGGGTTGGTGGTGCCGTTCGCGGCGTTCATCTGCGCCGAGGAAATCCACGCATCGGGTGTGCTCGCGGTCGTGGTCGCCGGTTTCGTCGTCGGCAACGGGACGTTGGGCGCCGGGTATCAGACGCGGCTGCAGGAGCGGTATGTGTGGAACTCGGTCGACGTGATGCTCGAGGCGTTCGTGTTCGCCTACATCGGGTTGCATCTGCGGTTCGTGCTGGAGGACCTGCGCGAGGCGCATGATTCGCTGACACAGGTCGCCGTGGCTTCGGTGATCGTGCTGTTGATCGTTCTGGTGATCCGGCCGCTGTCGGTGTTCGCAATGTTCGGCCGCAACAAGTTGTCATCGCACGTGGAGAGCCGGCTCAGCGTGGCCGTCCCAGCGGTCGGTGGCCGCGGCGCTCTGGGCACGCGGCAGCGCGCAAAACCGTTGGGCAAGTGGCGTTCTCGGATCGACCGCCGGACGTTGAGCTGGCGGGAGAACGTCGTGGTGTCCTGGACCGGGATGCGCGGCGTGGTGACTTTGGCGGCGGCCGCGGCGATTCCCGCGACCACCGTCAGCGGCGAACCGTTCCCCGAGCGCGCGACGATTCAGGCGATCGCGTTCGTCGTGAGCGTCGGCACCCTGTTGATCCAGGGCTGGACTCTGCCTCTACTGATCAAGCGGCTGCACCTTTCGAGGTTCACCGATGACCACGCCGCCGACCGCGAGGAGGAACTGAAAGCGGAACGCGCAGTTCATGACGCCGCCGACGAAGTGCTCGCCGAGTTTCGGGCGAACCCGCCGGAAGGTATGGACCCGCGCGTGCTCGCCGAGATCCGCACCACCGTCGCACGGCACTCAGAGGACGCCGACGAGATGCCCGATCCCGAGGCGCATACGAAGCGAGCCCGCGTGTTCTCGGCGCTGTACCGCGATGTGTTGGCGGCGCAGCGGGCGGCATTGATCGAGGAGCGCGACTCCGGCCGCATCGAGGACGAAGCCGTGCGCGCGATGCTGGATCGGCTCGACCTTCAGGAGGCCGGCGTGTCAGCGCGGTTGGAGAGCCGGTTCTGACTCCTGCCGAGCAGACGCAAAGTCGCACGAAATGGGTTAGCGCAGTGCGAGTTTGCGTCTGCTCGCGGTTGAAAAGCTAGAAGCCGCCGAAGTCTCCGCCGAAATCGCCACCACCGAAGTCGCCGCCGCCCCAGCCACCGCCGTCGCCGCCACCCCAGCTGTCGCCGCCCCAGCCGCCACCGTCGCCGCCGCCGTAGTCACCGCCGCCATCCCCGCCGCCGTAGTCGCCAGCCGTCGGCTCCGCCGTCCTGGCCGGCGTCGAGGCCGTCCTGGTAGCCGTCACCGTAACCATTCTCGAAACCCTGGGCGTCGTAACCGACGCCGCCCATGCCTGAGAACAGCGCGCTGAAGAGGAACACCGAGCCCACGCCCCAGGCTCCGGCGACCAGCGCGGGCTTCCACCACGGCTCGGAATACCAGCCCGCCGGAACCGGGCGGCCGGCGACGCGGCCGCCGGGGTAGTAGTTCGGGGTGCGCTCCGACGGGTTCGGCGAGGCCTCGATCTCGCGGCCTTCGAAGTCGACGCGCCGGTCTTCGGTGACGGTGCCCGCCGACTTCTGGCCGGAGAGTGTCTCGATCTCGGGTCCGGGGTCCATGCCCATCGCGATTCGGGCAGCGCGCGCGTAGTACAGCCCTTCGAGGGCGCTTTCCTTGGCGAGCAGCGCCTGCTTGGCGGTGGTGGCCTGGTCGATCTGCGAACCCGCGGCCGTGTACCGCTCGGAGGCGTCGGCGAGGGCCTGCTTCGACGCGTCGTCGGTGCCGGTCAGGTTGATCACCTGGCCGCCGAGGCGCTCGATGGCTCTGCGGGCGTCGGCCTTGGCGTCGGCCAGGGAGGCCGCGGATCGGTTGGCCGAATTACGCGACGCGCTCCACATGGCCAGGCCGATCGCGGCGACAACGAGAATGATGAGGACGAGCAAGACGCCGTTCATGCGACCAGCGTACTCACAGGAAAGTGCGTATTTCGGTTCGTGAACTAATCGCTGGTTACGCCCAGAGCGAGGCGGAGTGGTACATCCTCCCAGCTACCGCCCGCGTCACAGGGTCAATTGGTAGGGAAACACCCGATGCGACGCTATGCCGTGGCAAATACCGTTGACGGCGCGGGCTGGCAAACGCACTCAGCCGATAGAAGGAGTTTCGATGTCGCAGCGCAGAACCAAACAGATATCGCGGGGGGCCGCTTCGGCCACGGCAATCAGCGCAATCGGGCTCCTCACCGTGCCGGTGCCCGCGCACGCGATTCCGGCGATCCCGTTGGCCCCCCAATGCACGGAGTTCGCGTTCAATGGACCTACCAAGATCCACACGGCCACCGGCTGGGAGCTGTCCTTTAACTCGACCGGGTCGGAGGCCCACGGGGATGTGGTTGCGTCATTGGAGAAGAATGGTGAAGGTAACCCAGCATCGAACTTTGGCACCGTCGTCGGCCTCATCCAGGGCAACACCATAAGCCTTCACGTCACGTGGAACACCAGAACGGGGGACTACACGGGCCAGATCGACCCCAGCGGCCTCGCGTCCGGCGACAGTGTGGATACGAAACTTGGTAACGAGGCCGGGACGGCATGGAACTTGACGGAACCGCTCCGCTGCGTCTCACCTGCCGCACCGGTCGAGCCTGCCCCGCCCGTTCAGCAGGAGAGGGCCGACACCGACGGCGATGGTCTGTTCGACGATGACGAAAAGAACGTGTATCACACGAATCCCAGCAAGCCGGACTCCGACGGGGACTTCCGCGATGACGGCCAAGAGGTGTTCGAGCACACCAACCCGTTGATTCCTGTGTTGTGATTGGCGCGGCCTAGCCCGCGATTGTCACATCCTTGAGTACGCCCAGAGCCGAGTACACCGCGTCGGAGAGGGCGACGCTGCGCGGGTCGGCGTTGCATTTGGTGGCGTCGAAGTTGTTCATCACGTAGGCGTAGCCGATGCGGTGTTCGAGGTCGACGAACCCGAAGGAGCCGCCGGAGCCGCCGTGCCCGAACGTCCGCGTGTTGGGGCCGTTCACGCCGCGTTGGTTGAGCATGTAGCCCAGGCCCCAGCCGTGGTCGGCGACGCGCTGGCCCAGCACGAGGTCGGTGTCGAAGCCGCCCTGCGAGACCCGGCATTCCTCCATGTGCTCGTAGCTGAGGATCTTCCCTTGGGCGAGCGCGTTGTAGAAGGTGGCCAGGCCGAGCGCGGTGACGTGGGCGTTGGTGGATGGGAATTCGGCCGAGCGCCAGGCAGTGATGTCGTCGGAGCCGAGCTCGTCGTCGGGGACGAAGCCGATCGCGATCGAGAACGCCGCCATGGAGTGGTCGGTCAGGCGGGTCGGGTCATCCGGGGCGCCGCCGCCGGCGATCACGTCGCGGATGTGGGGCTTGTTGACCATCTCGGCGCAGCGGTGATGCTCGGCGGCGGGCAGGCCGATATGGACGTCGATGCCGAGCGGCTCGGCGATTTCGGTGCGCAGGTACTGGCCGAGGGTGCGGCCGGTGACGCGGCGGAGGATCTCGCCGAGGATGAAGCCGAAGGTAACCATGTGATAGCCCTGCGCGGTGCCGGGCTCCCACCACGGTTCGGCTTTTGCGATGTGGGCGCAGACGGCGTCCCAGTCGAGGGTCTCTTGGGAGTGAGCCGGGTGCGGGGCCCGATGACGCCGGAACGATGGCCCATCACCATGGCGACGGTGATGTCTTGCTTTCCGGCTTGGCCGAACTCGGGCCAGTACTCGGCGACGGGGGCGTGCAGGTCGAGCTCGCCGCGATCGGCGAGGAGGTGAATGCAGGTGCTAGTCAACGCTTTTGAGGCGGAGAAGATGCTGGCGAGGGTGTCGTCTTGCCAGGACCTTGTGCCGGCGGCGTCGGCGTTGCCGCCCCAGAGGTTGACGGCCAGGTCGCCGTCGACCCAGACGGCGACCGAGGCGCCGATCTCGTCACGTTCGCGGAAGTTGGTTTCGAAGGCGTCGCGGACGCGCTCGAAGCCGGGAGAGCAGGCGCCGTTGACGATGACTCGCGACTGGTCGTTCACGAGCCTCCTGACGACACGCGGCCTTTGCTGACCGACCTTGAAACGTAGATCGTACTGGTGCGGTCTGATCAGGATCGCCGTCAGGGGCTGAGAGTTCGTTGCGGTTGCGTTGCGATTGGGCTGCGTTACGGCGGTCAATTAATGCGCTCGTCCGATCTTTGGCGAAAAGCACTGCGCGTGGTCGACCCCGTCGGGCCGACCACGCGCAGTGGACTTTTACTTGTTCAGTTATCCGGTGCCGGCATCCGCTCCGGCAGTACTGTTGTCGGCAGCGGGAGCATCCGTGTCAGCGGCGCCTGCTGCGGGCTTCTTGTGCAGACTGTCATGGATCTGCTTGAGCCCGTCATTGATCGCTTTACTGATCGGGTTGTTCCTGATGACGTTCTGGAGGTTCTGTCCAGGCTTGTGAGTGCCACCCGTGGGCGTGCCGGTAGTCGGTACGACAACGGTGGTGCCGCCACCGGCAACGCCGGCATTGGTCCCATCATCGGTATCGGCGGGAGGCACAGACTCCTCGGGAACGGGAGCGGCTGCACGCATGAGTGCGGGGCCGCCGCCGCTAGGAGCCTGCAGCGTGGTCGATGCCGCCGAGGTCACCGAGACCGAGGCCGCCGAGCACGTCCGCAGGAATCGAGAACGCCGGACCGTCGAAGCCAGGCAGGCCGGGGATGTCGACCCACCCCAGGGAGCCCACCGAGGACCGCCGGTCGCCGAGATGAGACCGATTCCACCGCCGCCGGGACCGCCCCAGCCGGCGAACGGACCGTCACCGCCGGGGCCACCTGCACCACCAGTGGCGGCCAGGAGGGCTTCTGCCCAACCGCCGAATCCGCCCAGGCCGCCGATCAGGCCGCCATCGCCGCCGCCACCGGCGTTGCCGCCCTTGGCCGAGGATGAGGGCGAGAGCGTTGCCACCGGGGCCGCCGATGCCGCCGATCAGACCCGCCGTCACCCGCGTCTCCGCCTTGGCCACCGAAGGACAGTAGGGCGTTCGGGAGGAAGGGGAAGGTCGAACCGAACGAGCCCGCGTTGCCGCCGGGACCGCCGAATGCCGCCGATCAGGCTGCCGAATCCACCCGTTCCGCCCTGGCCACCGGTCTCGACAGTGAAATCGGTCGAGGTAGATGCCGAAGCCGCCGAAGGCCGCCGAGCGACATCGGCGCCAGACCGCCGCCAGGTCGCCGAGTCGCCGAGCAGACCACCGAGGCTGAATATTCCCTTTCCGCCTTGGCCGCCGCCGCCGCCGATCAGTCCGGTGCCGCCGTCGCCGCCCTTTGCGTCAGCGTCGGTATTGATCAGGCACCAAGGCCACTGAGGTCGCCGCCGCTAAGATATCGCCGATGCTCCCGAGGTCTCCGAGGTCGATCGCGCCTATATCGATCAGCTGGAGGATGTCGGTGTAGGTTCGGGTGCCGCCGGCGCCACCGCCACCGCCGAGGATTGCGCCATCGCCGCCGCCGCCGCCGTCGCCAGCGAACGCGTCGAAGCCGTTAGCGTCGCCGCCGTTACCGCCGCCGCCGCCGCCGATACCACCGTCGCCGCCGGGTCCGCCGAGTCCGCCCGTCGCGACCGGGCCGGCCCAAGAATGCCGGCGAGGAAATTGGTGGCCCTGGTCGCGTTGCCGGTTCCACCGGTGCCACCCTTGCCGCCCCATAGGCTGCCGAGGCCGCCGCCGCCGGCATCGCCACCGGTACCGCCAGGGGGCCTTTGCCCTCGCCACCGTCACCGCCGCCGCCGCCGAATAGCCCGTGCCGCCGTTTGCGCCCTTCCGCCGGTGCCGGTACCACCCGTTGACGGGTCAGGACGAGGAATGCTGCCCTCATCGTAGGCAAGCGGCGCCTTCGCCCTTGCCGCCGCCGCCGCCCTTGCCGCCGAACACGTTGCCATGTGCCGCCGAGTGCCGCCATCGCCGCCCATGCCGGACCCAGTCGCCGGTGCCAGGCTGATCGACGTCCGGGAATCCCACGGGCTCCACCGGTTCCCTTGCCGGTGCCGCCGTGCCGCCCGCTCCGCCGAAGCCGAAGAGGCCCGTGCCGCCGCCGTACGCCGGCGCCGCCGGAGCCTGAAAGGTGCCGGTTCCGGTGCCGCCGCCGCCACCGCCGCCGCGGCGAGGGACCGCCGTGCCGCCGCCGCCGCCGCCGCCGCCAGTGCCGACGGCCCCGTGTCTTAGCGAGCCGTATTTGCCGTTCGTCACCGCCACCGCCGATGCCGCCGCCGACCCGAGCAGGCCGCTGACACCGCCGGCGCCGCCTTGACCGCCCTTGGCCGTGGTCCCGCCGGGAATTCGAAGTAGGAAGCCGGCTCGGGCGAGTTCCTGGAATGGCGTCGTTCGTGCCGGAAAGGCGTGGTTGACCCAGTGGGCGTGCAGCTTATGGTCCGGAGCCTTCGGTGTCGACTTGGTCTGTCGTCGGTGACTGACGTCGGCCTGAAGTTCTGTGACCGGATGAACCGTCGCCGGCTCGCCGCCTGCGCCGCCGCTGCCGAATAGGCCGCCGCCTGCGCCGCCGCCGCCGCCGTCGCCGCCGAGTCCGCAGTTGACCGGGAAACGGTCGTGCCGGTGCCGCCGCCGCCGCCCGGGCCGCCCTGGCCGACCAGCCCGCTGGCGCCGCCTTCGCCGCCATCTCCGCCAGTCGCCGTACCGGCCGCGGGACCGGTCACACTGGTAGTCGTGATGGTGCCGTCGTTATCGTGGTGACTATGACACCCGAGCGGTTGGTCCCGAATAGTCGGTGTATGGTGCCCGTCCGGCGTCGCACTGAGCGTCGTCACGGAGTGGTGCCGACCCAATGGATTTCGCGTTGCCACCCACGCCGCCGGCGCCGCCGCCGCCGAACAACCCGCTCTTGCCGCCGGCGCCGCCGGCGCCGCCTGTTGCGTTGCCTGCTCGCAGTCGCGTCGTGCGCCCTGGCCGCCCTCGCCGCCCCAGCCGAGCAGTGATCCGCCGTTGCCGCCGGCGCCGCCGTATCGCCCGCGGACGCCGTCAGCGTTGGTCGCGCCGATTGTCGATGGACGTCGACTGCGTCGCCGCCGGCGCCGCCGTTGCCGATCAGCCCGGCGTCGCCGCCCTTACCGCCGTTCTTGCCGGCGCCGCCGTTGCCGAACAAGAGCCCGCCGTTGCCGCCGTCGCAGTCCGCGCCGGTGCAATCATCTGCCGCGTCCACGCCGTTGCCGATCAGCAGGCCGCCCGGGCCGATCAGGTTGAATCGGCGCGAAGGCGTCCGCCGTGGCACCGACACCGGCACCGAAGATTGAGCCGTCACCGCCGCCGAACGCCTCAGCGCACCCTCGCTGGCCAGGCATAGGAAATCGTCCTGGCGCGCACGCCGCTTGCGCGGTGCCGGTGTTGAGCCCGCTGAGCGCAGCCAGCGGCGCGCTGCGAAGCCCGCTGGCGAGGGCCGCACTGACGATCGCCCCGCCCGCGAACTCGCCTGGCCGTCAGCGTCCTGGCCCCTGCGTGCTTCGGCTTCGCGGCCCGAAGTGCTGGCGGAACATAGGTGGTGTTCTGCTGGATTGTCACTGGTTTCCCCTTACACGCTGCACAAATGCTTAAAACCCCGGAGCTGGATCGACCAGCTTGAGCGAACCTTAGCAAAGGCTGAGAGACAAGGACAGCAAATAGGAAAGATTTTTTCCTGCGCGTCGATTTTTTCTCAGGTAGTCCCTCGCAAAGCGCGGTCGTCCTGCTGGTAGGTCGTTACTATTCGGCGCATGTCGGACTCCTCCTGATCCTGCTCCTGACGTCTGCGTCTCCCACCGGCCGCCGCCGTATCAACACATCCCCTGACCGGGGATTATTGATTGTGGCGATCATTGCTCTGACCGCGATCGGCCTGGCCGCCTGGGCGCTGCTACGGCCGGCGCCGGGTTCCGATCCGGACTACAGCGACGCGCAGCGTGCGGATGCGAAGACGAAGACCTGCGCGGCCTTCGACGTCGTGCGCAGGGGCGTCAAGCTGAACACGAGCATCGCGGCCCCGGGCGGACCAGACGACGTCACGGGGAACCTCGCGGTGGTGCGCCAACGCTCGCTTCTCGCCGCGTACGCCGGGGGCCTCTATCTACTGGATCGGCTGGACCCTGCGACACCGACGGAGTTGGCGGACGAGGTTCGTGGATTCGCAAATGTCCTAACGGATATCGGCGCTGCGGCCACGGCCGGCGCCGACGATTCCGACCCCGACCAGGCGGCGCGATTGAAGGATGCGGACGCGGCCAACACCAAGCTCGGCGAGCTGTGTAAGTAGTAGACGCCCGTCAAGTCTCACGATCACCTCGCCGGTCGACGGCATCGGCGATACCTGTCGCTCGAGCGCAGGTTTCCAACATGACTTCTGCTCGCTAACGGCCTGTCCCTTGCCGCGTCGATTGGGTGTGGGCGAGGCACGCGAGCGGCTACCGACGAGGGTCTCCCGATAGTTGCGGATACATCTCCGCACCTGTGTCTTTCCACGTGAATGACCACGAGTAGTGGTGGCGGTTCATTGCTGACGGTTGCGGCGCTCCATGTCAGGCCGGGTAGTTCGCTGCGCTACCTAGTTTCCCTTGGGAGAACCTAAGCTCTCTCTCAGGTTCGGGCCTTCAAGATCACAACGTCCGCTCCGTCCGGCAAACTCGATCGCCAGTCGTCAGCGAGGAACATAAGTCGACAAATGGGCGACAACTGTACAACTTCCGACTCGCACATACGCGGAAAACACGAAAACCGTCATACGAGGGCGGATTTGTTGGAGCGGCAAACCTTAAACGTGCAGGTCAGCGCGGTACTGGGCGACGGATAGACTCCGCCTTAACCGTAAAAGACAGGAGCTACGGTGCGACGCGGCCGGAGTAGCGCGCGAGCGGGACGGGATCCGCCCGATATCGCCCATGCTCAAAGCCTAAGAGGCGATCGAGCAACGCGAACGCAGCAATTCACCGGAAATCGGCGCACCCAGTACCCAGCGTCAGAGCGGGCGACGGGCATCGCAGGCGCGTACCGACAGCAAAGCTGTACTTGCATCAGGAGAACTTTTTGCCTGCATAACAGGTATATAGTCCGCGGCCCACTGTTAGCCTCGCCGTGGCAGGGCAAATAGGAGGGGACGATGGGGAAACACTCTTTACATAGCCAGCGGCGGCCACCGGTGCTGGGGACGGTCGCCGTCGGCGCTGCGATCGCACTGACGACGTTGGGACCCGCCGCGACCGCCGCGGCCGACACCGCTAATAGCGGTGACGGTGTGTCGTCAGCGACCGACACCAAGAAGAGTGATGGCGGGTCGTCAGCGACCGACACCCAGAAAAGGCGTGACGGCATGTCGTCCGTCACCCGCTCTCTGCAGAAAATCGTCGCCTCGATCAATTCGCCATCCCCGAACAAGTCGACGGGCGCCAGCGCGAGATCCGGATCTTTCGGCACATCGCCGGCCAAACCGATGACCAAGGTTTCCAGCAGCCCGACCGTGACCGGCAGTCAGCGATCCGCACTGGCGCAAGTCGCCGCAGCCCCTGGCGACATCAATCCGCCGTTCAACACCGGCACCAAGGGCACCGGCAACGTCGACAGCGGCCAGAACTTCGACGGCGGCTACAACCAGTTCAACATCGGCAACGACAACACCACCGTCGCCAACAATCACGGCTTCGGCTCCAACGCCGTCACGTTCGGCAACAACAACGTGGTCGCCGGCACCAATAGTGTCGACGGTTTGATCAACTTCGTCAGTGGCGGCGACGGTAACGCTTACTCCGGCAACAACTTTGGGTCGGCGTTCAACATCGTCACCCTCGGCTCCGGCAACGGCGACGCCGCAGACGGGCCCGCCTCCGGCTCCGGCAATAACTTCGGTAGCGGACTCAACCTCGCCTTCATCGGAGACAACACGTTGACTTCGGGGAACAACGGCGCCTCCGGCGAACCCGCCTCGCTTTGGGCGAGCAACCACGCAATCGTCGCCAGCGACAACACCAATTCCGGCAACAATCTTGTCGGTGGGGTCAACTACGCCTCCGTCGTCGGCGCCGGTAACGACTTCGCCGGCGTCAATGGAGGCGCCGGCCACAACTGGGTCAGCATCGAGGGCGACGACAACTCCTTCGTGGGCAACCAATGGGGCGACGGCCTCACCGTCGACAAGCCGTCTACCGACCTAGCCCTCAATTTCTCCAGCCTCCAGGGCAACAACAACACATACGCGGCCAACAACTACGCACGGGCGCCAATTTCGCCCGCATCATCGGTAGTAACAACCACTTGGTCGGCGAGAACTTCGGCAGTGGCTTCAATACCGTCTTCGTCATGGGCGACGGCAGTGTGAACTCGGGCAACAACCTGGGCAACGGACTCAACTTCGCGTTCGTGCCGGCCGGCTCAACCAATGTCGGAAACTGCACTGCCAGCGTGTGCTTCACGATCGGAACGTTCTCGGTGTCCTTCTGAGCCGAGCGTGGCGCGCGCCGCATGGCGACGCTGTGGATTTGTCCGGGCACAACTTGCTCATGCCATGCTTGGCCTTGAGGGCATGCCTATGGAGTGCCTCCATCGTCCGGGCCGGTTTGCGACGAGTCGTCGTCGCTCGATTGTGCGGCCTTCTTCTCCTCGGAGGCGCGACTACTGAAGACTCTCCGGTCAGTCACTTTTGATGCATTGTTCCGGAGGTTCGGTGCACGATCGCTGGATAACCGAGCGTCTTTAGCGGCATTGGTCTGGGACAAGTTGTTGCCGCCTGCGTTGACTCTTTCGCGGACACTCCGCGCCACCTGATGCACCCGCTTCGTCATTTCATGCGTCGGCTTGGCCGTTTCATGCATCGCGGATTGTTCTGCCTGCACGGGAGCGGCATCTTGCTGCTCGTCCGTTGGCGTCTGGTTCAGCCGTTCGGCAACCACTTTGGCACCCCTGTCAGTTGCATCGGCGAACCTTCCCTCCGCGCGGGTGAATCCCTCGGCCGCCGCCTCGGTGACTCGCTGGGTGATGTGCGCGAGTGCGTCGGCTCCGCCCGCCGCGAACCGCTGTTTCGGCACGGTCACAGCCGGATCGACTGCAGGAGTGGAGCTGTCGACGTTCATCTGCACGCCGGGCACGACTGAACCCGCAGCTGGGTTCTTCTCGTCGGTCCTGTCGTAGCCCGCATCGATCATCTCTTTCAACGGCTCCTCGAACGGGGCGAGGAACGGAAGGAGCTGCACGAGTGGAAGGCGTTTTGCCGGAATCAAGTATGTGGTCGTCTTGCCGCCGACGGAGTTGTACGTGACGGTGATGTTCTCCGCTGGGACGGTATCGAGATCGGTGTATGCCGAGGAGATGTGCATGAAGAGGCCGCCGGCCACCGCATTGGTGACGGCGAGAAAGTTGCCCATGTCGTCGGGCAAGTCGACGTATCCGTCGTATTCCCCTTTCACCACCACGACGTTGTATCGAGTATCCGGTAAGGGCTCGAAGTCGTAGTCGAGTATTGGGTCATAGCCCGTGAGGACTCCTTGACGACTTCCATCGCCGACGACGATAAAAGTGACCTTCGTGGGATCGACGACCGACGGATCGTCAGCCAGATCCCGAAGGGCTTCGTCGACGACCAATGCCCCTGCGGATACGCCAACCACCTTGACCGTTTCGCCGCGGGCGACGGCGTCTCGAATCTCGGCCTCAAGGATGGGGGATCCCACGGCAATTGACTGGCCCATGGTCAAGAGTCCGATATAGGGACCCGCCTGCGCCGGCCAGTAGACGCTCACCCTCTCGTCGTCGCTGAATTCGCCTCCGAGGACAAATCGCATTAGCAGGTCAGGGATGGTGGGAGTGCCGACTCCAGCGACCATCAGGGTCGTCGCGGCCTGCGCTGGCGCGGCCATCGCACCGATTGAAATTGCTGCCGACGCAATGGCCGAAAGAGCGATGCCAGCAACCTCAAAGCGTTTCCTCATGTCATCTCCACATCGAATAGCGGTGGCCAACGGCGATAGATCTAGCGCGCTGAATTTTGCGCAGTCGATAAATACTGTGCACCGTGAGGACGGTGTTCGCAGTGCGAATGAGCGAACTGCCGGTAAACGCGAAAGTTATAGAAAGTGCTGGGCAAAGAAATGGTATCGGCGCTGGACGGTACACGCAGCTAACCTGTGAAATTTGCCATATCGCCACCAAATGGCACAAACCGACGGAAAGTCGCAGTTGAACTAATTATTCGCTTTGTGAATGGCTACCACCGACGAATTAGCGGTAATTACGACAACGCAGACAAGGCCGCCATTTGTGTGCAGAACTCGCGAACTTTGCACGTGTCCGCCATGTCTGTTGACTCCGGTGACAGCGCACGGACCCGGAAAACGCCCGATCGAAGGCGGCGAGTAGTCATTGCTGAAAGTCGATGACCAAGCGGGGCGGTCCGTCGAGCACGAGGACCCGGAACGGAACCTTGGCGCGTAGTCCGACCACCCAGCTCAGCACGGCCTCGAAGTCGCCCGCCGCCTTTACCTCGGTTACCGAAGCAGTGCCGCCGGTAACGGTGGACGGCCCCGAGTAGGTTCGCCTGTCGCTATCCCAGCCTGTTGCGGGCGTGAGTGTGACCTGCACGAGAGCGCTCGCCCCAGGCAGGGGAATCTCCGCCCCGGACCCGTCGGCGTGGGCAGGCAGCGGCCGGTAGCCGACGGTGTATCCGGGCAACCTGTCGGCGAATTCCAGCACTAGCCGGTCGAACCCGCCATGGCCGGCCAGCCGCACCCCAACTAGGTGCGCGGTGTCGCCGGATCGGACCTCGTGCACGTCGGACGTGGATGCGCTTGGCGAAGCGGTTGAGGTCGATGAAGGTATCGGGGGGCCGTTGGCCGCGGAAGAACTCGGCTGCAATCGCGATTGATCAGAGAGTCGGCCTTCGCAGCCCGGCAGCGTCATCATCAAGAGCGCAAAGGCGGCGACTAGACACCGGCGCATAAGCAGAATCGTAGTTTCGCCCACCGCTGAGCGGCTCGAACGGGTGCTCGCCAGCCTTCGCGCTGATCAAGCTTGGAGCGGGCGACGGGAATCGAACCCGCGTAGCTAGTTTGGAAGACTAGGGCTCTACCATTGAGCTACGCCCGCGTGTGCAGCAAGAGAAGACTGTACCGGCGGCTATCTAACCAAACCAATTAAGAGTTCGGCGTGCCTGGGCCGTAGTATCTGCGGTGGTCCGCGGGGTGTAGCGCAGCTTGGTAGCGCATCCGCTTTGGGAGCGGAAGGCCGCAGGTTCAAATCCTGTCACCCCGACCAGCAGTACCGCCCGAGCCGCCAACGAGATCTACCTGAGGAGCACGACCGTGAAGAGCACCGTCGAGCAGTTGAGCCCCACGCGGGTTCGCATCAATGTGGAGGTGCCCTTCACCGAGCTGGAGCCCGACTTCGACCGGGCCTTCAAACAGCTCGCCCAGCAGGTCAGGCTGCCCGGCTTCCGGCCAGGCAAGGCCCCCCGCAAGCTGCTCGAGGCACGCATCGGCCGTGGCGCCGTGCTCGAGCAGGTCGTCAACGACGCCCTGCCCAGCCGCTACAGCGAGGCCGTCACCACCCAAGAGGTGCGCCCCCTGGGTCAGCCCGACATCGAGATCACCAAGCTCGAAGACAACGACGAGCTCGTCTTCACCGCCGAGGTCGACATCCGCCCCGACATCACCATCCCCGACCTCGAGGCGCTCAAGATCGAGGTCGACCCCATCGACGTGACCGACGACGACATCGACTCCGAGCTGCAGAACCTGCGCGCCCGCTTCGGCACCCTCACCGGCGTCGAGCGAGCCGCCGAAGAGGGCGACTTCGTCTCCATCGACCTGTCGGCCTCCGTCGACGGCAAGGACGTTCCCGACGCGAAGACCGAGGGCCTGTCCCACGAGGTCGGCTCCGGACAGCTGATCGACGGCCTCGACGAGGCGCTCGTCGGCCTGAAGTCGGGGGAGACCAAGGTCTTCACCACCACGCTGGCCGCAGGCGAGCACGCCGGCGAAGAGGGCCAGGTGACCGTCACCGTCAACTCCGTCAAGGAGCGCGAGCTGCCCGAGCCCGACGACGAATTCGCCCAACTCGCAAGCGAATTCGACACCATCGACGAGCTGAAGGCCAGCCTCAAGGATCAGGTCGAGCGGGTGAAGCGCATCCAGCAGGCCGAGCAGATCCGCGACAAGGCCCTCGAGACGCTCCTCGACCAGACCGAGGTTCCGCTGCCCGAGAAGATCGTGCAGGCGCAGATCGACGACACCGTCCACAACGCCATCCACGGCCTCGACCACGACGAGGAAGCCTTCGCCAAGGCGCTGGAGGAGCAGGGCAGCAGCCGCGAAGAGTTCGACAAGGACAACAAGAGCAACGCCGAGCGGGCGGTCAAGACCCAGCTCGTGATGGACGCCATCGCCGACCAGCTCGACGTCCAGGTCGGCCAGAACGACCTGACCGAGCGGCTGGTGCTGATGTCGCGCCAGTACGGGCTCGAGCCGCAGCAGCTCCTGCAGTACCTGCAGGAGAACAACCAGCTGCCGGTGATGTTCGCCGACGTGCGCCGCGGCCTGGCCGTCGCCGCCGTCGTGCACGGCGCCACCGTCGTCGACACCGACGGCAACGTCATCGACACCGACGAGTTCTTCGGCCCGCCCGCGAGCACGGACCCGGCCGAGCCGCGGCGCAGATCGCCGCGCAGGTCCAAGCCGCAGGCGAACAAGCCGATGCCGAACCCGCCGACGCCGAACCCGAGCAGGCCGAACCCGAGCAGGCCGACGACGAAACTGACGAGGCAACGGCCGACACGAAGTGACGCTCTGAGCGAACGGGCCCATGTCAGGGAGTGCGCGGCGCCGCAGGTTGGTTAGTGTTCGGTGAGAAGCAAAAGGGAGAAAGCAGGTATCCAGTCGTGACTGACATGCGTTCGAACGGGCAGGGGTTCAACCTCGTCGACTCCGTCTATGAGCGCTTGCTCGCCGAGCGCATCATCTTCCTGGGGTCACAGGTCGACGACGACATCGCGAACAAGCTGTGCGCTCAGATTCTGCTGCTGTCGGCGGAAGACCCCACCAAGGACATCCACCTCTACATCAACTCGCCGGGCGGCTCGATCAGCGCCGGCATGGCCGTCTACGACACCATGGTGCTGGCCCCCTGCGACATCGCGACCTACGCCATGGGCATGGCCGCGTCGATGGGTGAGTTCCTGCTCGCCGCGGGCACCAAGGGCAAGCGCTACGCCCTGCCGCACGCGCGCATCCTGATGCACCAGCCGCTCGGCGGCATCACCGGCGGCGCTGCCGACATCGCCATCCAGGCCGAGCAGTTCGCGGTCATCAAGAAGGAGATGTTCCGGCTCAACGCCGAGTTCACCGGCCAGACCCTCGAGCGCATCGAGGCCGACTCCGACCGCGACCGCTGGTTCACCGCGCCGGAAGCCCTCGAGTACGGCTTCGTCGACCACATCATCACCAGCGCCAGCATCAACGGCTCCGGACCGACAGCAGGACTAGACAAATGACCGACCACACAGACCCCCGCCTCCAGCCGCAGGCCCGCTACATCCTGCCGTCGTTCATCGAGCACTCGAGCTTCGGCGTCAAGGAGTCCAACCCGTACAACAAGCTGTTCGAGGAACGCATCATCTTCCTCGGCGTGCAGGTCGACGACGCCTCGGCCAACGACGTCATGGCGCAGCTGCTGGTGCTCGAGTCGCTGGATCCCGACCGCGACATCACCATGTACATCAACTCGCCCGGCGGCTCGTTCACGTCGCTGATGGCGATCTACGACACCATGCAGTACGTGCGCGCCGACATCCAGACCGTCTGCCTCGGCCAGGCCGCGTCGGCCGCCGCGGTGCTGCTCGCGGCCGGCTCGCCCGGCAAGCGCCTCGCGCTTCCGAACGCCCGTATCCTCATCCACCAGCCCGCGCTTGCCGGCGTCATCCAGGGCCAGTTCTCCGACCTGGAGATCCAGGCCAAGGAGATCGAGCGGATGCGGACGCTGATGGAGACGACGCTGGCGCACCACACGGGCAAGGACGCCGCGCAGATCCGCAAGGACACCGACCGCGACAAGATCCTGACGGCCGAGGAGGCCAAGGAGTACGGCGTGATCGACACCGTGCTGGAGTACCGCAAGCTGTCGGCTCAGACGGCCTAGCTAGCGCCGCTGCGGCAGGTCGCTGCGGTCGCAGATCGCGATCTCGTGCGCAGTTTCGGCGATCTAAGCGCTGAGCGCGCAGCCAGCTCGGCGATGTCGTCGGGCGTCACCCGGCAGCAGCCGCCGACGATGCGCGCGCCTGCCGCTACCCATTGCGGCGCCAAGTCCGTCGACCACCCCGCCTTGCCGACCCACGTCCGACGAGCCCCGTCCCACTCCTCGCCGCTGTTGGGGTAGACGATCACCGGCTTCCCGGTGACCTTGCGGGCGATCTCGACAGCTGGCAACACATCGCCGGGCGCGCAACAGTTCACCCCTACCGCGACGATCTCCGGCACATCCGCGGCGACGGCGAATGCCTCCGCCAGCGGCTGCCTCGCGCGGGTCAGCGTGCCGCTGATCGTGTAGCTCAGCCATGCGGGTACGCCGAGCCGCCGGACGAGGCGCACCAGCGCTTCGGCCTCGTCGATGTCGGGCACCGTTTCGATGGCCAGCACGTCGGCTCCCGCGTCGGCAAGGATCTCCATCCGCGGCAGATGCCAGTCGGCCAGCTGAGCGACCGTCAGCCCGTATCGCCCCACGTACTCCTCGCCGTTGGCCAGCGCCGCTCCGTAGGGCCCGACGGACGCGGCCACCCAACGGCCGTCGCCGCCGGCCTCTTCGCGGGCCGCCTTGGCGAGCTCAACGCTGCGCCGCATCAGCCGCTCGGCGTCGTCGCGGCCGATTCCGCCGGACGCGAAACCGTCGAAGGATGCCTGGTAACTCGCCGTCGTCGCGATCGCCGCGCCCGCCTGATAAAACGCGAGGTGAGCAGCCATGATCTCGTCCGGGGCGTCGAACAACAGCCGCGCCGACCACAGGTCGTCGGACAAGTCGTGGCCGCGTGCCTCGAGTTCCGTAGCCAAGCCGCCGTCGCTGACCAGCACGGTATGGTTGGAGGCTGCGAACGCCACGTCGCCACTCTACGATCGCGCTCTTGGACAGCACTCTCGGTCCGGTAACAGCGGCGACACGCCAAAGACACAGCGGCGCGTTCATGTGGGTTGTGGGACGCGTGAGGCGATATGTTCTGCAAACACAGCTAAATACCACCGACGCGATTCGGCTTTATAGGTCGCACCGCGCCGGAATGAGCGGGTAGCGTCGGGTGATCGCCCCGAGGCGACCCAAGACTTGACGTTGAACAGACTGCTAACAGGAAAGTAGGACCCCACCGACATGGCGCGCATTGGAGACGGCGGTGACCTGCTGAAGTGCTCGTTCTGCGGAAAGAGTCAGAAGCAGGTTAAAAAGCTCATTGCGGGTCCCGGCGTATATATCTGCGACGAGTGCATCGATCTGTGCAACGAGATCATCGAAGAGGAACTCGCCGACGCCGACGACGTAAAACTCGACGAACTTCCCAAGCCGATAGAGATCCGCGAATTCCTCGAGGGCTATGTCATCGGTCAGGACACCGCCAAGCGCACGCTGGCCGTGGCCGTCTACAACCACTACAAGCGCATCCAGGCCCAGGAGAAGATGCGCGATTCCCGCGCCGAGCCCGTCGAGCTGTCCAAGTCCAACATCCTGATGCTCGGGCCCACCGGCTGCGGCAAGACCTACCTCGCGCAGACGTTGGCCAAGATGCTCAACGTGCCGTTCGCGATCGCCGACGCCACCGCGCTGACCGAGGCCGGCTATGTCGGTGAGGACGTCGAGAACATTCTGCTCAAGCTGATCCAGGCCGCCGACTATGACGTCAAGCGCGCCGAGACCGGCATCATCTACATCGACGAGGTCGACAAGATCGCCCGCAAGAGCGAGAACCCGTCGATCACCCGCGACGTGTCCGGCGAGGGCGTGCAGCAGGCGCTGCTGAAGATCCTCGAGGGCACCCAGGCGTCGGTGCCCCCGCAGGGCGGTCGCAAGCATCCGCACCAGGAGTTCATCCAGATCGACACCACGAACGTGTTGTTCATCGTGGCGGGTGCGTTCGCGGGCCTGGAGAAGATCGTCTCCGACCGGACCGGAAAGCGCGGCATTGGCTTCGGCGCCGAGGTGCACTCCAAGGCCGAGATCGACACCCAGGATCACTTCGCCGAAGTCATGCCGGAGGACCTGATCAAGTTCGGGCTGATCCCCGAGTTCATCGGCCGGCTGCCCGTCGTGGCGTCGGTGACGAACCTGGACAAGGAATCGCTCGTCAAGATCCTGTCCGAGCCCAAGAACGCGTTGGTCAAGCAGTACACCCGGCTGTTCGAGATGGACGGCGTCGAGCTGGAATTCACCGAAGAGGCGCTCGACTCCATCGCCGATCAGGCCATCCACCGCGGCACCGGTGCCCGCGGCCTGCGCGCGATCATGGAGGAAGTCCTGCTGCCGGTGATGTACGACATCCCGAGCCGCGACGACGTCGCCAAGGTCGTCGTGACCAAGGAGACCGTCGAGGACAACGTGCTCCCGACGATCGTGCCGCGCAAGCCCGCTCGGCCCGAGCGCCGCGAAAAGAGCGCCTAAAACTTCCTCGGCGAGCAGACGGAAAAGTCCCCGACGCGACGGCGTGTCGGGGACTTTTACGTTCCCCTACTTCGTGTGGGCCCAGCTCGTGCAAGTAACTAGACCGAGACGGGGACCTTCGCGTTCGCCGGGAAACTTGTTGGCACCGTGGAGATCAGCGCCAGGCACTCGACGAAGAAGTAGATCGCCTTGAAGAACTCCAAGAGTTCTCCCTCCTCGAGAAGGAGCTTGCGATACATCACCGTGCGGAGCGCGTCGTATCCCTCGAACAACGCCTTCCAGTCGTGATAGTCGGCGGCCAGCACAAAGGTCGCGTCGACAGGCTCGGACGGATCGAGCGCGCGGCACTCGGTGACGTTGCCCTCGCTCCACTGAACGACGAGATAGCGTGTGCCGCCGCCCAATTCGTCCGGTAGATTGCGGGCGCCCAGTGCCCACGAACAGGGGTAGCTGTAGCGGACCAGGTTGTAGAAGTCCCAATACTCCTGCAACTTTCCGGCAAGGGCTTCGTCGTCGGGACCGGCGTTCAGCGCGTCCCGAACGCCATCGGCCCATTCCTGACTGAAGAACATCGACGACATGGTCAGCCTCCCGCCAGCACCGGCGTGATCTGCACCAGCAGATCCTCGAGCTCCTGGGAGAGCGAGATGCCGACGTCGTTGCACTTGCGCCGGAGCTGTTGCATGAGCAGCACGCGTACCTCTTCTTCCGTCCAGCCCAGCGGCTCGTAGTACACCGTGCGGCTGGAGACGCCACTGATCATCAGGATCGTGCGCAGCGTGTCGTGGATTTCCTTCAACATCGTCGGATCCTTGCGCACCGCGTCCTGCAGGTAGCGCATGCCGCCCTGCACATGCCGTGACTCGTCGCGGCACGTCGCGGTGAAGCCGGTGTAGTACGCGGGCAGGAAGCCCCGCCAGCGCGCGTAGGACAGCGTCACCTTCATGACCGACAGCGCGAGCACACCCTCGATCCACAGGAAATACGTTGTCCCGTAACGGACGCGAGCGCGTTCGTCATAGGGATTCTTGCGCAACTCGTCCGCCTGGTAGGCGAGCAACCCGAACGGGCCGACGAAGGTCTCCTGCACCCACGGGAAGGTCTTGTCGAGCACCTCCATGATGTCGTCGCCCTCGATGCCGACCACCTCGCGGTAGAACCGGTCGAAGAAGACGGTGTGCCGCGCCTCGTCCTCGATCTGGGCGGCGATGTGGAGCTTCTCCTCCTCGCTCGCACCGATCATGAACACGGGCAGCTCGATCTCGACCTGTCGCTCGCCGTGGTGGAATCCGGACGCGATGCCGACGAAGGAATCCCGTTCCTCCTCGGTCATCTTCTCGAGCCAGTCGATGCGGTCCTGGGTGAAGTCCAGCTCGTAGACGTCCCACCGCTGCTTGAGGTACTTCTTGTAGAGAGTGACGAAGTCGGGCAGTTTCCGCAGGCCCTGGTGGACGTACTCGATCACGTCATCGATGTCGGCCCCGCGCATTTGCTGGAGATCTCTCTGCTCGAGCTCGGCCGTCTCGCCTTCGCTGAGGCTGCGCGGGCCCTCGTGCAGCACAGCGGTCGGCGTCTTTAGGTCGGTCATAAGACTCCTTACGTCGGCCCCCCGCGATCATCGTGCGTCACTGCGCCACCTGGCAGTGGTGAATTCGTCGTTATTTTCGGTCAGTGTCTCCTCTTCTGCGGCGTCTGGCCAGAGCAGACCGGACAGCGAGCTGAGGAGACACCAAACCAGATAGGCCGCGACGGCCGCGAACTGCCATTCGGTAACCATGTCACCACCCTTTCTGGGGAGGGCCCTGCGGGCACGCGTAGTCCACTACTCGAATCCGGCGGTCGGCCGAACGGGTCGGCGCACGTCATGACTTCACCTTCGCGGTGCGTTCGCTGACGACCTCGTCGATCAGCGCCCCGATCTCGGCGACGCCACAACGCTGGGCGTACGCCACCTCCAGTTCGCGGGCCCGGCGCAGGTAACGGCCGTCGCCGAGCACCTCGCGCACCGCGTACCTAATGGCCTTTGCTGTGGGGGTACCGGTCCGCAGGTCGATCCCCGCGCCGGCCCACGAGACGCGCGCCGCGACCTCAGGCTTGTCTTCGGTGTTGCCTGCCACCACGAGCGGGACGCCCGTTGCGAGGGCCCGCTGCACGGCGCCGTAGCCGCCGTTGGTCACCATGACGTCGACCTTCGGTAGCAACAAGTCATGCGGAATATGTTCTGCGACATACGCATTGGGCGGCACGGTGAACCCCAGGTCCGAGACCTTCGGCCCGCCCGTGGTCGCGACCACCATGACGTTCTCATCCGCCAACGCTTCGATCGTCGGCTGCAGCAGTCGGCTCAGGTCGGCGTTGTCGACGGTGCCCTGGGTGACGTGCACGATGGGGCGGTCACCGTCGAGCTTCCGCCACCACACCGGCGGGCGGAACCTCTGCGCCGGCGTCGGATGCACCATGCCGACATACCGAACGTTGGCAGGCAGATCGCTGCGCGGGTAATCGAATTCGGGCACAGTCGGCGCGATGAAGCGGTCGGCCAGCGTCCCGGAATCCAGCAGGAACATCGGCAGCTGGCGGGAGTTCAGCCGGTTCAGCTGGTAGTTGGCCGCGTTCTGCGACTGACGCAGTAACACCTTCTGCGACAACAGGTTCAGGGTTCGGTTCCGCAGTCGGCCACGCGCGGTCGTCGACGGCGGCAGGCCGAGCCCGCTCGGGGCGACGTCGCGGCTGCTGAACATCAGCGGCGTGGTCCCGTAGAGCAGTACCGGCGGCCGCGCGGCCGGGTCTCCGAGCAGGAACGGCATCAGTCCGAAAAAGCCGTAATCGGCAAGGATCGCGTCGAACCTCTTCTGCGCCATCAATTCCGTCAGCGCCTTCGCCTGGTGCGGCATCGGCGCGACGAAGAGCCGGACGATGTCGTAGTTGAGCCGCTTGATGCCGCTCGTCGCGGTGCGGTCGGTGTTGTCGCCGCCCAGCAGGTCCAGGTCGAGGTCGCCCTCCTCGCGGCAGCGCTGCCGGGGTGGCGCCGGCCGCGCGGATCTCCTCCGCGCGACCAGCCCCACTCAGGACGGTGACTCGGTCTCCTCGATCCACGAGTCCTCGCGCGACGTTGAGCAGCGGGGCGAAATGCCCGATGGGTGACAACGCCGCAACCAAGATCTCCGCCATTGTTTGTGCTCCCTTTCCTGGATTCCGACGCAACTGGGGTCAGCGGTCGAAGGGGCAGGAGATGTCTAGGAACACGGTTGTGTTCTGCTTCTCGGCCAAGGTGGCAGTGGCCGGAAGCGTCGGGTGCATGCCGGTCACGAGGCACCGCGACAGGGCGCTGTTGTTGGTGCTGCCGTTGAGTTGCACCCTGTAGCCCTCGGAATTGCAGGCTCGCCACGGTGTCCTCGACGGTTCCGGCGCTAGGGAATGCGGCGGCCGTACCGGCCGATCCCAGCGCCGCCACGGCCAGTGCACCGGCGGTCAGGGTCGTGATTGCGATCGTCTTCATTACAAGCCTTCCAAGGGAACGAGCGGACTCGTGCGCTCGCGGGTATCACCGACGAATTGAGGGTGTCGTGGAAGGCGCGACGAAGCTTGGAGGTTGTGTGGAGATTTGGGGGAGATCGCAGGTAGGAGCCCCCGAAGGGCGAAGATATCCCGCTAAATCTGGCTCATTGGGCCAGGTCGATGCACAGGTACTTGATTTCGGTGAACTCGTCGATCCCGTGCCGCGAGCCCTCGCGGCCGAGGCCGGACTCCTTGACCCCGCCGAACGGCGCGCCCTCGTAGGAGATCAGGCCGGTGTTGACGCCGACGACGCCGAACTCGAGCGCCTCGCCGACCCGCCACGTGCGGCCGAGATCGCGCGGTGAAGAAGTAGGCGGCCAGCCCGAACTCGGTGTCGTTGGCCATGGCGACCGCCTCCTGCCTCGGTCTCGAATCGGATGACCGCCGCGAGCGGGCCGAAGGTCTCCTCGCGGCACGACCAGCATGTCGCGGCGGGACGCCGGTGAGCAGCGTCGGCTCGAAGAAGGTGCCGCCGAGCGGGTGTCGCCGCCGCCGGTCACCACGGTGGCGCCGCCGGCCGACGGCGTCGGCGATGTGCGCGCTCGCACCTTCTCGACCGCAGCCTCGGATGATCAGCGGGCCCTGCTCGGACGCCGGCATCGAATCCGTTGCCCACCACGCAGCTCCTCGATCGCCAGTGCGCAACGCCGCGACGAACGCGTCGTGGATGCCGTTCTGCACGATGATCCGGTTGGCGCAGACGCACGTCTGCCCGGCGTTGCGGAACTTGGAGGCCATCGCGCCGGCGACCGCCGCGTCGAGGTCGGCGTCGTCGAACACGATCAGCGGCGCATTGCCGCCGAGCTCGAGGGCCATCTTCTTGACGGTGCCCGCGCTCTGGGCCATCAGCAGCTTGCCGACCTCGGTCGAGCCGGTGAAGCTCAGCGCGCGGACGGCCGGGTGCCCGGTGAGCACGTCGCCGATCATCTCGGGATCGCCGGACGACGACGCTGAGCACCCCGGCCGGGATGCCCGCGCTGGTCGCCCGAGCTCGGCCAGGGCGGTCGCCGACAGCGGTGTCTCGCTCCGCGGGCTTGACGATCATCGTGCAGCCGGCGGCCAGCGCCGGCGCGGCCTTGCGCAGGATCATCGCCGACGGGAAGTTCCACGGCGTGATCGCGGCGGTCACCCCGACCGGCTGCCGGATGGTCAGCAGCCGGCGGCCGGCGTTGTTGGTCGGGATGACCTCGCCGTAGGTGCGCTTGCGCCTCCTCGGCGTACCACTCGACGAACCCGGCGCCGTAGAGGATCTCGCCGCGCGCCTCGGCCAGCGGCTTGCCCTGCTCGGCGGTCAGGATCGTCGCCAGGTCGTCGGCGTTCTCGACGATCAGGTCGTACCAGCGGCGAAGGATCCGCGCCGCGCTCGGCGGCGGTCACGGCGCGCCCACTCGGGCGCTGCCGGCCGTGCGGCCGTCTCGACCGCCGCCGCGACGTCGTCGCCGTCGGCGCGCGGCCATGCGTGGCGACCATCGCGCCGGTCGCCGGGATCGATGACATCGGAGACGGCGCGCGTCGCGCCGGCGACCCACTCGCCGTCGATGAACAGCTGGTCGCGAAGCAGGTCGCGGTCGGTCAGCGCGGTGACGGCATCGAAGCGTCGTCCCCATGGACAGCCCCTCCGAGCGGCAGATCGGGTCTTTGGCCGTTATGCGGCCAACTGTACGCTAAGCGCCCAGCTGATGCTACAGTCTCGAAGCCGGCGCCGATCGAGCGTCGCCGCTCGATGCATGCCACAGGCGACCGATGAGGTGGCTTCCGTGAGCGTCGAGGACATCGACCGCGAGTACTTCTTCCACCCGTTCACCACATGCGGGCACACGAGCAGGCCGGTCCGCTGACGATCGTCGACGGGCACGGCTCGACGGTTGATCGACACCGCAGGGCCGTCGACTACCTCGACGCGATGGCGCGGCCTGTGGTGCGTCAACATCGGCTACGGCAGCGCCGAGATGGCCGAGGCGCTGCCGCAGCAGGCCGAGAAGCTGGCCTACTACCACACCTTCGCGTCGATGGGGAACGAGCCGGTCGCCGAGCTCGCGCAGCGGCTGATCGCGCATGGCGCCGGGCGCGATGTCCAAGGTGTTCTTCGGCAACAGCGGCTCCGACGCGAACGACACCCAGGTCAAGCTGGTCTGGTACTACAACAACGTGCTGGGCCGGCCGGAGAAGAAGAAGATCATCTCCCGGAGCCGCGGCTATCACGGCGTGACCGTGATGTCGGGCAGCCTGTGCGGCCTGCCGGGCATGCACGCCGGCTTCGACCTGCCGCTGCCGATGGTCCGCCATGTCCGAGCGCCCGCATCGGCTCTGGAGCGCCCGCCGGGTCAGACCGACGAGCAGTTCGTCCAGCCGCTGGCCGCCGAGCTCGAGCAGCTCATCCTGGCCGAGGGACCGGAGACGGTCGCGGCCTTCATCGCCGAGCCCATCCAGGCCGCCGGCGGCGTCATCGTTCCGCCGAGCCGGCTACTTCCCGGCGATCCAGGAGGTGCTGCGCCAGTACGACGTGCTGCTGATCGCCGACGAGGTGGTGTGCGGCTTCGGGCGCACCGGCGAGTGTTCGGCTCGACCGCCTTCGGGTCGAGCCCGACCTGATGACCGTGGCCAAGGGCATCACCTCGGCCTACATGCCGCTGTCGGCGTGCCTGGTCTCCGACGCCGGTGTGGGACGTGATCGCGCAGCGGCTCGGACACGTACGGCGTGTTCAGCCACGGCTACACCTACTCGGCCGCACCCGCTGGCCGCGGCCGCGGCGATGACCAACCTCGACATCATCGAGCGCGACGGCCTGATGCAGCAGGCGAAGGCGCGCGGCGACCACCTGCACGCCCGGCTGCGACGCCGCGTTCGGCGACCACCCGCTGGTCGGCGAGGTCCGGGGCTACGGACTGCTCGGCGCCGTCGAGTTCGCCGCCAGTCCAAGCCCGCTCACCGCCTTCGATCCGCTGGGCAGCTGTCGCGGGCCCGTGGTCGCGCGGGCGCGCGAGCTCGGGGTGATCACGCCGGGCGCTGCCCGCCGCCGACACGGTCGTCGTTCTCGCCGCCGTTCGTGGTCACCGAGGACGAGCTCGACCAGATGGTGGCGACGGATCCGGCAGGCCCTCGACGACGTCTCCGCCGAGCTGCATCTGCTGTCGTGACCGGCGCGCCGGCTGGGCCTTGTGGTCAACCCGATCGCCGGCATGGGCGGCCGGGTCGGACTGCACGGCACCGACGGCGACGCGCTCGCCTGCGCCCGCGCACGGGGTGCCGAGCCGGTCACCGGTCCCCGCGCGGCGCGGGCCTTGGCCAGGCTGCGGACTCGGCCGGGCCGCGGAACTCACCGTGCTGACTGCGGGCGGCGCAATGGGCGCCGACGTGCTGGACGGCATCGAGATGCCCTACGAGGTGATCCATCAACCGGCCGGGCAATCGACTGCCGCGGATACCAGGGCGACGATCACCGCCCTTGCGGACCGTCGGTCGACCTGCTCATGGTGGTGGGTGGTGACGGCACCTTGCGTGATACGGCCGCCACGTTGGGGTCTCGTC
>CAVTHR010000030.1:0-517649 GCA_963734385.1 uncultured Actinomycetota bacterium | reverse complement strand
CCCGTCGGGGGAAGGACAGTCCACCACGCGCGCGGACCTGGCGAGGCTTGAGTGACCGGCGTGCTGCATCGGCCGCAGTTCGGCGCCTCGCACGAAACAGTGTTCGGTCCAGGGTTCCTCTCGGCCGTCGTGTCTGCTTCGATGCAGGAAGAACGCAGGATCGCCTACATGTACGTGACGTTCAGCGCTGCCGTGAGCGGGATGACCCCGAGCCAGGCGATCTGCGCACCCACCCTTGGCCGAGCGACCAGTAGAGGCGACGCCCGTGAAGCACCGGCGCGGTGATCGCGACCGCCACATTGGTGGCGATCCACCCCGCGTTCTGGGGCTTGGAACCGAAACCCTGCAGAAGCCACCGGCCGAAGAACACTATGCCGCATGTGGGACCTACGATCGGAATGGCATACACCCCGAACGACCCGATTGCCGCAATCCATCGTCGGATGGTTGGTCGAGCCATTTCGTCGTTACTCTACTCGATCGGCGGGACGCGTCGCAGGGTGTCGCCGCCGCTCACGACAAAAGATCGTTGGGGTTGCGCCTCCCCTGGTGGCATGTCGCGCAGTTGATGACGCGATCCTGCGCCGGGCTCTCGAGGTTCCTCATGGCGCCGAGGCGGCGATTGAGATCCCAGTGCATGGCGGCCATTGCCCGTCACCCGCCTGGCCGCTTCTCTTCACTCGCAAAATCCTCGGCGGCTATCAGCTCGGACACAGCGCTCCCGTCCTTGCGCGATTCGGAAGCGCGTGCAGAGAGCGCCGTGCGCGCCTGCGTTACCATCCCGGGATGCTCAACTACATCTGGTTCGGCCTGATGGCGATGCCCTGGTCGTCGCTGCCTTCAAAGGCACCGTTGACGGTGTGACCCGGGGAGCGATGGACTCGGCGTCCACCGCGGTGCAGATCTCGCTCGGGCTGGTCGGGATCATGACGCTGTGGCTGGGGATGATGCGGGTCGCCGAGGCGGCGGGGCTCGTCTCGCTCGCTCGGCCGCGGGCTGCGGCCGCTGCTGCGACGGCTGTTTCCAGAGATCCCGCCCGATCATCCAGCTGCGGGAGCCATCGTGGTCGCCATGGCGGCGAACATGCTCGGGCTCAACAATGCCGCGACACCCCTCGGCATCAAGGCGATGGAAGAGCTCCAGGCGCTGAACGCCGACAAGGATGCCGTGACCAACCCGATGGTCACGTTTCTGGCCCTCACGACATCCGGCGTGCAGCTGATCCCGGCGACCATGATCGGCGTCCTTGCGGCAGCAGGGTCACAGCAGCCCACTGCGATCATCGCCCCGTCAATCGTCGCAACATTTCGGGAACGGCCGCGCCGTGGCGCCGCGAAGCTGCTGCAGCGGTTCTACCCGACCCGCCGGCGCCGGCGCTGGAGGTGACGCGAATGATCCGCGCCGCGCTCGACGCCATCTCGCTCTGGGCCATTCCGGTCATGCTGGTGGATTCCCTTCGTGGGCCTGCATCGCGCCGGTCAAGCTGTACGACGTCTTCATCGAAGGCGCGACGGAGGGATTCGGGTCGCGGTCCGGATCATTCCGTTCCTCGTCGGGATCCTCGTGGCGATAGGCATGTTTGGGGATCCGGCGCCATGGAGCTGCTGGTGGCCGCGCTGCGGCCGATCGCGACGGCGACCGGATTTCCGGCGGAGCTCGTGCCGCTCGCCGTGCTCCGATCGCTCACCGGCAGCGGCTCGCTGGCGTTCGCGACGGATCTCGTCAAGACGCTACGGTGCCGGATTCAGTGATCGGACGGATGGCCGCCACGATGTATGGCTCGTCGGAGACGACGTTCTACGTGCTCGCCGTCTACTGCGGTGCCGTGGGCATCCGGCGGACCCGCCATGCCGTGGCCGCCGGCGCTCATCGGCGACGTGGTGGCGGCGATCGCGGCGGTCGCGGTGTGTGCGTGGATGTTCTGTCTACGCTCACCGGTAGGCCCGACCTTCAGGTAACCTTCAGATCGGAAGTGGAGTCGGGAAATCTCGGTCGCCACCACGAGATCCGACTCGTCACTACAGGATAATAGTGATACGGAGGGAGTTGTGCGGTGTATTTTATTGATATTTTTGTGTCGCTTATTCAAAGATATCAATAGCGTCACGGCTATCGTGTTACGGGCTCAGCGCCGCGGCTTCCACGGCTTGAACGCGTTGTCGTCGTCCAGCCCCTCCATCGCGAACGCGACCGACGGGAAGTGGCGCGAGATCACGACTTCATCGAGTTCTCTTCGACCCACTCGATCCCTCTTTCGTGTAGATCTCCGGACGATAGTCCTGCGACAGGAACCGGTCGCTCTTGAGCCGCCGCGACGCCATCAGCAGGAAGATGCGGAACGCGGTGTCGCTGAAGCCCATCCCTTCCGGCAGCGGCTCGGCCATGCATGCCGACCATCGTGTCCACCATCTCGATGTCGTTGTTGTAGACCCGCTTCATCTCCTCGGCCCACTCCGGCACTGTCGGTCAGCTCCTCGAAGCTCTTGACCGGCGGCTTGTGCAGCAGCCGGCGGAACCGGTTGTAGCGCGGCACGCCGCGCTCGCGGTCGCGCAGGATGTCGATGGTGCCGAGGTCGAAGCGCTCGCCGTTGTCCTGCACCAGGTTCTGCAGGAACTTCGGATAGTTGTGCAGCCGGACCGCGCCCGGGTTGTGGATGCCGAACGAGTAGAACAGATCGGCGGGCTCGAACCGCGCGAGGAACTCGACGCCGCGCCGGCCCGCCAGCTCGGGCAGCTCGGCGTTGGCCAGCCCCTCGCCCGTCTCCGCCGACTGGATCGTGAAGTGATCGGGCATCAGCGGGTGCATCCGGTAGACCGACACGAACTCCTCGGTCAGCGAGAACGGCACGCCGTGGTGTTCGGTCGGCGATCCGGGAATCCCGGAGAAGATGTCGTTGTCGGCGAGCTTCGGAAACACGTTCTGCAGCTTGCTGAACCGGCCGTACCAGTTCGTCCGGAGGCCGGTGGTGAGGACGTCCTTCGGCAGGATGGCGGTCGACCACTCCACGGTGTGAATCTTCGCGAGCAGCGCCGCGTTGACGAGGCGCGCCTGCTGAAACAGCCGCTCGTCGTCCCAGTGCGGATTGTGCTTCTTCAGCTCATCGCAGATCGCGTTGTGCTCGAGCGCGAACAGCCCGTGGAGCAGGCTCAGCCCCACCCAGCCGTTCTCGGTGAACCCGGTGATCTCGCAGGCCGGTCACCGGATCGACGCCGAGCCGTCCGCTCGGGCTGACCAGCACCTTGCCGTCGCGGCCGGCGCGGAGCGACGCCTGCGCCGACGGGCTGCTGCCATAGACGTGCGAGCCGTCCCACCAGTGCGTGTTCTCGTTGATGTAGGCCGGCGGCCGCGTCGACCCCTCGACCTTGGGCGCATCCGCGGGCGTCTTCGGCACGCGCATCGGCCGTTCGTGCCAGCCGTCCCCGTCGTCCAGCGGGATGTCGTGGGTGAGCGTCCAGCTGCCCTTCTTGTGCACGAACCAGTCGTGGACCATGAACTGGATCCACGCCGCGGCGATCACGTTGAGGATCGTCGCCGGCTGGAACGTGGTGCGCGTCAGCAGCTCGAGGCTGACCTGCCGCGGGCTCGGCGTCATCAGGTTGGCGGTGTCGGGGAACGCCTCGCTCAGCGGCACGTTGCGGCCGAACCGCATGCCGGCGCTGCCCATCCGCGGACACTTCAGATCGTTGTAGGTGCCGTCGCTGGTGCGGACGTTGTAGGCATCGCCTGCCGGGGCGCCGTCGAGCTCTCGAGCGGCGGCTCCTCGGTGTCGGCGAGGTTCTTCTCCCGCAGCTCCTCGCGAATCTGATACAGCTTGATGCCCGAGGCGGGACGGGGAAGGTCGAACCACTCGTCAGAGCCCTTGCCCATGACAAACTCCTGTGACACGTTGACCTGCGCGCGCGGAGGAGGCACACCGTAATTCGCGGCCGCAGGCTGTGTCAACTGCTGTCTCGACGATTACCCGCCCGAGGAAGGAGATTGCCGGCTCGTCCGGTTATTAGCAATACGAGACTGGAACCAAGTACAGGACAGGAACATAGTTTTGGGGTACCACGGAGAAATAGCGCGAACTCCCCGAGTTCTGGCGTGCAGGTTGTTGGCGGGCCAAAGGAAATCGGTGGGGCCTAGAGGTCCCGTTTCGTACCTTAGTGGTGACCTGCGGCGATGAGGTCCACGATACGGATGTGTCGGCGGCTGCTGCGTCGCCGCCTGCGGCGGCCCTGGCGTCCTCCACGTCGTCCCGCAGTCGGCGGATGCTCATCTCTACCCGCCGATCCGTCCAGCCGTGCAGGCGCCGTGACGAGTCGGTGAGCAGCGGCGTGAGACGCAAGAACGCCTCGTGCACGGCGTCGATCCGGACTCCCTGCTCGAGTCAGCGGGCTTCCCGGTTGCGGAAAGAGGTGGGTCTTGGTGACGGCCGACGCGACCATGGAGTCCAGCGCCGAGTGGGCGCGGTCAAGTGCGGCCCCTGCCGTCGCCCGGTGGTCCCTCTCGCCTGGCCGCTGAGATTCGAGGGCCGCATCGAGTGCATCCAGATACTGCAGCACCGCCGGACGGAAATCGCGCGAGAGCCGGATCGGTGCGACGGTCAGCGCGACGACCGCCGCCACGCACCCTCCGATGAAGGCCGCGACCGCCTTGTCCCAGATCAGGTCGAGGTAGCGCCCTTCGGTCGCGAAGAGCGGGACGAGCGCGATGCTCATCCAGAACACCATCGCCGGATAGGAGACGGGTGCGCTGACGATGGTGAAGAACACGCCCACCGTGACGACGACGACGGTCCAGACAATGTTGTCCGGGACGCTTGCCGCGATCGCGACACCGGCGGTGGCTCCCACGATCGTGGCGGCGAGCCATATCCACGCTCGCCGGGTCGACGCCTCGGCCGATCCGGCGATGATGACGTACGCGGTCCACGCCACCAGGAGGCTCTGCTCGTTTCCCAGCGATTTGGCGATCAGGCCCGCCAGCACGGCCGCGACGGCGGCCTGTATCGCAAGAGCCATCGTGGGCGCAAGGGTGCGTGCAGCAGGCGGCGCATCCGGGCTTGTCTGCGCAGCGGCGGCGGCACTCGCGGGTTCGGCAGCGCCGGGGCACGGGCGATGCGGTCGCCAATGCTGTTGCCTGCGAGGTTGACTGGGCGACGAGTTGGGCCCCCCCGACTGTGGTCAGAGCTGCCAGAGCGCGTCCCTGCGGATGGTGTGGTGTTTCATTGGCCGTCGCTGCGGTGGTCGTCGCGTCGTGAAGGCGGTCGCGGAGGCTTTGAAGTTCGCTTGCGACCGCGTCCAATGACTGCGCGTCGCTGTTGTCCCTCAGGGCATTCGCGAGGGCCCGCAGGGCGCTGGTGATGGATCCTGCGATGTCGTCGGGCAGCGTGTCAATCCACCGCGGATCGTTGGCCTGGTTGATCACCTCCTCAATTCCTCTTTCCGCGCAGTACAGCGCCACGCGCAATTGCTCGACGTCGTGTTGTCCGAAGCCGGGCAGGAGAGCGCCGGAGAGCTGGCTCTCGATGGCCGTCCGGCACCGCATCACCCGGTCGAGGCTGCGGCGCAGCGCTTTTGCAGCACGGTCGGGCGCTTGCCGTCGCCGGTCTCAGCATGTCCGCAGCGCCGGCGACCGCGTCTCCCGCACTCCGGCAGAAGACGTCCATGGACCGCTTGAGGGAACGAACCGGATCGTCGGGCAGGATCACGTATTCCGAGACGGTGACCCAGGCGAAGCCGACCGTCGAAGCGAGCACGAACCATCCGATCCGGTCGCTCGTGACGTGCATGGCGCCGGCGAGAAAAGTGATGAGAGCGCCGATCACAGCGATATTGCCGGCCCGCAGACTCCAGGAACGCAGCGCGTACGACAGGAACATCTGCAGGACCAGGAATGCTACAGCGGCCCACACCGCGGTCCGGCTGAGTTCGACGGTGACAACGATCGCCACGGCCGCGACAACTGCAGCCCAGCCGAACGTGTGAACGCGGTCGCTGCGGTGGGGATCGGTAACCAGCAGTGCTCCGAAGAAGCACGCTCCGGCGCCGAACAGCATTATTGGGAGCGGTTCGGCGACACCGAACGCCGAGGTCACCACATTCCAGCGTGAGCCCTGAAAGGACTGTCGCGCAGGCGGTTCTAGCACCATGACGGACTCGAGCGAAGCCGGGGTCGACCACTTCCAGTCGCGCAGCAACGCAGGCCATCATGAAGGTAGGCCGTGAATGCCCTTGTACAGCACCACAAGTCCGATGATGAACAGGATGGCCGCCACCAGCGCGGCGTTATGCCGCTCCATCCAGTCCTTGAGCCGGGTCAGCGGCCCGTCGAGCCGCTCACCGGCAACGGCGTAGGCCAATACCGGAATCGCGACCGACGACGCGGCGACAAGGACGTAGAACGCCTCGGAAATCCATGCACCCGCGGTACCCAGGCCTGCGGACCCAATCGCCAAACCCGCTGCCGCGCAGATGAAGAGCACCTTTGGATTCACCACCACCAACGCCGCCGCGATGGCCGCCGCCCGGCCCGGGCGTGGCACCGGTGATCTTGTTCATCCAGGCCGGCGTGTGGGCCGATCGCTTGCGCGTCAGCCAGCGGAACACGCCGAAGACGATCAGCGCGATACCGATGACGATGCGCAGCCAGGAGGCCCATGTCGGCGTCTTGTCCAGCCCGCCCAGCAGGCTGGACACCTCGACGAAGATCGCCGTCAACGCGGCCAGCCCGAAGATCCAGCCGGCCAGGAAGGCCAGGCTGGTCGGCTTCGGCCGCGGTGTGTGCAGCACCAGCACGGCGGGGATGATCGAGAGTGGGGAGATGGCAACCACAAGCGCGAGGGGAATGAGTTCGGTCAGTTCCGAGCCCAAGCCGGCCGTCATCTGCGGTACCTAATCGACACGGGCCGTTAGTCGTTCGGTGTAATGACGGCGCGGCCTTGGATCTTCCCATCGTGGAGCAGGTGGTAGGCGTACGCCGCATCGTCGAGGGCGAAGTGTTCGACGAGCATCTTGATTTTGCCGGTCTGGGCGAGGCTGATCACCTCGATCAGCTCGGGGATGGTGCCCCAGAACGGCGACGCGACGGAGCATTCCTTCGCCGGGCTGTTGAAGTTCACCGGGAGGGCGGCGTTACCGAGCCCGACGATGGTGAGGTGCCCGAGCACCCGTGACACCTGCAGCGGCCATCGTGAGTGTCGGATTGACCCCAACCAGATCGAGGACGAGTTCGGCGCCCTGAGCCTTCGTGATGTCCTTGATTCGCTTCACCGCTTCGTCGCCGGAGATGAGTGCCTCGTCGGCGCCCATCGTCTTGGCGATCTCCAGCTTGTCAGCCGAAGTATCCACCGCGACAACGGTTGTCGCCGAGGCCAGCGCCTTGAGCACCTGAATGGCCATCTGACCCAGGCCGCCTGCGCCGATGACCACCGCAGTAGAGCCAGGCCCCAACAGATGCACTGAACGCTTCACCGCGTGGTAGCTGGTGAGCCCGGCGTCGGTGAGCGGCGCTGCCTCACGGGGGTCCAAGTCGCCCAATGGAATCAGGTAGCGCGTCGACGGTACGAGGAGATACTCGGCCATGCCGCCGTCGGTGCCACCCAGCCCGCCCGGACTGGGCTTCCCTGGTGTCTGGCAGTAGTTCTCCATCCCCTGGCGGCAATTCATGCACAGCCCACAACCCCACGGGCCGTATACGATAACGGGGTCACCGGATGCGAAACCCGTTGCGCCCGGGCCCATCGTCTCGACCCAGCCGGCGTTCTCATGGCCGAGCGTGAAAGGCAGCGTCATCGACTTCGATCCGGCGGGGGCCTCCAGCAGATGGAGATCCGAATGGCAGGCACCTGCGCCGCCGACCTTGACCAGCACCTCCCCTGGCCCCGGTTCCGGCACCGGCACGTCCCGGAGTTGGCCCGGCTGTTGCCATTCGACGAACTGGAAGGCTTTGATTTCGCTACCTCAGTCCGAGATCCGGTCGAACTCGACCTCGAGATGCAGCGGACCGCGGAACACCTGGTTCACCCGGTAGGGCGGCGGGTCGACGACCAGCCGTGGGTTCTCGACGCGCCGCAGGAACGTCTCCAACGCGATGTTGACCTCCAGTCGCGCCAGTGGACCACCGACGCAACTGTGTACTCCGCGGCCCCAACCCACGTGTTGGTTGTCCGGTCGCTGAATGTCGAACTTCTCCGGGTCGGGAAATCGCTCAGGATCGCGGTTGGCCGCGCCGTACAGCAGGTGCACCGCTGAGCCCGCGGGGATGACGGTCCCGCCGACCTCGATGTCGGCGGTAACGCTGCGGCTGGGGAAGAACTGGACGGCCGACTGCAACCGCAGGACCTCTTCGATCGCCTTCGGGATCAGTTCCGGCTTCTCGTGGAGCAACTCGATTGACTCGGGATTGCGCAGCAGTGTCAGGACACAGTGCGCGATGGTGTTGACCGTCGAGTCGTGCCCGGCGATCAGAAGCAGCATCGCGTTGGCCGCAGCTTCCTTCGGGCGTCATCGGCCCGTCGGGGCCGTCCTTGTCGTTCACCAGCTTGGAGAGCACGTTGTCCTGAGGTTCCGTTATGAACCCCTGGATCAGGTCGGCCATGTAGGCGGTCAGGGCGCCGCTACTTTCCTTGCCCTTCTTCAGACGGGCCTGGCCCTCTTCGGTCGCGGCGTCCGGGCCCATGTCCGCGCCCGCCATGAAATCGAAGATCCAGCCGTGGAAGGTGGGTTCGTCCTTCAGCGGCACACCCAGGATCTTGCAGATCACCGCCACCGGCACCGGATAGGCGTATTGATCGACGACATCGAAGGTGCTGCCGCCCAGCCCTTGATCCCGGCCTTCACCTTGTCCAAGTTGTCGTTGCACAGCGTCTGTATGTCAGCTGCCATGTCGGGGATGACGTTCGGGGAATGCGGCGGCGCGAAGTGCCGCATGACCTGTCGGCGCTGCTTGTCGTGCTTGGCCGGGTCGGACACGATCAGGCTCGGCTCCCGGCCGTAGGCCTGCATGTGGTCGGCGCCGACGTCGGGCGCGTCGGCCGCCGGCTTGGCCGAGATGGGACTCTTCGAGATGTCCGAGCTGACGTGCGGGTCGTGCGCGAGCTGTAGTAGCTCGCGGTAGCCGGTGACGACGTAGACCTTGTCGGCGACCTGCACAACGGGTGTCTTCCGAAGCTCGTCGAAGAACCGGTACGGATCGTGGCGGTTCTCGTACCTCATCGCCTCGGTCCAGGCGGTTTCTGCGGTGGTCATGGCGGCTCCGTTCTAGCGGGCTTTAGGGCGGAACTCGGCGCCCCGCGAGGTGGGGTCGTGGCCGGTAAGAACGACATCGGGAATCCCGGTCGGCTCGCGCGGATCCGGGAACCGGGCCGACATCGGCTCGGCGTTCACCGGCACGTCGTAGCCCGGTGGCGGGGGCGGGAAGGGCGCCGACTGTTCGATGAGTCTGCCGTAGTACTCCAGCCACTTGCCGTGGTTGAAGGTGATGGCTCCGACGATGCGGCCCTTCTTGCCGAAGGCGGCGGCGAAGCGGAGATCCTCGACCGAGCCCTGGGTGAAGACGATCTCATCACCGAAGGAGCACACGCCAACGCCCTTGATGTTGACGCCGAACTGGCCGGACCAGAACTGCGGCAGCGGCAGGTGCGGGCGACGTCGGGTCTCGAGGTTGACCATGTTGTGCGCCGCGGTCTGGGCGCCAAGTACTGCGGCGTCCACGTGCTCAATCGCCATGAACTGGTACTCGTAGAGCACGTGCGGTGCCCGCGCGATGTCGCCTGCGACGAAGATGTTGTCGGTCACTACGCCGTTGATGTCGAAGGCGCGGCAGCCGGCGTCGCAGGCCACGCCCCAGAACCCGGTGGCCAAATCGGCCCCTTCGAGCCATTCGATATTGCGGATGGACCCCAGCGACGCCACCACCACGTCGACGTCGAGCAGGGTCCCGTCCGACAACTGAGCCTGCCGGACGTGCCCGTCAGCGTCGCCTTTCAGCGCTTCCACCGCCACACCGGTACGCAGGTCGACGCCGGCGTCGCGCTGCATCTTGGCGGCGATATCGCCGATCACCCCTCCGAGCGGCCCGACCAGCGGTGCGCTGGAGCGTTCCGCGACTGTCACGTCCAGCCCGAGATCACGACAGACCGAGGCCATCTCGGAGCCGATGAAGCCGGCGCCGACGATCAGCACCCGCTTCGGCTTGGCCTTCAGCGCCGCCTGCAGCTCGGCTGCGTCGTCGCTGGTCCGCAGTGTGTAGAGGCCCTTCAGCTTGGCCTCTTCGGCGTTGAACCACGCGCGGGAACGGACGCCGGTGGCGATCAGCATCCGGTCGTAGGGCACCTTGTCACCGTTGGCGAGCAACACCTCCCGGTTGTCGCGGTCCAATCCGGTGGCCGCCACGCCCAGCCGCCAGTCCGCGTTGACCTCCCGCAGGCGCGGCAGCTTGGTGTTACCCGCTGGCACCCATCCCTTGAGCACCTGCTTCGACAGCGGCGGCCGGTCGTACGGCTCGTGGACCTCGTCGCCGATGATGGTCAGCGAGCCAGTGAACCCCTCGTCGCGCAACGCCTCCGCGGCACGCAGCCCGGCCAGCGACGCACCGACGATCACGATCCGACCCTCCGCCTTGAAGGTCCTGACGAGGTCGGCGACCAGCGGGTGCGTGCTCACTTCGTCGTCCTGTCCGCCGGAGGGTCCATCTCTGCGATGATCGCCTGCACCGGGCAGGACGCCACCGCCCGCGCGACCTGCTGACGTTGCGAGTCATCGGGATTCGGGTCGTAGGCGAGCGCCTCCTCGCCCTGCAATTGAAGAACTTCCGGCGCGAGCGGAACGCATTGCGCGTACCCAAGGCACCGATTCAAATCCACGACAATTCGCATGCTTTTCGGCTCCTTCTCAACCGGCGCTGAGGGCTGGTCAGCACTGCTCCCGGATTCCGGCGGGAAGGAGGCCGACAGTACGCCGCGGGCTGAGGGAAATCGGACGATTCACAAAATTGACCAGCCCGTAAGTTTCCGGTTTGCCGCAGTTCATTCGGGCTTCTGTTCCTGACGCCAGAAATGAAACTCGTACTGTCGCTGCGACATTGAGGCTTGCGAACCTCGAACAATGACCAGATTGCTCCTGCGGGCAGTGCACTCGCGGGCTACGTCGGAGAGTTCGCGGGCTGGAACGCCCCGGACCCGTCCGCGTCTTCTTCGGCGCGGATGACGTGCACCACGGCGTTGATCAGCGCCAGGTGGGTGAACGCCTGCGGGAAGTTGCCCAGATGGCGTCCGGTGCGCGGCTCGATCTCCTCGGCGTACAGATGCAGCGGGCTGGCGAAGGACAGCAGCCGTTCGCACAGACGCTTGGCTCGATGGATCTCCCCGATCTCGACCAGCGCCGACACCAGCCAGAACGAACAGATGGTGAAGGTGCCCTCCTCGCCGGACAGCCCGTCGTCGGTCTCCTCGACGCGATAGCGCAGCACCAACCCCTGGTCGGTCAGCTCGTCGGCGATCGCGAGCACCGTCGCGCGTATCCGGGGGTCGTCGGGGGCAGGAACCGGGTCAGCACCGCCAGCAGCAGCGACGCGTCGAGTGCGTCGTTGCCGTACCGCTGGGTCAGCACCCCGCGGGAGTCCACGCCGTTGGCGAGGACGTCGGCCTTGATCTCCTCGGCGATGGCGCGCCACTCCTTCGTGTGTTTCGTCCAGCCGTGCAGCGCAGCCAGCTTGGCCCCACGGTCCAGCGCCACCCAGCACATGATCTTGCTCGACGTGAAGTGCTGGGGCTCGCCGCGCACCTCCCAGATCCCGCGGTCGGGCTCGCGCCAGTGCTCGATGGCCTCCTCGACCTGTTGCTTCAGCACCTGCCACAACGCCTCCGGAATCTGTTCGCGGGATCTGGCGTGCAGATACACCGAATCCAGCATCGAACCCCAGACGTCGTGCTGCCGCTGGTTGTAGGCGCCGTTACCGATTCGTACCGGGCGCGCGTTGTCATAGCCGGACAGGTGGTGCAGTTCCTCCTCGACCAGGCTGCGTTCCCCGCCGACGCCATACATCACCTGAAGTTCATGGCGCTCTTCGGTATTCGCGCCGGACACGTCGGCGATGAAGGAGAAGAAATCGTCGGCTTCGCGATCCAGGCCCAACGTGTACAGGCCCCACAGCGCGAACGTGGAATCGCGAATCCAGGAGTAGCGGTAGTCCCAATTCCGTTCGCCCTGAGGCGTTTCCGGTAGCGACGTGGTAGCCGCCGCCAGTAGCGCCCCGGTCGGCGAGTACGTCAACCCCTTCAGCGTCAACGCGCTGCGCTGCAAGTACGCCCGCCACGGGTGATCCGGGAAGTCGCCGATGTTGATCCATTGCCGCCAGCATTCGCTGGTCGTCCACATCTTGTCGACGGCCTCGTCGTAGGTCTGGGGCGCGGCATGCTTCGAAAAGCTCAGCGCGACGAAGACGTTGTCACCCTCCTTCAGCCTTGTGCGGGCCCGCGCCTGGCGGCCTTCAAGCCCGATGCGCAGGTTGGTGGTCAGCCGCAGCGTCGGGTGCGCGTCCGGATCGCGGCTGGCCCGTGCAACGGCTTCCCCATAGCCACTGGCCGAGTACTCCCAGTTCGCGCTGGCCCGGTGGTAATCGAACGACGGCTCGCAGTCCACCACCAGCTCGACGGTGCCGCTCACGCAGCGCACGGTGCGCAGCAGCGTGTGTTCGGCGTCCCAGTCCATCGGGACCCGGCGATGCGTCCCTGACCGCGTCTCGATGTCGCGCCACGGGCCCATCACCATCGTGTCGCGGACGATCATCCAGCCGGTGTGGGTCTGCCAGGTGGTCTCCAGGATCAGGCTGCCCGGCAGGTAACGCCTGCCGGACGGGACAGAGACGCCGTAGGGACTCAACCGGAAGTGCCCGGCGCCGCGATCCAGGATGGCCCCGAACACGCTGGGCGAATCGGGCCGTGGCACGCACAGCCATTCCACCGATCCACTCGAGGAGATCAGGCAGGTGTTCTCGCAGTCGGAGAGGAAGGCGTAGTCGGCGATCGGCGGAAAGGGGTTCCGCGAACTGCTCGACGTGTATGGCACCGGGGCGGTCTCGTTGAGCTGCACGGCCGAGCCGTTCTCGTCGGCGGGCGTCGCGTGCTGCAGGACCATATGGCCATCATTGACCGCCGACCCCGCCGGCGTACGCGTTTACCCGCTACCCGTCCCGCGCGGCGGCGACGCTAGGCCTTGACCTCGTCGAGCTTTCCGGTGGCCACGTCGAAGACGAAGCCCCGCACCGATTCGTGCTTGGTGACGAACGGGCTGGCTTCGATGCGGCGAAGCGACTGACGCACGTCCTCCTCCACGTCCGGGAAGGCCTCGGCCGCCCACTCGGGCTTCAGGCCGGTCTCGTCCTGGATCGAGCGCTTGAACTCGTCATCGGTGAAGGTCAGCATCCCGCAGTCGGTGTGGTGAATGAGGATGATCTCCTTCGTGCCGAGCAGCCGCTGGCTGATCGCCAGCGAGCGGATCTCGTCGTCGGTGACCACCCCGCCGGCATTGCGGATGACGTGCGCCTCGCCCTCGTTCAAGCCGAGGATCCGGTACACGTCGAGCCGGGCATCCATGCAGGCCACCACCGCCACGTGCTTGCTCGGCGGCAACGGCAGCGGGCCGGAGAAATTCTTGGCGTACTGCTCGTTGTTCTTCAGATACTCGTCCGTCGCCGACATTTCGACCTCCATGCTCGCTCGCAAACGACCCGACGATAACAACACGGCGACGCCGTGCCACGAGTCAAAATCACCGCGATCACATCGCCGACGTTCCTTACCGGTCGATCTTGGGCGTTGTCGCCGTGGAACGTTCGCAGGAATTCGGCGCGCTGAGGTCGTAGACCGTGGTGCCGCCGACATCCATGGACGTGAAGTTCTTCTTGACCCAGTCCGTGATCTCGCTCGCGGTGCCTGACTCGCGATGGCCGGGCGGGCCCATGCGTTCACTTGCGACGAAGTACCGCACCTCGTGGTCGGCAACGTAGCCCTTGAACTGCTCCAGCGTGGGTGAGTTGTCGCCTCCGGTGAAGCCACCGATCGCCATGATGGAGGCGCCGGTCTTGAGTTCGAGGCTGCTCGCCCCCATCGAACCGACAGTCGCTGCGGCCCAACGGTTGTCGAGACCGGACACGAGCTCGGCGAGCGCGGCGTTGTCGGCCTCCCGGCCCCATGATCGACCAGGCCCGCCTGCTCCACCGGGTCCACCGGCCGGGTGCCCGAACACGTCACCCTTGCTCGGACCCGATGTGGAAATCGGCCCGTTGTGCGAGGTCGCGACCGTCTCGACAGCGTAGGCAGCGGGCGCGGCCACTCCGAAAAGTATTGCGCTTGCGGCCAATACCGCGATCGTCCTGCCCTTCCTGTGTGCGCCGACGGCAAGCATCACGGCCACGATCACCGATCCGGCGAGCACGATCCAACGCAGTGCGGGCAGCCAGTCCGGCGTGCGGTCCAGCAGGAAGTATGCCCACACGCCGGTCGCAGCGGACATCGCCGCAAGCACGAGGCGCGACCACAACTGGTCCCTGATCCGCCACAACTCGCGCACCGAGATGCCCACCAGCGCCGCGACCGCCGGGGCGAGGGCCACTGTGTAATACGGGTGAATGGTGCCGTCCATGAAGCTGAACACCGCGGCGGAGACGAGCAGCCAGCCACCCCACAGCAGCAGGCTCGCACGGACCTGCCCGGTGCGGGCGGTGCGACGGGACAACCACAGGGCGGCCACCAGACCGATCAGTGCGGCGGGAAGCAGCCAGGACACTTCGGTCCCCATCGACGGCCCGAACATCCTGCCGACACCAGGCTGTCCGCCGAAGAAGATGTTGCCCGCCCCGCCGGGGCCACCGTGCCCACCGGGAGGGCCGTCGCCGTGGCCACCGCCTGCGATTCGGTCAATCCCGTTGTAGCCCAGTGCCAACTGCAGCAGGCTGTTTGACGTCGAGCCCCCGATATACGGCCGGGAATCGGCGGGCCACAGGCTCGACGAGCAGCAGATACCATCCCGCCGAAACGACCATCGCGGCGGCGCCGACCATGAGCTTCCACACGCGCTGCCACAGCCCGATGGGGGCCGCGACCAAGAACGCCAACGCCAAACCGGGCGCCACCAGAGGGGCTTGAAGGAGTTTCGCCAGGAACGCGAAGCCGAGCGCGCAACCCGCCAACGCCATCCAGCGGGTGCTGCCGGTCTCGGTGGCGCGCACCACGAAGTAGGCGGCAACCACCAGCAGCAGAACCAATAGGGCGTCGGGGTTGTTGAACCGGAACATCAGCGCGGCGACCGGTGTCAGTGCCAGCGCAGAGCCTGCGATCAATCCCGCGGCGGGACCGCTGCAGCGCCTGACTGCGGCGTACAGCAGGGCGACCGCTCCGACGCCCATCAATGCCTGCGGCAGCAGCATGGTGAATGCGTTGAATCCGAAAAGCCTGCCGGACAACGCCATTACCCACAGCGCTGCGGGCGGCTTGTCCACCGTGATGGCGTTTCCAGGGTCAAGCGAGCCGAACAGCCAGGCCTTGAGGTCCATGGTGCCCGCCTGTGCGGCGGCCGCGTAGTAGTCGTTGCCCCAACCCGACGAGCCGAGGCCCCACAGGTACAGCACTGTCGTGGCCACCAGCAGCGTCACCAGCGCGGGCATCTCCCAGCGCGGTCTACCGCTTGGCGCGTCGGGCAGCGCAACTGGTGCGGGGGCGTCCGCTGTGATTGTCATTGGTCTCGATTCCTTGAGTCTGGGATTGGTCAGTGGTTTCGGCGGGGGTGGAACACCCATCCGCGCAAGAGGACGAACCGGACGGTCGTCGCGAGCAGGTTGGCACCCACCAAAACGGTGGCCTCGACCCATCTGCCCGGCTCGGGGACAACGGTGTGCAATGCGGCCAGCGCGCCGCTGGTGATGCCCAGTGCGATGCCGAAGACGATGAGCCCTTCGACGTGGTGTCGCGCCACGTTGCCGCCGTCGGCGACTCCGAACGTGTAGCGGCGGTTGGCCGCGGTATTGCCGATCGCGGTGACGAAAAGGGCGACCAGGTTCGCGACCTGTGCCCCGAGCCAGCCATGCAGCAGCATGAACAGCAGCAGGTAGGCGGCCGTGGATGCGATCCCGATGCTCGCGAACCGCACCGATTGGCGAAGCAACGATCCTGGCGCAGCCGCGCGTCGTGACGGGCCCAGTTGAGCGGCGACCGCCTGCACCGGTATCGAGCCCGAGGCGAAGCCGCGCAGCAGCCGGGCAATCCCCTTGAGATCGGCTGCCGCGGTGGCCACGATGTCGACGCGGCTGTCCAGGTCGTCAACCCAGTCGACCGGCACCTCGTGGATGCGCAGGCCTGAGCGTTCGGCCAGCACCAGCAGCTCGGTATCGAAGAACCAACCGGTGTCCGCGACATGCGGAAGCAGACGCTGCGCGACGTCGGCACGGATCGCCTTGAAGCCACATTGCGCGTCCGAAAAATGAGCGGCGAGAGTGGATTTGAGGATCAGGTTGTAGCAGCGCGAGATGATCTCGCGCTTGGGGCCGCGCACGACGCGTGCACCTCGGCCGAGCCGGGTGCCGATGGCCAGGTCCGAATGCCCGGAAATGAGCGGCGCGACGAGTGGGGCAAGTGCGGCGAGGTCGGTCGACAGGTCGACGTCCATGTAGGCGAGCACCGGCGCGTCCGACGTCGACCACACTGCGCGCAGCGCGCGGCCGCGGCCCTTCTCCTCGAGTCGCACCACTCGGACGTCGCCCAGCTCCGCGGCAAGTTCCTCCGCGATGCGGGGCGTCTCGTCGGAGCTGGCGTTGTCCGCGATCGTGATGCGTGCCGGAAAAGGGAACTGGTCGCGCAGGTGGCGGTGCAGTCGGTACACCGAATCGGCCAGGGCGGCTTCCTCGTTGTAAACCGGCACCACGACGTCGAGCACGGGTACCCCCATCGCGCGGGCGGCGAGGGCCGCGTTGGGCCGTGCTTCGAAGCGAATGTCGGAAGCCGGCCTTGCGTCACGCTCGAGGGCGATATCTGTCATGACACCAATGGTCGGGCCGCAGCTTGTGTTCATAGTTGGCCGAAGCTATGCGCAAGCTATGAGTTCTTCGGTGACTGCGTGAGGTCGTAGATGATCACGCGGTCAACGGTGATCGGTGCGTAATGGGTCTCCACCCAGTCAGCGATCTGTGCGGCTTCACGGCTCCCGCTTGATTGTTTCGCCCCACTGGCCGATCATCAGCCGACCTCGGATGAAGTAGTGGATCTCCTTGTCGGCGACGTACTGCTTGAATTGCTTCAGCGTCGGCGAGGGGTCCGTGCCGTTGAAACCGCCGATCGCCATCACCGGTGCACCGCCGCCCAGTTGATAGCCCGCCGCATTGTTCGAACCCATCGCCGCGGCCGCCCAGGTGAAGTGGTCGGCGTCTGCCGCCAGTGTGGCGGACAGGTCCGGACCCGGGGTGGGTGCGGTCAAGCAGCCCGCCGGCTCCGAGTGGCATCGCACCGTGACTCGCCGGGCCCGCCGTAGGTATCGCCCCGCGGTGCGGAGTAGCCGCCGTCGCAACCGAGTACACCGCGGGTGCCGCGAGAGACACCACGACCGCCAGGCAGGCCACCCAGCGCGCAACGGTGGCGTTCAGTCGGCCGGACATCAGCAGCAGCACGGCCGCTCCCACTCCCCCGACCGCAATCGCGGCCCTCAGCCAAGGCAGCCACGTGCCGGTGCGCGCCAACAGCACGCACGCCAGGATCGAAGTGACGAGAACTCCGCCCGCCAAAGCGGTCGCACATGCCGGCGTAGACCGCTTCTGCCACAACATCTTTGCGCCGATGCCCACCAACGCGGCGATCGCAGGCGCGAGTGCCACCGTGTAGTACGGGATGCACGATGCCGTTCATGAAGCTGAACACCACCGCGGTGACCAGCAGCCAGCCGCCCCAGATGAACATCGCGGTACGCGTCGGGTCCGTTCGTGGTGCGCGCCGGTCAAGGACCACGATGGCGCCAAGACAGATCACGGCGGCAGGCAACAGCCAAGCGATCTCGGTGCCCATGATGTGGCCGAAGAGCCGCCCCCAGCCGACATCGAAGTTCATGTTTCCAAGGCCTCCGGGCTCGTTCCCGGTCAGCCGGCCAAACCCGTTGTAGCCCAGTGCCAGTTCGACGATGCTGTTGTGCTGCGAACCGCCGATGTATGGACGGGCGCCTTCCGGCCACAGCTCGACGAGCACCAGATACCACCCTGCTGAAACGATCACCGCCACGACAAGGCTCGCGACATCAAGCAGCCGCTGTTTCAGGGGCCGACTGCCCGACACCAGGTACGCCGCAATGAAACCGGGTAGCACCAGAAACACCTGCAACATCTTGGCCAGAAAGCCGAAGCCCGACTGCCGCACCCGCCGCGATCAACCACCAACGGCTGCTGTTCTTTTCGCACGCACGCTGCGTGCAATATGCGGCTGCGACGAGCATCAGAACCAGCATCGCGTCCGGGTTGTTGAAGCGGAACATCAACGCCGCCACCGGGGTGAGCGCCATGATTGCGCCGGCGATCAGTGCGGCGCCCGGCCCGCTGGCCCGTCGCACAGCGGCGTAGAGCAGAGCTACCGCGGCCACGCCTTCCAGCGCCTGGGGCGCGAGCACGCTCCACGGGTTCAAACCGAACAGCCAAACCGAGATGTCCATGACCCACAGCGACCCGGGCGTCTTGTCGACGGTGATGGCATTGGCGGCGTCGCTGGAACCGAACAGCATTGCCGTCCAGTTGCTTGCCCCGGCCTGGGCGGCGGCCGAGTAGAAGCTGTTCGCCCAACCGCTCGCCGACAGGTTCCACAGGTACAGCACGGCGGTGCCGATGAGCAGCACCACGAACGCGGTCCTGTGCGAGAAGACGCGGAATCGCACTGGCCGGGCAGAATCTGTGCGAGTCTCTGTCTTTTCGGCAGGAAGAACGAGGGTCACCGACGCAATCCTCATCCAGGCGGCTAGGCGCCGGATTTGGCATCGCTGTGGCTTGGCTGTGAATTCACAGGCAGCTTGACGACGAATTCGGTTGTGCCGGGCACACTGTGCACCTCGATGGTGCCGTGGTGCGCCCTGACCACCGCGGCGACGATCGCGAGCCCGAGCCCGGTGCTGCCGCCGCGTCGCGACCGGGACGAGTCGCCGCGCGCGAAGCGCTCGAAAATCTCGGGCTGCAGCCACACCGGGATTCCCGGTCCGTCGTCGGTCACGGTCAGCACCGCGTTCTGCCCGTTGACCGCTAACGCAGTGGTCACGGACGTGCCGGCGGGGGTATGCGTACGCGCATTGGCAAGCAGGTTCGCGAGCACCTGTTGTAGGCGGGCCTCGTCACCGCGTATGACGACGGGCTCGTCGGGCAGGTCAAGTGACCACTCGTGGTCGGGACCCGCGATATGGGCGTCGCTGGCGGCGTCAACCACAAGTCGGGTCAGGTCGACCTGCTCGCGCTCCAGCGGCCGCCCGGTGTCGAGCCTCGCGAGCAGCAACATGTCCTCGACGAGGTGGGTCATACGCTCGGTCTCGGATTCCACCCGGTTCATCGCATGTGCGACGTCGTCGGGCAGAGCGTCCTGTTTGCGTTGCGCCAGTTCGGTATAGCCGCGAATCGCCGCGAGGGGGGTGCGGAGTTCGTGGCTGGCGTCGGCGACGAACTGCCGGACCCGCATCTCGCTGGCGTGACGGGCAGACAAGGCGCCCGCGATGCGGTCGAGCATCCGGTTCAACGCGGAGCCGAGCTGTCCGATCTCGGTGTGTGCACTCGCGGGATCGACCTTGACGATCGGTGTGGGAAGCCGGACCTCGCCGCGGTCGAGCTCGAGGTCGGCCACCTGCCGCGCTGCGGCGGAAACCGTTGACAGCGGCCGGAATTGGCGTCGGATGATCAGAATGCCTGCCGTCGTTGCGGCGACGAGTGCGACCACGCCGACAATGCAGAACATCACGAGCACCCACACCAAGGCGTCGTCGACATCCGACGTCGGCATTCCGACGACGATCGTCTCCTCCGGGCCATGAGAGTGGTTGCCCACCACGCGGTAGCGCCCAAGGCCGTCGAGGTCGACCGTCGTGGGGTACCGACTCGGCGCAATTTGTGCCAGCTGAGCTCTTGCCGCAGAACTGATCTCGGCCCGTGCGCCGTCGGCGGTGATTATTCCGGCGTCGACCGCGACACCGCGGGCAATGACGGCGCCGACCGTGCGGGTCGGCTGCCCCGGAGCGTTGAGGAACGCAGGGCCCGGCCCCTCCTCCTCGCGAATGACGATGCGCCGCGGGTAACCCGGCGGCCCGAATGGGGGATCATCTGGCGGCCGTCTTGGCGGCCCGAACCCGGGCGGAGGAGGCGGCCCGAAGGCGAACAGCGCTGCCGAGCGACGGCCCGCCTCAATCAGCTGCTGGTCGAGCTGGTGCATCAGAAAGCGTTGCAGCGCAAACTCAGTCGCGACACCAATGCCGGCACACACCACTGCCAGCAATGCCACCTGGGTGACCAACAGCCGCGCCCGCAGTGACCATGTCCGCGGCGAGCGGATGCGGGTCAGCAGGCGCGGCCGGTCAGTTTCCGGGCTTGAGGACATACCCTGCTCCCCGCAAGGTGTGGATCATCGGTTCCCGGCCGCTGTCGATCTTCTTGCGAAGGTAGGACACGTACAACTCGACGATATTGGACCGCCCCCCGAAGTCATAGCTCCACACCCGGTCCAGGATCTGAGCCTTGGACAGCACTCGCTTCGAATTCCGCATCATGAACCGCAGCAGCTCGAATTCCGTCGCGGTCAACGAGATCGGATCTCCATCCCGAGTGACCTCGTGGCTGTCCTCGTCGAGTGCCAGATCACCGACAACGATCTTGGCGCCGCCGGTCTCGGTCGTCACGCCGGTGCGGCGCAGCAGTGCACGCAGCCGCAGCACCACCTCTTCCAGACTGAACGGCTTGGTCACGTAGTCGTCTCCGCCTGCGGTCAGCCCCGCGATCCGGTCCTCGACCGAGTCTTTGGCCGTCAGCAGCAGCAGCGGCAGATGCGGAATCCGTTCGCGCAGCTTGCGCAGAACTTCCAGGCCGCTCATGTCGGGCAGCATCACGTCGAGGACCACCACATCGGGCGGATTCTCCTTGGCCAACGCAATAGCTGTAGCGCCGTCGCCGGCAGTCGCGATCTCCCAGCCCTCATATCGCAGCGCCATCGATACCAGTTCGGCGAGGACGGGCTCGTCGTCGACGACCAGCACGTTGATCGGCTTACCGTCGGCCCGGCGCATCACTACGCGCTCGGGGTCGTTCGCGCTCGCGTTCACAGCGCTCCGTTCGAGATGCCCACGTCGACCATTATTCGGGGACGCCGTTAGCGCGCGCTGTGCCGCTTCTGTGTGCGGGCTGTGAAGGGGCCATAACCCACGTGACACCGATGCCACCCACAGCCGACTCACATATTGGCGCTGCACAGTGGTCCGATGACCTCCGAAACCGCAGCAGAGGATCGATCCCGCGGCTGGAGTGCACGTCAGACGCTGGCGGCTGTCGCCGTGGCCGCCGCTATCGGCGGAATCGGCGGCGCCGCCATCTACGCAGGGACCCAGGGCTCACCGCACTTCCCCGGCGGCGCCCCTCACAGCCAGGGCCCGATGCATGGAACGCCACCACCGCAGGGCGCCCCGCCGCTCGCGCCACCAGGCCCTGCCGATGCGGGCACGCTACACAGTGAATACGTCGTTTCCGACGGCAATGGCGGCTTCATCACCAAGCTCGTGCAGACGGGGACTATTGACGAGGTCACCCCGTCGAACATCGTGGTGAGAAGCGACGACGGCTACACCCAGATATACGCGTATCCGTCGGGGGCATCGAACGGCTCGGTGGCGGCGAACGACAAGGTCACCGTGACCGCCACACGCACTGGCGCGACGGTCACCATGAACAGCATCGGCGAGACGCCGCCACCCGCAAGCTGATTAGCGACTACGGCCCGAAGCCGTCAGGCACCTCAGCGGTGACCTCTGGTACCGCTACTGTCGTCTCGATCTCGGTCGCTGCCTTCTCGATGGTGCTCGTCTCACCGAGCGTCATCTCAGGTGCGGACACCTCGGTCGCCGGACCGCTGTCCTCGCTCAGCACCGCGGTGAGTGTTCCCATCGCCACCACAGCGCTAGCGCCGATAGCGGCAGACGCCAATTTGACCTTCTTCGAATTCATCTCTGACCACTCCATTTCGGTGTCGGTCTGACAATGCGTAGAGGGTCGCCCGACGACCCTTCCGGCCTATTGGGTAGCCGGAAGGATCGTAGGTGAAACGTCAGGCGGTGGTCGGCCCCTACTCGGCGGCCGCCTCTTCCTTGGGCAGCGGCGCCGGGCCCTTGATGGACGGCACGGCCACCGACGTTGCCGGGGCTGTGGCGTCCTTGCCCGCCACGGTCGTCGTCGCGGCGCCCGTCATCTGGCCCACCGCGACGTTTTCCTGTCCGGCCGGTTGCTGATGGATGGCCATGGTCACGGCGCCCATGGTCACCACGGCGCTGCCACCGATCACCGCAGCCAGCAGTTTGGCGGTATTCCGCTTCTTCGCATTCATATTCGAAACCTTCCAGTCATGGTTTGCCGGTCGCCCCAGCGGCGCGGCGAACCTGAAAGTGCAGGTGAGATCGAGTGAACCCGCGAATTCTGTAGTTAGGCTGAATAACGAGTGCGAATTGACTAGCCGCGCCGAACTGCCGGTTCACCGCCGCATTCGCAGAGATCTCCTACCCTGTGCGCATGCCTGATGTGGAACCTCGCAGATGACGCGGTTCCTGGCCCGGCGGCTGCTCAACTACGTCGTGCTGCTGATTCTGGCGTCTTTTCTGACGTTCACGCTCACCTCCGTCTCGTTCAGACCGGTGGACAGCCTCGAATCACGAAATCCTCGACCCCCGCAGTTCGTCATCGACGCCAAGAAAGCCGAGCTGAACCTGGACCAGCCGGTTCCGATCCGCTACGTGCGGTGGGTGTCGGGTGCCGTGCGCGGCGACTTCGGCACGACCATCACGGGCCAGCCCATCTCCGACGAGCTGGGGCGCCGCGTCGGGGTCAGCCTGCGACTCCTGGTCATCGGTGCGGCATTCGGCACGCTGATCGGAGTGGTCGTCGGCGCGTGGGGGGCGATCCGGCAGTACCACCTCAGCGACCGCGTCATCACCGTGCTGTCCCTGTTGTTGCTCAGCACCCCGATTTTCGTCATCGCGACGCTACTGACTCTTGCTGCGACGCGGGTGAATTCGATCCTCGGCGTGCAGTTGTTCGAGTACATCGGCGAAACCTCACCGACCGCCGTCAGCGGGTGGTGGAACCAGACCGTCGACCGGGTGCAGCACCTGGTGCTGCCGACCTTCACCCTCGCGCTGTTGGGCACCGCCGGATACAGCCGCTACCAGCGCAACGCGATGTTCGACGTGCTCGGTCAGGACTTCATCCGCACCGCCCGCGCCAAGGGCCTGACCCGGCGTAAGGCGTTGTTCAAACACGGCCTGCGCACCGCGCTCATCCCGATGGCGACGCTCTTCGCCTACGGCGTAGGCGGATTGGTGACCGGCGCGGTGTTCACCGAGAAGATCTTCGGCTGGCACGGCATGGGCGAGTGGGTGGTGCAGGGCATCGCAACCCAGGACACCAACATCATCGCCGCGGTGACCGTGTTCACCGGCGCCGCCGTCCTGCTTGCGGGACTGCTCTCCGACGTCATCTACGCCGCGCTCGACCCGAGGGTGCGGGTGTCATGACCGAGCCGATAACCACGGAAACGCGCCACGGCGGCGAAGTCGGGTTTGGACGCGCAGAAGTTCGCTTCGCGACGAACCCTGGTGTGGCGCCGGTTTTTACGCAACAAGCCCGCTGTCACGGCACTGGTGCTGCTTGTGCTGTTCTTCGTCGGCTGCTACGCCCTGCCGCCGCTGCTGCCCTACAGCTACACCGACCTCGACTACTACGCGCTGCAGCAGCCGCCCAGCGCAGACCACTGGTTCGGCACCAACGCGCTCGGCCAGGATCTGCTGGCACTGACACTGCGCGGTATGCAGAAGTCGATGCTGATCGGCGTCTGCGTGGCCTTCATCTCGACGGTCATCGCCGCGACGGTCGGCTCGATCGCCGGCTACTTCGGCGGCTGGCGCGATCGCCGCGCTGATGTGGATCGTCGACCTGTTGCTGGTGGTGCCCAGCTTCATCATCGTCGCGATCGTCACCCCGCGCCTCGGCTCAGCCGATCGTGTCTTCTGCCTGATCGTGCTGTTCTCCGTTTTCGGCTGGATGATCAGCTCCCGCATCGTGCGTGGCATGACCATGAGCCTGCGCGAACGCGAATTCGTCGTGGCGGCGCGCTACATGGGGGTAAGCAACTGGCGGATCATCGTTCGGCACATCCTGCCGAACGTTGCCTCGCTTCTCATCATCGACACCGACGCTGAATGTCGGCACCGCGATCCTGGCCGAAACCGGCTTGAGCTTCCTGGGTTTCGGCATCCAGCCACCCGACGTGTCGCTGGGGACGCTGATCGCGGACGGCACGAACTCGGCGACGATTTTCCCGTGGGTCTTCCTCTTTCCTGCCGGTGTGCTCGTGCTGATCGTCTTGTGCGCCAACCTCGTTGGCGACGGGCTGCGCGATGCGCTCGACCCGAGCGCCCGTCCCTTGCGAAGGAAACGCAAGTGAGTCTCCTCGAGGTCGCGCGAGCTGACCGTGGCCTTCCCCACCGAAACCGAACGGGTCTCGGCCGTGCGCGGGATGAACTACCACGTCGAGGCGGGTGAAGTCGTCGCGCTGGTCGGCGAATCCGGTGCAGGCAAGTCGGCGAGTGCGATGGCCGTCGTCGGGCTGCTGCCGGAGTATGCCGAGGTCTCGGGATCCGTGCGGCTGCACGGCGACGAGTTGCTCGGCCTGTCCGACGAACGGATGTCCCGCGTCCGCGGCAAGAGCCATCGGCACCGTGTTCCAGGACCCGATGTCGGCCCTCACGCCCGTCTACACGGTCGGCGACCAGATCGCCGAGGCGCATCGAGATCCACAATCCGGGCACCACCCGCACGGCGGCAAGGGCCCGCGCCGTTGAGCTGCTCGACCTCGTCGGCATCGCCCAACCCGAACGGCGCGCGCGAGCGTTCCCGCACGAACTGTCCGGCGGTGAACGGCAGCGGGTGGTCATCGCCATCGCCATCGCCAACGATCCCGACCTGCTGATCTGCGACGAACCGACCACCGCCCTCGATGTCACCGTGCAGGCGCAGATCCTCGAGGTACTGAAGACGGCGCGCGACGTCACCGGCGCAGGCGTGCTGATCATCACCCACGACCTCGGGGTGGTCGCCGAGTTCGCCAACCGCGCGCTGGTGATGTACGCCGGCCGTGCCGTCGAGGTGGCCTCGGTCGCCGACCTCTATCGCGACCGCCGGATGCCCTACACCGCAGGGCTGCTCGGCTCGGTGCCCCGGCTCGACGCGCCGCAGGGCGCGCGTCTGGTACCGATTCCCGGTGCGCCGCCGTCGCTTTCCGCGTTGCCGCCCGGGTGTCCGTTCGCGCCGCGCTGCCCACTGGCCATCGATGACTGCCGGGCCGCCGAGCCGGAGCTGGTTCCGGTCGGGCCGAACCATCACGCCGCCTGTATCCGCACCGAACACGTCGCCGGGCGCAGCGCCGCGCAGATCTACGGCGTCTCAACCGCACCGCAGCGGCGCGGAGCCCGACCACCGATGCGCCGGTGGTGCTGCGGGTCCGCGATCTGGTCAAGACCTACAAATTGACCAAGGGCGTGGTGCTGCGCCGCACCATCGGTGAGGTGCGGGCCGTCGACGGCATCAGCTTCGACCTGCAGCAGGGCCGCACGCTGGCCATCGTCGGCGAGTCGGGCTCGGGCAAGTCGACGACGCTGCACCAGATCCTGGACCTGACCGCCCCGCAGTCGGGCTCCATCGAGGTGCTCGGCGCCGACGTCGCGGCGCTGGACTCGCGGTCGCGACGGGCACTGCGCGGCGACCTGCAGGTGGTGTTCCAGGATCCGGTGGCGTCACTGGACCCCCGCCTGCCGGTCTTCGAAGTGCTCGCAGAACCGTTGTCCGCCAACGGTTTCGACAAGAAGCAGATCGACGACCGGGTCGCCGATCTGCTGGACATCGTCGGGCTTCGCCGCGCCGACGCCAGCCGCTACCCGGCCGAATTCTCCGGCGGCCAGAAGCAGCGCATCGGCATCGCGCGCGCGTTGGCACTGCAGCCCAAGATCCTCGCACTCGACGAACCGCGTGTCGGCGCTCGACGTGTCGATTCAGGCCGGCATCATCAACCTGCTGCTGGACCTGCAGGACCGGTTCGGGCTGTCCTACCTGTTCGTCTCCCACGACCTGTCGGTGGTCAAGCACCTTGCCCACCGGGTAGCGGTGATGCTCAAGGGCACGATCGTCGAGCAGGGCGACGGCGAGCAGGTGTTTGCCGACCCACAGCACGAATACACCCGCAGGTTGCTTGCCGCAGTGCCTCAACCGGAGCCAGACCGCAGCTAAAGTCGGTCGGATGATGCTCCGACGCGCTCGCTGCAGTTGCCCTGGTCGCCGGCCTGACCATAACTGGCTGCTCTGGCGGCGACGAGGAAGCTCCGCCGGCGGGAGGCAATGCCGAGGTCGGCAACACCAACGACATCAACCCGCAGGACCCCGCCACGCTGCGCCAGGGCGGCAACCTGCGGTTGGCGCTGACCGAGTACCCGTCGAACTTCAACTCGTTGCACGTCGACGGCAACCAAGCCGACTCCGGAGCCATGCTGCGGGCGACGATGCCGCGCGCGTTCCGGGTCGGGTCGGATGGATCGACGACCGTCAACACCGACTACTTCACCAACGTCGAATTGACCAGCGAAAGCCCGCAAGTCGTCACCTACACCATCAACCCCAAGGCGGTCTGGAGCGACGGCACGCCGATCACCTGGGACGACATCGCGTCTCAGATCAACGCAACCAGCGGCAAGAACAAGGAATTCCGCATCGCCAGCGCCAACGGCGCCGATCGCGTCGAGAAGGTCACCCGGGGCGTCGACGACCGCCAGGCGGTGGTGACCTTCGCCAAGCCCTTCTCGGACTGGCGGGGGATGTTCGCCGGAAACACCATGCTGCTGCCGAAGAGCATGACCTCGAATCCGGAGGTGTTCAACAAGGGACAACTCGACCGGCCCGGCCCCTCTGCCGGACCGTTCATCGTCACGTCGCTGGACCGCACTGCGCAGCGAATCACGTTGACGCGCAACCGACAAGTGGTGGGGTAACCGCGCCGTTGCTCGACAGCGTCACGTACCTGGTGCTCGACGACAAGGCCCGGCTCCCGGCCCTGCAGAACAACACCATCGACGCCACCGGAGTCGCCTCGCTTCCCGAGTTGACGACTGCGCGAAACACTGCGGGTATCTCGATCCGGCGCGCGCCCAGCCCCAGCTGGTACCACTTCACCTTCAACGGCGCGCCGGGCGCGATCCTCTCGGACAAGGCGCTGCGGCTGGCGGTCGCCAAGGGCATCGACCGGCAAGCCATCGCCAACGTCACCCAGCGCGGTCTTGTCGACAAACCGGCTCCGCTGAACAACCACATCTTCGTCGCCGGCCAGGAGGGCTACCAGGACAACAGCGCCGCGGTGGCCTACGACCCGGAGAAGGCCAAGACAGGAACTCGACGCACTGGGCTGGCGGCTCAACGGCCAGTTCCGCGAAAAGGACGGCAGCCAGCTGGTGATCCGCGATGTGCTCTACGACGCGGACACCACAACGCAGGTCGGCAAGATCGCGCAGAACAGCCTTGCCCAGATCGGCGTGAAACTGGAACTCGACGTGAAGGGCGGAGGCGGCTTCTTCTCGAACTACATCATTCCCGGAGATTTCGACATCGCGCAGTTCTCCTGGGTCGGCGACGCGTTCTCGCTGTGCTGCCTGAATCAGATCTACACGACCAACGCCGACAGCAACTTCGGCAAGATCAGCAGCCCGGAGATCGACGCGAAAGCCGAGCAGACCTTCGACGAACTGGATCCCGCGAAGGCGCGCGAGCTGGCCAACGAATTCGACAAGCTGGTCTTCGGCATCGGCTTCAGCCTTCCGTTGTTCCAGTCGGCAGGCAACGTCGCGGTACGCAGCAGCCTGGCGAATTTCGGTCCGGCCGGCATCGGGGACCTCGACTACAGCACGATCGGATTCATGAAGTAACCCGCCGCCGGGTTCAGCGCGCGCGCGAGCCCAGTTCGCGGGCGCGTTGCACCCACGGGTCGGCGAGCATCGCGGTGACGAAGTTCGCGATTTCGGCATCGGGACTGCGATTACGACTTCCCAGCCGCCGCGCGGCGGCCTCGATGCGCTGCAAGAAGGCGCGGAACGCCTCTGCGGCCGCGTCCGCATAAATCGCGACTTCATCGCGGTGAGCAGGGGCCACACCGCCTGTGGCGCTTCGTGACTCGTTGCAGAGGTACCTGGCGTGATCCTGCACCACCCACGCCAGTGTCTGCATCAGCTCGACGTCGATCGGGACCTCGGAGCCGTCATCGTTGGCCATGTCGACTTCCAGCACGTAGTCGATCCGCTGCAGCGCGTTGAGCGCGTTTTCGATTGGCCAGGTTTGCGAGCGAAACTCGAAGGGAGGGATCGGAATCGACAACGGCTGCATCGACGAAGTGCAGGTGGCCTGCGCCTGTGCGTGCCGGACCGCCTCATCGGCCGCGGCAAACGCCCGCGCCACCTCGGCGGCCGCAGCCTCCCGCGCAGCCTTCGCCTCGCCTGCAGCCCACCCTCGCGACGCGGCGACTTCCGCAGCGGCGTCCGCGCGGACGCGTTCGAGCTCGCCGCGCAGCTGCTGCGCCGCCTGTTCGGCCGCCTCGCTTGCGGTCGTGCGCTCAGCGGCCCTCTGCTTGGCGCGCTCCTCCGCCGCGGCCGCCCGCTTGCGGCTTGCCGCGACCTCGGCTTCGGCATCGGCACGGACCTGTTCAAGCTCGGCACGCCACTCTGCACCGCCTTCTCGGCCGCCTCACTTGCGGTCGTGCGCTCAGCGGCCCTCTGCTGGGCGCGCTCCTCCGCGGCGGCCGCCCGCTCTCGTGCGGCCGCGATTGCGGCTTCGGCATCGGCACGGACCTGTTCAAGCTGGGTGCGCAGCTGCTGCAGAGCCCGTTCGTGCGCCTGTGCGACGGCCGTGCGCTCGGTATTCCGTTCAATTTCTCTCTCGGCAGCCTGCTGCTGGGCGGTGCGGAGTTGCGCCCGCGCAGCAGTGGCCGTGCGCGAAGACTCATCGGCTTCAACCCGGGCCGCCGCCGCTGCCGACTCGGCGTCCAGCCTGCCCTGGTGCGCCTCGCGCGCCTGACCTTCTGCCAAGCGACGCAGGTGATCGGCCTCGACGAGTTGCATGACCGGCGAAAGCCGCTTGTCGGGCCGGACCATTTCGTGCGCGGCGCTCCACGAGCTGACGCTCGGACATCGCCGCAACCGCGGCCAACTCTGCCGGTGGCGTTCTTCCGCGCCGCTGCGCGGCCTCGACCGCTTCGACCGCAGCGCGACGGGTCAGCGCGGCCCATTCGTCGACGCCGAGGTCCGTGATGTGCCGCATCGTGGTCGTCATCGTTTGTGACGCCGTCCGTCTTGCGAGTTCCGTTGTCGACGTTGGAATTTCATCGGGCGCAGGCTGCCCGCCAGGCTTGTCTCCGGTCGCCTTGGCCTGCTCCTCCTTCGGGGGCGCCTGTGGCTGCGAGCTTTTTCGCGCGATCGCAGGCGGCGCGCCTGCGGCGAGTTCGGAAAGTGGCCCGCCCTGCTGCGCCAGTACCAAAGCGAACTGACTTTGATGGACCGTTACCGCATCGGCAAGGGTTTCGTCTTCGAGTCGCTCGGCGTCGCGAAGCAATCCCCGCAGAGTCGCCATGGCGAGTTCCGGGCCGAGGCCAAGGGTGGCGCCCTCGCTGGCCGCCGGTTCGACGCCTGCGGTTTTCACCAGCCACTTGAGCGTTTCCCAGCACTGCCGAGAGGCCAGGGCACGCTGTTCAGCATCACGAGTCTCCTGATGATGACGGTCACGCTGCTCGAGCTCCCGATCGAGCCTTTTACCTGCCCGTCGAGCGGCGTAGAGCACAGCGCACAGCACGATAAGCGCCGCGACCACTGCTGCCGCCCCGGCGAACCCTGGCGAGACGATGAAGTCACGCAGCGGCACCGGAGACTCCATCGCCTGCGGAAATTTGGTCATCTGAATCATTCTGCCGTATCGGCGCCCTCAACTACCGCACATATGGTTCATGAAGTCACCCGCTGCACCACGCGTGGAATCGCAGCGGGCAGCACGGATTCGATCGAGCGGCGGCGGCGCCGAGCGCCCCAACCAACAGCCGGACGCCGAGGCTGGCAGGCACGCGCGTCCAGCTCCTTCGCGCGGGCAAGCAGGCCGCCGGTCTCGCCGTCGTACAACGCTGAGACGATGTCCAGCGCCGCTCGCTCGCGGACATCGATCGCACTGTGGCCCGCTGTCGCCAGACTCGACGAGTACCGATTCGGGAATCAGTGACACGATTTCCTCGGCGACCGCCCGCGGCGTGATGAGATCGCGGCCACCGGATATGACGGCCGTCGGCCAGGTGAACTTCGGCATCCCCGTGGCGAGATCGTAGGGCTCGGCCTCGAACTCCAATGGCTCGTTTGCCAATTCGCGGATATGCGACGGCCGGATCGAGTGGCTTACCGTCGGGTACCGCACCATAGTTCAGTTCGCGGAATCCGATCCGGCCGACCAGGTCCGGCTCGTGGCGATACGGTGCCTTGCGTTCGAACAGAAATCCGCGATGCTTGATCGAGCACGGTCCACAGTCCTCGTCGGCCACGCAGCAGTAGATCGAGTTGACGGGCCAACACGGCCGGTCCGGCGAAGCCGTACACCGCCGCGGTGAGCTGCCCGGCTTCGCGGATGTAAGCACTCCTTCTTCGACAAGCTGTCGCACCTTGGGCGCCAATTCCGCTGCCTCGGGATCGTCGCCGTCCCATAGCACCCGTCGGGTCGCATTGCGCACGGCGTCGATGTCGTGGGCCGACAGCACCGGTGAGTCGAGCACCATCGCGTGCACCCGATCCGGGTGGCGCACACCGACTCCCGCGGCGAGATACGTGCCGTACGAAGTTCCGTAGATCACCGCCTTGTCGACCTGAGCGTCGTCGAGGACGGCGGCGATGTCGTCGACGGCCTGCTCGATGGTGAGCGCCTCGGGCGGTAGGTCGTCGCCGCCGTCGTCGTGGCGGGACATCCCGACTCCGCGGTGGTCGATCATGATCACGTCCAAGCCCCTGGCCGCAGCGTGCCTGCGCAGTCCGCGATACAGCGCCACCGACGCCGCACCCGGCCCGCCGGGAATGATGACCAGTGGATTCATCGACTTCCGCCCGGTGCGGACGTAGTACAGATCGAACTCGTCGTATCCATCCGGCGCCACCGGTCGCCGCACCGCACGCACACCCGGCAGCGCGGCCAGCTTGTCGTGCGCACGGCGACGCTTGGCGTTCATGGTCATCGCCGACCATTCTGCCCCCGGCGGTAATAGAGTGCGGCAGAGGTCGGGACGACGGAGACATGTGATTTTCCGGTGAACTTGGAAGTGTTCTTCGAGCGGGCCACTCAAGCGTTCGAAGTATTGGGCGTTTCGTCGATGGTGGTCGGAACCGGGTATGCCATCGGGCTGGCCGCCATCACGTGGAAGCGAACCGACGGGACGCGCGCCTTCAAGACGCTTCGAAATTCGATCGGCGGCGCCATCCTGCTCGGTCTGGAGTTGCTCGTGGCCGCGGACATCGTCAAGACCGTCACATCGAAGCCGTCGCTGACCGACGCCGCCATCCTCGGGGTGATCGTGCTCATCCGGACGGTGCTCAGCTTCACCATCGAGGTCGAGATCGACGGCGTCGCGCCGTGGCGCAAGGCGCTGACGACCGGCCCCAAGTGCTGGCCCGGGCCACGCGTGAGGCGCGGGCGCAGCCCACCGAGACCGGCGCCTAACTCCCGCCCGGATCAGGTCGGCCGCCTTCTCCCCGATCAGCACGCTGGGGGCATGGGTGTGCCCGCGGATGATCGTCGGCATCACCGACGCGTCGGCCACCCGAAGCCCGTCGACGCCGCGCACCCGCAGCTGCGGGTCCACCACGCTGGCGTCGTCGTTGCCCATCCGGCAGGTGGCGACGGGGTGGTAGAGCGTCTGCGACAGCGTCTCGAGCGCCGTCTCCAACGTCTCGTCGTCGAGGACGGTCGCGTCCGAGCGGGCGCGCGATCGTCGCCGATCACGCCGCGCAGGGCCGGTGATTGGGCGATTCGCGCCGACATTCGCAGTCCTGACATCAACGCCGCCCGGTCCGCGCCTGCGTCGTCACTGAGGTATTGCGGGTCGATGATCGGCTTGTCCGGCGGATCGGCCGATCGCAGCGTGATGCTGCCTCGGCTGCGCGGCTTCACCAGGATCGGGCCCATCACCACGGCGTGCCGATCGTAGGGGTCGCCAAGGCCCTCGTCGAAGAACGGCGCCGGCGCGAAGATCATCTCGAGGTCCGGCAGGTCCAGTTCGGGGCGGCTTCGGAGGAAGCCGTATGCCTCGCCGACATTGGAAGTGAGCATGCCGCGTCGACGGATCAGGTAATTGACCAGCTCCAACGGCTTCTCGGCGGCGAGCAGCGTGTCGTTCGGAACGTCGAAGCCGATCGGCACCGCGAGATGGTCCATCAGGTTCTGCCCCACCTCGGGCGCATCGGCCACCACGTCGATGCCGTGTCGAGCAAGCTGCTCGCGGTCGCCGATGCCGGACAGCATCAACAGTTGCGGGCTGTTCACCGCGCCTCCGCAGAGCACCACCTCCCGACGTGCCCGCACCACGCGGCGCTGGCCGAGTTGGATGAACTCGACGCCCACCGCGCGCTGCCCGTCGAACAGCACCCGGGTCGCGGCGGCCTCGGTGAACAATGTCAGGTTGGGCCTGCGCAGGGCCGGTTTGAGGTAGGCGTCGGCCGTGCTCCACCGCGCGCCCCTGCGTTGCGTGACGACGGTCTCGCAGAAGCCTTCCGGTGCATCGCAATTGGGATTTTCGACGCCATAGCCGCATTCCTGCACGGCCTTCAGCCAGGCCGCGGTGGAGCTGCGCGGACTGCGCTGTGGCGAGATGACGAGCGGGCCTGACTCGATCTTCGCGAAGTACTTCGCGATATGTGCGAAGTCCCAGTCCTCACCCGCCAGGGCTGCCCCATTCGTCGTAGTCGGCGGCGAACCCGCGCACCCACATCATCGCGTTCATCGAGGACGACCCACCGAGCATCTTGCCTCGGGGCCAATAGATCTCGCGTCCGTCGAGCTGTTTCTGCGGCTCGGTCAGGTAGTCCCAGTCGACCTCGCTGCGGAACAGCTTCGAGAACGCGGCAGGAATGCGGATGAACCGGTTCTTGTCTCGGGGACCGGCCTCCAGCACCACGACCGAGGCGCCGGGGTCGGCGCTGAGCCGATTGGCCAGCACAGATCCGGCGGAACCAGTTCCCACGACGATGTAGTCGGCGTCCATCGGCGCAGTCTATGAGGCGTCCTGGTTCGCCGGTCAGGACACCCGCCGTAGGATCTTGACCACCTCGTCGGGGCGCTCCAGCGCGGAGAAGTGGCCAGTGCCGGGCAGCGTGATCCGTTCGACGCCACGTAACTTTGTCGACACGGAATCCCGCTCGGACGGGCGTGACCAATCCCGGTCGCTGTAGACCAGCGTCACCGGCACCGAAACGTCTCGATAGCGTTCCCTTGCCTTCACGAATCCCCTGAGGCTGCGATAGACGGCCCTGGCCACGTTCGGGTAGCCCTTGCGTCGTCCACTTTGGCGAAGTTCGACGATGAAGGCGTCAGAAAGCGCACCGTTGTCGACGACACCGCCGCGCATGACGCCCTTCATGATCGCCTTGTTCTCCATAGCCGCGAAGAGCGGCCCGACGCCGGGCGCGCGAACGCTCGAGATGATCAGGCGGGCGAATAAATTCCCCCGCTCGAGTCCGCTCGGGTAGTCATAGGGGTTGAAGGCGACAACTCGCGAGACTCGGTCCTTCAAGTCGATCGAGGCCAGGAGGGACAACGCACCGCCGAGCGATTCCCCGGCGAGGGTGGTGGCGCGCAGGTCGAGCCCGGTGACGAAATCGACTACTGCAGAACGCAATTGCGGTTCCTCGTACCTGGCGCCGGGCACGATGTCCGACCACCCCATGCCAGGGAGGTCGAGCGCGTAGACGGTGAACGCGTCCGACAATGGCGGGATGACACGGTGAAAATAATCGAGCTGCGTGCGGATGGTGTGGATCAGCACGAGCGCGGGACCACGGCCCGTCGTCAGGTAGCGCAGCCGGGAACCGTCCGGCCGGGTGAAGAAGTCGACCGTCCCGTTCCCATCGGTCCACGTGTCGGTGAAGCTCATGCGCAGACACCCTCGGATTGATCCTGGTCGACAGCCTCCGACTCGACCACGCGTGCGCGCGCAGGCAGCAGCACCGCGACGACCGCTGCGGCGCCCAGCGCAATCGCCGCGCACACCAGGGCGCCGATCTGGAGCCCATCCAGGAACGCGGTGTTCACGGCATCGCGGACGTCGGCGATCCGGCCGGACGGCAATTGACCGATGACGTTCTGCGCCGCCGCCATCGACCGTTCCATCGCGGCGCGCACCTCGACTGGCAACGTGGCGATTGTCGGATCGCTCGCAAGCCGGCCGGTATAGACGGAAGCGAAGACGCTCCCGACGATCGCCACGCCGAGGGTGCCGCCCAGTTCCCGGGTGGTGTCGTTGACAGCCGAGCCGACACCTGCCTTGTCCGCCGAAAGCGAGCCCATGATCGCCTCGGTTGCTGGCGCGGTCGTCAGGCCGAGGCCGCCGCCGAGCAAGACCATCTGCATCGCGATCTCCAGGTACGGCGTGGCGGCGTCGGCGGTGGACGCCCACGCCAGGCCGGCCGCGAACATGGCCAGGCCGCCGCTGACGACCACCGTGGTGCCGATTTTTTCGACGACGCGGGGACCGAAAGCGCTGCCCAGTGCGATGGTCACGGCGACCGGTAGCAGACGGACGCCGGTCTCGAAAGCGCTGTAGGACTTGATGAATTGGAAGTACTGGGTGATGACGAAGATGAAGCCGAACAGGGTGAGGAAGCCGGCGGTGACAGCGAGGCTGCCGCCCGAGAACCGGCGGTTCGCGAACACCGACACGTCGAGCATCGGGTGGGAGCGGCGGTGCTCCCATGCCGCGAACGAAACCAGAACGATCGCGGCGACCGCGAACCCGATGACCGTATGTGCGCTGCTCCAGCCCCAGTTGGGGGCCTCGATGACGGTGTAGACCAAGGCGGTCACCCCGATCGAGGACAGGATCAGCCCGCCCACATCCACCGGCGGGGTTGCGGGGTCCAGTGAGGTCGGCACGAACAGCAGTCCCCCGACGATGGCCACAGCGGCGACCGGGACGTTGACCCAGAAGATCGCGCCCCATGCGAAGTGTTCGAGCAGCCAACCGCCGGTGATCGGTCCTGCGGCCACACCGACACCCACCATCGCGGCCCATAGTCCGATGGCCTTCGCCCGCGCAACGGGATCGGCGAAGATGTTCGTGATCAGCGCCAGTGTCGTCGGGAAGATCACGGCCGCGCCGACCCCCATTGCGGCCCGCGCCGCGATCAGGCTGTCCGCCGTGTTCACCTGTGCGGCAACGGCGGAGGTGACCGCGAAGACGGCGAGGCCCGAACTCAACCAGCCGCGTCGGCCGTAGCGGTCGCTCAGGCTGCCTGCCGACAACAACAGGCCGCTCATGACCAGGGTGTAGGCGTCCACGATCCACTGCAGCTGCGCGGTGCCTGCGTCGAGTTCGCGGGACAGCGTGGGTAGGGCGACATTGACGATGGTGGCGTCGACGCTGATGACGAAGACGCTCAGGCAGATGACGACGAGTGCCGCGATCGGGCGATCGCGGAACACGGGTAAGCGCGGATATGTACTCATAGGCTGAACCGTAAACCTTTCAGACAAGTTTTTCAAGTGATAAGACTTGATACTTGTCTAAGTGGTAGAATTATTCCCATGCCCGGCCGAAAGACCTACAACCAGAACTGCCCGATAGCGCGGGGCCTCGATGTTCTCGGCGAGCGGTGGACTCTGCTGGTCCTGCGCGAGCTCCTCGGAGGCGCCCGGCGATACAGCGACCTGCGCGCCGCACTGCCGGGTATCGCCACCAATCTGTTGGCCGACCGACTTCGCGATTTAGAAGAGTTGGGCATCGTGGACCGCACCGAGCTGCCGCCGCCGATCGCCCGCACCGTGTACGCCCTCAGCGACCTGGGGTGGCGCAAGATCCCGCCGGTCATCCAGGCCATCGCGATGTTCGGGCTGCACCTCCTCGAGCTGAATGCAAGCGCCCTCACGCCGCTGAACGGCTTCCTCGCCGGGATCCTGCTGCCCTTCGATCCGGATCGCGCAGTCGGCCTCGACGCCGCATACCGGGTCGACATCGACGGTCGCCGTTTCGAGTTCGCAGTACAGGACCGTAACCTCGGCGCCGCGCGCACCGAACCCGCGGTGACGGTCACCGCGACGGCATCGGATCTGATCACCGCCCGGATGGGCTCGGCCGCCGCGGAACGCAAGGCCGCGCTGCGGCGAGTGAAGTTCGACGGCGACGCGGACAGAATCGACGCTATGCGCAGCGCATTTCGATTGACCGCCGACCCGGGATTGGCCGGCGTCGGCTAGGCGCTCAGTTCGATGTGATGAGCGGCGCCGACGCTCCCGTACCGCTGCGGGCTGCACGTCAACACGATGACTTGGCCGCCGCCGCCGACAGCGTCGAAGACCGCGCCCATCTTGACCAACCGATCGGGGTCGGTGAAGCCAAGGGCGTCGTCGATGACGACCGGGACGCTGTCCTCCTTGGCGACCAGCGCCGCGCCCGCCAGCCTGGCCACGATGCCGAGCTGCTCCTTGGCACCGCCGGACAGTGAGTCGTACGGAACGGTGCGGCCGGACAGTGTGCGACTGCAGATCCTCAATTCGCTGTCGATCTCGACCTCGAAGGTGTCGCCGAACACGATGCGGCCCAACCGCTCAACCTGATTGCGGAACGGGTCGACGTAGCGCAGCCGGGTGGCGTCACGATGGCGGGTCATCACCGAGCGCAGCAGCTGCGCGGCTCGCGCTCGCCGATGCACGCGAAGGTATTCGGCCTCGGCATGCTCGCGTTCGGTCTGCGGCGTCGTCGAGCTGGCACTTGCGCCCCTCGGTGCCGTACACCTTCAGCTGCGCTGTCACCAGCCGCAGCGCGTCGCCGACTTCGTCGTGGCGCTCACTCAGCGCGTCGACGCGGCGTAGCGCCTCATCGAGGGCGGCGGCGACGGTATGCGGTGCGCAGCGTGCCAGTTCGCCGCCAAGGTCGGCGACGAGCCCGGTCGCGCGGCGCGCCTTCTCCATGTCGGCTTCCGCCTTGACGAGAAGTTCATCGTCGGTCGCGGTTGCGCGCTGCTGCGCCAGCCGCTCGCGTCCGACGGTCAACTCGGCGTAGCAGGCCGTCAACTTCTCACGCGCAACACATGCCTGGGTTGCTCTCTCCCCCAGCAGCTTTGCGGCAGCCTCGGCCACCTTTCGGTGCGTCTCGCAATCGGCGATGGCCTTTTGGTGTGCAGAGGCGGCTTCGTCGAGTTCAATGCGAGCGCTCGCCGGATCGATGGGTCCGGCCGCATCGTCGCGGTGTTGCGCTGCCTTGCCGGTCGCGAAGCTCGACGAGCCGGGCGCGAAGTACGTCGACGTCGTCGTCACCGATGAGGCCGTTGGCGGTCGCGGCCGACTTATCGAGGGCGCTCACCAGTTCTCGGCGACGATGGTCGAGCACGCGTGCTTCGGCGACGTCATCGACCCGGGCAGCCGCCAGCGCGGCTGCTAAAACCTGTTGTGCCGCATCGAGCTTGGCCTGCGTTTCCGAAGCGGGAGCGCCAGGCACCACCCGCGCGGTCAGCACGTCCAGGCACGTCGATCTCGGTCGGCGTGGTGGCGTTCGCCGACCAGGTTGCGCCGGGTTCCAGTGCCACCGGTTCGCCGCCCACGCGCAGCTCGACGCCGGCGACGGCGACGACTTCGATGTGGGCCGACGCCAACTCGGCCTGCCCAGTGGCGCGTTCGACGGCGGCGGCGGCCTCCTCGATGTCCCGGATGGACGAGTCCGTGAGGGCGATCGATGCGAGTTCGCGTTCGACGCGCTTCACTTCGCCCTCGGCAGCGTCGTACTTGGCCATCCGGCTGGCCAGACGGTCGGCCTCGTCGCGGTCGGACAGCTGCCCGACGGCGCGGCGGGCGGCATCGACACGGTCCTGACTGAACTGCACTGCCACGCGTGCTTCTTCGGCCGCCGCCTCCGCGGCCTCCTGTACCTCCTGTGCGGTCAGCTCCTCTTCGTGGGCTTCCGCCGAAGCCTTTTCAAGCTCGGCGACCGTCGCGGTGCGTTCCTCGACATCGGCCCGCAGCCTGCGCCGCTCGGTAAGTGCCGAGACCGACGCCTCGAGCGTCGCATCGGCGGCCGCGGCGACGACCTCCGCCTGTTTGAGTTGTTGCGTCAGCGCGGCGACCTCTTCTGCGGCGGTTCGCGCAACGGCCAACCGCTTGACCGCCTCGGCACGGTCGCCTGCGAGTCGCTCGACGCTCGGCGGTGAGCGTGGCATGTGTGCGGACCGCGTCGTCGACCTCGGCGACCGCGGCTGCACACCGGGCCACCTCGTCGTCGGCGTCTCTCATTCGCTTCGTTGCGATGGCCCACTCGCCGGTCGGACGGCCGGTAGGCGTGAAGTACCGCAGGTATTCCGCATCGATCCGGTCGATCAGCAGCGGCTCGGCGCCCGACAGCTGCACGGCCTCCCCTGCGGCGACGTCGAGTGCGCGCGACAACGCATCGCACCCCGACAGGTCAACAGCCGCCGTCGACGCCGCCTGCAGCACGCGCTGCGCCTGCCAGAGTGGCATGTCGACGGTTTCGTCCACGATCGCGCGCACCCGCTCGTGTGCCTCGTCCCCCGTCAGCTGCTCGCGACGGGGGGCCAGCACGGTGAGCTGCGTCTCGGCGCGCTTGTGGAACCTCTTGCGATAGATGAATCGGTAAGGGCCCGTGCTGATCTCGGCGGTGATCTCGGCGCCCACGTCGGCGTGGGTCGGCTTGACCTGCTTGACTTCCTTCTTGGTGGACCGGTCCTTGGCCTCCATCAGCAGGTCCAGCGCCTCGATCATCGACGACTTGCCGATCTCGTTGGCGCCGCTGACCACCACCACACCGTGATCGGGGAACTCGATCTCGCGGTGGGTGATGCCGCGGTAGTTCGTCAGGACCAGCCGGTGCAGTCTCATGCCTCGGCTCCTGCTCGTCCCCTGCCCTGCGGGCGTGGGCCCACCGGTCCTCGCTTCGCTGCGATCCTCACTCGCACTCCCCTTCGGATCTCACGCGATCCCCCTGTCGACAAGACGCAGCAGCAGTGACAGTGCCGCCCTTGCGTCGTCGGCGTCCTCGCCGTCGGAGCGCGCCGCGGCCACCAGCTCCTCGACAGCGGCGGCGGCGAAACCGCCGATACCGAGGTCGTCGAACTCGCCGTCGGCCGGGATCACGGCGATCTCGGTCTGCCGCTCCCACAGGCTCGAGCGCCGCGAACAGCCGCGCGTATTTGTCGAGGCAGGCGTCCAGCGCAGCCTTGTCGGTCACCGTCAGCGATCCGGTGAGCGCCAGCCGAACAACGGTGCGCTCCTTGTCGGCCATCAGGTCGAGGTTGATGTCGAGGTCGGCGATGTCGCGGCTGCTGTCCACCGCATGATGCAGCGTCACGAACCGCCAGCGGCCCACCCGTCGCGCGTCGACAGTCGCCGGGTGGTGCGGATCGTCATCGTCGACGTCGACCACCAACACGTGACAGGGGTCGGGCTCGATGTCGTCGTAGTTGGTGACCTCGGGCGATCCGGAATACCAGATCCGGCCGGTCGTGCCGACCTGCATACGAGAATGCTTGTCGCCCAACGCCACATAGTGCACCGCGCCGCGGGCGACAGCGGCTTCCAGCCCCGCGAGCTCGATCAGCGACGGGCGGTCCTTGTCGGGTACGAAGATGTCGACCGCGCCGTGGCCGACGACGATGCGGATGGTGCCGTCGGCGGGAAGATCCTCGATCACCTGGGCGACGAGGTCGGTGGTTGGCGCCTTCGATGTCCATGGCGCCGCGACGATTTCCAGTCCCGGCCGCACCTCGTGCACGCCGGGCCGATCGAGAACCGTGACATTGGCCGGGCATTCGGCGGTGAACAGTGCGCTGGTGTACACCGACGACGCGTCGAGCGGGTCGTGGTTGCCCGGAAGGAGGTAAACCGGAACGCCGATGGCCCGCATCGCCTCCAGCGACTGACTGACCACCCGGGGCGCCAGCTGGTTGTGCTCGAACACGTCGCCAGCCACCACGACGAACTCGGCGCCCGTTTCTGCGGTCAGCGGTCCGAGACCGGCGACGGCGTCGCGGCGGGCGGCCGAATACCGGGGCTGTGCCTCGCCGTTGAGGAAGTAGCGGGTCATCCCGAGTTGCCAATCGGCTGTGTGCACGAATCGCATCTCGACCACTCCTTCCTCACCGCTTATTTGCTAGGTGTGGCGAGTGTAGGTCGCGGCGCCGACAACTCCCGGGACGTGCATCGGCATGCCTTACGGTGAACCAGTGACCGACCGCTATCGCACGCTGCTGCTGCTTCGGCACGCGAAGTCGGACTACCCGGCGGGGGTTGCCGATCACGACCGTCCGCTGGCGCCGCGCGGGGTGCGGGAGGCCGGGCTGGCCGGCGACTGGCTGCGTGCCCACACGCCCGCGGTCGACGCGGTGCTGTGCTCCACCGCTGCCCGCACCCGTGAGACGCTGGCGCGGACTCAGATCGAGGCGCCGGTGAGCTACGTCGACCGGCTGTACGACGCAACGCCGGGCGCGGTGATCGACGAGATCAACGGCGTCGGCGCCGACGTCGAAACGTTGCTGGTGATCGGCCACGAGCCCGCGATGTCGTCCGTGGCCCTTGGCCTCGCCACTCCCGACGGCAGCAACAAGACTGCGGCCGAACATATTTCGACGAAGTTCCCGACGTCAGCGATCGCCGTGCTGCGCTTCGCGCAACCGTGGGACCAGCTGACGCTGAGCAGCGCCGCCCTTGTCACCTTCCACGTGGCCCGCTAGGAGCTGGTGGCCAGCGTCAGCTCCATGAGCTTGACCGCCATTCCGCACGCGTCGATGCCCGGCTGCTGCGGGTTGACCCACCAGCCCACCACGCCTCCTGCGTCGCTGGCGACTCCGCATGCCCCGTTGGGGTCGTTGGGATGCATGACGATCGACGGAACGCCTGCGATCGCGCGGCTCTCCACCTTGTACTGAAGCTGGTCGGCGGTCTTGCGTTCGTTGTCGAGGCTGCCCTGCTCGAACCAGAAGCGGGTGATGTCGATCAACCCCGCCGGATTGGCGGCCTGCCACCGGCACACCGCGCCGACAAACGTGCTCTGGATGTCCAGTGGGTCGGCCCCGACCGTCTTGGCCAGAATGTCCTCGGTGAGGACCTCGCACTCCTTGAGCAGGTTCGGGTACTGCTTCTCCGAGTCGTCATTGCGCGGCACGTCACCGGCCCCGGCCTTGGCTGCCGTGCCTTCGACCGTCCGCGAGCAGCCCACCAGCATCGTCACCGCGGCCAGCACGGCAACGATCGCGGCAAGTATCCGGCGCATGGAACCCGTCATTTCGAATTGACAATCGACTGACGGGTCAGCTCCTTGGCCACGTCACACGGGTCCGGGAAGGGTTTTTGCGAGAAGCTGATCGACCATTCGATGAAGTCGTCGTCGTACTGGATGCCGATCTCACACAGGTTGTTGCCCAGGGTCGGGTCCTCGCCGAGCGCGATGAACCCGTCGTGGCCCTCGATGTTGATGTCCTCCACGCTTGCGCGCGACAGCTCCTCGGTCTTGCGCTCGCGCCCGATTGGGCTGCCGCGGTACCAGGTGAACGAGAAATGCGGGCCAAGGATGCCCCCGCCGGACAGCCACTGGCAACCGACGGAGTTCTTGGCCGTGTTGACCAATCCCGGCACGCGAGTCTGCTCGGCCATCGTCTCGTCGGTGACGCCGCCGCACTCCGGAAAGAACGGACCGTGCTTGACGCCCTGCGCGGCCGGCGGGCCGGACGACGCGTCGGGCGAAGTCGATTCCGAGTCGGAGCACGCCGCGAGCGGAATCAAGGCCGCCGCCGCGCACGGCCAGCAGCTTGGCGTTGCTGGGGATCACAGCGCACACTGTAGCGGCAGCCCCAAAGGCGATGCTGAGAGACACGCTGAGCTGCGCCTTTGGCGTGCAATGGCCGTGTCGGCCCGGCCCGAACCCACCAGGGTGGTGTGCGAAAGTAACGGGATGCTCCTGGCGCTGCTGCGGCAGTATGTGCGGCCATATCGCTGGCTGCTCACCGTCGTCGCGGTGCTCCAGGTGATCAGCACACTGGCTTCGCTGTATCTACCCACGGTCAACGCGGCGATCATCGACGACGGCGTGGCCAAGGGCGACACCGGGACGATCGTGGAACTCGGCGGGGTGATGCTCGCCGTCACAGGCCTGCAGGTGCTGTGCGCGGTGGGGGCGGTGTACTTCGGGTCGCGCTCTGCGATGGGCGTGGGCCGCGACCTGCGCTCGGCCATCTTTCACCACGTGACGGGCTTCTCGGCCGCCGAGACGGCACGCTTCGGCGCCCCGTCACTGCTGACCCGCACCACCAACGACGTCCAGCAGATCCAGCTGCTGGTGCAGTTGACCTGCACCATGCTCATCACCGCGCCGATCATGTCGATCGGCGGCATCTTCATGGCGGTGCACCAGGACGCCGGGCTGTCCTGGCTGCTGCTGATCAGCGTTCCGGTGCTGGCGATCGCCAACTACTGGATCGTGTCGCACCTGTTGCCCATCTTCCGCAGCATGCAGAAGCTCATCGACGGCATCAACCGGGTGATGCGCGAACAGCTGTCCGGCATCCGGGTGATCCGCGCCTTCGCGCGAGAGCCGTTCGAGCGCAACCGATTCGCCGAAGCGAACCAAGCGCTCTCGGACACCGCATTGATCGCGGGCCGATGGCAGGCGCTGATGCTGCCGGTGACCACACTGGTGATCAACATCTCCAGCGTCGCGCTGATCTGGTTCGGCGGCCTGCGCATAGACAACGGCCAGATGCAGGTGGGCTCGCTGATCGCGTTCCTGTCCTATTTCATGCAGATCCTGATGGCGGTCCTACTGGCGACGTTCATCCTGATCCTCATACCGCGGGCGGCGGCGTGCGCGGAACGCATCACCGAGGTGCTGTCCACCGAGCCGGTGATCACCAGCCCGCCCGACCCCGTCCGCCCGCCAACCGTGGACGGTGCGATCAGCCTGCGCGACGCCACGTTCAGCTACCCCGGCGCCGATCGGCCTGTGCTGCAGAATGTCTCGCTGACCGCCGAGCCGGGCACCACCACCGCCATCGTCGGATCCACGGGTTCGGGCAAGTCGACGCTGGTGTCGCTGATCTGCCGAATGTATGACGTCACCTCCGGCTCCGTGCGCGTCGACGACATCGACGTCCGTGACTTCGACACCGAGCAGCTGTGGTCGGCGATCGGACTGATACCGCAGCGCGGCTACCTGTTCTCCGGGACCGTCGCCGACAACCTGCGCTACGGCAAGGCCGACGCGACAGACGACGAGATGTGGGAAGCACTGCGGGTGGCGTCGGCGGACGGCTTCGTCCGTGCCCACGCCGATGGTCTGCAGATGCCGGTGTCGCAGGGCGGCATGAATTTCTCCGGCGGGCAGCGGCAGCGCTTGGCGATCGCCCGCGCCGTCATCCGCCGTCCTGCGATCTACCTGTTCGACGACGCATTCTCGGCGCTCGATGTGCACACTGACGCTCGGGTTCGTTCCGCGCTGAGCGAGGTATCCGCCGACGCCACCGTCGTCATTGTGGCCCAGCGCATTTCGACGGTTGCCGCGGCCGATCAGATCATCGTCGTCGACGACGGCAAGGTGGTTGGCACCGGCACGCACGAGTCGCTGCTGGCCGACTGTCCCACCTACGCGGAGTTCGCCGATTCGCAGACGGTCGGCGCGGGCGTCGGGGGCGGGTCATGACTGCGCCGATGGGACGCCCGATCCGCGGAACGGTGCAGGCGCCGACGCAACGTTCGCGCGACTTCAAAGGCTCCGCGATCCGACTGGTCAAAAGGCTGACCCCGCAGCGTGGTCCGACCGCGGCCGTGATCCTGTTGGGCGTCGGCGGCATCGCGATCGGCGTGATCGGTCCGCGGATCCTCGGTCACGCCACCGATCTGTTGTTCAACGGCGTGATCGGCCGCGAGCTGCCCGCCGGGCTCACCAAGGAGCAGGCCATCGCGGCGGCCCGCGCGCGCGGGGACAACACGTTCGCCGACCTGTTGTCCGGCATGAATGTCGTTCCCGGCCGCGGCGTGGACTTCGGTGCGCGTCGCGCGGACGCTTCTGCTGGCGCTTGCGCTGTATCTGGTTGCTGCGCTGATGATTTGGGTGCAGGCCCGGCTGCTCAACGTGGTGGTCCAGCGCACCATGGTCGGACTGCGGTCTGACGTCGAGGACAAGCTGCACCGGCTGCCGCTGTCGTACTTCGACACCCGCCAGCGCGGCGAGGTACTGAGCCGCGTCACCAACGACATCGACAACGTTTCGACGTCGCTGTCGATGACGATCAGCCAGCTGCTCACTTCGCTGCTGACCGTGGTCGCCGTGCTGGTGATGATGCTGACGATCTCGCCGCTGCTGACTCTGCTCACCGTCGTCACGGTGCCGTTGTCGCTGTTCGTGACCCGCGCAGATCGCCCGCCGCTCGCAGCGGCTGTTCGTCGCGCAGTGGGCCAACATCGGGCGGCTCAACGCCCACATCGAGGAGACCTACAGCGGCTTCACCCTGGTCAAGACGTTTGGTCACCGCGCCCATGCCGAGGACCAATTCCGCGACTTCAACGCCGACGTCTACCACACCGGCCGTGGCGCGCAGTTCTTCTCCGGGCTGGTCGGGCCCGCCACCACCTTCATCGGCAACCTCAGCTATGTCGCGGTGGCGGTCGTCGGCGGTATCCAGGTGGCAACCGGCCAGATCACGCTGGGCAGCATCCAGGCGTTCATCCAGTACGTGCGTCAGTTCAACCAGCCGCTCACGCAGGTCGCAGGCATGTACAACACACTGCAGTCCGGGATAGCCAGTGCGGAGCGGGTGTTCGATCTGCTCGACGCCGAGGAGGAAGCGCGCGGACGAGCCTGTGGCGCTGCCGTCGCCGGACGGGCAACGCGGCAGGGTCGAGTTCGAGAACGTCAACTTCGCCTACCGGCACGGCACGCCGGTCATCGAGGACCTGTCGCTGGTGGCCGAGCCCGGAAGCACGGTCGCGATCGTCGGGCCGACCGGGGCGGGAAAGACCACGCTGGTCAATCTGCTGATGCGGTTCTACGACGTGGACTCGGGCCGGATCCTGGTCGACGGCGTCGACATCACGACCGTCAGCCGCGAGTCGCTGCGGTCGCGGATCGGGATGGTGCTGCAGGACACCTGGCTGTTCGGCGGCACCATCTACGACAACATCGCCTACGGCAGGCCCGATGCCGACGAGGACGAGGTCGATCGAGGCGGCACGGGCGGCCTACGTCGACCGGTTCGTGCACACCCTGCCCGACGGCTACGAGACGCGGGTGAGCGACGACGGCGGCAACATCAGCGCAGGCGAGAAGCAGCTGATCACGATCGCGCGGGCGTTCCTCGCCCGGCCGCAGCTGCTGATCCTCGACGAAGCGACCAGTTCGGTGGACACTCGGACCGAGCTGTTGATCCAGCACGCGATGGTGGAGCTCCGGCGTGACCGGACCAGCTTCATCATTGCCCACCGGCTGTCGACCATCCGGGACGCCGACCAGATCCTGGTGATGGAGGAGGGCCGGATCGTCGAGCGGGGCAGCCACGCCGAGCTGCTGGCGCGGCGAGGCGAATACTGGGCGATGGCGCAGGCCTAGGCCGGCGAATCAAGCGGTTCGCTCAATGCCAATCGTTGGGCTTGCCCGAAATCCGTCGGGCACTATGTCCCCATGGGTACCAGGACGGTGCATACCTTCTGCCGGTACTGCCTCGCCTCGTGCGGCATCGAGGTCACTGTCGACGGCAACCGCGTCACGAAGATCTCGGCCGACAAGCAGAACCCCCACACATGGCAGGACTTCTGCGCAAAGGGCCGGACCGCCAACCAGCTCGTCGAACATCCCGCGTCGGATTCTGAATCCCATGCGCCGCGTCGGCGACACCTACGTCGAGGCCACCTGGGACGAGGCGATCACCGACATCGCGGCCAGGATGAACTCGCTGATCGACGCCGACGGGCCCGATGCGGTGGGCATCTACTACGGGAATCCGTCGGGTTTCTCGTCGTCGAACATCATCTTCATGAACGGCTGGCTGGACGCCGTCGGCACCCACAGCCGCTATTTCGTCGGCTCGGTCGACCAGAACGCTATGCACGTCGTCGCCACCGCGATGTACGGCTCGATGCTGATGGCTCCGGTGTCCGACATCGACAATTGCGATTACTTCCTGCTCGTCGGCACCAATCCCGCTGTCAGCGCATGGAATTGGCTGGAGACCGTTCCCGGCGGCTGGCGACGTGCGCTCGAGCGGCAGAAGCGTGGCGCGAAGATCGTCGTCGTCGATCCGCTGCGGACCGAAACCGTGGAGAAGGCCGACGTGCATGTGGCGGTGCGGCCGGGACAGGACTGGGCCCTGCTGTTGGCCATGATCAAGGTGATCCTGGACGACGGTCTCGAGCACAAGTTGGACTGCGCCGAACTCGCCACCGGCGTGCCGGAATTGCGCAAGCTCGTCGCCGAGGCCGATCTGGACGACCTCGCTTGCCGTTGCGATGTTCCTCGCGAACAGATCGAGCAGGTCGCGCGCGACTTCGCATGCTCAGCCAGGGCGATGGTCGTCACCCGGACGGGGGTATCCATGCATCTCGCCGGGACCGTCGCCGAGTGGCTCGGGCACGTGCTCAATGTGATCACCGGTCGGATGGACCGTCCCGGCGGCAGGCGTTACGAACCTGGATATGTCGATGCAATCCGACTGGCGGGCATGGTCAAGACGAAGCCGCACAAGAGCCGGGTGGTTGGCCGCGAGATGGTCGCGGGCGCGCATGCGCTCAGCGAGCTGCCCGGTGAGATCACCACAGCGGGGCCGGGACAGATCCGCGCGATGGTGATCAACTGCGGCAACCCGGTCGTCTCCGGACCTGACGGCGCGAAACTCGACGAGGCGTTGGAACAACTGGATCTGTTGGTGGCCATCGACTTCGTGCAGCGCGAAAGCCACCGGCACGCACACTGGCTGTTGCCCGCCGTGCATTGGCTGGAACGCGATGACCTTCTTGCATTTACCAGCAACATGCACGACGAGCCGTACCTGCAGTTCGGCTCGAAGGCCGTCGAACCGCCGCCTGGTGCGCGTCAGGAGTGGCGGATCTTCACCGATCTCGCGATCGCCATGCAGCAAGCCACTGTTCAACGCAAAAGGCGTGAACGGCTTTGTCAAGGCAACCCGGCGGGTGGCGCGCCTCACCCGAAGTCCGCGACTCGAGTTCGGGCCGCATTGGCTCGACCGGCTGGTGGTGGCGACCGGACGAAAGTTCAACGGCCGCAGGATCAAGTGGCGCGACGTCCTGGCGCACCCGCACGGATGGGTGTTGGGCCCGCGGGAGTTCGGCCATTTCAGGGATGCGTTGCGAACGGAAGACAAGAAGGTGCACGCCGCGCCTGCGGAGTTCGTCGAACGCGCACGAGAGCTGCTCGCCGAACCACAGCCGGCGCCACCGGACGGCTACCCGTTCCAGTTGGCGAACCGGCGCAACCGCCATTCGATGAATTCGTGGCTGAACGAGCTTCCGGGCCTGCACCCGTCGGGCAAGAAAACGGAGGTGGTGATCAATCCGGATGATGCGGCCGCGCTGGGTATCGGTGATGGCGACCGCGTGCGGGTGTTCTCATCGGTCGGCGAAATCGAACTCTCCGCGGCGGTCGACGCGCAACCCCGCCGCGGCGTGGTGATTGTCGACCACGGCTGGGGCTCAAGGATTTTCGACCCCCGCGGCGGCGGCGGCACCGGAGTCATTCGGTGCCAACCGAAACCTGCTCGTAGATGGCGGACCCGTCGACCCGCTGTCCCAGACCTCGGCGTTGAGCTCGTCGTACGTGGGGGTCGAGCGCGTCGGATAGTTCTAGATCTCCGGGCCCTCGGACCGCAGATCGTCGACGTTGCGCATCGCGTCGCGCAGCTTGGTCAGCCATTCCTCGGTGTGCTCGCCGACCAGCTTGACCGACCAGGCCAGCGCGTCGGATCGCGAGCGCGCCACACCGGCGTCGACGAGGGTGTCGAGCACCTGGCGCTCCGGCTGCTTGAGCCGGGTCATCACCGGAACGGCGATGTGGGTGAACAGGATTCGCTCAAAGCCTTCGTCACCGACGGCCCCGATCTCTACGCCCCAGGAGACCTTGCGGCCGTACTTGTCCTGCGCCTCGTCGGCGATCCGCATGCGTTCCGACCGGGTTTCCTCGCGAAACCGGGAGACACGGCCGGACGCTCGGGCCTCGCTCTGCTCGCCTTCCGGTTCGGGCAGCCGGCCGATGACGGTGATCTCCTCGCGGTCGACCACGACCGTCGGGTCGCCGTCGAACCAGTCCGGCAGGCGGCCTGCGAACCACTCGGCGGCGTCGCCGGCATCGGGTTGGTTGGCCTGTTGCCAGCCGCCTGGGCGGCCCGACCGTCGGCCGTGTGCGTGATGTTGTCTCATGATTACATGATTACACCGTTACATCACAGATAGGACGGCTTTCACCCGAAGCGAACAGACGACTCTTGGTTGGCTTCTAGTTACGCTTCATCAGCACTGCGGCGCCGGCGCCGAGCACCATCCCGACCAGCAACAGCACGGCCCAGGGCGCTCCGAGGAACACCCATACGGCGGCCACCGCCACAATCGCCGGCGAGACCGCGAACACCACCATGCCGGGGTGCTGCTTGACGACCGCGAGGGCGCTCTGCGCACGTACCCGGTCAATTTCCTTTGCCATGCAATAAGCATGCCAGCGTCGGGTGGACCACGGCATAGTGACGACAAACCCCAACGAGACTTCAGGAGTGAATCGTGACTGGACCCGGACCTGGCAGCTGGCAAGCGGATCCCGAAGGCCGCTACGAGTACCGCTGGTGGGACGGGCAGCGCTGGACGGATCAGGTTTCTCACCGGGGTCAGGTGAGCCGGGCGCCCATGGGGGGCGCGCCGGGGCCCGGCGCAGGCGGGCCGCCGCAGGCTCAGGCCCAACACCGGGGCGGTCCGTCGCAGGGCGCGGCTGGCGGACCTGAAGGGGGTGACGGGTTCGCCGGCATCACCGGTGATCTCGTCGATGGCCGATTCAGCGAGAAAGAGTCCAAGTCGATCGCAAACCAGAACTCGAAGCTGCTGCGCGTGCGCCTCGGCGAACCGTTCATGGCGCGCCAGGGATCGATGGTCGCCTACCAAGGCAACGTCGACTTCTCCTTCGAGGGCGGTGGGGCCTCGAAGTTCCTCAAGAAAGCGCTGACCGGTGAGGGCCTGCCATTGATGCGGTGCCAGGGCCAGGGCGACGTGTTCCTCGCTGAGCGGGCCTACGACGTACACCTGCTGAACCTGAACAACTCCGGGTTGTCGATCAGCGGGAAAAACGTGCTGGCGTTCTCCGCAAGCCTCGATTGGAACATCGAGCGGGTGAAGGGCGGCAGCATCGCAACGGGCGGGCTGTTCAACACGACGCTGCGCGGCACCGGGTGGGTGGCGCTGACGACCGACGGGCCGCCGGTGGTGCTCAATGCGGCCGAGGCACCGACGTTCGCCGACACCAACGCGGTAGTGGCGTGGTCGGCGAACCTGCAGACGCAGTTGAAGACGAGTTTCAAGGCGGGCGCGCTGATCGGCCGCGGGTCCGGCGAAGCGGTCCAGGTGTCGTTCTACGGGCAGGGGTTCGTCATCGTGCAGCCTTCGGAGGGAGTGCAGGTCACCGCCACCGCCTAGGTCACAGCTCGAGTTGCACGGTCACCGGGCCGTCGTTTACGAGTGCGACATTCATGTGCGCGCCGAACATGCCGGTCTCGACGTGCGCGCCCAGCCGCCGGAGCGCGTCGGCGAAGGAGGTCACCAGCGGCTCGGCCGACCGCGCCTGGCGCCGCGGCATTCCATGTCGGTCGCCTGCCCTTCGTGGTGTTCGCGTACAGGGTGAACTGACTGACGACCAGGATCGGCGCGTTGACATCGGACGCGGATTTCTCGTCATCGAGAATGCGTAATTGCCAGAGCTTTTCGGCCAGCCGCTGAGCCTTGGCCACGTCGTCGTCGTGTGTGACCCCTACCAGGGCGAGCAGTCCTTGGCCGTCGGGCTCGATGGCGCCGACCGTTTCGCCGTCGACCACTACCGACGCCGATGACACCCGCTGCACCAGAACACGCATGGTTCGCAGACTGCCACGGGTGCGGCGTCAGTTGGCGAGGGCCCAGGCGATGAACCCCACGATCTCACCGCCTGGGCTTCGCTTTGAGTTGACTCAGCTCCACAGAGCAAGCCAGGTCTGGGGCCCGACGATCCCGTCCTTGGTGATACCGACGTCGGTCTGGAAGGTCGAAACCGCCAACTCCGTTTGCGGACCGAAATCACCGTCGACGAGGCCTGGATCCCACGGAGGGTAACCGGTGTCCTTGAGGGTGCTCTGCACGAGCCGCACGCCGGCGCCCTTGCTTCCCTTCTTGACCGTATCGGGGGCGAGTCGTCCCCAGGTCTGGGGACCGACGATCCCGTCCACCACCAACGGATAGGAATGTGCCGCGTAATTACCGGCGCTTCGATGGTCCTGATAGTTCAGGACGCTTTTCAGGGTGTGTATTCCGAAGATTCCATCGGCACCGGGAGGGCCCACATCGTATCCGCGATCAATGAGGGCTTTCTGCGCCTCTTTGACCGCATTACCGCTCGAACCCACCTGAATGGTTGGTCGCGCCATGATTGCTTCCTTTCGAATGATCCGACTCATCCATGAGCGGAACTTCCTGTTGCAGAGACCTTTTGGCCTCGCCAGCAGAGGATGGCACTTCGGTGTAGGCGCGGACGCGAGTAGTCGGGTACTCGTCTATTTGCGGATGGTGTACCTAATTCGCAAATGCGTAATCTGCGTCACAAGGGACAGCGATTTCGCAGCCTTTGAATTCTTTTTACGCCGGTGCGAGGCGAAGTCAGAATTGTTTGCAGTGATCCGGCTCGCGAATCTAATGCCATCCTCGGCGCCGCATGAAGGACCTAAAGCGACGCGAGGATGTCCCTCATCTTTTCGATCTCCTGCAACTGGGAAGTCGCCACGGACCTCGCCAACTCGACCGTCGGAGCAAACTGACCGTTTCCGATCTCGGGCTGCGCCATCGCGATTGCGCCGTTGTGGTGGGCGATCATGCCGTTGAGGAAGAGCCTGCTTGCCTCGACCCCTTGAGCCTTCTTGAGCGCCGTCATCTGCTCGTCGGACATCAATCCCATCGCGCCGCCGTCCATGCCTTCCATGTCGTGGCCAGCGTGGCCCTCACCCGGAGCCTCGGCAGGCGTCCACGGTGCCCCCCACTGGGTCAGCCACCCTTGCATCTGCTTGATCTCGGGACCCTGGGCGGCCTTGATCTCGGTGGCCAGCCCGGTCACTCGGGGATCGATGCCCTGCTTGGCCAGCAATATGTCGCTCATCTCGATCGCCTGCTGATGATGCGGGATCATGTTCTGGGCGAACCCGACGTCCGTGTCGTTGTGGTCCTGGCTGCTCGCCGATGTCGTCACGCTGGCCGGCGAGTCATGTCCGCCCTGATGCTCCGCGCCGGAATTGCTACCGCAGCCGGCCGCAATCACCAGCGCCGCCACGGCGCCTGCGCCGGTCAGAGCTGTCCGCTTCCACGTCACCATGTGATCCCTTCGTCCCCGCCTTTACCTATACCCCCTATGGGTATAGCCTGGCAAGTATGCCGTCCACCGCCGCCACCGACCGGCGCGAACTCACCCTTTCAGTTGGCGGGATGTCGTGTGCCTCGTGCGCGGCGCGAGTCGAGAAGCGTCTCAACCAGGTCGACGGCGTCGTCGCCACGGTCAACTTCGCCACCGAGCAGGCCACGATCGACTTCCCCGACAGCGTCACCCCGGAGGACCTGGTTGCCGCGGTCGCAGATACCGGCTACACCGCGACGCTACCCGCGCGCGTCGACGACCTAGCCGCCCCCGAGGAGCCCGACACGGCCCGGTCGTGGCGGCGACGCCTGCTGATCTCTGCGACGCTCAGCCTGCCGGTGGTTCTGCTGTCGATGGTGCCCGCGCTGCAATTCGCTTACTGGCAGTGGCTGGCCCTGGCGCTTGCCTCTCCGGTCGTGGTCTGGGGCGCCTGGCCGTTCCACCACGCGGCGCTGGTCAATCTCGGCCACCGCGCCGCGACGATGGACACCCTCATCTCGGTCGGGGTGAGCGCGGCCTACCTGTGGTCGGTCTGGGCGCTGCTGTTCACGCACGCAGGCACGCCTGGCATGAAGATGACGCTGCGCCTGCTGGCGAATGGCGATGACGGACCGCACCTCTACCTGGAGGTGGCCGCCGCCGTCACCACCTTCATCCTCGCAGGGCGCTATTTCGAGGCGCGCGCAAAGCGCCAGGCAGGCGCGGCGTTGCGGGCCCTGCTCGACATGGGCGCCAAGGATGTCTCCGTGGTTCGGGATGGGTCCGCCGAAACTCGTATCCCCGTAGACGAACTCGCGGTCGGCGATGTCTTCGTGGCGCGGCCGGGCGACAAGATTGCCACCGACGGCGTCGTCGTATCGGGCACGTCGGCCGTGGACGCGTCGATGCTCACCGGCGAACCCGTGCCCGTCGAGGTGGGACCCGGCGACAGCGTCGTCGGCGCCACCGTCAATGTCGGCGGCCGGCTGGAGATCCGGGCCACCCGGGTCGGCTCCGACACGCAACTCGCGCAGATGGCCCGGCTGGTCGCCGAAGCCCAGAGCGGCAAGGCGGAGGTGCAGCGCCTCGCCGACCGAGTTTCGGCGGTGTTCGTGCCGATCGTCATCGTGCTGGCGCTGCTGACCCTGGCCGCCTGGCTGCTCGTCGGTGCATCGGCGTCCGCCGCGTTCACCGCCGCCGTCGCGGTGCTGATCATCGCCTGCCCGTGCGCGCTCGGTCTCGCGACGCCGACGGCCCTGCTGGTGGGAACCGGTCGCGGCGCGCAATTGGGAATCCTGATCAAAGGTCCCCAGATCCTGGAGTCGACGCGGCGAATCGACACCGTCGTGCTGGACAAGACCGGCACGGTGACCACCGGCCAGATGTCAGTCACCAGCGTGCACGCAATCGAGGGCACCGCCGCCGAAATGCTGCGGCTGGCAGGGGCTCTCGAGCACGCTTCGGAACATCCGATCGGACGCGCCATCGCCGCACACGCCGCCGATGCCTGCCCCCTGCCGCCGGTGACGAACTTCCAAAACCACGGCGGCACTGGCGTCACCGGAATCGTCGATGACCACGTGGTGGCAGCCGGGCGCTACAAATGGCTGCGCGACACGTCGGCGCTGGAGGCACCCGCAGAGCTTCACGAGGCGGCAGAGCGGGCGGAAGCCGACGGCAAGACCGCGGTCTGGCTGGCGGTCGACGGCCGGATCCGCGCGGTCATCGTCGTCTCCGACACCATCAAGGAAACGTCGCCCGCGGCGATCATCGAACTGCGCGATCTCGGCCTGACGCCAGTGCTGCTCACCGGCGACAACCCCCGTTGCGCGCATGCGGTCGCGCGCCAGCTCGGCATCGACGAGGTGATCGCCGGGGTGCTGCCCGCCGAAAAGGTGGACCAGATCAAGCGATTGCAAGCCCAAGGCAATGTGGTGGCGATGGTCGGCGACGGCGTCAACGACGCCGCTGCACTCGCCAGCGCCGACCTCGGCCTTGCGATGGGCACCGGCACGGACGTCGCGATCGCGGCCTCCGATCTGACCCTCGTGCGCGGAGATCTGCGCACTGCAGCCGACGCAATTCGCCTGTCCCGTGCGACGCTGCGCACCATCAAGGGCAACCTGTTCTGGGCGTTCGCCTACAACGTCGCGGCGCTGCCTCTGGCCGCGCTCGGTCTGCTCAACCCTCTGATCGCAGGCGCCGCAATGGCGTTCAGTTCCGTGTTCGTCGTGAGTAACAGCCTGCGGCTGCGTCGATTCACTCCATCCCGGTAACGGTCCGCCGCACGCGGAAGAGCTTGACGTCGCCGCTGACGCCCTTGAGGTGTCGCGCGCCGATCGATGACCATTCGATGCCGGCGGCGCTGCCGATGACGTCCTTGGTGGATTCCGCGACGAGCACGGCACCGGGATGAGCCGCTGCCGTCACCCGGCTGGCCAAGTTGACGGGACTACCGAACCAGTCCCCTGCGCGGGTGACCGCACAGCCGGTTGCGACGCCAACCCGAAGGCGGGGCAGATCATTTGCGGCGGCGGCCTCCACGAGATCCAGCACCGCCGCAACCAACGGCAGCGGATCCGAACACACGAACATCACCGCATCGCCGATCGACTTGACGAACCGCACCGGGGCGGGAGATACATCGTGGGCAAGCTCGGCTAGTCGATTGGCAACGCGCTCAAGGTCTTCGGGCGGGAGCGCCTCACCCAGTCTGGTGAAGCCGGTGAGATCTGCGAAGCCCACCGTCATCTGACGAGCACCGGGAAGAATTCCGGCTGCGCGCTCAGCCGCGGTCACCGCTTCGGTATCGAACGTGCGCCGCAGCTCGAGCCGCAGGAGCGCCTCCATCATCGGTCCGAACGTCGGCGCCGCCCGCAGCGCTAACGCCTCTATCGCCCCGGCCACTTCGATCTCGGTGGCGCCGGGTTTCAATATCGACTTCAGTGCCGCTTCACGCATTACTGCAGCCGCGTGGCCCAGGCTTTCCTTCATCACACGCAGGACGGCGACCACGTCGTCGGGAGCGATACCCAGGTCGAGAATGATCCTTGCCTGGGCGGCGGCCTCGCCGTCGACACGTAGCAGGTTCGGCGCGTCGGGATCTTCGATTCGCGGTAGCCCGACTGCGCTGTGGATCCGGCGCAGGAACTCCAGGTCGATCCCGGTCGTCTGGGATATCTCGCGGGCGGATACGAACTCGCCGTTGTCGCCAAGCGCCCGGTTGCCCGGCAGGCTCAAGGGTGCTCCGACCGCCCCTCGGATGTGGTCGAGCTTGAACCCGCGGTCGAGTAGCCACGCGATGAGCTCCACGCGTTCTTCTCGCGCCTGGCCCTCCAGGCCGTCGAGCAGACCTAACGCCTCGAAATCGACGTCCGCCGCCATGTTGTCAACGTACTATTCCGGGCCTGCCAGTCGGGCCCGGAACAACTTGACCTCGCCGCTTACGCCTTTGAGGTGCCGCGCGCCGGCAAAAGACCAGCTGAAATCGTCGTTGTCGCCGATTTCGTCATGTGCGGACTCGGCGACAAGCACCGACCCGGGGCGGGCCACCGAGGTCACCCGGCTGGCCAGGTTCACCGGGCTGCCGAACCAGTCGCCGGCCCGCCGGACCGCACTGCCCGCGGCCAGCCCCACCCGCAGTTGCGGTAGGTCGTCCTTCTCCGCGGCGGTGATCAACTCGAGGGCCGCACGCAACAGCGCCGCCGCGTCGCTGCTGACGAACATCACCGCGTCGCCGATCGTCTTGATGAATTGCACCGGCGGTGCCGCGACGTCGCGGGCAAGCCCGGACAACCGGTTGGCGAGGCTCTCCAGCTCCTCCGGCGGCACGGCCTCACCGAGCCGGGTGAAGCCGACAAGATCGGCGAAGCAGACCGTCACTTCACGCGCCCCTGGCAGTTTCCCTGCCGCCCGCTCGGCGACGTTGACCGCCTCGGTCTCCAGCCCGTGACGGAGCTGCAGCCGCAGCACGTCCTCGGCCATCGGTCCCAGCAGCGGCGAAACGTGTTGCACCAGTTCGCCGTAGGCCTTGGCGATCTGCAGTTCCGTCGCCCCCGGCTCGATGACCGCCTCGAGCACCACTTGCCGCATCACCTCGGCGGTCTGGGCCATCCCCTGCCCGAGCACGCGGGCGACAGCGATCACCTGTTCGCGGGTGAACCCCACATCGATGAAGACACGTGCGCGCGCCGCGGCCTCGGCGTCCGCCCGAAGGTGGACCTCTGCACCCGGGTCGTCGACCCGAGGCAGTCCGAACGCTCGCTGCAGGGCCTCCAGCAGTTCGAGGTCGATGCCCGTGTCCTCGCAGATCTGCCGCGCCGACACGTAAACGCCGTCGTCCCCAACGACGCGTCCTGCAAACATCAGCATCGGTGCGAACTCCGCCCGGATGTGGTCGACGGTGAAGCCCTCACCGAGCAGCCACTGGATCAGCTCGGCCCGCTCGGCCCGTGCGGCCCCGTCAAGACCGTCGAGCAGTCCAGAAGCCTCGATATCGATGTCCTCGGCCACGCCTCAACGTATACCTGGTGGCATGACGGGACCGCTGCTGGAGGGTCTGCCGCCGATCGTGGAGGACGGCGCGCGGATCCTCATTCTCGGCAACATGCCCAGTGTGATGTCGCTGGCTGCACAGCAGTACTACGCGAACCCGCGCAACGGGTTCTGGCGCATCACCGGTGAGATACTCGGTTTCGACTCCTCCGCGGCGTACCACGACCGCGTCGCGGCGCTGTGTGCGTCCGGCGTAGCGGTGTGGGATGTGCTTCGGTTCTGCCGACGGCAAGGCAGCCTGGACTCCGCGATCGAGCTGGACAGTATGGTGGCCAACGATTTTGAATCGTTCTTCGGCGCGCATCCCGCGATCGATCGGGTTTTCTTCAACGGCGCCGCGGCTGAGAAGAACTTCGGCCGCTTCGCCGGTGTCGAACGGTCTTTGCGCTTCCATCGGCTACCGTCGACGAGCCCGGCCCAGACGATGCGGTACAAGGACAAGCTGAGCGCTTGGCGAGAGGCGATCTGCTAGGACACCGCAGGCCGCCGCTGCGCCCACGGGCGCGCCTTCTCGATCTGGGCCCCGAGTGACAGCAGCGTAGCTTCGTCGAATGGCCTGCCCACCAGTTGGATTGATGTCGGAACACCGCCACCGTCCAGCCCCCACGGCACCACCGCGGCGGGCTGGCCCGTTCCGTTGAACATCGCCTGGAACGGCACCCGGTTCGAGCAAAGCGTGAGCGTGGTGACCGCGCCCCGCTTCTGGTAGGCCCCGATTCGCGATGGGCCGGTGGCGGTCCCAGGCGTGATCACCACGTCGACGTCGTCGAAGATCGACAGAACACGTTGCGCCAGTTTGTCTTCCGACGCGCGAATTGCGGCCATCCGCCGATCGGAGATCAGCCCACCGATGCGTGCGAAGTTTCGGGTACGCCGTTCCAGGCGATCTTTGCGTGGCAGCGACTGCGCGTCGTCGTATGCGCCGCGCAAGTAGCGCGGCAGCAGGTTGCCGTACAACGCGCCGATTGGATAGTCGGGGTCGCGAACGACGACTTGGTGGCCGAGTTCGCGCAGCAGAGTGCCCGCCTCGTCGACGGCCACGCGCTGCGTCCTGCCGACCCTGGCCGTCAGAGGTGGCGGCACCTTGGTGCTCAACGCGATTCGCAGCCGACCGGGATCCCGGGTCGCCGCGGCGGCGAAGCTTCCGATGGCGGCCGGGATCGCCGCCGTCACGTCCAGGAACAGCGCGGCGTCCTCGACGGTCCTGGCCATCGGACCGTAGACGGACAGGCCGTTCCAGGCGCCCTCGTGCGGCGCAAGCGGAACCCGGTCTCGCTGCGGCTTGATTCCGAACAGGCCGCACCACGTCGACGGGATCCGGATCGAACCCATGCCGTCGGAACCCAGCGCCATCGGCGCGAGTCCGGCTGCGACCGCCGCACCGCTGCCCCCGCTGCTGCCGCCCGGCGTGTAGTCCGTGTTCCACGGATTGCGTGTCGCACCGAATTCAATGGTCTCGGTGAACGACCAGATCATCAGCTCGGGCACCGTGGTCTTGCCCAGAATGACTGCACCGGCAGCACGCAGCCGCCGAACCACCTCCGCATCGTCGGTCTTGGCGGGCCCGTATGCACCGGTGCCGTATGTCGTGACCTCTCCGCCGACGTCAACGTCGTCCTTGATCGCGATCGGCACACCGAGCAGTGGCAGCCGCTCCCCCGCATCGAGCCGGGCCTGCGCGGCGGACGCCTCCGTGCGCGCGGAGTCGGCGAACACGACGCGGTAGGCCCGCAATTGCGGGTCCAGCCGGGCGATGCGATCCAAGTAGAGCTCGAGCAGGTCCGGTGCCGTCACCGTTCCCGCCGCAAGCAGCCGCGCCTGTTCCGCGGCGCCGGCGAATGCGATTTCCGTGGAGTCCACTCGCGGCAGCGTAGCCGCCTGCGCTAACCGCCGTGGGCGTCGGCGTATTCGCCCGGTGTGCTGCCCAGCATCGAGCGGAAGTCGTTGATGAAATGCGCCTGGTCGTACCACCCGAGGCGGACCGCCAGGTCGGCGAAATCGACGCCGGGGTCGCTTTCGATCTCCAGCGCCGCCTGCTGCAGCCGGTACCGGCACAACACCCATTTGACCGGCACGCCGACGTAGCGCCGGAACACCCGTTGCGTGGTTCTGGCACTCCACGGCGATATCTGCATCACCTGTTCAACCCGGTGCAGACGATCGTCGTCGCGCATGCGCTCGACGAGCGTGGTCAGCGCCGGGTACGTCGGATCGATTTCGTCTACGTGGGCGGCGATCGCGCCGTCAAGGCGGGCGGCGGCCGACTCGACGTCGTCCTCGAGATGCATTGGGGCCCCGAATAAGTCGTCGTCCACCGGCTCGACCCGTCCTGTCAACCTGGCGGCGTCGCGACCGAAGCGCGCGGTGAACCCGCCCGGCCGGAATCGCGCACCCACGACCGTGCCGCGCTCGCTGATCGTGGTGCGAAACACGCGTTCGACCACACCGTGCACGAGCGTGTTCGGCAGCGAGAATCCGTGGCGCGGGCCGTCACTGCCCCATTCATGGGTGATGTGCAGCGACGGAAACGTGATCACCGTGTTGGCCAGCGGCTCCCGACCGCGCAGGTCCCAGCTGACCGACCAGAAATGCTCGACGAAGCGGCCTGCGGCATCCGACGGCGACCACCGGTCAAGGTCGAACGACGACGTGGAGCCTGCCCGGCCAACCACACCGCGCAGCGGGGCAGCCTCCGGTTCGTTTTTCCCAGCGCCCACGCATTACAGGTTACGAAGGCCGCCATCTGCCCTAATCTCTATCCCTATGTCACGAGCACCCTCTGCGACCTGGTCTTGGTCGCTTGCCGCGGCGGCGACGATGTCCGCCGTCGGCCTTCTCGCCGCCCCCGTCGGCAACGCAGCCGTTGAATGCCCTTCCGGTTGGGAGTTCGGGCCGACGTTGAGGCTGCTGCAGAGCGACGGCTGGAATGTCACGGTCGCGGCGTCCGGCCGTGCGGTTGGAGGGCCTGCCGTTGCGGTGCCACCCAACCGGGGCGCGCTGTGGCGCGGAACCGGCGAGGGCGGAAGCGACGGCATGACTGTCGCCTTCGGCATCGGGTGGGACAACGGCCGTCAAACGCACTACACCGGGGTGATCGACCAGACCAGCGGTTCGGTAACGGGTGAACGGCCCGATGGTGTGACCTGGACCAGCACCGGGAGCATGCGGTGCATCGGTGGAGAGGTGGCACCGCCGCCGGCGTAACTGGCGATACAAAAAGGGGCACCCGTTTCCGGGTGCCCCTCTTTGTTAGGCGTTTGTCAGCGGCTCTGCTGAACGCTCATGTCGACCTGCGGCACGTTCACCTGCTGCTGGATGTTGTTGACCCAGTCATGGTGGCCGATGTCGGCGTTGGCCGGTCCGGCGAAGCCGAGGACGGCGGCCATCAGGCCGGTCGCTGCGATGGTGGCTAATCCGAGATTCTTCATTTCAGTGCCTTCTTCGTTGTCTCCTAGGTTCTCTGTTCCGAACCTTCTGATGGTGTAAACACGGAGGTCAGGCGGATAATTCCGGTGGCAGCAATTGATCGACGGTTGGCAGTAACCATTACCTAATAAGATTCGCGAATGGCAAAACTCGAGCTATCCCGCAGCCTGTCCATGACACCGGATGACGCCTGGGAGCACGCGTCCAATTTCTCGACGCTGGGAGATTGGCTCTCGATGCACCAGGGCTGGCGATGTGATCTGCCCGATGAGCTGGAAGTCGGTACGACACTGGTCGGTGTCGCCGGGGTCAAGGGAATGCGCAACCGGGTCACCTGGACGGTGAAGGAACTCGACGCGCCAACGCTGTTGGCGGTCACCGGCGAGGGCGTCGGCGGCACCAAGTACGGGCTGAAGATGACGGTCAAACCCACCAAGTCCGGGTGCGATTTCACCGTGAGAATCGACCTCGGCGGTCGGCCGCTGTTCGGACCGATCGGTGCGACCGCTGCCCGGCTGGTCAGGGGTGACATCGAGCGTTCGATCGGGAAGTTCGAGGAGCTGTACGGCTGAAGCGCTACGGGTGGCGCGAAATTCCAATCCTGCGCGGGGGCCGATTGACCAGGCTGGCGGATATGACTGTGAAACCGATTCCGGAGGGCTACACCAGCCTGACCCCGTTCCTGTGCATCGACGGCGCCTCGGCCGCGATCGACTTCTACGTGTCGGTGTTCGACGCCAAGCTCGTCGACCGCATGGACGGCCCCGGTGGCACGGTCGCCCACGCCGAACTGGACTTCGGCAACGGCCGCCTGCAGCTGTCGGACCCCAATGACGACTATCAGATCGCCGCGCCCGACCCGAAAGCGCCCGCGACCCATTCGGTGGCGCTGTACTGCGAGGACACCGACGAGGTGGTCGCGCGCGCCGAGAAGGCGGGCGCGACCATCCGTGAACCTGCTCAGACCTTCGTCACGGGCGACCGGTTCGCGTCGGTGCTCGACCCGTTCGGCCAGCGCTGGACGGTGATGACCCGCGTCGAGGACGTCTCACCCGAAGAGCGCGACCGGCGCATGGCCGAGTGGGCCAAGGAGAACGCCTGACCGTCGCCGGCTACGTCTGCGCCTGCCCCAGCGTCACTCGCACCGTCTGAGACGCACCGGATTCGTCCATGTACGTCAGCGTCACGTTGTCTCCGGGTGCCTTCGAACGGACCGCCGCGACCAGCGCATCGGCGCCGTCGATCGGCCGGTCGTCGATCTTGGTGATCACCACACCGCTCGGCAGACCCGCGGCAGCGGCCGGACCGTCGGCGACCACGTCGGCGACCGCAGCCCCGTGCGCGCCGGGATCCTGCGTCAGCTGAACGCCCAAGGACGCATGCGTGACACTGCCATTCGAAATCAATTCGTCGGAGATGCGCTTGGCCTGATCCGCCGGGATCGCGAAGCCGAGGCCGATCGAGCCGCTCTGCGCGCCAGCGGAATCCGGCCCGCCCCCGCCGCCCATCGACGCGATCGCCGAGTTCACGCCGACGAGTTCGCCGTTCATGTTCACCAGCGCTCCGCCGGAGTTGCCGGGGTTGATGGCGGCGTCGGTCTGTATCGCGTTCATCACCGAATGCTCAGCCGTGCTTCCGTCGCCTGCGCTGACCGGTCGGTCCAGTGCGCTGATGATGCCCGTGGTCACGGTGCCCTCGAGACCGAGCGGCGATCCGATGGCCACCACATTCTGGCCGACCTTCAGGTCTTTCGAGGATCCCATCGTGATCGGCGTCAGGCCCGAAACGCCCTCGGCCCGAACGACGGCGATGTCATCGGCCGGGTCTGTGCCGACAACGGTGAACGGCACGGTCTTGCCGTCCGAGAAGGAAACAGTGGCCTCCGGATTCTGGCCGGAGAATCCCCCAGGGCCGAATGAGGGCTGATCGCCCAACTCGCCCGGTCCCTGGCCGCCGGGCAGGCCTTGATCGTCCTGGCCGCCCAGTTCGCCCGGTAGTTCCTGGTCTGCGGCGGCGCCACTGGCCGCGGCGACGACGTGGTTGTTCGTCAGGATCAGACCGTCGGAGCTCAGCACGATGCCGGACCCCTCTTCGGCGCCCTGTCCCATCTTGATCTGCAGTTTCACCACGCTGGGCAATACCTTCGCGGCGACCTGCTCGACCGAGCCGGACGGCGGTGCGGCGACGGGCTGGTTGGGGGTGGGAGCCGCGGCCGTGGCGGCTGTGGCGGCGCTGTTGGCAGCGGACGGGTCGGAATGGTTGGTCAACGCCACTGCGCCGACACCGCCAGACACCACCGCGACAGCCGCGGCGCCGGCCACGACGAGTCCGGTTCGAGAACGCTTGCGCACCACAGGAATCGGCATCGTCGGCGTCGAATCGGGCTGTTGCACAGTGCTGTAGCGGCCGTACGACGGTTGAGGCTGTTGTGTTGCGTAGCGCCAGTCGTATGGCTGGCTGTACCCGCCTTGCGGAGGGATGCCCGGATACTGCTGACTCTGAGGATGACTCGGACTCGATTGACGGCTGGACCGGCGCAGCGAGGACCGCGATTGCTTCTTCATAAAGTGGTTTCTTCCCTTAACGGTGGGAGCAAAGTGGTTAGCCATACTGTGCACTCGCTGACTGAGACGGGACTGAGAGAAGGATCTATACAGTCCAAGACTTTTGATCACGGTTTCGCATCGCGCCGCGTGAGCTGCGTGAACACACGTGCCCGACGAGCAAAAGGGTGGTGGGGATCACGTGTTCGCGAAGGGTTAACCTGGCGGGATGTCCTGTGTGTTCTGCGCCATCGTCGCAGAAGAGGCCCCCGCGATCCGGATCTACGAGGACGACGACTACCTGGCCATCCTCGACATCCGCCCGTTCACCCGCGGCCACACCCTCGTCATCCCCAAACGCCACACGGTCGACCTGACCGACACCCCGCCCGAGACCTGCGCCGACCTGGTGCGCATCGGGCAGCGCATCGCGAAGGCGGCCCGCCGGTCCGGGCTGCACGCCGACGGCAACAACGTCGTCATCAACGACGGCAAGGCGGCGTTCCAGAGCGTGTTTCACATCCACTTGCACGTGCTGCCGCGGCAATCCGGCGACAAGCTGTCATTCGCCAAGGGCATGCTGCTGCGCCGCGACCCCGATCGTGAAGAGACCGGCCGGATTCTGCGGGAAGCGCTGGCCGAAGTTCAGCAGGACGAATCGTCATGAATCTCGTCGAAAAGACGGCCAGCCGAATCTTCCAGTTGCACAACGACGTCTATCAGCGGACCAACGGCTGGATCGGCCACCGCCTGCTGATACTGCCCAGCCTGCTGCTGCACACCGTCGGCGCCAAGACCGGCAAGGCTCGTACCACATCGCTGACGTACGCCCGTGACGGTGACGACTACCTCGTCGTCGCGTCCAACGGCGGCTCCCCGCGGTCACCCGGCTGGTACCACAACCTGAAGGCACATCCAGAAGTCGAAATCAACGTCGGCCCAAGGCGTTTCACCGTGACAGCGCGGCCGGTGCTACCCGGCGACCCAGACCGCGAACGGCTGTGGAAGATCGTCACCAAGTACAACAAGGCGTACCCGGAATACCAGAAGAAGACCAGGCGCCCGATTCCCGTCGTCGTACTGACACCGAAAGCCTGATCAGAACAGCTCTTTGGCGAGTAACTCCAGCGTCTTGACTCTGGCAGGCGCAGTCGCCGGGTCCGTACCGCGGCGCGCCGAGGCCACGGGGTGGATCATCACTTCGTCGACCTCGAACTCCTCGGCCAGCGCCCGCACCTGCTCGGCAGCCTCGATGGGATTGCCGACAACGGCTCGACGCAATCCGGCATCGACCACGGCCTGCTCCTGCGGCGTCAGCTCTTTTTGTTCGGCATCCTCGACGAGATCGACCGGTCCGAGTGGCGCTCCGGTGCGCAGCCGCGCCATCATCTGCAGGTTCGGCAACAGCGATGCCATTGCCTCGTCACGCGTTTCGGCCACCACCGCGTTGACGGTCAGGAACGTCACGGGCTCAGATGCCTGGTCGCTCGGCACGAACTCCGATCGATAGACCTCCAGCGCCTCTGCGGTGCCCTGGCCGGAGAAATGATGCGCGAACACATACGGCAGACCCTTCGCCGCCGCCAGGTGCGCCGAGTACATCGACGAGCCGAGCAGCCACAGTCGTGGCTCGGTCGTCGCGGCAGGCGTCGCCTTGAGGAGGTAGTCCTGCTGCGGAATGGTGACGCGCACACCGTTGGCGCTCATCATCGCGGCGACGTGGTCGAGGTACTCCGGGAATTTGTCGATGTCGCTGTCGTCGCGTCCCGCCGGCTTGCGCAAGAGGTACGACGTCAGCGGGTCGGAGCCGGGCGCGCGGCCGATCCCCAGATCGACTCGGCCCGGGTGTGCGGCCTCGAGCAGCGCGAACTGTTCGGCGACAGCCAGCGGCGCGTGGTTGGGCAGCATGACACCGCCGGAGCCGACGCGGATGTGCGAGGTGTTGGCGGCCAGGTGGGCGATCAGCACCGGCGGGCTGGTGGCCGCCACAGACGGCATGTTGTGGTGTTCGGCGACCCAGTAGCGGGTGTAGCCAAGCCGGTCGGCGGTCTGCGCGAGATGGGTCGATGCCGCCAGCGCGTCGGACGTGGACTGGTCGGTGCGCACCGGGACAAGGTCGAGAACGGAAAGACGCATAACGGCGTCAACGCTAACCACCACGCCCGCGTTCCCGCGATTTCGGCGCGCCGCGCACCGGCGCTGAACGCACGTTAGCGCGCCGAAATCGCTATATGCCTGCCAGTGCGGCGGCCTTGCCGAAGACGTCGTCGAGCATCGCCGGGGTGAGCTTGCCCGTGAACGTGTTCTGCTGGCTGGGGTGGTAGCAGCCGATCAGCGTGACCTCGCCGTGCGGCGTCTGCACCGCCGCCGTCGCACCGTGCCCGAACTTCGGCACCGGACGACCGACCGAACCGCCCGCGGCGCGCACCATGTCGAGCGCCGCGCGCCACGCGAAGCCGCCGAGCACGATGATCACCCGCACATCGGCGCCGGCGAGCCGCCACTCGGCGTCCAGCCATGGCGCACACGTCGCACGCTCGGCAGGCGTCGGTGCGTTCGCAGGCGGCGCGCAGCGCACCGCAGCCACCACCCGAGTGCCGTTGAGCGCCAACCCATCCGCCGCGTCGACGCAGAGGGCCTGGTTGGCCAGTCCTGCCCGGTGCAATGCCGCGAACAAGAAGTCGCCGGAGCGGTCGCCGGTGAACACCCGCCCGGTGCGGTTGCCGCCGTGCGCGGCGGGGGCCAGTCCCAGGATCATCACCCTCGGCCGCGTCGCGCCCCAGCCCGGGATCGGTCTGCCCCAGTACGGCTCGCCCGCATACGACTTGCGCTTCTCGACCGCGACGCGCTCCCGCCACTCGACCAGCCGCGGGCAGGCCCGGCACACCGACACTTCGGCGTCGACCTGGTCGATCGACTCCGCGGCATCGGCCATCGCAGTGACCTGCGCCGGAGTCTCGGCGACCGCCGTGGCCGGCGTCGCGGGATCACCAGGCCAACCGGAGCCCGCAGGAACCGGCGAGTCGAACGGCTCGCCGGTGCGCGGATGGGCCAGCTTCACCGCTCCACTGTGCCTGCGCTGCAAAATCAGTCGCCGACCGGGCCTGGCCGCTGTTAGATTCGGCCGAGATATCCCATGACCAACGGCAAGCGCGGTCCGCTCTTCGTCATCCTGTTCGCCGCGCTGATGGCCGGTGCGGGCAACGGGATCACGATCGTCGCGTTTCCGTGGCTGGTGCTCCAACGCACCGGATCCGCACTCGACGCGTCGATCGTCGCCATGGCGGGAACCATTCCCCTGCTCGTCGCCACGCTGATCGCCGGTGCCGCGGTGGACTACCTGGGCCGCAAGCGGGTGTCGATGATCTCCGACGCGCTGTCGGCCTTGTCGGTCGCCGCCGTCCCCGTGCTCGCCCTGACGTTCGGAGTGCACGTCGTCAACGTCGCGGTCCTCGCCTGCCTTGCCGCGCTCGGCGCATTCTTCGATCCGGCGGGCATGACGGCACGGGAGACGATGCTGCCCGAGGCCGCGGCGCGGGCGGGCTGGACGCTCGACCACGCCAACAGCGTCTACGAAGCGGTGTTCAACCTGTCCTACATCGTCGGTCCGGGGGTGGGCGGCCTGCTGATCGCGACGCTGGGCGGGGTGAACACGATGTGGGTGACCGCGGGCGCCTTCTGCCTGTCGATGATGGCCATCGCGATGCTGCGCCTTGAGGGCGCAGGCACGCCCGACCGCAATGCGCTGCCCGAAGGGGTGTGGGCGGGCATCGTCGAAGGGCTGCGCTTCGTGTGGAACAACAAGGTCTTGCGGACGCTGGCCATCGTCGACCTCGCGGCAACGGGTCTTTACATGCCGATGGAGTCGGTGCTGTTTCCGAAGTACTTCACTGACCGCAACGAACCGGCGCAGCTGGGCTGGGTGCTGATGGCGTTGAGCGTCGGCGGCCTCGTCGGTGCGCTGAGTTATGCGGTGCTGTCGAAGTTTTCGCGCAGGCGGACCGTGATGCTGACGGCGGTGCTGACGCTCGGCGCGGCGATGACGATCATCGCGTTCCTGCCACCGCTGCCGCTCATCCTGGTGCTCTGCGCGGTCGTCGGCTTCGTCTACGGCCCGATCGCGCCGATCTACAACTACGTCATGCAGACCCGGGCGCCGCAGCATCTCCGCGGCCGTGTGGTCGGGGTGATGGGGTCGCTGGCCTACGCCGCGGGCCCGCTCGGGCTGGTGCTGGCGGGACCGCTGGCCGATGCCGCAGGCCTGCATGCGACGTTCCTGGCGCTGGCGCTGCCGATGCTGCTGCTCGGCCTCGTCTCCCTGTTTCTGCCCGCGCTTCGGGATCTGGACCGCGACCCCTTCCCAGAGCAGGAAGTCATGCCGTAGAACTAGGCCGTTAAGCGAAAGCGTCGGCTGGGTACCCCTGTGACGCTAACCACAAATCGAACCTCGAGGTCGCTCGTGTACCAGCAAGTTCTCGATCCGGTTGCCCATTCCCTCGCATGGAGTTCGCTGGTCGCGGCGATACCCCTGCTACTGCTGTTCGTCCTGCTCGGCGTCCTGCGGGTGACCGCGTGGGTGGCATCGCTGATCTCCCTCGCCGTCGCCATCCTCGTCGCGGTTCTCGTGTACGGGATGCCGATCGGACAGACGCTGCTGGCAGGCACCGAAGGCGCCGCCTTCGGGTTCTTCCCGATCCTGTGGATCGTCATCAACGCGATCTGGGTCTACCAGCAGACAGTGGAGACGGGGCACTTCGACGTGCTGCGTCGCTCGTTCAGTCGAGTGAGCGACGACCAACGCATCCAGGCCGTCCTGATCGCATTCTCGTTCGGCGCGCTGCTCGAAGCGCTGGCCGGCTTCGGCACACCCGTGGCGGTCACCTCGGTGATGTTGATGGCGCTGGGCTTCAAGCCAATGAAGGCCGCGGTGCTCGCCCTCGTCGCCAACACCGCACCGGTGGCATTCGGCGCGATGGCGACACCGATCCTCACGCTGGCGCAAGGTGACCGAACTGCCCAGCGACACGCTCGGCGCGATGGTGGGTCGACAGACACCGATCCTGGCGGTGTTGGTCCCCCTCGTCCTTGTCGCGATCGTCGACGGCTGGCGCGGCATCCGCGAGACATGGCTGCCCGCCCTGGTGTGCGGGGTCATCTTCGGCCTCGGTCAGTTCGCCACATCCAACTTCATCTCGGTGCCTCTGGCCGACGTCGTCGCGTCGCTGCTGTCGGCCGCCGCGGTGGTCCTGCTGGTTCGCGTCTGGAAGCCCAGGCAGACGTACACCGAGCCCGCCACCGTCGCGGGCGGTGCGGCCGACGAGCCGACGCCCGACTTCGCCCAGCGCGTCGAGCATCCCGACTCGCGCGCCGACGTCGTGAAGGCGTACGCGCCCTACGCGATCATCATCGCGGTCTTCGTCATCTGCCAGATCACCGCCGTCAAGAAGCTGCTCGACAAGGCGACGGTCAAGTTCCAGTGGCCTGGATTGGATGTCGTCAGCCCCAAGGGAAAGCCGGTGACGCTCACCGAAGTTCACCCTGAACCTGCTCACCACGCCGGGAACCCAGATGCTGATCGCGGGTGTCCTGACGGCGATCGTGCTCAAGCTGTCGGTGCCCCGGGCGGTGAAGGCCTACGGAACGACGCTGCATCAGCTGCGCTGGGCGATCCTCACGGTGATGGCGGTGTTGGCGCTGGCGTTCGTGATGAACCTGTCCGGCCAGACCATCACCCTCGGCACCTGGATGGCCGCGGCAGGCGGAGCGTTCGCGCTGCTGTCGCCGATCCTCGGTTGGCTCGGCGTTGCGGTCACCGGATCCGATACCTCTGCCAACTCACTGTTCGGCGCGCTGCAGGTCACCGCGGCGAACCAGGCAGGGCTCTCGGACGTCCTGATGGCGGCGAGCAACAGTTCGGGCGGCGTGTTGGGCAAGATGGTCTCGCCGCAGAACCTCGCCATCGCGGCCGCGGCGGTCGGCATGAACGGCAAGGAAGGCGACATTTTCCGCCGAGTCGTGGTGTGGAGCCTGCTGTTCCTGCTGCTGATGTGCATCCTGTCCGGACTGCAGGCCTCGCCGGTGCTGTCCTGGATGGTGCCGTCGTGAGTGCTCGTAGCATCGAATCGTGAGCGTTCTCGACAGCCTGACCGCCGACCTGCCCGAAGGCATGGTCGTCACCGACCCGGCCATCACCGAGGGCTACCGGCAGGACCGCGCGCTCGACCCGTCGGCAGGCAAACCGCTGGCGGTGGTGCGACCGCTGACCACCGAGCAGGTGCAGGTCATCATGCGCTGGGCCAGCGCCAACCGGGTGCCCGTCGTGCCGCGCGGTGCGGGCAGCGGTCTGTCCGGTGGCGCCACCGCCCTCGACGACGGCATCGTCTTGTCGACGGAGAAGATGCGCGAGATCACCGTCGACCCGGTCACGCGCACGGCGGTCTGTCAGCCGGGGCTGTTCAACGCCGAGGTGAAAAAGGCTGTCGCACGAACACGATCTGTGGTACCCGCCGGATCCGTCCTCGTTCGAGATCTGCAGCATCGGCGGCAACATCGCCACCAATGCGGGCGGGCTGTGCTGCGTGAAATACGGCGTCACCACCGACTATGTGCTGGGTATGCAGGTGGTGCTGGCCGACGGGACGGCGGTTCGGCTCGGCGGCCCGAGGCTGAAAGACGTTGCGGGGCTGAGTCTCACGAAGCTCTTTGTCGGCAGCGAGGGCACGCTGGGGATAGTCACGGAGGTCACCCTGCGGTTGCTGCCCAAACAACACCGGGCGAGCACCGTGGTGGCCAGCTTCGCCTCGCTCGAGGCCGCCACCGACGCGGTGCTCGGCGTCGCCTGCCAGATGCGGCCTTCGATGCTGGAGTTCATGGACGCCGTTGCGGTCAATGCCGTGGAAGACAAGCTGAAGATGGGCCTGGACCGCGACGCAGCCGCGCTGCTGCTGGCCGGCTCCGACGAACGCGGGCGCTCAGGCAGCGAGGACGCCGAGTTCATCGCCGGTGTGTTCGGCGAGCACGGCGCGACCGACGTGTTCTCGACCGACGACCCCGACGAGGGAGAGGCGTTCGTCGCCGCCCGGCGCTACGCGATTCCCGCGGTGGAGGCGAAGGGCACGCTGCTGCTCGAGGACGTCGGCGTGCCACTGCCCAGGATCGGCGACCTCGTCGGCGGCGTGGCCCGCATCGCCGCCGAGCGCGACGTGATGATCTCGGTGATCGCGCACGCCGGCGACGGCAATACCCATCCTCTGATCGTGTACGACCCGTCGGATGCCGCGATGGCGGAAAGGGCGCGAGCGCGCTTTCGGCGAGATCATGGATCTGGCGGTCGGGCTCGGCGGCACCATCACCGGCGAGCATGGCGTCGGCAGGCTGAAAAGGCCCTGGTTGGAGGGGCAGATCGGACCCGAGGCGATGGAGCTCAACCGTCGGATCAAGCAGGCGCTCGACCCCGAGGGAATCCTGAATCCCGGCGCCGCCATTTAATGACAATTCGCTGTGCCCTGTTGACAGGGTATGCGGTTGTGTCGTACTCATAAGACATGACCGCCGCTCTGTCTCACCGCACACCTGCCCGGTTCGAGCTCGCCACGGCGCAGACTTGGGCCGACCCGTGGCCGATGTACCAGGCGCTGCGCGACAAGGATCCGGTGCACCACGTCGTGCCCGAGGAGAGCCCCGGCCATGACTACTGGGTGCTGTCGCGGCACGCAGACATTTGGAACGCCGCCCGCGACAACGAGACGTTCTCCTCGGCCCAGGGTCTGACGGTCAACTACGGCGAGCTGGAAATGATTGGCCTGCAGGACAACCCGCCGTTCGTCATGCAGGATCCGCCGGTGCACACCGAGTTTCGCAAGCTGGTTTCCCGCGGCTTCACACCGCGCCAGGTGGAAGCCGTCGAGCCCGCCGTTCAGGCGGTTCGTGATCGAGCGGATCGAGCGGCTGCGCGCCGACGGCGGCGGCGACATCGTCGCCGAACTCTTCAAGCCGCTGCCGTCGATGGTCGTCGCGCACTACCTCGGCGTGCCCGAGGAGGACCGCCAGCAGTTCGACGGCTGGACCGAGGCCATCGTCGCCGCCCAGACCCAGGACGGCGGCATCACCGGCAGCAGGCGAGTCCGTCGGCGAGGCGATCGCGTCGATGATGGCCTACTTCACCGGGCTGATCGAGCGGCGCCGCCTAGAGCCCGAGGACGATACGGTGTCGCACCTCGTCGCCGCGGGCGTAGGGGCCGACGGAGACATGGCCGGAATGCTGTCGATTCTGGCCTTCACGTTCACGATGGTCACCGGCGGCAACGACACCACGACGGGCATGCTGGGGGGCGCGGTGCAGCTATTGCACCAGCGGCCGGACCAGCGCCGCCTGTTGGTCAACAATCCCGACCTGATCGCCGATGCGGTCGACGAACTCCTGCGGCTCACCTCGCCCGTGCAGGGCCTGGCCCGCACCACCACCCGCGATGTCCGGATTGGCAACTCGACGATCCCCGCCGGGCGCAAGGTGCTGCTGCTCTACGGGTCGGCCAATCGCGACGAGCGCGAATACGGTGGCGACGCAGGCGAACTCGAGGTGCGCAGGCGTCCGCGCAACATCATGACGTTCAGCCACGGCGCGCACTTCTGCCTCGGCGCGGCCGCGGCCCGGATGCAGTCGCGCGTCGCGCTCACCGAACTGCTGGCGCGATGCCCCGACTTCGAGGTCGACCTGTCCGGGGTGGTTTGGGCCGGCGGAAGCTATGTGCGCAGACCGCTGTCGGTCCCCTTCCGGGTGACGGCGTGATGGCGGGCAACGACTGGTTGGGTGACCGCCGGACCGAAGTCGCGGCCGACCGCATCCTGGACGCCGCGGACGCGCTGTTCGCCGAGCAGGACGCCGCGACGGTCGGGATGCACGAAATCGCCAAGGCCGCAGGGTGTTCGCGTGCGACGCTGTACCGCTACTTCGAGAACCGGGAGGCGCTGTACACCGCATACGTGCACCGCGAAAGCTACCGGCTCTTCCACCAGATGACCGAGCAGACTCACCGGCGTCGAGGAACCGCGGGAACGGCTGATCGAAGGCATGGTCTCGTCGCTGCGCAACGTCCGCGAAAGTCCGGCGCTGTCATCGTGGTTCGCCACTGCGCAGCGGCCGATCGGTGCGGAGATCGCGGAGCAGTCGCGAGGTGATCAAGGCGCTCACCGAGGCGTTCCTGATCTCGATGGCGCCCGACGACCCCGCGGTGGTCGAGCGCAAGGCCCGCTGGCTGGTGCGCGTGATGACGTCGCTGCTGGTTTTTCCCGGCCACGACGAGGCCGACGAGCGGGCGATGATCGAGCAGTTCGTCGTGCCGATGGTGGTGCCGACGGCCACAGGGGACCGCGGGGTAGCCGACCTACGTCGCGGCCGGCTCGTAGGGGTCGGCGTGTTCCCGCAGGGATAGGCGGGTGCTCTGCGAGGCTGGCCTGGAACGCACCGATCATCTTCGACGCAGCCGTGATCACCCACACGTGCGTGGTGGCCAGGTTCTCGTCCGGACTCTCCCGCGGATTGGTCAGCAGGTTGAACACCGCAGGCAGTCCCATCGGCAGGACAGGATCGGTGGCATTCACCTGCCATACGAAGTGCAGTTTGAAGTTACGCCACTTCGCCGCGTACAGCTTCTCACCGAAGAAGATCGGGAAACCCCTCGCGCGCCGAGGATTCCGTGCTGCCCAGCAACAGTTCGCTTTGATCAACGCCGTCGATCGGCCGGTCCTGTCGGGATGTCGGCACCAGCGAAGCCGCAACAGGTGGTGAAGGTGTCGACTTCGTGACGATCGCATCGGATTCCCGGTCGGCGGGTATCTCGGCCGGGCCACCGGATGACGAAGGGCACCCGGTTGGAACCCTCCATCGGGGTGAACATCGTGCCCGCCCATGGACCTGCCGAACCGCGTCGGTGCTGCGTCGACGAGTCGGCCCCGTTGTCGCTCGTGAAGACCACGATCGTGTCGTCGCGCAGGCCCAGTCGGTCGATCGTTTCGAGCAGGCGGCCGACGTTGTGATCCATCTGGGCAAGGCAATCGGCCCATTCGCCATTTCCCGTGCTGCCCTTGAACTCAGCCGACGGCAGCGTCGGATAATGCACCAGCGTGTAAGGCACATAGGCATAGAACGGCTTCTTCGCAGAGGCGCTGCGCTCCATGAAGTCGATCGCCTTCTCGGTGATCTCCATGTCGATCTCGGGGCGGGTCGTCAGGTCGTAGGGCTTGACCTTGCGTGACGGGCTTCCCTTTTCGCCCTCATAGATGTGGGCTTCGTGCACGAGCGTCGGGATCGAATCCCGGTTGCGTCGGCCACAGTGTCTCATCGGTCGTATCGGCGATGCCGTACCACTCGTCGAACCCCTGGTCGGTCGGCAACCGGCCCGTCAACGTTGCCCAGATGCCACTTTCCGAAATGACCTGTCGCATAACCATTTCCGGAGAGCACCTTGGCGATGGTCTCTTCCCACTGCACAAGCCCATACGGCCCGCCCGTGAGCGGCACGCTGTGTGTGCCCGGACCGGATGGAGTGACGACCCGTCATGATGCACGACCGGCTCGGCGTGCACTGAGGCTCGACGTTGAAGTTGAGCAGCTTTGTGCCCTCGCGCGCGAGCCCGTCGATGTTCGGCGTCGGCGCCCCGCGCAATAACCCTCCGCCGTAACAACCGACTTCGCCGTATCCGAGGTTGTCCATCAAGATGAACAAGATGTTCGGGCCATGACCACCCTCGCGCTACTGGCGCGCCATCGCGATCCGGAAGCGTTCCTCGGCGTCGATGTAGTGTCGGCGTCGCGTCGTCGCCCAGGTCGATTCGCACCCAGTTGATCGTGCCGCTGAACTTGCTGGTGTGGGCGGTGTAGTCGGGACTGACCGTGGTGCCGGTCTCCCGCCGACGTCCGTCGTCTCGTCCGCGGAGAAGACGATGCCTTGGGTTTGGTCGACGCGGCCTGTGCCGACTTCGTTGCCGTCGTAGTAGAGGGTGACGTCACCGCCCTTGCCCATGCCCCCACCGTCGTAGGCGAATTCCATGCGCACCTGGGTGGTGCCGCGTCGGAATCGGCGCGCGTGGCGTCGATGCGAACGACTTGATGCCCAGCACGTTGTAGTAGAACTTGGCCCGACCGTCCTTGGCGTACAGGCTCCAGCCGCCGAACCGGCCACCCTGGGCGATGATCACGCCCTCGGCGCCGTCGGCGGGCACCTCCAGCTCGGAGGTCACGGCCAACGACTTGTTCTTGATGTCGACGACGCAGTTCTCGATAGCACGCCCATGCCGCCGAACAGCAGCTGGGTGTTGCCCTTGATCAGTGTAGGCCGTCCGGCGATGTCGGGGTTGAACCGCTCGGCCTGCCGGTCGTCGAGCGGGAGCACGTTGTACTTGACCGCCTCGATCAGCCAAAGCCGCTGCAGCTCATGCAGTTTCTCCGGGTTCTCCTTCGGCAGATCCTTGGACTGCGTCCAGTCCGTGTTGCCGTCGTAGAGCTCCCAGACGTCGTCGTCGAAGGCAGGCAGCGCCTGCCGCCCATCTCCCACGGCGTGCGGTGCTTGGTCACCGCGCTCCAGCCCTTGTGGTAAATGCCTCGGTTGCAGAACATCTCGAAGTACTGCGTCTCGTGCCGCTCGGGCGCGTCGGCGTCGTTGAAGCTGTACAGCATGCTGGTGCCCTCGTACGGGCTCTGCAACACGCCGTTGACGAGCGTCGGCGCCGGAATGCCCGCCGCCTCGAGCACCGTCGGCGCGAAGTCGATGACATGGCTGAACTGATTGCGCACCGCCCCTTGTCCTTAATTCCCTCGGGCCAGGACACGATGGTGCCGTTGCGGGTGCCGCCCCAGTGCGAGGCCACCTGCTTGGTCCACTGGTACGGCGAATCCATCGCCCATGCCCAGCCGACCGCGTAGTGGCCGTAGGACTCTTCGCCGCCGAACTCGTCGAGCTTGGACATCAGGAATTCGGGGGTCTCGATGGCGGCCATGCCGTTGAAGTTGGCCATCTCGTTGAACGCGCCCTGCAGCGTGCCCTCCGCCGAGGCGCCGTTGTCGCCGATGATCACGTAGACCAGCGTGTTGTCCATGACGGGTTCGAGCGCATCGAGCAGCCGCCCGATGTGGTGGTCGGTGTGCTCCATGAACGCGGCGTAGACCTCCATCTCGCGTTCCAGCACCGGCTTGAGCGCAGAATCCATGTCGTCCCAGGCCGGGATCTCCGCGTGGCGCGGCGTGAGCACGGCATCCTGCGGAATGACGCCCAGTTCCTTCTGACGTTCGAAGGTGATCTCCCGCTGCTTGTCCCAGCCGTGTGCGAACTTGCCCTTGTACTTCTCGATCCACTCCGCGGGCACGTGGTGCGGCGCGTGCGTGGCACCGGGCGCGAAGTACATGAAGAACGGCTTGTCGGGAAGCAGCGCCTTCTGCTGGCGCGCCCAGTTGATCGCCTTGTCGGTCAGATCCTCGGTCAGGTGATAGCCCTCCGCGGGTGTCTTCGGCGGCTCGATGGGCGTGGTGCCCTCGTACAGGGCCGGGTCCCACTGGTTGTTCTCCCCACCGATGAAGCCGTAGAAGTACTCGAAACCGCCACCGCCGGTCGGCCACGCGGTGAACGGGCCCGCCGGGACTGGTCTGCCACACCGGCACCTCGTGGCACTTGCCGAACTGAGCCGTCGAGTATCCGTTGAGCCGCAGCGTCAACGCCAGCGGCGCCTTGGTGTTCGGCAGCACCGAGCTGTAACCCGGTGCCGCCGTGGCGATCTCGGTGATACCGCCCATGCCCACCGAGTGATGGTTGCGGCCGGTCAGCAGCGCCTGGCGCGTGGGCGAGCACAACGCCGTGGTGTGGAACCGGGTGTACTTCAACCCGCCGGCGGCCAGCTTGCTCGAAGTTGGGCGTGTTGCACGGCCCACCGAAAGCGCTACTGGCGCCGAAGCCGACGTCGTCGATCAGGACGACGACCACATTGGGCGCACCCTCCGGTGGACGCACGTCTCTGATCGGCGGATAGCTGGTGTCCGGATCCTTCGCGTCATACGTCGTCAGACCCGATGTGCTGGACGTCCGGTATGGGAAGGATGTCGCGACGCACCTCATCCCCCGCTGCATCCGACTGACCATTGTTCTGCGCTGACGAGCTGGGCATGGGGTCCTCTCGGCCTTCTCGGGCCACGCTTCTTGGGCCCGAGAAGGCCAGACTATTGAGGCGCGTCGGCGACCGCGGTCTTTTAACGCACGCGCCAAAAACCGTTCACCGGTTGCTCAGCAGTCGGTCACGCCACCCAGTACGCCTGCGCCTTGATCGACTTGCGCGGAATCTTGTACTCCTCGCGGAAGATCTTCGACACCGCGCGGGTGGTCCGGTTGTCGCAGGCGACCCAGCCGAAATGGTCCGAAGCGTCGAACGCCGACGAGCTGACCGCCTCCACCAGCGCCTCACCTGCGTTCTTGCGGTCCACCCATACGACATCGGCGTCGCGTGCGACCGGCAGCTCCCTGTCGTCGTCGTGCGCCGACTCGAGGAACACCCGCGCGGGCGCGTCGCCGATCGCGTCGAGCAGCGAGTTGATCGCGGGCAGTGATGCGGCGTCGCCGACGATCACATAGCCCGACGGCGCCGGTTCGGGCAGCGCGAAGTTGCTGCCGAGCGACCGTCACCTCGAGGACGTCGCCGGCCTTCGCCTGCTGCGCCCACCGGGTCGCCAGTCCGTCGTGCATGGCGAAGTCGATGTCGACGGTGCCCGCGTCCGGGTCGGGATCTGACCAGGGTGTAGCCCCGCTGGTGCGACTTGGCTCCGTCCGGGAACCAGCACGCGTATCCACATCGTCGGGTGGATGGCGCGGTCGGTCAGCAGTTCTTTCGCGGTGAAGTGCAGGCGCAGGTAGTTCGGCGTGATCTCGGTCCGGCCCGTCACGGTCATCTCGTAGTCGCCGCCCCGCCACAGCTTGACGAGCGCACCGGTGAACCCGCGCGACGTCCTCTGGTCAGTCATTAGGCAAGGCTAACTTAACTCACCTCGCCATGCGTCTCTCCCCTTGCCGAGACTGCGGTCAGTGCGCGTTTTTCGGCGAAATCTCGATCTGTCAGCAGTTTCGGAGGGGTGTGGTTACGCGGTTCGCACCCGGGTGAAGCGGTGCAGCAGCCATGCCGCAGGCACCGTCACGATGAGCGTGGCCACGAACAGAAGCGCCATCGAACCCGTGTAGATAGGGAAGCGCAGGATCTCCACCATCACGAGCTCCATGATCAGCAGATGGATCAGGAAGATCTCGTAGGAGATCTCGCCGAGGAACACCATTGGACGGCTCGCCAGCAGCCGGGTGTACCACCCGCGGTCACTCAGGGCCAGCGGCGCCACCGCGAGGGTGGCGATCACCGCGTAGAAGCCCGCCTTGGCCAGCGCCTCGTGCACGCCGGAAGGCGACGTGGTGGGCTCACCCGCGATCGGTGTCGACACGATCAGGTAGCACGCCACCGCCACCGGCACGCACGCCAGCGCGTACGCGCGAACCCCCATCGCCTGCAGGGCCGCCAGCATCATCCCGCCGATGAACCAGACCAGATACGTCGGCAGCCACAGCGTGGCCCCGTCGGGCAGGAAATCTGTGGAGTGCACGACGATGATCCAGATCGGCGTGAGTGCGGCCAGGCACAACAGCCCCATCAGCAGCCTGACCGGCCGCCATTGCCGTCGGCACAGCACGACCAGCAGCAGATAGGCCAGCAGCGGCAACACCACGTAGAACGCGACTTCCACTGCCAGACTCCACATTTGGGTCAGTCCCTGATGCAGATAGGAGAACAGGTAGTTGTCGGTGTACGGCTGCGTCAGCGTGAGATTGCGGAGCAATCCCATCCAGGTGTGGCCGGGATTCGGTCCTGCGATGCGGAAGTGGTAGACGGCGTAGGCGATCAGAACGGTGACGATGTAGGCAGGCATGATGCGGCGGACCCGGTGCCACGCATACCGGCGTACCGATGGCGCAGGCCCGTCGGTCGCGGTCGCCTTCACCCACGGGCCGAAGAGCAAAAACCCGGACAGCACAAAGAAAATCGCAACACCGATCTCCATCCGTGACCAGACCAGCCCGATGTAGCCGTGTGTGTACTTGCCGGTGGTGTAGGCGGCATGGGTGGCCATCACCAGAAGTGCCGCGACGGCACGGATCCCGGTGAGCGACGCGACGCGCTCGGGGGCCCCGACCGACTCGAGGCCGCCCTGCGCCTCTGGGTCTGAAACTCCCTTGGACAGCGTCATTTCGACTTGTGGTGAGGCTTTCCCGAACCGCGATCGGGTTTCAGGTCGATCAGTTGACCCTGGATCCTGGTGTGCTGCAACGCCTTCAACGTATGCTTCGAAAGCTTCTTCGGAAGTTCGACGAGCGAGTACTCGGGTCGGATGGTGATGTGCCCGAAGTCGCTGCGGTGTAATCCGCCCTCGTTCGCGATTGCGCCGACGATGGCGCCAGGCGCGACCTTGTGCCGCTTGCCTACAGCGATGCGATAGGTCGCAAGGTCAGTACGCCGCTCGCGTTGCTTGCGCGGGCCGCCGTCGCGCGACGAACGGTCGTCCCGCTCACGCCGCTTCTCCGGCGGCGGCTCGGTCATCAGGAATTGTTCGCCGTCGCGGGCCTGCAGTGCCAACGCGGCGGCGATATCGGCCAGCGGCACGTCGTTCTCGCGCTCGTAGTCCTCGATCAGCCTGCGGAACAGGTCGGTGCCCGGCGCATTCAGCGCATCGGTGATGGAGTCGCGGAACTTCGCGACGCGTTGCGCGTTGACGTCGTCGACCGACGGCAACTGCGACTCCACGAGTTTCTGTCGGCTGACCCGCTCGATCGAGTTGAGCAGATGACGTTCGCGCGGTGTGACGAACAGCAGTGCTGCGCCCGATCGGCCTGCGCGGCCGGTGCGTCCGATGCGATGCACGTAGGACTCGGGGTCGTGAGGGATGTCGTAGTTCAGCACGTGCGAAATGCGTTCGACGTCAAGGCCGCGGGCCGCGACGTCGGTGGCGATGAGGATGTCGAGCTTCCCCTCCTTGAGGGCGGCGATGGTGCGCTCGCGCACCGCCTGCGGGATATCGCCGTTGATAGCCATCGCCGAAAACCCTCGGGCGCGCAACTTTTCGGCGACCTCTTCGGTCGCCTGCTTCGTACGGACGAACACGATCATCGCCTCGAACGGCTCGACCTCGAGCAGTCTGGTCAGCGCGTCCATCTTGCGGGAACCCGCCACCTGAATGTAGCGCTGCGAGATGTTATCCGCGGTGGCGGTTTTCGACTTGACCGTGACCTCGACGGGGTCGTGCAGGTACTTGCTGGTGATTTTGCGGATGGCAGGCGGCATGGTCGCCGAGAACAGCGCGACCTGCTTGTACTCAGGGGTGCCTTCGAGGATGCGTTCGACGTCCTCGGCGAAGCCCATCTGGAGCATCTCGTCGGCCTCGTCGAGCACCAGATAGTCGAGGTGCGAAAGGTCGAGCCGTGCCCTTCTCGAGGTGGTCGATGACACGGCCCGGCGTGCCGACGACGACCTGCGCGCCGCGCCTGAGGCCGGCCATCTGCGGGCCGTAGGAGAGCCGCCGTAGACCGGCAGCACGTTCACGGGCAGATGCGCGCCGTAGCGGCTGAACGCCTCGGCCACCTGCAACGCCAGTTCACGGGTTGGCGCCAACACCAGCGCCTGCGTCGTCCGGTCGGCGGTGTCGATCTTGGACAGGATCGGGATCGCGAACGCCGCGGTCTTGCCGGTACCGGTCTGCGCAAGACCGACGACATCGGACCCGGCCATCATCGCCGGAATCGTGGCGGCCTGGATCGGCAGAGGGGGTCTCGTATCCGACGTCGGCTACCGCCTGCAGCACCGACGGGTGAATCTGCAGGTCAGCGAAGGTCAGGTCGGCGCTGGTTGCGTCCGGCTCGGGAGGCGTCATCGGGTTGCCAGTCTAGAGGGCCGCAGCGTTTCGACCCGCCGCGCCGCCTGCCGGGTCGGCGTGGGAGATGGCGCTAGGGTGCCCAGTTGTGAAGTGGGTCTGGACTGCTGCGGCAGGGGCGGTCCTGCTGGCCGGTTGCGGCTCCGGCGATTCGACCGTTTCCAAGACGCCGGGGCCGAGCACCACCACCGTCGCCCCCGCGACCGCACTGCCCGCACCGCCACCGGCCACCAGCGTCGCGCCGAACACACCCGCACCCGATCCATGCTCGGTGAACCTGGCCGCCCCCGAGATCGCCAAGGCGGTCTCCGAGTTGCCTCGCGACCCGCGCAGCGGGCAGGCCTGGAATTCCGAGCCGCTGGCGGGCACGTACAACGAGTGCGCGCAGCTGTCGGCCATCATCGTCAAGGCCAATACCAACGCCGACAACCCCAATACCCGCGCCGTGCTGTTCCATCTCGGCAAGTTCATCCCGACCGGGGTGCCGGACACCTACGGGTTCAACGGCATCGAGAAGTCGGCCACCACGGGTGACACCGTCGCGCTTGTGTACTCCGACGGCACGCCCGGGCTGGAGAGCATGGTGAAGTTCCGCTGGAACGGCAATGGCGTGGAGCTGATCGGCAACACGCCCGGCTGACCATCCGCGAAATGGCATTCCTCGATTTCGGCGAGATCACAGCCGGGTATGTCCCCGCAAGCGGGAGTGCTCAATTTCGCGGGGATTGAGTGTCGGCTGGCTCACCTACAGTTGCGAACATGTTCGTCGCCGACGATCGAGTCATCTACAGCGCCTCTGACCTCGCGGCCGCCGCCCGCTGCGAGTACGCACTGCTGCGCTCGTTCGACGCCCGGCTCGGCTGGGGGCCGCCGGTGGCGGTCGAGGACGAATTGCTCGCCCGCACGGCCAAACTCGGCGGTGAGCACGAGCAGCGCCACCTGGACGAGCTGCGGTCGCGGTCCGAGGAAACGGTCACCATCATCGGTCGGCCCGACTACACCGTCGCGGTCTGACCGCGGCCGCCGAGGCCACCCTGCGGGCGGTCGAACGCCGGGCGCCGGTGATCTATCAGGCGGCCATGTTCGACGGCCGGTTCGTCGGCTTCGCCGACTTCCTGGTGTTCGACGGCGAGCGCTACCGGCTGCGTGACACCAAGCTGGCCCGGTCGGTCAAGGTCGAGGCGCTGTTGCAGCTCGCCGCCTATGCAGAGACCCTGACCGCGGCCGGTGTGCCGGTGTCGGACGAGGTGGAGTTGGTGCTCGGCGACGCCGCGACCGTCGGATACCGGGTCGATGAGCTGATCCCGGTCTACCGGCCTCGGCGGGCGGCACTGGAGCGTCTGCTCGACGGCCACCTGGCCGGCGGCACGGCGGTTCGGTGGGACGACCAGAACGTCCGCGCCTGCTTCCGCTGCCCGCGAGTGCACCATCCAGGTCCGTGAACACGACGACCTGCTGCTCGTCGCGGGTATGCGGGTCAGTCAGCGGGCCCGGTTGATCGACGCCGACATCACCACGATGACCGAGCTCGCACACCACGACGGCCCGATGCCCGAACTGCCCGCAAGAACGGTCACCGCGCTCACCGCACAGGCCCGGCTGCAGATCACGCCCGAGGTCGACGGCAAGCCGCCCTACGAGGTCGCCGACACGCAGCCGCTGAACCTGCTGCCCGACCCCGACAAGGGTGACCTGTTCTTCGACTTCGAGGGCGATCCGCTGTGGACAGCCGACGGCCGCGACTGGGGCTTGGAGTACCTGTGGGGCGTGCTCGAGGTCGGCAGCGCGTTCCGGCCCCTCTGGGCGCACGACCGCGCGAGCGAGCGCCAGGCGCTCGTCGACTTCCTTGCGATGGTCCGCAAGCGCCGCAAGCGCTATCCCGAACATGCACATCTACCACTACGCGGCCTACGAGAAGACGGCGCTGCTGCGGCTGGCCGGGCGCTACGGCGTCGGTGAGGACGAGGTCGACGACCTGCTGCGCAGCGGTGTACTCGTCGACCTTTTCCCGTTGGTGCGCAAGTGCATTCGGGTCGGCGCCGAGAACTACAGCCTGAAGTCGCTCGAGCCGCTCTACATGGGCTCGGAGCTGCGGTCCGGCGACGTCACGACCGCCGCCGACTCGATCAACGCCTACGCCCGCTACTGCGATCTGCGCGCAGACGGCCGCGGCGACGAGGCCGAGGTCGCGCTGAAGGAGATCGAGGAGTACAACCGCTACGACTGCCGCTCGACGCATCGGCTGCGCGACTGGCTGATCAAGATCGCGATCGAGTCCGGCGTTCCGCCGCTCGGCCCGCAGCCGGTGGACGACGGCATCGCGGTCGAGGACACCGACGAACTGGCGCGCACGTTGATGGAGTTCGCGGGCGACGGTGTCGACGGCCGCACGCCCGGAGCAGACGGCCGTCGCGCTGCTCGCGGCGGCGCGCGGATACCACCGGCGCGAGGACAAACCGTTCTGGTGGGCACACTTCGACCGGCTGAACAACCCGGTCGACGAGTGGGGCGACACCAGCGATGTGTTCCTCGCCGAGAAGGCCGAGGTCATCAAGGACTGGCACCTGCCGTCGTCGCGCGCGAGGAAGAACCAGCGCTGGGTGAAGCTCACCGGCACGCTGGAGGCGGGCGGACTCGAAGACGGATGTGTTCGCGCTGTACGAGCCGCCGTCGCCGTCCGGGCTCGCCGACAACCCCGACCGGCGCGCCGCGGGCAACGCCGAGATCACCGGCGTGGACGACCCGAATCGTGCCGACCGAGGTCGTCATCTGCGAGCGGGAGCCGGATGACGGGCCGTTCACGCAACTGCCGTTCGCGCTGACACCCCGGTCGGTCGTCGGCACCAAGAAGCTGCGCGAGTCGATCGACGCCGCGGCGGCTCAGGTTGGTGCGGGACTGCCCGCGCTGCCCGACACCGCCGTCGTCGACATCCTGCTGCGCCGTACCCCGCGCACCTGCAGCGGTGCGCCGTTGCCCCACACCGGCGACACCGCCGCGGACATCACCGCCGCACTGCTCGACCTTGACCAGTCGTATCTGGCCGTGCACGGCCCGCCCGGCACCGGTAAGACCTATACCGCGGCGAGGATCATCGCGGCGGTAGTCAACGACCACCAGTGGCGCGTCGGCGTCGTCGCACAGTCACATGCAGTGGTGGAGAACCTTTTCCGCGATCTCATCAAGGCCGGTAGTCGATCCGACACGGATCGCGAAGAAGGACTCCCCTGCCGACGCTGCGTGGCAGGGGATCGACAAGGACGAGTACGCAGCCTTCATCGCGACTAACGCGGGCTGCGTAATCGGCGGAACCGCATGGGATTTCGCGAACGACAACCGGGTGGAGGCAGCCAGCCTGGACCTGCTGGTCGTCGAGGAGGCGGGCCAGTTCTGCCTTGCCAACACCATCGCGGTGGCGCGGGCGGCCAGGAACCTCATGCTGCTCGGCGACCCGCAGCAGCTGCCGCAGGTCAGCCAGGGCCACCACCCCGAGCCGGTCGACGCATCGGCGCTCGGCTGGCTGGTGCAGGATCACCGCACACTGCCCGAACAGCTCGGCTACTTCCTGGATCGGTCGTACCGAATGCATCCCGCGGTATGCGCACCGGTTTCGCGGCTGTCATACGAGGGCCGGCTGCAATTCGGAGGAGAGCACCGCCGCACGCCGCCTCGACGGCCACCCGCCGGGCGTACGAGTGCTGACCATTGCCCACGACGGCAACTCCACCAGCAGCCCCGAGGAAGCGACCGTCATCGTCGCCGAGATCGGCCGCCTGCTCGGGTCGGACTGGACGGACGAAGACGGGCAACGCCGGCTGCGCCAGGACGACGTGCTTGTCGTCGCGCCGTACAACGCGCAGGTGCTGCTGGTGCGCGAGCATCTCGACGCCGCCGGGTACTGGACGTGTCGACGTCGGCACGGTGGACAAGTTCCAGGGCAGACAGGCGGCCGTTGTGTTCGTCTCGATGACGGCTTCTTCGATCGACGACGTGCCGCGCGGAATCGCCTTCCTGCTCAACCGGAATCGGCTCAATGTCGCGGTCAGCCGGGCCAAGTACGCCAGCATCATCGTGCGGTCGCGAGACGCTCACCGACTATCTGCCGCCGACGCCGGACCGCCTTGTCGAATTGGGCGCGTTCCTGTCGCTGGCGCCGGCGGCTGAGCGGCTATTCGGCCGGCCGGGAGTGCCGTCCGTGGCTGGATGCATCGTCGGGCTCGACGCGGGAATGCCTTCCGTTGGACGGGAACGGGTAGGGCTCCGGCTCCTTCGTCGGTCAGCCCTGACGCGACGGACGCTCGTAGCCTGCGCCTGCGTCATCCGGGCTTTCGTGATGAGCATGGCTGCCGAAGTCCAGCGGATAGTCGGGGCTCGAGAACATCCGGCTTGCGCGTCTCGTCCGGCGGCTCCGGCTCCTCGCGCGGCTCGAAGCGGTCAGCGGCTGGAATCGCTCCTCGTCATTGACGTGAAAGCCGTTGTGGGCGAACCCGATCGGCTCGACCGATGGCTTCGGCGGTGGCACATCGGCGAGGAAGTCGAACAGGCTGCGACCCTGCTTCGCGCGGATAGGCGGGTGGCAACACTTTCGGTTGCGGACGGGTTCAACAGCGGGCTCGCCTCGGCACGGTTCATGGCGCCCCTGGGCAGATCGCCCTGCGCTTCCGGTCGGTCATCGTCAGACGACAGGCTGTCCCAGGCCTCGGCGGGCTCGTCATGCCAGATTTCAGCGGGAGCGGCAAGTAGATGCTCGTGCCGGAACAGCCAAGGGCGTCGGTGTCACTTTCGTCCTCTTCAGCGCTGACGACGGGAGCGAGCCGCAGCTGACCGGTGCGGGCATAGGCTCACGTGGCGCACGGTGAACTCGACGTAGTCGTCATCGTCGACGTAATCTCGTCGTCCGATTACTCGTCGGCCTCGACAACGCCGACGTCGGCAGCGCGTGCCTGCCTCGCGAACCCGAGCAGGAACAACGCGGCGACGACACCGAACAGGGCGATGAATGCGGGCAGCAACAGCGACTGCGACATCGCCGCGGCGAACGGGCTCGTGCAGGAATCTCGGGCAGCCGGGTGACCGATCCTTCACCGCCGCCGATCCGTCTGTCGGCCAACGGCATCTCGGCGCTGATCCGCGTCGTCATGAACGCCGCCATGCTGGCACTGCCGAGCACCGACCCCACCTGACGGGTGGCGTTGTACACACCGGAACCGGCACCGGCGAGCTGCGACGACAGGTTGCGCGTCGCGGTGGCCGCGAGCGGTGACCAGATGAACGCCATCCCCACACCGGTTGCGATGAGCGGCAACACAATTCGCCAGATCGGCGTGGTCGGCGTCATCTCGACGGACAGCCACGTCAACGCGACCGCCAGCATCGAGAAGCCGAACCCGATGATCGGCCGCGGATGTGACGCGGTCGACGATCTTGCCGACCCACGGTGCCAGCACGCCGGAGCGCGACCGCCATCGGCGCAGTCAGCAGTGCCGCGCGTGTCGGCGACAGCCCGCACACCGCCTGCGCGTAGAACATCAGCGGCAGGATCATCGCCGTCACGACGAAGCCGATTGTTGCGACGCCGAGCGTGGACAGGCCGAAGTCACGGTCGCGGAAGATGTTCAGCGGGATGAGCGGCTCGTTCGGGTTGGCCTGCTGCCAGAAGATGAACGCGGCCATGAACCCGATGCCACCGGCCAGCGTGCCCCACACCCACGGCGCCCAGTCGTGGGACTGCCCCTCCTGCAGGGCGAACACGACCATGAACATGCCGACCCCGGACAGCAGCACGCCGATCGGGTCGAAGCCATGCTTCTTGGTGGGAAGGTCGGGCACCAGCCAGAAGGCCAGCCCCAAGCCGATGATTCCGATCGGCACGTTGACGAAGAAGATCCACTGCCAGCCGAGGCTGTCGACCAGCACGCCGCCTGCCAGCGGGCCGACCAGGGTGGCGACCCCGGCGGTGGCGCCCCAAACGCTCATCGCCACCCCGCGGCGCTCGGCGGGGAAGATGCGGGTGATCGCGGACAACGTCTGCGGGGTGAGCAGCGCCGCACCGACCCCCTGCAGCACGCGTGCGGCGATGAGCATGCCGATGGTGCCCGAAAGGCCGCACCACAGCGATGCGGCCGTGAACACCGCCAGGCCGAGCAGGTAGAGGTTCTTGGGCCCGTAGCGGTCCCCGAGGCGCCCGGCCAGAAGCAACGGCACTGCGAAGCCGAGCAGGTAGGCGCTGGTCACCCAGATCACGGCGTCGTAGCCGGCGCCCAGCTTCTCCATGATGGACGGGTTGGCCACCGCCACGATCGTGGCGTCGACCAGGATCATGAAGAAGCCGACCATCATGGCCCAAAGCGCACGCCAGGGGTCAGCGACCGGCGCGGCTCCCGCAGCCGGCCTGCCCCGCAGCGCCGTGGTCATATCGCCACCCCGTTTCGGCTCCCCTCGATGGTGTCGAGTTCAGCAGCCCTATGCCACCGCGTTTGGCCTGTTCGCATAGATTTTACGAATCCTCGCAGCCAGCCGGCCTTGCCCGTGAGGCCCGGCATACGTTGCCGTCGATCCGCCACTACCGATGCAGCGCCGACACGGGAATACCCAGCGAGTCCTGCTGACATGCCACGAACCGCTCAAATTCCGTACTCAATCGTCGATTACTCCGCCTGGAGTAATTCGCCACGACGCTACGGATCGATCGCAGCCAGGACAACTACGCCGGTTCGGCGAGCGCGCCCTCGGGGACGGTTTCGTCGGCATCTTCGCTGGCCGAGACGCCGACCGCGAGGAGCGCCAGCAGCGCGATTAGTATGCCTGCCGTCATCACGATGGACAGCGCGAGCTCGTCGTTTCCGAGCACGCCCACCAGCGGGGCCACCGCCGCGCCGAGCCCGAATTGCGCGGCACCAAGCAGCGCGGCCGCGGTGCCTGCGGCGTCGGGGTGCCGGGACAACGCGACAGCCGGGGCGTTGGGGATGACCAGGCCCATCGCGGCCAGGATCGCCCACACCGGCACCACGAAACCCGCCAACCCGCCGACGTGCGCGGCAGAAAGGCCGACGAAGACGCCGCCGGCCATCAACGCGGCGGCCAGCGCCCACAGCGTGATCGTTTGCGGTGAGAACCGCTTCAGCAGCACGACGTTGAACTGCGTCGCGCCGATCAGGGCAACCGCACCTGCACCGAACACCAACGCGAAGACCTGCTGGTCGAGGCCGTACCGGCCCTGCAGGACGAACGACGCACCCGCGATATACGCGAACAGACCCGACATCCCGAGGGCCGCAACCAGCACGAGGATGACAAACCGCGCATCGTGCAGCAGTTCGGAGTAGGTGGCGGCGATGCCGCGCACCCGCAGCGGTCTGCGGTGCGACGGCGGCAGCGTCTCGGGCAACGCCATGGCGGCCACCAGCAGCAGCGCGCCCGCCAGCACCACCAAAGCGGTGAAGACCCAATGCCATGAGGCGTGCAGCAGCATCGCCGCGCCGAGCGACGGTGCGACCACGGGCGCGACGCCGAGCACCAGCATCAGCCGCGACAGCACCGTGGCTGCCGCGGAGTCGGCGAACAGATCACCCACCACCGCGATCGCGACCACCATCGCCGCGGCCGCGCCGACGCCCTGCAATACCCGCGCCAACCCGAGCACCACCAGGTTCGGCGCCAGCATGCACAGCACCGACGCCACCATGTGCAGCACGATGCCCGCCATCAGCGGCCGCCTGCGGCCCAGCGAGTCGGAGAGCGGGCCGACGATCAGCTGTCCCAGCGCCAACCCGGCCAGCGTTCCGGTCAGGGTGAGCTGGACGACCGACGACGACACCGACAACTCGTCGGCGATCTTCGGCAGCGCAGGCAGATACATGTCGATGGTCAACGGGCCCAGGGCGACCATCACACCCAACAGCACGATCATTCGTGCGCGACTGGGTGTCCTTGACCTCCACAGCGGGCGATATTGCCATGGAAATGGTTAGCACGCTAAATCAATATTTTGTTCCCACATCACCCCCGGTGACCGTCGTCACGGGCGGGCACCGGCGGCCTCGGTCGTTCGTTGACCACCCGTTAGCCTGAAGGCAGCCGATACCGCACAAAAGGGAGGCCGCGATGAGCGCACGGTCCAAGGCCAAGAACCAGCTGCCGGCTACCAGAGTCGACGAAAATCCGAGCACAGCGGCGCGTGTGCTTTCGCAGATCATCGAACGCGGGCGCGCGGGTCCAGGGCCCGGCCGTCAAGGCGTACGTGGAGCGGCTGCGACAAGGCAGCCCGGACGCGACCCCCGCCGAGATCGTCACCAAGCTGGAGAAGCAGTACCTGGCCGCGGTGATGGCCAGCGGAGCGGCCGTCGGCTCGGCGGCTGCCGTGCCGGGAATCGGCACGCTGATGGCTTTGTCGGCGGTGGCGGGTGAAACCGTGGTGTTCCTCGAGGCGACGTCGTTGTTCGTGCTCGCCGTGGCCGAGGCGTACGGCATCCCGGCCGAGCATCGCGAGCGCAGACGCGCACTTGTGCTGGCCGTGCTCGTCGGCGAGGACAGTAAGCACGCGATCGCCGATCTCATCGGTCCCGGCCGGACCAAGGGCGCGTGGCTGAGCGACGGAGCGGCGACGCTGCCGCTGCCCGCGGTGTCGCAGCTGAATTCGCGGCTGCTGCGCTACTTCGTCAAGCGCTACACGCTCAAGCGCGGGGCGATCATGTTCGGCAAGCTGCTTCCGGTGGGTATCGGCGCGGTCGTCGGCGGTGTCGGCAACCGGCTGATGGGCAAACGCATCATCGGCAACGCGCGCACGGCGTTCGGTCCGCCGCCGCCGCGCTGGCCGACGAAACTGCACGTACTGCCGTCGCCGGAGGGCTGCAGAGGCCCCGGGCGATTAGCGCTCCTGGCCCACCAGCGCGGGTTAGCCTTTAAGCGGCGCAGATGCGGGTAACCGCAGGTTAGAAGGAAAGAGAGGGTGAGCGTCCGTTCGGACTCTTGCCGCAGGCGAAGGAATCGAGGCGAGTAGCTGCCGTGAGCAGTTCAACTTCACCATTCGGACAGAACGAGTGGTTGGTCGAGGAGATGTATCGCAAGTTCCGCGAGGATCCTTCATCAGTCGATCCGAGTTGGCACGAATTTCTAGTCGATTACTCGCCCGAACCAACCACAGGCACGACGAGCACCGCAGGCGACGGACAGCAGTCGGCGCCCACCGCGCCGCGCGAACCGGGACCCGCCCCCGCACCCAAGCCCGCCGCGGGCAACGGCGCCGCCACAGCGGAATCAGCGCCCGCCAAGACCGACGACGCCCCGGCCAAGAAGGAAGCACCGCCGGCCAAGACAGAACCACCGGCCGCCAAGACCGACGTCGCGCCCGCCAAGACCCAAGGACGCAGAAGCCAAGCCCGCCACGAAAGCCGCACCCGCCGCAGAAGGCGATGAGGCCCAGGTCCTGCGCGGCGCGGCCGCCGCCGTCGTGAAGAACATGTCGGCATCGCTGGACGTGCCGACCGCGACCAGCGTGCGCGCCATCCCCGCCAAGCTGATGATCGACAACCGCATCGTCATCAACAACCACCTCAAGCGGACCCGCGGCGGCAAGATCTCGTTCACCCACCTGATCGGCTACGCGATCGTGCAGGCGGTCAAGAAGTTCCCGAACATGAACCGGCACTTTTCGGAGGTCGACGGGAAGCCGAACGCCATCACCCCGGCACACACCAACCTGGGCCTGGCGATCGACCTGCAGGGCAAGGACGGCGGCCGCCAGCTGGTGGTGGCGGCCATCAAGGGCTGCGACACGATGCGGTTCGGTCAGTTCATCGCCGCCTACGAGGACATCGTGCGGCGCGCCCGCGACGGCAAGCTCACCGCAGAAGACTTCTCCGGCGTGACGATCTCGCTGACCAACCCCGGCACCATCGGCACCGTGCATTCAGTGCCCCGGCTGATGCGCGGACAGGGCGCGATCATCGGCGTAGGCGCGATGGAATACCCCGCGGAGTTCCAGGGCGCCAGCGAGGAACGCATCGCCGAGCTGGGCATCGGGAAGCTGATCACCCTCACCTCGACCTATGACCACCGCATCATCCAGGGCGCCGAGTCCGGTGACTTCCTGCGCACGGTGCACGAGTTACTACTCTCCGACGACTTTTTCGACGAGATCTTCCACGAACTCGGCATCCCGTACGAGCCGGTGCGGTGGCGGACCGACAACCCGGACTCGACAGACGACAAGAATGGCCGCGTCATCGAGCTGATCGCGGCCTACCGCAACCGCGGGCACTTGATGGCCGATATCGATCCGCTACGACTGGACAAGAGCCGGTTCCGCAGCCACCCCGACCTCGACGTGAACACCCACGGCCTGACGCTGTGGGACCTGGACCGGGTGTTCAAGGTCAACGGCTTCGCCGGTGCCGACCACAAGAAGCTGCGCGATGTGCTTGGCCTGCTGCGTGATTCGTACTGCAGGCACGTCGGTGTCGAGTACACCCACATCCTGGAGCCCGAGCAGCAGAAGTGGCTCGAGGAGCGCGTCGAGGTCAAGCACGAGAAGCCGACCGTCGCGCAGCAGAAGTACATCCTGTCCAAGCTGAACGCCGCCGAGGCCTTCGAGACGTTCTTGCAGACCAAATATGTTGGGCAGAAGCGGTTCTCGCTCGAGGGTGCCGAAACCGTCATCCCGATGATGGACGCCGCGATCGACCAGGCCGCCGAGCACGGGCTCGACGAGGTCGTCGTCGGCATGCCGCACCGCGGCCGGCTCAACGTGCTGGCCAACATCGTCGGCAAGCCGTACTCGCAGATCTTCAGCGAGTTCGAGGGCAACCTGAATCCCTCGCAGGCGCACGGCTCCGGCGACGTCAAATACCACCTCGGCGCCGACGGCACCTACATACAGATGTTCGGCGACAACGACATCGCGGTGTCGCTGGTCGCCAACCCGTCCCACCTGGAGGCGGTCGACCCTGTGCTCGAGGGGATCGTCCGGGCCAAACAGGACCTGCTGGACAAGGGCGACGGGCCCGACGGCTTCACCGTCGTGCCGCTCATGCTGCACGGCGACGCGGCCTTCGCCGGCCAGGGCGTGGTCGCCGAGACGCTGAACCTCGCGCTGCTGCGCGGATACCGCACCGGCGGCACGATCCACATCGTCGTCAACAACCAGATCGGTTTCACCACTTCGCCTTCCGACGCCAAGTCGTCGGAGTACTGCACCGACGTCGCGAAGATGATCGGGGCGCCGATCTTCCACGTCAACGGCGACGATCCCGAGGCCGCGGTATGGGTGGCGCGGCTGGCGATGGACTTCAAGCAGAAGTTCAAGAAGGACGTCGTCATCGACATGCTGTGCTACCGCCGCCGCGGTCACAACGAGGGCGATGACCCGTCCATGACGCAGCCCGCCATGTACGACGCCATCGACGTCAAGCGCGGTGTGCGCAAGACCTACACCGAGTCGTTGATCGGTCGCGGCGACATCTCGATGAAGGAAGCCGAAGACGCCCTGCGCGACTACCAGGGCCAGCTGGAGCAGGTCTTCAACGAGGTCCGCGAGCTCGAGAAGCATGAAATCGAGCCGAGCGAGTCGGTGGAGAGCGACCAGATGCTGCCCGCGGGCATGGACACCGCGGTGGACAAGTCGCTGTTGGCGCGCATCGGCGACGCCCACCTCGCTGCGCCCGACGGTTTCACCGTCCACTCGCGGGTCAAACCCGTGCTGGAGAAGCGCCGCGAGATGGCCTACGAGGGCAAGGTCGACTGGGCGTTCGCCGAACTGCTGGCGCTCGGTTCACTCATCGCCGAAGGCAAGCTGATCCGGCTGTCCGGTCAGGACACCAGGCGCGGCACCTTCACACAGCGGCACTCGGTGGTCATCGACCGCAAGACCGGCGCCGAGTTCACCCCGCTGCAGCTGCTGGCCACCAACTCCGACGGACAACCGACCGGCGGCAAGCTGATGGTCTACGATTCGGCGCTGTCCGAATACGCCGCGGTGGGCTTCGAATACGGCTATTCGGTCGGCAACCCCGAAGCAGTTGTGTTGTGGGAGGCGCAGTTCGGCGACTTCGTCAACGGCGCGCAGTCGATCATCGACGAGTTCATCTCCTCCGGCGAGGCCAAGTGGGGTCAGCTCTCCGATGTCGTACTTCTGCTGCCGCACGGCCACGAGGGTCAGGGCCCCGACCACACGTCGGGCCGCATCGAGCGGTTCCTGCTGCTGTGGGCCGAGGGGTCGATGACGATCGCGGTGCCCTCGACGCCGGCGAACTACTTCCACCTGCTGCGGCGGCACGCGTTGGACGACATCCACCGACCGCTGATCGTGTTCACGCCGAAGTCCATGCTGCGCAACAAGGCTGCGGTCAGCGACATCCGCGACTTCACCGAACAGAAGTTCCGTTCGGTCATGGAGGAACCGACCTACACCGACGGAATCGGCGACCGCGACAAGGTCAAGCGGATCCTGCTGACCAGCGGCAAGATCTACTACGAGCTGGCGGCGCGCAAAGCCAAGGAGAACCGCGACGACGTGGCGATCGTGCGCGTCGAACAGCTTGCGCCGATGCCGAGGCGCCGCCTGAGTGAGACGCTGGACCGCTATCCCAATGCGGAGCAGTTCTTTTGGGTGCAGGAGGAGCCCGCCAACCAGGGCGCATGGCCGACGTTCGGCCTGTCGATGCCCGAGCTACTGCCCGAGAAGCTGACGGGGCTCAAGCGGATTTCCCGGCGGGCGATGTCGGCGCCGTCGTCGGGCTCGTCGAAGGTGCACGCGGTCGAGCAGCAGGAGATCATCGACGAGGCGTTCGCCAAGTAGCCAAATCCCGGCGAGCGTGCTTGTCTGCGGCCGACATGCCGCAGATTGATGGCATTTTGCGCACACTCGCGGCCGACGAGAGGCCGCTGTAAGCGCTACCGGCGGTACCGACTAGCCTCGTCCCGAGTCAGTCCACATCTGGGGGTGCGCACATGAAGGGCTTCGACGGGAAAGTCGCCGTCGTGACGGGTGCCGGGTCGGGAATCGGCCGGGCGCTGGCGATCGAGCTGGGGCGCTCCGGTGCCAAGCTGGCGATCAGCGACGTCGACACCGAGGGGCTCGCCGTCACCGAGGAGCGGCTGAATGCCATCGGCGCTCCGGTGAAGAGCGACCGGCTTGATGTCACCGAACGTGAGGCGTTTCAGGTCTACGCCGACGCCGTCAACGAGCACTTCGGCACCGTCAACCAGGTCTACAACAACGCAGGCATCGCTTTCGTCGGCGACATCGAGGCCATCCAGTTCAAGGATCTCGAGCGCGTGATGGACGTGGACTACTGGGGAGTCGTCAATGGCACCAAGGTTTTTCTGCCGCACTTGATCGCATCGGGCGACGGACACGTCATCAATGTCTCCAGCATCTTCGGGCTCCTCTCCGTGGCCGGTCAGGGCGCTTACAACGCGGCCAAGTTCGCCGTGCGCGGCTTCACCGAAGCGCTGAGACAAGAGATGATCATCGCAGGCCACCCGGTCAAGGTGACGTGCGTACACCCCGGCGGCATCAAGACTGGGATCGCCCGCAACGCGGCGGCCGCGGATGGTCTGGATAAGGACAAAATGGCCAAGCTCTTCGACACGAGGCTGGCAAGCACGTCCGCGCAGGACGCCGCGCGGGTCATCCTCGAAGGCGTGCGCAAGAACAAGGCCCGCGTGTTGGTCGGCAACGACGCCAAGGCCCTCGATCTGTTTGTTCGAGTGACCGGATCGCGATATCAGCGGATAGTGGCTGCCGTGAAGAGCCGGGCCCTGCCGGACTAGCGGCTGGTTGCCCCGAGCGGGTGTTCGGCCAGATAATCGTCGGCAGCGCGGCCAGGGTCGACGCCCTCGGCCAACTGACGCCGCATCTGCACCAGCCCCGCGGTGTCCAGCACGCCCGCCACCTCGTTGAGTGAGAGTAACTGGATTTCGGGCAGCTCGTTGCGGCGGTAGAGCGGCACCACGTTCTCCGCTCGGATCAGCGCGGTGCGGTCGGCGAGCACTACGGCGTCCATTTCGATGTCCGGGTCCGCTGTCGATGTCCACGCCGCGTTCACCCTGCCCTCGCGTAATGCGGCGAACATCGTGGTGCTGTCGGGATACTCGCGCACCTGATCCAGCTTGCAGGTGCCGATGGCCGCCGGCCGAGGCATACCGACAACCTGACCGACCTTCAGCTGGCCGCAGTTGCGCACCGCTGCCGTGACATCCCGTCCACCCCAAGCGTCGGCGGTGGCCTCGCTCACCGCGAGCGCCGGTTTGTCCTCAGCCGATTCGGCGTAGTCCCCCGCGGCAACGCCTTCCGGCAGCGCCGACACCATGTCACGGTAAACCTGGGTTGCGGCACGCGCTTTCGCTTCGGGTATGAAAGTGTCCAGCAGTCGGCCGGTGAAGCCGGGCACCACAGCGATCGAGCCCGAGTCCAACCCGACCAAAGGGTCAGGCACCGACTCCACATGCGCGGCAGTGCCATAGGTCCGTAGTGCCGACGCGTACAGGTGAGCCAGGATCGTCGATTCCGCGTCGCCGTCACGCGCTCCAACCGCGATCGATTGGCCCTCGGCCGTGCCACCGCACCCAGCGATCAGCACAGCCGCCAGCACGGCGACAAGCCGACGGCAGACCATCAACGATCAGGCGTCTGCGGCCGCTGCGACCGCCTCGGCCACGGCGGGCCCGACGCGCGGGTCCAGCGGGCTCGGAACGATGAACTCGGGTGCGAGGTCGTCGCCGACCACCCCGAATATCGCTCCCGCGGCGGCGACCTTCATCTTCTCGGTGATCCGGCGGGCGCCGGCATCGAGCGCGCCGCGGAACACACCTGGGAAAGCCAGCACGTTGTTGATCTGATTCAGGTAGTCGCTCCGGCCGGTCGCCACCACGGCGGCGTGTCTGGCGGCGATCTCCGGATTGATCTCCGGGTCAGGGTTGGACAATGCGAACACGATGCCGTCGGGCGCCATGGTCGCGATCAGCTCTTCAGGCACAACGCCGCCCGAAAGCCCAAGGAACATGTCGGCACCCTTCAGTGCCTCGACCATTCCACCGGAGAGGCCGTCGCGGTTTGTGCGCTGCGCCAGGTCGAACTTCGCCGGGGTCAGGTCGTCACGCTGCGAATGCAGGATGCCACGGGAATCTAGCAGCGTCATGTCCGAAACACCTGCGGCGAGAAGGATATTCGCACACGCCACGCCTGCCGCGCCGACGCCCGAGATGACGACGCGAATGGACGCCATGTCGCGGTTGAGCACCTTGGTTGCGCCCAGCATCGCGGCGAGTACGACGATCGCGGTGCCGTGTTGGTCGTCATGCATCACCGGGCAGTCGAGTGCCTCGATCAGGCGCCGTTCGATTTCGAAGCAGCGGGGCGCCGAGATGTCTTCGAGGTTGACGGCGCCGAACGTCGGCCGCAGCCGCACCAGGGTTTCGACGATCTCATCGGGGTCTTTGGTGTCGAGCACGATCGGGATCGCATCCAGATCGCCGTACGCCTTGAACAGTCCGCACTTGCCCTCCATCACCGGCAGCGAGGCCGCCGCACCGATATCACCGAGTCCGAGTACCGCGCTGCCATCGCTGACGACGGCGACCAACCGGTTGGCCCAGGTGTAGCGGGCGGCCAGCGTATGATCGGCGGCGATCGCACGACTGACCTGCGCCACGCCGGGGGTGTAGGCGATCGATAAGGCGCGTTGGGTGTCCAGGGGTGCCTTCAGCTCGACGGAGAGCTTGCCGGCAATGTGGGCCTCGAAGATCTCCTCGTCGGTGACGACAATCTGAGTGTTTTTTGACTTCTCCGTCACGCGCCTCAGGTTAACGACGAACTGGTAGGTAACCTAATTTCTCTGTTTTCAGATCAAACCGAGTTCGGTGACCGCCTTGCGCTCGTCGACCAGTTCGGCGGTGGTCTTGTCGATGCGGGAGCGTGAGAAGTCGTCGAGCTCCAGCCCCTGCACGATCGTCCAGTTGCCGTCCTTCGTGGTCACCGGGAACGAGGAGATGATGCCCTCGGGCACGCCGTAGCTGCCGTCGGAAAGCACCGCCATCGACACCCAGTCGTCCTTCGGGCTGCCCAGCAGCCAGTCGCGAGCGGCATCGGTGGTCGCCGACGCGGCCGACGCGGCCGAGGAGGCCCCACGCGCGTCGATGATCGCCGCGCCGCGCTTGGCGACCGTCGGGATGAAGTCGTTCTCGATCCAGTCCTGGTCGTTGACGACCTCGGCGGCGTTGCGCCCGCCGACCTCGGCGTGGAACACGTCGGGGTACTGGGTGGCCGAGTGGTTGCCCCAGATCGTCATCTTCTTGATGTCGGTGACCTTGGCCCCGGTCTTGTGGGCCAGCTGGCTGATCGCCCGGTTGTGGTCGAGGCGGGTCAGCGCGGAGAACCGCTCCTTCGGGATATCGGGCGCGTTGGTCATCGCGATCAGCGCGTTGGTGTTGGCCGGGTTACCGGTGACACCGATGCGGACGTCGTCGGCGGCCACCTCGTTGAGCGCCTTGCCCTGCGCGGTGAAGATCGCGCCGTTGGCCTCGAGCAGGTCGCCGCGCTCCATGCCGGGGCCGCGCGGCCGCGCACCGACCAGCAGGGCCAGGTTCACACCGTCGAAGACCTTGTTCGCGTCGGCGCCGGTCTCGCACGCCGGCCAGCAGCGGGAACGCGCAGTCGTCGAGCTCCATCACGACACCCTCGAGCGCCTTCAGGGCCGGCTCGATCTCGAGCAGCCGCAGCTCGATCGGACGGTCCGGGCCCAGCAACGAGCCGCTCGCCAGGCGGAACAGCAGGCTGTAGCCGATCTGGCCGGCGGCTCCGGTGACCGCGACCTTGAGGGGAGAAGTGCTCACGTCAGAAGCTCCTTGGGAAGACAATGCTTTCGCGACGAAACTAGCGCACTGAGATCATCCGACGAGAGGGACCCGACATGACAACGGTTGACGTGCCGACCGCCGTCCACATCGGCGCCGACGAACTGCCCTTCGTCGACATCGGCGATGGATCGAAGCTCAAGGTGATTCAAGTCAAGGAGGCCGAGGGCCTGTGGATCGTCGAGAACGTGTTCCAGGGCGGCTACGAGGTGCAGCGGCACAAGCACACGGGCCCGGTGTACGCGTACACGACGTCGGGAGCGTGGAAGTACAAGGAGTACGACTACGTGAACCGTGCGGGCTCTTTCCTTTACGAGCCCGCCGGGTCGGTCCACACCCTCCAGGTTCTCGAGGACGAAACACACGTCTGGTTCCAGATGTACGGGGCCAACCTGAATTTGGATGAGGACGGCAACATCGACGGCGTGGTGGACGGCGCCCTCACCCTGGCTGCCTACTACATGCTGTGCGAAGCCGAAGGCCTGCCAAGGCCCAACGTCCTGGTCGGCTGAATCATGTCCAGCGGCACGGCCGCGGTCGACCTGGCCAGTCCCGACGCGTTCGTCGACGGTGCGCCGCATGAGGCCCTTGCCGATCTGCGGCGTACCGACCCGGTGCACTGGCAGCCGATGGCCGGCGAACCAGGGTTCTGGGCCGTGTTGCGCCACGCCGACGTGGCGCATGTAGCGCGCCATACCGAAATCTTCTCGGCCAGCGAGGGCGGCGTCGTCGTCGAGGACATGGGGCCCGAGATCTTGGCGATGATGCGCAACATGCTGTTGGCGATGGACCCGCCCGTCCACACCAAGCACCGCGCCCCGCTCGTCGCTGCATTTCCGGGCCCGGGTGATCGGCGCGATCGAGGATCGGGTGCGCGAAATCTGCCGGGCCATCATGGCCGAAGCGTCGGAGCGCGGCGAAGTCGAGTTCGTCCACCAGGTCGCCTCGCCGCTACCGACGCGGGTGATCGGCGAGCTGTTCGGCCTGCCACCGCGGATTGGGACCATATCCATGAGCTGGCCGAGCGCAACACCTCGATCCAGGACCCCGACATCGCCGACGCCGGCGCCGAGGACGCCACGCATGGAGATGGCGATGTACGGGATCGAGCTCGCGGCCAACGGCGCCGCGCCGGTGATCGCACCGACGATCTCACGAGCGCGATCCTGGAGGCCGATTTCGGCGGCCAACCGATGAGCGACATCGAATTCGGCAGCTTCTTCGTGCAGCTGGTCACGGCGGGCAACGACACGACCAAAGGCATGCTCGGATCCGGATTGCTCACGCTGCTCACGCATCCGGACCAGCTGGCCGAGCTGCGGGCTGACCGTTCGCTCATCCCCGGCGCCGTCGAGGAGATCATCCGCTACGCCAACCCGTTGCACTACTTCCGCCGCACTGCGCTGGCCGACGTCGAGCTGGCAGGTACCCGCATCGCCGCAGGCGACAAGGTGGCGATGTACTACACGTCGGCCAATCGGGATGAAGACGTGTTTCGTGAGCCGCAGACCTTCGACATTCATCGACACCCGAATCCGCACCTGTCGTTCGGTATCGGCAGTCACTTCTGTCTCGGCGTCCACCTCGCGCGGCTCGAAGGCAGGGTGTTCTTCGAAGAGCTGCTCGATTCGTTCGCCACGATCGAGCTGACCGGCGACCCGGTGCGGGTCCGCTCGAATCTGAACAACACGCTCAAGCGACTCCCCGTACGGCTGTCCGCCTGAGAACTCCCAGCTAGAACGCGTAGCATTGACTGGCGCTGGGTGTTTTGCGGTGCAGCGGGAGGTGTGTATGCCGTCGTTTCGCTCTTTGCCATCATCGCTTCGACCCAGTCGCCCCAAGTACGGATATCCGGAGGCGCGGTCCATCCACGTCCCTGTTGCACGGGCGATGGTCGACTGCGCCGTCTATGCCGAAGGAACACGGCTACCCGGCAAGTACACCCACGCCGCCGCGCTCAACAAGGTCCGCGAACTGGAGAAGGAGGGCAAGGACGCCTTCGTGTGGATCGGACTGCACGAGCCCGACGAGCACCAGATGACGGCCGTCGCCGACGTGTTCGGCCTGCATGAACTGGCCGTCGAGGACGCGGTGCACGCCCATCAGCGGCCCAAGCTGGAGCGCTACGACAAGACGCTGTTCCTGGTACTGAAGACGGTGAACTACGTCGAACACGCGTCGGTGGTCAACGCCAGGGAGATCGTCGAGACCGGCGAAATCTTCATCTTCGTCGGAGCTGACTTCGTGGTGACGGTCCGCCACGGTGAGCATGGCGAATTGGCCGGGGTACGCAAGGCACTCGACGCCTCCCCCGCCACCATGAAGCTGGGCCCGTATGCGGTCATGCACGCGATCGCCGACCATGTGGTGGACAGCTATCTCGATGTCACTGACCTGGTCGAGACCGACATCGACGCGATGGAAGAGGACATCTTCTCCCCGCTGACGCACACCAACATCGAATGCATCTACCTGCTCAAGCGCGAGGTCGTCGAATTGCGTCGCGCCGTCAACCCGTTGACGCTGGCGCTGCAGCGCCTCGGCACCGACCACAACGACCTGATCTCCATCGAGGTCCGGCGCTACATGCGCGACGTGCTCGACCACAACATCCAGGCCTCCGACCGGATCACCAGCTACGACGAGATGCTCAGCTCGCTGGTGCAGGCCGCGCTCGGCAAGGTCGCGATGCAGCAGAACGTCGACATGCGCAAGATCTCGGCGTGGGTGGCCATCGCGGCCGTCCCGACGGCGCTGGCAGGCATCTACGGGATGAATTTCGAGCACATGCCCGAATTGCAGTGGGCGTGGGGCTATCCCGCGGTACTCACCTTGATGTTCTGCGTCTGTTTTCTGCTGTACCGGACATTCCGACGCAACCACTGGCTCTAGCTCGGCGCGCGCAGCTCTTTGTGACTTAGCACACTCCACCCAGCCTTTGTTGAACCCGAGCTGTGAGTACGCCGTGTCATCCCGGAGAGCCCGAACTCCCGGAATCCAAAGGACGCGCGCCATGCCGAACTACGTCACCAGCCGAGCTTCGTGCCGTGCCCGACGTAGGCGCCAACTCCTTGCAATGTCTTCACCGCGGGTGGGGTGGTAGAAGCGACGCCGCCGACAGAACTTCTGCTCACACGTCGCCCAATGCCGCTGTAGGCGTGGGCTTTACACGCAACCCCAAATACGAAGAACCGAGGAAACGAACCATGCCCACAGACTATTGGGCGGCCAAGGCCGCCGCAGCCACCGCTCTTGCGCTCGCAGCAGGTGCCGCCACGGCAACAGTGCCCGCATCCGCAGCGCCGGACCTTTCGATGACCAGTGAGATCCGGATGACCCCAGCCGACTCTTCGCGTACCGACGGTGGATATTTCAACGAGCAGGTCATCTACATCTCCGGCGTGGTCTCGATGTCGAAGGCGGCTGCGCAGGACACCATCAACCACAACGACTACACCATCGCGCTGCGGTACTGGGGCGACGACACCAATGACGACGACCTCCTTTTCGGTCCGGTCAATCCGACGACGCTGTTCGCCGCGGAAGACGGACTGCATTTCGAGCGCGCCGCAACGCTTTCCCATCTTCAGTTGGACGAAGACAGCGGAACGTTCGAGAACATCGGCGACGGCGGACTCGACGAGATCTACGTCGGCGCACGTTTTCTCGACCGAAGCGGCAACACGATCTCGAAGGTGGAAAGCAACCGCATCACCGGGGACCTCTAAACGCGAACCTAGCTAGGCGCAGACGCTCGACGGCTGGAGTCGAGGACATCAACGCCATCGGTCCGCCATGCCTCACGCATCGCTTCTGCACCCTTGAGCCGCACCCAGGCCGCCTCGGTCGGCGTGATCGGGGTCGCGGTCAGCACCGCGACGGGGTCGCGGGGCGCGGGCAGCGCGATGTCGCCGATCTCGCTGCGGCTCAGCAGGAATGCGGTGAACGGTGAGGGTTCCCACAGCGGGGAACCGAGGTCGACCAATGCATCGGGGGCAAGAACCACACCCTCGACCACGGGTGCGGCAGCCAGCACCGCCGTGCTGCGGGCAAGCCCCGCGGGTGACGGTCCGCGCAGCGCCACCGTCACCTCGGCGCGGGGACCACGCACCGGATCGGCGGCGATCTCGGCGGGGTCGGTCATCGGATGGCGCGAACACCCAAGCGACACATAGTGAATGACGCCGTCATCGTCGGGCCCGAACCGCAAGATGTCGATGGACTCGGTGCCGAGAAACGTCACACTCGCGGCGTCGGGTTCCCGGACCGAAGTGCGCGCACAAACGAGCACGGACCTCGCCGAGGACATCGGTCACTCGGCGGGCGGTGTGGTCTGCTCGTCGCGCGGCTCGGCCGAAGGTGCGGGTGCTGCAGGCTCTTCCCGCGGTTCGGCCGGTGCCGGCGCGGCGGGTCCCGTTCCTCACGCGCGGCACCCGGCAGTGGGATGGTGAGGTTGGCTCCGGTGTCGGCGTCGAAGATCACCAGCTTGGCGGTGTCGAAGGCCAGCTCGACCGTCTGCCCCGGTGTCACCTTCGACTCGGTGGAAACCCTTGCCACGAACTCGTTTTCGCCGACTCCGGACTCGGCCGCCAGTTCTGCCAGCTGTGCGGCGTGTGCGCCCGCACCCTCGGTGGTGAAGTGGGCGTACTTGTCCGCACCGAGCGATTCGACGAAGTCGACCTTCACCTCGAAGGTCAACGCCCGGATTCGGGCATAGGTGTCGATCAGCGAGGCGTCCTCGAGATGCTCGGGCCGGATGCCGACGATCAGGTTGTTCGGCCGTGTTGTGCTGTGCGAGCACGTCGTGCACCTCTTGGGTGAGCGTGACGTCGCCGAACGGAAGCTTGAGCCCGACATCGGTCATCGTCGCCGGGAAGAAGTTCATCGCGGGCGATCCGATGAACCCGGCGACGAACAGATTCGCCGGCCTGGCGTACAGCTCCTCCGGCGTCCCGATCTGTTGGGCCACCCCGGCGCGGAGCACGACGACGCGATCGCCCAGCGTCATCGCCTCGGTCTGGTCGTGTGTCACGTAGACCGTCGTGGTGCCCAACCGGTTCTGCAGCCGGGCGATCTCCGCCCGCATCTGCACACGCAGCTTGGCGTCCAGGTTGGACAGCGGCTCGTCCATCAGGAACGCCTTGGGGTCGCGCACGATTGCGCGCCCCATCGCCACCCGTTGACGCTGACCACCCGATAGTTGGCCCGGCTTGCGATCCAGAAGCTCGGTCAGATCAAGGATTTTCGCGGTGTCCTCGACCTTGGAGGCGATTTCGGCCTTCTTCATCTTCGCCAATGTCAACGGGAAGGCGATGTTCTGGCGAACGGTCATGTGCGGGTAGAGAGCGTAGGACTGGAACACCATCGCGATATCGCGGTCCTTGGGCGCCTTCTCGTTCACCCGCTCGCCGCCGATCCGAAGCTCTCCCGACGAGATGTCCTCCAGCCCGGCAATCATGTTCAGCGTGGTCGACTTTCCGCAGCCGGACGGGCCGACCAGGATGATGAACTCGCCGTCGGCGATGGTGACCGACAGATCCTTCACGGCCGTAGCGCCGTCGGGGTAACTCTTGGTCACCCGGTCCAACACAATCTCGGCCATCGAACTACCCCTTCACCGCACCGGACGTCAATCCAGCGACGATCCGTCGTTGGAAGATTAGAACAAAAATAATGATCGGAATCGTGATTACCATCGCGCCTGCCGCGATTGACCCGGTCGGTTCCTCGAATTGCGAACTGCCGGTGAAGTTCGCAATCGCCACCGGTGCTGTGATGGCACGCTGTGTGGCCGTCAACGACAACGCGAGCAGCAGGTCGTTCCAAGCGAAGATGAACACCAGGATCGCAGCGGTGACGATTCCCGGCGCCGCCAGCGGGGCGATCACCTTACGGAACGCCTGAGCCGGCGTGGCGCCGTCCATCTTGGCGGCCTTCTCCAGGTCCCACGGGATCTCCCGGAAGAACGCGGACAGCGTGTAGATGGCCAGCGGCAGCGCAAACGTGATGTACGGGATGATCAGCCCGGGCCATGTGTCGAAGAGACCGATGCTGCGCCACATATTGAAAATCGGTGTCACCAAAGAGATCTGGGGGAACATCGCGATCAGCAGCGCGACACCGACCAGCAGTCGTTTGCCGGGGAAGGACAGACGGGCCACGGCATAGGCCGCCATGCCACCGACGATCACCGCGATCACGGTGGTGATCAGGCCGATGCCGATCGAGTTGATCAGCGCCGAGCTGAAAGCGTTGCCGGAGAAGATGCCCTTGTAGTTTTCGAACGTGATCTCGGACGGAATCAGCTTGCCGTCCTTGACCGTTGACGTCGGCTTCAGCGACAGCGACAGGATCCACAGCACCGGGAACAGCGCGTAGATGACCACAAGGAAGTTGACGACGGTCCATCCCGTCGCCCGGCCGGCACCGACCCGCTCGGCCATCAGCGCCTCTCCTCATCCGAGCCAGGTGCCGAAGCGCCGAAGAGCGTGATGTAGATGAACGCGATGATCGCGACCGACAGGAAGATCAGCACACTGATCGCCGAGCCCAACCCCAAGTTGAACGCTTTGAACAGGTTGTCGTAGCCGAGAATCGAGACCGAACCGGTGTTGTTGGCGCCGCCGGTGAGAACGTAGATGTTGTCGAAGATGCGGAACGCGTCGAGCGTGCGGAACAACAGTGCCACCAGGATCGCCGGCTTGATAAGCGGCAGAATCACTTTCACAAGCCGCTTCCACGCGCCGGCGCCGTCCATCTGTGCGGCGTTGAGCAGATCCTGCGGGACAAGCGCCAGTCCAGCGAGCAGCAGCAGCGCCATGAACGGCGTGGTCTTCCACACCTCGGCGAGGACAACGATGGCCAGCGACGGGATCTGTTCGGTCAGCGGCGCGCTGTCCGCGGGCAGCAGGTTGGCCAGATAGCCGGTGCCCGGCGTCCACGCGTAATACCAGCTGTACGAGGCGGCGACGGTGACGATGCCGTACGGGATCAGGATCGCGGTGCGCACGACGCCCTTACCGAAGATGGTCCGGTGCATCACCAGCGCCAGCGCCATTCCGAGCACGAACTCGATCGCCACCGAGATGACGGTGATGGTCAGCGTCACGACGAACGCCGTCCACCAGTACCGGTCGGTGAGCACGGTCTGGTAGTTGGACAGCCCCACGAACGCGGTGTCGTCGGGCGCAGCCAGGTTGTAGCGCTGCAGGCTCAGCCACACCGCGTAGCCGATCGGGTAGGCGGTCACGGCCAGCATCAGAATCACCGCGGGAGTGATCAACAGGTACGCGAGCCTGCGGTCGGACCTGCTGTCGTCGCCGGCCCCGCGGGCCGGTGCCGCGGGCGTATCCGGTGCTTCCACGGTGGCCGTCACGGGATCAGCCCCTTGCCGTCGATGGCCTTCTGGACCACATCGGTCAACTCGTCGGCGGTCTTCTCCGGATCGATGTCGGTGATCGGCGCCAGCGACGCCGAGATCCGGGTGGACACGGCCTGGTAAACCGGTGTGGCCGGACGCACCGCGGCATCGGTTAGTTGCTCGCGGATGATCGCGTACTGCGGGTACTTGGCCTGGAACTCCGGATCGTCATACAGCGAGGCGCGCACGGCAGGCAGCCCGCCCTCGACCGAGGTGTACCGCTGGTTCTCGACATCGCGCATGCAGCGGATGGCCTCGAACGCCTCGGCCCGGTGCTGCGAGGTGCGGGCCACCGCCAGATTGAGGCCGCCGAGCGTGACCTTGGCCGGCTCGCCGGGCTGCACACCCGGGTACGGCGCGAACCCGAACACCTTCTTGCTGGCGTCGTAGGCGGCCTCGAACTGCTCATCGGTCGGCGAGAACGTGCCCTCGTCGTTGATGCTGCCCGCCAGGGCGGGGTCCTTGTCCAGCGGCAGAAATCCCACACCGCCCTTGACCGCGTTCTCCAGCATCGATGGCAGCACGAACGGCCAGTTCACCTCGAGCGCCGCTTTGCCCTGCTCGAGCGCGAGCCGCGCGGTGCCCTCGTCGGTCTGCGTGATCGAGGGGTCCGCTCCGGGTGCGGTGGCGACGGACTTGATGATCTGCAGCGCCTTGACAGTGGCCGCGCGGTGCTCGGGGGTGTCGGTCAGCGTCACGGTCTTGCCGTCGTCGGAAAGTACTTGACCGCCACCGCTTTCCAGCAACGTGTTGAACCACACCACCAGACCCTCGTACTGCTTGGCCTGCAGGGCTATCCAACTCGGCTTGCCTGCGGCGTGCAGCCTGGTCACTTCGCTGACCATGCCGTCCCACGTCGTCGGCGGCTCGTCCATCAAATCCGCTCGGTACCACAGCAATTGGGTGTTGGTGGTGATCGGCGCGGCATACAGTTTGTCCTGCCACTTGGCCGTCTCCAACGGCCCGGGCAACGTGTTGCTTGTGGCGTCGGCCTCGGCCTGTCCGGACGGATCATCGGAGAGCGGCAATGCCCAGCCCGCCTCGGCGAACTCGGCCGTCCACACGACATCGAGGGCCATCACGTCGAGGGTCTTGTCGTTGCCGGTCAACCGCCGCGCCAGTTGCAAGCGCTGTGCGTCGGCCTCTTTCGGCAGGCTGATCTGCTGGATGGTGAAGCGGCCACCGAGCTGTTCGTTGCACCGCTTGGCGACCGCGGTGAACGTGGCCATTTCGCTGGCCGGTGTGTAGTAGTTGATGACGATTCCGCCGCCGCCCGAACTGCATGCCGTGATCACGGATGCCGTGGTGACGGCGGCCAACGCTCCAGCACATAGCCGACGTGCGCGCACCACCCAACTCCCGTCCGCGGGGAATCTCCGCCGCCAGAACCGTAGAGCCAGGTGCACGTGATTTGCAACACTTCACTACGGCGCGTCGGCAGCCGCAGCACGATCGTGACCTGCGGCAGCGCCGGTTCAGCGCTAGATGGTCAACCGCCTCAACTACAATCAGTGTTTTTAGTCGCAGCCGATGGCGGTAGGCCCATTCGGTTTGCTAGACCCGGTCGAACAGCTCCACCTTGCCGTTCTGCCACGGGCAGTGCGGTTTGCTGAACTAGTGCTTGGCGTGTCAACGCGCCAAGCGCTGCGACGTCAGCGCTTTAGCGTCGGTAGACTCATCTGGTCATCGGTGATCACTCTCACTATGTGCGTGATGCCGCTGTGATGCAGAGTATTCCGCAGCGCGGGTAAGGAAGCCCGCGCAGGTGATCCACTTCTCATCGGGTTGGATCTCGCTGTCAGCAAGCCGGGAATGATCATCAAGCTTGCGAAAGGACCTAGTCATAGCCGATGCGCTGTGCGCGACCGGACCGTCGTTCGGCGACGGCCATGCGCGCGCCACCCGCCACCATCGGGGATGCGCTCCAACTTCTTGACATCCACATCTACCAGCTCCTCGGGTCGGGCGCGCTGATAGCGCGTCGCCGGCGGCCTTAGATGCTAGCTTTTATGTCAAGCGCGCCAGCAGATCCCGGCCCTTCTCGGCGTTCTGGGGGTCGCACAGCACGTCATAGCGGCCGGCGACGAGCTGCATCGTCGAGCTGAAATCTCTTGTGCCGCGAGCCATCGCGTACGGAATCGCGGAGGTGATCAGGCCGAAGAAGACGCCCGCGATCAGGCCGGTGATCAGCGCCCCCCACGGGCTGGGGCTGAAAAAGCCCAGGATCAGGCCGATGAACAGGCCCAGCCACGCGCCGGTGAGCACCCCGCCGCCGAGGACCTTGGGCCAGGTCAACCGTCCGGTCACCCGCTCGACCTGCATCAGGTCGACGCCGACGATCGTCACCTGCTGAACCGGGAACTCTTGGTCGGACAGGTAGTCCACAACGCGCTGCGCCTCGGCGTAGGTGGGATACGAGCCGATCGGCCAGCCCTTCGGCGGGGTCGGCAGTCCAGCCGGTCGACCACGCGCCGGAGATGTCGGCGCGCCGGGGGTCGCGGCGGCATTCTGTCCAGGCTGAAAGGGACTGGTCATCGATCCTCATTCTCCTCTGTCCGCGCCGCGAGTTCTCGGCGCACTCTCAAGCTAAACGCGCAGGCGCAGGCGTTGGTGCCCCATGGTCACCTCCGCCACGGGTACCAGCACATACGCTAGGTTGAACAGCATGACAAATCCGGGCGGGGACTCCTCCGAAACGCCATCATCCGACTCCAGCTCAGGGTCGTCGGAGCCGTCATCGAGCGGCTACGAGGCACCGTCGATCGAGCAGTCGCAGCAGCAGGATCAGCCGACCGAGCAATCACAGCCGTCCGCCCAGCCCACCGAGCAGTTCACGCCCCCGGGATACACCCCGCCATCGTCTGGCTACGAACCACCGTCGGCCTACCAGCCGCCCTCCGCCTATCAGCAGCCGGGCTATTCGCAACCTGCCTACCCACCCCCGCCGGCCTATGACGCACCGCCGACCTACCCCGCGCCGAGCGCCCAACAGCAGGGTTATCCGCCGCCCTATCCCGACCCGTCGGCCTACTGGCGGGCAGCCCACCTACGGCGCACAGTCCTACCCTCCGCCGCCGCCACCGCCACCCCAATTCGGTGGCGCGCCCGGCTATCCCCCGCCGTCGTCATATCCTGCTGCCGGCTACCCCGGTGGATATTCGGGCGGTTATGGGCAGCAGCAGCCGCAGGCCGAGACCAATCAGTTCGCGATCTGGTCGCTGGTGGCCTCGCTGATCGGCATCCTGTGCGGGATCGGCTCCATCGTCGGCATCGTGCTCGGCGTGCTCGCCCTCAACCAGATCAAGGAGAGGCGCCAGGGCGGCCACGGGCTGGCGGTGGCCGGCATCGCGGTCGGCGTCGCGTCGCTGATCATCAGCATCATCTGGTACGCCTTCGCGTTCAGTACGCTGACGTGACCATCCCGCCCGAACAGCCGTACCGCGGTGCCGAGTACCCACCGCTGGAGCGATCGGCACAACCCGCGGATCCGTACGCGCCAGTCGATTACCCCTCGGGTTATCCGCCGTTGCCGCCTCCGGTCTACCCCCAGCCCGCGGGTACGGGTATCCCGCGAGCCAGCCCGTATGACCCGTACCGCCAGGGCAAGCCGCCCGGCACCAACGGCAAGGCCATCGCGGCGTTGGTCACCGCGCTGGTCGGCCTGATGTTCTGCGGGCTGCCGTCGATCGTGGGCCTGATCCTGGGCCCGATGGCGATGCGCGAATGCAGGCGCACCGGCCAGGACGGCTACGGAATCGCGTTGGCAGGCGCCATCATCGGCGGGATCGTTACCGCGCTGTGGGTGCTGTACCTGGTCGTCATCGTGGGCATCGCTGCCAGCGGATTCCAGTGGGCGCCATAGGCTTTCGCGTCTAGCTCGGCGGCTGAAACTGTTCGCCCTTTCGGGTCAGCCCTGCGGCGCGGCCTTTGCCGGCGATCACCAACGCCATCTTGCGGCTGGCCTCGTCGATCATCTCGTCGCCGAGCATCACCGCCCCGCGCGCCCCGCCTGCGCGTGAGGTGTGCCATTCGTAGGCCTCCAGGATCAGCTCGGCATGGTCGTATGCCTCCTGCCGTGGGCTGAAAATCTCATTGCCCGCGGCGATCTGGTCCGGATGCAACACCCATTTGCCGTCGTAGCCGAGCGCCGCCGACCGGCCCGCCACCCGACGGAACGCGTCGACGTCGCGCACCTTCAGATACGGTCCGTCGATCGCGAGAACGCCGTGCGTGCGGGCCGCGATCAGGATCCGCATCAACACGTGATGATGCGCATCGCCGACGTCGTAGCCTTCCGGTTGTTCGCCCACCTCGAGGGTGCGCATGTTCAGGCTGGCCGCCATGTCCGCCGGACCGAGCACCAGCGCCTGCACGCGCGGGCCCGCCGCGATCGCGTCGATGTTGGTCAGCCCTTGGGCGTTTTCGATCTGGGCCTCGATGCCGATGCGGCCGACGGGCAGGCCGTGGGTGGTCTCCAGCTGGCTCAGCAGCAGGTCGAGCGCGTGGATATGGGAGACGTCGGTGACCTTCGGCAGCACGATCAGATCGAGTGAGGCGCCCGCGGTGGATATCACCTCGATCACGTCGGCGTAGGTCCACGGCGTGGTCCAGTCGTTGACGCGCACACCTCGCAGCTGATCCGACCAGCCCGGCTCCGCCAGCGCGATCGCCACCTGCGTTCGCGCCTCGGCCTTGGCATCGGGAGCAACGGCGTCCTCGAGGTCGAGAAACACTTCGTCGGCGGGCAGCGCCTTGGACTTCTCGATCATCTTCGCGCTGCTGCCGGGAACCGAAAGGATGGTTCGGCGGGGTCGATACCGGTTTTCCACAAGCACACTCTCTACCCTTTGAGTCATGGCGGCGGTGAACAGGGTCTACGCGGCCCGGCTCGCGGGGATGGTGGTCTTGGGCCCCGACGGCGAGTCCATCGGCCGTGTCCGGGACGTGGTGATCAGCATCAGCATCGTCCGCCATCAACCCAGGGTGCTCGGCCTCGTCGTCGAGTTGCTCACCCGCCGCCGCATCTTCGTGCCGATCGGGCGGGTCACCGCCATCGATCCCAGCGCCGTCACGTTGATCACCGCCAATGTGTCGCTGCGGAAGTTTTCCCAGCGCCCCGGTGAGGTGCTGGTGCTCGGGCAGGTCATCGAGACCCGGGTGCGCGTCGACGACCCCGAACTGCCCGAGCTGGCCGGGGTCGACGTGGTCGTGGTCGACCTGGGCGTCGAGCAGACCCGGACCCGCGACTGGGTGGTCACCAGGGTCGCGGTGCGGCCGCTGGCGCGTCGGCTCGGCCGCCGCAGAAACATCGACATCGTCGACTGGCAGCTGGTGCAGGGCCTGACGCCGTCGGGCCTGGCGATGCCAGGTCAGGGCGTCGCCCAGCTGCTCGAACAGTTCCAGGGGCAGCGGCCGATCGAGGTGGCCGAAGCGATCCGCGAGCTGCCGGAAAAACGCCGATTCGAGGTGGTCAGAGCGCTCGACGACGAGCGGCTCGCCGACATGCTGCAGGAGCTGCCCGAAGACGAGCAGGCCGATGTGCTGCGGCAGCTGGAGCCGGAACGCGCGGCCGACGTGCTCGAGGCGATGGATCCCGACGACGCCGCCGACCTGCTGGGCACGATGACGCCCGCCGACGCCGAGCTGTTCCTGCGCCGGATGGATCCCGAGGATTCCGAGGACGTGCGGCGGCTGCTTGCCCACTCCCCCGATACCGCGGGCGGCTTGATGACCTCCGAGCCGGTGGCGATCGCACCCGACACCACCGTCGCCGAGGCGCTGGCCCGCGTCCGCGATCCCGACCTGACGCCGGCGCTGGCCTCGCTGGTCTTCGTGGTGCGCCCGCCGACGTCCACGCCCGACCGGCCGCTACCTGGGCTGCGTGCACCTGCAGCGGCTGCTGCGTGAGCCGCCCGCCGCACTGGTCGGCGGCATCCTCGACACCGACCTGCCGAACCTGGGCCCCGACGACCCGCTGACGGCGGTCACCCGCTATTTCGCTGCCTACAATCTCGTCTGCGGCCCGGTGGTCGATGACGAAAACCACCTCCTGGGCGCGGTATCGGTCGACGACGTGCTCGACCATCTGCTGCCCGACGACTGGCGGGAACGCGAGGAACCCGAACTGTCCGGCGCTGAAGGGGTGACATGAGCGAGTCGTCGGCGCGCCAACGGCTCGACACCCCGCGCGCGTCGCGGCGCCGCTTCAGCTTCAACTTCGACGCCGAGGCGGTCGGGCAGTTCAGCGAATCCATCGCACGCTTCCTGGGCACCGGGCGCTACCTGGCATGGCAGACCATCCTCGTCATCGTCTGGATCACGCTGAACCTGTTCGCCGTCAAGCTGCGCTGGGATCCCTACCCGTTCATCCTGCTCAACCTGGCATTTTCCACGCAGGCCGCCTACGCCGCACCGCTGATCCTGCTCGCCCAGAACCGGCAGGAGAACCGCGACCGGGTGTCGCTGGAAGAAGACCGCCGCCGCGCCGAACAGACCAAGGCCGACACCGAATACCTCGCGCGCGAGCTCGCCGCGCTCCGCCTGGCAGTCGGCGAGGTCGCCACCCGTGACTACCTCCGGCGCGAACTCGACGAACTGCGCGACATGCTGAGCGCACTGCAGCCGGCCAATTCCGAAGTCAAGGACGGCGCGAGCAAATCCCACGGATCCGACCGCAGGGCGAAAAAGCTCGGTTAGACCAGGTCAGGCATTGTTGTAACGCACCCGTTGCCGACTAGGTATGGTGACTTGGTTCACAAGCCACCGCGGACCTAGGACGGTCGAGTGCACATAGGGGGAGGAGCCGCCTTCGAAGCGGCGCGGCGTCGCGCATCGCAGGTGATGCGCACGCCCGCGTTCGGCATCGTGGCGATCGCCCCCTTCGTCTTCGCAGGAGCAGTCGGCGCGTCGGCGCCGTCACCCACCCCCATTCGCGATCCCGCGGTGATGCCGTTGGCGGCCGTCGCCCCTTCGCCTGTCGATCCGTCCGGCCCCTCGGTGGTCGCGGTCACCAGATCGCCGACGCCCTTCCACATCGCATCGACGGCCAACATCTCCGGGCCGCCGCCCGCCGCGGTCGTCAGTTCGCCTGGCACACTTCGTATTCCGATGATGGCGCTCACCGCCTACCAAAACGCCGAACGCATGATGGCGTCCGCCTACCCGGCTTGCGGCATCAGCTGGAACCTGCTCGCGGGCATCGGGCGAATCGAGTCGATGCACGCCAACGGCGGCGCCACGGATGTGGCCGGCTCCGCGGTACGCCCCATCTATGGGCCTGCCCTGGACGGCTCGCTGCCCGGCAACGAAGTCATCGAGTTGAGCCGCGGCGCCAGCCGGGTCACTTACGCCCGCGCGATGGGACCGATGCAGTTCCTGCCGGGCACCTGGTCGCGGTATGCCTCCGACGGCAACGGCGACGGCAAGGCCGACGTGCAGAACGTGTTCGACGCGAGCCTGGCCGCGGCGCGCTACCTGTGCAGCGGCGGTCTCAACCTGCGTGACCAGTCGCAGGTGATCACCGCGATCCTGCGCTACAACAACTCGATGGCGTACGCCCAGAACGTGCTGGGCTGGGCGGCCGCCTACGCCACCGGCGTCGTCCCCGTCGACCTTCCGCCGATCACCGGCCCGATACCGCCCCTTGCAGACACCCACCTGGACAACTACCAGGGTCTGGGTCCCGGCCTGCCGCTGAACGTCCTCGGGCTGCCCGCCGACGACCCGCTTGCCGTGGTGCCGCTGGTCGACATGGGCCGTACCGACGTGGCCAGCCAGATCCCTACGACCGGGCGTGCCTTCGGCCCGCTTCCTGGGCCGGCGCCGCAGGCAGAGATGCCGGACCCGGCGCAAAACCTGCCGCCGTGGATGCAGCCGCAGAACCTGCCGCCGTGGATGCAGCCACCGCAGCAGCAGCAGCAGCAGTGGATGCAGCCGCCGCCGCAGCAGAACTGCGCGGTGTTCTGCCTCGGCACAAACTCGCCCCCGCCGGTGCAGCCGCAGCTGCCGCCCGAGGCGCTGCCTCCGGGAATCATCCCGCCACCTGCTGCGGCCGAGATCGCGCCACCCGCCGCGGCCGACATCGCGCCACCGTCCGCGGTCGACGTGCCGCAGGAGCCGACGCCCGCCGTGCCCGGGCTGGTAGGCGCGGGACCCGCGCCCGGCCCGCCCGCCTGACCGCAGACCGCGCCCGCGGCCGAATCGGCCCACTTGACGCCGCCTACACTCGGCGGTGATGTCAGAACCTCCCACTGAGCTGGAAGCCGCGGTTCGCGCCGGGCTCGCCAAGGTGATCGACCCCGAATTGCGCAGGCCGATCACGGAGCTCGGCATGGTCAAGAACGTCACCGTCGCCGCCGACCACGGCGTGCACGTCGAGGTGTACCTGACCACCTCGGCATGCCCGAAGAAAGCCGAGATCTCCGAGCGCGTCGCCGCGGCGGTCGCCGACGTGCCCGGCACCGGCGCCGTCAAGGTCAGCCTCGACGTCATGAACGACGAGCAGCGCACCGAGCTGCGCAAGCAGCTGCGCGGCGACGCCCGCGAGCCCGTGATCCCATTCGCCCAGCCGGGCTCGCTGACGCGGGTTTATGCGGTCGCATCGGGCAAGGGCGGGGTCGGCAAGTCCAGCGTGACGGTGAACCTCGCCGCAGCGATGGCTGCGCGCGGGTTGTCGGTCGGTGTGCTCGACGCCGACATCTACGGACACTCGATCCCGCGAATGATGGGCACCACCGACCGGCCCACCCAGGTCGAGTCGATGATCCTTCCGCCGATCGCCCACGAGGTACGGGTCATCTCGATCGCCCAGTTCACCCAGGGCAATACGCCGGTGGTGTGGCGCGGGCCGATGCTGCACCGAGCGCTTCAGCAGTTCCTGGCCGACGTGTTCTGGGGCGATCTCGACGTACTGCTGCTCGACCTGCCGCCCGGCACCGGTGACGTCGCGATCTCCGTCGCCCAGTTGATCCCGGGCGCCGAGATCCTGGTGGTGACGACGCCGCAACTGGCCGCAGCCGAGGTCGCCGAGCGGGCAGGCGCGATCGCACTGCAGACCCGCCAGCGCATCGTCGGCGTGGTCGAGAACATGTCCGGGCTGCTGCTGCCCGACGGCACGACGATGCAGGTGTTCGGCGAGGGCGGCGGCCGACAGGTCGCCGAGCGGCTGACGAAAGCGATCGGCGCCGACGTGCCGCTGCTCGGTCAGGTGCCGCTGGATCCTGCGCTCGTCGCCGCGGGCGATTCCGGGGTGCCGTTGGTGCTCAGCGCGCCGGATTCCATCGCGGGCAAGGAGTTACGCGGCATCGCCGATGCGCTGTCGGCCCGCAAGCGCGGCCTTGCTGGAATGTCACTGGGGCTGGATCCTTCCGGACGCTAAGCGCGTTCTCCGCGAAACTGTATTCCGGCGGGCCTCTACTCGAACTTTCTCTGCTGGAATACAGTTTCGCGGGTGGATTCCGAACAGCTCATCCGGATCGCGCTGACGGTGGTTACGCCGATCCTGACGGCTGGTATCGGGATCGCGGCCTTGGTCGTCGGCGACTGGCGGGAACGCCGAACGCAACACGGCGCTCGCAAACTTGCTTTCGAAGACGCCAGCAGGCAGGTCACCTTCGCCGAGGAGTGGTTCAACGCCAGCAAGCTGATCGCACCCGATGGGGAGCAACAGGCCGCCGCGCGAGCACAGGCCTGGCTCGACGAAGCCTCGGAACTCGTCGCCGAATCCAAGCCACAGCCACCCGACGAGGAGAAGCGATCCGTCACTGTTCGGCGGCTGCTGCTCGCGTACCCGATGCATCGCCGAAGCGCGAGGGTCCTTCGGGGGTTCTACTGGTTCTTCCTCGGCGTGGTGGTGCTCCAGGTCGGTGGGGCGATGGGCTCCGCTTTCGGCCGGACCGACACACTCGGTATCCCCAACTACTTTTCGGGCGGCCTCATCTACGCCGACCTCATCGGCATCTTCCTCTGGACGCTCATTGCGATGGGTTTTCGGTTCTGGTCGCTGCGCGCCGAGGAATCACAAGCCACGGCTGCGCCGCGAGGCCGAATGACACTGCGCAGCGCGTTGTTGTTGTACAGATTCAATGGATTCGGGGCCAAGGTCGCGCGCTTCATCTTTCACCTCTGGGTGCTGTTCGCCGTGCTGGTGGTAGCGGCGACGGTGGTGAGCACGTTCGAGGACCCGAGGGTGCTGCCCTCCAACCTCGTTTCGGTCATCGCGTGGGTCGGATGGGCGATCGGCCTTCGCTATTGGGCCGTTTCGCGCAACGACCGCGCGCCAACGCCTAAGTGGCGTCGCTGTCGAACGGTGTCGCCTCGGCTGCTGCTGCGGCGGCGTCGGGTCGGCGGGGGCCGGCTGGGCGGGCTTGTCGTCGGGCTGGTCGAACTTGCCGGTGAAAATCGAGTCGTCGCCGTCGAGCAGGTGTTTGGTCAGTGCGGCACGCGGCGTCATGCCGCGCAGCTTCTGCAGCTCGCTCAGCGGCTCGCGGAGGTCGTCGAATTCCGGGCCGAGATCCTCACGCAGTTGGCTGGTCGCCCCGCTGATGTAGTCCCGCGCCTGACGCAGCGCGCCGGTGGTCCAGCGGATGGCCCCGGGCAATCGCTCAGGTCCCAGGATGACCAAACCGGCGACCACCAGGAGCAGCATCTCGCCCCAGCCGACGTTGGCGAACATTAGGTGCTGTTGTCGGATCCGGGGTTGACGGTGAGCGTCACGTGACGGCCGTCGCGGACCACCTCGATCGGGGCGTCCTGCCCAATCTTCAACAGCCGCACCGCGACAACGAATTCGTCCGCATCGGCGACCGCGCGGTCACCGACCTTGACCACGACGTCGTTCTCCAGGATGCCCGCCTTCTCCGCGGGACCACCGGCCTTGACGTTGGCCACCTGTGCGCCCGAGGCGAGGTCGTTGCTCACCGACCGCGCGGTCAGGCCCAGCGTGGGATGGGCGATCTTGCCGTCCTTGATCAGGGCCTCGACGACGTTCTTCACCTCGTTGACCGGAATGGCGAACCCGAGCCCACTGGCGCTGTCCGACAACGACTTTCCGGCGGTGTTGATGCCGATGACATCGGAGTCCATGTTGATCAGCGGACCACCCGAGTTGCCGTGGTTGATCGCGGCGTCGGTCTGCACCCCGTCGATGACGGTGTCGGTGTCGGAGCCGTCACCGGACAGCGGGACGGGACGGTGCAGCGCGCTGATGATGCCCTGGGTGACGGTGCTGCGCAGGCCGAGCGGGGCACCCGCCGCGATGACCTCGTCGCCGACGTGCAGCTTGTCGGAGTCGCCGAGCTTCGCCACGGTGAGGTTGTCCACGTTGTCGACCTTCAGCACGGCCAGGTCGGTCTTCGGATCGCGGCCGACGAGATTGGCAGGCACCGACTTGCCGTCGTTGAACACGATCGACAACTTGAACTGGCTCGGGTTGGTGGCGGCCTCGGAGATCACGTGATTGTTGGTGACGATGTAGCCGCGGCCGTCGATGACGACACCGGAGCCCTGTGCGCCTTCGTCATCACCCACCGCCTCGACGGTGACGACCGAATCCGCCACGGAGGCAGCGACTTGCGCGAACCGGCCTGTCGGTTGATCGGAGCCCCCGTCGGTGGACAGCGTCACCTTCGATGTGGTGAACGCCTCGACGACCTCTGCGGTCTTGCGTCCCACCCAACCGCCTGCGAAGCCGATCACCAGCGCGATGATCGCCAGCACCGCGAGCGCGACATAGGACACTCGGCCGCCGAACAGCACGTCACGCACGCCGAGCCTGCCGACGTTGACAGCGGCGGGCGCGGGCGCGGGTTTCGGCATGGCCGGGGTGCCGAGCGCGGCCGCCGCACCGGGATCGCGCCACGGGTCGTCGGGCTCTTCCGGCTGCTGCCTTTCGCGTTCTGCGTCCAGTGCGCCGATGTCGGCGGGATGGCGTTGCAGCGTGTCGCCGGCGCCATTGGGCCTGCCGAAGGCCTGCTCGAGCACCGGGTCGGGCGGCTGGTCGGTCGGTGTGAAGTCGCCCTGGTCGCGATTGCCGTCCACGCCGACGAAGGATCCGTTGACGCCGTCGGGCCTGCCGAACGCGCGCGTGGTGGTCGGATCGACCGGCGGGCGCGAGACGGGACGCGGCGCCACCCGCTGGCTACCTTCGGATTGGTCCTGCTTGGTCACCCGTGTATCACTCTCTATGTCGTCGCGGCTTGGTCGCAGGCGCGCGTCGGCTGCTTGATTTGCTTCCACACTACCGGCGCTTGCGCCGCTCGCGGATCGGGTCGTCAGCAAACTGGGTCTGATCAGCCTCGCTGGACTGGACGTGCGAACTGTCCTGCGGAATCTGGGAGAGCAAGCCCAGTAGCGAACTAGGAATGGCGATGGGACGGGAATCCCGCAGCGCGGCGCGGGCCTGGCGCTGGGCTTCGACCTCGGCCGCGCACTGCGGACACAGCGAGAGATGGTGCGCGGCCCGCAAGTGCGCGGTCATCCGCAGCTCACCGTCGACGAAGGCGGCGATCGCCTCGGTCGACAGATGTTCTGTCGACCCGAACTGACGCGGCCCTACCGGTGCATCACTCTGCGAAGCGAGCTGGGCGGGCAGCCAGGAGAACGCGCGGCGAAACACATGCCCCGGGTCGACCATCACCCCGCTCCTCTCGGTCTATCACGCATCGCGATAGACAGTGCTTACTACTTGAATGTAGCGCGGGACACGGCGCCGGACACCCGTGAACGGTCAGGCCGACCTGGCCGTGTCGTCGGAGTGGCGTGCCAGGTAGTCCCGCAACGCCGCCCGACCGCGGTGAATCCGGCTCCGCACGGTGCCCAGCTTGACGCCGAGCGTCGCGCCGATCTCCTCGTACGACAAACCTTCGATGTCGCAGAGCACGACCGCCGCGCGGAACTCCGGCGCCAGCGAGTCGAGCGCGGCCTGCAGGTCGGGACCCAGCCGCGAATCGTGGTAGATCTGCTCGGGGTTGGGCTCGTCGGCGGGCACCCGGTCGTAGTCCTCGGGCAGCGCCTCCATCCGGATCCGGCCGCGCCTGCGCACCATGTCCAGGAACAGGTTCGTGGTGATGCGGTGCAGCCAGCCCTCGAACGTCCCGGGCTGATAGTTCTGTACGGACCGGAAGACGCGGATGAACGTCTCCTGGGTCAGGTCTTCGGCGTCGTGCTGGTTGCCGGACAGCCGGTAGGCCAGCCGGTACACCCTGTCGGCGTGCTGACGCACCAGCTCGTCCCACGAGGGCATGCTGGCCTTGATCACCGGTGGCGTCGAAAACCGCGGTGCCTTGAGGCTCATCGGAAGGCTCAACCCATTCCCCGTCGCTGAACCGCTCGAGATGGGACATCGAAACGGGAGAAAGTTGGGTGGCCGTGGTGGTAATGGTCGTCGGATCCTCCAGATCACAGCGTTCACCGCTTATCGGCAACGCGACATTCGCGGAAACACGACGATCGACATGGTTATTCCCAGAGCGCCAGCGTCCGCCGTGTTCCATGCGAGATACCGTTCCCGACCGTGGTGTGGCTGGCATATGAGACCACTGAACTTTCCCTGAGAAAGCAGGATTTACCAAATCGAAACCAACATCGAGCTGGGCAAACCACCGCGATTTCGACGGGATTTGGCCATTGCGGCGCGGGCGTGTCGCGGTGGTGGCGCACATGGGCACCGCTCTACGCTGCGGGCATGGCCGATGACCCGGCGAGCCAGCCGCAGCCCAGCCGCGCCGAGTCGATCGTCACGCACGCCGAACACTCGATCTCCGAGGACGCCATCGTCGCCGCCGCCCGCGACCGCGCTGTCGAAACGGGCGCAGGCGCCGTCACCCCCGCGGTCGGGGCCCTTTTGAGCGTGTTGGCCAAGGTCAGCGGCGCGAAGGCGGTCGTCGAGGTCGGCACCGGCGCCGGTGTCAGTGGGTTGTGGCTGCTTTCCGGCATGCGCGATGACGGCGTGCTGACGACGATCGACGTCGAGCCCGAGCACCAGCGCCTGGCCAAGCAGGCGTTCTCCGAGGCGGGCATCGGGCCGTCGCGGACCAGGCTGATCGGCGGGCGAGCCCAGGACGTCCTCACCCGGCTGGCCGACGAGTCCTACGACCTGGTCTTCATCGACGCCGATCCCGCCGACCAGCCCGATTTCGTCGTCGAGGGCGTGCGGTTGCTGCGGCCCGGCGGCGCGATCGTCGTGCATCGGGCGGCGCTCGGCGGCCGCGCGGGTGATGCGAAGGCCCGCGACGCCGAGGTCACCGCGGTGCGCGAGGCTGCGCGGCTGATCGCCGAGGATGAGCGGCTCACACCGGTGCTGGTGCCGTTGGGCGACGGCCTGCTGGCCGCGGCCCGCGACTGGCTCGTTCCCGAAAAGTAACTGGCGCGATTTTTTACGGAACCCTGACGGCGTTTCGCTTGACTGAACGCTGAACACACGTTTAGCGTACTAAACATGCGTTCAGCGGACGATCTCACGGCCGTCGCAAGGATCCGCGACGCCGCCATCGACCAGGTGGGCCAGCACGGCTTCAGCGTCGGGTTGCGGGCGATCGCGCAGGCCGCAGGCGTCAGCGCCGCGCTGGTGATCCACCATTTCGGATCCAAGGAGGGCCTGCTGAAGGCCTGCGACGACTACATCGCCGAGGAGATCCGGCAGGCCAAGAGCGAGTCGCTGACCACCGCCTCCGACCCGGCGAACTGGCTTGGCGCGATGGCCGAAATCGAGTCGTACGCGCCGTTGACCGCCTACCTGGTGCGGAGCTTGCAGTCCGGCAACGACCTGGCCAAGCACCTCTGGCAGCAGATGCTCGACAACGCCGAGCAGTACCTCGAGGAGGGCGTTCGGGCCGGCACCCTCAAACCGAGCCGAGACCCGAAGGCCCGCGCCAGATTCCTCGGCATCAACAACGGCGGCGGGCTTCTGCTCTACCTGCAGATGCACGACAACCCCACCGACCTGCGCCAGGTGCTGCGCGACTACGCCGAAGACATGATGCTGCCCGCGCTGGAGCTGTACACCAACGGGCTGATGGCCGACTCGACGATGTATGAGGCATTCCTCGCCCAACGCGAACAAGGCATTCCGTTCAGCAATCCGACTGAAGGAGATCACGATGACGGCGACGTCCCTGCAACGGGCTAACAGCATCCAAGGCGCACAGCCCGCTGTCGAAATCCGCGGCCTGGTCAAGACATTCGGCCGCACCAGGGCCCTCGACGGACTCGACCTGACCGTTGCGCCGGGTGACATCGCAGGCTTTCTCGGCCCCAACGGCGCGGGCAAGTCCACCACCATCCGCGTGCTGCTCGGTCTGCTGCGCGCCAACAGCGGCACCGTGCGGTTGCTCGGCGGCGACCCGTGGCGCGACGCGGTCGCGCTGCATCGGCGGATCGCCTACGTACCAGGCGATGTGACGTTGTGGCCCAACCTGACCGGGCTGCAGGCCATCGACTTCCTGGCACGCCTGCGCGGCAACGGCACCGTCGACACCCGCAGGCGCGACGAGCTGTTCGAGCGGTTCGAGCTCGACCCGCACAAGAAGGCGCGCACCTACTCCAAGGGCAACCGGCAGAAGGTGGCCATCGTCGCAGCCTTCTCCACCAATGCGGAGCTCTACATCCTCGACGAGCCGACATCGGGGCTTGACCCGTTGATGGAGAAGGCTTTTCAGAAGTGTGTCGAGGAAGTTGCCGACAACGGCGCCGCGGTGCTGCTGTCCAGTCACATCCTCGCCGAGGTCGAGAAGCTGTGCGACAGCGTGACGATCATCCGGGCGGGCCGCGCGGTGAAATCGGGCACCCTCGACGAGCTGCGGCACCTGATGCGGACCTCCGTCACGGTGCGCACCCGCACCGACGGCCAAGCACTGCAACGTGCTCCGTTCGTCCACGACTTCTCGATCAACGACGGCCACTACAACTTCTCGGTCGATCGCAACGATCTGGACCACACGATGGCCCAGCTCACCGATCTCGGGATCATCGACCTTACGGTTACGCCTGCGTCGCTCGAGGACCTGTTCCTCCGCGAGTATCAGGGGGCGGATCGATGAGCACCGCCACCCGTTGCACCGCCACGCCGGTCGCCACGAAGCGACGCCTGCGGCCTCGCCGCTTACCGGCGTCGGCAGCCTGATCAGGCTGGCCCTGCGCCGAGACCGCGTCCGGCTGAGCGTATGGATCGCGGCGCTGACGCTGATGATGGTGTACGCACCGAATGCCATCAAACTCGCCTACCCGGAGGAGGCGCAGCGGGCGGCCCGGGTCAATCTGCTCAAGACACCCGCCGGAATGATATTGGGCGGCCCTATGTTCGGCGTCAACGAGACCGACCTTGGTGTCATGATGGCCAACGAGCTGATGCTCACCCTGATCATTGCGGCCTCGATTCTGTCCATTCTCACCGTCATTCGGCATACCCGCGCCGAGGAGGAAAGCGGCGCAGCGGAATTGGTGCTGTCGTCGGTGGTCGGTCGCCATGCCCGGACGGCCGCCGCGTTGATCGTGGTTGGCGGTGTCAACGCGGTACTCGCGGTGACCATGACGGCAGCGATGGCGGTGACCGGCTTCGCCGTCGTCGACACCGCGGCGATGTGCCTTGGCGTCACCGGAGTGTCGATGATGTTCGGCGCCGTTGCGGCGGTCACCGCCCAGTTGTGGCGGCAGCCGCGCGCCGCGACCGGTGCTGCGATGGGCGCACTCGCACTGGCCGCGCTGGTCCGTGGGGCAGGCGACGTCATCAACAATTCGGGCAGCGCGCTGTCCTGGTTCTCCCCCATCGCCTGGGCTCAGCAGATGCGTGCGTTCGTCGACCTGCGGTGGTGGCCGTTCGCCTTGCTTGTCGTGCTCGCCGTCGGGCTGATGGCGTTGGCCGCGGTGCTCGAGAGCAGCAGGCAATACGACGACGGCGTCATCCCGTCCTCCGGCGAGCACCCGAACGCCCGCCCGATCAAGAGCGTGTTCGGACTGCACATGACGCTGCAGCGCGGTCAGACGATCGGCTGGGCCGTCGGATTGTTCCTGTCCGGCTTGACATTCGGGTCGATGACGAAGTCGCTGCTCGACGCCGCGAAGGACAACGAACTGCTTCAGCGGGTATTGACCGCACAGGGCACCGACGGCGTGTACACCACGATGACGCAGTTCCTGGCCGCCGCGACCACCGCCTACGTCGCCACTGCTGTGCTGCGTGTATCCAACGACGAGCAGTCCGGCCTCGGCGAGGCCGTGTTGGCCGGTGCGGTGTCGCGCTGGTGGTGGCTACTCTCCGCAGTCGGCGCCGCGATCGTCGGCGCCGCGGTGCTGTTGTTCTTCGCCGGCCTCGGCAACGGCCTAGGTGCGGGTCTCACCATCGGCGAGCCCCAGACGATTTGGCGGCTGACGCTCGCCGGCCTGGCCTACGTGCCCGCGATGGCGGTAATGGCAGGCGTCGCGGCTCTGGCTGTGGCGCTACGGCAGCCGTGGATCGGTTGGCTAGCAGTGACATTCGTCATCGTCGCGCTGTACCTGGGCGCCTTGCTGCGGCTGCCGCAGTGGCTGCTCGACGCGTCGCCAGTCGGCCAGACCAAGGCGCCGAGTGAGTATTCGGCTGTCGCGCTGTCGGTCATGGTCGTCGCAGCCGTCGCGCTTTCCCTCGTCGCAGGCGCGATCTATCGCCGTCGCGACGCAATCTGAATATTCGAAGGAGGAATCGTGAAGATCGCTATTCAAATGTTGGCGTACACAGTCTTCAGCATCGTTTTCTTCGGGCTGTTGCTGTTCTGGCCTGCAGGCACGTTCGACTACTGGCAGGCTTGGGTCTACATCGCCGTGTTCGTCGTCGCCACCATGATCCCAACCATCTATCTCGCCGTGAGGTATCCGGATGCGATGGAACGGCGCACGCGTTCCGGGCCGTTCGCAGAAACCCGAATGGTGCAGAAGCTCATCAATGTCGGCATCATGCTGGCGGTTGTCGCGGTTGCGGTGGTCAGTGCCCTTGACCACCGGTTCGGGTGGTCAGCGGTTCCGACGCCGGTCGTCGTACTCGGCAACGTGCTTGTCGCACTGGGCATCGGGCTCGCAGAAGTCGTGGTGATCCAAAACAACTATGCAGCAGCGACGATCACCGTGGAGAAGGATCAGCCGGTCGTCTCCACGGGCCTGTACGGCCTGGTGCGCCACCCGATGTACGTCGGGGCGCTGATCATGATGGTCGGCAGTGCCGCTTGCGCTGGCCTCGTATTGGGGCCTGCTCACGATCATCCCCGGCGTGCTGATCTTCGCCGCCCGTATCACCGACGAAGAGAAGGCGCTGCGTCAGGACCTCCAAGGCTATGACGAATACACGGAGAAGGTGCACTATCGACTGGTACCAGGAGTGTGGTGATCATGAAAACCCTTGTCCAAACGGTGTTTACGTCTCTCATCGGTTTCGTCGTTTTCGGGCTCCTGGTGTTCTGGCCCGCAGGCACCTTCGACTACTGGCGAGGGTGGGCCTTCATCGCGGTGTTCGCCGCAGCGACCCTGATACCCAGCGTGTATCTCGCTGTGAACAATCCGGAGGCGCTGCGCCGACGCATGCAGGCAGGCCCGGGCGCCGAGACACGGCCCCTGCAGAAGCTCATCATCACCGTCGCGTTCGTGTCGGTGTTCGCGATGATCGTGATCAGCGCGTTGGACTTTCGCTTCGGCTGGTCGACGGTGCCCGCGGCCGTTTCGGTACTGGGACTCGTCCTTGTCGCGGTCGGCCTCACCATCGCGATGCTGGTGACCATCCAGAACGGCTACGCCGCAGCCAATGTCAAGGTGGAGTCTGGCCAGCAGCTGTCGTCGACGGGCTGGTACGGGTTCGTCCGGCACCCGATGTACTTCGGGAACGTGATCCTGATGATCGGCAGCCCCGCTTGCGCTCGGCTCGTACTGGGGTCTGCTGATCGTCATCGCAGGCCTGGCGGTGCTCGCTCTGCGCATCAACGACGAAGAGGCCCTGTTGACGCAGGAGCTGGCCGGGTACCGCGAGTACATGCAGAAGGTGCACTACCGGCTGGTGCCGTACGTCTGGTGAGCGCCCGCTGCTCGCCAAACCACGAGGAACACCGCGACGACGGCGAACCGCAGCACCGTGTTCGCGATGATCGTGCCGTTCACCTCGGTCACGCCCATGTAGACGAGGTCGAGGATGCCGCTCGCGCCGTGCAGCGTCACGAACGTCGTCACGACGAGCCGCAGGGCGGCCGGATCGGTCAGCCGGGTGGCGCCGAAGGACAGCACAGCGATCGTGAGTTCGGCGGCGCCGACCAGGTAGACGAGCAGATAGTCCTGCCGCTCGATCGTGATACCCACCAGCGTTGGGATCGCCGCCGGAAACACGATCAACACCACCGCGCCCGCAAGCGTGATCACGCCGTGCACCACGAACACCGCCCGCAGCAGCGCCGGCGCCCGCATCGTCGTCTCGGTCATGAGCCGTCCTTTCGTTTCGTCATAGATATGACGGGCAGCGGCAGCAGATCATGACCGCAGGGAAGGAGACGCCGGTGGATGAGTTCGAGGAGCACCGAGCGCATCTGCATGCAGTCGCCTACCGCATGCTGGGGTCACTGACCGAGGCCGAGGACGCCGTCCAGGAGGCTTGGCTGCGGATGGAGCGCACCGACGTCGGCGATGTGCGCAACATGCGAGGCTGGCTGACCACGGTCATCGCCCGCATCTGCCTGGATACACTGCGCGCCCGCGCTGCCCACCCCGAGCAGCCGCTCGACGAGACGGCTCCCGCCCCGCGCACCGCGACGGCCGAGCCGTTCGAGCCGGAACAGGAGGCGCTGCTTGCCGATTCGATCGGCGCGGCGTTGCTGGTCATCCTCCAGCGGTTGTCACCCGCCGAGCGGCTGGCGTTCGTGCTGCACGACATGTTCGACCTGCCGTTCGCCGAGATCGCGCCGATCGTGGGCCGATCGGAGAACACCGCCGCGCAGCTCGCCGCCCGCGCCCGCCGCCGCGTGCGCGGCAAAACCCCGGACCCCGCAACGGATCTCGTGCAGCAGCGGCGGCTCGTCGACGCGTTCTTGTCCGCTGCGCGCGAAGGCGATTTCGACTCGCTGCTCGCGGCACTGCACAGTGATGTGGTGCTGCGGGTCGACGCGGCCGCGGCAGGCACCCCAATGACTATTCGGGGCGCGCAGGCCGTGGCCGCCAATGCGCGTGCCTTCTCCGCCAATGCCCGCTTCGCGGAGCCTGCGCTGGTGGACGGTGCCGTCGGGATCGTCGTCGCGCCGGAGGGCCGACTCGCACTTGTGCTGCGCTTCTGCGCCGTCGGCGACAAGATCTCCGAGATCGATATCGAAGCCGACCCGGACCGGCTTCGCGGCCTCAGTTTGGCCGTTCTGGACTGACCGGCGCCCATAATGCGTATGTGGAACTGCTGACCGGCCTCGGGCTGGCGACCGCGTCGGGGCTCAACGCGTACATCCCGCTGCTGGCGCTCGGCCTGCTGTCCCGGTTCACCGACCTGATCACGCTGCCGCACGGCTAGGCCTGGCTGGAGAACGGCTGGGTGATGACGATCGTCGGGGTGCTGCTGCTCGATCGAGATCGTCGCCGACAAGATCCCCGCGCTGGACAGCATCAACGACACCATCCAGACGTTCGTCCGGCCGACCTCCGGCGGCATCGTTTTCGGCTCGGGCACCGCTTCCGAGACCGCGGCCGTCACCGATCCCGGCGCGTTCGCCCAGTCGGGCCAGTGGGTACCGATCGTCGTCGGAGTCGCTCGTCGCGCTGGTGGTGTCGCTGACCAAGTCGGCGGTGCGGCCTGCCGCGAACGTCGCGACGGCGGGTGTGGCGGCGCCGGTGCTGTCCACCATCGAGGACGGCATCAGCATCTCGCTGGTGTTCCTGGCGATTCTGTTACCGGTGCTCGTGCTCGCCGTGTTGGCGATTCTGGTCTGGGCGTTCGTCAAGCTTTGGCGGCGCCGACGACGGCGGCAGAAGCCCGCCGCGCAGGTCGATTAGATCCAGACGCCCTTGCCGACCGCGACCACGCCGCCCGCGCTGATCGCAAACCGTTCCCGGTCCTTCTCCAGGTCGACGCCGACCATCTCGCCGGGCCCGACCACGACGTTCTTGTCCAGGATCGCGTGCCGTACGACGGCGCCGCGGCCCACCCGGACGCCCGGCATCAGCACGCTGCCCTCGACGATCGCGCCGTCGTCGACGACGACGTTGGACGACAGCACCGAGTTGCGCACCGACGCCGCCGAGATGATGCTGCCCGCCCCGACCACCGACTCCTGAGCCGAGCCGCCGTTGACGAACTTGGCCGGGGCGAGGTTCTCCGACTCGCCCCTGATCGGCCAGCGCTTGTTGTAGAGGTTGAACACCGGGTGCACGGACACCAGATCCATGTGGGCGTCGTAGAACGCGTCGAGCGTCCCGACGTCACGCCAGTAGCCGTGATCGCGTTCGGTCGCCCCGGGCACCTCGTTGTTGTTGAAGTCGTAGACCGCTGCCATCCCGTCGGACACCAGCCGCGGGATGATGTCGCCGCCCATGTCGTGATCGGAGTCGTCGTCGTCGGCGTCGGCGCGGATCGCGTCGATGAGCACCTTCGTGGTGAAGATGTAGTTGCCCATCGACACGAACGTCTGCTCGGGGTCATCGGGTGTGCCGGGCGGATCGGCCGGCTTCTCGAGGAACTCCTCGGATGCGCCCGGACTCGTCGGAGTCGATGCAGCCGAAGGCGGTGGCTTCGGCGCGCGGCACCCGGATGCCCGCGACCGTCGCGCCCGCTCCGCTCTCGATATGGAACTGCACCATCTGCTCGGGATCCATCCGGTACACGTGGTCGGCGCCGAACACGACGATGTAGTCGGGGTCCTCGTCGTAGATCAGGTTCAGCGACTGGTAAATCGCGTCGGCCGAGCCGGTGTACCACCGCGGGCCGAGCCGCTGCTGCGCCGGCACCGGCGTGATGTATTCGCCGGCCAGGCCGGACAGTCGCCAGTTCTGCGAGATGTGCCGGTCCAGCGAATGCGACTTGTATTGAGTGAGAACGCAAATACGCAGGTATCGGGCATTGACCAGATTGGACAACACGAAGTCGATCAGCCGGTAGGCGCCGCCGAAGGGAACTGCCGGCTTTGCTCGGTCCGCCGTCAGCGGGTACAGCCGCTTGCCTTCCCCGCCGGCCAGCACGATGCCGAGGACGTGTGGCAACTCCCTCATGATTCAAACCTATCTGCAGGTTCTCACGGTGACCAGGCATTCGCACTTTTGACCTGCGCGGCTGTCCGTCAAGACAATTGGTGAATACCCCGAATCGGCGTTTCCTACATGGCTGCGGCGGACAGCGTCGGACACTACGGTCGTAGGCATGCGGGTGGCGATGATGACGCGTGAATATCCGCCCGAGGTGTACGGCGGCGCAGGCGTACACGTCACCGAACTCGTCGCGCAGCTACGCAACCTGTGCGAAGTCGACGTGCACTGCATGGGCGCCCCGCGCGACGGCGCATTCGTCCACCAGCCCGACCCGGCGCTCAAGGGCGCCAACCCGGCGCTTGCGACGCTGTCGGCCGATCTGGTGATGGCCAATGCCGCCGAAACCGCGACCGTTGTGCATTCACACACCTGGTACACGGGGCTGGCCGGTCACCTGGCGGCGCTGCTGTACGGCATCCCGCACGTGTTGACCGCCCACTCGCTGGAGCCGATGCGGCCGTGGAAAGCCGAACAGCTGGGTGGTGGTTACCGCATCTCGTCCTGGGTGGAACGCACCGCCGTCGAGGCCGCCGACGCGGTGATCGCGGTCAGTTCCGGCATGCGAGACGACGTGCTGCACACCTATCCCGCGCTGGATCCCAGCCGCGTGCACGTGGTGCGCAACGGTATCGACACCGAAGTCTGGTACCCGGCCACCGCGGACACGCCGACGGAGTCGGTGCTTGCCGAACTCGGCGTTGACCCCGCCCGCCCGATCGTCGCGTTCGTCGGGCGGATCACCCGCCAGAAGGGCGTCGCCCACCTGGTCGCCGCCGCCCACAAGTTCGACCCAGACGTGCAGCTCGTGCTCTGCGCCGGCGCGCCGGACACCCCGGAAATCGCCGCGGAGGTGACCGCGGCGGTGCAGGAGCTGGCCCGGGCCCGCACCGGCGTGTTCTGGGTGCGGGAGATGCTGCCCATCGGCAAGATTCGCGAAATCCTCTCGGCTGCAACAGTTTTCGTCTGTCCATCGGTGTACGAGCCGTTGGGCATCGTCAACCTCGAGGCGATGGCGTGCGGGACGGCGGTGGTCGCTTCCGACGTCGGAGGTATTCCCGAGGTGGTCGCCGACCATCAGACGGGGCTACTCGTGCATTACGACCAGGGTGACCCGGAGTTCTTCGAAACCCGGCTGGCCGACGCCGTCAACACGTTGGTCGCCGAGCCCGAGCGGGCGCGTCAGTACGGAGAGGCTGGACGGCAGCGCTGCATCGCCGAATTTTCCTGGGCTCATATCGCCGAGCAGACCCTGGAGATCTACCGGAAGGTGTCGAGCTAGCTCGTAACGCCCTTGAGTTCGTCGCCGAGGGCCGCTGCCTCTTCTGGGCGTGAGTTCGACGACCAAACGGCCACCGCCTTCAAGTGGTACCCGCATCACGATGCCGCGCCCCTCCTTGGTTGCTTCCAGTGGACCGTCTCCGGTCCGGGGCTTCATCGCCGCCATCGAGTGCTCCCTCCACATGAGCCGGCTGCCCACCCGTAGACAGCTCCCGGCACTGAACTGCTACTGAACTTCCCCTATTGTTCCCTATCCGCGGCGTCAGGTGTGCAAAGACCCGGCGAAGATCACCGCGACAAGGGCCTATGCTGCCGCGGGCACCCAGCAGGACGCGATGTGGTCGTCGACCATTCCGGTCGCCTGCATCAAGGCGTACGCCGTCGTGGGACCCACGAATTTGAAGCCCCGCCGCTTGAGTTCCTTGGCCATCGCCGTCGATTCCGGGGTGACGGCGGGAACCTCCGACAGTTTCTTTGGCCGTGGCCGCCGCGGCGGGGCGAAACCCACAGCAGCTCGCCGAGGTCGACGTCCAGGTCGGCTGCCGCCCGGGCGTTGGAGATGGTGGCCTCGACCTTCAAGCGGTTGCGCACGATCCCTGCATCGTTCATCAGCCGGGTCACGTCGCGGTCGGTGTAGCGGGCGATCCGGTCGATGTCGAACCTGTGGAACGCGCGGCGGAAGTTCTCCCTCTTGCGAAGGATGATCAGCCACGACAGCCCGCTCTGGAAGGCCTCGAGGCTGACCCGTTCGAACAGTGCCGTGGAGTCCCGCAGCGGCTGGCCCCACTCCGTGTCATGGTAGTCGCGGTAGAGAACGAAATCCGCTGGCGCCAAACGTGATTGGTCGATCCAACCGCAGCGGACGCGGCCGTCGTCTGCTGGCGGCACGGTCACGAATCTGCCCTGTCCTCTGCTGGCAGCGCGTGCGCGCCGCCCTCGACGGGTTCCTCCTCCGCCGCGTCGTCGGCGCCTGCCTGTTGCGCCTGCACCGCCGCCAGCTCACCGCGCAGCGAGTCGAGCTCCTGGCCCAGCCGGTCAAGAACCCAGTCGACCTCGCTGGTCTTGTAGCCACGCAGCGTCTGGGTGAACTTGACCGCTTCGACGTCGGCACCGGTGACACCCGATGCGGGCAGCACCGTCGCGGTGGTGGCGCGCGGCAGCGGCGGCAACACCTCGCCGCGCCCGAACAGCACACTGCCCACGCCGAACAGCACGACGGCCACCAGGATCAGGACCACCAGGTACAGCAGGATCAGGGTCACGCTCCCGATCCTGCCTCACCGGTCCGACGAGGACGCGGGACGGCCCGCGCTAACGGGGCCGCAGCGTGATCATCGGCGGCCGGTCGACCAGCGACACCTCCGACGTGCGGGGCGTGTAGTCGTCGCCGTCGGCGAAGAACTGCGTCAGGCCGACCTCCGAGTCGGGGACGCCGCAGCGGGACAGCAGGGTGGCGATGACCTGCCTGCTCATCGTGGCTAGCTCGGTCAACGGACGGTTGCGGTGCTCCCGCACACCGAGGTTGACCTGCGCGATCGCGTCGAGGCCGAGCCGGTCGTAGGTGTCGATGAGCAGCCCGATCTCCACGCCGTAGCCGGGCGCGAAAGGCACCGAGGTGAGCAGCTCGCGGGTGCCGGCGTACTCGCCGCCCAGCGGCTGCATGAGGTAGCTCAGCTCGGGTCGCAGCGCCGCCAGCAGCGGACGCGCGACCAATTCGGTGACCCGGCCGCCTCCGTTGGCGTCCTCGCTGCCGCTGACCTTCAGTGGACGGCGGTAGAAGCCCTTGACCAGGTGCACGCCCTCGGTGGTCAGCAGCGGGCCGACCAGCTTCGGCACGAACATCGGGTCGGGGTCGATCAGGTCGGAGTCGACGAAGACGACGATGTCGCCGGTGGTGGCCGCAAGGGAGCGCCACAGCACTTCACCCTTGCCGGGCTGCGGCGGCACCTCGGGCAGGGCGACCTCGCGGCTGATCACCCGTGCACCGGCGGCGAGCGCGCGGATCTCGGTGTCGTCGGTGGAGCCGGAGTCCACCACGATCAGCTCGTCGACCAGCCCGCCGACCAGCGGCGTGATGGTTTCGACGACGCTGCCGACGGTCACTTCCTCGTTGAGGGCAGGCAGCACCACCGAGATGGTGCGCGATCCCTTGGCGGCCTCCAGCTCGGCAACGGTCCATGTCGGCCTGCTGAAGCTGTGGTCGGTGAGCCATCTGCCGGTGACGACGTCCGTTCCGGGCAGTTCTGGTGTCAGTGTCATGCCAGTCCCCTAACCGTGCGCGTCGGCGGTCGTTCGCCTTTGATCGACGCGACCATTTCGAGAACGCGTCGCGTGGGCCCGACTTCATGCACCCGGAACATAGCGGCGCCCTCTGCGGCGGCCAGAGCCGTCGCAGCCAGGGTGCCCTCCAAGCGTTCCGTCAGGTCCACACCGAGAGTTTCCCCGACGAAGTCTTTATTGCTCAGCGCCATCAGGACCGGCCATCCAGTTTTTACAAGGTCTTTTACGTGGCGCAACAAACTAAGGCCGTGATAAGTGTTTTTGCCGAAATCGTGGGTCGGATCGATTAAAACCGCGTCTCGCGATACCCCGGCGGCCACCGCGCGTTCGGCTGCCGCGGTTACCTCTGCGATGACGTCGTCGACGACGCCGCGCTCGGAGGTGCCGTAGCTGACCCGGAACGGGCGGGTGCGCGGCGCGGCGCCGCCGGTGTGGGAGCACACCAGGCCCGGCGCCGAACTCCGCGGCAACCTCGGGCAGTCCGGGGTCGTGGCCGCCCCAGGTGTCGTTGATCAGGTCGGCACCGGCGGCGCAGGCCTGTTTGGCGACCTGCGAGCGCCAGGTGTCGACGCTGATCAGTTGGTCGGGGTAGCGTGGCGCGGAGCCATTCGATGAACGGCACGACCCGCGCGATCTCCTCGTCGACGCCGACGTCGCTCGCCCGGCCCCGCCTTCACGCCGCCGACGTCCACGACATCGGCGCCGTCGGCGATGACCCGGTGAGCTGCGGCTTTGGCCGCCTCATCGGTGAAGGTTGCGCCGCGGTCGTAGAACGAATCCGGTGTGCGGTTCACGATCGCCATGATCAGCGCCCGATCGCCGGCCACCGGACGGCCGCAGAAGGTCGATTGCACCACACCAGGCTACGGGCGTGCGATTTCGGCGCTGCTGCGCGGATGCGCTGAGCGTGGGTGACGAGTCCTTGACTCTGTCCGCGGAACCCTCGGAGGGTACGGGTATGAACCCCGCCAAAAGGAAGCGACACGATGCGGCGCGTCGTCCTGTTCCAGCTGTTGTCCCTTGACGGGGTGGCGGAGGAATCAACCGACTGGATGTTCGACGGCGAGGCCATTTTCGACAACCTGGCCCAGGTGATCGGATCCCAGGACGCCGTCCTGCTCGGTCGGCATACCTATGACTATTGGGTGGGCCACTGGCCGGAACAGGGCCCCGAGCCGTTTCGCAGCTTCATCAACGGCACCGTCAAGCACGTCTTCACATCGTCACCGCTGGAAGCCGATCCCATCGTGGTCAAGCCGGCCGCGGATCACGTGGCGACCTGAAGCAGCAAGAGGGCGGCGACATCGGCATCCACGGCAGCATCGAGTTGGCCCGATCGTTGCTCTCCGCGGGATTGGTGGACGATCTGCGGCTGGTGGTGGCGGCAACGCTGGCCACCAGAGGCACACGGCTTTTCGAGGGGCTCGACGGGTTACGCCGCCTCGAGCTGCTCGAGTCCGACCGCACCCCGAACGGCACGTTGTTGCTTCACTACCGCACCACGTGACGTCCTACTTCGGCTTCTTGCCGTCCTTCACTTCGTCGGGGTACTCGTCGTAGAACTCGACGTAGCCCTCGTCGCGGCCGGACAGCACGTAGATCGGGTCCTCGATCTCGCCTGCGTCTTCGTCGCCCTCGCCGGTTTTCCCGCCGTAGCCTTCCTTGCGCAGATCGACCTTCTGGCTCTTGAACGTCGAGGTGTGCGCGAGTTCCTTGACGACCCGCACGAACAGCGGGACTGCGTAGCCGGGCAGATTGTCGTAGGCGGCCTTGGCCAGCGCCTTGCCGTCGAAGTCCTGGCCTTCCTTGAGCTGGATGGCCACCATGCCCGCACGGCCGCCGGTGTCGGGGACCTCGACACCGAACACCGTCGCCTCCTCGACCTGCTGGTCGGTGGACACCGCAGCCTCCACCTCCGTGGTGGCGACGTTTTCGCCCTTCCACCGGAAGGTGTCGCCGAGCCGGTCGGTGAACGCCGCGTGGCCGAAGCCCTGCGAGCGCATCAGGTCGCCGGTGTTGAACCAGACGTCGCCTTCCTTGAAGGCGTCGCGGACGAGCTTCTTCTCGGTGGCTTCCTTGTCGGTGTAGCCGTCGAACGGCTGGAAGCTGCTGACCTTCGAGAGCAGCAGCCCCGGCTCGCCGGTCTTCACCTTGCGGACCCGGCCGTTGTCTCCCCGCTTCGGGTCGCCGGTCTCCTCGTCGTACTCCACGAAGGCCACCGGTGTGGGGCACATGCCTGTGCTCTTGTCGACGTTGAGCACGTTGACGAAGGCGGTGTTTCCCTCGCTGGCCGCGTAGAACTCGCACACCCGGTCGATGCCGAACCGCTCGGTGAACTCGTCCCAAATCGCAGGCCGCAGACCGTTTCCCGCGATGACCCGAACCTTGTGCTTGCGATCGGTGTCCTTCTCCGGCTGGTTGAACAGATAGGCGCAGATCTCACCGATGTAGACGAACGCGGTGGCGTCGTAGCGGATCACCTCGTCCCAGAACTTGGAGGCCGAGAACGACTTGCCGAGGGCCAGCGTCGAACCCCCGTTGAGGACCGCCGACAGCGCGACCGTCAGCGCGTTGTTGTGGTACAGCGGCAGGCAGCAATACAGGGTGTCATTGCTGTTCAGCCGCATTCCGAGGCCGCCGAAGCCGGCCAGCGCCCGCAGCCACCGGTAGTGCGTCATGATGCTGGCCTTCGGCATGCCGGTGGTGCCCGAGGTGAAGATGTAGAACGCCTTGTCCTTGGCGAGTACGGCCGAGGCGCTGGCCGGATTCTCGGTCGGCGCGGTTTCGGCGAGGCGCTTGAACTCGTCGAGCGACACCAGTCCTTCGGTGTCGGCTCCGGATTCGTTGATCGGGTCGACGAAGTCGGGGTCGGCGATGACGACCGTTGGCGGACAGCAGCCCCAAGCTGTGCTCGAGGACGTCGCCGCGCTGGTTGTAGTTCAGCATGCCGGAGATCGCACCGCACTTGACCGCCGCCAGCATGAGCATCACCGGGTCGGGCGAATTGCGCAGCATGATGCCGACGACGTCGCCGCGGCCGACCCCGCGAGCGGCCAACACCGCGGCGTAGCGGTTGACGGTCTCGTTGGCCTCTCGATAGGTGATCTCCTGGTCGGAGAACCTGAGGAAGATCTTGTCCCCGTACTGGGCAGCCCGGTCCTGGAACACCTTGCCGATGGAGGTCTTGGCCGAAGGACGGGCCCCGAATCCGGTGACGACGCCGCGCAGGATCGTCGGTGTATCCATCAGAAGGCCGGGCACGCGGCTGGCGATGTCGAGCAACCCGACGCTGCTACGGGTCCCCGATTTCCGATCGGCCATGTGGCGATTCCCCTCCCGGTCGTTTGACCGACACCCTAAAACCATGCGGGTGATCGCCGTCACGGGGCCGGTGCACAGGCAGCCAGCGCATCGTCGATGTCGTCCACCACCACAAGCCGGTCCAGTGCGGTCTGGGTGACGTATCCGCTGTCGACGAGTCCGTACAACCAGGCCCGCAGCCCGTCGTAATGCCCGAACGGGTCGAGCATCACCACCGGCTTGTCGTGCATACCCAGATAACCCGCGGTCCACGCTTCGAAGAACTCCTCGAGGGTGCCGATGCCGCCCGGCAACGCGATGAACGCGTCGGCCCGGTCCTCCATGACCTGCTTGCGTTCCCGCATCGACTCGGTGACGACGAGTTCGTCGGCGTCGACGTCGGCGAGCTCGCGGTGCACGAGGGCCTTCGGGATCACCCCGATGGTGCGGCCGCCCCTGGCACGGGCACCGGTGGCCAATGCGCCCATGGCCGAGACGTTTCCCCCTCCAGAGACGAGGGTCCAGCCGCGGGCGGCGATGGCGTCGCCCACTTGGCTTGCCAGCTCCAGCAGTTCGGGGTGCCGTGGGCCCGACGCGCAGTAGACGCAGACCGCCCACTGGGGCCGGGATCGGGGGACACATCGACAACGTAGACGAGTACGGCCCAGCCGCGGCGCGCAGACCCTAGACTCCGGCGGGTGCCCGTCGACTGGAGGACTGCGCCGCCTGGACCGGCGACCGAACGGCTCGAAACGGCGGTGCGCGAACACGGCGGAGCGGTGCTCGCCGGGCCCGTCGGCGCGGGCAAGACGACGGTGGCCCTCGCCGCGGCCGAGCGGCTCGACGGGCCGTCGCGCGTTGGTGACCGGGACGGTGTCGGACCGCGTGGTTCCGTTCGCGGCGCTGCGCGGGTTGATCGAGGTTCCCGACACCGGCAAGACCGCGGCCGTGCTGCGCGCCGCCCGCGAGTCGGTGGACGCCGGGCTGCTGCTGATCGTCGACGACGCCCACCTGCTCGACCACCTGTCGGCGACGCTGGTGTACCAGCTGGCGGTCAGCGGGGCTGTGCGGCTGATCGTCACCGTCGACAGCGACGAGCCCGCGCCGGATTCGATCAGGGCGCTGCAACTCGACAACCTGCTGCCGCGCACCGAGCTCAGCCCGCCGGACGCGAACCGGGCGCGGTTGGACGCCTCGGTGGCTGAGTTCATCGCGTCGCTTCCGGCGGATGCCCGCACCGCGCTGGAGTTTCTCGCGGTGGCCGATCCGATGGCCTTGGCCGATCTGTCGGCGTTGGCAGGCGATGCGGTGAACGCGGCGGAGGTCGCAGGCGCGATCACCGTCGTTGACGACGTGGCGCGGGCGGCCCATCCGCTCTATGCCGACGCGGTCCGGGAACAACTGGCGCCCGACGACCTGCGCGCGCGGCGCACCGCGCTGTTCGAACGGCTGGCCGCAGAGCCCCGCCATGATGTCGTCGACCGGCTGCGGCTGGCGGTGCTGGCACTGGACAGCGACAACCCGCAGCCTCTCGACGATATGGTGACGGCCGCGGCGGACGCGCTGCGGCTGGGTGATCTTCCGTTGAGCGAACGGCTGGGAGCGGCGGTCCTCGAGCGCGATCCCGATCTTGGATGCGCGGCTCACGCTGGCCCAGGCGTTGGCGTGGCAGGGCCGCGGGCGCGAGGCCGACGATGTACTCGCCGCCGTCGACCCCGCCACCCTGTCGGAAACCGAGCTGATGGCGTGGGCGCTGCCCCGCGCGGCCAACCAGTTCTGGATGCTGTCCGAGCCGGAGCGCGCCACTGCGTTCCTGCAGACCACCCGCAAACGTGTGTCGTCGCCTGCGGCGCAGACCACCGTCGACGCGCTGTCGGCGACCTTCGCGATGAACGCAGGCCGTCCCGGCAAGGCGTTGGAGATCGCGGAGGAAGTGCTGGCCTCACCGGACGCCGACGACACCGCGGTCGGCTGGTCGGCGGCTGCGGCGGCGCTGAGCTCCGCGCGGATGGGCCGGTTCGCAGAGGTCGACGCGCTCGCCGAGCGGGCGTTGGAGGCGCAGCATCCGGGGCTGCTCCGGTTCACCAGCGGGTTCGGCCAGACGACGACGCTGTTGATGTCGGGTGAGCTGGACCGCGCTCAGGAGCTGGCGCAGCGGCTGACCGATTTCGCCCAGATGCAGCAGCCGGGCCGCGCGGTCGGCGAGATCCTGGTGGCTGATGTGATGCTGGTGCGCGGTGAGTTGGCTGATGCGGCGAAGCTGTTGCGCGGTGCGGCGGAGGCGCTGGCGCCGACCGGGTATTCCTGGGGGCCGCTGGCGTGGATGCTGCTGGCTCAGGCACTCGGGCAGCAAGGCGAGACGGCCGAGGCGTCAAAGATCCTGTCCCGCGCAGAGTCTCGGCACGGGCTGAAGTCGATGCTCTTCGGCCCCGAGCTCTTTTTGGGCCGGGCATGGACGATGGCGGCGCGCCGAGACCCGGTAGGGGCGCGCTCAGCTGCTCGCGACGCAGCACGGGCGGCTGAGCGCGGCGGTCAATCCGCGGTGGCGCTGCGCGCGTTCCATGACGCGGTCCGGCTTGGTGACGTCCGCTCCGCTGATGGCATCGCGAGGTTGCTGAGCGCCGAGGCCGACTGCGTGTTCGGCAATTTGGCGTTGCAACACGCCCGCGCACTCGTCGCAGGCGACGCAAGCGCGTTGCAGGCTGCGTCTACGGCTTTCGCCGACATCGGCATGATGGGCGCAGCCGCCGACGCGTCCGCCCAGGCTGAAAGGGCGGACTAGGGCAGGCGGAGGGTTCGGTCGACGCCGATCTCACCCAGGAACCTTTCGTCGTGGCTGACTGCGACGAACGCACCCCGGTAGGCGTTCAGTGCCGACTCCAGCTGAGCGATGCTGACGAGATCGAGATTGTTGGTCGGCTCGTCGAGCAACAACAATTGAGGCGCAGGCTCGGCGAACAGCACACATGCAAGCGTGGCGCGCAGTCTTTCACCGCCGGACAGCGCCGCTATCGGTAGGTGAATCTTGTTGCCCCGGAACAGGAATTGCGCCAGCAAGTGCATCCGCCGGGTCTCCGTCAGGCTCGGGGCGAAGGTGATCAGGTTTTCGACCACGGTCCGGGCCGGGTCGAGAAGGTCGAGGCGCTGTGACAAATAGGCCACTCGCCCTTCGGTCCGTTGGATGGCTCCCGCGTCGGGTTCGAGCTCTCCGGAAATGATCCGCAACAACGTCGACTTGCCTGCGCCGTTCCGGCCGGTGAGCGCGATGCGCTCGGGTCCGCGGACGGACACGTCCAGTTCGTCGAACAGCACACGGCCGCCTCGGCTCATCCGCAAGCCGGTGCCCGCGAACACGGTGCGCCCGGCGGGCACCTCAGTGTCCGGCAGGTCCAGCACGATCGACGGGTCGTCGCGCAGCGCGCGTTCGGCGTCGTCCAGCCGAGTCTTGGCGTCGTCGACCCTCGCCGCGTTCACGCCGTCGCTGCGCCCGGCGGACTCCTGCGCCCTGCGCTTCATCGCACCAGCGATGATCTTCGGCAGCCCGGCGTCCTTCACATTGCGCGCAGCCGTGCTTGACCGCCGCGCTGCGCGTTCGCGTGCCTGCTGCATCTGACGCTTCTCGCGATTGAGTTGTTGCTCGGCGTTGCGGACATTGATCTGGGCGACGCGCTGCGCCTCCCCCACGGACTCCTCGTATGCGGTGAAATTGCCTCCATAGAAGGTGGTTTCGCCTCGATGCAGTTCGGCGATTCGGTTCATCCGGTCCAGCAGCATTCGGTCATGGCTGACCAGCAGCAGGCAGCCCTTGTAGTCATCCAGCACGGCGTAGAGCTTCGCGCGCGCGTCGGCGTCGAGGTTGTTGGTCGGCTCGTCGAGCAACAGCACATCGGGACGCTTCAGCAGCTCGGCGGCCAACCCCAGCGAGATGACCTCGCCACCGCTCAGTGAACCCAACCTGCGGTCGAGGGCGACGTGTCCCAGCCCGAGCCGATCCAGTTGAGCTCGCGTGCGTTCTTCGATGTCCCACTCATCGCCGATCGCGGCGAACACTTCCTCGTCGGCACGGCCGCGTTCCAGTTCCTCCAGCGCGCCGAGAACGCGGGCGACGCCGAGCACGTCGGCGACCGTGCGGTCAGCCAGGAACGGCAGCGTCTGCGGCAGATAGCCAAGAATGCCGTCGACGGTCACCGACCCCGAGGACGGCCGGTATTCGCCCGCGATCAGCTTGAGCAGCGTGCTCTTTCCTGCGCCGTTGGGCGCAACCAGCCCGGTGCGACCGTCGCCGACGGTGAAGGACAACTCCTCGAACAGCGGCGTCTCGCCGGGCCAGGAGAAGGACAGATTCGAACAGACAATGGAGGTTGCAGACATGTGAGTTTCCTCGTGATTGCACGAAAGGGACGACGGACTCGATCCGGGACATCACCCGGAGATGTCGTCAGAACTCACATGCCCAAGGGTAGGCGTCGCGTCAAGCAGTTAAGTCGCACGACATCTCAACCACTCCGCGAAATAGCATTCCTGGCTGTGATTTCGCGGGATTAACGACCAGGAATGCTATTTCGCGGTTAAGTACCGCCGCAGAATGTCGGTCGCCGCGGTGATCTGCGCGACCTCGACTCGCTCGTCGGCGCGGTGCGCGAGGTTGGGATCGCCGGGACCGAAGTTGACGGCCGGAACACCCAGCGCCGCGAACCGGGCCACGTCGGTCCAGCCGTACTTGGCGCGCACCTGCCCGCCTGCGGCCTCGACCAGCGCGGCGGCGGCCGGTTTGGTCAGCCCGGGCAGCGCGCCGGGGGCGGCGTCGGTTCGCTCGATATGCACGTCGAGGCCGTCGAGCACGTCGCGCACGTGCTGGTCGGCCTGCTCGACGCTGCGGTCGGGGGCGAACCGGAAGTTGACGGTGACCGATGCGGCGTCGGGGATGACGTTGCCCGCGATCCCGCCGTCGATGCGCACCGCCGACAGCCCCTCGCGATATGTGCACCCGTCGATGTCGACGCTGCGCGCTTCATATGCCTTCAGCCGGTCGAGTACCGCGCCCAGCTTGTGAATGGCGTTGTCACCCAACCATGACCGCGCAGAGTGCGCCCTTGTGCCGCTCGCGGTGACGACGACGCGAAGCGTGCCCTGGCAGCCGGCCTCGATCATTCCGCCCGACGGCTCACCGAGGATGGCGACATCGGCCTGCAGCCAGTCGGGCAGTTCCCGTTCGATGCGGCCCAAACCATTTGCGGTGGACTCGATTTCCTCACAGTCGTACATGATCAGCGTGATGTCATGCGCCGGGTTGTCGACGGTCGCGGCCAGGTGCAGGAACACCGCGTCGCCCGACTTCATGTCCGATGTTCCGCAGCCGTGCAGCTCGTCGTCGATGCGGCGGCTGGGCACGTTGTCGGCGGCCGGGACGGTGTCCGTGTGGCCGGCCAGGATGACTCGCGACGGCAGGCCGTGCCGTGTGCGCGCCAGCACGGCGTTGCCGTTGCGCACGATTTCGAACCCGGTGGTCTGCTCGCGCAGCGCGGTCTCGACCTCGTCGGCGATGCGCTCTTCGTTCCGCGACTCGCTGGGGATGTCCACCAGCGCCGCGGTCAGCGCGATCGGGTCGCCACGTAAATCCAGGCCCACACCCGTTGAGGCTAGTCGAGTAGCCTTTTGCACCGTGACTTCAGCTTCAGGCGTCGGCGTCGCGACCATTGCGGCCGACGGCACCGTCCTCGACACGTGGTTCCCGGCGCCCGAGTTGACCGGCGACGGCCCTTCGGGCACCGTGCGGCTGTCGGTGGCCGAGGTGCCCGACGAGCTGGCCGAGCTGGCCGGCCGTGACGAGGACCGCGATGTCGACGTCGTCCTGGTGCGCACGGTGATCGCGTCGCTGGACGACAAGCCTGCCGACACCTACGACGCCTACCTGCGGCTGCACCTGCTCTCCCATCGGCTGATCCAGCCGCACGGCGCCAGCGTCGACGGGATTTTCGGCGTTCTGGCCAACGTGGTGTGGACCAACTACGGGCCGTGCGCGGTGGAAGGTTTCGAGACGGTGCGGGCCCGGCTGCGCCGGCGCGGTCCCGTGACGGTCTACGGCATCGACAAGTTCCCGCGGATGGTCGACTACGTCGCGCCCACCGGGGTCCGCATCGCCGACGCCGACCGGGTCCGGCTGGGTGCGCACCTTGCGGCGGGCACGACCGTCATGCACGAGGGCTTCGTGAACTTCAACGCGGGCACGCTTGGCACCTCGATGGTGGAGGGCCGCATCTCGGCGGGCGTCATCGTCGATGACGGCTCCGACATCGGTGGTGGCGCCTCGATAATGGGCACGCTGTCCGGCGGCGGCACCGAGACCATCTCGGTGGGCAAGCGCTGCCTGCTCGGCGCGAACTCCGGTCTGGGCATATCGCTGGGCGACGACTGTGTCATCGAGGCCGGCTTGTACGTGACAGCGGGGACGAAGGTGCAGACCGCCGACGGTCAGACGGTCAAGGCGCGCGAGCTTTCCGGTGCGAATAACCTTCTGTTCCGGCGCAATTCCCTCAGCGGCGCGGTCGAGGTCGTCGCCCGTGACGGCACGGGCATCACGCTCAACGAAGCGTTGCACGCCAACTGAGCCGGCCTCAGCATTCGACGACGTTGAGCGCTAAACCGCCGCGCGCGGTCTCCTTGTACTTGTCCTTCATGTCCGCGCCGGTCTCCCGCATGGTCTTGACCACCTTGTCCAACGACACCTGATGGGTGCCGTCGCCGCTGAGCGCGATCCGCGCGGCGTTGATCGCCTTCACCGCGCCGACGGCGTTGCGTTCGATGCACGGGATCTGCACGAGCCCGCCGACCGGATCGCAGGTCAGCCCGAGGTTGTGTTCGATGCCGATCTCGGCGGCGTTTTCCACCTGCCACGGTGTGCCGCCGAGCAGTTCGGTCAGCCCGGCCGCCGCCATCGAGCACGCCGAGCCGACCTCGCCCTGACACCCCACCTCGGCGCCGCTGATGGAGGCGTTCTCCTTGATGATGGAGCCGATTCCGGCTGCCACCAGCAGGAAACGCACCGTGCAGTCGTCGTCGGCGCCGGTGACGAAATCGTGGTAGTAGCGCAGCACCGCGGGAATGATGCCCGCCGCGCCGTTGGTCGGTGCGGTGACCACGCGCCCGCCTGCGGCATTCTGCTCGTTGACCGCAATGGCGTAGAGGTTGACGCGGTCCATCGCGATCAATGGATCATTTGAAACTGTCAAGTCGGAGAGTTTCGCGGACAGCTGCGGTGCGCGGCGGCGCACCTTCAGCCCGCCGGGCAGCACACCTTTGGTATCGATGCCCGCCTGGATGCTTTCCTGCATCACCGACCAGATGCGCTGCAGCTCGCTACGGACGTGTTCCTCTGTGTGCCAGGTCATTTCGTTGGCCATGACGATGTCGCTTATACGCAGGCCGGTCTCGGTGGCGAGGGACAGCAGCTCGTCTCCGGTGCTGAACGGGTACCGCACCGGCGTCCTGTCGGCGACCACGACGGGGTCGTCGTCGTCGGAAACCTGTGTGTCGTCGACGACGAAGCCGCCGCCGATCGAGTAGAACGTCCGCTCCGCCAAGACGTCACCGCTGTGGTCGAGAGCTCGAAACACCATCGCGTTGGAGTGAAATCGCGCCTTCTTGGTGGTGTGCAACACGATGTCGTCGGCCAGGTCGAAAGTGATGGGATGCCGGCCAAGTAGCGACAGCCGACCGGAATTCGTGATGGTTTCGATCCGCTCGGGGGTGCGCTCCGGATCGACCTCGTCCGGCCGTTCGCCCATCAGACCGAGCGCAACGGCGGGGATGCTGCCGTGTCCCTTTCCGGTGGCGCCGAGAGATCCGAACAGTTCGACGGTTACCCGCTCGGTGGCGTCGAGCAGCCCATCGTCGGCAAGGCGGCTGGCGAACCGGTCGGCGGCGATCATCGGGCCGACGGTGTGTGAACTCGACGGTCCGATGCCGATCTTGAACAGATCGAAGACGCTGAGCGCCATGGCTAAGGACGAATCATTGCGTTGGTTGGATCATAGATCGGCCGCAGCGACACCGAAATCGGGTATAGCCGGCCGCCGACGTTGACTTCGTAGCTGCCCGCCTTCACCCAGTCGGCGTTGATGACGGAGTTGTCGCGTGCGCGAACGTAGGCCAGGCCCACACAGGCGCCGATCGTCTCACCCCATGCCGCCGACGTGACCTGGCCGGCGACGGCGCCGTCGCGCAGGATCAACTCGCCGCCCCACAGCATCGCCTCCGGGTCGTCGACGCTGAACCCGACGAGCTTGCGGCGCGGGCCTTCGGCCTTGGCCTTCTCGACGGCCTCGCGACCCAGGAACGCGATGTCGGTCTTGAGCTTGCACGCGAACAGCAGGCCGGCCTCGACGGGGTTCTCGCTCGGCGTCAGTTCGCGCCCGAACGCTCGGTAGCCCTTCTCCAGCCGCATCGACTCGATCGTGTAGTAGCCGCCGCGGCCGACCCCGAACGGCTGGCCCGCCTCCATCAGGTCCTGGTACACACCGACAGCGAACTCGGCGGGCACGTAAAGTTCCCAGCCCAATTCGCCGACATAGGTGATCCGCGTCGCCCGCACGGTCGCATATCCCAGCGCAATCTGTCGGCTGGTGCCGAACGGGAACGCGTCGTCGGACAGGTCGGCATCGGTCAGGGTGGCCAGCAGGTCGCGCGACTTCGGTCCCATGACACCGAGCACGGCGTAGGAGGATGTGACGTCGACGAGCGACGCGCGTGCGGCTGCGGGCATGCTCCTGCGGATGTGGTCCTTGTCGCGCTCGGTGGTGGCCGCGCTGCTGACGATGAAGAACTCGTCGGCGCCGGTGCGGGTGACGGTGACATCGGATTCGTAGGTGCCGCGTTCGTTGAGCATCCCGGTGTAGACCGCCTTGCCGATCTCACCCCCGACATCGGCGGTGCACAGCCACTGCAGCGCCGCCTCTGCGTCGGGCCCGACCATGAGGTACTTGGAGAACGACGTCTGGTCGAACACGGTGACGGCGTTGCGGGTGGTGGTCTGTTCGGCCGCCGACCATTCCAGCCAGTTCGGCTTGCCCCAGGTGTATTCGATCGCCGGATCGACTCCTGCAGGGGCGAAGAAGTTCGCGCGTTCCCAGCCATTTCTGCTGCCGAAGTTGGCGTTGGCGGCCTCCAGCAGGTGATGTACAGGGGACCGGCGGAACGGCCGGGCGGTCTTCATCTCCCGGTTGGGCCAAGGGATTTCGTAGTGCAGGCCGAGCACTTCGGCGACGCGGTCGTGCAGCCAGCGGTTGTTGCCGTTGAACGGTGCGAATCGGCGGATGTCGACGCCGGTGAGGTCGGTGGTCGGTGCGCCGTTGACGATCCACTCCGCCAGCGCCCGTCCGGCACCGCCCGCGGTCGCGATGCCCACCGAGTTGAAGCCGGCGCCGACGAAGTAGTTGTCGAGTTCGGGCGCTTCGCCGAGGATGAACTGATTATCCGGGGTGAAGCTCTCTGGGCCGTTGTAGAACTTCTTGATGCCGGTCGCTTCGAGCACGGGAATCCGCAGCAGCGCGTTGTTCATCAGAATCTCGAAGTGGTCCCAATCCTCGTCCAGCAGCTGGAATTCGAACGGATACGGGATCTCGTCGGGTGATACCCACGGTTTGGCTTCCGGCTCGAACCCGCCGATGACGAGACCGCCGACTTCCTCCTTGAAGTAGGTGTAGCCGTCGGGATCGCGCAGGATCGGCAGGTCGGGGTGCACACCGTCGATGTTCTCGGTCACCACGTAGAAGTGCTCGGCCGAATGCAGGGGCACGTTCACACCGGCCATGGCCCCGACCTGCTTGGCCCACTGCCCCGCGCAGTTGACGACGATCTCCGCCTCGATGTCGCCCGCGTCGGTTCGCACACCGCTGACCCGGCCGTCGCGGGTGAGAATGCCGAGCACTCTGGTCTTTTCGACGACGCGGGTGCCACGCATCCGCGCGCCCTTGGCCAACGCGAAGGTCAGGTCGGTCGGGTTTGCCTTGCCGTCGGCGGGAAGCCAGATGGCGCCGACCAGGTCGTCGACCCGCATCACCGGGTAGTGCTCGAGTGCCTGCTCGGGGCGGAGAAGTTCGCACTCCATGTCGAATGCCGCGGCGTTCGCGGCCGTGCGGCGCAGCTGGGTCATCCGGTCCTCGGTGCGGGCGACCGTGACTCCCCCGCACTGCTTGTACCCGGCGGACAGCCCGGTTTCGTCCTCCAGTTCGGCATAAAGCTCGGTGGAGTACTGCACCAATCGCGTTTGGCTCTCCGACGCCCGCAGCTGGCCGACCAGTCCGGCGGCATGCCACGTGGTGCCACTGGACAACTGGCCCTGCTCGAGCAGCACGACGTCGGTGAGGCCGAGCTTGGTCAGGTGGTAGGCGACGCTGGTGCCGATCACGCCGCCGCCGACGATGACGACGTGGGCACGCGCAGGCAGCTCGGCGGCCACTAGTCGGCCGCCTGTACGTCGTCGAGCAGCCGGGCCAGGTTCGGCCCCTTGAATTCGGCCACCGCGCCCTCATACCGCTCCATCGCCCATTCCCAGAAGTCGAATTCGATTGCACTGGAACCGTTCTGAATACAGCCCCATAGTGTCCAACCGTACTTGCCGACTATGCCCTGCAGGTGGGCGCGCGCGGTCTTGTGGCGCAGCCGCCGCCCGTAGTATGCGGTGACGAAATCGTCGAGTTGGTCGGTGGACATGCCGGTCTCGCACCAGGTATTGCCCAACTCAAAGCACGGGTCGTTGTTGCCGGAGTACTCGTAGTCGATCAGCCACATTTTGTCGCCGTCCTCGATGAAGTTCCCCGCGAGCAGGTCGTTGTTGCATGGGACGGTGGTCTGATCTGTGGCCGTCAGCACGCGGGCGATCTGATCGAACGTGTCTGCGTGGGCAAGGTAATCGTCCGGGATGCGGAATCCGTTGTCCATCACGGTCTTCAGGTAGGTCGGCTGCCTCTCGAACATGTCGAAGCGGCCCTGGAACCGAGGACCAGCGTGCAGCCTACAGATTGCGGCGGCAGCCTTCACCAGGATCTCGGGTCGCTGGAAGTCGTCGTTGCACAGGGTTTTTCCGTCCAGGTAGCGCAGCAGCATGATGCCCAGATCCGGACGGTAGTCGACCACCTGCGCGCCGACGCCTGCCTGCGCGGCGGCCTTCGTGTTGTAGTGCTCACGGTCGCGGTCGATGCCCAGCATGTTGGTGGCGGTGTCGGTGCAGCGGGCGACGTAGACCCCGTCGGGGGTGGTGATCTTGACGTTGCGGTTGGTCAGACCGCCGGACAATTCCTGCAGCTCCCGCGGCCGCCCAGCCAGCGCGGGGAACTCCTCGAACAGGTCGTTGAGCTGGGCGTCGGTGGGCGGAGACGACATCAATTCACTCTAGTTCCGCGCGAGCGTGCGTGTCTGTGGCTCGACACACCGGTTTTGGACAGCAGTTTGCGCACGCTCGCCGAGCAAAGTCAGTCGTTGGGCGCGAGGATGCAGAACTCGTTGCCCTCGGGGTCGGCCAGCACCACCCAGCTCTCGTTGCCGCTCTGTCCGATGTCGACATGTTGCGCGCCCAGGCCGATCACCCGATCGACCTCCGCCTGTTGATCGTCGGGACGGAAGTCCAAGTGGATGCGGTTCTTGGCGACTTTCTCGTCAGGCACGGCGATGAAGATCCAGTTGACACCGGCACCCGCCGGCGCGTGCAGCACCACGTCACCGTCTTCGTCGATGTCGTGCGGCCAGCCGAGCACCTTCGACCACCACGCGCCAAGCGCCGTGGCGTCGTGGGCGTCGATGCAGATCTCGTCGAACCTCAGTCCCACTTTGCCAGCTCCTTCTTGAGGACCTTGCCCATTGCGTTTCGCGGCAGGCTGTCCACGATGCGTACGTCACGCGGGCGCTTGTGCACCGAAAGCTCCTGTGCGACAAAGTCGATGAGTACTCTGCGGTTCGGCGTCACCGACGACGAAGGCGACGATGCGTTGGCCCAGATCGTCGTCGGGCAGTCCGACGACCGCGACTTCGGACACCCCGGGATGGCCGAGCAGCACCGCCTCCACCTCTCCCGCGCCGACGCGATAGCCGCCGGTCTTGATCAGATCGACGGACTCGCGGCCGACGATGCGGTGCATGCCGCCGTCATCGATCACTGCCGCATCGCCGGTGCGATACCAGCCGTCGGCATCGAACGCCTCGGCCGTGGCGTCGGGCAGGTTCAGATAGCCGTCGAACATCGTCGGTGCCTGAAGTTGCAGTCCCCCAATCGTTTCCCCGTCATGCGACACGGGCGCCCCGTCGTCGTCGACGATTCGAGTCTGCACACCGCTCAGCGGCAGACCGACCCAGCCGGGGCGCCGCTCGCCTGCCGCCAGCGTGCTGATGGTGATCAAGGTTTCGGTCGCGCCGTAGCGCTCCACCGGCTGGTGGCCCGCGAGTTCGGCGAGTCCGTCGAACACGGGAACCGGTAGCGGGGCACTGCCGGACACCAGCAGCCGCGCCGACGAGAGCGCCTGGGCGGCGTCGCGGTCGCCGACAATGCGGGACCACACCGTCGGCACCCCGAAGTACAGCGAGCCGTGCGCGGCGGCGTAGCCGGCAGGCGAGGGTTTTCCGGTGTGCACGAAGCGGTTTCCGATCCGCAACGAACCCAGCAACCCGAGCACGAGCCCGTGGATGTGGAACAGCGGCAGCCCGTGCACCAGGGTGTCGTCGGGCGTCCACTGCCACGCCTCGGACGAGCGCGTCGATGTCGGCGGCGATGGCGCGACGGCTCACCACGACACCCTTCGGCGGGCCCGTCGTGCCAGAGGTGTACATGATCAGCGCGGTGGCTTCCGGCGGCGGTTCGGGATAGCGATGCCACGAGCGGGCATGCTGCCGGACGGGTATATGGGCCAGCCCACCGGCTTCCTCAGGCGTCTCCCCCAGCCAGGCTTCGGCGCCGGAGTCGGTGAGGATGTGCCGCCGTTCGGCGGCGCCGACATCGCCGGGCACAGGAACCACCGGTACACCGGCGATCAGGCAGCCGGTTATCGCCAGCACGGTGGTCGCGGTGGGCTTGGCCAACACGGCCACCCGCTGCGCGCCACCGACCCGTTCGGCCACCGACGTCGCGGCGCCGACGAGGTCGCTTCGGCTGAGCGAGGCGCCGTCGATGCGCACCGCGTCATCGATGTCGGCCCCGTTGGCGACGGCCGCGGGGTTCAGCGAGGCCAGCAGCACGTCAGCGAGGCTACCCGCACCGGCTCGGCATACTTGGCCGAGTGGATCAGATCAAGCGCATCGCGTCCCGCGAGGTGTACCGCAACGACTGGATGACGGTGCGCGAGGACCAGGTCCGCAGGCCCGACGGCTCGGACGGCATCTACGGCGTCGTCGACAAGCCGACCTACGCGCTGATCATCGCGCGCGACGGCGACAGGTTCCGGCTCGTCGAACAGTTCCGGTATCCGCTGGGCCTGCGGCGCTGGGAATTTCCGCAGGGCACCGCGCCGGGTCGGGCCAGCCTCGATCCCACCGAACTGGCGCATCGCGAGTTGCGTGAAGAGACCGGCTTGCGGGCCGGGTCGATGACCCCGATCGGGCTGCTCGACGTCGCCGCGGGGATGAGCAGCCAGCGCGGCAGGGTTTTCGTCGCCACCGGCATCACCGAGGGAGACCACGACCGCGAGCACACCGAGCAGGACATGCACAGCGAGTGGTTCACGCGGTCGGACATGGAGCGGATGATGCGCGAGGGAGACATCACCGACGCCCAATCGCTGGCGGCATGGGCGCTGTTTCTGTTGAGCGAGCGATGAGGCGCGGCTGAGCCGCACGCCCGGCTGGTACCTCCCGCTCACCCGTTTCTGGACCTGTCGCGGTCCCAGTTCCTGATGCACTGTCGGATCAGGGAGTGGTTAAAGATGTCTTTCGTGGGCGAGCCCACCGGCAATGCGACGCAGGAGAAGGCCGCCGATCTTCGTCGTGCTCGGCGGCACGGTCTTGACCCTGGACGGGAGCAGCCGCCGGGCGAGCGCTCTGGCGGCGCGTGACGGCCGGATTGCCGCGATCGGTGATGACCGCACGATCGCCGGCCTGATCGGTACCGCCACGACGGTGGTGGACCTCGACGGGCGCACCGTCATCCCGGGTTTCGTCGAGTCGCACAACCATCCGACCTTCTTCGGCATGGCGCTCGCTGCCCCCGTCGACGCGGGCAGCCCGCCGAACGACCGGATCGGCGAGATCACCGAGCGGGTCCGGCAGGCGGTGCGCGAGCGCGGGCCCGGCGAATGGATACGGGGCTATCGCTACGACGACACCTTGCTCGGCGAGAACCGCCACCCCACTCGCCACGACCTCGACCGGGTGTCAGCGGACAACCCGGTGATCCTCACCCATGTCACCGGCCACTTCTGCGTGGTGAACTCCGCCGCGCTGCGGGCCATCGGCATCACCTCGCAGACTCCGGACCCACCGGGCGGTGCGATCGCCAGGGACGCGCGCGGCGAGCCGAGCGGCCTGCTCATCGAGACGGCGGCGTTTCTCGCCAATTCCGCGATGCCGGCACAGGGCGCCGATGAGCTGGCCGAGGCCCTGCTGCTGGCCGACGAGGAGTACCTCGCTCACGGTGTCACCTCGGTGCACGACACCGGCATCGGGCTGATCGCAGGCCAGGGTGAGCTGGATGCCTACCGGCTGGCGGCCGGCAGGATGCGCACCCGCATCCACGGCTACCTGTTCCACACGCTGCTTCCCGGACTGGCCGAGGGCGAGCCGGAAGCGCCCGACCACACCGCCTCGACCGACCGGTTCACGATGACCGGCGTGAAGATCGTCGCGGACGGATCGATCCAGGGCCGCACCGGCTGCCTGGCCGAGGGATACGCCTGCGACCCCGGCCGAGCACGGCATGATGCTGGTCGAGCCCGACGACCTTGCCCGCCGAATCGCCGCGCTCGACGCGGCAGGCTGGCAGGTCGCCGTGCACGGCAACGGCGACGCCGCGATCGAGGCGATCATCGACGGCTACACGAAGCTGGGCGGGCGAGAGCCCACCGGCAGGCGGCACCGCATCGAGCACTGCCAGACCGTCCGCGAGGACCAGCTGGACCGGATGGCCGCACACGACATCCTCGCCTCGTTCTTCATCAAGCACGTCTACTACTGGGGCGACCGGCACCGGGATGTCTTCCTTGGCCCCGAGCGTGCCCGGCGGATCAGCCCGCTTGCGTCGGCACGCTCGAGAGGGATCCGCTTCGGGCTGCATTCGGACACGCCGGTGACACCGGTGCCGCCACTGGAGGGCATCTGGTGTGCCGTCGCGCGCCGGACGAGCGGAGGCGACGTGCTGGGCCCGGAGCAGGCGATCGGCGTTGAAGCGGCCCTTCGCGGGTACACCGTGGACGCGGCATACCTGGCCGGCGAGGAGGACGTGAAGGGCAGCCTCGAGGTTGGCAAGCTGGCCGACCTGGCCGTCCTGTCCGAGGACCCGACCGCGGTGGACCCGGACCGGATCAGGTCGCTCACTGTCGACGGCACCGTGGTGGGCGGCAGGCTCGTCCGTCAGCGCGACGCGTTGACGGTGACTACGGGAGGTGCGCGATGATTCGCAGCTGGCCCAGCTTGCTCATCGGACTCGGCATACCTGCGCTCGCGATTCTCGTCGGCACCACCCTGGTGTCCGACACGAGCGTGTTCGTCGCCGGTATCCCGCTGTTGTTCTTCTGGATGTTCTGCTGCTTCCCGCTGACCACGCTGTGCCTCTGGATCAGCTGGCGGTTCTTCGACCGTCCTCACTATCCGGCCGACGTGCGGACTCCGAAGGAGGCCGAGGTGCCGACCGCGAAGGAGGACCGGTGATGCTGATCGCAATCGTCGCGGTGGTGATGGCGTTTTCGATCCTGCTGGCACTGTGGGCGGGCCGGGCCGGGCGAGACGGCGGGATCTCCGAATTCCTGGTCGGTGGCCGCACGTTCCCCGCGTGGCTCATCTACTTCCTCGCCGTCGGCGAGGTCTACAGCATCGGCACCATGATCGGCTTCCCGAGCGGGATCTACGCCCACGGGGCGAGCTACGGGATCTGGTTCCTCGGCTACATCCTGCTGGCCTACTCGCTTGGGTACTTCCTGGCGCCTCTGGTGTGGCGGGCGGCCAAGCATCATGACGCGATGACGGTGCCCGACGTGTTCGGCCGTCACTACGGCAGCAGGCCGCTGGAGCTGATCACGTGTCTGACCATGCTGATCGCGCTGGTGCCGTGGGGTCAGTACCAGTTCATCGGCCTGCAGGTGGTGCTCAGCAATCTCGGCCTGCGGCTGACTCCGGTGCAGTGCGTCATCCTCGCGGGCATCATCGCGTTCATCTGGATCGCCGTGTCCGGCATCCGCTCGCCCGCGTTCGTTTCGATCCTCAAAGACAGCTTCATGTTGCTCGGCGTCGTCCTGGTCGGGCTGGCCGCAGTGCTGGCGGCCGGCGGTACCGCCGAGGTGTCCGGCCCGGAGGTGCTCTCGCACGCGCAGACCACGATGGGCGGGCAGGACCTGGTGTTCGCGATGACCACGATCCTGTTCCAGAGCGTCGTGTTCTACCTCGGCTTCGGCGGGGCCTACGTGTTCCCGGCGCGGTCGGAGCGCGCGGTCAAGAGTTCGACGGTGTGGATGCCGCTGTACATGCTGATCTACCCGTTCCTGGTGTTCGCCGCCTACTACGGGGTCAAGCACCACCCCGACTTGGACAACCCCAACACGGTGTTCATGGTGACCGCGAAAGGCCTACTGCCCGAATGGATGCTGGGACTGGTGGCGGCCGGGGCGGCGCTGTCGGGCGTGCTGGTGTTGGCGGCGACGGCGCTGTCCATCGGTGGCATGGTGAGCCGCAACCTGGCGCCCAACGTCGCACCCGCGGCGCAGCGCCGCTGGACGGTCGTCGTGGTGGGCGGGTTCCTGGTGCTCGCGGCGGTGCTCACGCTGACGGCCTCGACGTTGATGCTCACTGTCCTGAACCTGGTCTACAACCTGCTGGCGCAGGTCGTGCCGGGCTGGCTGGCGGTGCTGTTCGCCCGGCGGGTGCGCACGGCCGCGGTGGCCACCGGGATGGTCGTCGGGGTGCTCAGCGCGATCGCGCTGTATGCCTCCGGCGTGACCAAGCTCGGCGGGGTCAACGCCGGTCTGGTGTCGCTGGGGCTCAACCTGTTGATCGTGTTCGGCTGGAGCCTGCTCTCGCCGGGGACACGCCGGTCACCGGTGGCGCAGGAGAGCAGCCCGCAGGTGCAGGCTGGGATGACGCCGGCGGCCGCTGGGCGTCCCACGTAGTGAGGAGAGCGCCGTGACCGTAGCCCTCATCACCGGCGCATCCACCGGAATAGGTCGCGAGCTTGCCCGCCTGTTCGCCGCCGACGGCGTCGACGTGGTCGTGGTGTCCAGTGAGCGCAGCACCGCAGAGCTCACCGCATTGGCCGAGGAGTTGCGGTCGGGCCACGGGATTCGGGCCGACACCATCACGATGGACCTTGCGAAGCCGGGCGCAGGCGCCGACCTGGTGGCCCGCGTCGACGGGTTGGGTGTCGACGTCGAGTACCTGGTGAACAACGCGGGTGTCGGAATCCTCGGCCTCACAGTCCAGGAGTCCGATCCCGCCGCCGTGTCGCGAATGGTCCAGCTGAATGTGGTCACGACAACCGATCTGACGCTGCTCTATGCCGGGCGGATGGTGAAGGCAGGTCGCGGTGCGATCCTGAACGTCGGCTCGATCGCCGGCTACATCATCCCGCACGGGCTGGAGGCGGGATACGCCGCCAGCAAGGCCTACGTCAGGAGCTTCTCCGAGTGCGTGGCCGACGATCTGCGTGGCACCGGGGTCACCTGCACACACCTGGCGCCGGGACCCACCCGCACCAACTTCGCGAGCACGGCGGGTTTAGGCGACACGACTCGGCTCGACAAGTACTTGATGGACGCCGCGCCGGTGGCCAAAGCGGGCTACGCCGCGATGCGGGCCGGGCACGTGAACGTGATACCCGGGATCGGCACGAAGATCATGCGGGCCATGTCGGCGGTCTCGCCGTCGCGCCGCTTCACCGCCGAGCTGTCGGGCCGCTTCGTCAGCAGGCACTGAGTCAGTCGAACACCGCGGCCCGGCCGACCCGCTCCCACGCGGCCAGTTCGGCCTTCGCCTGGTCGATCACGCCCGATATTCCATCGACGGCGTCGTTGCCGAGCGCCAGCCGCAGCGGCGGCTCGGGTGAATCCAGCGCCTGCAGGATCGCTTGGGCGGCCTTGGCGGGATCGCCGGGTTGTTTGCCGTCTCCTTCTGGCATGTCCGTCCGCAACGGCTCGATCTGCTCGTCGTAGGCCGCGATCGACTCGGAGATCAGCAGCGCGCCCGTCCCGTTGAACGATGTCCGGAACGCGCCGGGCTCGACGATGAGCACCCTGACGCCGAACCGGTCGACCTCCTTGGCCAGCGCTTCCGACCAACCCTCCAACGCGAACTTCGTCGCCGAATAGGCGCCGACACCCGGAAACGAGAACCGTCCACCCATGCTGCTCATCTGCACGATCGCACCGGAACCGCGCTCGCGCATCTGCGGAAGCACCGCACGGGTCAATGCCGCCGGGCCGAAGAAGTGCAGGTCCATCAGACCCCGCAGCTCGCTGTCGGTGGTTTCCTCGGCGGCGCCGATGGCTCCGCGGCCCGCGTTGTTGACCAGCACGTCGACGCGGCCGTGGCGGTCGAGGACCTCGGCGACGGCCGCGGTGATGCGGTCGGCGTCGGTGATGTCGAGCTGCAGGGCGGTGACCCGGTCGGGCGCCGACTCGACGAGCTCAGCCATTGCCTCGGGCCTGCGCGCCGCGGCCACCACGATGTCACCTGCGGCAAGCGCGGCCTCGGCGATCGCCCGACCGAAACCCGAGCTCGCGCCGGTGATGAGCCAGACCCGCTGCTGATCGGCTGCCATGCCTGCCTCCTGATGACGCCTCGATGAATTCCGCCACCGAAATCTGTCTACTCAGTCATGACTAATACCCAAAATCTCAGCGGCTATGACCTGCCGGCCATCGAGTGGGAGCGGGTGCGCACGGCATTGGCGACCGACCACACGCAGGCGCCAGGCACGGGCGGTCCGAACCGCCACACGACGTGGCTCACGACGACGAACCCCGACGGAACGCCGCATGTGACACCGGTCGGGCGCGTCCAGGTCGACGGCGTGTGGTACTTCAACTCCGGTCCGGCGACCCGCAAATCGCGCAACATCGCGAACAATTCACGGTGCGTGATGAGCATTGCGACCGAACCGTTCGACCTCGTCGTCGAGGGCTCCGCCGAACGTGTCGCGGACGCCGACGAACTGAACACCGTAGCAGCGGCTTTCAACAAGCACGGCTGGCCCGCACAGGTCGACGGTGACGCGTTGACAGCCGAATACAGCGCGCCGTCTGCGGGGCCACCGCCGTGGTACGTCTACCGGATCGAGCCCGCCACCGTATATGCGTTCGGCACCGCCGAGCCGGGTGGTGCGACTAAGTTCGAGGTCGGTGGCGATGACTGACGAAACCGCGATCCGCGCTGTGATCACACGCTGGGTCGAGGCGGTGAGCGCACAGGACCTCGATGGTGTGCTGGTCGACCATGACGAGAACATCGTGATGTTCGACGTGCCGCCGCCTTACGACGGCGTGCGTGGCATCGCCGCGTACCGCGAGTCGTGGCCGCCGTTCTTCGAGTGGCTGCGCTCGGGCGCCGAGTTCACGCTCCTCGAGCTCGACGTCACGGCGGGTGCCGACGTTGCGTTCGCGCACGCGCTACTTCGTTGCGGCACACCGGAAGAGTTCGCGGCCAACCCCGACAACCGGCTGCGGATCACCGTCGGCCTGCGCAAGGACGGGGACCGCTGGGTCGTCGCGCACGAGCATCATTCGTTCCCCATGACGACATAGCACCGAGTCTGCTGCCAGTGCGCGTTTTACGCTCGTTTCGCGATCTGTGCGCAGTCTCGCCGGTCAGTTGTCGGTGCGCGGGCAGTCCACGTCGACGTAGACCGTCGTGAATCATTGCGCCGGCCGGACAAGTCGGGGTTGTGGATCCCGGTGACGGTGCACTCCGACAGCCGGCCCTCGGTTGTGCCGTTGAGCATGACGTTGTAGCCCTGGCCTTTCAGGCTCTGCACGACGTCACTACGCGGACCCGCGCCAGCGGGCGCGGCCACAGCTTGCCCCGCCAAGGCGCACCGCCGCAGCCGCCATAACGCCAACGACACCGGTCAGAATTGCGATTGTTTTCATGCCCTTTGATAGGGCGGTGGGTTACACGCGCAGGTCAGTGACGCCGCTCGGCCAACGCGCGCAGGAAGAACGTCAGGTTCGCGGGGCGTTCGGCGATCCGGCGCACGAAGTAGCCGTACCACTGTGTGCCGAACGGTACGTAGACCCGGACGTGATTGCCGGCGTCGGCCAGGCGTCGCTGCTCGGCATCGCGAATGCCGTAGAGCATCTGGTACTCGAAATCCCCCACGCCCCGATTGTTCTCGCGCACCATCGCGGGCACGGCGTCGATGATCTCCGGATCGTGCGAGGCCACCATCGGATAGCCCGAACCGGCCATCAGCACCCGTAGACAACGCAGGTACGAATCGGTGACCTCGTCGCGGTCGCGGTAAGCCACCGAGGCAGGCTCGTCGTAAGCGCCCTTGCACAACCTGATTCGGGCACCGGCGGCGGCGAACTCCTCGCAGTCGCCCTCCGTGCGCTTCAAATACGCCTGCAAAACGGTCCCGAGCCAAGGGAACTCGACACGAAGGTCGCGCACGATCGACAGCGTCGAGTCAGTGGTGGAGTGATCCTCGGCGTCAACTGTCACCCAGGCGCCGACGCGCTGCGCCCGTTCGCAGATGCTGCGCGCGTTCTCGAGAGCGACCTTCTCGCCGTCCCGGGGAAGGGCCTGACCGAGGGCGGACAACTTGAGCGAAACTTCCAGCGGCCGCACGGCACCGGCGTGTTTCGTCGCGTGCGCCGAGCGCGTCGAGCAGGGCGAGATAGGCCTGCGCTGTCCTTTCGGCGTCCTCGACCTCGGTGGTGTCCTCGCCCAGGTAGTCGATGCTCACCATCCGGTGGCTATCCCTCAGTTGTGCAACGGAGTTCAGCACATCGGCAACCGTCTCGCCCGGGACGAAGCGGTGCACTACGTCGCGGGTGACCGGCAGCCGCTCGGCGGTGCGCCGCAACCCGTCCGACCGGCTGGCCGCCAGAATCGCCGGGCGCGCGACCCGGTGGAAGATCGCCGCCATCACTTCGTCTCCATGTGCGGGTAGTTGTGGTCGGTGGGCGGGACGAACGTCTCCTTGATCGACCGCGCGGACGTCCACCGCAACAGGTTCAGCGGCGAGCCGGCCTTGTCGTTGGTGCCCGATGCACGTGAGCCGCCGAACGGCTGCTGGCCAACGACCGCGCCGGTGGGCTTGTCGTTGACGTAGAAGTTGCCCGCCGCGAAGCGCAGCCGGTTCTCGGCCTGCAGCACCGCTGCGCGATCGTCGGCGATCACGGCGCCGGTCAGCGCATACTTCGCGCCGCCGTCGACCACGTCGAGCATCTGCTCGTATTCCGAGTCGGGATACACGTACACCGACAGGATCGGCCCGAAGTACTCGGTGGAGAAGGACTCGTCGCCCGCATCGTCGGACAACAGCACCGTCGGCCGAACGAAATAGCCCTCGCTGTCGTCGTATTCGCCGCCGACGGCGACCGTGACGCCGGACGCGCCCTTGGCGCGCTCAATGGCCTTGACGTTCTTGGCGAATGCGCGGTCATCGATGAGCGCGCCGCCGAAGTTGGTCAGATCGGCGACGTCGCCGTAGCGCAGCGCCTCGGTGGCGCCGAGGAAGTCGTCGCCCATCTTCTGCCACACCGACCGCGGGATGAACGCCCGCGACGCGGCGGAACACTTCTGCCCCTGGTAGTCGAACGCGCCGCGGATCAGCGCGGTGCGCAACACATCGGGCCGCGCCGACGGATGCGCCAGCACGAAGTCCTTGCCGCCGGTCTCCCCGACCAGACGCGGATAGCCGTGGTAGCGGTCGATGTTCGTGCCGACCTCACGCCACAGGTGCTGGAACGTTCCGGTGGAGCCGGTGAAGTGGATGCCCGCCAGCCGCGGATCGGCCAGTGCCACATCGGATACCGCGATGCCGTCGCCGGCGAGCAGATTGATCACGCCCGGCGGCAGGCCCGCGGCCTCCATCAGCTGCATGGTCAGGTAGGCGGCGAAGGTCTGGGTCGGCGACGGCTTCCACACCACGGTGTTGCCCATCAGCGCGGGCGCTGTCGGCAGATTGCCCGCGATCGCGGTGAAGTTGAACGGGGTGATGGCGTAGACGAAACCCTCGAGCGGCCGATAGTCGGTGCGGTTCCACACTCCGCGGGCGTTGATCGGCTGCTGCGCGAGGACCTGTCGGGCGAAGCCGACGTTGAACCGCCAGAAGTCGATCAGCTCGCACGCCGCGTCGATCTCGGCCTGGTAGGCCGACTTCGATTGGCCGAGCATGGTTGCCGCGCAGAGCTTCTCCCGCCAGGGGCCGGCCAGCAGATCGGCAGCGCGCAGGAACACCGCCGCCCGCTCGTCGAACGGGGTGTTCGCCCACGCCTGTTTCGCGGCCATGGCGGCTTCGATGGCGGCGGTCGCATCGGAGTGCTCGGCGTTGGTGAAGGTGCCCAGTTTGGCGGAGTGGCGGTGCGGCTGGACCACGTCGACGCGTTCACCGCCGCCCATCCGGTGGGTGCCGCCGATGACGTGCGGCAGGTCGATCGGGTCGCCGGCCAACTCGTCGATGGCGGCGGCGAGCCGGGAGCGTTCGGGGCTGTTGGGTGCGTATTCGTGGATCGGTTCGTTGGCCGGGGTCGGTACCTCTGTGACGGCATCCATGCAGTAAGGATCCCCTTTTCGAGCGCAACTAACCGATGGCCGATCGAACAATGCCTTCGGTGATTTATAGTCGAATCGGACAAAGGAGTTGTCGATGGCGGAGCGGCCGGGCGGACTGTCACTCGGGCAGCTACTCCTCGCGCTCGACCGCACGATGGTGACGCTGGTCGAGGCGCCCCGCGGGCTGGACATGCCGGTGGGGTCGGTCGCGCTGGTCGACGTCGATGACATCCGGCTTGGCCTGGCCGTCGGCGCCGGGTCGGCGGACCTGTTCTTCCTGCTCGGGGTGTCGGACGCCGAAGCCGTCGGCTGGATCGCACAGCAGGTCCACGGCGCAGGCAGGGTGCCCGCAGCGATCTTCGTCAAGGAGCCGTCGGCCGCGGCAGTGAAGCAGGCCGCGGCACTTGGCGCCGCAGTGGTCGCCGTCGAGCCGCGCGCTCGGTGGGAGCTGCTCTACAAGTTGGTCAACCACGCGTTCGATCACCACGGCGACCGCGGCGACCCGGTCTATGACTCCGGCACCGACCTGTTCGGGTTGGCGCAGTCGATCGCCGACCGCACCCACGGCATGATCAGCATCGAGGACGACCAATCGCACGTGCTGGCGTATTCGGCGTCCAACGACGAGGCCGACGAACTGCGCCGGCTGACCATCCTCGGCCGCGCCGGTCCGCCCGAGCATCTGGAGTGGATCGGCCAGTGGGGCATCTTCGATGCGTTGCAAGCCAGCGCTGACGTCGTCCGCGTCGACGAACGCCCGGAGTTGGGACTGCGGCCGCGGCTCGCGGTCGGTATCCACCTGCCGGCGACCGACGCGCGGCGCCCACCCGGATTCGCGGGCACCATCTGGCTGCAGCAGGGGTCGGCGCCGTTGGCCGACGACGTGGAGGAGGTGCTGCGTGGCGGCGCGGTGCTGGCGGCGCGGATCATGTCGCGGCTGGCGGCCGCACCGTCGACACACACCGTGCTGGTGCAGGATCTGCTCGGGCTCGGCGAAGACGATGCCGACGTCGGCGCGATCGCCCGCGAGCTCGGCATCACCGCCGATGGCCGTGCGGCGCTGGTCGGGTTCCGCAGCGAAGGAAGTGCGGTGCCCGTCAATGTGATCGCGTTGAGCGCGAGCGCTTTTCGCGCCGACGCGCAGGTTGCGTCGACCGGCGAGCGCGTGTACGTGCTGTTGCCGAAGGTCGGAGCCGCGTCGTCGGTGACGTCGTGGGTGCGGGGCATGGTCGCCGCACTGCGTCGCGAGCTTGGTCTGACACTGCGGGCGGTGATCGCGGCTCCGCTGGCCGGTGTGGCCGGTGCGGCAGCGGCCCGCGCGGAAGTGGACCGCGTGTTCGACAGCGCCGATCGTCACCCCGGCGCCATCGGTCAGGTCACGTCGCTCGACGAAGCGCACACCACAGTGCTACTCGACGAGATCGTCGCGCATGTGGCCGGCCAGCAGCGGCTCGTCGACCCGCGGGTGCGCGACCTGCGCAAGCAGGATCCGATGCTGGCCGACACATTGGCCGCCTACCTCGACGGGTTCGGCGACATCGCCGCGGTGGCGCAGCGGCTGCATGTGCACCCGAACACGGTGCGCTACCGCGTCCGTCGGATCGAGAAGCTGTTGGCGACATCGTTGGACGACCCGGAGGACCGCCTCGTTCTCGCGCTGGGGCTGCGCGCGACCGAGGAGCGTTAGATCGCAAGCGCGCCCGCCGCCAGCTCGTCGAAACGCTCGATGGCCTCGTCGCCGTCGTCGTCAAGTCCCCGCAGCGGGCCGCGGTCAGCCAGATACCGCCGCGCGTAGAGCCGGGCGACGAGAGCCTTTCGGTCCGTTCGGTTTTCGGCTCGCTCCCATGCAGCCTGCTCGATCAACAGGGCGCCGGCGTACACGTCGCCCATGAACTGCGCGAGCGGGAACAGCCGCGCTTCGGCGACCGCGCCGTCGAACTTGCTCCATGCAGTGACGGCCGCGTCGAGGTCCTCGATGCGCCGGGACACCAGCGCGGTGGTGTCGTCGGCGTCGGACACCGACACCGCGTCGTGGAGGCGCTGCAGCAGAGGCTCGTGTGCCTGGGCGCGCTCGATGCCGCGCCGCACGTCCAGGCAGAGGATGTTGTCGGGGCCCTCCCAGATGGTGTTCACCTGCGCGTCGCGCAGCAGCCGTGCCACCGGCCAGGTCTCGATATAGCCGTTGCCGCCGTGGATTTCGATCGCGTCGGATGCCATGGTGATGCCGAGCCTGCAGACCTTCAGCTTGGTGACGGGCACCGCAATACGCTGACGAACCTGCCTCGGCTGCCGGTGGTTGGCGGCGCCGGTGCCGTCGAACACGAGCGCCTGCGCGGCTTCGACGTCGACGATCATCTCAGCCAACTTGCGCCGCATCAACGGCTTGTCGATCAGGGCGTCGCCGAACGCCTGCCGACGCTTGGCGTAGCACAGCGACTCGACCAGGGCCCGCCGCGCGTTGCCGAGCGCGAACAGCGCGATGCCCAATCGGGCCGCGTTGGTCAACTCCATCATCCGGCCGAGGCCCTTGCCGTCGGACGGCCCCGCTTCATCGCTGGCCTCCCCCGACAGCAGGAACGCCTCGGCGTCGACGAACTCGATCTCGCCCGAAGCGACCGAGCGGGTGCCGAGCTTGTCCTTCAGGCGTCGCACCCGCACACCGTTGCGTGAGCCATCACGACGGGTGCGCAACACCAGAAAGGTCGCAACGCCCCGGCTCGAGTCCGGCGCCCCTTCGGGCTTGGCGAGCACGACGAACGCCTCGCCGTTGCAATTCGACGCGAACCACTTGAATCCGTTGAGCAGCCATGCATCTCCGTCGCGTGTCGCTGTGGTTTCGAGCGCACCGAGATCGGATCCACCGGTCCGCTCCGTCAGCAGCTGAGCGGTCTCGCCCTCCCACTCGCCCGACTCGAACTTGGCCAGCACGTGGTCGCGCACGTCGGACGGCGCATACGCCGCAACCAATGCCTTCACCATGCCGCCGCCGGTGCCGAGCGCGCATCCCATGCCGATGTCGGCCTGGTTGAGCAGATAGTTGGAAGCGAACAGCGGCATCGACGAACTCATCCCCGCGCCGCGGGAGTCGTCGCGTAAGCGCCGCCTGGGCATCGAGCACCGCGCGCCTGGACTCGACGAACGACGGGGGCATGATCACGCGGCTGACGTCGTGTCCCCACCGGTCGTAACGTTCGAGCCGAGGTGGGTTGCGGTCGGTCTCCTCGGCCCACCGCGCAACCGGTCCGCTCATCAGCTCGCCGATGCGCGTCAGGTGCGGCTCGGCGACGGCGAGCTCGTCGGGCTGCAAGTAGTAGGTCATCGTGGCCTGCAGGGTGGGATCGGTGGAGTACCAGTTCAGGCCGACCGCTCCCTGGTAGTCCTCGGTGCGGTAGCGCGCGGACTTCTCCGGCGTCGTGAAGGGCAGCCGGTCGACGGCCTCGACGTCGTAATCGCTCATGACGCGACGGTATTGCAGGTTGGCCGCCGGGTGAAGCGCTGCGCGTCAACGCGTACTCGGTATCGGCTGCGACGGTGGCAGTCGGTAACCATTGATTCACGTGAGGTAAATGGATTTGGAATTAACGGTGGTGTCTGTCGTCATATTGATTTATACAGCAGATCGAATTTTGAATTCAAGCGCTGAATAAATTGACCGTCGCGTACATATTCGCCCTTGATCTTGCGCTTGTTGACCTTGCGAAGCGCCCGGCTTCATTTCGTACACTCGGACATATGGGGAGGCCAAAGGGGCTGCCCACGCTTTGTACCGTCCAGGGGTGCAACCGCAGGTACAGAGCGCGTGGCCTTTGCGGAATGCATTACTACAGAATGCGGGCGGGCACCGTTATCGCCGGCGGCGGACGCGCATACGGCGAGAATCATGGCAATGCAAAGCTCACCGCCGACAATGTCAGAGATTTACGCAGGCTTTATGCCGACGGCGCGACTTTACGGCAACTTGGCGACAAATTCGGCGTGTCGAACGTGTCCGTATACAACGCGGTCTCCGGCAAGACCTGGCAGAACCTCGACTAACGGCGGGCGTCAGACCAGCGCAAGTGCGCGCGCTCGTCGACCTCCGCTTCGTCGAGGTAGGTCATCATCGGCACGTCGGGCGCACAGAGCATGAACACCACGAACTTGCTGGCGATGTCGGTCGCGCAGGTTCGCCGCCTTGTAGTGCACGACCTCGAAACCCGGCTCCCAGAACGCCTCGCCGGCCTTGATCGGGTACGGCCTTCGCCCTCGAGCTCGAAGAGGATCTCCCCCTCCAGCACATAACCGAACACCGGACCCGAATGCCGGTGCGGTCCCGAACCCGGGTCGCCCGGCGGGATCGTGACCGTCGCGACCATCCCGGCCGAACTCGGTGCGATGCGCGGGATTTCGTGCAGCAGCACCTCGAATGTGTTCGTCGGTGACGGCCCGATGCGCGACATGCCCTGAACGTTAGTGGCGAACAACGGATCTCCGGTGGTCCATTCCCGCACCGACTCGGTGGGCCAATATCGCCGGCTAGGCGGTGAGCCGTTCGACGGCGGCGGCGATCCGTTCGTCGGTGGCGGTCAACGCGATTCGCACGTGACGCGAGCCGCGGGGACCGTAGAACTCGCCTGGGGCAACCAGGATTCCGAGCTGCGCCAGCCATGCCAGCGTGTCGCGGCACGGTTCGCCGCGGGTGACCCAGAGATACAGTCCGGCCTCGGAATGGTCGACGGTCAAGCCAGCCGCCCGGACCGCAGGGAGAAGAGCGTCGCGGCGGCGCGCATAGCGCTCACGCTGTTCGCGTTCGTGCGCGTCGTCGTCGAGTGCGGCGACCATCGCGCCCTGGATGGGTGTCGGCATCATCATCCCGGCGTGCTTGCGCACCGCCAGCAACTCGGCGATCAGGGCGCGGTCGCCTGCGACGAAGCCGGCCCGGTACCCGGCCAATGACGAGGTCTTGGACAGCGAGTGAATTGCCAGCAGCCCGGTGTGGTCGCCGTCGCAGACCGACGGGTGCAGCAGTGACACGGGTTCGGTGTCCCAGCCCAGACCGAGGTAGCACTCGTCGGATGCGACGACCGCGCCGCGTTCGCGGGCCCACCCGACGACCTTGCGAAGATGGTCGGCGCCGAGCACGGCCCCGGTCGGGTTGCTCGGCGAGTTGAGGTAGACCAACGCCGGTGATTGCGGCCCGATCTGGGTCAGCGAGTCCGCGAGCAGCACCTGCGCGCCCGCCAGCCGCGCGCCGACTTCGTAAGTCGGATAAGCCAATTCGGGTACCACGACGGTGTCTTCGGCTCCCAGGCCGAGCAGCGTCGGCAGCCACGCGATGAGCTCTTTGGTGCCGATCGCGGGAAGCACTGCGTCCTCGGAAAGCCCGCTGATGTCGTACCGCCGGTTCAGCGCCGCCGCTGCCGATGCGCGCAACGCGGGGGTGCCCGCCGTTGTCGGGTAGCCGGGCGCTGCGCTCGCGTCGGCCAGAGCGTCGCGGATCAGCGGCGCGACCGGATCGACCGGAGTGCCGACGGACAGGTCGACGATGCCGTCGGGATGGGATCGGGCCAGGGCCGTCTCGTCGGCGAGGGTATCCCAAGGGAACGCCGGCAGCCCCGTTGAGAGGCCGCGGCGTACCACGTCGGGTCTGGCCGTTGTCAGTCCTGAGCCTGCGGCGGTAAGTCCTTGACGAACTGCGGGTCGTTCTCCGTCATGCCGACCTTGGATGCCCCGCCGGGTGAACCCAGCTCCGCGAAGAAGTCCGCGTTGATCTGCGTGTATCCGGTCCACTGATCCGGCACATCGTCCTCGTAGTAGATGGCCTCTACCGGGCACACCGGCTCGCACGCGCCGCAGTCCACGCATTCGTCGGGGTGGATGTACAGCATGCGCGCGCCCTCGTAGATGCAGTCGACAGGGCACTCTTCGATGCACGCCTTGTCTTTGAGGTCGACGCAGGGTTCGGCAATCGTGTACGTCACTGAGTACTCCTCAAGTCCTCTCGATCTACCTGATCAGTGGGGCTGCCTTATGGGTAAGGGCACGCCGAAGTTGCTGCCAGTATCCGATGTGGATACCCGGACGTTCGCCTCAGTGTGCCCTAACTTTTGCGCCCACCGGCGTGGTCGACGCGTAGTTACTGATACTAGACGTTGCATATACAAGTGCCTAGTCGGCCATACCCTATGCACCGGGGTGCAGTGCAACAAGTTGCATATGGCTGCGCCTTCGCTCTTATGCTTCCGGCGTGGCGCTCCCCCACGCGATCCTGGTTTCGCTCTCCGAGCAGTCCGGCTCGGGCTATGAGCTGGCGCGCCGGTTCGACCGTTCGATCGGCTTTTTCTGGAGCGCGACGCACCAGCAGATCTATCGCACGCTGAAGGCGATGGAGGACGACGGCTGGGTGAACGTCGAACCCGTTGCGCAGCAAGGCCGACCTGACAAGAAGGTGTACACCGTGGCCGACGCGGGCGCGCGCAGAGCTGGCGCGGTGGATCGCCGAACCATTGACCGGGCGCGGCAGTTCGGTGACCGACAACCGCACGCGCGATCTGGCGGTGAAGATCCGCGCGGCCGCCTTCGGCAGACATCGCCTCGTTGCGGGCGCAGGTCGTGGCGCTGCGCGCCGAACGCGCCGAGCTGCTCGACACCTACCTCGGATTCGAAAAGCGGCAGTTCCCCGATCCGAGCGCCCTGAGCGGCAGTGCACTACACCAATACCTGGTACTGCGCGGCGGGATCCGAGCCGAGGAGAGCGCGGTGGACTGGCTCGACGAGGTGGCGGCGAGTTTGAAGGAGAGCCCGTGACCCCCTATCCAAACTTGTTGTCCCCATTGGATCTTGGGTTCACTACGCTGCGCAACCGGGTGGTGATGGGGTCGATGCACACGGGGCTGGAGGACCGAGCTCGTGACACCGACCGGCTGGCCGCGTACTTCGCCGAACGCGCCCGCGGGGGCGTCGGCCTGATCATCACCGGCGGGTACGCCCCGAATCGCACCGGGTGGCTGCTGCCGTTCGCATCGCAGATGGTTTCCTCCGCAGACGCGCGTCGGCATCGCCGCATCACCGACGCGGTGCACGACGAGGGAGGCAAGATCCTGTTGCAGATCCTGCACGCGGGACGCTATGCCTACCATCCGTTTTCGGTGAGCGCATCGGCGATCAAGGCCCCGATCAACCCGTTCCGGCCGCGGGCATTACGGGATGTCAAGGGCACCATCGGCGATTTCGTCCACTGCGCGAAGCTGGCCGGCGACGCGGGTTACGACGGCGTCGAGATCATGGGCAGCGAAGGCTATCTGGTCAACCAGTTCCTTGCGCCCCGCACCAACAAGCGGACCGACGCCTGGGGCGGATCAGCGGAGAAGCGCCGCCGGTTCCCGGTCGAGATCGTGCGCCGCACCCGCGAAGCCGTCGGGTCGAGACTTCATCATCTGCTACCGCATGTCGATGGCCGACTATGTGGAGGACGGCCAAAGCTGGGACGAGATCATCGCGCTGGCAACCGAAGTCGAGGCGGCCGGAGCGACGATGATCAACTCAGGGTTCGGCTGGCATGAGGCGCGGGTGCCGACGATCGTCACCTCCGTACCCAACAGCGCGTTCGTCGACATCAGCAGCGCGGTGGCCGAACACGTCGCGATCCCGGTGGTGGCGTCGAACCGCATCAACATGCCGCAGGCGGCCGAGGAGACCCTCGCCGACACACATGTCCAGTTGATCTCGATGGCACGCCCGATGCTGTCCGACCCGGACTGGGTGAACAAGGCCAAGGCCGATGCGGCCGACGAGATCAACACGTGCATCTCGTGCAACCAGGCGTGCCTGGACCACGCGTTCGTGCACAAGAAGGTGTCGTGTCTGCTCAACCCCCGCGCGGGCCGGGAGACCGACCTGGCGCTCTCACCGACCCGCCGCACGCGACGCATCGCGGTGGTCGGCGCAGGCCCGGCCGGCTTGGCCGCCGCTGTGACCGCCGCGCAGCGCGGCCACGACGTCACCCTGTTCGAAGCCGGCGATGTCGTCGGCGGCCAGTTCGACTTGGCCAGAAGGATTCCCGGCAAGGAAGAGTTCAGCGAGACGATCCGGTACTACACGCGGATGCTCGACAAACACGGCGTCGAGGTGCGGTTGAACACCCGCGCGGGCGTCGACGAGCTGGCGGGGTACGACGAGGTGGTGTTGGCCACCGGTGTGACGCCGCGGCTTCCCGACATTCCCGGCATCGATCACCCGATGGTGCTGTCCTATGCCGAGGCGATCATGGGCAAGCCGGTCGGCAAGACTGTGGCCGTCGTCGGCGCGGGCGGCATCGGATTCGATGTCAGCGAGTTCCTGGTGACACGACGAGTCCGCCGAACATCGCTGAATCTCTGAAGGAATGGAAGGCGGAGTGGGGCGTGGCCGACCCGCAGGAGGCACGCGGCGCGCTGACGACGCCGATCCCCGCGCCCGCCGCACGCGAGGTCTACCTGCTGCAGCGCACCAAGGGCTGCGCAGGGCGCGGGCTCGGCAAGACGTCGGGCTGGGTGCACCGGGCGTCGTTGAAGGCCAAGGGTGTCACGCAGTTGCTCGGGCGTGAACTACGAGCGCATCGACGATGACGGCCTGCACATCAGCTTCGGCGCCGACCGCGAGCGTAGACAGGTGCTCGAGGTCGACACCGTGGTGATCTGCGCGGGCCAGGAGCCGGTGCGCGAGCTCGAGGACGGCCTGCGCCGCAACGGAATCGAGCCGCACATCATCGGCGGTGCGGCGCTGGCGGTTGAGCTCGACGCCAAACGTGCGATTCGGCAAGGTACCGAACTCGCCGCTGGGCTCTGATTCGCGCTACTGTGAGCGGCGAAATTCACCCGCCGACGCGGCATGCGCACCCACCACAGCAAACACAAGAGTGTGCAATAACCTTTCAGGGGCCGTTGCTAAAACAGTTTGGGTGTGTGCGACCGCTAAATGAATTCATCGAGTTGACTCACACGTTCCGTAGCGACGTGGTTCGACCGTGTGGTACCTAGCCACGATTCATGGCATATGTTGCTATGCACACGCTCTACCAGGTTGTTAGATTGCTATATGCCTGCAAGCGAGCATTCGCTCATCCTTCGGGCAACGCCGACTAGTTCGCCGGTGCTGAGCATGTGCGTTGCTGGATCGAAATTGGGCAACCCTGGCCTTTCCATTCCCGTCAAAATTTGCTTGATATTTATCGACTTTGTCAGCCGCGCAATCAGCAAAGGGTTAAATTCGGAGCGTGTTCCCAGGGAGAACACAGCTTTTCTCGAGAGGACACATAGGAACTGCTGCAGAGCCAGTCAGGTATCAACACAGAGGGGATTCCCACCATGTCCAATCACCGCGAACATGCGCCGCGGATGTCGGCTCGCCAGTATCTGGCGGCAGGAGTAACGGGAGCGGCGATGGTCGGAATCGCCGCGTTCATTGGATCTCCCCCAGGCGCGCCGGCGCCGACGATCGTCGATGTCCAATTGGTTTCCACCGGCTCGCCGCTTCCGCTGGGTCCGGTGAACGAATGGTGGCTCCTCGACGGCAACGACAGCCTGATCGGATCGGCCACCACGCCTACGCTCGCCGCACTGGCTTCCCGCTCGCATTACCACCGGTGATCGGTCCGGGTGGTTGGCTGATCGGCGACGGCCTCGACGGAACCGACGCTTATGTCGACGCAGAGGGCAACTTCCACGAAGCGACGGCGGGCGGCAACGGCGGACTTTTGTTCGGCAGCGGCGGAGAGGGTGGCGCAGGCCTGGATTCCGGTTACTACCGCGACACAGACGGCGACGGCATCGCCGAGCGGTTCGACGAAGGGGAAGCCGACGAGTTCCAGCAGGTGAGCGCCGGCGCGAATGGCGGCAACGGTAGCTTGCTCATCGGCAACGGCGGCGACGGCGGCATCGGCGGCGACGACGTGAACGAGTTGGCGGCCGACCCGGACGGCGATTCTGACGACGCCCAGGGCGCCGCCGGCGGCGCCGGCGGTCGCGCCGGCCTGCTTGGCGGGAATGGCGGCTGGGGCGGCAACGGCGGCGACGCGTTCTCCGAGAACGGATCAGCGACCGGCGGCGCCGGCGGCGTCGGCAGGCAGCGCCTCGTTCGGCGACGCGGGCGACGGCGGCTGGGGCGGCGATGCGAGTTACCGGCGAGGAGTCGGAAGGCGACGCCACCGGCGGCAACGGCGGCGATGGCGGCCCAGTCGGTCTTCGGCAACGGCGGCTGGGGCGGCGACGGCGGCTTCGGCGACTCATTCCTCGGTGCCGGCACCGGAGGCGACGGCGGCAACGGCGGCGCGACAAACGTCGGTAACGGCGGCAGCGGCGGTTTCGGCGGCGAAGGCGAGTCGGGCGACGACGAAGACGGATGCGGAACGGTGCCACCGGCGGCAACGGCGGTGACGGCGGTGTCAGCGATCGGCACCGGCGGCGACGGCGGCGACGGCGGCCTCGCCGAGCTTTCGGGACGGCAGATGCCGTTGGCGGCAACGGCGGCAACGGCGGCTCGACGGGCCTCGGTCCGTCCGGCGGCGCGGGCGGTCAGGGCGGCGACGGCTTGCCGGTAGACGGAAACGGCACCGGCGGCGACGGCGGCAACGGCGGGGCGCGATCCTCGACGGTGACGGCGGCCCCGGTGGCCGACGGCGGCGACAGCGACTCCTTCGGTAATTCGGAAACCATCACCGGCGGCAACGGCGGTAATGGCGGCGACCGGCGGCCCCATCGGTGGCAGTGGCGGCACCGGCGGCGACGGCGGCGATGCGACCGGCGGTCGCCGGTCTACCAACACCGGCGGCGATCGCGGGACCGGCGGCGCCGGCGGCGTCGGTGGTGTCAAAGGCGAGAGCGGCACACCTGGCGCCGGAAGACGTAGGGCGACGCCACTGCGCCCCCTCGCTCCGCGAGCGACCGTGTCTGCACACCGACACGCCGTGGTCGGTGCGGCATTTTGCGGTCGCTCGCGGAGGGCCAGGGACCTTCAGGCTTGCTTGAGTGCCTCGATCTCGAGCGTGATGGTCACCTTCTCGCCGACGACGGTGCCGCCCGTCTCGAGAGGCAGCTCGATGTCGATCCCGAAGTCCCTGCGGTCCAACACCACCGACGCGGTGAACCCGGCGACCTCGCCGTGACCCATGCCGGGATTGACTCCGCTGAACTCGAGGTCCAGGCTCACCGGCTTGGTGACACCCTTGAGCGTGAAGTCGCCGTCGAGCACATAGTCGTCACCCTTGGCCCGCACAGCCGTCGAGGCGAACGTCGCGGTGGGGTGTTTCTCGGCGTGGAAGAAGTCAGCGGACTTCATGTGCGCGTCGCGCTGCTCGTTGCGGGTGTCGATGGAATCGACGGCGATCTCCGCGGTCACCCTCGGGGTGCCGTCGTCACCGACCACGATGGCGCCGCTGAACGTGTTGAAGTGGCCTCGGACCTTGCTGACCATGAGGTGACGCACGGAAAACTCAATCGATGAATGAACCGGGTCGATCGCCCATGTCCCCGCGCTGAGTTTGCTGGTTGTCGTCGCTGTGGTCATGTGAATTCTCCTTCGGGATTTCGGGACGAGCGGGCGTCGGTGACCGCATCACCCAAAGTAAACGGACCACAGTCCGAATTTATTCTTGCCTGATGACCTACTGTTCAGCCCCCGCCGACAAGGAAGCCGTTCTGCATGTCCGCCAGCTCACCGCCGTTGAGCTCGAGGAAGCGCAGCGTGCGAAGAGGTTCTTCAAGGAAAGTGCCTGGGATGAATGGAGGACGACGCAGCCTCTTCAGTTCGAAGGACTCAACCAGCAGTTCGAGGTCTACGAGGACTTCTCCACCGACTTGGTGTCGGTGCCCGGCATCTTCTCGTGGTTCATTCCCCGGGCCGGTCGGTACGCGCGGGCGGCGGTGCTCCACGACTATCTATGGCAGCTGCGGGGACGGCATCGGCGTCGACCACAAGCAGGCCGACACGCGATTCCGCATCCAGATGCAACGCGACGGCGTAAGCCTGCTGCGGCGCTGGATCATGTGGGCGACTGTGCGGACGCTGTCAGTCGCGAAAGGCAAAGGTGGCAAGCGGTGGCCGCTGGACCTCGCGGGCGCACTGGCACTGCTCGTGTTCGTCGCACTGCCGATCGTCGTGTTGCCGGTCATCACGATCGCGGTGTCCACGGTCGTGTTCTGGGTTCTCGAGTCGCTCGTCGCGCTCGTGGTGCCGGACGAGGCGCAGGTCCCGATCCAGTTGAAGACATAACAGCGGGCCGGGCAGTTATTGGCGCTCGCCCCAGACGGCCTGTGCCCCGGCATCACCGATCAGCGCGACGCCGACGGTGGACGTCGCTCCGACCACCAGGGCGAGCACGGCCACGGTCGCGGCGAGGGCCCGCTTCGGCTCCGACGACCGCGATTCCGACCAGTGCTGAAACACCTGGACCACGGCCACGACCAGTAGCGCGATGGCGATGTAGATCGCCCATCCAGCGCGATGTTCGTGTGTCTCCAGAATGGCGGGATGCTCCGGCGCCTGGCTGTACAGCCATTCGCCGGCCGAGGTGGTCAGCGGCGTCAGCACCATGACCGCCGCGGCGAGCGCGAGGACCAGCCACACCAATCGGCGCCGCGCAGCAGGCCATAGCGCGCACAGGATCTCGAGCAACGCGACCAACGGCGCGAGCACCACGATCGCGTGGACGAGCAGAGCGTGGGCCGGCAAGCCGAACAAAGTTGTCAAAGCGCACTCCTGATTCGCGACGGCGTCATGTACTTGGATATACGTGCCGCGCCCAATACTTGGTTCAGCGTGGCACGCGGTTCGACTCGGCCAGCGCGATTGCTCAGGGCGCTCTAATTACTGGAGAACGTCGTGCTGCTGGGATTCTGGTCGCACGACAAATCGACGTAAACAGTTTGGAATTCGCCGGATTCGAGCGGTCCACTCACTGTCGGGTGAGTGCCGAGCACTTGGCAATACCGCTGCTGGTACTGGTCCATGTACCTGACATCCGTGTTGAGGCCGTTGAGCATGACGTCATAGCCCCAGTCCTGGTACTGCGCTATGACGTCGCCGGCATACGTGCCCATATTCTGGACGTTGTCGGCGTGCGCCACTCCAGCAGCCCCGAATGACCCGCCAATAGTGAGGGATACCGCCAATAGTGTCTTTCCGAGCATCGACGTTCTCCTTTGAACTCACGATGAACTCAAGATGGACAAGAGTTTAACGAGAGTTTTTCGGAATGCGTCGGTTTCTGCCGAAAGGTCTACGCGGCCAGCGGCGCGTAGGTGGTGGTGCGCTGACGGGCGGGGCGTCCGATGCCCTCCGCGATCGCCGTCAGCTCTTCGACGGACATGGCCGAGCCGAATTCCGAGCCGGCCATCCGCGAGATCGTTTCTTCCATCAACGTGCCGCCGAGGTCGTTCGCGCCGCCGTTGAGCATCACCTGCGTGCGCTCGACACCGAGCTTCACCCAGCTGGTCTGAATGTGAGAGATCCTGCCGTGCAACATGATCCGCGCCAACGCGTGGACGGCGCGATTGTCGCGATGCGTCGGGCCGGGACGGGCACCGCCGGCCAGATAGAGCGGCGACGACTGGTGCACGAATGGCAGCGGCACGAACTCGGTGAACCCGCCGGTCTGGTCTTGGATGCCGCGTAGCACCCGCAGGTGTCCGACCCAGTGCCGTGGCGTGTCGACGTGGCCGTACATCATCGTCGAACTCGAGCGCAGACCCACCTCGTGCGCGGTGGTGACGACCTCGATCCACATCGATGTGGGCAGCTTGCCCTTCGTCAGGACCCAGCGGACCTCGTCGTCAAGAATCTCGGCCGCGGTGCCCGGGATGGTGTCAAGGCCTGCCTCGCGCAGGCCGATCAACCACTCGCGAATCGACAGCCCACTCTTGGTGACGCCGTTGGAGATCTCCATCGGAGAGAACGCGTGCACGTGCATCGACGGCACCCGGGCTTTCACCGCGCGCACCAGATCGGCGTATCCGGTGACCGGCAGTTCGGGGTCGATGCCGCCCTGCATGCACACCTCGGTTGCTCCGGCGACGTGCGCCTCCCACGCCCGGTCCGCGACCTCGGCGGTCGACAGCGAGTAGGCGTCGGCGTCGCCCTTGCGTTGGGCGAACGCACAGAACCGGCAGCCGGTGTAGCAGATGTTGGTGAAGTTGATGTTGCGGTTCACCACGAACGTGACGTCGTCGCCGACGGTATCGCGGCGCAGCGAATCCGCCAGCGCGGCAACCGCATCCAGGGCAGGCCCGTCGGCGGTGGCCAACGCCAGGTACTCGTCGTCGGTGCATCCGGCTGGATCACGCTCGGCCGAGCGCAAGGCCGCGACCACGTCGGTGTTGATGCGTTCCGGCGCCCGGGCGGCCAGCTCGCCCACCTTCTCCCGGATGGATTCCCAGTCCCCGAACGCGCTATTCAGGTCGCTGCGGGTGGTGGTCAGCCGGCCCTCGGCATCGATCGCGGAATGCAGATCGACCCGGCCGAGCGACTCGGCCGCCTCGTCGGGTTCCTGCCATGGCCGCCCCACCGGATTGACGTCAAGCGCGAAGCCGGTGTCGGGGTCGGCAAGCGCGGCGACATGGCCCTGCACGCGCGGGTCGATCCACGCCGCACCGGCCTGCACGTAGGGCGGCTGGGCGGTAAGCCGCTGCACCAGGTCGTAGCCCGCCTCCTCGGTGACCGCGGCCAGCTCATCCAGTGCGGGCCATGGGCGTTCGGGGTTGACGTGATCGGGGGTCAGCGGTGACACACCGCCCCAGTCGTCGACGCCTGCGCCGATCAGGGCGAGGCATTCGTCGCGCGAGACCAGATTGGGCGGGGCCTGAACGCGCATCTTCGGTCCCAGCACCAAACGGGCGACGGCGACCGTCGCGATGAAGTCGTCGATGCCGGCGTCGGGCACCGAGGACATCGCGGTGTGATCCTTGGCCCGGAAGTTCTGCACGATGACTTCCTGAACGTGGCCGAACTCCTTGTGGGACCGCCGGATTGCGTGCAGCGTGTCGGCGCGCTCGGTCAGCGTCTCGCCGATGCCGACGAGCAGGCCGGTGGTGAACGGAATCGACAGTCGCCCCGCGTCGGCGAGCGTCCGCAGCCGCACCTCGGGATCCTTGTCCGGGCTGCCGTAGTGTGCCAGCCCCTTGGTCTCGAACAGCCGCCGCGAGGTGGTCTCGAGCATCATCCCCATCGACGGGGCGACCGGCTTGAGCCGCGACAGCTCCGACCAGGTCATGACACCGGGATTCAAATGGGGCAGCAGGCCGGTCTCTTCGAGCACGCGGATCGCCATCGCCCGCACATAGTCCAGCGTCGAGTCGTAGCCGCGCTCGTCGAGCCACTGGCGAGCCTCGTCCCACCGTTTCTCGGGTCGGTCGCCGAGTGTGAAAAGCGCTTCCTTGCAACCTAGTTCGGCACCGCGGCGGGCGACGTCAAGAATCTCGTCGGGCTCCATGTACATGCCGAGACCCTGCGCGCGCAGACGGCCCGGCACGGTGACGAACGTGCAGTAATGGCAGGTGTCGCGGCACAGGTGGGTGACGGGGATGAACACCTTGCGCGAATAGCTGACCGGCAGCCGGCCGTTGGCGCCGCGTCGATCCGATGACGTCAGCCCGGCGTCGCGCACGCGGGCAGCGCTCGCGCAAAGATCGGCCAGATCGTCGCCGCGGGCGGTCATGGCGATGGCTGCCTCGTCGATGTTCAGCGCAACCCCGTCGCGTGCCCGCCGCAATACACGCCGCAAACCGGCCGCACTGGGCGCGCCAGATTGCGGTGGGACCACCGGGCTGGGCAGATCGGAGCCGCGCTGGGGGTTCAGAGCCACTCCCGTGTAACCCCGCGTTTATCGACGATCATCCGCGCGTCCCACATTCTGAAACATCGGCGCCTGGCATATCGGCCACAGTAGTCCGCGCATCGGCCGTGGGTGGCGGGCTGCCGTCGCGCAGGGGATACCCGACACGCTCGCGGTGCGCATTTACCTACGCCCGCGTCAACGCGCGCGTAGGTTCATCCAGGTCGGGGCTGTAAACGGGGAGGAATCGACATGAAGATCTCTGCACGCTCAGTCCTCATGGCCGGGATCACGACGCTGACGGCGAGCGCCGTCGCGATCGTCGCCGTCGGTACAACCCGCTCCTCCACCTCGACCCGGAGCCCACAGTCCAGCTGGCGGCAACGTGTTCAACCGCTGGCCCAGCAACCAGGCCTGCTCCAAATATTGCTCAACGATCCGGCACGTCTGCTCGGACCGGCGAGGCCCGTCGGAACGATCACGCCTCCGCCAGCCCCGATTCAATTCGCCATTGCGCCGAACCTCGCCGACACGATCGACGGCATCTATTTCGCCGTCGAGCCCTGGGTGCGCTGGGGTTTCCAGGTGGCCACGGACGTGGTGGCGTGGGTTCCCTTCGTCGGCTGGTTGGCCGGCCAGATCATGGTCTTCTACAACTTCGGGCGAGAGCATCGTCCAAAGCGGCGTCTTCAACTTCACCGATTGGCTCAGGGGCGAAGGCGGTGTCATCGAGAACCTGGTCGATTTCGGCATCGACGTCTTCGCGGCATTCATCTATCTCGGAATCGACGAGTGGAACTACTTCTTGCCGCCGCTGCCGCCGCTGCCTATTCCGCTACCGCCGAGGCCACCGATTCAGGTCCAATCTCGCCGCAGCCGAAGCACTCGTGGGCCCGACGGCAGGCGCCGGGTGAGTCACCAATGCCGCGAGCGATCTCGTCAACGCCATCTACCTCCCGGTGACAGGCGCGATCGACTACGGCGTCAACGTGCTGCAGGCCGCACTCGCCCCGATCCCGCTGGTGAACATCGCGGGTGATCAGGTCAACCTCTGTGGGACTCCTTGCACAGCCCATTGCCGACAGCGTGGTCTTCGACGTGGTCGACCCATCCTCAACGCCGCCGCTGAACATCAACAGCTACATCAACGGCGCTGTCAGCGTCGGTACGACGACGGTGGACTCGCTCATCGACACCGGCTTGCAGAGACCAACTACTTCTTGGGATTCCCGTTCGCATCCCGGGCGAGTGCGGAAGAACCGGCCGCCAAACCGAATACCAGTCGGAGGTCGGCGCGGTCCCCTCGATCGTCAAGAACTCACTCGACCGCTCGACCAGACCCCGAGGCGGGCGCGCTGGCCGAGTGACGAAGACGGTACGCAACGTGCGCAACGAGATCCGCGCCACGTTCAACGCGCGCCGCACACGCCGAGACCTCGAAACCGGCGGCAATGGCGTTGTCCGCGCGCAGGGCGAGGTGCGTGGCGCGGTCGCCAAGGCGGTGAACGACGTCGCCGACGCCGCGCGCCCAGGCAAGCCTGCCAAGGCCGCCGACGACGTCGCGAAGGCGCCGACGACGGTGGCCAAGAGTCTCGGCGACACCGCCAGAAAGGTCGTCAAGGATGTGCGGCAGGCCGCCAAGAACGCTCGTGACGCCGCCAAGGACAGGCCGGCTGCCGCCGACGACGAGTAGACGGCTAGCCCGGCCGGTTGCGCCGGTACAGCAGTAGGGCCGGCGGAAGCGCGCCCACCACGATCAGTACGACTAATGACCACTGCGAGCTGAACACTGCGTCGTCACCGGGACCCGGGAACGTGAGCACGGCGACCGTCGCAAGCCAGGTCCACAGCGGCACGCGGCGAGCCGCGGCGAAGAGGTCCACTGCAAAGCGGCCCACACCAGCGAAGCGTTGAGACGCCGCTGATCAGCGCGCTGATGGGAAAAGGGACAGACCCAAGGCGAAGCGAGAGGAAGTAGGCGGCGAGTACCGCCGAGATCACGCCGTCGACCGCGAGCAATATGAGGACGACGGCACGCAGAGCCCGAGTGTCGTCGGGCGGCGGGTTCAGGTCGGGATGCTGTCGAGCATCGCCGTGAGCGAGCCGACCACCCACTGGAAGTTGTCCAGCCGGTCCTGCCAGTGCTGCAGGTTGGGGTCCAGATCCTGATCCATGACTGTCCTTTGTCTCTGCGGCCACTCGGTCGAAGCTTAGCGCGTCTACCCCGGTTATCCGAGGTCCAATCCGGCGAGGAGGTCGGTCTCCCAGCCGCGGTGGTCGCGTTCGCCCGGCTCGCCGGAGACGAGGATGTAATGCTCGTCGGTGAGGAGCGGCAGTGCGACGTTGTTGGTCAGCGCGAACGATCCGCCGTTCGGCGCGACCGCGACCTGGGTGGCGTGGGCCTTGAGTGCCGCGATCTTGGCCGGCAAATGGTCGCGGGTGTCGATGACGGCGTTGATTTGGTCGTCGAGGAATAGTCGTACGGGAGGACGTCGATCGACACCAGGGCCCAGTCGTCGGGAACCCCGTTCAGGTTGTCCAGGCCGGCCGCCATCGCGGTTCTGGAGACGACGGTCCAATAGAACTTGGGCACCTGCCACGGTGTGCCCGGGTAGTCGTCGGCGCTGGATGCCTCAACGGCTGCGGTGGTGACGCGGTGGGTCTGGATGTGGTCGGGATGGCCGTACCCGCCGTTGGGGTCATAGGTGACGACGACGTGCGGCCGCAGTTCTCGGATGATCTTGACGAGTTCGCCGACGGCCTCGCGCATGTCGGCGTCCATGAACCGCTGATGGTGTCTGGGCGTCGGTGCCTGCCATGCCGGAGTCACGCCAATGACCCGGGCCGCCAAGGAAATTCGGCTCTTCGACGCCTAAGGCGGTGAGCGCGGTGGTGCAGCTCGCCGATGCGGTACCCACCGAGTTGATCCGCTTTGTCGACGGCGAGCTGGGCGTACCGCTCACCGATGACTTCGCCTTCTTCGCCGAGGGTGCAGGTGACGACGTGAACGTCGGCGCCGTTGGCGGCGTAGTGCGCGATGGTGCCGCCGGTCGTCAGCGTTTCGTCGTCCGGGTGGGCGTGGACGAAGAGCAGACGGGGCCGGTCTTCGGATGCCATCGTCGAACACCTTAGCCGCTCCGTGTGGACTTCGCTACTGTTGTGGCGTGGGGGCGTTCCGACGGCGGAAGTGGTTGTTCGTCGGCGCGGCGGTGGTGCTGGTCGCCGGCACTGGCTGCGGAAACCCGTCAGATGGCTGCCTTGGCCAACACTTCGGCGAAGTATGTCCGATCGGTGCACCGACATCCACTGACCTCGATTAGCATGCCGTGGACGATCACAAACCTTGTACTGCAACCCTTTTGAGAGGTAACAGCACGCTGTAGTGCCCCGCGCGACGGAATCCGCCTGACACACAGGAGTCGAGCGGGCGGCAGATACCCGACACGACACGTATGGCCGCAATGCCGCGACGGCCTCAGCTGGCAACGTCGTACCGACAGAAAGGGGTACGGGCGCCCCCTGCTAAGCAGTGGGACGCCCGTACCTTTCTATCTGAACGATGAACCTCAGTTCAACCTCTACACGGTTGGATCGTCCGGGTCGGTGTCGTCATCGTCGCTGTCACCGTTGGCGCCGGGCTCGCCCGGTGTTCCGCCGATGCCCGCCGAGCCGCCTGGCCCGCCGGTGCCGACGGTCCCCGGGTTGACGGGCGTGTTGCCGCCATTACCGCCGCCGCCGCCGCTACCGCCGAGGAAGCCGCCGCCACCTCCAGCGCCGCCGCTACCTGCCACGGCCTCGTTGCCGGGGGTTTCCGAGGAGGCTCTTGCGTCGCCACCGTTGCCGGCTTCACCGCCGTTGCCTGCGATGAGCGAGCCGCCGCCGTCACCGCCGGCAGCTCCCGTGGCAAGTTCGTCATCGGAGCGGGCATTGCCAGCATCGCCGCCGTCACCGCTGTCACCGAGGATCGCTCCGCCGCCGGCACCGCCGGCACCTGATGTCGCGTCGCCTTCAGCAGTAGCGCCGCCACCGGCACCACCGTCGCCGCCGCCGGTGCCTCCGAAGCCACCAGCGCCACCGGCACCACCGACCGCGGCCGGGCGGTTGCCGTCTGTACCCACGGTGTCATCGGTAGTTCGCGCGTTGCCGCCGTCTGCACCGGCCCCACCAGCGCCGAAGAAGCCACCGCCGCCGCCGGCTCCGCCTTTGCCGCCGGTCGCGCTGCCTAGGTCGGTAATGGCTCTACCGCCCTCGCCGCCGCCGCCGCCGTTGCCAGACAAGAAGCCGCCGCGGCCACCGGCGCCACCGTTCGCGCCCTCGGCGCTTTGACCCGTTGCGACCTCGAAACCACCGGCGCCGCCGTCGCCGCCGTTGCCGATGAACAGGCCACCATTGCCGCCGTCTGCGCCAGCGGTGGCTTGGAGGTACTCGTCGTCATCGTCGATTTCGCCGTTGCCGTTGGTGTCGTAGACGCCGGCCCTCAGACCGGCGCCACCCGCGCCGCCGTTGCCGAACAGAAGGCCACCGTTGCCGCCAGCCGTCGCTGCGTGGAACACACCGTCCTCATCGACAAAGGCGTCTTCGCCGGCCAGGCCGTCACCGATCAGCAGGCCGCCAGGACCGATGAGCCCGAGGAAAGCCCCGCCTCCAGTTCCAGTCAGAGACGCGAAATCGAACCCGCCGAGGCCACCACCAAGGCCCCCGAGTTGGCACTGCAAATCGCCCGCGGTGCAGTCCTCTAAGTCCTGCACGAGGGTGATGCCCGAGTACTCGACTGTCCGGACCTGCGAGTCGTTGCTGCTGCCCAGCGCGCTCACCGGTGATGTACCACCGGGCCCTGAAAGCAACATGGCGGCGCCCCCGGCGAAAGCAATACCACCTATCATCATCGGCATTATCGGATACGTGCGACCTCGCGCTTTTCCTTTGAGGTGCTTGGACATGTGATCCCCCTTTGAATCGTTAGGCCTACAACCAAGCAACAGCAACGTAACACTTATTGACTCAAAATTGACGTGCATTCTGCAAATTGACGGCGGTAAAACTCCGTATGCAATTAGCTAATACGCGCAATAGCTCTTGAGTGTGCGAGGGCTTTTCACAGCTTCCCCGCGAAGACCTCAATCGCCAGCTCGCAATGGCCAGTTCTATTCTGGCAGGTGAGGAGCCCAAAATGATGAGACCATCGGTTAACTCGCGATCTGAACAAAGCGAACTGGTGAAAAATTTGCCATCCTCTCAGGCATAGCTCCGGCGCGGGTAGTTTGCCGATGCTTTCATCCAGATCTACGGGGAGGCCGCGCCTGACGTATCACATAAATGTGGTTCTGAGATTCCGCTTCCGCAAACCTAATATATACAAAAATCGACAGAGAATAGGCGCTCCTTTGCCAGAAGTGCGTGCAATGTCACAATTTACTTTCGACTTGCATACACATTCATTGCCTATGCGAAGTAAATGCTTTTGTATTCATACAGAAAGGCGCTCTTCAACGTCACTCGAGGATCAACCGAGTTGCTTCTCGAAGCGAGGGTTTGATGTTGTGCCTGCCCACCGATGTTGGTTTCCCGAGGCCGTTACAACACGACCGTTTGGTTGCCGTAACCGACGACTCGGTCCTCACAGTGCCAAAGCACCCAACGAGACAGCACGGCACGCTCCACATCGGCACCCAGCCGAACCAGGTCTTCGACATCGTGGCGGTGGTCGACGCGCACGACGTCCTGCTCGATGTTCGGGCTTCATAGAGATCCAGCTGTCACGTAATGAGCGCGGCTGTGAGCTCGCCGATGACTTCGCCTTCTTCGCCGACCGTGCAGGTGACGACGTGAACGTCGGCGCGCTTGGCGACGTAGTGCGCGATGGTGCCGCCGGTTGTCAGCGTTTCGTCGTCCGGGTGGGCGTGGACGAAGAGCAAGCGGGGTGTTTTTGCGAAGCCATCGGCCGTGACCCTACCGTCGGGGCCCTATAGATCGAGTGGTTGGCGAAGCGAATGCTGGCGAGACGCACCTCCGATAGCTAGCACCAGCTAGCAGGCAGCTGCGAGCGACTCCATAGTTGATCAAAATGGCGAGTCCAGGGCAGGTTTTACCACTTCGTCAGTTAAGGCATATTCGCTCTTGACAGATTTGCCATTCCGTTGCCAGGCCCGCACACGCGGAGGTGGGCTTCAGCTAGCCGGCCGCAGGCTGTTAGACAACTCAGCAAACCCAGCCGACTGCGCTGTCCCTCAGACGAAGTAGACGCAAACTTACCCGTGATCGCAGCCCACGACGTTTCCGGCTAACTTCGCGCGAACTTGAAATCACAGCAAATTCGCTACGCTAACGAGCAGTCCTGCTGGTTGCTCACCCGAGTCGGTGGGCGCCGTATCTCTCAGGTTCGACGGCACTTTGCCGATACGCATACGGCCGACCATACTTGGGAGTATGGCAAACGTGCCTGTTCAAACCAACTGCTTGCGTTCGCAACAATTCTTCCACCACCCAAGAGAATCCTGAGAAACATGTAATAGATTCATCCCTACGCAGTCGCCAAAGAGTTAGAGAAGGGTTCGAAGCAGCCAGATGAAGTCCTATGTAACCGCCGGTATAGCAATAGTCGGAGCAAGCGCGATCGCAGTAACTCCGGTCGCGGCGACACCGCCCGAGCAGGCCGTGCGCGCAGTTGATGTCCAGTCGATCAATCTGCTTGCACAACCCACGCCCAGCCAGCTACTTGCCGGTTTGCTGCAAGGAAATGCCGTCGGCAGCCTGGACACTGAGGACGCTGTCGCTGCATTCGAGCAACTGTCAGATGGGTTCAGCCAAGCCGGACTGAACTTCGTCACCGCCAACCTGCTGCTGGGACCCGGCCTCCTGGCAATCGCGCAAGCCGCGGCCGCAGGAGACCGTCAGGCGGTCTACGACGGTGTCGAAGCGATCATTGACGGACCGCTGTTTGTGGCCAAGCCCCTCTTCGAGGCATTCGAAGCCGTATCGCCCCCACCCATCGGCGGCGAGCAGGACGCCGACCCAGGCCTGGTGTGGCAGGCGTTCGTCCAATCGCTTGAGATCCGGAACCTGTTCCGGGCGCTTGCCGCTCAGATCATCAACCCACCGGCCGATGAAATGCTCGGCCTGGCACTCGCCACCCAGCCGAACGTGTTCGGCGATCCGGCTGCCTCCATTGAGGTTCTAACCGACAAGTTCACCGAGGCCGCGTCGAAGTTCATCAATGCCAACCTCCTGCTCGGCCCGGGCCTGTTAGCCATCGGGGCCGCCCTCGCGCAGGGAAACAACGCGGACGCATCTGAGGGATTGCAGGCGATCATCGATGGGCCGCTGTATGTGGCCAAACCGTTGTTCGAGGCATTCGAAGCCGTGTCACCACCGCCCATCGGCGGCGAGCAGGATGCGGATCCTGGCCTGGTGTGGCAGGCGTTCGTCCAATCGCTCGGCATCCGAGACGCGCTCGACGACCTTGCTGACAACATCATCAACCCGCCGACTTCAGAAATGCTCAGCCTGGCCCTGGCTACCCAACCCAACGTGTTCGGCGATCCCGCAGCCTCACTCGAGGTGCTCGCCAACAAGTTCACCGAGGCCGGGTCGAAGTTCGTCAACTCCAACCTGCTGCTGGGCCCCGGCCTACTAGCTATTGCGACGGCCGCCGCCCAAGGCAACAACGCCGCCGTTTCCGCGGGAGTCCAGGCGATCATCGATGGGCCGCTCTATGTGGCCAAGCCCCTCTTCGAGGCGTTCGAAGCCGTGTCACCCCCACCCATCGGCGGCGAGCAGGACGCCGACCCGGGCTTGGTGTGGAACGCCTTTGTCCAATCGCTCGGCATCCGAGACGCACTCGACGATGCCGCCGACAACATCATCAACCCGCCAAGCTCGCCGGCTGTGGTAGCGACGTTCGACTCGACTGAATCGCGCCAAGGAACAAGCCGACTCATTGAGACGCCATCCGGTGGAGGCGCTGAGTCTGTTACAACCGTCAACGACCCGGACACGACGTCGAAGCGTCGCCAGTTGGTGAATCTGAATGTGCTCAAGGGGAACCCGCTGCTTGGCGGTGGCTCACGCGCGCAGCAGGGATCCAACGCTGCGGACTCGGGATCCCGTACTCCCACCCATCGGCCCGGAATAGGCAAGACACCAGTTCGAGATCTGGTCAAGCGGGTCACCAGTGGCTTCGACCGCGATGACGCCGATGACAGCGGCAAAAATCAAGACTCATCGGGCAGGAGGGGTAACTAAGAAGGCGATGGCCCGGCACAGGCGGAGCCGGGTGACGGAGGGGGAGCCGTCGCAGAGGTAACTCCTCGCCTTCTATCGGCCCCGCTGTTGGTGGGCTCACACCTCACCGGCAGCGGGGCCGAACCATGTCTGGCGGACGTCCAGCAAAGTTGCTGCGGCCCCTCCGATCGTGTTGCTAGCCTGGGTGGCCCCAAGGGGTTATCGCCTCGCACGGTAACTTCGACCTTGTGGGACCGACAGCGTGCCTTCATCACCGGTCCTAGCGACACAATCGTCACGGGGCTGACGGTTGTAGGGTCGGGCCAAACTCCTCGGCGACTTGGTGAACTCCTCAGCACACTCCCATCGGTGTTCATATCGACGGCCTCCACCGGAGGGTATAACCGCTGACTGAAGTCTTGGCACGGGGGAATTATATACAATCCAGCCATCGACTATCCAGCACATCCTGGGGCGGGCTTCTGAGGGCTGACGATAATCTACCCATCCGAAGCATGACTCCTCCATTCGCCACTGCTTCCGTTCTTCTGCCGCTCTTTCTTCACGACTCGGCAGGAGCTTCAAAGTGAGGCGGTGTCTGGTCTGCCTGCGCCTGATCAAATCGAGGTTATGGTCGAAACGACCAAAGAGAAGAAGGTCGTCACGCTGGACGTAGCCCCCGAGGTGGGCGGGCAGACGGCGCCCAAGGGTCCCGTCAGGGAACTCGTTCGGAATGTTACCGACCCGGTCGACGGCCAGGTCAGAAGAACCGCCCGCTGCTTAACCTCCTCAAGATCAACCCGCTCGATCGGAGCGCCAAGAAGGCACGAGAAGGACGGCGGCGACTCACTCGGCTCCGACAGCGACGGCGCCGGCAAGCACCGGATCGGCACCCCCGTCCGCGATCTGGTCAAGAAGGTCCTCGGCGGCGGAGATGACGACGAAAAATCCGGACCTCCGAAGGCAGACGACGACCCCGAGTAATACAGCTACAGGACCGGGCCGGCACGAAGTCACGCTTCGTGTCGGCTCGGTTGGCATAGATTCACTGCGTGAGTCGGCGCACCCTCGAGTTCTGTTGCGGGATCGTCGTCGTCGGACTTCTCGCCGGGGTCGCCGGCCTGTGCACGACTTTGCTCCTGCGCTTCGTCGAGCACCTGACGTACCACTACTCGTTCGGCACGCTGCTGGCCGGCGTCACCGGCAGCAGCCCGGTGCGACGGGCAGTGGGCCCGATGATCGGCGGAGCGCTCGCGGGGTTCGGCTGGTGGATGCTGCGCCGACGTACCGAGGTGCCGCCGCTGGCCGAAACCATCGCCAACCACCGGCCCATCCCCCGCCTGACGATGACGCTCGACGCGGCACTGCAGGTGCTGATCGTCGGGTCGGGCGCATCCTTGGGCGTGAGGGTGCACCCCGCCAAATCGCAGCGGCCCTAGGCGATCTCGGCACATCGCGTTGGTCGTTGACCGAGCGGGACCGCGAGATCCTGCTCGCCTGCGCGGCCGGGGCGGGATTGGCGGCCGTTTACAGCGTTCCGGTCGGCGGCGCGCTGTTCGCCACCGCCATCATGCTGAAAACCTGGCATCCGCGTGCCGTCGGCACGGCGCTGATCACCTCGAGTCTCGCAGTGGCGGTCGCATCACCGATCACTCATGAAGCGACTCCTCTGGACTGGCCGGACCCTCAATTGTCTTATTTGCTTACGGCTTTCGCGGTGGCGTTGGCGCCGCTCGCGCTCGGCGTCGGATTGGCGTTCAACCACATCATGGCTCGTGCACGGCCGAGCGATACTCATGAAGTCCTGGGTGCTGATCCCGGCGATCGCCGCTGCGGGACTGCTCATCGGTATTTGTTCCATCCGGTGGCCGGAGCTACCCGGTAACGGCAAGAGCATCCTGACGATCAGCCTCAACAGCGGCCTGACATTGGGCGCGGCGGTAGTGATCCTGTTTCTGAAACCGCTTCTTACCGCAGTGTTTCTGCGTGCTGGAGCGGTCGGCGGCATGCTCACACCCGCGCTGGCCACGGGCGGAGCGATGGGGTCCGTTGTGGCATTGGCGATCAACACCTGGACCGAACATCACGTCAGCGTTCCCGCGTTGTCGTTGACCTGCGCCGCCGGCGTCCTCGCTATTACGCAGCGTGCGCCAATATGGGCCGCAATCTTCGTGTGGGAACTGGCACACCCGCCATGGTGGCTCATCGCGCCGTTTCTCGTCGCAGCGGTCCTCTCGCACTGGCTGAGATTGCTCATCGAGCGCCGAGGTGCCGTTGAACGTCGCGAACCAGGAGTCCAGCCCGACGCACCGGAACGCAAAGAACCAACTGACAAGAGTCTGACGCCGGCGGACAAGAAGTCGATCCTGACCCCGCCCGTCGTAGCCACAGCTGGCGAACACCAGATCAGGCAGGGCGCTAGCCCCTTTCTGCCTACACGAGGGGGTGGTGCCTGCATCAACCGCGATTTCATTGACAGACCTCCCCGACATGCCGTCGCCCGTACAGCTAAGAATTGTCATTCGATCCTCCCCCATATGGACGCCGCACTCTGGCCATCGAGTTCGCAGTGGGTGTCGAGCTTGAGCAACAGCGTGCGCGCCGATTTGGCGAAAGGCTTGCAAAGCTGGCAAAGCTCAATGACCGACTTACGCGGCTTTATTAACCGCGTCTTGACGGTACTGTCAATTACAGTTAATTTTTGTTGCGCCAGTGGTAGCTGGACAAAACTTTGGATCCCTGTATAACCGTTGCTGAGATGCCGTTGCCTGCTCCGCATCGCGAATAACTGATACTGCGCATACAGGCGTCTTACCAGTTATTTAGCTCGATGGAGCGATGTGCTGAAGCCATTTATTCAACCTGATTTACGCAGACGATAAATTTTGCCATACCCATTACTGGATGCCCTCTATCAGCGTAACTTCGAAGCGTCCTATCGGACTCCAGGCCTTTAAGGAGGTCACTGTGGAGGTTAGTTTTGGGTTCTTCACCCATCTGTTCCATCATTTCCTGGCACTGCTGTCGGCGTTCGGCCTAACGATCTCGCCGACTCAGCCGCCGCAAAAGTTCGAAGCCTTCGACTCCGGCCCACCGGGCGTCGTTAGGACGGCCGCAGCGCCTGGACTTAGTTTGCGGCAGCAGCCGCTCCTCGTGCGAATTGTCGAAACGCAATTGAATGGCGCTGCTGGGATCGGCGAAGCTCTCGCCGAAGGCGCCGATGACATCACGAACGCGATCGTGCGAGTACCCCGGTCGCTGCAATTGGCCATCGACAGCCGCGGCCTCGGCGCCCTGCCCGGTGCTGCTGCCAACTCGGCTGCCGGGATTGTTGGCGCGGTGGGAGAAGGTACGACCGACTTCATCGCGACATTGGCCGCGGTCATCAACAGCGAGCTGGCCTTGCTGGGCGGTGGCGCCGTCAGGCCTACGCCCAGCCTCGTCGCGATTCAAGAGCCGGAGGGCCCACTAGCCGGCGGACCTCTCGAAATCGTGGTCAGGTTGCCTCGTGCCTTGGCCGTTGCCGGACAGGATCTCGTCAGGGCCGGGGCGGATGCCGCCATCATCGTCGTGAGGGCAGTCAGTAGAGCCGTCACCGACGTGTTGAACGCTGTCGCGCGGCCACCGGCTGCTGAGTTTGCGCTGGCGAGGGAAGAGGTTCCGCCCCCGCGGAGTGTGCCTGAAGCACTCACCCGAGCGCCCGTCACCATTGCGAACGGCTTCGTTGACGCGGGCGCAAGGCTGCGACAGGGAACCCGACAGGCATCGGACGATTTCACGCGAGCATTGCGACCTCAGCTGGAACGAGCACTGGTCGCGGACAACCTTGACAACACAGTCGCCCGAGCCGGCGCAAACAATGACGACACGACCGTCGTCGCGGCCGGTATTACAGCGGGCAATGACGCCAAGGCGGTCGCGGTGAAGCCGAACAGACCGAGGCCGGTTCTGGGTGCAATAAAGGCCGTCACCGGAACCATCAAGGCCGTAAGTAACGGGATCAGGACGGCTCTGGGGCTACCGCCCCGGAAGCGCGCTCCCGCGCCCCAGCCACAGAAGGAAGTAGCGTCAGCTCCAACTTCATAACCGTGTGAAGGATCGGCCCCCTCAGCCCCGAGGGGGCCGATCTCTGTGCGGACATGTCCGCCAGATTGCCCGAAAGTTACCCGTTGGTATCGCCGCTGAAGTTGGGCGAACGATTGACAGGCAGAGACACGTTGAATACATCTTGTTTGCCAAAGCAAGGACACGCTCGTTCGCTGGCGTGCCCGACGCCAGCCGGTCCGGCGAGGTGTGAAGTCTGCATCGCAAATGTCCACTCTCCAGAAGCTGCTCGTTTCGGCACCGCCGTGCCCAATTACGCCACGGCAAACAGCAAATTAGAGACCGTTGGTCTCAATCAAATTCGCCAATCGGATGTGTCATTTGACGACATATTTTTGCCCGAGGCGAGACGTTCACTGAAGCCGACATCTATGCAGCAACTGCAACGTCTCTACCTGCATATTTGCTGGTAAATAGGCTCCCTAATTTTCCGCCACGAGATTTGCGGAATCGGCCAAAAACCTTTCTTACGTGCGAGTAAGTTCCGACGCGTCTCATTCGTTCGACGGCTTGAGAGGAGTCGTTATGCAAGCAGCCCTCCGTCCCTATGCAACGGCGGGCGTAGCGCTGGTGGGGGCCAGCGTCATCGCTGTTTCTCCAGTTACGGTGCCACCATCCGCGATACAACAAGCAGCCGACCGAGCCGTGGAGCTCTCCGCTCTGGTGAACCCGATAGATGTATTCGGGCCGATCTTCGAGCAGGCCGCAAAGAACATCCAGGCTGCCGCGCAGCCGCTCATCAATGGTGGCACGCCGATCCTGGACCAGCTCATCGCGAACCAACTGGCGAATATCGCCGGCTTCCCGCAAGCCATCCAAGATCAGATCGGCGTAATCCCGCAGCTACCTCAGATTCTCGGTCGAGCGCTCGAAGGCGGAGTCGCCAGCATCGGGACCGTCGGCGAGGTGGGTCAGACCCTTTTCAACGGTCTCATCACGATCCTCACCAGCACCGCGGAGGGAACACCGGGATTCCAGCTGCAGACGCTCTTTGATGACCTCCAGAACAACGACTTGGGCGGTGCGTTCACTGCGTTGTTCGGTACCGGACTTCTAACCGGGCTCCCTGTCCTTATAGCCGTTTTCGGTCTCGCCCCGGTGCTCCTACAGCCATTGGATGTCGCAAAGGATTTGCTTCCCATCGTCGGGGGGCCGTTGGCCAATACCGAAGCCGTGCTCACGGCCGTGCAGAACAACGCGCTAGGCCTCGGCTTGGCAGCGCTGCTTCCCGTTCTCAACGGCGGCACGGCACTCGGTAACGCTGTCAGCGATGCCATCGACGAAACGCAGGCAGGTGACTTCGAGGAAGCGGTCAACAGCCTCGTCCAAGGAGCCGGACTCACGACGAAGGCGTTCCTCGACGGAATTGCCGACGACAGCGGATTTCAGGGATTGCTCCCTGCGATACAGAACCTCCGCCAGGCAATTGCAACAGCGCTCACACCTCCGCCTAGCCCGTTCGCGGCTTCGGTGGCGACGGCACCTAGCGCTGCGGCGAAGTCGTTCACGTTGACTGCGCCGCTTAAAGAGATCGCTCCCGCTCCCAAGGCGGGTGGCGCCTCAGGCGAGGAAGCGGCGGCTTCGGGTGCAGGCGCGGTAGCCACAGCAGACCCGGGTACTGCGACGAAAGACGCGGCGGGTGAGGCGACTCCGACCGACAACACCGGAAACCTCAAGGGCGGCAACCTGTTCGTGCCCGGCGGGACGGCCAAGGGCGGCAAGCATCGCGCCGAAAACGGTCCGAACTTCGCCACGGAGCTGAGAGACGCTGCGTCGAAGACCATCAGGGGCCTCACCGGCCTTGGTCGTGACAAGTCCGAAAGCTCGAAGGCCGGCGCTTCCAGCAGCAGCGAAAGCGGTTCCAGCAGTTCCGGTTCCGGCCGCGAGCGGGGGCAGCGAAAGCAAGTAGCCAACAAGATAACCGCTCAACGATCGGCCCCCTCCCCGCCCGGCAGGGGGCCGATCTCTATCCGGAGAACCTACTGCGGTTCTTTGGCCCACATGCCGGCGTCGCCGACGATGCCCACCGGGACCGCGCCGGTAAGGCTGACGTTCTGCACCCGGGGGCCGGCCGCGACGATCGTGGTGTCCTGCAGAATCGGCAGCACGGTCGACATGTTCCACAACCGCGGCTCGACCGCGTCGATCACCTCGCCGATGTTCTCGGTGCCCCGCAGCGCCGCGTCGATCTTCGGTTGAATGCTCCGGTCGCAGATGCCGGTCAGGTTGCTTGGCGCCTGAATGAGTTCGTCCGACTCCGGTGCCGGGCTTGGCGTCGTCGGGGTGGCCGTCGTGGTGCCGGTCGTCGGTTTCGGATCGGGGGCACTGGAGGTCGACGACGGCGTTGAGCTCGTGGTCGCGCCGACAGTCGTAGTCGACACCGCCGTCGCCTCCAGCGCGCGGCAGCCGAACCGGGAGGCCAACGCGGTGGCGAGGTCGCCGCCTGCCTCATGCCAGCCGACGATCGCATCCACCCGGTTCTGCGTGACCGCATCGCCGTACAGCGCAACAGGATCCAGCCCAAGCACCGACGCTTCGATTCCGACATTGCGCAACTGATCGGCCGCGGTGTTGGCGACCGCCACCGACGTCGGGTCGTTGGACGCAACCCCGAGCACCAGCGACAGCGCCTGGCCATCCTTGATGATCCGCCCGCGGTTGTTGTCGGGCACAGGAGTGCCCGGCGTGGGCGGCACCGGCGTCTCGACGAACGACACCTGGTAGCCGCTGTTGGCCAACAACTGCAGCGCGCCCTCCTTTGTCATCGCCGGCGGCGAGGTCGGCACATAGCCAGGGTCCGACGGTGAGCGCACCTGCGCCTGAGCCAACGTCACGGTGTTGTCGCTACCGGCTCCGACCGCGGCGAGCAGGTCGACGTCGAGCAGACCTAAAATCGCCCTGCGCACTTGAGGATCGGTGAGTTTGGGCTGCTGCGCCCGCAACGTCAGCTGCATCACGCGCGGCGTGACAATCCTCGACGTGCGCACATCTGGGATGGCCGATAGCTGCGCAAACGCTGCCGCGCCGCCGTGTACCTGGGCCACCTGGGTGTCACCATTGCGGATCGAATCCGCCAGCGCCGCTGTGGCACCCGCCCGCCGGAACAAGAGTTGGTCGGGTTTCGCGGGCTCGGCCCAATAGCGATCGTTGCGCGCCAACAAGATTTCCTCGCGCTGCGGATCGATGTTCTCCACCCGGAATTGGCCGCCGGTCACTGGCAGCGTGCGGGCGAGTCCGGACGCGAAGCCTCCAGGGACATCCTTGACGATGTGCGCGGGCAGGATGTCGTTGAACAATTCCCGCCACGCGGGGTATGGCTGCGCGAACGTCACCACCGCGGTCTTGCCGCCCTCGATGGACTGGACGCCGGTGATGAGGTCGTAGCCGGCGGGGTCGACGACGCCGGGCTGACTGACCATCTGCCGCCAGAGATACCAGTAGTCGTCGGCGCCGATGGGCGCGTTGTCGGTCCACTGCGCTTCCGGCCGGACCTTGTACGTGACGGTGAACGGATTGTCGTTCGTCACCTCCGCCGACAACAGCAGTGTCTGGTCAAGAACCCAGCGCGAGCCCGTAGGCGCCGCAGGATCCGGGACGGGGCGGAACGAACTCGGCAGGACCAGCGAGCTGATGGCCGCGTTCACCGGTGACTGGTCGGAGAGCAGGTGGGAATTGAAGCCCGGACCGATCGTGTCGATGGCCATGATGATCTGCGTCGCCTTCGGCGGCGGCGGAGTCGTGGTCTCGGTGGTGTCGGTGCTCTGCGGGGCAGGTGGCGGGCTGACAGTGCAGCCCGCCACCAGCGTCATCAGCGCGGAGATCGCGGCGATGACGCGTAGGGGGCCCGGCACGCCATTCAGGGTATCGGCAGGGTTAATCGCGGGCCTTGGCGCGAGCCTTCGCACGGGCCCGCAGGCTGGCCGTCAATTCGACCTTGCGCACCCTGACCACCTCGGGGGTCACCTCGACGCACTCGTCCTCCGCGCAGAACTCCATCGCCAGCTCGAGTCCTAGTTCGAGCGGACGGGCCAACGTCTCCATCACGTCGGCCGTCGATGAGCGCATATTGGTCAGCTTCTTCTCGCGCGTCACGTTGACGTCTAGATCCTCGGCCCGCGGGTTGATGCCCACGACTTGGCCCTCGTAGGTGTCCTCACCGGGCTCGACGAAGAACTGCCCGCGGTCTGAGAGCTGGATCATCGCGAACGGAGTGATCGGACCCCGAACGGTCCGACACCAGCGACCCGCTATGGCGGGCGCGGATCTCCCCCGCCCACGGCCGGTAGCCGTCGAACACCGCGTTCGCGATGCCCGTGCCCCGGGTCAGTGTCAGGAAGTCGGTGCGGAATCCGATGAGCCCGCGGCTCGGCACGATGAAGTCCATCCGGACCCAGCCCGCGGCGTGGTTGGTCATCTCCTCCATGCGGCCCTTGCGTGCGGCCATCAGCTGCGTGATCGCGCCGACGAACTCCTCGGGGCAGTCGATGGTCATGGCTTCGAACGGCTCGTGCAGCTTGCCGTCGATCGTGCGCGTGACGACCTGCGGCTTGCCGACCGTCAGCTCGAATCCCTCGCGGCGCATCTGCTCGACGAGGACGGCCAGTGCCAGCTCGCCTCGGCCCTGCACCTCCCACGCGTCGGGCCGGTCGATGTCGACGACCTTTATCGACACGTTGCCGACGAGCTCGGTGTCCAGTCGCGACTTCACCATCCGCGCGGTGAGCTTGTGCCCGGACACCTTGCCCGCAAGCGGTGAGGTGTTCGTGCCGATCGTGACCGAGATGGCGGGTTCGTCGACGGTGATTCGCGGCAGTGCGTGCGCGTGATCGGTGTCGGCCAGCGTGTCGCCGATCATGATCTCCGGCAGACCCGCTACGGCGACGATGTCCCCGGCGATGGCCTCGTCCGTGGAGGTCCGGTCCACACCCTCGGTGACCAGCAGTTCGGTGATCTTGGCGTTCGTGATGACCGGGTGACCGTCCACCTCGCGCATCCAGGCGACCTGTTGGCCCTTGCGGATCCGGCCCTTGTAGATGCGGATCAACGCGAGCCTGCCCAGGAACGCCGATGCGTCGAGGTTGGTCACCAAGCGCCTGCAGCGGGGCCTCCGGATCGCCCTGCGGCGGCGGGATGTGCTCCAGCAGCACGTCGAACAGTGGGTCGAGGTTCTCGCCCGTCGGGGTTCTCGCCGTTGGCCGGCTCGGTGGTGCTGGCAATACCTGCGCGGCCCGACGCGTACAGCGTCGGCAGTCCGAGCGCGTCCTCGGCAGCCTTCTGAGCCTCCTCGTCGAGGTCGGAGGCGACGTCGAGCAGCAAGTCGTGACTTTCCGACACGACCTCGGCGATGCGGGCGTCGGGGCGGTCCGTCTTGTTGACCACCAGGATGACCGGCAGATGCGCCGCAAGTGCCTTGCGCAGGACGAACCGAGTCTGCGGCAGCGGACCCTCGGACGCGTCGACCAGCAGCAGCACGCCGTCCACCATGGACAGCCCACGTTCCACTTCACCGCCGAAGTCAGCGTGACCCGGGGTGTCGATGACGTTGATGACCGTCATGCTGCCGTCGGGGTGCTGACGGTGCACGGCGGTGTTCTTCGCCAGGATCGTGATGCCCTTTTCCTTCTCCAGGTCACCGGAGTCCATCAGGCGCTCGATCGCGTCGTCGCCGCGATGCGTCAGCGCGCCCGACTGCCGCAGCATCGCGTCGACGAGGGTCGTCTTCCCATGGTCGACGTGTGCCACGATGGCGACATTCCGGAAATCCACGCTGGTGATCATCCCAGTGTGGTGGCCCGAATACGAAAACGAGAGACTCCCGTCACTTGAAGCCCAGCAAGCTAAGCGACCTCAAACCGAAGAAAAAGTGTTGCCGCAGCAAGCCGCGCTGCAAGAAATGCCCGGTGGTGCTGCATCAGGTGCGCAAGGCCGAGCGCAACGGGTTGCGGGGCAAGCAGCTGACCAGGGTGTTCAAGCGGGCCCGAAAGTCCTAGTCGCTCTAAGTAATCAGGCGTACCGTAAACGTATCCGGCAGCTGAATGTGAAGGTGGCGAATATGTCGGTTTATGAGGTACTTACCATCGTTTTGATCGCCGTACTGGGAACGGCAGCGACGGCGGCGATTTATCTCGGGCTGCTGAATTGGATTGGAGCGTTCTACGTCGTCCGCTGTGCTGGATGTCACCATCTGACATTCTCCTCGGCGAAGGACGCGCAGAAATCCTGCCCGCACTGCCGTCACCCGGTGCTCACGCACCCGCTGTACGCCCTGCACCACCCCGACTCCGTTTCTCAGGTCCGCGTGGTGGGCGACCGCCTGCACTACTGAGTCCGGTTCACGGATACGACAGCAGCATCATCACCCGGCCGTCTGACGACGGGTCCGGGAAGTCGCTCTCGTCGAAGCCGTAGTACTCCTCCTGATCCTCGGTGATCGAGTCGATCACCTTGCCCTGCGCCTCGACTTCACCATTCTTCGTATCTTTCATCATGCCGACGAAATCGGGCACCGACAGCGACTCGGCGAGTAGCAAAGCGTCACCGCCGGAAGGCAATTCGACCAGCACCCCCGCACCCGAATAGTTGTTGCCGCCGCGACCGGTGCCGCGCGGCGCCCAGTACACGGGTTCAGTCAGCATGGGTCCCTCGATACGCCGGTACTCGCCTGCGTATTCGATGTCCTCGACGGTGACGACGGGCAGTGCGGCGATGGTCCGGTGTTGCTGCCAGAACATCCAGCCGAGCGGAATGCAGACGATCGCGTACACCATCACCATCAGCATCAGAACCGGCTTCCAGGCGATCTCCCAGCCCAGTTTGCGCTGCGACATCTGCTGGCCGGCGATCTGGGAGTCAAGCTCGCGGCGGCCGAATCGAAAGACGTACCAAGCCAATACGCGGGCCAGCGCCATCAGGCCCAGGATGACCAGGCCGACGATGCCCGTCACCCGCCAGTAAAAGGTGCTGTCGCCGTGGTTGGTGGTCGCCGCGAACATGGCTAAGGGAATCGGGGCGGTGAGCAACAGCAGCAGCGCATACGACGGGTGGCTGCTCAAGTACTGATAATGGGTGGTCCACTGCCGGTTGCCGCCATAGATCGTCATCGCGCCGACGTCGGCGTGCACCATCGGCGTCCAGGAACCCTCCACTACCTTCGGCCGGATCAGGCTGCGGAAGAAAAAGAACCCGCAAACCAGCGAGACCACCAGCGCACCCCAGAACACACCGGGCATCGACTCGCCGGTGCCGGGCACCCCGAACGCTCCCCGGATGTCGATGAGCTTGCCGATGAAGAACATCAGCGGCAGCGCAAAGAACAGCTCGATGAGCCAAATCTGCACCAGTTGCGGGATCCGTGACCCGATCCGGTCGAATGCCAGCACGCCCCGCCAGATGAACCGCAGCACCTGCATGGGTGGCAAGAATAATGTGTGCCGACCGCCGAAGGGGCAAACGTTTTGCGAATTACGCGCGGTCGCGGAGGGCCAAGTCCAGCTCACGCAGCCAGGCCCGATCCGCGGGCACCCACGGCAGGCATGTCAACTCGTCGGCCGTCACCCAGCGCAACGCGCGGTGGTCATTCGGCCGCAACGCGCCGCCGGTCTGGGTGACTCGGTAGGCGCGCAGCGTCGTCGTGTCGTTCAGCGCGACGTCCTCGCCCAGCCGATCGCCGACCGTCACCTCGACACCGAGTTCCTCGTTCAGCTCCCGCGCCAGCCCGGCGGCGTCAGTCTCCCCCGGCGCGACCTTGCCGCCCGGCAGCTCCCACAGGCCGGCCAGTTCCGGCGGGCGCTCACGCTGCGCCACCAGCAGCGTCGCACCCGCGATGAGCGCACCCGCGACGACGATCTGGTTTGGCATCGCGGCTGACGGTATACCTTCGAAATATGGCTGTGTTAACGGACGAACAAGTGGACGCCGCACTGCCCGACCTCAACGGCTGGGAGCGCAGCGACGGGGCTCTACGCCGGTCGATCAAGTTCCCCGCGTTCCTCGACGGCATCGACGCCGTGCGCCGCGTAGGCGAACGCGCGGAGGAAAAGGACCATCATCCTGACATCGATATCCGCTGGCGGACAGTGACTTTCGCATTGGTCACTCACTCCGAAGGCGGCATCACCGAGAAGGATGTGGAGATGGCTCGGGAGATCGACGGGATCGTCGGCCAGTAGACCCGATCCACGCCAGCGTCACCAATGTCGCCACGATGTAGATCAGCCCGGCCCACGCCAGGTACCACGGCCTGCTGATCACCCAGATCGTGGGCTGGGCGAAGCTGAGCAGCCACGGCACCCCGATGAGGGTCAGCGCCAGCCAGCCCCAGCCGAGGATCCGCGAGCCCAACCGCTCGCGCAGCGGGCCGTGCAGCAGCCAGATCATCAACGGCAGCACCCACACCCAGTGGTGGGTCCATGAAATCGGGGACAGCAGCAGCCCGAACAACTGCACGACCACGATGCCGCCCAGCCGGTCGTTGGTACCCACGGCACGCCAGGCAAAGAACGCGAGCACGGCCGTGACGACGATCGCCGCCACCACGATCGGCCCATAGCCTGCGTCGTGGCCGAGGATCCGCGAGATGCCGCCGCGCCACGATTGATTGAACGACGTTCCGATCGGACCCACCCTGCTGGCGTCTCCGAGCAGTTCGGTGAAGTAGTAGCGGGTCTGGTCGCCGACCACCAGAGCCGACACGCCGATCGTCGCGAAGAACACCACCGCCGAGAACACCACGGTCGCCCAGCGGCGCACGCCAAGGAAATACAGCCCGCCGACCGCGGGCGTCAGCTTCACCCCGGCCGCCAGCCCGACAAGCAGCCCCGACAGCCACCATCGTGTGCTGTAGACCGCATAGAGCACGGCCAACACCAGCAGCACGTTGATCTGGCCGTAGTCGAAGGTGCTGCGCAGCGGTTCGAGCCAGATGCCGACGGCGGTCCACAGCATCGCGACGCGCCGACTGCCGCCGAACCCCTCGTCCACCGGCAGCAAGCGTTGGCTGATCCGCACCACGCCGTACAGCGCGGCGATGATGCCCAGCTGCCACGCGAACGCGACAAGCCGAACGGCAGCAGATGCAGCGGGTAGAACACGACGGCCGCGAACGGCGGATAGGTGAACGGCAGAGGGAAATCCGGCGTCTGGTCGGCATAGACGTAGTCGTAGAGCGCCCCGGGCTGACCCAAAGTGCCCGCGCCGCCGACGTAGACGTGCAAGTCGACGAAGTTCGCGCCGTTGGGCACCAGGTACGTCCACGCCAGCCGCGCGGCGATGCTGACCAACAGCAGCAGTGGCGCCGCGGCCGCCAATCGCGCAGGCAGCCCCGGGACTGTCGGTGCCGTGGCGGGTGTGGCTTCTATTCGACCGACTTTAGCGATCGAGTCACCGAATGCCTTCGGCTCCGTAACGGTTGCATAAATGCCACACGTGTCACTTGAGTCACACCAGTAACGGGATAGCTTCGGCCTCAGGCCTTCGCCGTCCAACGATTGGGAGAACCATGTACCGCACCAGGAAACTGCTCGTTTCGACCATGATCGCCGCCGCAGGCGCGGCGACCGCACTGTCGCTCAGTGCGACCGCGGCCGCCGATCCCGTACCTGCGCCCGCTCCCGCGCCGCCGAACCCCGGCGCGCAACTGTTGAGCCAGCTGTCGACCGTGCAGGCCGCAGCGCCGCAGTTGATGCAGAGCCTCGCGTCGGTCATGTCCGGCGCCGCTACCCCGGCAGCAGCCCCGGCAACGCCTCCGCCTGGCACCGCCACCGCCTCGGTGAACCTGCCGCCGATGCCCGCGCTGCCGACGGCCGCTACACCCGCAGCGCCGGTTGCCGCGGCTGCTCCGGCGGCCGCCGCGCCGGGCAACTTGGTGTCGCCCTTGCTGTCGCAGCTTCCTGCGCCGATTGCGAACACGGCAGGCCTGGCCCAGTTGCTCCCAAGCGGGATTTCCTTGCCGGGCCTGAGCGCGCCTGCGGCGACAGCACCCGCTGCAGTCGGGCCCGCGGCGGCGGCACCCCTCGCAACCGCTCCTCTAGCTGCGGCCGCACCCTTGGCTGCGGCGCCTGCCGCTGCGGCGCCTGCCGCTGCTGCACCGGCCCTGCCTGCCGGCCTGATGCCGACATCGATGCTCAGCGCCTTGCCGTGACATCGGAAGCCGTCCGCACACCTTCGAGCCTTGGGAGAACCATGTCACCGACCAGGAAGCTGTTCGCCAACGCCGCCATCGCGGCCGGTTCATCGGCGGCTCTGCTCTTGGGCATGACGGGTACCGCCAACGCCGAGCCGGCTGCGCCGCTGCCGATCGATGCCATGCAGGCACCGGGCATGTCGGCGGTGCAGAGCCTCAGCCCGGCGATTCAGAAGGCGGCCTCCGATCCGTACAACGCGGCGTCGATGTTGATGGCGGCCGCCGCGGCGTTCACCGGAAATTCGGCTGCACCCACGGACTCGAAGAATGTGGCTTCGGCCGTCAACCAGTTCGTCGCCCAGCCCGCTGCCGCGCATGTGCCGGCACCGGGCGCGGCGCCGGGCCTCGAGGCGCATCTGCCCGCGGGCGTCGACCCGGCCCATGCCGCCGGGCCGGCACCGGAAGCAATCCCGGCCGCCGAGCTTGCGCCCGCACCCGAGGCGGCACCCGCACCGACACCCGATGGCGCACCGCCCGCCCCAGCGGCCGCCGCCAATCCGCAGTTCGGTCCGGACGCCCCGACGACGCAGGACTTCATGTATCCGTCGATCAGTAACGGGTGCCTCAAGGACGGCGGCACTGTGCTGGCGACGGCCATCTCGGTGGCGGGGCCTGCGAAGATTCCGGCGCCCGGCCCCGGCCCCAGCCAGACTGCCTATGTGTTCACCGCGATCGGCACACCCGGACCGGCGGCGGAACAGAAACTGCCGCTCAACGTCACCTGGGTCAATCTGACCACCGGCAAGTCGGGAAGCGCCGCGCTCACGCCGCGTTCGGACATCAACCCCGAGGGTCCGACGACGCTGACGGCCATCGTCGACACCGGCTCAGGCAGCATCATGTCCACGATCTTCGGTCAGGTGACCACAACCGAGAAGCAGTGCCAGTTCATGCCCACCATCGGCTCGACGGTGGTGCCCTGAGCTACCTTTCGCCCCTTTCGCCGAAATAGCATTCCCGGCTGTTGAATCATCCGATTCACGACCGGGAATGCTATTTCGCGGGGATCAGTAGGCCATGAAGAGGATGGCGTCCCGGTCGTACTCGCGGCCAGGATGCGCCTCGGAGAGGTGCTTTTGGGCCTTCTCGACGAGGTCGTCCTCGTCGGTGCCGGTGATCGACTCGCCGCAGGGGCAGTTCAGGTGCGTCTTCATCCCTCCACGATCCCACAGTCAGGATGGAGGGCATGGAGTTATACGACGTCATGCGCACGACGGGTGCGGTCCGCCGATTCACCGACGACCCGCTGCCTGACGAGGTGCTCGGGCGCATCCTGGACAACGCCCGGTTTGCGCCCAGCGGCGGCAACCGGCAAGGAACGCGGGTGATCGTTGTCCGCGACCGGGAGACCCGCGAGGCGCTCGTCGAGCTGAGCGCCACTGGTGCGCGTCGCTACATCGCGCAATCCAGGAACGGCGAAGGGCCGTGGAATCCCGTGCAGCCCATGAAGATTTCCGAAGACGAGGTCGCTGCCACCGACGTACCCATGTATCTCGGCGCTCCCGTGCTCGGCGCCGCAGCCGTTCTCGTGGTGTGTGTGGATCTCAACGTCGTCGCTGCATTCGACCAGCACCTCGACCGCATCGGTGTCATCCCTGGCGCGTCGGTGTACCCGCTCGTCTGGAACATCCTGCTTGCGGCGCGCAACGAGGGCTACGGCGGCGTGCTGACCACCATGGCGGTGGCGGAGGAACCACGCGTCAAGGAGCTGCTCGGCATACCGGACGACTACGCAATCGCCGCGCTGCTGCCCATCGGCAAGCCGGTCAAGCAGGTCAAGAGGCTCACGCGCAAACCCGTCGCCGAACTCGTCACCAAGGAGCGCTTCGATGGAGAGCCGTTCTAGCCGCTACCCCTTGGCGGCCTTGGCCTTCGCCTTCATCTGCTTCTTGTACGACCGCACCTTCTCCAGCGAGCCGGCGTCGACGACGTCGGCCACCGACATGAACGAGCCGACCGTGCCGTAGTTGCCTGCGGCCTCGCGCCAGCCCTCGGGCGTCACCCCGTACTGCTTGCCCAGCAGCGCCACGAAGATCTTGGCCTTCTGCTCGCCGAACCCGGGCAGCTCCTTGATGCGGCGAAACACCTCCGGCCCGTCGGGGTCACCCGCGGTCCACAGCGCAGCGGCGTTCCCGTCATAGCGGTCGATGACGAGTTGCGCGAGCGCCTGAACACGCTTGGCCATCGATCCCGGAAAGCGGTGGATCGCCGGGGTTTGCGTGCACAGCGCGGCGAATTTCTCGGGGTCGTACTCGGCGATCTCGTGCACGTCGAAGCCGCCGATGCGGTCGGCGATCTTCTTCGGCCCGGCAAACGCGTGTTCCATCGGGTACTGCTGATCGAGCATCATCCCGATCAGCAGCGCAAACGGATTGGACTCCAGCAGCGCGTCCGCCGCGGGATCTTGAACAAGCTGCAGTTTCGCCACTTGGCGAGTCTACGACTGCGCGGCGGTGAGGCATGGAGAAGGGGACGCTGTGATCGAAGACGTGACGATCCGGATGGGGGCCAGGCCAGGCGGTGAGCTACGGCTGCAGCATGGTTAGCGCGTCATCCGGGCGCGGTACGCCTCCATGTCACTCTCGTCCGGCAGCTCGCCAAAGTCCTGCTCGGGCAACCCGACAACCCCGGACACTCGTTCCCGTATCGCCAACAAGGTCATCGTCGCCATGTCTATCGCTACCGCGGCAGCTCCAGTGGCCACGATCAGCGCGATGATCGGCACGGCAACGCTTCCTTATCAGATTCGTGAGTCCTGTCGCTCACTTAATCGACGGTAGGGGCGCGCCGTCCCATCTGGCCATCCCTGCTAGCAACCGAATTGCCATTGGTGCCAACCGGAAGCTAGCGACGAAAGCTGCGCGAAAGAACCGGCCTGCCTCTCGAGTGATCGAGCATCATCCCGATCAGCAGCGCAAACGGATTGGACTCCAGCAGCGCGTCCGCCGCGGGATCTTGAACAAGCTGCAGTTTCGCCACGGCGACAGTCTAGATCGGCGGTTTGGCGACGATCTTGACTGGGAACCCCTCGCCTGTGAGCTAGCTCTCAGTATGCTGTGCCCCGCACAATTTCACATCGAGGTCAGGAGTCCGCGTTGTCCGATACCGACCTTCCGCCCGCAGCGTCCGCATCGACGGCGAGCGGTCAGCAATTCGAAGCTGTTCAGGCCAGTCCGGAGTTTCAGGAACTGCGGAACAGGCTGCGCCGCTTCGTCTTCCCCATGACCGCGGTGTTCCTGCTCTGGTATTTCGCATACGTGTTGCTCGGAGCGTTCGCCCATGACTTCATGGCCACCAAGGTCTGGGGCAACATCAACATCGGCCTGCTGATCGGCATCGGCCAGTTCATATCCACCTTCCTGATCACCTTCATCTATGTGCGCTTCGCGAACCGCGAGCTCGATCCGCGCGCCGAAGCCATCCGGTCCGAGATGGAAGGCGGCGCAGCATGACCATCAACATCCTGGCCGCGGAAACGGTCGGAAATCCCGCCGCCAACATCGGCATCTTCGTGCTGTTCGTCGCCGTGACGCTTTACATCGTCATCCGGGCCAGCAAAAAGAACGCGACCGCGGCCGAATTCTTCACCGCCGGGCGCGCATTCACCGGCCCGCAGAACGGCATCGCGATCTCCGGCGACTACCTGTCGGCGGCGAGCTTCCTCGGCATCGCAGGCGCGATCGCCGTCTACGGCTATGACGGCTTCCTGTACTCCATCGGCTTCCTGGTCGCCTGGCTCGTTGCGCTGCTCTTGGTCGCCGAATTATTGCGCAACGCAGGCAAATTCACGATGGCCGATGTCCTCAGCTTCCGCCTCAAGCAGCGACCGGTGCGGCTCGCTGCGGCCATCACGACGCTGGCCGTATGCCTGTTCTACCTGCTGGCCCAGATGGCAGGCGCAGGCGGGTTGGTGGCGTTGCTGCTGAACATCTCCAGCGACATCGGCCAGGCCCTGGTCATCGCGGTCGTCGGCGTGCTGATGATTGCCTACGTGCTGATCGGCGGGATGAAGGGCACCACATGGGTGCAGATCATCAAGGCAGTCTTGCTGATCGGCGGCGCCGCCCTGATGACGGTCTGGGTGCTGGCCAAGTTCGGCCTCAATTTCTCCGAGATGCTTGGCGCGGCGCAGTCCGCCGTTTCGGGCTCCTCCACCGAGGCCGTCGCCAAGCGCGATGTGCTCGCTCCCGGCGCGCAGTACGGCACGAATCTGACATCGCAGATCAACTTCGTCTCGCTGGCGCTGGCATTGGTGCTCGGCACCGCGGGTCTGCCGCACGTGCTGATGCGCTTCTACACGGTGCCCACCGCCAAGGAGGCCCGCCGTTCGGTGGTGTGGGCGATCGTCCTCATCGGTCTCTTCTACCTGTTCACCCTGGCGCTGGGCTACGGCGCCGCGGCGCTCGTCGGCCCCGACGAGATCCTCGCGGCTCCCGGCGCACAGAACTCGGCGGCGCCGCTGCTGGCATTCGAACTCGGCGGCGTGATCCTGCTCGGCATCATCTCGGCGGTGGCGTTCGCGACGATTCTCGCCGTGGTCGCGGGCCTCACGATCACCGCGGCGACGTCGTTCGCGCACGACATCTACGCCAGCGTGATGAAGAGCAACCAGGTAACCGAGGGCGAGCAGGTGCGGGTGTCCCGCATCACCGTCGTCGTCATCGGCATCCTCTCCATCGCTGCTGGGCATCCTCGCCGCCGAGCAGAACATCGCGTTCCTCGTCGCGCTGGCATTCGCGGTCGCGGCCGCGGCCAACCTGCCGACGATCCTCTATTCGCTTTACTGGGAACGGTTCAACACCCGAGGTGCGCTGTGGAGCATGTACGGCGGGCTGATCTCGACGATCGTCCTGATCATCTTCTCGCCCGCGGTGTCGGGGGCGAAGACGGCGATGCTGCCGAACATCGACTTCGCGTGGTTCCCGTTGGCCAATCCCGGCATCGTGTCGATTCCGCTCGCGTTCATCCTGGGCATCGTCGGCACGCTGACCTCGTCCGACCGTGGTGATCCGGCGTTGAACGCGGAGTTCGAGGTGCGGTCGCTGACCGGAGTGGGCGCGGAGAAGGCGGTCGCCGCGCACTAGTGCTTGCGCGGAATAAGGCGACCGCCTTTGCCGCTGACAATCCCCGTGCCCGAGACCTTGCCACGTAACCGCTTCGCGTTCCCGCTGCTGGCGTACGCGTTCGCGGCGATCATGACCGGCACGACGCTGCCGACGCCGATCTACGCGCTGTACGCCGAGCACATGCACTTCTCGGTGCTGACCACCACGGTCATCTACGCCACGTATGCGGGCGGCGTGCTGTTCACGCTGGTGGTGTTCGGCCGGTGGTCCGACGCGATCGGCCGGCGCCCGGTGCTGCTGGCGGGCGTGGCCTGCGCGCTGGTCAGCGCCGTGGTCTTCCTGTTCGCCGACTCCGTCCCGGTTCTGCTCGTCGGGCGGGTGCTGTCGGGCTTTTCGGCGGGTCTGTTCGCCGGTACCGCGACCGCCGCGGTGATCGAGGCTGCGCCGGCGAGCTGGCGGACACGCGCTGCCGCGGTCGCGACCGTCGCCAACATCGGCGCGCTGGGATCGGTCCGCTGCTGGCCGGCCTGCTGGTCCAATATGCGCCCGAGCCGATGCGGCTGAGCTTCGTGGTGCACATCGTGCTCGCGATGCTGGCCGCAGCGGCCGTCGCTACGCCCCGGAAACGTCACCACGCAGCGGCCGATCGGCTTGCAGCGGTGTCGGTTCCCGCCGAGGTACGCCCGGTGTTCGTCATCGCCGCGCTCGCTGCTTTCGCCGGGTTCTCGGTGACGGGCTTGTTCACTGCCGTGGCGCCGTCCTTTCTGGCCAACGTCGTCGGTATCGGCAACCATGCGGTCGCGGGACTCATCGTCTGCGTCGATTTTCTCCGCATCGGCTGCGGCTCAAGTGGCATCCACCAACTTCACGCCGCAGCGAGCCGTTGCGGTCGGCTGCGCGATCCTGGTCATCGGAATGGTGATTCTCGCCGTGGCGCTGCACTTTTCGTCGCTGCAGGGCCTGATCGCCGCCGCGGTGGTATCGGGCATCGGCCAGGGCATCAGCTTCAGCAGGGGGCTGGCCGCGGTCATGGAGCGCACGCCGCCGCACCGCCGCGCCGAGGTCAGCTCGACCTACTTCGTCGTCGCCTACATCGCGATCTCTCTGCCGGTCCTCGGCGAGGGCCTGGCCTCGCAGGCCTGGGGATTGCGGACTGCAGGCCTGAGTTTCGCGGTGGCCGTGGCGATCCTGGCCACCATCTGCCTGGCAGCGATCCTGACACGGGAGGCCCGGAAGCACGCCGACGCGACGCCCGTGAGCGGCACGAATTTGAGTGCTTCTACTCAGATCCGCGGGTGCAGCTCAGGCCTAGATTTGCGGCATGACCGTTGCTGCCCTGTTCCCCAGCCCGGCCGAGGTCGAGGCGAGCACGCCCGTAACGCGCGACCGCGCCATCGACGTCATCCGGATCGTGTCGCTGGTCGGCGTCGTCGTCGGACACACGATCATGGCGACGAGCACCATCAGCGACGACGTGTTCATCTGGAGCAACCTGCTCACCGCCTCTGTGGTTTTCCAGGCGCTGACCTGGGTGTTTCAGATCATGCCGCTGTTCTTCTTCGCCGGCGTCGCCGCCTGCGTCGACAGTTGGAGGCCCGGGACCAGCTGGGGCAACTGGCTGCTGCGCCGCTGCACCCGGCTCTACCGGCCGGTGTTCTACTACCTGGCGTTCTGGGTCTCCGCGCTGGCGATCCTTCGGCATTTCCTGCCGGAGCACGTGTACGAACCGGTCGCCGGAATCTCCTTGCAGCTCTTGTGGTTTTTGGGTGCGTACGTCTTGGTGCTCGCCGCTGTTCCGCTGCTGGCCCGCATCACCACCACCGCGCGTCTGCTCGGCGCCGTCGCGGGAACCTATGCGTTCATCGCGGTGATCGACGCGATACGGATCAACGCCGACGGCGCCGACGGCATTGGGCTACCTCAACCTGGTCGCCTGGTTGATCCCGGGCATGCTCGGCGTCGCCTACCGCCGAAACCTCCTCGCCGGCCGCGCGGCGCTGCTGCTCGGCGGTGTGATGTTGGCCGTCAACCTCGCGCTGATATGGCTGGGCCCTTACGAACTCAGCCTTGTCGGCATCGAGACCCAGCAGTTGAAGAACATGACGCCGCCATCGCTGCTGCTGGCCGGTCACGCAATCATGATGTGCGCGTTCGCGATTGCCGCTGCGCCCGCGATCGCGCGGTGGGCGCTGCGGCCGCGGGTGTGGTGGCTGACCGCGATCGGCAACTCCGGGGCGATGACGCTGTACCTGTGGCACATCCCGGCGCTGCTGTTCATGCATCTGGTCTTCGACTACCTCGGCCATCCGCGCTATGACGCGGCGGCGCCCGGCTTCATCGGCCTGAGCGTCCTGCAACTGCTGATCATGGCGGTCCTCGTTGCGACGGTGTTCGTCGTGCTGCGCCCGCTGGAGAACAACCCGCTACCGCTGTGGGACGGCGGCTACGTGGCCGCGGCCGGGCCTGCGCAGCGCCGCGGTCGGCGCCCTGCTGTGCGTTGCCGGTGCGGCCACGCTGGCGTCGGTCGGCTGGGGCCTCAAGGGCCTGGGGCTGTACTGCGTCGCGGTCATGCTGGCGGCGCTGATCGGCGCCCGGTTTCTGGCCACCGACCCGCACGCCGCGGATCAGCGCGTCTGGGCCGCCAGCCTGCCCGCAAGCACCAGGTAGGTGGCGCCGAAGCTGCGGCGCACCCACGCGACGACGCGGGGGCGGGTGAACACCTTGTGGCGGACCGCGGCGGCGAAGACGCCGTAGACGCTGAACACCACGAGGGTCACCGCCATGAAGACCGCGCTGAGATACACCATCAGCGACACCGCCCCCGCGCTGTCGGCGGGCACGAACTGCGGCAGGAACGCGAAGAAGAAGATCGTCAGCTTGGGGTTGAGGGTGTTGACCAGAATCCCGGACACGATCACCCGCCACGGCGAAGCCTTCACCGGTTCGGTGTCGATCGCGAACACCGACTTGTCTCGGAACGTCTTCCACGCCAGGTACAGCAGGTATGCGACACCGAGCCACTTGATGATCGAGAACGCCACCGCGCTGGCATGCATGATCGCCGCAAGACCGGTGACCGCGGCGATCATGTGCGGGAGGATGCCGAGGGTGCAGGCGAACGCCGCCACGATGCTGGCCTGCCAGCCGCGCGAAACTCCGGCGGCCAGCGTGTACAGCACGCCCGCGCCTGGCGTCGCCACCACGATCAACGTCGTGAGCAGGAACTCCGGTGTCATGGCTACCCGCTCTTGCGCCGGAATTCCCGCCGGTTCTCCAGCGGCCCGTGCGCCTTCGGCTGCTTGTTTCCGCCGTCTCGGTGCTCGGAGCCGCCGGCCGACTTGGCCTTCTTTCGTTCCAACGCCTCCCGGAACTTCCGCTTGTTGTCGTCTTCCGGTGATTTAGCCATAGCCGCAGCCTAGCGCGGCGCGCCTAGGGCCGTCGCGGCCTTTTCGGGGGCTCAGCGCATTCCTGGCGGCATGCCGTACAGGTGCGAGATCGGCAACGTCATCACCAGCCTGCGGTCGTCGACCATGGCGCGACGGTAGTCATCCCAGTCCGGATGCTCGCCAGCGATATTGCGGTACAAGGCAATCAGCGCCTCGACGGTGTCGTCGTGCGCGTTGGCGGCGGTCGGGGTGAGGATCGCGTTACCCTCGGCGACCGCATAGGACCAGCCATCGTCGCAGCTCACGTGCAGTGAGGCTCTCGGGTCTCGGCGCATGTTGCGGGTCTTGGCCCGCGGTTCGGTGATCGACGCCGCGATGGTGAGGTTTCGCGGGTCGAAGTAGTAGGAGACGTTGGACAGCTGCGGCCTGCCGTCCTCTTGATCGTGGCCAGAACGCCCAGCGAGTTGTTGCTGATCACCGCGAGCAGCTTGTCGTCGAACACCTGGCGCGTCATGCCCCGAGCCTACGTCGGCCATCACCGGGCCGACCCCTATTCGCCCGGCGTCCCTACTATGAGCGAATGGCCGTAATCAGCGGTGACACCCTGGAAGGTGTCTCGGCGACGACGCTGTGGACCCTGCACTACCGCGCGACCGAAGCAATGCGGTCCGACGGCGTGATCCGCGACCCGTGGGCGGTCACGCTGTTCGACTCCATCTCCTACGACTACCTCAAATTCGGCAAGCCCAACCAATCGCACTCGTTACGGGCGGCCGCATTCGACGGGGTCATGCGGGATTACCTCACCGCGCACCCGAAGGCGTCGGTCGTCGCGCTCGCCGAGGGCCTCCAGACCAGCTTCTGGCGGATGGACGCGGCGGGGGGCGTCGACGAATTGCGTGGTACTCGGTGGATTTGCCGCCGGTGATGGCGCTGCTACGGGACAAGCTGCTGCCGCGCGACGACCGCATCGTCGAGCTGGCCCAGTCCGCGCTCGACGGTAGCTGGATGGACCGAGTGGACGCATCGAACGGCGTCCTCATCACGGCCGAAGGCCTGCTGATTTACCTCGAGCCCGACGACGTGCTGGGGCTGATTCGTGACTGCGCTGCCCGGTTTCCCGGCGGCCGGATGTTGTTCGATTCGATCCCCGACTTCTTCAGCCCAAGACGCTCAAGGGATTCAAGTCTGTCCGACCGGTATACGGCTCCGCCGATGCCGTTCGCCATGGCGCCCGACCAGGGCCTCGCGCTGGCCGACACCGTTCCCGGCGTGCGCAGTGCGCGCGATATCAAGATGCCGTGCGGGCCGCGGCATATTCAAACTCTTCGCGTGGGCGCCGTTTCAGCGGGGCTTCTGAGCCGCATTCCGGCCCAGCATCACGCTGCTGGAGTTCGACCGATGACCCGGTACGCCGCATTCCTGCGCGGAGTGAACGTCGGCGGGGTCAACCTCAAGATGGCCGAGGTGGCCGCGGCGTTGGAGAATTCCGGATTCAAGAACGTCAAGACCATCCTCGCCAGCGGCAATGTGTTGCTGGAGAGCCGATCCGGGGTCGACGCCGTGCGCAAGAAGGCCGAGAAGGCACTGCGTGACGAATTCGGTTACGAAGCGTGGGTGTTGGCCTACGACCTCGACACCGTGCGGGCGATCTCTGATGCCTACCCGTTCGAGCGCGAAGTCGACGGCCACCACAGCTACGTCACCTTTGTCACCGATGAAGACGTGCTCAAGGAACTGGCGGCGCTCGCCAAGGACGCCGGGCCGGACGAGAAGATCAAACGCGGCAAGGGCGTCATCTACTGGCAGGTCCCCAACAAGGGCACGCTGGACACCACCATCGGCAAGACGATGGGCAAGAAGCGCTACAAGTCGTCGACGACCACCCGCAACCTGCGCACGCTGGACAAGGTGCTGGCATCGAGCAAGGTCGACCGAGCAGTCGCGGCACGTGACCGGAGTCTCCGAGACGGCGCTGCTCACGCTGCTGGTGCGCGCCACCGAGGCGCGCAGGCCGGACTCCGTCATCGATGATCCGATGGCGATCAAGATGGTCGACGAGATCGACTTCGACTGGGCCAAGTTCGGCTTCACCCGCCGCCAGGACATGGCGCTTCGGGCGCTCGACCTTCGACAAGTACACCCGCCGCTATCTCATCGACCATCCGTCGGCCACCGTCGTCGCGCTCGCCGAGGGACTGCAGACGAGCTTCTACCGCCTGGACGCTGCGGGCGTCGGCGATCAATTCCGTTGGCTCACTGTCGATCTCCCGCCGATCATCGAACTGCGTGAGCGCCTCCTGCCGCACTCGGACCGGGTGACGATCTGCGCACAGTCCGCGTTGGACTTCAGCTGGATGGACCGGTTGGACGCATCCGACGGGGTGTTCATCACCACCGAGGGCCTGCTGATGTATCTGCAGCCCGACGAGGCCCTCGGGCTGATCACCGAATGCGCCAAGCGCTTTCCTGGCGGGCAGATGATGTTCGATCTGCCGCCGGTCTTCTTTGCCAGGTGGATCAGCCGCGGCTCGCGGATGTCGCTGCGCTATCGGGTGCCGCCGATGCCGTTCACCCTGTCGCCGTCGGACATCGCAAAACTGGCCAACACCGTGCCCGGCATACGGGCCGTGCATGATCTGCCGATGGCGCAGGGCCGTGGCAAAGTGCTGAACACCCTGATGTGGACGGCGCAGCGAATACCGCTGCTGGATCCGGTCCGACCCGTCGTCACCCTGCTCGAGTTCGGTTAGCCGAACGCCGCCTCGACGTACTTCAGCGCCTCATCCTTTTCGACCCCCAGCGACTTCGCCGCCGTGGCGTAGTGGTGCGCGGCGGTCGCCATCGCTGCGTCTGCGGGGTCGGTGCGGGCAACGAAAGTGCCGAAACGGCCGCGGGTTTCGAGGATTCCGGCGGCCTCCAGCTCGCGGTAGGCGCGGGCCACGGTGTTCACCGCCATGCCCAGCTGGCCCGCGAGTTCACGCACCGTCGGCAGCCTTGTCCCCGGAGACAGCCTGCCACCGCGAATACCGTCGATGATCTGGCTTCTGAGCTGGTCGAATAACGGCTTGCTCGCCTGCGGGTCACTCCGGACCCATTCCCCCAAATCGGCCACGTGCCTAGTATCACCCATCACCCGCTACTTTGGAGAAGTGCAATTGACTGTGCTCAGCGGGGCAGGTATCTCCGCAGAGAGCGGGGTCCCGACGTTTCGCGACGTCGAGACCGGGTTATGGGCCAAAGTCGACCCGTACGAGATCTCGAGCGCACAGGGCTGGAGCCGGCATCCGGAGAAGGTGTGGGCGTGGTACCTGTGGCGCCACTACATGATGCAGGGGGTTGCCCCGAACAACGGCCATCGAGCCGTCGCGGCGTGGCAGGACGCACGCCGAGGTGCACGTGGTTACCCAGAACGTCGACAATCTGCACGAACGGGCGGGTAGTCAACGCGTTTACCACTTGCACGGCAGTCTGTTCGAATTCCGTTGCGACCGTTGCCAAAGCGAATACCTCGGCGAACTGCCGGAGATGCCGGAGCCGGTCGAGGTCGTGCAGCCGCCGGAATGCACGTGCGGCGGCCTGATCAGGCCCAATGTGGTGTGGTTCGGCGAGTCCCTGCCCGATGCCGCCTGGCAGAAGTCGGTCGATGCCGTCAGCAACGCCGACGTCGTCATCGTCGTCGGCACGTCGTCGATCGTCTACCCCGCCGCCGGGCTGCCGGAACTCGCGCTGGCCAACGGCATTCCGGTGATCGAGGTCAACCCCGAGCGCACACCGCTGTCTGACGCGGCGACGGCCACGGTGCGGGAAAGCGCGGCAGGCGCATTGCCGGGCCTGTTGCAGCGCCTTCCCTCGCTCCTCGGCTGACAGTGATTTCGGCGCGCTCACGTCGCTGAGCGTCGCTTAGCGCGCCGAAATCGCTATGCCGCGGGCTTGGTCGCGCGGCCGATGGTGTACTCGGCCACCGGCGTGGGAAACCACGCGGGCAGCGCCGGCTCGCGGCGCGTGCTGTCCACCGCGAAGCCCGCACCGACGATGGACGCTTCTGTGTCGCGATGGGTGTGGCAGTTGCCCATCAACCGGGGCCATACGGTCGCGTCGGCAACCTTCTGCAGCCGCCCACGCACGCCGCTGCTGCCCATGTGCTCGAGGTATCGCAACTGGCCACCCGGACGCACCAGCGAAAATAGCTGTCGCAGAACAGTATCCGGATCGTCGATCGAACAGAGCACCAGAGAGCACACCACCGCGTCGAACGGCTCCGGCCGCGAGTCCTTCAGGAAGCTCTCGACGGTCCCGATGGTCACCGTGACCGGAATGGGCGCCTTCCCGGCAGCCTCGCGGGCCTGTGGGGCCAGTCGCCGCTCCGGTTCCATGGCGACCACCTCGGTCACCGTCGCCGGGTAGAACGCGAAATTGGTGCCGGTGCCTGCGCCGACTTCCAGCACGCGGCCGGACAGGCCGGCAAGGTTCTCCGTGCGCAGCCGCTGGATCTCCTCGGTTTCGTGGTTGGACAGGAAGGTCCACAGCCGGGCGAAGAACGGGTTGTCGACGGTGTTGGTGGTATCGGTCACGATTTCCTTCGCTGTAGGTTCAGCAGCCAGTCGACGGTCTGCTGAGGTGTCGCGTCGTCGTCCTCGACGAGCCCGAGCACGATGTGGCCCAGGCACGCCGCCGACAACGCCTTGTCGGCGAATTCCTCGACGTCTCCCCACGGCAGATACGGCTTCGAGATCAGAAGCGACGCAACGCCATGCGCGGCGCTCAACAGTTGCAGCGCCGCAAACGTTGGATCGCCGGGCGGATAGACGCCCTCCGCCATCAACAACTCTACCGAGTTGCTCAGGTGCTGAAACGCGGAGCTGTTCAGCGTTATGTCGACGTCGCTGCCCGGCCTGCCCTCGCCCATGGTCGCGATGCGATACAGCTCCGGTGTCTGCGTGGCGAAGCGGACGTAGGCCAGGCCCTGCGCGCGCAGCACCTCGATGGTTGACGGCTGATCGGCCGCCACGCGCTGCATCTCCTCGTCGAGTTTTTCGAAGTACCGCGCGCACACCGCGTCCAGCAGCGCGTCCTTATCGGCGAAGTGCAGATAGATCGACGGCGGCGTGACGCCGACCCGCTGCGCCACCGATCGGATCGACACGGCCTTGGCGTGCCCGGTTTCCAGCAGCAACTCGGTGGTGGCGGCGAGGATTTCGTCCCTCAGCTGCTCACCGGAGCCGCGCGGGGCACGCCGTCGCTTAAGGGGCTGAACCGACACGTCAACCAGTTTCCGTCACCGACACCGCGGCCCGCTCTTGTTTCTCCGCGGGGGGAATCAGGTCGTCGCTCGACTCGCTGATGCCGATGCGTTCGTGCAGCCGGGCCAGCGGCCTGGGCGCCCACCAGTTCCAGCGACCGAGCACATGCATGAACGCGGGGACCAGCAGCATGCGCACGAGCGTCGCGTCGACCAGGATCGCCAGCGTGAGGCCGACGCCGAACATCCGCATGAACGACACCTGGGCGGCCATGAGCGCGGCGAACGAGATCGACATCACCAGCAGCAGCCGCGGTGACGACGCGGCCGGTGCGGGCCAGCCCGAGCGCGACGGCCTCGTCGTTGTCCGCACGGGTCTTGCCAGGCAATGACAGCCAGTACTCCCGGATCCGGCTGACGAGGAAGACCTCGTAGTCCATGGACAGGCCGAACGCGATGCAGAACAACAGCACCGGCATGTTGGCGACCAGGGTTCCGGTCGGCGTGGTGCCAAGCGCGCCGAGGTGGCCCTCCTGGAATATCCACACCAGCGCGCCGAACGCCGCCGTCAACGACAACACATTGAGCACCAAGGCTTTCAGCGGAAGGATCACGCTGCCGGTCAGCAGGAACAGCAGCACGAAGGTGATCGCAGCGATCACCGCCAGCACGAGGGGAAGTCGGTCGGTGATCGCCCGTCGAGCTGTCGCGGTTGATCTGCGCGACCCCGGTCAGTTGCACCGGCTTGCCGGCCGGCGTGCTCACCGCGCGCAGCTGATCGAGCTGCGCCTCGGAGGCGTCGGAGAACAGCGGAGCATTGCTGCCGACGGTCAGAAATGCGCTGCCGTCCTTCAGTCCCGTTGCGGCCGACGGTGGCCCGGCCGGTGCACCGTCGACGAACGTTCCTGTCGGCGACGAGACCGACGGCACGCCGGACACCCGGGAGAGCGCCGCGGCATAGCCGCCGAGGTCCTGCGGCGTGACACCCGCCGCGTCGGGAATGACCACGGTCACGCCGCGCGCCGAATCCACGGCGAAGTCGTTGCGCATCTGGTCGCCGACCTCGCGGGCGGACAGCGATTGAGGCAGCACGCGGTCGTCGGGGAAGCCCCACCTCGCGCCCAGGAACGGCGCGCCGAGCAGAAGCAGGAGCGCGATGATCGCGATTCCGATCGGAATCGACCGGCGCATAACGAATTTGGTGGACCGGTACCAGAAGTTGTCATCAACCGGCTTGACAGGAGGCTCGGGACGCCCGAGTACGCGCCGCAGCAGGTGGCGCACATCCATCGAGTCCAGCCGATCTCCGAGCAGCACGATCGCGGCGGGCGCCACCACGACGGCGGCGACGGCCGCGAACGCCACCACGGCAATTCCCGCGTACGCGAACGACTTCAAGAAGTACATCGGGAAAAGCACCATCGCCACCATGGACAGCGCAACCGTCAGGGCCGAGAACAGCACGGTCCGCCCTGCGGTGGCCATGGTGCGGATCAGTGCCTCGTCCCGCTCCGACCCGGCGGCCAGCTCGTCCCGATATCTGCTGACGATCAGCAGCGTGTAATCGATGGCGAGCGCAAGCCCCATGGCCACACTCAGATTGAGCGCGAATATCGACACGTCGGTGACGAAGCGTGATCGCGTGCAGCACGGCCATCGAGCCCAGGATCGCGAAGGCACCGACGGCCAGCGGCAGCGCCGCCGCCAGCAGGCCGCCGAACACCCACACCAGCACCAGGAAGCTGAGCGGAATCGCGATGGATTCCATCAGCAGCAGGTCTTTTTCGCTCTGCTCGGTGATCTGTACGTAGGTCATCGCTTCGCCGCCGGCGCGCACGGCGACACCGTCTCGGTCGTGTACGAGTCGTTCGGTGAGCTCCTTGGTGTACTTCTGCGCGTCGCTCTCGCCGCCGGTGATGCCCGCGACGATCAGCCCGGTCTTCCCGTCCCTGCTGACCAATGCCGGGGCGGCCGACTCCGGCGCGGTCCAAGCCGACGTCACATCGGCCACATGCGGCGACGCCTGCAACTGCGAGACGAGGTCGGTGCCGACCGTTCGCGCCTCGGGGCTCTGCGCGCCGCCCTCGGACGTGAGGCTGATGACGAGCTCCATGTCACCCTGGTTGAACTTGTCGACCAGCAGCTTGGTGGCCTTGGCGGACTCCGAGGTGGGGTCCTGGAATCCGCCCGCGGACAGGCTCTTGGCCACCGGAATGCCGAAGATGCCCGTGGCCACCATCACCAGCAGCGCGATGACGATGATCCGCTTCGGTGCGGCGAGGGCCAGCCGGGCGATCCGTTGTAGCACCTTCGAGTCCCTCCGAAGAACTAATGGCTATCGTCGGTAACTTATCAGCGGTAACTCAACTCGGTCAACGCGTCCCCCTTCTGTTATCCACGTCACAGGCGAGCCAATCGTTCAGCGCCGGGTCTGCGATGAGTTCTGGCGCGAACCATGGTCTGTAGTGCATGACCAACGCATTCACAGGATCCTCACAGCGCCCTAGGCTCGGCGATATGGCGACCACCGAAACCACGACCACCCCCACCCCGTTGGCCGACCTGGGCCTGCTGATCCTGCGCGTCGGCGTCGGCGCCGCGATGATTCAGGCCGGGCTCATCAAGGCCTTGGACTTCAGCACCACCACAGGCTTCATGGCGTCCGGCGGCTGGAACCTGCCGACGTTCGGGGCCCTGATGGTGACCATCGCCGAGACGGCGGGCGGAATCGGGCTCATCCTCGGCGTCTTGACGCCCCTGGCCGCGTGCGCAGTGGTCGGCGCAATGATCTGCGCGTGGGCCGTCAACGTCTCCCAGGGCGCATTCTGGTCGGAGCCCTTCAACGTGCCGTTCCTGCTGTTCATCGGCGCCACGACGCTGTTGTTCACCGGCGCCGGCGCCTACTCGGTGGACGCCAGGGTGTTCGGCAAACCGCGCTGGACGCCCCGGATCGCGGTCGGATTGCTCGTGCTGGCGTTCGCTGTGGCGATCCTCACCTGGATCGTGCTGAACGGGACCAACCCGATCCACTTCAGCCCGCCGGCCTGACGCTACGAGGCGTCAGGGGGGAAGTCGACGGGGTAGGGCTCGGCAGAGTCGGCAGACCTGCCCACCTCCGCCCACTTCCGGTCCTCTGCGAGCAGGCGCTCATCAAGCCGGATCGAGCCTTCGACCGCGTTGACGCCGAGCGGCAGGTGATACGGGATGTCGCGGCGCCGAGACATCCGCACCAGGATCTCGGCCGCGCGGGCCGGGTCGCCCGCGGTGATGGCGTCGCTTCGGCGCACTCCGGAATTCATCAGCCCGACGGTGTCGGCGTACACCTCGGGGATTTCATCCACCGCCATCGACGAACCCGCCCAGTCTGTCGCGAATCCACTGGGTTCCACGACGAGCACTTTCACTCCGAACGGCGCAGTCTCGGCCTGCAAGACTCGCGAGAACCCGTCGATCGCGAACTTGGCGGCCTGATACGACGCGATCCCGGGCGATCCGCCGACTCGACCGCCCATCGACGAGAACTGAACGATCAGCCCACCTTCTTGCTCACGGAGCACGGGGATCGCAGCCTTCGACACGTTGTAGACGCCCCAGAAGTTGGTTTCGAACTGAGCCCGGAAGTCATCGTCGTCGGCTGTCTCGATCGGGGCGACGTTGGCATACCCGGCGTTGTTCACCACCACGTCGATCCGGCCGAACTTCTCGCGCGCCGCCGAAATCGCCACAGCGGCGGCCGTTGCGTCGGTGACGTCGAGCGGCAGCGGCAGAATGCGCTCGCCGTAGGCGTCGACCAGGTCGCAGAGTTGTTCGGGCCGACGTGCGGTCGCGGCGACGCAGTCACCGGCCTCCAGCGCCGCCTGAACCAACGCCCGGCCGAACCCCCTCGACGAACCGGTGACGAACCAAACGCGTTCCATGATGTTGTCCTCCAAAGCCGATCAGTTTGCTTGATCCTGATTGGCGACCGTACGAGCGTGGGCGGCGGTGTATCGTTCCCCCACAATGCGTTCGGGCGCGAAAATCTCTGCCAGGTACGCGATTTCGTCGGCGCTGACCGCGACTGACGTTGCCGCCAAGTTCTCCTGCACGTACTCGACGCGCTTGGTTCCCGGGATCGGCACGACATCCAGCGGCTGAGCCAACAGCCAAGCCAACGCCAGCTGCCCTGGCCGGCAGCCCTTGGCGGCGGCCAGTTCCGAAAGGGACTGGACCGGTGCAAGATTGGTGGCGAGATTGTCGGCCGAGAAGCGCGGATTCGAGGCCCGGAAGTCGCTTTCGCCGAATGTATCGCCAGGCTTGAGCGCCCCGGTGAGCGCGGAACGCCCAAGGGGACTGAAGGGCACCAAGGTGATACCCAATTCCCGGCAGGCCGCGGTGACGCCGTTCTCGACACCGCGTTCCCACAGGGAGTACTCGCTCTGAAGCGCAGTGATGGGATGGATCGCATGGGCGCGGCGGATCAGGTCTGGTCCCATTTCGCTGAGCCCTAGCGCGCGGACCTTTCCGGCAGCGACGAGCTCGCCCATCGCTCCGACGGTGTCTTCGATCGGCACCGTTCGATCCAGCCGGTGGTAGTAGTACACGTCGATGACGTCGGTGCCGAGCCGGCGCAGACTCGCCTCACATGCCGCGGTCACGTACTCGGGGCGTCCGTCGAGCGCGACTCCATCGTTCCCGTCGTTGACCTTTCCTCCGAACTTCGTCGCCAGCACCACCTCGTCGCGGCGGCCCTGAATGGCTGCGCCGATCAACTGCTCGTTGTGGCCGAAGCCCCGAACGTCGGTTGACGAACCGATGTCGGCGGCTCCGTAGATATCGGAAGTGTCGAGGAAATTCACGCCAAGATCGAGCGCTGACCGGATGGTCTGCGATGGATTGGCGGTCATCGGCGCGGCCGTAGAACTGCGACATCCCCATGCATCCCAAACCGACCGGGCGCACCGTCAAGTCCGAATGCCCGAGCCGGACACGCGCGGCGCCGGTGACCGCTGCCTCGTCGTCAATCGTCACGGTAAAACCCCTTCCACTGAACTGATAGTCACACTCTCAGTTAGTATCGACACCTCGACGGGGCTTTGTATTCCGAGGGGGTCACACCATGCGTCGCGACGCCGTTGCAAACCGCGAACGACTCATCAGCTGCCGCCGAAAAGGTGTTCGCCGCACGCGGCACCGCCGCCACCCTTGAGGATGTGGCCGAGGCGGCCGAGGTGGGGCCTGCCACGCTCTATCGCCGGTTCGCCAACAAGGACGCGCTGGTCCAAGAGGTGCTAAGCGCCTTTTTCCAGCGCCTGATCGTCCTCACCGAGAGCGCCGAACAAGCCCCTGCGGACCGCTGTGTTGACGTCTTCTTGCAGACGGTCGGCGTCGAGCTTGCCAAGAATCCGGGCTTGTCCGCTCCGACCTGGGGCGAATTGGCACCCATCCCCGTCGTCGACGAGCTGAGCCGACGTTCGGAAGCGTTGCTGGCGCGCGCCCAACAGGGCGGAGCGGTGCGGGCGGACGTGATTCCGGCCGACATCACGGCCGCGGTCTGGGCATTGCGCGGCGTGATCCACAGCGAAGGCAACGACCCGGCCCACCACGGACAGGAGCTGTGGCGCCGCCACCTGCAGACGATCCTGCGCGGCTTCAAGACAGGTGGCTAAGAAAACAAAATCTGGGCGAAAAATACGCCTCAGCGACCCCAAGGCCCCTGACCAGCGGAAAGCTACTCGCGAGTAGCAATCGACCCTACCCGGCGGTAAGAATTGCCACGATATTCCGAATCGTGACTCAAAGATTCCTTAAAAGTTGCCAATACGCTCACAGGCATGTGGATCGACGACACCAGTGCTGATGTCATCAAGGTTGACTTCGAGGCGCTCTACCACGGCGATGTTCTCGTCGAGGGCGACACCTCCGAGCAGCTTGACGACGGCCAGCAGCTGCCCACCGCAGTCTGAGCCGACGCGCTCTTACGAGCGCGTTGACACGTCAGACAGTTTGCCCTGTACGGGGCGTTCGTTCATTCCTCGTTGGTCAATTCTGATTCGCGCCTTTACGCGACGTTTTCTGCTACAGATGGCTCGACCATGTCGGCGAGCCGTCCCGTGATCAGCTCCTCGGCCTCGTCCACGATGCGGCCGACCAGTTCGGCGCACGTCGGGATGTCGTCGATCAGTCCCATCGCGGTGCCGACCGACCAGATTCCCGCGTCCAGGTCGCCGATCTCATAGACCTTGACACCACGCGAGCCGGCGACGAGATCCTTCACATCCTCGAACTGGCCGCCCATGTTCAGGATCTCCACCACCTCGCGCGATACCGCGTTGCTTGCGACGCGCGCGGTGTTGCGCAGCGGCCGGAAGATCATCTCGGTGTCGAGCTCGGAGCCCGCCACGATCGCTTCCTTGACGTTCTGATGGATCGCCGACTCGGCCGTGCACATGAACCGGGTGCCCATGTTGATGCCGTCGGCGCCCAGAGCCAGCGCGGCCACCAGGCCACGACCGTCCGCGAAACCTCCGGAGGCGATCATCGGGATGTCGATCTTGGCGGCGGCCGCGGGGATCAACACCAGGCCGGGGATGTCGTCCTCGCCGGGGTGGCCTGCGCATTCGAAGCCGTCGATGCTGATGCCGTCCACGCCGAGGCTCTGCGCCTTCACCGCGTGCCGCACCGAGGTGCACTTGTGCAGCACCTTGATCCCGTTCTCGTGGAACATCGGCAGGTGCGGCGCAGGGTTGGACCCCGCGGTCTCCACGATCTTGATGCCGGCGTCGACGATCACTTTGCGGTACTCGTCGTACGGCGGCGGGTTGATGGTCGGCAGAATCGTCAGGTTCACGCCGAACGGCTTGTCAGTGAGGTCACGGCACTTCGCGATCTCGTTGGCCAGATCAGCCGGCGTCGGCTGGGTCAGTGCGGTGATGAAACCCAACGCACCCGAGTTCGCCACGGCGGCAACGAGTTCCGCGCGGCCGACCCACTGCATGCCGCCTTGCACGACGGGGTGCTCCACCCCGAACGTCTCGGTGAATTTCGTGGTGATCGTCAACGCGGGGCCATCCTTATCGCACCGTCGAGGCGGATGACCTCGCCGTTGAGCATCGGGTTCTCGACGATGTGCACAGCCAGTGCGCCGTACTCGTCAGGGTCACCGAGGCGCGCGGGGTGGGGCACCTGCTTGCCCAGCGAGGCCTGCGCCTCCTCGGGAAGCGAGCCCAGCAGCGGAGTCTTGAACAGCCCCGGCGCGATGGTCACCACGCGGATCAGATCGCGCGAGAGGTCGCGGGCGATCGGCAGCGTCATGCCGACGACGCCACCCTTCGACGCGGAATACGCGGCCTGACCTATCTGACCTTCGAAGGCGGCGACGGACGCGGTGTTGATGATGACGCCGCGCTCACCGTCGATCGGTTCGGTCTTGGCGATGCGCTCGGCGGCCAACCGCAGCACGTTGAAGGTGCCGATCAGGTTGACCTCGATGACCTTCTTGAAGCCATCCAGCGGGAACGGTCCATCCTTGCCCAGCGTCTTGATCGCGTTGCCGATGCCCGCGCAGTTGACGTTGATGCGCAGCGGGCCGATCGCCTCGGCGGCGTCGAGGGCCTTGGTCACCGCGTCAGGGTCGGTGACGTTGGTCTCGACGAACTGGGCGCGATCGCCGAGTTCCTTGACAGCGTCTTCACCCCTGAGGTCGATGACGACCACCGACGCGCCCCTGTCCAGCAGTCGCTTCGTCGTGGCCAGGCCGAGACCGGAGGCTCCCCCGGTGACGACTGCTACGGCGTCTTTGATCTCCACTTAAGTGCGTTCCTTTCTATTCCAGTCGCGCAGAACGGATTCGATGTCCGTCCCCGGCTCGCCGAGCGGTTTCGGGGTGGACGTCACGCTGCGGGAGAACCGCGGCGCGGGAGACGGCAGTAATGTCTCGCCATCGCGATAGAAGGTGTCGCGGTCGGTGATGTGCGGTTCGTTCTCGACCTCGGCGAAGGACAGCACGGGTGTGGCGCACGCGTCGGTGCCTGCGAACACCTTGGCCCAATGGTCGCGATCCTTAGAGGCGAACACCTCCGTGATGCGGGCGCGGAGCTCGGGCCACCGGCTGACGTCCTGCTGGCCCGGCAGATCCTCGCCGTCGAGGCCGAGACCCTTGAGCAGCTCGGCGTAGAACTGCGGCTCGATCGAGCCGATCGACATGTAGCGGCCGTCGGCGCACTCATAGGTGTCGTAATACGGTGCCCCGCTGTCGAGCATGTTGGTGCCGCGCTCGTCGGACCACAGTCCGCCGGCGCGCATCCCCCACATCATCGCCATCAGGATGTTGGAGCCGTCGACCATCGCGGCGTCCACCACCTGGCCCTTGCCGGAGCTCTGCCGTTCCCACAGCGCAGCGAGAATGCCGACGATCAGGAACATCGACCCGCCGCCGAAGTCACCGGTGAGGTTCAGCGGCGGCACTGGCCGCCCGTCCTTGTGACCGATGGAGTGCAGCAGGCCGTTGAGGGAGATGTAGTTGATGTCGTGGCCGGCCTGCTGGCTGCGCGGGCCGGTCTGGCCCCATCCGGTCATCCGCCCGTACACCAGCCGCTCGTTGACTTTGGCGCAGTCCTCGGGCCCGAGGCCAAGCCGCTCGGTGACCCCCGGCCGGTAGCCCTCGATCAGCACGTCGGCCTCGGCTATCAGGGCGAGCACCTGTTCGCGGCCCTCGTCGGACTTCAGATTGGCCGCGACCGTCCGCCGGTTACGGTTCATGGCTTCGTGGCTGCCCTTCGGCACTCCCCCGGTCCCGCCGGGGCGTTCGACGCGAACGACGTCGGCGCCCAGGTCGGCCAGGATCATCGCCGCGTGCGGTCCTGGGCCGATGCCGGCCAGTTCGACGATTCGCAATCCCTGCAGTGGTCCCGCCATTGAGAACCCGCCTCCCGTAGTTGACCGCGACATAGCTTACTTGTATAACCAAGTGGGCCCGATCTAAGGTTCACCAATGACTTCCATCGACTCCAGCACCGGCGCGTATGTGAGCGTCGACGGCCTGGAGGTGAGCCTCGACGACGGAGTGCTCGCGCTGACGCTGAACCGCCCGGACAGCCTCAACTCGCTGACCGCGACGATGCTCAACGGCATCGCCGATGCGCTGGACCAGGCGGCCACCGACAAGCGCGTCAAGGTGGTGCGTCTCGCCGGTGCGGGTCGCGGGTTCAGCTCCGGCGCGGGGATCAGTGCAGATGATCAGTCCAAGAAGGCCGGCGGTTTGACCGTGCTCGACGCCGCCAACCGCGCAGTGCGGTCGATCGTTGCGAGTCCTCGTCCGGTGGTGTCGGTGGTGCAGGGACCCGCCGCAGGCGTCGGCGCATCGCTGGCATTGGCGTGCGACGTCGTAATCGCTTCGGAGAAGGGGTATTTCATGCTCGCCTTCACCAAGATCGGGCTGATGCCCGACGGTGGGGCGTCAGCTCTGGTCGCGGCGGCTGTCGGCCGGATCCGCGCGATGCGAATGGCGCTGCTTGCGGACAAGATCCACGCCGACGAGGCCTTCCAGGCCGGACTGGTGACGGCGGTCTACCCGGCCGACGAACTCGACGCCGAGGTCGACAAGGTGGTCGCCAAGTTGGTGCAGGGTCCCGTGGCGGCGTTGGCGAAGACCAAGGAAGCCATCAACGCCACGACGCTGACCGAACTCGAGGATGCACTGGAGCGGGAGCACGCCGGCCAGGCGTCGTTGCTGCGGGGCACCGACTACCGCGAGGGCATCAAGGCCTTCCAGGAGCGCCGAACCGCCACCTTCACTGACTCGTAGCCGAGTACGAGCAGGAAAATCGGTGGACGCGGCCGTGCCCGGTCAGCGACCATCGTTGGTGTGAGCACGCAATTCGAGATCCAGAAACCGGTGGTCGATACCGGCCGATGGCGCGTGCTCGCACCGTTCCAGTCGCGCGAATACCGCCTCCTGATCGCCGCGGTGTCCTTGTCGATCTTCGCCGAAGGCATGTGGGCCGTCGTGATGGCACTGCAGGTGATCGAGCTCAGCAACGATCCCGCATCGCTGTCGCTGGTCGCCACGTGTCTTGGCGCGGGCTTGGTCGCATTCCTGCTTGTCGGCGGGCTGGCGGCCGACCGGATAAGCCAGCGCCTGATCATCATCGCCGTTGAGATCGTCAACACGCTCGTCGTATCGGCGGTCGCGGTCTTGGGACTCGTTGGTGCGCTGCAGATCTGGCACATGGCAGTGGCGGCAGCGGCGTTGGGTATCGCCGCGGCGTTCTTCTTCCCGGCCTACAGCGCGATCCTGCCCAGGATCCTGCCTGCCGAACAACTCCTGGCCGCCAACGGCGTCGAAGGTGTGGTGCGCCCGGTCTTCCAGCGCGCCGTCGGTCCTGCCATCGCAGGCATGTTGGTTGGGGCGACCTTCCCTGCTCTGGGCTCGGTCGCGGTGGCGACATTGTTCGCCGTCGGCCTGCTGCTGCTGGTTTCCACCAGGCCCGCGATGGAAACGCCTGTCCGCGAACCGGATCAAGAGCGCCCACGGATGCTGCGCGACTTGCGTGAGGGCTTCGTCTTCATGCTGCGCACGCCGTGGCTGCTGTGGACGCTGCTGTTCGCGAGCATGTTCGTGCTGGTGGTGCTGGGACCGATCGAGGTGCTGCTGCCGTTCATCGCCAAGGACCGGTTCGCCGACGGCGCCAGGACCTACGGCTTCATCCTGGCTTTCTTCGGGATGGGCAGCGCGTTGGGTGCGCTGGCCGTCTCGTCGAGGCGGCTGCCCCGTCGCTACCTGTCGGTGATGATGGCGATGTGGAGCCTCGGCTCCATCCCGTTGGTGGTGGTCGGCTTCACGTCGTCGTTCCCGTTGATGGCCGTCGCGACGTTCATCATCGGCGTCACCGACGGCGCGGGCATGGTGATCTGGGGGACGCTGCTGCAGCGGCGAGTCCCGACGGAGATGCTCGGGCGCGTGTCGAGCCTGGATTTCTTTGTCTCGCTGGCGTTCATGCCGGTGTCGTTCGCGATCGTCGGACCGCTGTCGAAGGTCGTCTCGATGGAGATGATCTTCCTGGTGGCAGGCGTCGCACCTGTCGCGTTCGCGGCGGTCGCGATGCGGGCCGCGAAAATGCGCCGCGACGAACTGGCGAATCCGTTGCGCTAGACGCCGAACAGCGGGGGGAGCACCAGCACCATGATCAGCCCCCACACCATGTGGGTGAGGATCGGCGCGAGGACTCCCCCCGTCGCCCGCCGCTCGAAGGCGCACACCGTTCCCAGCACGAGTGCGGCGAACGCCAGCATCGGATTGCGGGTGGCGACGAAGATTGCGACCGTGTAGATGATCGTGGAAATGATTGCGGGATAGTGCTTCTCCAGCGCCGTGTACAGCGCGCCGCGGAAAAACAATTCCTCGGCAATGCCGTTGAGCAGGATGCTGAAGACCATCAACCACAGCGTCTGGTAGTTGGCGAATTCCAGCACGCGCGTGACGTATCCTGCGAGCGAGGGGATTTCGCGGGCGACCAACCCGCCGAGAACGAAGGCCGAGCCGACCGCCAGGCCGACCACCGTGCCGGTGATCACGGGACGTTGATTGCGGCCCCGGAAGCGCACGCTACCGAGATGCAGCGGCCCCGACACAAACGCACCGATGGTCCAGACCGCCGCCAAAACAAGGGTGAGCCAGTAGAACGATGTGTCACCGGGCTGCAGTCCGAGCGAATAGCCAAGCAGCACACCGCCGATCACGAGGACGATCGCGACGGCGATGCGGCGGCGTGTCACCACCGCGGGCGGTTCGTGGTGCGGCACGGCGACCCTGGTGATGTTGTCTCTGACCTCGCGGAAGAATCCGGGGTAGGTGGTCGTCGTGGGTTCTGTCATGCCGGATGCGCCTTTGGTGTCAGGTTGATGAGTGTGTCGAGCCCGGTCCGCAGCGCTGCGGCGACGGGTCCTGGAACGGCGTCGAGCAATCCGAGCGCAGGCCGCATGATCGGCGGTGTGACCAGTCTCGCGAGGCGCTGGATGCGGAGCATATCGCCGCCGGCCCAGGACGGGTCGGTGTCGGCGAGATGGTGCGAGTCGGCGAGCTCGTTGACGGGGCGCGGCCTACCGTTCGGCAGGGACCGCGTGATGGCATCGTCGATGGGTACCAGGCCACCAGGTGGGTCGGATACCAGATCGCGCAGACCGTCGGATGCCCTCATCGGGTGGTCAAGCGACTCAACCAGATCGGCGGCGAGTCCACCGGGTACCGGCAATACGACGGCGGTCAGCATCGATGCCAGGCCGGTATCCACTCCACGGATCGGCAGACTAGCCCGCCACTTGCCTGTCGCGCGGCCATATGCCTGCAACAGACCGCGGTATGTCGTGGTTTCCGGGCCAGAGATGTCGTAGGCGCCCGCAGGCACCTGGTCTGCGTCCGCCGCGGCTGTCAGGTAGTAGAGAACGTCGCTGATGGAGATCGGATCCATCGGGTTGTTCATCCACTCCGTCGAGGGAATCACCACAAAGCGATCGCCGACATACCGCAGCATCTCGAACGACGTCGATCCCGCCCCGATGATCATCGCCGCGCCCAGCCAGACCACCTCGGGGCCACCCTCGATGCTCAACGCGGCGGCAACCTCAGCCCGGCTGGTCAGATGTTCCGACAGCCCGCCTTCCTCTGGCACGAATCCACCGAGGTACACGATGCGGCTTACGCCGGCCTCCTTGGCAGCGTCGGCGACATTCGCCGCGGCCGCATTGTCGGCGTCCCGGAAGTCGGGCTGGCCGATGCCGTGCACCAGGTAGTAGACGACATCGATCGGCCGTGACTTGGCCAATGCGGCTCGCGCCGATGCCGGGTCGTGGGCATCCAGCGCGACAGCCGTGACGTCGCCGTTCCAGCCGAAATCGGCCAGCCGATCGACATCGCGCGAGGTGGCGACGACTTCGTGGCCTTCGGACAATAATTCGGTGACGAGCCGGGAGCCGACGTAACCGGTGGCCCCGGTGACCAGGATTCGCATTGGTTTCACCGTAGCCAGATACCCAACCTCTGCTGACCGGAACCGCGATATCACCGACGGTTGGCGACGAATACTCCCTTCGATATCGCCGCCATCGCCGCCTCGACGGCACGTTCAGCGTCCTTGACGGTGAGAGGCCTTGTGCTGGTGAGGAATTGGTAGTAAAGCGGAGAGGCGACTTGGCGGAGCGCGGCTTCAGGATCCGTACGTACCGGCGCCTCGCGTCGTGCGATCCCGTCGACGACGCATCCCGACCATTCGCTGATGCGGCGGTCATAGAACATTTCCAGCGCTTTCGCGGTACGCAGATCGCAGTTGGCCGCCGCAATGATCGCCCTGAACAGCGGTCCCCGCCGCGGGTCGGTCAGGGTCCGGTGCACCAGTCTGGCGTTGGCGCGCAAGTCGCCGCGCAGCGATCCTGTATGCGCCCGCGGAGACGACCGTTCGGCCATGTCGCACAGCAGGTCGGCTACCAGCGCCGTCGCCGAACCCCAGCGCCGGTACACGGTCGACTTGCCGACGCACGCCCGTTCTGCCACGTCCGTCAGCTCGAGGCCGTCCAACCCCGACTCGACCAGCAGGTCGCCGGTCGCTCGCAACACCGACTCTCGGACGGCCGCGGTTCGGCCACCGGGACGTATGCCGCCTGGCTCGGTCATGCTCCAATCTTAATGGGAATATAGTTTTGTTAGTGCTGCGTTTAACGAACCATGGAATATCGACGAGTTGGCGATTCAGGTTTGGTGGTATCCGAGTTGAGCCTTGGTACGGGCACATTCGGCGGGGTAGGCGAGTTTTTCGGAGCATGGGGCAACACGGGTGTGGAAGAAGCACGCGCGTTGATCGACGTGTCGCTGGAGGCGGGGATCACGCTTTTCGACACGGCGGACGTCTATTCGGATGGCGCCTCGGAGGAGGTGCTGGGCGAAGCGTTGAGGGGCCGTCGAGACGACGTGCTCATCTCCACGAAGTCCAGCCTGCCTACCGGGCCCGACGACTGGGGGTCGTCGCGGTCGCGCCTGCTGCGTGCCGTTGAGGCCTCGCTGCGCCGGCTGCAGACCGACCACATCGACCTGTTCCAGCTGCATGGCTATGACGCCCATACGCCGATCGACGAGGTGTTGCAGACCCTGGAGATGCTCGTCGAGCAGGGCAAGCTGCGCTACACCGGGGCGTCCAATTTCTCGGGCTGGCAACTGATGAAATCGCTGTCGAAGGCCGACGAAAGCCACCGCACGCGTTATGTCGCGCACCAGGTCTACTACTCGCTGGTCGGTCGTGATTACGAGTGGGAGCTAATGCCCTTGGCGCGCGAGGAAGGCATCGGCGCGATCGTGTGGAGCCCGCTGGGCTGGGGCAGGCTGACCGGAAAGATCCGCCGCAGCCAGCCGCTTCCCGAAGGCAGCAGGCTGCACTCCACCGCCGACGCGGGGCCGCCGGTAGATGACGAGATGCTGTACGCGATCGTCGACGTGCTCGACGAGATCGCGTCGGAGACCGGCAAGACCGTGCCGCAGATCGCCTTGAACTGGCTACTGCGACGGCCGACGGTGTCGTCGGTGATCATCGGCGCCCGCGACGAACGCCAGCTGCGTGACAACCTCGGCGCGGTCGGCTGGAAGCTCAACGCGGACCAGATCGCCCGGCTTGACGCGGTCAGCACGCGCGACGCGGCCTATCCGTACTTCGCGTACTTCCGTCAGGAAGGGTTCGCCAAGCTGAATCCGCCTGTGGCAGTGGGCTAATCGAGCGAGGCCCGGTGCCGCCCTCATTCCACACGCGAACGTTCCGTAACGTTGAGAAATCGCCCAAATTTCGACTGGTACGGAACGTTCGCGCGATCGTCAGACGCCCTGGTACACCTTGCGATAGCTCGACGGGGACATGCCCATCCCGCGGCGCAGGTGATGCCTTAGGTTGCCGCCGGTGCCGAGCCCCGACAGTCGGGCGACCTCGTCGATGGGCAAGTCGCGTGACTCCAAGAGTTCGCGGGCCCGGTCGACGCGTCTGCTGCGTACCCAGGCTCCCGGCGACTGCCCGGTCTCTTCGCGGAAGCGCCGGTTGAAGGTGCGCGCGCTCATCTTGGCGTGCCGCGCCAGCCGCTGCACTGTCAGTTCGTCGTCCAGATGCCGCAGCGCCCACTCCCGTGTCACCGCGGTCGAGTAGTGGTCCTGTTCGGGTGTCCCCCGGTCGATGAACTGCGCCTGGCCACCTTCGCGCCACGGGGGCACCACGCAGTACCTGGCGACGGCGTTGGCCACCTGTGCACCGTGGTCACGCCGAATGATGTGCAGGCACAAGTCGATTCCGGCCGCGAGACCCGCGGACGTCAACACGTCACCGTCGTCGACGAACAGCACGTTCTCGTCGACGAGCACCCCGGGGTGCAGCCGGCGCAACGCATCGGCGAATTTCCAGTGCGTGGTCGCGGATCGTCCATCGAGTAGCCCGGCGGCCGCGAGGACGAACGCACCGGTGCAGATCGACACCAGCCGGGTGCCGGGACGGATCAGCGCCAGCGCGGCCGAGGCCTCCGGCGGGAGCACGCCGTCGACGCGAGCAGGTGGGTAGCGCGTACCAGGGATGACCACGGTGTCGGCGGTGGCCAGCGCCTCGGGGCCTGCGCTCGGCACGACATCGAACCCCGTGGTCGCCTCGATGGGCCCGCGCGTCAGTCCACACGTGACCACCTCGTAGAGCGGATCGCCGTCGACGTCGGTGGCGCTGGAGAACATCGTGGGCGCGATCGCGGCGTCGAAGCCGACGACGGGCGGCAGCAGTAGGACGGCCACGCGGTGCATGGACCTATATTGGCATGTTTTTGATGACTGTTGTCATTCTTGCCACTATTCGAGCAACCGACACATCCGTCACAGTGTTCGGGTGACGCTCGCCACCGCGGACAAACGCACGCCCCGCACCCGCATCCACTGGGCCTGGGTGGTGGCCGCGGTCAGCTTCGTGGCAATCCTCGGCGCGGCCGGGTTCCGCTCCGTCCCTGGCGTGATGATGGGCCCACTGCACCACGAATTCGGCTGGTCACACGGCGTCGTCGGGCTGGCGATGTCGGTCAACATGACGTTGTTCGGCTTGACGGCACCGTTCGCCGCGGCCCTGATGGACCGATTCGGCGTCCGTCCGGTGCTCACGGTGGCTCTGATGCTCATCGCGGCCGGGTCGGCGTTGAGCGTGACGATGACGGCCAGCTGGCAGCTCGTGCTGTTGTGGGGCGTGCTGGTCGGCGTCGGCACCGGCTCCATCTCGATGGGTTCGTCGCGACCGTGGCGACGCGCTGGTTCGAGGCACGACGCGGGCTGGTCACCGGTGTGCTGACCGCAGCGAGCGCGACGGGTCAGCTCATCTTCTTGCCGATCGTCGCGGCGGTCACCACTCATCACGGCTGGCGCTGGGCGTCGCTGATCGTCGCTGCGGCGGCGCTGAGCGTCGTGCCGCTGGTCGCGGTGTTCATGCGAAACTACCCACAGGACAAGGGTTTAACGGCCTACGGCGCAACCGAAGCGGCGGAGCCTGCCGCCGTGCCCGCGTCCAGCTTCCGCGCCGCCTTCGACGGTCTGCTGCTGGGCGCAAGGGTGCCCGCGTTCTGGCTGCTGGCCGCGAGCTTCGCGATCTGCGGCATGACCACCAACGGCCTGATCGGCACGCACTTCATCCCCGCGGCCAACGACCACGGCATGCCGACCACCGTCGCGGCGGGACTGCTCGCCACGATCGGCATCCTCGACGTCGCGGGCACCGTGTTCTCCGGCTGGCTCACCGACCGCGTCGACCCGCGGCTGCTGCTGGTCGTGTACTACACGGGCCGCGGCGTCTCGCTGCTCTTGTTGCCGTCGCTGCTTTCGCCGAGCGCCGAACCGAGCACCTGGGTGTTCGTCATCTTCTACGGGCTGGACTGGGTTGCGACCGTGCCGCCGACGATCGTGTTGTGCCGCAATTACTTCGGCACACGCTCACCGGTGGTGTTCGGCTGGGTATTCGCATCGCACCAGCTCGGTGCCGCGATCGCCGCCGCGGGAGCGGGCCGGCTGCGCGATGTGCAGGGCAATTACGACCTCGCGTTCTACGTGGCGGCGGGCCTCTGCTTCGTCGCCGCGGTGCTGTGTGCGAATGTGCGCAAAGCGCAGGTCAGCACCCCTGCGGCGTGACTTCTCGCTCGGTGGTCACTTTGGCATCGGCCAGCAACTGCCCCTAACATGCCTAGCGACTGACGAGCTGAGGAGCCGAAAGTGAAGACTCGCACCAGTAAGGCATTGGGCGCTGCGGCAGCATTCTCCGCGATCGCCGCATCGATCCCGCTGGCGATCACCGCATACGCCGACCCGGAACCGGCACCCCCGGCGCCCGTCGCGGAGATCCCCGATGTGCAGGGACCGGCTTGTGACCCCTTCAAGACGGCGGTGCCCAACTACAAGACGCTGAACAACCTGCCGGTCAGCAAGGCGCTGGCCAGCATCCCTGATATCAGCACCTTCAACTCCGCGGTGTCCGGTGGGCTCAATCCCGAAGTCAATCTCACTTCGATCCTCGACAACGGCCCGTATGTGGTGTTCGCACCCACCAACGATGCGTTCGCCGCGCTGGAGCCAGGGCAGCTCGACGCCCTGAAGGCGGATCCTGCGGCGCTGACCAAGCTGGACTACTACCACGTATTCCTGGGTCTGCTCGGCCCTGACGACGTGAAAGGCCAGCGGCCCACCCAGGAGGGCGCCGAGATCAAGGTGACCGGCAAGGGTGGCGACATCAAGGTCAACGACGACGTCAAGGTGCTCTGCGGTGCGATCCAGGCCCAGAACGCACGGATCTACCTGATCGACAAGGTGCTCGATCCGGCGTCTCCCCCTGAGCCGATCGTCCCGTCGCTCAGCGGCTCATCGTCGACGACCACCACGACCACGACGACAACGTCGGAGCCGCCGAACGCAGAGGTGGTGCCAGGGGCTGAGGCGCCCGCCGGATAGTCCGGTTCGACGCGCCTACTTGGCTTTCCATACGGGCTGCCGCTTCTCGGCGAACGCCAGCGGTCCCTCCTTGGCGTCCTCGGACGTGATCAGCGCGGTGATCTCGCGCATGGTGCGCGACCAGCCCGCTTCGTCGTCGGTGATGACGCCGTCGTCGACACCGGCGGCCACCCGCTTGCTGGCCTGCACGGCCAGCGGGGCGTTGACGGTGATCCGGTCGGCCAGCGCCAGCGCGGCGTCCAGTTCGGTGCCGTCGGGCACCACCTGGTTGATCAAGCCCCACCTCAATGCGTCTGCCGACGACATCGGCTCACCGGTGACCATCAGCTGCATCGCAACTTTGCGCGGAAGCTGCTCGACGAGCCGGAACACGCCACCGGCAGCAGCGATCAGTCCGCGCTTCACCTCAGGCAGACCGAACGTCGCACTCTCGCCCGCGACCACCAGGTCGCTGGCCAAGGCGAGCTCGGTTCCGCCACCCAACGCAGTGCCGTTGACGGCGGCGATGGTCGGCTTGTCGATGAAGTGCCGCACGTAACCGGCGAACCCCCACTTCGGCTGGTCGGGGTGCATGACGTTCTCGCCCCTTGCCAGTGCCTTCAGATCGACTCCGGCACAGAAGGATTTGTCGCCTGCGCCGGTGAGCACCACGACGCGGACATCGGGATCCTGCTTGGCCTCCTCGATCGCATCGCCAACGGCGATGCTTACCGCCGCGTTGATGGCATTGCGGGCCTCAGGGCGATTGAGCGTGATGACGAGGACATTGCCCCGCCGCTCGGTGAGAGCGGCGGGAGCGGCATCCGTCACAACAGCTCGATGATGGTGGCGTTGGCCTGGCCGCCGCCCTCACACATGGTCTGCAGCCCGTATTGAATTCCCTTGTCCCGCATGTGGTACAGCATGGTGGTCATGATGCGGGCACCCGAACCGCCGAGCGGATGGCCGAGAGCGATCGCGCCGCCATTCGGGTTGAGTTTCTTCTCGTCGGCGCCGATGTCCTTCAGCCAGGCAAGCGGCACCGGTGCGAAGGCCTCGTTGACCTCGAACACGCCGATCTCCTCGAGCTTCAGACCGGACTTCTTCAGCGCCTTCTGCGTGGCGGGGATCGGGGCGGTCAGCATGATCACCGGGTCCGCGCCCGCGAGTGTGGCCGTGTGCACCCTGGCAAGAGGCTTGAGCCCCAACGACTTCGCCTTCTCGGCCGACATGAACAGCAGTGCGGCCGAGCCGTCGGAGATCTGCGACGAGTTGCCCGCGTGAATGACGCCATCTTCCTTGAACGCCGGCTTCAGCGTGGCCATCTTCTCGATGGTGGTGCCGCGGCGGATGCCCTCGTCCTTGAGCACCGGGTTGCCATCCTGGTCCTTGATCGCCACGATCTGATCGTCGAAAGCACCGGAATCCTGTGCCGCGGCGGCCTTCTCGTGGGAGCCAAGCGAGAACTCGTCGACCGTCGTGCGGTCGAAGCCCCACTGCTCGGCGATCATCTCGGCGCCGATGCCCTGGTTCGGCGTCTTCTTGTAGCGGTCCTTGAAGCCCTGCGGGTACGGGTTGCCACCCCCTGCCAGCGAGGCGCCCATTGGTGTGCGCGACATCGACTCGACGCCACCGGCGACGACGGCGTCGTAGTGCCCGGCCACCACACCGGCGGCCGCGAAGTGGATCGACTGTTGGCTCGAACCGCACTGGCGGTCGATGGTCACGCCGGCCACGCTCTCCGGCCAGCCGGCGGTCAGCAGCGCGGTGCGGCCGATGTCGAGCGCCTGCTCGCCTGCCTGCATGACGCAGCCCCAGATCACGTCGTCGACGATGCCGGGGTCGATGCCGGTGCGCTCGGCGAGGCCGTTGAGGACCTGCGCCGACAGTTCGGCCGGGTGTACGCCCGACAGTCCGCCGTTGCGCTTGCCGACCGGTGACCGCACGGCCTCGACGATTACGGCTTCAGCCATGACACTTCTCCTTCAAGGTTTGGTGGGTTCTCCCACAGAGGTCCATTTTCGAACGTAGAGGAACAAGGTTTACTAGGTCAACCTACTGGTTGGTAGATCACACCATCTCTGCGGCTCGTGTTCGTCATCCCGTCACCAGGGGCGACATGGTTTACTGAGTTGTATACCTGGCCGCACGGCCGGGCCTGACCTGACCGGGAGTATTGGGTGGCTCGAAGCACACCGTTGGCGCCGATGATCGGGCCCGACGCCGTCTCGTCCGCCGGCAGTGGAGCGATCCGGTCGCCGAAGACCGCCGAGCTCGTCGCGGGCACACTGCGTCGCATGGTGGTCGACGGCCAGCTCAAGGAGGGTGACTTCCTGCCCAACGAGGCCGAGCTGATGGCCCACTTCGGTGTAAGCAGGCCGACGCTGCGCGAGGCCGTCAGGGTGCTGGAGTCCGAGCGGCTGGTCGAGGTGCGCCGCGGGTCACGCACCGGCGCACGGGTGCGGGTGCCTGGACCCGAGATCGTCGCGAGACCGGCAGGGCTGCTGCTCGAGCTGTCCGGCGCGACGATCGCCGACGTGATGACCGCGCGATCGGGAATCGAGCCGATGGCGGTCCGATTGCTCACCGAAGCCGGCACGACTAAAGCGTTCGACGAGCTCGACCGCATGCTGGACGAGGACATCCCGGCCGGATGGCAGTCGGGCCGGCTCGCCGAAACGACGGGCGAGTTTCACCGACGCCTCGTCGAGCTCTCCGGCAATGCGACGCTCGGCATCATCGCGGGCATGCTGCACGAAATCACCGTGCGGCACACCGCATTCGTCTTCAAAGAACGCCGCCCGGTGTCGAAAGCGGACTACGAGAAGGTGATGCGCTCGTACCGACGGCTGATGGAGTTCATGCGATCGGGCGACGGCGCTGCAGCGGAAACCCACTGGCGCAAGCACCTCGACACGACGCGCAACCTGCTGCTGAAGGGACTCGAGACCGTCAAGGTCCGCGACGTCGTCGGCTGATTTTCGTCGAGACTGCGGGGAGATCGCGTTATTGCCCAGAATTGCGATCTGTCCGCAGGCTCGGTGCATCCTTTGACCATTCAACGTGCACGGGTATGTCGTCGCTCCATGGCTGGCCGGTCACCATGTCGGAGACGTTGACATAGCCTCGCTCGAACTCCCCCGTCGCGGCGTCGACCAACCGATACTTCTGCCGCTGCCTGTGGAATGGTTGCGCATCGAGCAGGATGACCCGCACCTCGTCCGGCTCGAAGTGGCAACGCTCCTGCATCGCGGCGATCAGCTGCTCGTTGTGCATGTGGCCGTCGCCGAAATTCCAGCCGACCGCGGTGCTGCAGAGCCGCTCACCCTCGGTGATTACGTAGTCGTCCTGGTTACGTCCGGCGAGCGCGTTATGCACAAGGGTCAGCAACGCCTTGCCATGAGAGTTGAACCCGCGGAACGCATATCCCTTGTACAGGAAGATCAGCGCTTGTTCCTCGCTGCCGTAGAACTTCGCGAGCTGAGAGGCCGGCATACTCGCGATGGCCACAAGTCCACGCTCGATCTTCTCGTTGGCCGAGGGCTTGATGCACCACCACGAGGTGTCCCAGTTGCCTGCGTAATACCGCATGCCGGGCAGGAACGAGATCTTGTGCGGGAACAGGTTTCCGAGCACCACGATGGTGGCCAGAACAGCGAAGAGCAGCACGGGCAGTGGGGTTGTCATGTCGGTCAAACCGACTTCGGTGTGGCCGACGAACAACGCCAGCACCGAGAACATCATGAAGACGTTCCACTCCAGTGGCACTCCCATCGGGATCGCCGACAGGATGCCGAAGTGGAAGCAGACCATGACGAATGCCGCGATCGCCGTCGGCCAACCGCCGTGGGAGAAGAACAGCACCAGCGGCACCAACATCTCGATCGCGGTACTGAAATGAGCGAGGTACCGCGATACTCGGCCGGGCCGCAGATCATCGGGAAACTTCTCGAAGAACCTCCGCTTCAACCACTTCGTCCGGACCAACGGATTGTTCGACATCATCGTGGAGATCACGAACGGGAAGTGCTTGTTGAGCTTCGATGTCGCCGCGCCCATCCAGATGGCGACGCACACGAGCTTGGCGGCGAGCAGCATGTCGACGCCGTAGCCGACGAATAGAAACGCCACGGTGAACGAGCCGTACACCTCGCCACGGGCGGCCAGGAAAATCACCTTGTCCCGCAGCCCCAGGACGGCCAGCAGCCCGAGAATGGTCCAGATCTGCCAGAGCGGCACCACCCCGATGTCGGTGCCGAGCGCGGGGATTGGTCCGGTGCCGTTGGAGAACAGGGCGATGAGCAGCACCACCAACAGCGCCCCGTACAGCGCGACGTCCAGTGGTGTGCGCGCCGTGCCCTTGGTCAACGGCACCCGGTCCGGCCACGGCGGAAGCCGAATGGTGCTGGGCCGCAACCAATAAAGGATCGACCCCAACGGAGGGAAGAACCGGTTGTTCAGCGGCCCGAATCCACAGCCGAGTCCGATGACCTCGAACAGCATGGTGTAGAGCACGACCTTCTCGAACACGATGGGCTCGGTCCACCACTGCCCCACATTCGTGAAGCCGTCGATGCCCTCGGTCGCCAGCGCGAACAGCCAGCCGCCGAGGATGTACAGCAGGATCTTGAATACGTAGAACAGGTGCATCACCACGGGGGTGCCGAACCCGACCTCGGCCCAGTGTTCGGCCATGGGCCGGATCTTCTCGGAGCGGGTGCCCTTGCTCCATTCGGCGAAGTCGACGACGGGCATGTCGGGGTTGAGAAATCCCATGGCCACAAAGACTAGAACCTGTTCTAGCCTGTTGGTGTCAAGTTCGAGGACTAGACGCGGCTCATCCTGGTAGCGCCGCGTCGAGACGGGCGACGTATTCGTCGACGTCACCGATGGCCGACGCGGCCGCGTGCACGCTGACGGCGACGGTGTTCCCGATGCCGTGCACCCCGTGGGTCAGCCCCATCATCGGCGACAGCGCAGGGTAGCCGGCGGTGACAACCACGGGTGCGTCGCCGAAACGCAGGTCGGCCGGTCCCCTGTTGACGCTGGAGACCACGGTGTTGCCGGTCACGGTGGGTGAGCGCACGGTCGGGTCGAACTGCGCGACACCCCAGCGCAACAGCGGAGCGGGCACGGCGGCAAACGCCAGGCTGGCCGCTCGCATGGCCGGGTGCGCGGCGCGCATGCGACGGTCGGCCAGATCGTCTGCGATGCGCGCAGCCCGCTCGGTCGGCGCCAGCCAGGGATAGAGTCCGACACCGACATTGCCGAAGTGGTTATGCGCTTGTCGCACTGTGGCTTTCGCCATCGGCACCTCGGCACCGAGCGTCGAGGGATCGTCGCCCAGCTCGCGCAGATGGGCAGACAGCGCCGTGGACACCGCACACAGCACACCGACCGTCACGGTCGGGCCGGGAAGTCGGTCGCGCTGCCGGACCAGGGTACGCACGCTGCGAACGCCTGCCGGGCGGGCATTGGTCCGCAGCGCAGGCCGCGATTCCGCCTGCGCGGGCACCAGCCCCGCTTCGGTGTCGCGAACCAACTGGCGATGCGCCCGCGCCGCCGCAAAGCTGCGCCACGGCAGGCTGATTCCGCGCACTCGCGGCGGCGTCACCGTCGGCACATCCCCCGCGCGGCCGAACAGCCACGCCGCCAACGCCGAAGTCAGTGCCCCGTCGGCCAGCACGTGTGCGATCTGCAGGACGGCCACCGTCCCGGCACCCGAGGTGGTGGGCACGCCGTCGACCGGTGTGAAAACGTGCAGCCGCCACGCCCTCACTCGGGGGTCGAGTTGGTCGTCGGCCAGCCTGCTGACCGCGGCCAGGCAGCCCGTCCAACTGTGGTCGTCGAGATCGTGCACGGTGAACTGCTCGCCGGTCACGTCGCCGCTCACCCACGCCGGATACGTCAGAACGCTGTCCTGGCGCACCCGCAGCCTCAGCTCGGCGCATTCGTCGGCCCGACCGCGAATGACGTCGATCGCCTGGTCGAGGTTCGCAGGCACGCCTGCGAACCCGTACAACAGGAATTGGTCGTTGGGAATCTTGGCCGACGTCCAGTACGTCTGGGCATCGACCGCTGCAAGCCGGCGCACCATCACGCTCTCCGTCAGACGCGACCGATGAAGTCGATTATGTGCTGCCCCACGACTTCAGGCTGTTCGAGCTGCAGGAAATGTCCCGCCTCCTCGACGACGAAGGCGTCGCTGCCGTCGGGCAGTATTCGCTCGACCCACGAGATGTAATCCGGTGCCACGCAACCGTCGTCGTCACCGTGCAGATAGAGCGTGGGAATCGCAGGTGGCTTCAGATACCAATCGTGCAGCTCCTCGTACTGTGGCGGAGGCGTGGTGAAGCGGAAGTTCGACCGATATGGCCCAATCGCGGCGCGCCAGTTCTCCGGTGCACCGATCGCCGCTTCAGCAAGCGGGATGTCCTCGGCTTCGTCATAGCCGGGTGACCACTGCCGCCACAGCGCGGGTACCACGTGAAAGCCGGAAACCTCCGGTGCCCAAGGCAATAGGAAGTACATGACGTACCAGCTGCGCAGAAATTGCCGTGGTAACTGTGCGGCTAGGCGAATCGGGTCGGGAGCCCGCCCCCACGGCTGGAACGCCGCAAATGGCGGGAAAGACATGAGCACGGCCTTCTCCACCGGGCTGTCCGGCATCGCGGCAAGTCCGACTCCCGCTTGCGCTCCCCAGTCGTGGCCGATGACTACGTCGCGTCCGGTGGGACCTGCCGCCTCGAGCACTTGAAGCGCGTCGTCGATCAGCGCGCCGACGTGGTAACTGCCGTCCGACGGAATCGACGACGGCGCGTACCCCCGCATGAACGGCGCAACTACCCGCCAGCCCGCATCGAGGAGCAGCGGCACGAGCTTTCGCCACCCGTGCGGGGTGTCGGGAAACCCGTGCAGACACAACGCAATCGGTCCGTCGGGCGGCCCCCAGGTCAGCGCGCGCAGCTGCACCGCGGGTGTGGCGATGTCGATCCACTCCGGCTCGTTCATGGCGAAGGCCTACACGGGTTGGAAGTCGGAGATCAGCCAGCGGTCGCCGACTTTGTCCAAAGTTATGCGGACACTGGAGGCGGTGTCGGCGGGCACGCCGGCGCCGACGGTCACCGTCTGGTTGACGAACACCAGGACCACCGCATGGCCGGGATTGGCCGACACCGCCGCCGCCGCAGGCACATCGTCCGCCCGAGGCACGCTAGCCACGGCCGTGACCTGCTTCTGCTGGGCGTTAGGGATCACCAAGTTGTTGATCAACCCGGTGTACTCGTCGAGGAACTTGCCGGTGAGCCGGTTTCGGGCCTCCGGCAGCGTCTTGCCGACGTTGTCGGGTGTGTACGACAACATCGCCACCGTGGTGTCGATGGCCGCCTTCACCGATTGGTCTCGCGCAGTGTCGCTTTGACGTATCCCCGAATCCACGAACTTCAGGAACGCGGCGCCCAACGCCAGCAGCAGAGCGAGCGCAGGCAGCACGCCGAATGCGACGACCCGCGACCAATCCGTCTGCCTTTTGGGCTTGGCGGGTTGAGAGGCCGTGACCTCCTCGACCGCTTCGGTCTGCTCCGGTGCGGCATCCTCGCCCAACGTTTCAGTCTTGGTGTCGGAGGCCGTGTCGGCCTCCACCCTGGCCGCCGTCTCCTCCACCGACTCTTCGCTCACGTCCTTGCCCTCGCTCACGACACGAACCGCACGTTGGACACCTTGGCTTCGTCGCCGACTTTCTGCACCGTGATCAACATCCGCCAGGCCCGCGGCTCCTGCTCGGCGGCACCGGCATTGGACGATTTGACAGTCACCGCGACGAGTACGTCGGCGCCGTCGTCGCGTTCTTCTTGGATTCCGGCCTCGGCGATGGTACCGACGGACTTCGACTTCGCCTGCTTCACGACCGCCTTGAAGGGTTCCGCCCGCGCATCGAAGTCGTCATAGAAGCTGCCCGTCGAGGAGTCCAGAACACGCTGCACGTCCTCATCGACGTGTTCGAAGTCGATCGTCGTGAGATTCAATGCGCCCTGCCGACCGACCTGAAGGAGGAGGTTGCGCTCGTCGGCCGCCTTGCGCGCCTCGTACGCGCGGAACCCGAGCCAGCCGCACAGCCCCGCAAGCGCCACGACCGCCACCAACCCGATGATGGTGGCCAACCGAACATGCGACATCCGTCGCTCAACAGGCGCCGGTACGTCGCCGGCATCGTCCTTGTCGGAATCCTCGTCGGCGTCGACATCGTTGTCCGCCTCCGAGGACTCCTCACTCACGTCCCCGTCGGGGTCGGCGGCATCGTCTGCCATGTTCGCTCCTCTGTGGCGCCAAGGGCCGAATCGGCCTGCGAATACACCTGCCCGTCCGGTCCAACGTACGTGCCGGAGCCCGGATGGCATTCAACGGCCGCTCGCGTCCCGATGAAATGAAAGAATGCTCGATGTTCTTCTAGAACAAAGTTCCAGAATCCTTGTGAAAGCGCTAGTTTGTTCACATGACGACGCCCGCGCGGCGTTGGGCGCGGACCGACGCCACTCAGCAGCGCATTCTCGACGCGGCAACGGAAGTGTTCAGCACGCGGGGGTTCTCGGCGGCAACGATGGCCGACATCGTCGATCACTCCGGCGCGAGCATCGGCAGCATCTACCACCATTTCGGCGGCAAAAAGGAACTGTTCCTGGCGATCAACGACCGGCTGTCCGCAGAGGTCGAGCTCCGCATAGCCGAGGCCGCACGCCAGTCGGCCGATCTGGACAGCCAGCAGGCGTTCGCCGTGCACGCCCGGGCCTATCTGGATGCCATCTGGGCCAACCGGCGTGCCGCGATGACGATGGCATCAGGCGACGTCCCTGTGGGTTTCGAGCGACTCCGCCGCAGGAACACGCTGGCCTTCTTCCACCGCTGGATGGGAGTGCTCGACGTGGACTCGTCCAAGCGGGGTCAGCTGCTGTCGCGCACCCTGATCGCGATCATGTCCGAGGCGTCGCTGATGGTGGCCGTGTGCGACGACCCCGCCGAGGTCGAGCAGGTCAGCGACGCCACCATCGAGTGGGTCGCCCGCCTGACCAGCTGAGCTACAACCGCTTACGCGTTTGCGCTGGCCTCCTCCAGGTCGGCGATGACGATCTTGCGCATCGCGTGCATCGCTTTGGTGGCGGCAGCCGCCCGTGCCGGATCCGGATCGGTCTCCAGTTCGAGCAGTCGGTCCGGAATGATCTGCCAGCTCAGCCCGAATCGGTCTTTCAGCCAGCCGCACTGCGACTCCTCGCCGCCGTCGACCAGACGATCCCAGTAATAGTCGACCTCGTCCTGGTCCTTGCAGTGGACCATGAACGACACCGCCTCGGAGAACTGAAAGTGCGGCCCCCCGTTGATCCCGATGAACCGCGTGCCGTCCAGCACGAAGAAGCCCGACAACACGGTGCCAGGCTCGCCCGGTCCTGCATCCGTGGTTCGGTGGAGCTCCTCGATGAACGAGTTCGGAAATATCGAGGCGTAGAACTCGGCAGCCTCCTCGAGATTGTTGTCGAACCAGAGCGATGGCGTGATGGCCGGCATAAGGCACTCCTATCCAGGCGGTCGTTTCCAATGCAGACTCGGCCTGCGACCGAAACTCATCAGGAGGACCGCTCGGCTCCCAACGCCCGTAGCGCGAAATCAATGACGCGGGCCTGTGATTGCTCCAAGTCCACTGCATTGCCGGGCGCCGATATCGTCAGCTCGCGGCTGATCACCGCGCTGATGGCGACGGCATCCCGCTGCGGATCGGTCAGTGGAAACACCCCGTCGTCGCGGCCGCGCTGAAGAATCCGCTCCAGGGAGCGTTCCCGGTCGGCGTGCAGGCGTTCGCGGGTCTCGCGATATCCCTTGGCAGCACGGACTTCCTCCGAGTCGATGACGGTGAGATGCGTCCGCAGCTGCGGCTCGAGAGCCAGCGCGAACATCATCTCGACCCACGCGGTCAGCTGCTTGCGCGGATCGCCCGGCACCACGTCGGCAATGTCGTCGAGACGGTCGGCCAGCGCGTCGGCCTCCTGCCGCAGCATCGCGAGAAACAGCTCGTCCTTCGACTCGAAGTGGCGGTAGAAGGCCCGGGTGGACAGGCCGGCACGCTCGAGAATCGCCGCCACCGGGATCGGGCCACTGTGCGGCTCGGACAGGCAGCCGTATGCAGCTTCGATGATGCCCTGGCGGTCATCGGCGGTCGGCGAATCGGGCTGCACCCTCGCAGATTGTAGGGACGGGTGCCGCGCCGTTTGGTCACCATCCCTAAAACGGCGATTTTCCGCTGAGTTAACGTGAGGGCGGGGTTGGCTGAGAGGACGTCCGTGAGCACTGGACAAAGCGAGCTGCAAACAGTGAAGTTCCAGGGTAGTGACGGCCTCACCCTGATCGCCGACGAGTGGAACCGCGGCGAGTCTTCCGGAGCCGCTGCGGCGGCGACATCGGACCCAGCCCGACCGTCCATCCTTTTCCTGCACGGCGGCGGACAGAACCGGTACTCGTGGAAGAGCACCAGCCAGATCCTGGCCGACGAGGGCCTCCACGTCATCGCGCTGGACTCCCGCGGGCACGGCGACAGCGACCGCGCCCCCGATGCGAACTACACGGTCGACGCGCTGTGCGCAGACACCCTTGCCGTGCTGGACCAGATCGGCCGCCCGACGATCTTGATCGGCGCGAGCATGGGCGGGATGACCGGCATCCTCGTCGCCGACCGGGCCGGCCCGGAGAAGGTGACCAAGCTCGTGCTCGTGGACGTGGTGCCACGGTACGAGAAGGACGGCAGCGCGCGGATTCGCGACTTCATGGCCAGCGGCTTGGACGGCTTCGAATCACTGGATGAGGCCGCCGACGCCGTCGCCGCATACCTTCCATACCGGACCAAACCACGCAGCCCCGAAGGCCTGAAGAAGAACCTGCGATTCCGTGACGGCCGCTGGTTCTGGCACTGGGACCCGGCGTTTCTCACCGCGCCGATCGACGACCCGTTCGTCCGCACGGAGAAACTCGAGCAGGCCGCCATCGACCTGAAGATTCCGATCTTGCTGATCCGGGGCAGGCTCTCCGACGTGGTCAGCGAAGAAGGCGTGAAGCACTTCCTCGAGACGGTCCCCAAGGCCGAGTTCGTCGAACTGTCGGACGCTGGGCACACCGCTGCGGGCGACGACAACGACGCATTCAGTGAAGTCGTGGTTCAGTTCGTCAACCGGTGAGCACGCCACGCCGCACCGTCGGCTTCAACTTTCTCGACGAACCTGAGTTGCCGGGGCCTCAGGTCACCGAAGTGCAGGCCGAAGAGATCGTCGCGTCGCACTGGGGGCTGACGCGCCACGGCGAAACTGCTTGGCAGCAACCAGGACTGCAACTTCACCATCCACGGCGCCAACGACGACATCCTCGGCGTGCTGAAGATCGCCAATCCCGCTTTCAACGCAACCGAATTGGAAGCGCAGGATGTTGCGGCCGATCTCATCGCCGAGGCGGAGCCGTCGATCCGTATCGCCGTCCCGCTGCCCAACGTCGCGGGCGAAAAGTGCACCGCTATAACGGGACTGCTGGAAAGCACCGCCTACGCCCGACTGCTTCGGTTCCTGCCGGGCGGCACTCTTTATGAGTCCGGCTATCTCCCACCCGCCGCGGTTGCGGGGTTGGGCGAGGTGGCCGGACGGGTCAGCCGGGCACTGGCCGGATTCGACCATCCCGGTCTCGACCGTGCGCTGCAGTGGGATCTGCGATACGGCGCCGACGTTGTGACGCAACTTATTTCGCATGTCGGCGAACCGTCGCAGCGGGCGCGCGCCGAGGAGTATGCGGCAGCCGCCTGGTCGCGAATCGAGCCGCTGGCCGACACGCTTCCCCGGCAGGCGACTCACCTCGATCTCACCGACGCCAACGTCGTCGTATCGCGAGGCGCCGGAGGAGCCGTCCACCCGGACGGTGTCATCGACTTCGGGGACCTGTCGCAGAGCTGGGCGGTGTCCGAGTTGGCGATCACGGTGTCGTCGGTGCTCGGACATCCGGGCACCGATCCGACGTCGATCCTTCCCGGTGTGCGGGCCTTCCACGCCATCCGGCCGTTGTCCGCGGCGGAGGCGGAGGCACTGTGGCCAATGCTCGTGCTGCGCACCGCTGTGCTCATCGTCAGCGGAGCACAACAGGCCGCTCTCGATCCCGACAACGCCTACGTCACCGAGCAGACCGAGGGTGAGATCCGGATGTTCGAGCAGGCCACTTCGATTACCGATCGACGTCATGACCTCGTTGATCAAGACGGAGCTCGGGCTGGCCGAGGACCCCGGCCCCGTCGTGGTCGATGCCGCCCTCATCGATGGGCTCGATTCGGACAAAGTGGTGACACTGGATCTGTCCTCGCAGTCCGACGCCTTCGATTCGGCGTTCGTGCCCGGCGGGTGGCTGCGTACCGACATCGAGAGCGAACTCGCAAGGCAGGCAGTCGAAGACGGTGCCGCTCTGGTCGTCACCCGATTCGGTGAGCCTCGGCTGAGCCGCGCCGAGCCACTCAGCCAGGTGAGCCCCGACGTGGTGGCCACGGGGATCAGCCTGTGGCCCGCGGCGGCCGCCCGCGCGGTGGCTCCGTGGGACGGCGACGTGGTCGACCGCAGCGAGGACAGCGTGACGATCCGCGGAGACGAGCACGAGCTCACGCTTGCCGGTGTGACGCCCGTGCCTGCGCGTGGCGACCGGCTGCGCGCCGGGCAGCCGCTCGCCGATGTCTCGCCCGGCCAATGGGCCGAACTGGCTGTGCGGCCTGCAGGGACACCACCCGCGCCGCGGCTGACTCACCGCGGAACTATCGAGGGGCTGGCTGGCGCGCAGCCGTGACCCGCGTCAGGTGCTGGGACTTGCCGCACTGTCCGACACAGGTCCCGCCGACGACCTCCTGGCGCGACGCGACGAGAGCTTCGCGCAGGTACAGGAGCACTACTACGCAAGGCCTCCCCAGATCGAACGCGGCTGGCGGCACTTCCTGATGTCCACGGCGGGCCGGTCCTACCTCGACATGGTCAACAACGTCACGGTGCTCGGTCACGCGCACCCGCGGGTGGCCGAAACGGCAGCCCGTCAACTGCGCAGGCTGAACACGAACTCGCGGTTCAACTACGAGGCGGTGGTCGAGTTCAGCGAGCGGCTGGCCGCCATGCTGCCCGACCCCCTGGACACCGTGTTCCTGGTGAACTCCGGTTCGGAGGCGTCTGACTTGGCACTGCGGCTGGCGATGGCGGCCACCGGACGGCGCGACGTCGTCGCGGTGCGCGAGGCGTATCACGGCTGGACGTATGCCACGGACGCCATCTCCACGTCGGTAGCCGACAACCCGAATGCGCTTGCCACCCGGCCGGATTGGGTGCACACCGTGGAATCGCCGAACAGCTTCCGCGGTAAGTTCCGCGACGCCGATGCATACCGCTATGCCGGCGAGGCGGTGGCTCAGATCGACGGTCTGATCGCCGACGGCCGGGCGCCCGCGGCGTTCATCGCGGAACCGGTGTACGGCAACGCAGGCGGCATGGCGCTGCCCGACCGCTACCTGGAGCAGGTGTATGCGGCAGTGCGCGCAGGCGGCGGCCTGGCGATTGCCGACGAGGTCCAGGTCGCCTACGGCCGGCTTGGCAACTGGTTCTGGGGATTTGAGCAACAAAACGTGGTGCCCGACATCGTGTCGGTCGCGAAGTCGACCGGCAACGGTTCGCCGCTCGGCGCGGTGATCACCAGCCGGGAGATCGCCGACAAGTTCTCCAGTCAGGGTTACTTCTTCTCGTCGACCGGCGGAAGCCCGCTGTCCTGCGCGATCGGCATCACCGTGCTCGACGTGCTGCGCGATGAGGGGCTGCAGCAGAACGCCGCACGCGTCGGCGCCCATCTGAAGTCGAGATTGCAAGCGCTGCAGGACAAGCACCCCATCATCGGCACCGTGCACGGCATCGGGCTGTATCTCGGTGTCGAGATGATTCGCGACCCGGCCACCCTCGAACCGGCTGTCGAGGAGACGGCGGCGATCTGTGATCGCATGCTCGACCTCGGTGTGGTGATTCAGCCCACCGGCGATCACATGAACATTCTGAAGACCAAGCCGCCGTTGTGCATCGACACCGAGGCGGCCGACTTCTACGCCGACGCGCTGGACCGCGTTCTGACCGAGGGCTTCTAGCGCGAGAACTACTCGGTCGCGGCGGGGCCCTTCCGGATGATCTTCGCCAGCTCCTCGCGCGAGTTCGCGCCCACGCGCTGGCATGCGCGATACAGATGCCCCTCCACGCTGCGCACCGACATGTAGAGCCGCTTGGCAATGTCCTTGTTGGACATGCCCGCGATCGCCAGTTCGACGATTTCGCGCTGTCTTTCGGTCAGCGGATGGCCGGTCGGGCTGCGCAGCGCCGGGGTACTGATACCACCGCAATCGTCGGAAAGGCCTTGCGCGATCGCCGCGGCATACAGCCGGCGCCTGCGCTGCTGGCTCTGCGAGAACGCCACCGCAGCCTGTGCCGCGGCATCCGCTGCCGTCACTCGGTCGCCGAGTGCTTGATAAGCGGCCGACGCCTTGAGCAGTCCCTCGCCGTCCTTGGCCGCCAGCGATTCGGCATGGCGGGCAACCGCTTCGGCGAGCGGCAATGACAGTTCGTTGGCCAGTTCGCTCGCCCGACCCGCGAGGGACGCGTCGCCCCACTGCGTCGCGGCCTGCACGCAGGCCAGCTCGTGCGTCGGTTGACCGCGGTCCCGCGCTTGCGAGGCGGCCTCGCGGACAGTCTCGACGGCTTCGGTCAGGCAGCCGCTGGCCGCCAGTGCCCATCCGGTCGCCAGCGAGAGAGCGGTGTGCATGTAAACGTATTCGGCGGGCACGCGGTCTCGCGCTTCGGCGAAGACTTCATTCGCCTCGTCCGCTTGCCCGAGTTTTGCGTGTGCCTCGGTCAGCGAGAAACGACTCGCGAATCGCAAACCCGTTGTGACAGCGTGATGTTCGACTCCCGCCAGCGCCTCGTGCAGGATCTTGACAGCGCCGACCAAGTCTCCGCTCACCAGATGGGCCTGACCCACCAGGGATGCCAGGTTCGCGTAGGCGAGGCCCGGCACATCCCTCGCCGAGTCCGCCAGCCGCTTGGCGACGGCGATGCACTCGTCGATGCGGCCGGTCAGCCGGCAAGCACGGGCGTACACGCCGCCGTACCAGAACCGCATGTGCGACGTCTGGAAGGACGTCGCGGCACGTTCCAGTGTCTTCTCGGCGACCGCCGTGAGTTCGTCGGCTTGGCCGAGTGCCCCCAGCGACATGGTCAACGCGAACGACGCCATCATGTCGTGGAAGTCATCCAGCTCTGCGGATTCCATCGCGGCCCTGGCCTTTTCGGCGGCGTCCGCGCAGCTTCCCGACACCGCGTCGACGCATGCTTCCACCGCTTGGCGCGACGCCGTTTCGGCTGATGTCTCCGATCCTGCGGCCAAGCCGTCGAGGATGGCCGCCGCCTCGACGGGCCGTCCGAGCGTCCATATCAGATTGGCCGCCCGTACTGTCGACCATCGATGAGCGTCCGCTCGGCCGTCGGCGGTGATCTCCTGCAGGAACTTCTCCGCCTCGTCGCCGCGACCTCGCAGCACCAGGTTCATCACCTGCACTTCTGGCGCATCGCTGGAACCGGCCGTCACTGCGGCGGAGGCGAATCGGTCCGCCAGCTCGAGGTCCAGCAGCGTCATTGCGAATCGTGCAGCGTCCACGAAGAGTTCGGGGCTGGGCGAGAGGTCCGACTCCAGAGTGAGTAACGCTCTGCGCACCGTGGATTGCATGTCGTCGTCGGGCTTGACGCCGAGCCCCTCCGCCAGCTTTCCGCGGATTCGCGACAGATACATCTCGCCGGCGCTGGCCCGTCGGAGCTCACCGAAGAGTGGGTGTGCCAACCGGGCCATGCGCTCGTCGCCGGAGCGCTCGACCGTGACAAGGTGCATTCGTTCGGCGGCTTCCAGGTCAGTGCGCTCGGCCAATTTGCACAGCACGTCGACCGCCAGCGGCTCGCACTGCGACAACGTATCGACAACCAGCGCAACGCCTTCGGAGAGCTCCCCGAGCTGACGTCCGACCATGTCGGTGATGCTTTGGGACACCGCGACCCGTTCGTCCCACATCCACACACCGGCGACCTGGCGCATCCGCCCCGCGTCGACCTGGTCCTTCAACAGCTGGCGCAGGAACAACGCGTTGCCGCCGGTCAGCTTGCAGAACCGTCTTGCGCTGCGCGCGTCCACCGGCCCGTCGAGGCTTGACTCGATCAGGCTGCGGGTTCCCGCCTCGGAGAGGGGCTCGAGATCCAGCCGGGCGAGCAGGCCGTCCTTCCATAGCGCCGTCACCGCGTCGGGCTCCGCCTCACCGGTGCGCACCGTGACGATCAGCCGCGGCCCCCGCGTCTGCGCGAGCTGGTGCACGACATGCGCCGACAACCCGTCGAGCAGGTGGGCGTCATCAACGCCGATCAGCACTTTGCCCTGACGCTGTTGTGCAACAAAGGAATTGATCAGACGGCCGACGTCGGGCATCGACCCCGGCGCCGTTTCGGTGATGGAGCCGGTGAACGCCCCCAGCGGCAGCGGTCGGGCGGACTCGGTTCCGGTGATCCAGTTCGTCCGCTCACCCGCGGCCTGCGCGCGGGCCAGCACCTCGCGGGCGAGTCGGGTCTTGCCGACACCGGCGGCGCCACAGATGACGACACCGGAGTAATTGCCCGCCCCCGTCAACGCGCGACGGATGGCGCCCAGTTCGCTGTCGCGCCCCGTCAGCAGATCGCCGGTCATTCCACTGCCTCCGCCCAGGCCATGCACCCCTCCGCCGGTCATGGACAGTTTTACGCGCTAAGCATAGGTCTCCACGGGTGATGCGACAGGTAATTGACGATGCAATTAATGGTGTTGCTCAATCTCGTTTGCCGATGCCGAGCTCGGCAGTGAAATACGACCGCGCAATGTGTTTGGCTTCCACCGACGGAACGGCCCGCACCACCATCTGTGCGCCGAGCCCGTCGATCATGGTCAACAACCGCCGCGCCGCGACGTCGCTGTCTGCCACGTGAAACTCCCCGGATTCGACGCCTGAGCGAACGATGTCGGCGATCCATTTCAGCCACTCGTCGGTCAGCGCGTTGGCCTCGGCCGCCAACGGGTCGTTTCGCCGGCCCAGACTCCACGCGTCGAGCCACAGGGCGCTGGCGTCCTCGCTGGATTCGTCGAGCACGTAGTCCATGAGCGCATCCATTTCGGCGGTCGGTGTGTCAGCGACGGCCACCCGTGATCGCGCCTCGGACAGGTCGGCGAGGGCGGCCGTCCGAAACGCCGCCGTTATGAGCTGTTCTGCCGACGAGAAATAGTGGCTGACCAGCCCCGGAGTGACCCCGAGATCAGCGGCCACCCGGCGCAGGGTCACCGCGGACAAGCCCTCGGCGGCGCTGACCTGCACGGCTTTCGCCAGCAGCTCGCCATGGCGCTCGGCGGGCAGTTTCCGCTTCGCGTCTCGCATCTCGACGGTCAATTTCGATCCTCCCTATTGACGAATCCCGATTCTTATTGAACACTACATCAACACTATTGAACTACCCCTCAACAAGTCGAATCGAGCAGCTCATGACCGCAACACTCCCCGCGCCCGCCGCGGAGGCCACCGAGGACCGCGTCGGCGCGATCGAAGCCGCCGGCGTCGAATACCTACCCGAAGAGGCCCGCGACTCCGGGCCGCGCAACCTGTCGGCGGTGTTCCTCGGCGCAAACCTGACCTGGACGAACGTCGTCTTCGGCGCCTTTGCGATCCTGTTCGGCCTGAGCTTCTGGCAGACGGTCGCCTCGATGGCCGTCGGCACCGCGATCGGCACCCTGGCAGTGCTGCCCACCGCGATCATCGGGCCCCGCACCGGCACCAACATGACCGTTTCCAGTGGGGCCTTCTTCGGCATCCGTGGCCGCTTCATCGGCTCCGGGCTGGCGCTGGCCATCGCGCTCGGGTTCGCGGCGGTGACGGTGTGGACCAGCGGCGACGCCCTTGTCGCAGCCGGCCACCGGTTGTTCGGCACCTCGGAAAGCAACATCGTGCACGCCGTCGCGTACGCCGCGGTGGCCGCCCTGATGGTCACCGTGGCGCTGTACGGCCACGCAACGATCGTCACCGTGCAGAAGGTGGTCGTGCCCATCGTCGGCGGGCTGATGATCATCGGGGTGTTCGCGTTCGCAGGAGGCTTCGATCCCAGCGCTTCCGGCGGCGAGTACGCGTTGGGCGGGTTCTGGCAGACCTGGGCACTGTCGGCGGCGCTGTTCGCGGCCGCACCGATCTCCTACGGCCCGACGATCGGCGATTACACCCGGCGCATCTCGTCAATCCGGTTCAGCGACAAGCAGATCTGCACGGCACTGGGTGCAGGCATGTTCATCGGGGTGCTGCTGCCCAGCCTGTTCGGCGCCTTCACCGCGTTGACGTTCGCCAACCCGACCGACTCCTACATCGATGACCTGGTCGCCGCCTCCCCCGCCTGGTACGTCGTGCCGATCGTGGTGATCTCGTTGTTCGGCGGAATGAGCCAGGGCGTGTTGTGCATCTACGCCAGCGGCCTGGACCTGGAAGGCATTGCCCCGCGGTTGAAGCGCACGCAGACCACGATCATCACCGCCGCCGTCGCCATCGCGCTGCTGTACGTCGGCGTGTTCGTGTTCGACGCGGTCGACTCGGTCACCGCGATGACGATCGCGCTCAACGCCGTCATCACCCCGTGGGTGGCGATCCTGGCGATCGGCGCCCTGCGCACGAAAACCTATGATCCCGTTGATCTGCAGGCGTTCGCGCACGGCAGGCGTGGCGGACAGTACTGGTTCACCGGCGGATGGAACATGCCTGCGGTGATCGCATGGACGGTCGGCGCCACGTTCGGTCTGCTGGCAGTGAACACCACGCTGTATGTCGGACCACTGGCCGACATCGCCGGCGGCGTTGACCTGAGCACCATCGGGTCGGCTGCCCTGGCGGGATTGATCTACGCTGCCGCACCCTCGCGAGCAGACGCAAACTCCCGCGTGTCGCGCGGCGTGTCGGGTGATTTTGCGTCTGCTCGCCGAGAGAACTAGGCCAGCAGCGGCACCGACTCGTTGCGGGTGTCGGTCAGGATCTCGAACATTGCCCGCCGGGTAGCGACCAGCTCCCGGCGGGCAATCCCATTTCCGGACAATTGAATTCGACATGTCGCGAGCGCGGAGTTGTAGCAGTACTTCGACTCGCCGTCGGTATCGGTGTACGTGAGGCCGATGACGTCGCCCGGTTCCGCCGTGATCTCGCCCTCCAGCGTCACATCGCCGACGCGGGCACCGAACGACCAGCTGAACGGCCGGTACTCACCACGTGTGTGGCGGGTCGCGAGGATGGACCGCACGGCCACCTCGCGCCCGTCGTGGCGAAGCACGAACAGCGTCGCGGCAGGCAGCGAGATGGGACCGACCGCGGCGTGCGCGGTGACGATTTCCAGGCTCGAATCGGGTGCCTGGTCGAAGCCGCACACCTGGCCGAACGCGTAGGCGGGGGTGTGGCGGCGGCCCCAGTTGTGGTTGACGCTGCCGGTCCAGCCGTCGACCTGGACGCGAATGTCGTCGAGTTCCAGGCTCCCGTCGAACCTGGCCAGCGGATGGCGAACCATCGTCTTGGCCGTCGGGAACTTCGCCTTGTAGCCGCGGTCGGTGAGCAGTTTGACCGGCCGCTCGTCGCCCGGCGTGATCCGCAGGTCCCAGCGCGCCGACCGGCCTGCACCGGTCACCGCGCCGCATGCCGACCGGTCATCGATGGTGGTGGCGCCGATCCGGGCGGTCCAGGTGTCGTAGTCGTAGTCGGACTGGTCGATCGGATAAGGCTCTTTGAGTGCACGGTTACCCGCGCCGTCGGGGTCGAAGATCATCACCCAGCTGTCGGCGACCGGGGCACCTGCCGTCGGCAGCAGCAGCGTCGAACGCATCCACAGCGCCTGCGCGCGGTCGGCGTTGTTCGCGCGGATGAATCTGCTTTCGTAATAGGGTGCCTGCGGCTTCACGAGACCAGCATCCAATACTTGAGTGGTGACCGGTATGCAGATCGTCGCCTACGTCCTCGGGGCCATTGCCGTGATCGAGGCCGTCGTCATAGTGGTGGTGGCCGTCCAACTCAACCGCGCCCGGCGCGAGGCCGACGAGCTGCGCGGCAGGGTCGACACCCGCAACATGCTGCTGTCCGGCGGCCGCGAGGCGGTCAAGACGATGTGGCAGACCGCCAGCATCATCCGCAAGGAGGGGTTCGGCTCGGCGGTCCTCTCGTCAATCGAGGACCTCGCCAACTGGGCCGAGGTGGAACGGCCCGACCTGGCCCGGCTGGCCCCCGACGGGAAGGTGGCGATCCTGTTCTCGGACATCGAGGACTCCACGGCGCTCAACGAGCGCATCGGCGACCGCGCGTGGGTCCGGACGATCAGCAGGCACGACAAGATGATCCGACGGCACGTGCAGAGTCATAAGGGCCACGTCGTCAAGAGCCAGGGTGACGGATTCATGGTCGCATTCGCCGACCCGGATCAGGCGGTGCGGTGCAGCATCGACGTCCAACGCGCGCTTCGTAAGCGGCCGAACGACATTCGGGTCCGTATCGGTATCCATACGGGTAAGTCGGTGCGGCGCGGCGACGACCTTTTCGGCAGAAATGTCGCGATGGCCGCGCGCGTCGCAGCCGAAGCAGACGGTGGCGAGACCCTGGTCAGCGAGGCGGTGCACGACGCCGTCGCGGGTATCTGACGACATCACCTTCGACGACGGCCGCGACGTCGAACTCAAGGGCTTCGCCGGCGAGCACCGGTTGTACGCCGTCAAAGCCGCCTAGCTTCGGCTAGCAGCGCAACAGTTCGACGCCGAAGCATCCGCAGATCGATAGTTGCCGACTGCCCCGCGACCGCAGGATCATCCGTATCGCGGAAAGGACATGCGATGACCCCGACAATTCAGCTGCGCGACCGCGAGGACTACAAGCGCGCGATGCGGGACCTGCTGACGATAGATCCCGCGAAGACGGTCGCACTCACCATCGATATGCAGCGCGACTTTCTCGACCACTCGGTGGCGTCGGCTCCCGTCGCCGCAGACATCGCCGAGCGAGTGGTCGCCGACACCGCCGCGATGCTTCAAATGTGCCGGGAGTGCGGCATTCCCGTCGTGCACTGCTACGTCAGCCGGCGCCCGCAGGAAGCGGCACTCGGTGGACACCACGCCCCGTACACGCTGGCGGGCCAGCGGGCAGGCCTGTCGCAAAACCCGAACGCGGCCGCCCGCACCCGCGTCGACCGGGTGGCCGGGTCGGGCAGTGACGACGTGATGCCCGCGCTGGTGGCCGACGGGGATTTCATGATGGGCAACAAACGCGAGATGGACAGTTTCCACCTCACCGACCTGGAGATGATTCTGCGGCGCTATCTGCACCCCGATGTCGTGCTCATCGCGGGCATCAACACCGACACGTGCGTGTACGCGACGACGTTCGGCGCCTCCGCGCGCGGATTCCGCCCGGTGCTCATCGAGGAATGTGTCGCGAGCATGCGCGGCGAGGACCATCACCAGATGGCCCTCGAGCTGATGGCAGGCAGCGTCGCCTGGGTGCTGACGCGAGAACAGCTGCGCGCGAAGCTGGCCGCGGTGCCTGCGGGCGCGAACGCCCTGCCGGGCTAGTCCTTGGCCGCCTCGGACTCGGCCAGCCGCTGGTGCAGGCGGGCGCGGATGTCGTCGGGTGTGTAGGACTGGCGGCGCCGCTGATCACGCGCGACCAGCACGCCACCAGCTACGACACCGGCGACACCGGCCATGCCGACCCACTTCCAGATGCTGTGCATGCCCGCCAGTGTGCCTAAGCTGCGCTGGTGGATGCGAACACGGTCACCCTAGAGCGCGCCCTCGCCGAGACGCGGACCGGAGACATCTGGCTGTTCCGCGGCGGATCGCGCCCGGACCGCGCGATCCAGGCCATGACCAACGCCCCGGTCAACCATGTCGGCATGACCGTCGCGATCGACGACCTGCCGCCGTTGATGTGGCATGCCGAGCTCGGCGACAAGCTGCAAGACATGTGGACGGGCACCAATCACCGCGGCGTCCAGCTCAATGACGCCAAGGCCGCCGTGGAGCGGTGGATCAACAACTACGGGCAACGCTGCTGGCTTCGTCAGCTCACTCCCTACGCCACCCGTGAGCAGGAAGACCACGTGCTGCGGGTCATTGCGCGGATGGACGGCACACCGTTTCCCAGCACCGCACGGCTGACAGGACGGTGGTTCCGCGGCCGGGTTCCAACCGCGAGCGATTGGACCAGAGGTATCCCGTTCCTGGACAGGAGGGTTCGCGAGTCGGCGCAGCGCAGGAAAGCCGATCAGCGCACCGTAGGGCTGGAGACCGCGTATTGCGCCGAGACCGTCGCCATCACCTACGAGGAAATAGGGCTGCTGACCACCGAGAAGCACTACAGCTGGTTCGACCCCGGCAAGTTCTGGAGCGGTGACGAGCTGCCGCTGAACGAGGGCTATCAACTCAGCGACGAGATCGCCGTGGTGCTCGGTTAGCCGATCCTCGGCCACGCCATGAGATAGCTTTCGTGGGATGCGCCTGACTAACGCCTTCTTCGCCAACCACGCAGAAGTCGTGGACGACATGCTCAACGTGACCGGCGGATGCTGGACCTCCACCACCGTCGCGGACGGATCGACGGCGTTCGGGACTCGCTGCGTCATCTTCTGCGAGGTCAGCAGGCAGGACCGAGGCAAGCAGTTCGGTCTTCACATCGATGCGGCGGGCCCGTCGGGGCAGCAGTGGACGCCCGCGCGGTCCTCGTACTTCACCGTGCCGAGCCGGATCGCGTTCATGGTCACGCCGCCCATAGCGCTGCCGATCGAGCCGAACGGTGGAATGCACGTCTACACGGTCCGTCTCGAAGACCACGAGGAGACGATCGTTCTACCGCTTCATATCCAGGTGGTGGCGGGAAGCGCCTTCCCCAGCCGATGAGTTGACGAATCGGGGCCTCGACCAGGTCCGCGGCGATAGGGTCCGCCCATGCCGCTGTACTACGTGGACCCGCACAAGAAGCGCAGCCGCTGGAACAAGGCCAACGAACGTGTCTTCCGAACGCGTCCGGGACAGTTCGTGGCGCGCCACGTCTTCTGGAACATCGACCCGTGGCTGTACCGCGTCACCCGCGGCCGCTATCCGACGATCGTCGGTGGCACTGCCACGGCTCCATTGGTCAGCACAGGTGCCAAGACCGGTCAGCGCCGGGAACATCAGCTCACCTACTTTCACGACGGACCCGATCCGATCCTGATCGCCTCCAACGCCGGAGGCACAAAACATCCGCAGTGGTACCACAACCTGAAAGCGCACCCCGAGTGCGAATTCGGCTTCGAGCGCTTCGTCGCGACCGAAATCACCGATCCGGACGAGTACGCCCGCCTCTTTGGACTTGGCGAGAAGGTGTACGGGGGCTACGCGGCCTACCGCACGAAGACGGCGGCGGTCGGACGCACGATTCCGGTCCTTCGGCTCAAGCCGCGCCAGCCCTGATCACAGCCGCGCGAAGCAGGGGTTCGCGTCCTCCTTCGGGATCGACGCGTTCTGGCTGGAGAACTTCCCGATGACTCCGGTGTCGGTCACTTCCACGCTGTCGGCGTGGATGCCGAGCGGATAGTTGTCGTTCAGTTTCTTGGTGAGGTCGTTCAGCGCCGACTGCACCCCGTCCTTCGGCAGCGGCCCTTTGACGTCGAGAACCTCGAGGTTGAGATCGCCATCGGTCACCACAGGCTTGGCCGTGACGCTGTTCTCGCCGGCGTCCACGACGACGGTGCCCGCCGCGGCGTCCGTCTTCACTCCGGTGATCAATTTGCCGACCCCAGGAAGGTTGGCCGCCAGGGTGTCCCTGATGCCGTTGGACTTCCAGGTGAGTGTGGCGTTGAGCGACCCGATGGTGCCCTTTGAGTCCCCGGAGTCCTGCAATCGGACGTCCCTGACGGTCACATCGGCCGTCATACCCGTTGCGTCCTGGACCCGGTCACCCGCGGTGGTGACCGAGATGTTGGTGTAGTGGCCGGTCATGTGCTGCAACAGGAAGGGCGGATTCACGCCGTACGAGATGGTGACGCCATCGCGGACGACGCATTGGGCAACCTCCACGAGGATGTCGTCCGCGCGATTCCGCGCGTAGAGCTCGGCGCCGGCCAGACCGCCTGCCACCAGCGCGACGAGGATGACAGCGATCAGGATGATCGATTGCCGGTTGCCAAAGCCCAAGCCGCGCTTCTTCTTTTTCGACTTCGGGTGCCGCGGCCTCAGGTGCCGGCGGCGCCTGAGGCGGTGGGGCCGCGGCGGGCGGCGGCGGTGGTGCGGCCGCGCTGGTCGAGCAGCCGGAGCCGGCTGAGTCGGTGGCGCCGCGGGCGGCGGTGGCGGTGGGCCACCGGCTGGTGGCCGAGGTGGTGGCCGCGGGGGCGGCGGTGGGCCGCCGGCGGGTGGCCGACGTGGTGGCGGTGGACCACCGGGCGGCCGAGGCGGTGGGGGCGGACCCCCGGCGGGTGGCCGCGGGGGCGGCGGTGACGGATATTTCTTGGCCGGCGGCGCATCGGGCGGTTGGCGCCGCGCGCGAATCTGTTCGGTCGGCGGTTCCGGCTGATTGGGGCGACGCGGGATCCGTTGCGTCTCAGGATCGGGCGGTGGGGTTCCCTCACCGCGCCGACCTGGCTGCCCCGGACGTTGCGGTGGAGTCGTCACCTGCGCGATTCTGCCTCATCGGCGGGCCGCATCGAATGAAATGCCGGTGGCCGGACTAAACGGCCAGCAAAGAGGACATCAATCGGCGAGACGCCCGGTCAACCAATCAATCCCAGATCGGCAGGAAGTCAACATGAACACCGACACGCCGAGACCTCACCAGGCGCTATCGCCTGTGCACCCGCGATAGCCTCAGCCCGTGGCCTCCCGAAGTCCTGCCCGGGCCGCGAGATATTCGCGCCGCCGGAGGCGACGCATTGCCTCAAAAGTGCACGACCTCACTGATTCTCAGTGGGCGGCGCTGAAGGTGGCCTGGGGTGGGTGCGCCTACTGCGGCGCGGCCGGTACACCACTGCAGAAAGATTGCGTGCTGCCCATCTCGCGCGGAGGGCGATACGAGCTCGCCAACGTCGTGCCCAGCTGCCGCTCGTGCAATACCAGCAAGTGCAATGCCGAGGTGACCACCTGGCTGCGGCGCAAGAAGCTGGACGAAAGCGAATTCCTGGTTCGTCAGGCCGAGATCAATCGGACCCTTGCAGCCGACGCTGGTTAGGGTTCTTCTCGGCCTCGCCGCGTCCGCGGCGGCGCCTCGCCTCGGCGCGGTTGGCCAACACAAAACGCCCAAAAAGAGCGGTGTAACACGAGGGCCGACACTCGCCAGAGCGAGGACGGCGGCGACGGGAAACGCTGCGGCAAAACAGTATTTCGCAATCCATTTGCCCATGGTTCGTCGTCTCCGTTGGTTTCCGTTATAGAGCCGTCAACAAATGATGACGACCGACGAAGGCACTACGCAGCCGGCAACCGCACTTTTCCAATCACGTTGTCGACCGGCACGGTCGAAGTCATCGGGTCACCGGTGCAGAGCACTCCCTGCTGGGCGTCGGACGGTTCGTTCGTGCAATGCACCCGCGAATCGGCCGAATGCGTGCGGTTGTCACCCATCACCCAAAGCCGGCCATCAGGCACCTTTACCGGGCCGAATTCGGGGCCCAGGCAGGGGTAAGCACGCGGGTCGAACATCATCGTGTTCGCGTCCAGATACGGCTCGTCAAGGCGCTCGCCGTCCACGGTGAGTCCTGTGCTTGCCCGGCACTCCACTGTCTGCCCACCCACTGCGATGACCCGTTTCACTAGGTCGTTTTCATCGGGCGGGACGAAACCGACAACCGAGAGCGCGTTCTGCAGCCAGCGCAGCGCGGTGTTTGACGACCGAATCGACTTGTAGCCGACGTTCCACGCCGGCGGTCCCTTGAAAATGATGACGTCGCCGGGCTGCGGCGAACCGAACCGGTACGTGAGTTTGTTGACCATGACGTGGCTGCCCGTATTCAATGTCGGCGCCATCGATTCGGACGGGATCAGGTACGGCCCGCCAACGAACTTCAGCGTGACCGTCCAGATAACCACTAGCAGCACCCCCAGGACAGCAAACCAAAAAACGACCCTGCGCAGCACCCGGGGCTGACCCGCGACGTCGGTGCTTCCGGTCACTGGTCGAGCGTAGTTCCGAAATCCCGGCCGGTTGTGCCGTTTATCGCGACGGCAGGGTTCGCCTCGCCTGCCAGGTGACGCCGGGCACCGTCTTCGCCAGATCTGGCCGACTCTTGGCGAAACCATGAAGTGCGCGATAGAACGACCAAACCTGGCGGGGGGTAGGAACTTTCGGTACCCACGCCAGCTCCCAATGGATCCCGTTGATCGGATCGTCGAAGAACACCGCGTAATAGCCGGGCCAGTACTGCGGGTACTCCTTGGGTTCGTCAGTGACAGGAACGTCCCGCTTGATCAGGAACTCGCGATGAAAGTGGTCGACCTCTTTTCGACTCCGGGCCCACAGCGCAATGTGATTGATGCCGACGGCCTGGTCGCTGTGCGTGAGCTTGCCCCCGGTGCGCGCCGGCTGAATGCCAATGTAGCTGTGCGGGTTGACATATCGCGTGAAGTAGTAGATCGACTGGTACTCCATGTTCAGGGACGAGAAGCTGTCGTATCCCAGCCAGCCGAACAACGCGTCGTAGAACTCGATGGAGTCGTCATAGTCCAGCACCGCGAACTCGACGTGACTGACACCGCGCCAACGCATCCCGCCTCCTTCAGAACCACCTACTACGCAACGTAGTATGAATAGCGGTCAAAGTGAAGCCCGCAGATACGTTGCGAGGTTCGACAACGACGATGTCATCCCCGCCACGTGATCTTCGGCGGAGATCCCCGGTGGAACGTCGTCGGCCCTCATTCGACCCGGGTCCCGCCATCCGCCTCGCTCACGGTCCAGGTCATGGTCATCGTTCCGGCGAAGGACGGATCGCCTGACTGGAAGTCGATCGCCTGAACGACACGATCATCGGGGGCGATCTCGACGAAGCGAGCCTCCACGACATCCGAGTCGACACCTGACTTGCCGCCCGACGCGGGCGCTTCGGCGTATGTCAACGTCATTCGGTACGACCCGCCGGCGCGAGCATCGAAATGGTCGAACTTGCCCGTCATGCCTTGGGGCGGAAGCCACTTGACAAGCGCGTGTGGATCGACCAGCGCGGCATAGACGCGTGTCAGAGGAGCCTCGATCACCCGCGACGCGGTATCAGTCCGTCCCATGCCGCCATCTTCCGATCATCGGAGCGTGTCCTAGTGCGACTTGCGCGTCAGTGAGTCCGGCGGCTTGGCGCCTGACGATGTTTGAACGCGCAATCCACTCACGTCAGCCGGGTCGACTTCCAGTGTCGAGCCGCATCGCAGTGAGCCAGGGCCGTGACAGAATGGCGTTTGTGGCCAGTGTGTCTTGGTAGTCCACATTCGCGCATATGTCGGTCGCAGCAGTGGCATCGGCGCTTATGTCTTATTGCAGCCGAGCTCGTCGGGTCCTCCGGCCCAGAATTGCCCTGAAATGACACCTGCTGATGCCGCTGACATCGGTGAACGGGCGGGACAGTTGTGCCAGAGTGGCGACGACGCGCGACTGTGGCCGAACGGTCCAAGCTGGTGTCGCGACTGCCGTAATGCTTGCGGCTATCGCAGCATCTGGAGGGATCCGTGCGCCCCTGTGGGCGTAGCCGTCGGCTCCCGGAGAAGCAGCTGCCTCCGTCGCTTCAGTTGCTCGGAAGATGAGCTGTGGGCCGCGTCAGAACCGTCAGCCGGGAGATGAATCGGAGGCTGCATGGTGCGTCCGATTGATGGTCACGACTCATAGCCAGCTGCGTGGCCGCGCCCAGCCTTCGCCACTTCAACCGAGGTAAGTCAGTCCGCCAAAGGTATGGCCAAAAATGTTGCCGGGCCGGCACTGCGGACCGTGGTCGTATGACCACGACCCTCGACATCTTCGACAAGTGCGATCATCCCTGGAGCTAACGTCCGTTTATCTCCGTCGGTTGTCCCGATCTCGAACTCGCCATCGAGCACTACGACGAGCTGTCGCCTCGGTGCGGGATGCGGCTCGATTTGGCGGATGTCGGCGGGCAATGTCATGAACATGACGGCGTTGGCAGCCAGTGCCTCAGACACAAGCACTGGTGGCACGTTCTCGGCGTAAGGAGTCATCGTCTGTGGAACGTCGAGATCCTCAAACCTCGACCCACCACCGCCATCGCAAGCGACCTTTGGGAAGCGCATGAGCGCAGTCTCATCTGACAATGGCGATCTCGGCAATAGCGGCGTGTGCGCCAGCCCGATTCCACCCAGACTGGTTCTTGGATCTAGACGTTGAAGCGGAACTCGACCGAACTACGTCACCGAGAAACATCACGACCATGCGCGATGTAAAAATCACACGACCAATTGACACCCGCCGACGCTCGCCGCAGGTCGGTAGCCTCAGGCGATGGATGTGGCGCTGGACGAAGGGCCGTTCTTCCACGGAACAAAGGCCGAACTGGGGGTCGGAGACCTGCTCACCGCAGGCTTCCGCTCCAACTACCGGCCGGAAATCATCATGAACCACATCTATTTCACCGCGCTGCGCGATGGTGCCGGGCTGGCGGCCGAGCTCGCGGCCGGCGACGGCGCGCCGCGGGTATATCTCGTCGAACCGACCGGTGAGTTCGAGAACGATCCGAACGTCACCGATAAGAAGTTCCCGGGCAATCCGACCCGCTCCTACCGCAGCAGCGAACCGCTCCGGGTCATCGAAGAAGTCGACGACTGGACGCGGCTGTCCCCCGAGGAACTCCAGGCGTGGCACGACCGATTGGCCGCGCTCCTGGCGGGACGAGCGCGGCGAAATCATCAACTGAGCATCAGCTCACGGACGCCGCCTCCGGTGGGCTTAAGGAAGCGGCTACCAGACGTTGAATCGGAACCCGACTACACATTGAACCGGAACTCGACGACATCGCCGTCGGCCATTGCGTAGTCCTTGCCCTCCATCCGCACCTTGCCCGCGGCTTTGGCGGCGCTCATCGATCCGGCGGCGACCAGGTCGTCATACGACACGATCTCGGCCTTGATGAAGCCCTTCTCGAAGTCGGTGTGGATGACCCCGGCGGCCTTCGGCGCGGTGTCGCCTTGGTGAATCGTCCACGCCCGTGACTCCTTCGGCCCTGCCGTGAGGAACGTCTGCAGACGCAGCGTGTGGAAGCCCGCACGGGCCAGTCCATCGAGCCCCCGCTCGGTCTGGCCGATCGACTCGAGCAGCTCTGCCGCCGACTCGTCGTCGAGCTCTTGGAGTTCGGCTTCGATCTTCGCGTCGAGGAACACCGCGTCGGCCGGCGCAACCATCTCCCGCAGCGACGCAATCCGCTCGGCGTCGGTGAGCACCGCCTCGTCGGCGTTGAACACGTAGAGGAACGGCTTCGTCGTCAGCAGGTTCAGTTCCCGCAGCACCGCGGCGTCGACCGACTGGCCCGCCGCGAACAGCGTCTTGTCGCTGTCGAGAATCTCCTGGGCCGCCATCGCCGCCTCGTAGGCGGGCCGACGGTCCTTGTGGGTGCGGGCTTCCTTTTCGAGCCGCGGCAGGGCTCGCTCCAAAGTTTGCAGATCGGCCAGAATGAGCTCGGTTTCGATGACCTCGATGTCGGATTTCGGATCGATCCGCCCGTCCACGTGAGCCACGTCGTCGTCGGTGAACACCCGCACCACCTGGCAGATCGCATCGCTTTCGCGGATGTTGGCGAGGAACTTGTTGCCCAGCCCTGCACCCTCAGAAGCGCCCTTGACAATCCCGGCGATATCGACGAACGTCACCGGCGCATGCACGATCTTTTCAGATTCAAACATCTCCGCGAGCACGTTCAGCCGCGGATCCGGCAGCGGCACCACACCCTCATTGGGCTCGATGGTCGCGAACGGGTAGTTGGCCGCCAGCACGTTATTGCGCGTCAGCGCGTTGAAGAGCGTTGACTTACCCACGTTCGGCAGGCCCACGATTCCCAGGTTCAAGCTCACAGGGTCCAGAGTCTAGGAGACACCCCCGGGCGCGCCAGCGCGCGCTGGCAGCCACTGGCAGCGATAGCCGGTACGGTCAACGTGTGTCAGTGCAGCGGGCCAGGTCCGCCGTGGCGGCCGAGCATCGCTCCATGATCTCCACCGTTCCGGGTGTGCCGTCATGGGGTGCCGTGTTGATCGCGATCACCTTCAGCGCGATCGGCTTCGCCTTTGACGCAGGCTCCGGCGGCAAGGAGCTGACCTCCGTGTTCGCTGGCGCCTATGTCGTCGGCTGCATCGTCGCAGTGCTCGCGGTGCGGCAGTCGGGCGTGTTCACCGCGGTCATTCAGCCGCCGCTGATCCTGTTCCTCACCGTTCCCGGCGCGTACTTCCTCTTTCATGGCGGCGCCGTCGACGGTCTCAAGGACTTGGCCATCAACTGCGGCTACCCCTTGATCGAGCGCTTTCCGTTGATGTTCTTCACCTCGGCGATCGTGCTGTTGATCGGGCTGGTCCGCTGGTATCTCGGCATGTCGGGCCGTCGTGCCGCGCCGGCCGAGGCGGAGCCCGCGGACACCGAGGGTCGGTTGTCGGCGGTGACGTCGAAGATCTCGGGTCTTCTGGCGCGGGATCCCGCTGACGAACCCGAGGCCGTCGAAGAAGCCCCTGCGCGGCGCCGCAGCAGGCAGCATTCGATCGACCGCGCCGCCAAGACCGGCAAGACGGCCGCAGAGGCGGGGCGTAACCGCAACGGAAGGCCGACCAAGCGCACCCAGCCGTCGCGTTCACGGCACAACCGCCCGCCGGAAACCGAGATCATCGAGCCCGTCGCCGAGCGTCCCCGTCGGCCCCGACCCGCCCGTCGGACGACAGATCCGACGGTCCCGCCCGCCGAGCCGCGGCGTCGTCCCCGCGCTTCGTCCGCGCGCGAAGCCCGCAAGCAACCGCCGCCGAGTGAGCGCCGATCCCCGTATCAGCGGCCCGATCGGCACAGCCGGTTCGACGGCTTCGAGCCGTTCGAGCCGCACGGCACCAATGGGTCCAACGGATCGGGTGCGCTCAACGGATCCCACCACCCGGTCTCCCGGGTGCGCTACCGCGGCGGAGACGCAGGCGACGAGCGTTCGCAGCACCGGACCAAGCGCCGAACCGGCAGGCATCACGCCGACGCCTGGGAATACGACGTCTAGAGGGTTCTAGCTGCGGGCCGGGCGGATCTCCCGGGGCAGCGCGAAGACCAGCGTTTCGTTGGCGGTCGTGACCGGCTGCACCATGTCATAGCCGTATTCGGCCAGCCGCTCCAGCACACCACGAACCAGGATCTCGGGAACCGAAGCGCCAGAGGTGACCCCGACGCTGGTGACGCCATCCAGCCAGGCGGGGTCGATGTCGTCGGCGTAGTCCACCAGGTAGGCGGCATCGGAGCCGGCATTCAACGCCACCTCGACCAGCCGCACCGAGTTCGACGAATTGCGCGAACCGACGACAATCACCAGCTGGCACTCTGGCGCCATCGCCTTCACCGCGACCTGCCGGTTCTGGGTGGCGTAACAGATGTCGTCGCTCGGCGGATCCTGCAGCGTCGGGAAGCGCTCGCGCAGCCGCCGCACGGTCTCCATCGTCTCGTCGACACTCAACGTGGTCTGGGACAGCCAGATCACCTTGTTCTCGTCGCGGACCGTGACGTCGTCGACAGCGCCTGGACCGTCGACGAGCTGGACGTGATCGGGCGCCTCGCCCGCGGTGCCGACGACCTCTTCGTGGCCCTCGTGACCGATCAGCAGGATGTCGAAGTCGTCTCGCGCGAACCGCTTCGCCTCGTTGTGCACCTTGGTGACCAGCGGGCAGGTCGCGTCGATGACCTTCAGCTGCCGCTCCTTGGCGGACGTGTGCACCGTCGGGGCCACACCGTGTGCGGAGAACACCACGATCGCGCCCTCGGGCACCTCGTCGGTCTCGTCGACGAACACCGCACCGGCCTCGGCCAGGGTGTCCACCACGTGCCGGTTGTGCACGATCTCGTGCCGCACATACACCGGCGCTCCGTGCTTCTCCAGCGCCCGTTCGACGGTCTCCACCGCGCGGTCCACGCCTGCGCAGTACCCGCGAGGCTCGGCCAGCAGCACCCTCTTGCCGGCCACACCACTGGACGCCGAGTTGGAGGCACCCGGAATCCCCATGTTGATAGTCGGCGGCATGGCTCCAAGGGTACTGACCCGCGCTGCCGCGAAGCCAGCCGTAGGCTGTGGCGCATGGCTACCGCACCGTATGGGGTCCGTCTGCTGGTAGGAGCGGCGGTAACCGCCATCGAGGAAACCCGCAAGCTTCCGCAGACCATCCTCACGTATCCGATGACGATCGCCAGCCAGGTCGCGCACCTTGTGATGAAGGTGCAGCAGGACGTGGCCGATCTCGTGAACAGGGGCGATGAAACGCTCGAGTCCCTGTTCCCGCCGAAGGACGAGCAACCCGAGTGGGCGACGTTCGACGAGGATCTGACCGACGAGATACCCGAGCCCTTCGCTCCGGATGGCGAGCGGCTCACCGAGGGCCGGTTCGCGTTGTTCACCGGCGGTGAGCCCGACACCCAGATGGACGACGGGTTCACGACCGTGACGACCGATCTGCCGGAGGTCGTCACGCGCCTCGATTACGAGACGCTGACGCTGGCCCAGTTGCGGGCGAGGCTGTCGTCGTTGCGCGTCTCCGACCTGGAAGAGCTGCTGGCGTACGAGGAGGCGACCAAGTCGCGCGCCCCGTTCCAGACTCTGCTGGCCAATAGGATCACCCGCGCGACCGCCAAGTGACCGAGGCCGAGAAGGGCAAATCCGCGGACAATCCATACCCTGTCCGCACCGTCGCGATGATGGTCAAGGATTGGATCGAGAAGCTCGGGACCGTGTGGGTGGAAGGTCAGGTCGCGCAGCTAACGCTGCGGCCCAACACGAGCACGGCGTTCATCACGCTTCGCGACCCCGCAGCCGACATGTCGCTATCGGTGACCTGCCCACGCGACCTGGTGATGAATGCGCCGGTCAAGCTCACCGAAGGCACCCAGGTGATCATGCTTGGCAGGCCGAACTTCTTCGTGGGCCGCGGCACATTCTCGTTGCGGGTCAATCAAATTCGCGCGGTGGGTGTCGGCGAGCTGCTGGCGCGTATCGACCGGCTGCGTAAGCTGCTGGCCGCCGAAGGCCTGTTCGATCCGCGACTGAAGCGGCCAATCCCGTTCCTGCCCAACATGATCGGACTAATCACGGGCCGGGCCAGCGCCGCCGAACGCGATGTCGTGGCGGTCGCGACGGGGCGGTGGCCTGCCGTCCGGTTCGCGGTGCGCAACACCGTCGTCCAGGGGGCGAACGCGGTTCCACAGATCGTCGAGGCGCTGCGCGAACTCGATGCCGACCCGGCCGTCGACGTCATCGTGGTGGCCCGCGGCGGCGGCAGCGTCGAAGACCTGTTGCCGTTCTCCGACGAGACACTGTGCCGTGCGATTTCGGCATGCACCACGCCGGTGGTCAGCGCCGTCGGACACGAGCCGGACAACCCGCTGTGCGACCTGGTCGCCGACCTGCGGGCGGCCACCCCGACCGACGCCGCCAAGCGCATCGTTCCCGACACCGTCGCCGAACAGGCGCTGCTGCTGGATCTGCGCCGGCGCAGCGCGCGGGCGCTGCGCAACTGGGTGAATCGCGAGCAACACCACCTGAGCCAGCTGCGCAGCAGGCCGGTGCTGGCGCAGCCGCTGGCCGCGCTGACCACGCGGGCCGACGAGATTCAGCGCGCCAGGACAGCCGGCCGTCGCGACATCACGCGGCTGGTGGCCGCCGAATCGGAGCGCGTCGGCCATCTGTCGGCCCGGCTGTCGACGCTGGGGCCTGCCGCGACTTTGGCCCGCGGCTACGCGGTGGTGCAGACGGTGCCTGCCGCAGGCGACGCCGGGGTGCTGCACACCGTGGCAGACGCGCCCGCAGGGACGCGGCTGCGGATACGGGTGTCAGACGGGGCCGTCACAGCGGTCAGCGAGGGAAGCGCATGAAGCCTATTAGTGAATTAGGGTACGAAGAAGCCCGCGATGAGCTGATCGAAGTCGTGCGCCAGCTCGAGCAGGGCGGGCTGGATCTCGATGCATCGCTGAAGCTGTGGGAACGAGGCGAGGAACTGGCTAAACGGTGTGATGAACACTTAGCTGGGGCCCGCAAGAGAATCGAAGATGCATTGGCCGCCGGGGACGACGAAGAAAGTTGATTAGGGAAGCAGTTTCGGCTTAGGGGGTCGAAACTGGAACACGTTTCATTTATGCTCAGCGGCATGGGTGATGCAACGCTGACTTCCGATCTTGGCCATGTGCTGGTCACCGGTGGCTCCGGCTTCGTCGGGGCCAATCTGGTCGCCGAACTGCTCGAGCGGGGCCACACAGTGCGCTCCTTCGACCGGGCGCCGTCCCCGCTGCCCGCGCATCCGCACCTGCAGGTCGTCCAGGGCGACATCTGCGACAAGGACACCGTTGCGGCAGCCGTCGAGGGCATCGACACCGTCTTCCACACCGCGGCGATCATCGACCTGATGGGCGGTGCATCGGTCACCGACGAGTACCGCCAGCGCAGCTTCGCCGTCAACGTCGGCGGCACCGAGAATCTGGTGGAGGCCGGCCAGAAGGCAGGTGTCAAGCGGTTCGTCTACACCGCGTCCAACAGCGTCGTGATGGGCGGCAAGCGCATCTCCGGCGGAGACGAAACCCTTCCCTACACCGAACGATTCAACGACCTCTACACCGAAACGAAGGTCGCCGCCGAGCGTTTCGTGTTGTCGCAGAACGGTGTTCGCGGCATGCTGACGTGCTCGATCCGGCCCAGCGGCATCTGGGGTCGCGGCGACCAGACGATGTTCCGCAAGCTCTTCGAGAGCGTGCTCGCCGGGCACGCCAAGGTGCTCGTCGGCGGCAAGCACGCCAAGCTCGATAACTCCTACGTGCACAACCTGATTCACGGGTTCATCCTGGCCGGCCAGCATCTGGTGCCCGGCGGGACGGCTCCGGGGCAGGCGTACTTCATCAACGACGGCGACCCGATCAACATGTGGGAGTTCTCCCGCCCCGTTGTCGAAGCATGCGGGCAACGCTGGCCCCGGCTCCGCGTCTCGGGCGCGTTCGTGCGCTGGGTGATGACCATCTGGCAGTGGCTGCACTTCCGCTTCGGGCTGGCGAAGCCGCTGTTCGAGCCACTCGCGGTCGAGCGGCTCTACCTCGACAATTACTTCTCGATCGCCAAGGCCGAGCGCGATCTCGGCTACCGGCCGCTGTACACCACCGACGAGGCGATGCGGGACTGCCTGCCCTACTACCTCGGGCTCTTCGAAGAGATGAAGTCCCAGGTGCACGACGGGCCGGCGGTCAAGGTCGTCGCGGCGGCGCAGCCGGCGGCCTGACCTCCCTGGAGCGCGTCAGCTGACCAGGTGGACCGGGTGGCGCGTCACCGCTTCGATCCGTGAACCCGCGCGGTGCAGTAGGTCGGTGCCCAGCGCGATCAATGCACGGGCGGCGGCGATCTCTTCGCCGATCATCGGCTGGCTGATGTCTCGCGGATTGCGGAACGAATCGCCAATTGCCGTCATCGTGTCGTCGTCACCCAACCGCGCCCGGACTGTCGCATGGGTATGCGTTTCGTCCTCGTCGAACTCGATGTCGATATGCCAGTCGTTGTCCAGAACCTTGTCGTACATGGGCGTCACCTTCCTCCACTACAGACTGCGCCACGTTCGGGCTGAACGGCCGGGAAATGACCGGGTTTCCTCACCTACGGCACTTGCTGTCCGTTTGGCCTCCGCTGCGAAATGAGTCACTGATTGGCGCAGCACAGAGACGCACATCGACGGTGTCTCGCTGGAGACCGCGCCAAGGAGGCGACGAACGGCGGCATCGGGAACCGCAGGCGGCACCACGTAAAGCACCGCGTCACGGGAATGCGTACCCATCAGATAAATGGTGTCGCGGGCAACCAACGTGTAGGGATCGACGGACGTGATCATGCGATGCCGCGGATTATCCGCGACGGTGGGTTCGGCCACATGCTGGGGTCGTAGACCACCCGTCGGACCGCGTCCGATCGTCAAGCCGAGAACGGCAACGAGGTCGGGCAGTTCGGCTCGCAGATCGGGGCTGCCAGGCCACCAGGCACCATCGACGCCGCCCGGAACTGTCGAACGGGTGCACAACGCCAACCGGGCCGGCTTCGAGATCGGGCGCGCGATCTGCACCATCGAGGGTGCTCCCGTCGGCTAGATAGAGCAGTCGCAGACGGTAACCACGATGTGGAGACGCGAGGAACCTACGACTCCGTAACGATAGCAGCGGCCAATTTTATCGACGGCTCCGTAAATTTCTACGCTGACAGCCTGACTGAAGCGCCACATTCATCGGACGCGCATCGCAATAAGGTCAAGTCGCACATTTGATTCGGTCGGGGCCAGAAGAAGGGGCTCGACATGCCTGACGGCAAACCGAACATTCTGGTCATCTGGGGCGACGACATCGGGATCAGCAACCTGAGTTGCTACAGCGACGGCCTGATGGGCTATCGCACCCCGAACATCGACCGCATCGCCAACGAAGGCATGCGCTTCACCGACTCCTACGGTGAGCAAAGCTGCACCGCGGGCCGGGCGGCGTTCATCAGCGGGCAAAGCGTGTACCGCACCGGGATGAGCAAGGTCGGCGTGCCCGGCGCGCCGATCGGCTGGGCCGCCGAGGACCCGACGATCGCCGAACTGCTCAAGCCCCTCGGCTATGCCACCGGCCAGTTCGGCAAGAACCACTTCGGCGACATGAACAAGTACCTGCCGACGGTGCACGGCTTCGACGAGTTCTACGGCAACCTGTATCACCTCAACGCCGAAGAGGAGCCCGAGCAGTTCGACTACCCGCACGCCGACCAGTTCCCGAAGCTCCACGAGTTCGCGCTGCCGCGCGGGGTGCTGAAGTGCAAGGCCACCGACGAGGTATCCAACGAACCCGACGACCCGAAGTACGGCCCGGTCGGCAAGCAGGTCATCGAGGACACCGGGCCGCTGGACACCAAGCGGATGGAGACCATCGACGACGACATCGCCGACGCGACCGTCGACTACATCAAGCGCCAGCACGCCGCCGGGCAACCCGTTCTTCGTGTGGTGCAACTTCACCCACATGCACCTGTACACCCACACCAAGCCGGAGAGCCGCGGCCAGGCCGGGCTGTGGCAGTCGGGATACCACGACACGATGATCGACCACGACAGCAACGTCGGCACCGTGCTGGACTGCCTCGACGAACTCGGCATCGCCGACGACACCATCGTCATCTACTCCACCGACAACGGACCGCACCGCAACAGCTGGCCGGACGCCGGCACCACGCCGTTCCGCAGCGAGAAGGACACCAACTGGGAGGGCGCGTTCCGGGTGCCGGAGATGATCCGCTGGCCCGGAAAGATCGAGGCGGGCACGGTGTCCAACGAGATCATCCAGCACCACGACTGGCTGCCGACGTTGCTGGCCGCCGCCGGCGACCCCGACATCATCGAGAAGCTCAAGAAGGGCCACAAGGCCGGCGCCGACGGAAACACCGAGTACAAGGTTCACATCGACGGCTTCAACCTGCTGCCCTACCTGACCGGCGAGGTGGAGACCAGCCCACGGCGCGGGTTCTTCTACTTCTCCGACGACGGCGACCTGGTCGCGATGCGGTTCGAGAACTGGAAGGCCGTGTTCATGGAGCAGCGCTGCCAGGGCACGCTGCGGATCTGGGCGGAACCGTTCACCACGCTGCGGGTGCCCCTGCTGTACAACCTGCGCACCGACCCCTACGAGTACGCCAACATCACGTCGAACACGTATTACGACTGGTTGATGCGGCACGACTTCTTCATCTTCTACATGACCGCGATGGCGACGACGTTCCTCGAGACGTTCAAGGAGTTCCCGCCGCGGCACGAGCCGGCCAGCTTCAGCGTCGACCAAGCCGTCGAGAAGCTCCATAAGTTCCTAGCGAAGGACTAGACCATGCCTGACAAGAAACCGAACATTCTCGTCATCTGGGGTGACGACATCGGCATCTCGAACCTGAGCTGCTACAGCCGGGGAATGATGGGCTACTTCACGCCCAACATCGACCGGATCGCCGACGAGGGAATGCTTTTCACCGATTCCTACGGCGAGCAGAGCTGCACGGCGGGCCGGTCGTCGTTCATCACCGGGCAGAGCGTGTACCGCACCGGCATGAGCAAGGTCGGGATGCCCGGCATGGATGTCGGCCTGCAGAAGGAGGATCCGACGATCGCCGAGCTGCTCAAGCCGCTGGGGTATGCGACCGGCCAGTTCGGCAAGAACCACCTCGGCGACCTGAACAAGTTCCTGCCGACCGCGCACGGGTTCGACGAGTTCTTCGGCAACCTCTATCACCTCAACGCCGAGGAGGAGCCGGAGAACGCGGACTATCCCACCGAGGAAGAAGCGCCAATACTGCGCCGGGCGCTGCTACCGCGCGGCGTCATCCACTCCTGGGCCACCGACAAGGACAGCGGCGAGGTCGACGACCGATACGGCCCCGTGGGCAAGCAACGCATCGAGGACACCGGACCGCTGACCAAGAAGCGGATGGAGACCATCGACGACGAAACCACCGGCGCGTGCATCGATTTCATCCGGCGCCAGCACGAGGCGGACACCCCGTTCTTTGTCTGGATGAACATGACGCACATGCACTTCCGGACCCACACCAAGCCGGAAAGCATCGGCCAGTCCGGTCGCTGGCAGTCGCCCTACCACGACACGATGATCGACCACGACCGCAACGTCGGACAGCTGCTCGATCTGGTCGACGAACTCGGCATCGCCGAGGACACCATCGTCATCTACAGCACCGACAACGGCCCGCACGCCAACAGCTGGCCCGACGGCGCCACCACCCCGTTCCGCAGTGAGAAGGCCACCAACTGGGAAGGCGCCTTCCGGATTCCCGAGATGATCCGGTGGACCAGGAAAGATCAAGCCCCGCAGCGTATCCAACGAGATCGTCCAACACCATGACTGGCTGCCGACATTCCTTGCCGCTGCGGGCGATCCGGACATCGTCGAGAAGCTCAAGAAGGGCCACAAAGCCGGTGACATGACGTACAAGGTGCACATCGACGGATACAACCTGCTGCCGTACCTCACTGGCGAAGTCGACAAGAGCCCACGACGCGGGATGATCTACTTCTCCGACGATGGCGACGTGCTTGGCATCCGCGCCGAGAACTGGAAGGTCGTATTTCATGGAGCAGCGCTGCCGGGGCACGCTGCAGATCTGGTTCGAGCCGTTCACCCCGCTACGGGCGCCGAAGTTGTTCAACCTCCGGACAGATCCGTTCGAACGCGCCGATATCACGTCGAACACGTACTGGGACTGGGTGATCGACCGCATCTACCTGGTGCTCTACGGGTCCGCGATCGCGACGCAGTTCCTGGAGACGTTCAAGGAATTCCCCCCGCGGCAGGAGCCGGCGACGTTCACGATCAACCATGCGGTCGAAGAGCTGAACAAGTTCCTCGCATCCCGTGGTGGCTGAGCGTGGCTGAACTCCCCACTTGGACCGACGGGCAGACGAAGTCGGCGATCGTCGACTTCGTGGGTCGGGTGACCGCCGACGGTGGGCCGGATTTCGTTGCGCCCGAAGCCCGTGTCGCGGTCTTCGACAACGACGGCACGCTGTGGTGCGAGAAGCCGATGTACATCCAGCTCGACTTCATCGTCCGCAGGCTGGCCGAGAAGGCGGCCGCCGACGCGTCACTGCGTCGAGCAGCAGCCGTACAAGGCGGCGACGACCGGCGACCTGCATTGGTTCGGCGAGCGCGATCACCAAGCACTACCAGGGCGACGACAGCCGAGCTGAAAATCCTTGCCGGCGCGGTGATGTCCCTGCATCGAGTCGATGAAGGTCGAGGACCACGCCGCGCTGGTCAGCAAGTTCTACGCGGAGGCGAAGCACCCGACGCTGGGGCGGCCGTACCAGGACTGCACGTATGCGCCGATGGTGGAGTTGCTGCGCTACCTCGAGGCGCACGGCTTCACCTGCTACATCGTCTCCGGCGGTGGCCGCGACTTCATGCGACCGATCACCAGCACCATCTATGGGATACCGCCCGAACGAGTGGTCGGCAGCGCGCAGGGTTTGAAGTTCGAAGGCGCAGACGGCCACGGCGACCTGTTGATTCAGCCTGCACTGGACGTCTTCGACGATGGTCCCGAGAAGCCGGTCCGCATCTGGAACCGGATCGGCCGGCGGCCCATCCTGTCGGCGGGAAACTCCAACGGCGACGACGAGATGCTCATGTACTCGGGCAAGCCGGGTGGCGCTTCGCTGCGTCTGCTGGTGCTGCACGACGACGCGGACCGCGAATTCGACTACACCGCAGGCGCGGAGCGCGCGCTGGACCACGCCAAGACAGTACGGCTGGACCGTCGTCAGCATGAAGAACGACTGGGCGACCGTCTTCGGTGACTGACGACCTCGTCTGGATTCCGGCGCAGACCGCCGTCGTGGGATCCGACCGGCACTACCCCGAGGAGGGGCCCGCCGAGCCCGTCAGCGTCGGCGAGTTCTGGATCCAGCCACGTCAGGTGACCAACGCCGACTTCGCCGAATTCGTCGACGCCACAGGCTATGTCACGGTCGCCGAACGACCGCTCAACCCCGCCGACTATCCCGACGCGCCCGCAGAGAACCTGCAGCCGGGGTCGATGGTATTTCACCGCACCTCCGGCCCGGTGGACCTGCGACACATGAGCCAGTGGTGGACCTGGACGCCGGGCGCGTCGTGGCGTCATCCGGTGGGCCCGCACTCGTCGATCGCGAAACGCGCTGACCATCCGGTGGTGCATGTCGCCTACGAGGACGCCGAATCCTATGCGGAGTGGGCGGGTCTCGCGCTGCCGACCGAGGCGGAATGGGAGGTTGCGGCCCGCGGCGGCCTCGATGGCAAGGCGTACACATGGGGCGACGAGGCCGAACAGGCCGGCCAGCGGCTGGCCAACTACTGGCACGGCGATTTCCCGTGGCACCCCGACCCTGGTTACGGCCGCACCGCACCGGTCGGCAGCTTTCCCGCCAATGGCTACGGACTGTTCGACATGGCGGGCAACGTCTGGGAGTGGACCACCGACTGGTACGCCGACACGAAGGAAGGCGACCCGTGTTGCGAGGCAGGAAGTTTCGACCCGCAGCAGCCGCAATTCCGGGTGCCGCGCAAGGTCATCAAGGGCGGGTCGTTCCTGTGTGCCGACAACTACTGCCTGCGCTACCGGCCCGCCGCCCGCAGACCGCAGATGATCGACACCGGCATGAGCCACATCGGCTTTCGGTGTATCAAGCGCTAACCGCGAGCAGACGCAAAAGTTGTCAGATCACGCCGCCGCGACACGCCCTTCTGCGTCTGCTCGCGCGTGTGCCCAGCTCGTCGGAGAAACTACCCGGCTTCGGCGGCTTGCTTGATCGCGGCGATGGTCGCAGGGATGCCGCTCTTGCGCCGCATCGTGCCGCTTCTGGATCTCGGAATCGGCTTCCGCCCCATAGCGCTCGCGGAAGCCGGCGATGCCTGCGGGCAGGAACTCCCACGACTCGGTGAGCCGGGTGCCGCCGGTCTCCGGCTCGAAGGTGTACTCCCAGTGCACCCAGCCGTTGTTGACCTGCCACGCGAACTTCCGGCCGGGATCGGCGGCCACCACCTGACTTCGTGTTTCCCACGTCCGCCCTGGCATCTCGTTGCGGCCGGTGAACCAGGCGCCGACCCGTGGGCCATCTCCCTCGTCCCACCAGCAGGCCCGGCAGATCGGGCTCCACTCCCCCATCCTGGTCACATCCGAAACCAGCCCGTAGAGCTCTTCGGGTGGCACGGCGACGGAAATCGATTCGGACATCTTCAGCTCGGTCACGTGTCGAGTCTGCGCTATTGCGCTTTCGGCGCGCGAGTGTGAGGTTAGAACGCGTTCTAACTCGCCGTCGAAAGGCCAACCGGATGAGCAACAGTAGCGAGCGGATCGCCGTCGTCATCGGCGGAGCGTCCGGGATTGGTTGGGCGACCGCGCGCGCCCTTGCCGCCGACGGCTGCCGGGTGACGGTGGCCGACCGCAACGGCGACGGCGCGCACGCCCGGGCCGCCGAGATGGGTGACCCGCACTCCGCTGCCGAAGTCGACGTCACCGACGAAGCCTCGGTGCAGCGCCTCTTCGACGAGATCGGTCCGCTCGACATCGTGGTGAACTGTGCCGGTTTCGGAAGCCTCGGACTCATCACCGATCTGGCGGTCGACGAGTTCCGCTCCGTCGTCGACGTCTGCCTCAACGGTGGATTCATCGTCGCCAAGTACGCGGGCCAGAAGTTGCGCGAAGGCGGATCGCTGGTGACGATCAGCTCGCTCAATGGCCGACAGGCCGCCATTGGCATGAGCGCCTACTGCTCGGCCAAGGCCGGCGTGTCGATGCTCACCCAGGTTGCGGCGCTGGAGATGGGGCCGCGCGGCATCCGCGTCAACGCCGTTGCGCCCGGCTTCGTCGACACCCCACTCACCGAAGGCTCCTCGCTCGTACCGGGTCTCGTCGAGGACTACGCCGAGAACAGTGCGCTCGGACGCGTCGGGAAGCCGGAGGAGGTCGCCGATGCCGTCGTGTTCCTGTGTTCGCCGAAGTCGTCCTGGCTGACCGGCGAGGTGCTCGACCTCAACGGCGGCGCGCACCTCAAGCGATATCCCGATGTGCTCGGCCATGTGATGAAACTGGCGGAGGCGCAGTGACTTTCGCAGGAAAGCAGGCCATCGTCACCGGTGCCGGTTCCGGGATCGGTGCGGCGTTGTGCCGGGCGCTGGACGGAGCAGGCGCCAACGTGGTGTGCACCGACGTCGACGGCGACGCCGCCGAGCGCACCGCGTCGGCCCTCGGCGATCGCGCTCGCTCCGCCCGCCTCGACGTCACCGACGCCGCCGCGGTACAGGCACTGGTCGACGACGTGGTCGACCCGCACCGGCGGGCTGGACCTGATGTTCAACAACGCAGGCATCGTGTGGGGCGGCGACACCGAACTGCTCACCCTGGACCAATGGAACGCGATCATCGACGTGAACATCCGCGGCGTCGTGCACGGCGTGGCCGCGGCGTACCCGCAGATGGTTCGGCAGGGCCACGGCCACATCGTCAACACCGCGTCGATGGCCGGGCTGACCGCGGCCGGACAGATCACCAGCTACGTGATGACCAAGCACGCCATCGTCGGGCTGTCGTTGGCGCTGCGCTCCGAGGCCGCAGCGCACGGCGTCGGCGTGCATGTGGTCTGCCCGTCGGCCATCGAAACCCCTCTTCTGGACAAGGGTGGGATCGGCGGATTCGACGGCCGCAACTACTTCCTGCAGGGCCGAAGCGGGAAGGCGGCCTACCCAGCCGACCGCCTGGCGCAGGACACGCTGAAGGCCGTCGAACGCAACAAGGCACTGCTGGTGAGACCACGCAGCGCGCACGGTCAGTGGTTGTTCGCGCGGCTGGCGCCTGGGCTGATGCAGCGCGCGTCGATTCGCTTCATCGCAAGCCAGCGATCGCACCAGGCAAAGGCACGCTCGGACATTCGCTGAGCAAATCGGGCTGCGGGCCGCGCAACCTGGCTACGGTATGCCAATGGCCGCAATGAATACCGAGTTCACGCTGACACAGAAGCGTGCGCTGGCGGTCGCAACGGCGATCGCCATCCTGTTCGGCGCCTACTTCCTGCGGACGTACTTCATTCTCATCGTCGTGGCCGCGGTGGTCGCCTATCTGTTCACCCCGCTGTACGACCGGCTCAACAAGCGACTGGGCGCGGGCTTGTCCGCCACGCTCACGTTGCTTGCGGTGTTCGCGAGCGTCATCGTGCCGGTCGGCCTGATCGGGCTGCTCGGGGTCGTCCAGATCACGGAGATGGTCAAGAGCGTCGCCGACTGGGTCGAGAAGACCGACCTGTCCACACTCGGGGACAAGACGTTGAAGTTCGTGAACGAACTGCTGGCACGGGTGCCCTTCGCCGACGTCACGGTCACTCCCGAGATGATTCGGAAGGCGATGACGACCGTCGCCCAGAATGTCGGACAGTGGCTCCTGCACATCCTGCAGGGAGCCGCAGGCGGCGTCGTCGGCGGGATAACCGCGGCGATCCTCTTTCTCTACGTGTTCATCTCGCTGCTGACCAACAAGGATGCGGTGCAGAGGTTGATTCGTCAGCTCAATCCGCTCGGCGAAGAAGTCACCGATCTCTACCTCGCGAAGATGGGTGCGATGGTCGGCGGCACGGTCAGAGGGCAGTTCGTCATCGCCGTATGCCAGGGCGTCGCGGGAGCGATCTCGATCTACATCGCGGGCTTCCATGACGGGTTCTTCATCTTCGCCATCATCTTGAGCGCCCTGTCCGTCATTCCGCTGGGCAGCGGCATCGTCACGATCCCGTTCGGTATCGGAATGATGCTGTTCGGCAACGTTTTCGGCGGCATCTTCGTCATCCTGTTCCACCTCATCGTGGTGACGAACATCGACAACTTCCTGCGGCCGATACTGGTACCGCGAGAGGCCCGCCTCGACTCGGCGCTCATGCTGCTGTCGGTATTCGCCGGAATCGGAATGTTCGGCGCGTTCGGCATCGTCATCGGCCCGGTGCTGATGATCGTCATCGTCACGACGATCAGTGTCTATCTGGCGGTGTACAAGGGTGTACCGCTGGAACAGCATGACGACGACGAAAGCTCACCAACAAAGAAGCGCCGCTTGCGCCGGCTCACCCGCAGGGCAAGACGGGCGGAACCCGAAGCCTCAGAGTCGGAACCGGATGCACCCGAGCCGGATTCGGAGGCTAAACCAGCCGCTGGGTGAGGAATTCGACGACGCGCTTGCGCGCCTCGTAGGCCGGATGGCCCTCTTCTTCGCGCACCTCGAGCGTGAGTACCGAGTGCGCCATCTTGCCGAACCCGTGCTCGTTGCCGTTCTTCGAACTGATCTCGATGACCTCGAACGCGTCGCCCAGCCGGGCCTTGAGCGTCTTGAAGCGCTCCGCGGGGGACAGCCGATCCTCGCTGAACCGTAGGCCCAACGCACACAGTCCCTCGTTGGCGGCGCGCTGTTCGACGATCTTCAACTCGGCTTCGGACAAGCCGGGATCGCGTCGCTGCTTGGCCGTCAGGCCTATCGGCAACGACGGTTGGCTCACTACCGGGGCCAGAACACTGTCGTCTACCGCGGCGGCGAGCGCGAAGCCGCCGCTCCAACACTCGCCGATCACGCCGACGCCCTTGCCCGGCGTCTTCTCGTTGAGGTCGCGGGCCAGCGCGCGAAGGTAATGGGCCACCGGCCGGTCGGCGTTGGTCGCGAACGCCGCGAATTCCTTTGTCACACAACCGCGCAGCATGACCGGTATCGCGCCGGGCATGGCGCCCGGTGCGCCCGGCGTGCCGTACAGCGATGGACAAGCAACGGTGAATCCGTTGTCCACCAGATGATTACCCAATGCCAGTACACCGGGATGCAGGCCGGGCATCTCTGGGATCAGCACCACGCCGGGCCCTTCGCCCTTGCGATAGACGTCGTGGGTGAAGCCGGCCGCCGTGAAAGGCGCGGCGGTCCATCCGGTCAGGTCGGCTTCCGGCGCGGTCATGGCGTCTCCTATTTTGCGGCCAATGGCGGCTGGGTCTGGACCGCCGATGCCAGCGTACGGTACTCGTCGGTACCACCGGCACCCTTGATCGCGATCTGCGCGGGCCCGGTCGGGCCCTTCAGCCGCGTCGTCCACACCGGCTCGGAGTTGTCGTTGCCCTCGTAGACCACCCACTGCACGCCGTTGACGTCCTGTGTTCCGGTCGGCACCACATCGGAGTCGATCGAACCGACCAGCTTCTCCTCGTCGGCGTTGCTCTGCGTCAAGGCCAGATACATTTCGGTCGGCGACAGATAGCCGACCGTCGACGAGACCGCGCGCGCAGGTTGCCCTGACGCATCCGTCCTGCCGCCCTCGATCCCGGCGCGACTACCGGAGTTGGCGTGCCACCCGTCGGGCAGTGCCGGTAGCCGGATGGGGATGCGCAGCGCGTCGGCATCGGCCTGCAACGCCGCCGGGGCGTCGTAATCAGGCGCCTGTCCTGGGCTGGGGCCGCTCGGCTGGAACGAACACATGCCCAGCACCCCCGCGAGGATGATGCACGCCGCTACCAGCGGCGCAATCGACCAGAACATGTCGCGGCCGTCCTGCAGCAACCGCGGCTTCGCGGCTTTGGGAGCAGGCAGCGGCTCGGGGGTCATAACTGCCAGTATCCCAGCTCCCACAGGTCCATCCGCGGATGGGACAATCGCACCATGACGCGACCGAGGGGTGAAGCCCCGGACCGTAACCTGGCGCTGGAGCTGGTGCGCGTAACCGAGGCGGGGGCAATGGCAGCGGGCCGCTGGGTCGGCCGAGGCGACAAGGAGGGTGGCGACGGCGCCGCCGTCGACGCCATGCGTGAGCTGGTCAATTCGGTTTCGATGCGCGGTGTCGTGGTGATCGGCGAGGGCGAGAAGGACAACGCGCCGATGCTCTACAACGGCGAGGACGTCGGCAACGGCGACGGACCCGAGTGCGACTTCGCCGTCGACCCGATCGACGGCACGACGCTGATGGCCAAGGGCCTGGCCAACGCGATCTCGGTGCTGGCCGTCTCGGAGCGCGGCACCATGTATGACCCGTCCGCGGTGTTCTACATGGACAAGATCGCCGTCGGACCCGAGGCCGTCGACGTCATCGACATCACCGCCCCGATCGGCGAGAACATCCGCCGGGTCGCCAAGGCCAAGAGTGTCTCGGTGTCCGATCTGACCGTGTGCATCCTGGACCGGCCGCGGCACAAGCAGCTGATCTCAGACGTCCGCGAGGCGGGCGCCCGGTGCCGGCTGATCTCCGACGGTGACGTCGCGGGCGCAATCTCCGCGTGTCGGCCCAACACCAGCACCGATCTGCTCGTCGGGATCGGCGGCACACCGGAGGGCATCATCGCCGCCGCCGCCATCCGCTGCATGGGCGGGGGTATTCAGGGCAAGCTGGCGCCCAAGGACGACGAAGAACGCCAGAAGGCGATCGACCGCGGCTACGACCTCGACCGCGTCCTGATGACAGAGGACCTCGTGTCGGGTGACAACGTCTTCTTCTGCGCAACCGGCGTGACCGACGGCGATCTGCTCAAGGGTGTCCACTACTACGGCGGCGGCTGCACCACACAGTCGATCGTCATGCGCTCGAAGTCGGGCACCGTGCGGATGATCGAGGCCTATCACCGGTTGTCGAAGCTCAACGAATACTCCGCCATCGATTTCACCGGCGACAGCAGCGCCTTCCAGCCTCTGCCGTAACTCACACTGAAAAGGGACAATTCGTGAGCGTCGACTCAGCCAAATCCACCAAATCCGAAGATGTCGAATACCGGATCGAGCACGACACCATGGGCGAGGTCCGGGTGCCGATCGACGCGCTGTGGCGTGCACAGACACAGCGGGCAGTGGAGAACTTCCCGATCTCGGGGCGCGGGCTCGAGCGCACCCAGATCCGGGCGCTCGGCCTGCTCAAGGGCGCATGCGCGCAGGTGAACAAGGACCTCGGGCTCCTCGCCCCCGAGAAGGCAGACGCGATCATCGCCGCCGCCGGAGAGATCGCCGAGGGCCTGCACGACGACCAGTTTCCCATCGACGTGTTCCAAACCGGTTCCGGCACAAGCTCGAACATGAACACCAACGAGGTGATCGCCGGGATCGCCGCGCAGAACGGCGTCACCGTGCACCCCAACGACGACGTGAACATGTCGCAGTCGTCCAACGACACTTTCCCGACGGCGACGCACATCGCGGCCACTGAAGCCGCTGTGCGCCATCTGATTCCGGCGCTCGAAATACTGCATGAGTCGCTGGCGGGCAAGGCACGCCAGTGGCGCACGGTCGTCAAATCCGGCCGCACGCATCTGATGGACGCGGTGCCGGTGACACTCGGCCAGGAGTTCAGTGGCTACGCCCGCCAGGTCGAGGCCGGCATCGAGCGGGTGAAGGCCACACTGCCGCGGCTCGGCGAGCTGGCCATCGGCGGCACCGCCGTCGGCACGGGCCTCAACGCACCCGACGATTTCGACGAGCGGGTGGTCGCCGTGTTGACCGAGCAGACCGGACTCCCCGAACTACGTGTCGCGGCAAACCATTTCGAGGCACAGGCCGCGCGCGACGGGCTGGTCGAGGCTTCCGGTGCGCTCCGCACGATCGCGGTCTCGCTGACCAAGATCGCCAACGACATCCGCTGGATGGGCTCCGGCCCGTTGACCGGTCTCGGCGAGCTCCAGTTGCCGGATCTGCAGCCAGGCAGCTCGATCATGCCGGGCAAGGTGAATCCCGTTATCCCCGAGGCGGTCACGCAGGTGGCAGCCCAGGTCATCGGTAACGACGCCGCCATCGCGTGGGGCGGCGGGAACGGCGCATTCGAGCTGAACGTGTACATCCCGATGATGGCGCGCAACCTGCTCGAGTCGTTCAAAATTCTGACGAACTCCTCTCGGCTGTTCGCCGAGCGCTGCATCGACGGTCTGGTCGCCAACGAAGAACGGTTGCGTGAGCTCGCCGAGTCGTCGCCGTCGATCGTGACGCCGCTGAACTCGGCGATCGGCTACGAGGAGGCGGCCGCGGTCGCCAAGCAGGCGCTGAAAGAGAAGAAGACGATCCGCCAGACCGTCATCGACCGTGGCCTGATCGGGGACAAGCTGTCGGAGGAAGAGCTCGACAAGCGCCTCGATGTTTTGGCGATGGCCAAGGTGAAGGACGGCGACAGCTAAGCCCCGTTGTTGGGGCCGCCGGAGTTGGCGCCGGGGATGTCGGTGATCGGGACGTTCGGCATCGGCGGCGGCGACGGCGTGTTGGGCAGCGAGGGAATCTCTCCCACTGCGATGTCGTGAAGTCCGTTGACCGGTGGCCCGTTGTCGCGTCCGCCGTAGCTGCTGCCCGGCTCGCGCGGACCGACCAATTGGCTGACCGTCACCAGGTGGTAGCCGTTCGCCTTCAGCACCGGAATGAACTGATACACCAGATCCACTGTGCTGGAATAGGTGTCGTGAAACAGCACCACTGATCCCGGCTTGATCTGCGTCATCAGCATGTAGCGCGTCGCCGCGATGTTGGAGTCGTTGATCCAGTCGAAAGGTATGACGTCCCAATTGATGTCGGCCAGCCCCTGCCGCTTGGCCTCGGCGAGTACCTGGTCGTTGACGAGCCCGCCTGCGGTGCGGACCAGCTTCGGGCGTTGCCCGGTCGCCGCCTCGATGGCGTCACTGGCCCTGCTGAACTGCGCGGGAACGTCCTCCGGCGGGATGGTGGTCATGTTGGGGTGTTCCCAGGTGTGGCTGCCGATCTCCATACCCGCTTCGGCAATACGCTTGGCGCCTTCGGGATTCGCGGCGACCTTGTTGCCGATCAGAAAAAAGGTCGCCTTCGCGTCGTTCTCCTTGAGTATCTGCAGTAGCCGATCGGTATACGGACCGGGGCCATCGTCGAACGTCAACGCCACGCATTTGACCTGCGCGCAGTCCACGTCGCCGGGACTCTCGCGCTTGGCGTGCCCGGTGAGCAAAGCGACCACCACCACAGCGACGCCACCGACCACGCAGAGCACCATCAGGCCGTACTGCCAGGCCCGGCTGTCGCGTCGCTTCGGCACGGCCGCAGCTTACCGGCCTGCGCTGAGACGGGACGGTCGCGCGTTACAGCGGCTTCGGGTTGGGAACGAGCATGAAGGTGGCTGTGGTCCGGATCAGAACGCGATCGTCGACATCGACGACCGAGCAGTCCGTACTCAGCAGCCGACGCCCACCGTGCACCAGTTTCGCTTCCGAGACGAGGGGGCCACCCTTGGGCTGCCGGTAATAGCGGACGTGGATATCCGTCGTCACGGGGAAGTGGGTATCGAAGTCGTATGCGCCATCGAGGCAGGACGCAGAAGCGGCATCGGCGAACGTGGCCAGCATCCCTCCGTGGATGCTGCCGTCGAAATACCCGCGGAGGTCCTCGCTGAGCGGCATCGACAGGACCGCCAGCCCCGGTTCCACGCGGACGACGGTCATCTGCATCCGCTTGTGCACGGGCGACATGTGAAGCCGCTCGTTGGTCAACCACGTGGCCATTGGCCCTCCCTGCACGCCGAGACTGCTGTGAGGGCGAAGATATGCCTGAAACCGCGTCCTGTGCGCAGTCTCGACAATTAGGGCAGCGCGCCGGGGCTGATTTCCTCCAACATCTCGGTAACCAGGGCCGCGATCGGCGACCGCTCGCTGCGCAGCAAGGTGATGTGGGCGAACAGCGGGTGGCCCTTGAGCTTCTCGATCACCGCCGCGACGCCGTCGTGCCTGCCGACGCGCAGGTTGTCGCGCTGGGCCACGTCGTGGGTGAGCACCACCCGCGAGCCGGCGCCGAGCCGCGACAGCACCGTCAGCAACACGTTGCGTTCCAGCGACTGCGCCTCGTCGACTATCACGAACGAGTCATGCAGAGAGCGTCCGCGGATGTGGGTGAGCGGCAAGCACCTCGAGCATGCCGCGCGACAGCACCTCCTCGAGCACCGCGGGGCTGGCGAGCCCTTCGAGCGTGTCGAAGACCGCCTGCGCCCAAGGACCCATCTTCTCGCTCTCGCTACCGGGCAGGTAGCCGAGTTCCTGACCGCCGACGGCGTACAGCGGCCGGAAGACGACAACCTTTCGGTGCGTGCGCCTTTCGAGCACCGCTTCCAAGCCGGCGCACAGGGCGAGCGCAGACTTGCCGGTGCCCGCCTTGCCGCCCAGCGAGACGATCCCAACCGACTCATCGAGTAACAGGTCCAGCGCCACCCGTTGTTCGGCGGAGCGGCCCCGCAACCCGAACACCTCGCGGTCACCGCGGACCAGTTGCACCCGCTTGTCGGGGTTGACCCGGCCCAGTGCATGCGAGCTACCGCCGAGCAGCCGGATTCCCGTGTGGCACGGCAGATCCCGCGCCGCCTCCAGGTCGATCTCACCCTCGGCGAACAGCGTGTCGATCTCCTCGGCGGACACGTCGAGCTCGTCCATTCCGGTCCAGCCCGACGTGATGACGTCCTGGGCGTGGTATTCGTCCGCCGCCAACCCGACCGCGCCGGCCTTGACGCGCAGCGGAATGTCCTTGCTCACCAACGTGACTCGCTTGCCTTCGGCGGCGAGATTCGCAGCGCAGGTCAGGATCCGCGAGTCGTTGCTGTCGGTTCGGAAGCCCGCGGGCAGCACCGTCGGGTCGCTGTGGTTCAGTTCGACGTGCAGCGTCCCGCCCTGTGTGCCAACGGGAATCGGCTGATCCAAACGTCCGTGCTCGAGCCGAAGGTCGTCGAACAGGCGCAGCGCCTGGCGGGCGAACCAACCTAGCTCATGATGATGGCGTTTAGCCTCCAGCTCGCTGATGACGACCAGCGGAACGACCACTTCGTGCTCGGCGAACCGTGTACAGGCCCAGGGGTCGGACAGCAACACGGACGTATCGAGAACGTAGGTCCGGGTGGAGGAATCGGTCACGTAGCGCTCCTCGAGCCCGCGCGGCCCCGCACGAACCTCTCGGCGGACACTGCGGCACCAGGGCCGGGGCCGGCCCTTTCGAATCGAATCGATCGGTGCCGCCCGGACAGCAGAGCATGTCGCTAGCCATCGCAAACGACGCTACTCCCGTGAATGCAAGCGTGCCGTGCAGGCGCGCCGAGGCTTAACCGCCCAGCAACTCAGGCGTTCACTAGTGGACGCAATTGCGGATCGTCGGCCAGGCCCCATGCGGCGATCCGGTCGGAGATCACCTTGCGCAGGATGGCGTCGTCGAAGATGCCCGCGGCCGCCACGTTGGCCACCTTGTCCTGATACGCGTCGATGTCTGCGCCGATCACATCGAGTTGCGCCGCGCGTCCCGCGATCGCCTCGATCGTCTCTTCACGGCTGTATTCGAGGCAATGCGCCACCAGATTGGCAAAGAACTCCTCGTGCCGTTCCTCGTCCCTGGCGATCCGGCCGACGAGCCCGTTGAGAACCGGTTCGGTGATCTGCGCCTCGAGGTTGCGGCAGAACTCCGCGTACGCGCGCTCGTAGAACGCCATGAACACCAGACGTTCGATCTGACTGTAGGTGTCGGCGCGGTAGCCCTTCATGACGTGCTCGACACGCACGTCCTCATTGGCGGCAGGATCGACCTCGCGGGTCACGACGAGGTAGTTGCGCAGTGCGATTGCGTGCAGATGCTCCTCGGCGGTCCAGCGGCCGATCCAACGGCCCCACTTCTCCTCGAGGATGAAGCTGAAAACGAACTCGCGGTGGTAGGCGGCGAGGTTGTCCTTCTGGATGAGCAGGATCTCGAGCGCATCGGTGATGTGCTTGGGCAGGGTGACCTGCGACGGATTCCAGTCCTGTCCGCCGAGGAAGGCGAAGCTCTCGCCCTGTTCGAACGGCACGTAGTCGTGCGCGTACCAAATGTCCTCGGTATCCAGATGCCGAGCCACGTTCTGCAGCCACGACTGGCGCGAGCTCCAGCATCAGCGCATTAGGGACAGGTTTCTGTGCCATGAAAATAACTGTAACCCACGTTCACACCTTTTTCGAAATCGGGCGCGGCGTCATTTTCGGCCGTGCAGCTGCCACTCTTCCAGGCCGTCATACAGTGGAAAGTCCCTGGCCAGACGGCCGACTACAGCGTCAGGCCCGGGTACAGCGGATTGGCGGCCAGCAATTCGGCGGCCGCCGCGTGCACGCGCTCCGCGGTGCCGTCGGCCAGTTTGTACTTCGCCTTCGACGGACCCGATGAGGCGGCGGCGGGCTCGGTGTTGGTGAGCACGTCGACCACGAGTTCGGCCACCCGGTCGAATTCGGCTGGGCCGAAACCGCGGGTGGTCAGCGCCGGGGTGCCGAACCGGATGCCGCTGGAGTACCAGGCGCCGTTGGGATCGTTGGGGATCGAATTTCTGTTGGTGACGACGCCGGAGTCCAGCAGCGCCGACTCGGCCTGGCGTCCGGTGACCCCGAACGACTGCACGTCGAGCAGCACGATGTGGTTGTCGGTGCCGCCGGTGACCAGCGTCGCGCCCCGCTTCAGGAAGCCCTCGGCCAGCGCCTTGGCGTTGTCGGCGACCCGCTGTGCGTAGGTCTGGAACGCGGGCTGGCGCGCCTCGGCCAGCGCGACGGCCTTGGCGGCCATCACGTGCGACAGCGGACCGCCGAGCACCATCGGGCAGCCCTTGTCGACGGCGTCGGCGTACTCCGGGGTGGCCAGCACCAGCCCGCCGCGCGGCCCGCGCAGCGACTTGTGCGTGGTCGTCGTGGTCACGTGGGCGTGGGGCACCGGATCCTCGTCGCCGGTGAACACCTTGCCCGCCACCAGGCCGGCGAAGTGGGCCATGTCCACCATCAGCGTCGCGCCGACCTCGTCGGCGATCTCCCGCATCTTGGCGAAGTTCACCCGCCGTGGGTACGCGGAGTATCCGCCGACCAGCACCAGCGGCTTGAACTCGCGGGCCGCCTTCGCCAGCGCGTCGTAGTCGAGCAGCCCGGTTTCGGGGTCGGTGCCGTAGCTGCGCTGGTAGAACATCTTGCCGCTGATGTTGGGCCGGAAACCGTGGGTGAGGTGCCCGCCCGCGTCCAGCGACATGCCCATCAGCCGCTGGTTGCCGAGCTTGACGCGCAGCTGCTCCCAGTCGGCCTCGGACAGGTCGTTGACGTTCTTGACGCCGGCCTCGGCGAGTCCCGGCGCTTCGACCCGGGTGGCCAGGATGGCCCAGTACGCAACGAGGTTGGCGTCGATGCCGGAATGCGGCTGCACGTAGGCGTGTGGCGAACCGAACAGCTTCTCGGCGTGCTCGGCGGCCACCGCCTCGACGGTGTCGACGTTCTGGCAGCCTGCGTAGAAGCGGTGCCCGATGGTGCCCTCGGCGTACTTGTCGGACAGCCAGGTGCCCATGGTGAGCAGCACAGCGGGCGAGGCGTAGTTCTCGCTGGCGATCAGCTTGAGCGAATCGCGTTGGTCGGCAAGCTCTTTGCGTGTCGCCGCGGCGATGCGCGGTTCGACCGATTCGATGATCTGCAGGATGTCGCGATACGCGGCGCTGGCGGTTTCGGCGTACTCGGCGCCGGGCGCTGGTGCGGTGGTGGTGACGGGATCGGCAGCCATGCCTGCCAGCCTACGTCCCCGGGATTCGCAGGGCAACGACGGGATCAGCGGCTCGTCGAGCAGCCTGCCGAACCGCTCGGTGACGGTGTGGCCGGCCGGCCTGTTGTCCAGCCACCCGCGCAGCAGCCGGTATCCCTCGACGTAGGTGCTGGTGTACGCCCGCCACAACGGCGAGGACAGAAATCGCAGCATGTGCCGGGCACGCTCGTCGGGAACCAGCAGCCAGCGCTTCAGGTAGTCCACGACGTCGTCGGCGTCGCGGTGCTCGTCGTGCAGCATCAGCGCGGCATCCTGACGCACCTCGCCCAGCGCGCTGTAAGCCTCCGACACCGCCTCGGCCTTGTGCCCGTCGAAGCGCAGGCCCAGGTCGGCGTAGATGTCGGCCGCCCAGTCGCCCCAGCCCGGACCGACGACGACATGGAGCGCCAGGTCCGCCAGCCCCTCGGCCATCAGGCACTGCGGGGTGTTCACCAGAAAGATGGTCTGCTCGGTTTGGCCTTGACGGGCGACGAGTCCCGCCTCCTTGCGGCAGTGCTCGGTGTGGTGGCCCGGATAGGACTCGTGTGCCACCAGCCGCGGAAGGTTGGACATCTGCTGCTTGAGGTCGGCGTTGACAGCCACCGTCGAGCGGAAGTTGCCCTCGTAGTAGTTGAAGCCCGACCACGGCTTGTCGGTGACAACCTCGTAGACGATCGTCTCCGAATCGGGCAGCGGAAACTCGGCCCGCACCCGGTCCCGCAGCGCGCTGGAGAACGCGTGGATGCACTCCTCGAGCCGTTCGGGCGGGACCTCCTCGGCCGCACGGTAGGCATGCACCCGATCGTGCAGGGATCCGGTGCCGCCCAAGGCCTCGTCGAGCAAGCGGTGTGCCTGTCGATACCGGTCCGGATCACCCTTGGCGATGTGCACGTCGAAGTAGGCCTCGACCTCGTCGACGAATCCGACCGGTTGCCCCGCGAATTTCCTTCCGGCACAAGCTAATGCGCGCAGATGGGCGCCGATGTAGCCGGCGCGCGCCTCGTCGAGACCGCCCGGTAGGTCGGCCGACAGCCTGTCGGCCTGCCTCGCCAGGTCGGAGGGGTCGGGCGCCGGCTCGGATGCGACCGCCTCCCGCAACGCCGGATCGCCGGTGAACGAGTCGACATAGCCTTCCTCGATCCGATCGAACCGCAGTCCGAGCAGCAGGTATTCGCGGATCAGGGTGCCGGGGTCCATGGCGACCACGCTAACTGGAAGACTGAGCTCATGCCGCGGCTGAGCGAGCCGAGCCCCTACGTGGAGTTCGACCGGAGTCAGTGGCGCGCGCTGCGAATGTCCACCCCGCTGAAGCTGGCCGAGGACGAGCTGATCAAGCTGCGCGGTCTCGGCGAGAAGATCGACCTGCTCGAGGTCGAAGAGGTCTATCTGCCGCTGGCCCGGTTGATCCACCTGCAGGTCGCGGCCCGGCAGCGGTTGTTCGCCGCAACGGCCGAGTTCCTCGGCGAGCCCCAGCAGAACCCCGATCGGCCGGTGCCCTTCATCATCGGTGTCGCGGGCAGCGTGGCGGTGGGCAAGTCGACCACTGCCCGCGTGCTGCAGGCACTGTTGACCCGCTGGGAACACCATCCGAGGGTGGACCTCGTCACCACGGACGGGTTCCTGTATTCGAACGACGAACTCAACCGCCGAAACCTGATGCACCGTAAGGGCTTTCCCGAAAGCTACGACCGCAGGGGGCTGATGCGCTTCGTCACCGCGGTGAAGTCGGGATCGGACTACGCCTGTGCGCCGGTGTATTCACATCTGCTCTATGACATCGTCCCGAGTGAGAAGCAAGTCATCCGGCACCCGGACATCTTGATCCTCGAGGGACTCAACGTGCTGCAAACCGGTCCGGCGCTGATGGTTTCGGACCTGTTCGACTTCTCGGTCTACGTCGACGCCCGCATCGAAGACATCGAAGGGTGGTATGTGTCACGCTTCCTGGCGATGCGGGCGGGCGCGTTCGCCGACCCGGCCTCTCATTTCCACCACTACTCGACGTTGACCGATGATCAGGCGGTCTTCGCTGCGCGTGACATCTGGCATTCCATCAACCGCCCCAACCTGATCGAGAACATCCTGCCGACGCGGCCGCGCGCCACACTCGTACTGCGCAAGGACGCCGACCACTCCATCAACCGGCTGCGGCTGCGCAAGCTGTGAAAGCCCAAAGCCCGCCCGGCATCGCCGAGCGGGCCTGAGCGGCAGCGCCTTACGCCTTGGCGCGGCGCCAACCCTGATACTGCAGTTCCGCGAACACCAGCGTGTAAACACCGGTGGCAAGCGTCAGCACCACTCCGGTCGTGGTCAACGGGAAGACGTCGGCGACCACCAAAGCCACGCTCGCGACGGTGAACAGCAGGTTGCCGATGGCCAGGATCAGGCCGGTGCGACGCACGGACGGCCGGGCGGCGAGCCCGAGCACTGCGACCCCGTAGACGATGAAGAACGCGCTCATCGAGTACTCGAACGCGGTTGTGGTGCCCGATGTCTCGGCCAACCAGCCCGCGAGCGGGATGCCGGCGATGCCTGCGAGCCCTGAGAGGATTGCGTCGGCTCGCATGGCGAAGCGCAGCAGTGAGTCGCTCGACTCCTTGAGGCGGGGGGTGGTGATGGCGGTCATGAATCTTCCTTTCTCGGTGGGTTCTTACCGGTTCCGGAGCCGACGCCGCAACCTCTGACGACGGCGGCTCCGGACCCAGCCATGAGGGAGTCACGCAAGTCGGCGCACTCCGAGGTACTGGGCGTAGGCGAAGGCCAACGTGACGACGGTGAAGGCGATCGTCGACACGACACCGAGGTCGGTCAGCGGCAGCCAGCCCGCGATGAGCACCACCGCGACGAGGACGGCGAACGCGATGTTTCCGGCGAGCACGCCGACGCCGACGCGCCGGACGTCAGGTACGGGCGGCGGCATACAGGCCGACGCCGTAGCCGACGAGTGCCGCGCCTGCGATCCATTCGGACGTGGCCGACAGGCCGGACAGCCGCGACAGCGGATCGGCGGCCATGGCGATGAGCAGACCAAGCGCCCCGCACAAGGTGGCGTCGGCGCGCAGCGCAAAACGCAAGTAGCCGGAGACGCATCGGCGCGCTTTCATCCGGACGGGCCGGGTGGTGATGGCGGTCATGGCTTTGATGTTGCGCAGATGCCACTGCCAGATCGACGCCAGACGCTGCCAGCTACTGCCAAGCGCAGCTCAGCGACGTTGCGGGCGAGGACGAGCCCGAGGAGAAGCTGACCAATCAACCTGAGTCAGGGTTCCTCATGATCTGTGCGGCGACCAGATTGCCGCGCAGATCGGCGGCGATCAGCCGGGCCGCGGCGTTCTGCCAGTTGTGCAGCGACCGCTGCGGCACTTCGGTGACGAACCACTGCCAGGCCTGGCGCGCGACGGGGTCGAGCCCGGCGGCGGTCGCGTTCTGTGCGTACGCCCGCACGCCGACGACGTAGGGGAAGTACAGCGCGTTGTAGTGGCGCCACTGCTCGGTGGTGCCGAAGTCGCCGCCGTCGCGTGGTTTGAGCCTGGCGATGCGATCGGCCAACAGGGCCTTGAGTTCGTTGGCCCGTTCCAAGGGTTGGTCGGGCGCGCCGCGGGCGGCCAGCCGCTCGTCGATGATCGGCAACGCGGTCAGCGGGCTGGCGACCAGCTTCGACAGGTCGCCGTAATGGCCGAGCGCGCGACGGGTGAGCCGGTCGAAGGTGCCGTCGTCGACGTCTTCCAGCGGGTTGGCCGACCGACGCGGCAGCGCAGCCTCGGTGCGGCGCAGCGCGGCGCGATCGGCACGTAATTCGGGTGAGCGGGAGAACGCGAGCCGGTCGAGAACGCCCGCCAGCGGGTCGGCAAGCACGTTGATCGCGACCGCGATCGCGACGCTGGTGAACAACAGCACGGTCAGCGCGGTCCGCTCCCCCGTCAGCGCCATGCCGATCAGTGCCTGCCCGCCGAACAGCACCACCACCACGCCGGTCGCGACGAACGAGCGCAACATGTCGGCGCGCAGCGCCTGGCCTTCGTCGAAGGCATCCCACATCGCGACGGCGACACCGAGCAGCACGACGTCGCATCCCGTCGACGCCAATGCAAGCCAACTGGGCACGAGCCCGAGCGGAATGACGAGGATCGCATTGCCGAGCGCGAAGAACAGCGTCGCGACGACGATGTAGCCCACCACCGGCCTCGGCTGCCACGGCCCGAACACCGCCCGCAGCATCGCGCCGAGCGAGGACAGCGAAATGGTTGCGAACATCAACCAGTGGCCCAGCCGCACAGGCCCGTCGACGTTTCCGGCCATCACCGCGCCGCAGATCGACAGCGCTGCCACGCAGGCGATGAGGGCGATCTCGCCTGCCCTGCTGCGCCAGGTGTCGGAAGGCCGGGACAGCTCGAGCAGCACCGCGAACCAGGCGATGCCGGGCACCGCGACGAGGTAGATCTCGATGCTGCTGAGCAATGCACACCGCTGACGACCCGCACGGCGTCGAGTGCCACCACCGCCGCGAAGCTCGTCAGGCCGACGGCGGCCAGCACGAGCACCGGCTTGCGGGGATTACGGGCCAGCAGGTACAGGCCCAGCCACCAGCTGAGCGAAAAGACCAACGCCGATAGCGCAGCCATGACTCAAGTGTGGCATGCACTGTCAGCGGCCGTACCGGCGGTGCCGCGCCGTGTAATCGCGCAACGCACGCAGGAAATCCACCCGGCGGAACTCCGGCCAGTACGCCTCTGTGAACCACATCTCCGAGTACGCGCTCTGCCACAGCAGGAAGCCGGACAGTCGCTGCTCGCCCGATGTGCGGATGACCAGATCGGGATCGGGCTGACCCGAGGTGTACAGGTTCTCCGAGATCGCGTCCTCGGTGATGGCTTCGATCAGCTGGTCACCCGTTGCGCCGTTGGCGAGTTCCTTGCCCAGCAGCGCCCGCACCGCGTCGACGATCTCCTGCCGTCCGCCGTAGCCGACGGCGACGTTGACGTGGAAAGTCCCGGCAATCGCCTCCGACTCCGTCGACTCCACCGCATCGCGCAGCCGCCGCGCCGGCTGCTCGCCGAGCAGTTCCAGGTCGCCGACCGTGCGCACGCTCCACCGGTTCGCAGGCGCGCAGATCTCCTCCACCACGTCGGTGATGATCTCGATCAGCGACGACAGCTCCTCGGGATCGCGCTGCAGGTTCTCCATCGACAGCAGGTAGACGGTGGCCATTTCGATGCCCGCCTCGTGGCACCAGCGGAGCATCTCGGCGATCTTCGCCGCCCCCACCCGATAGCCATAACTGACGTCATCGTGACCAGCATCACGCGCCCACCGCCGGTTGCCGTCACAAAGCACCGCGATATGGCGGGGCAGTTCGGATTTCGAGGCCGCGAGACCCTGCCGCAACCGCATCTCGTACAGCCGGTACATCGGCTCCTTGAGACGAGCGGGAATGATCTCCACGAGAATCCAGACTACTGTGGCGCTCGGGATTCACCGAGAGGCATTGGAGGTGACTGACCGCCTCAATCGACACCGACGAACCGGACCGCAGACACCGTCCCGGCAACGGCGCCGAAGACTTTCCTGAGGCGGTCGTCGACCGGGTCGCCCATGCCATCGGCAAGCCGCGGGCGCGCGGCTGGATCCATGTCTACGCGGCCGTGGTCGCCCTCATCGCGGGGGCGACGCTGGTATCGGTGTCGTGGGCCCTCCGGGGACCCGCGCAGGCATCGCCACCCTCATCTACACGCTGACGATCGTGGCCATGTTCGCGGTCAGCGGCGCCTACCACCGGGTGAATTGGAAATCGGCGACGCTTCGCAAGTGGATGAAGCGCGCCGACCACTCGATGATCTTCGTGTTCATCGCGGGCAGCTACACCCCGTTCGCCCTGCTGGCGCTGCCGTCGGAGAAGGGCATGGTGCTGTTCTGGATCGTCTGGAGCGGCGCCGTCGCGGGCGTGCTGCTCAAGATGTTCTGGCCGTCCGCGCCGCGCTGGGTGGGCGTCCCGCTCTACCTGTTGCTGGGCTGGGTCGCGGTGTGGTTCGTCGGGCCGATCCTGGACGGCGCGGGCGTCGCGGCGCTCGTCCTGCTGATCGTCGGCGGCGCGCTCTACAGCATCGGCGGCGTGCTCTACGGCTTGAAGTGGCCCAACCCGTGGCCCGAGACCTTCGGCCACCACGAGTTCTTCCACGCCTGCACGGCGGTGGCCGCAATCCTGCACTACATCGCCATGTGGTTCGCCGTGTTCCGCGGCTAGAGGGGCGTGATGTTGTCCGGGGTCCAGTAGGCCTTCATCGACGCGACCTTGCCGTCGTCGTTGAACGTCATGGTGCTGATGATCTCGATACGCATCCGGTTGCCGCCGACGTCGACCTTCAGCGCCCAGAACCACGCGGCTTCGTTGCCGAGGGCGCGCAGCGTGAACAGTTCCGGTTCGGCGTTCACGTTCGCAATCGCGCTGTAGAACCCGCGGATCGCCTCGTGGCCGATGTGCACCTCGCCGCCGACCGGATCCTCGACGGTGCCGTCCTCTGCGTAGAGGTCGACGATGTCGTCGGTGCGGCCTTCCCTGGCCAGCTCGAGATAACGGTTGACGATCCTGGCGTTGTCTTCGGGGCTCGACATGCGCCGAAGGCTACACGGGCACGCCCAGCGCGGCGGCAAGTCCCTCGGTGGTGGTGACCGGCAGGTCGCACACCCGGCCGCGGCACACGTAGGCGGCGTCGGCACCGTCGACCCGGTCACGGTCGATCAGCAGCTCCGAGGAGTTGACCGCACCGCCGACCACCACGGCGCCCCCCGGCGCCAGCCCGCGGGCGGCGGCGAGCAGCGGTGAGTCGGAAGCCTCTGTGGCGACGGCGATCTGAATGGGGCCGCGCACGGCGGCCTCGGCGACGGCCAGCCAGTTCCCGCCCGAACGCGGCAGCCTGGCCAGCACCGGTGTCGCCGCGGACAACGCCTCGCCCGCCGCCGTTGCGTACCGGTCGGTCCGTGGCACTGGCACCAGGTGCGCCGCGGTGAGCAGCGCGTCGGTGATCGACGACGCACCAGACGGCGTCGCGCCGTCCAGCGGGTCGGCCGGCCGCACCAACAGCTGCTCGGCGTCGTCGGCGGTGTCGAACCATCGGCCTGGACGCTCGGGGTCGGCGAAATGTTCCAGCGCGGTGTCGAGCAGGACGGTGGCGGCGTCCAGCCACCGCGCCTCGCCGGTGATCTGGTGCAGGGTGAGCAGACGCGGAGGCCAGCGTCGCGTGGTCCTCCAGGATCGCGGCGCTGTCGCCGACCCGGCCGCCGAGGCTGGCGCGACGCAGCCTGCCGCCGACGATGTGCAGGTCGAGCAGCGCCTGCGCGCATCGGCGTGCGGCATCGAGGAATTCGGGTTCATCCAGAGCGACGCTCGCCTCGGCCAGCGCGGTGATCGCCCAGCCGTTCCATGCGGTGACGACCTTGTCGTCGCGGCCCGGCTGCGGCCGGGTCAGCCGGGCGGCCAGCAGCGCCGTCCGGACCCGGTCGAAACGCTCGACGTCGTCGGGATCGGCTGCTAGTTGCAGCACCGAGCTGCCGTGCTCGAAGGTGCCTGCCTCCGTCACACCGAAAAGCTCTGCGGCCCAACGGCCGTCGTCTTCGCCGAGCACTTCGGTCAGCTGCGCGGGCGTCCAGACATACGTCGCGCCTTCCTGGCCTGCCGCGTCGGCGTCCAGCGAGGAGATGAACATGTCATCGGCGCCCAGCTCGTCGATGATGAAACGCGCGGTCTCGCGAGTAACCTTGCGCGCCAATGGGTTTCCGGTGCGCCGCGCCCAATGGGCGTAGGCCCGCAGCAGTAGCGCGTTGTCGTAGAGCATCTTCTCGAAGTGCGGCACCACCCAGGACGCGTCGACGCTGTATCGGGCGAATCCCCCGGCGAGCTGGTCGTAGATGCCGCCGCGGGCCATCGCGGTTCCTGTGCGTTCGACGGCCGCCAGTGTCTCTGGTCGCCGGTGCGCTCGTGGTTGCGCAGCAGGGCCTCCAGCAGCGCCGACGGCGGGAACTTCGGGGCACCGCCGAACCCGCCCCTTGCGGTGTCCTCGTCGCTCAGCACGCCTGCAACCGCCTGGTCGCACAGTGCGGGCTCGATCTCGGGTCCGCCGCCGGGCAGTCCCGAGGCCATCGACCGCAGCTCCCCGATGATCTGGTCGGAGGCCCGTTCGACCTCGTCACGCCGCTGCTGCCACGTGTCGCTGACGGCGGCGAGCAGCTGCAGGAAGTTGGGCTTGGGGTAGTACGTGCCGCAGAAGAACGGCCGGCCGTCAGGAGTGAGGAAACAGGTCATCGGCCAACCGCCCTGCCCGGTCAGCGCGACGGTGGCGTTCATGTACACCGCGTCGAGGTCGGGCCGCTCTTCGCGGTCGACCTTGATGCACACGAAGCCGGCGTTCATCGCGGCGGCCACCTCGTCGTCCTCGAACGATTCGTGGGCCATCACATGGCACCAGTGGCAGGCGGCGTAGCCGACCGACAGCAGTATCGGCACATCCCGCTCGGTCGCCTCGGCCAGCGCCTCACGGGTCCATTGCCGCCAGTGCACGGGGTTGTCGGCGTGCTGGCGCAGATACGGGCTTGTGGCCTCGACGAGGGTGTTGCCTGGCCTGGCTCGACTCACGCTCGCTCCGGTCCTCGCTCGTCCCTCGCTTGCGATCCCTCACTCGCGTTCGTCTTCGGCCCCTATCAGGACGTCGTGCGGTCGGTTTCCGGATCGACGGTTCCGTCGTCCGCCTGATCCGGCTCGGGGTTCTTGCGGTCGAACGACTCCGGCAGGCGCTTGAGATGCCGGTTCATCGACCGCACCAACAGGACACGTGCCGATCAGCAGCAGCACGACGATCAACAGGCCGAACGGGCTCGCCTTGCCGAAGTCCGGTCCGGTGTCCTTGGGCGCCTCGTCCGCCAGCAGGCCGGCGATCAGCACGAGCGTGTCAGTCATCCTCGACCTCGATGCCGGCGAACAGATCGGTCTCGGGCAGGCTGATCGGCACCCGCGACCGGGCCAGTTCGAATTCCTCTGTGGGCCACAGCCGCTGCTGCCATTCGATGGGCGCAGCGAAGAAGTCGCCGCTCGGGTCGATCTGGGTAGCGTGGGCGCGCAGCGCGTCGTCCCGTTGCGAGAAGTAATCCAAGCATTCGATGCGGGTCGTCACCCGGCCCGCGAACGTGTCGAGCTCCGGGTCCCAGTGCTTGAGCCATTTTTCAAAGGGCCCCTTCTGGCCGTGCTTGGCGAACTCGTCCTGCAACAGCTGCATGCGCTTCCGCAGGAAACCGTGGTTGTAATACAGCTTGCTGACCCGCCACGGCTCGCCCGCGCCTGCGTAGAGCCGGTAGTCGGCGGCGGCCTCGAACGCGGCCACCGACACCTGGTGGCAGCGGATGTGGTCGGGATGGGGATAGCCACCGTTCTCGTCGTAAGTGGTCATCACATGCGGCTTGAACTCGCGGATCACCTTCACCAGCGCCTCGGTCGGCGCCTCGAGCGGCACCACGGCGAAGCAGTCCTCGGGCAGCGGCGGCGGCGGGTCACCTTCGGGCAGCCCTGAGTCGACGAAACCCAGCCAGTGATGCTCAACGCCGAGGATCTCGGCCGCCTTGCGCATCTCGTCGCGGCGGATCTCGGCCATCCGGCCGTGCACCTCGGGCAGGTCCATCGCCGGGTTGAGGATGTCGCCGCGCTCGCCGCCGGTGAGCGTCACGACCATCACTCGTGCACCCTCGGCCGCGTACTTGGCCGTGGTGGCGGCGCCCTTGCTGGACTCGTCGTCCGGGTGGGCGTGCACGGCCATCAACCGCAGTTGCTTCAACTGGTTCCTCATCATGTCGACAGGTTTCAACCGTTTCGGTAGCCCTATAGTTCCAGTCCTAGTAGATGTATCCGACCGACGGGCACCCAAAACTGGACATGATCGAGCGTCCCGCCGCCCGCTATGGGCGTCAGCGCCTGCCGCGCCGGTCGCGCCGCTGGTGGGTGATCGGCCTGACGGCGCTGGTTCTGCTGGCCGGCGTGGCGATCGCGATCGCGGGTTGGCAACGGCTGGGCACCGGCGATGTGCAGGGCGAGATGGGCGGATACCAGCTGGTCGACGACGAGACGCTCTCGGTGACGATCAAGGTCACCCGGGCCGACCCGTCGCGTCCGGTGGTGTGCATCGTGCGGGCCCGGTCCATTGACGGCAGCGAAACCGGCCGCCGGGAGGTGCTGGTGCCGCCGTCGTCGCAGGACACCGTCAACGTGACCACCACCGTCAAGTCCACCCGGCCGCCGGTCATCGGCGATGTGTACGGGTGCGGGACGGAGGTGCCGCCCTACCTGGTGGCGTCCTGATACCCGGCCTCGGTGGGACGACGCAACAAACGGCGAACAGCGAATACGTGAAAAGCGGCTGACGTGGCGGTGGTAACATGGCCGGATACACGGTTCCCGCTGGGACCGTGTATTGCTGCTTTTGCGCGCTGATTGAGCGCCGGCCGATGTGGCAATACATACGAAGCTCCCGGCAGAAGACATGGACTTCACACGCCGAAAAGCGCGAACAGGAAGACAGGAGCGCGACGACATGACCGACACTCAGGTCAACTGGCTCACCCAGGAAGCACACGACCGGCTGAAGGCGGAGCTGGACCAGCTGATCGCCCACCGGCCAATCATCGCTGCCGAGATCAACGACCGGCGCGAAGAGGGCGACCTGCGGGAGAACGGCGGCTACCACGCCGCGCGCGAGGAGCAGGGCCAGGAAGAAGCCCGCATTCGTCAGCTGCAGGAGCTGCTGAACAACGCCAAGGTCGGCGAGGCGCCCAAGCAGTCCGGTGTGGCGCTGCCCGGCTCGGTGGTGACCGTCTACTACGGCGAGGACAAGTCCGATAAAGAGACCTTCCTGATCGCCACCCGCCAAGAGGGCGTCAGCGACGGCAAGCTCGAGGTCTACTCGCCGCACTCGCCACTGGGCGGTGCGCTGATCGACGCCAAGGAAGGCGAGACCCGCACGTACATGGTGCCCAACGGCAACACCGTCAAGGTCACCCTTGTCAAAGCGGAGCCCTACCACTCCTGACGCGACCCTGCTGAAGCGATCGCGTTAAAGTGCCGTCCGTGGCGCACATCGCCGAGGACTTGTTTCTACTGCTGTTGGACAACGCGTCCGCTCAGCCCGGCCTTGACCGGTCGCGCCGTGAGCGCGTGCTGTCGGCGGCGGTGCTGCTGGACTTGGCGCTGCTCTGCCGCGTCCGACCGACGATGAACGGTGAACCCGTTCAACCCGGCCGACTGGTAGCGCTGGCCGGGCCGATGCCCTTGGACCCCGTCATGGACCCTGCTTTTGCGCTGCTGGCTCGCCGCCCGCTGAGTCCCTCTGCCGCGATATCCAAGCTGCGTCGAGGAGTCCAGGACAGCATCGCCGGCCACCTCGAGCGCACCGGTCAGATCCGCCATGTTCGGTTGCAGAGCAAGCGATTCACCCATCACGACTCGCTGGCCGGTGACGAATCGGGAGCGGGTGACGCAGGCCCGTGCTGCGCTGTTGTCGGCGCTGTTCGACCGGGAACCGCCGACACCGCCGACGGCGGCGATCGTCTCGCTGCTGCATGCCGTGGACGGCCTCGGCGCGCTGCTCAGCCTCAACGACCGCGGCTGGCGATGGGTTCACATGCGGGCGGGCGAAATCGCCAGTGGCAGTTGGGTCGACGAATATCGAAACCGCGCTGCCCGAGATGAACCTGGCGGTCACCGCGTCGGCGATGCGGACGGCGCTAACGTAGCGCCTGCTCCAAATCGGCAAGCAGATCCGCGGCGTCCTCGATGCCCACCGAAAGCCGAACCAGATCGTCGGGCACCTCGAGTTGCGAGCCCGCCGTCGATGCGTGCGTCATCGCGCCAGGGTGCTCGATCAACGACTCCACGCCACCGAGTGACTCCGCGAGAATGAAAACCTCTGTCCGCGAGCAGAAGTCGCGCGCCGCCTCGATGCCGCCGCGCAGCCGTACCGACACCATGCCGCCGAATGCGCTCATCTGCTTGGCGGCGATGTCGTGGCCGGGATGGCTCGGCAGGCCCGGGTACAACACCGTTTCGATCGCGGAATGGTCATCCAGGAACTCGGCAACCAGCGCGGCGTTGTCGCTGTGCCGCTGCATGCGCAGTACCAGCGTCTTGAGGCCCCGCATCGTCAGATACGCGTCGAACGGGCCGGGCACCGCACCCGCCCCGTTCTGCAGGAAGCCGAACGCCTCGTCGAGTTCGCCGTCATTGGTCAGCAGCGCACCGCCGACGACGTCGGAATGCCCGCCGATGTACTTCGTCGTCGAGTGCAGCACGATGTCGGCGCCCAGCAGCAGCGGCTGCTGCAGCGCAGGCGACGCAAAGGTGTTGTCCACCAACACCTTTGCCTTCGAAGTCGCAGCGATCTCGGATATCGCGTTGATGTCGGCGATGGACAGCAGCGGGTTGGTCGGCGTTTCGACGATAGATCAGCTTGGTTTGCGGCGTGATCGCGGCGCGGACGGCGTCGAGGTCGGCCAGTGACACCGCCGTGTAGTCGATCCCCCAGTTGGTGAACACCTTGTCGATGAGCCGGAAGGTGCCGCCGTAAGCGTCGTCGGGCATCACCACGTGATCGCCGGGGCGCAGCAGTGCGCGCAGCGCGCAGTCGGTGGCGGCCATCCCGGAGCTGAACGCACGCCCGAACGCCGCCTCCTCCACCGCGGCCAGCGACGCCTCCAGTGCGGCACGGGTCGGATTGCCGGTGCGCGCGTACTCGAACCCGCCGCGCAGCCCGCCGACGCCGTCCTGGGCGAACGTCGAGCTGGCGTAGATCGGGGCGTTGACGGCGCCGGTCTGCGGGTCGGGCCGGAACCCGGCGTGTATGGCCTTGGTGGCCAAGCCCCGCCACCTGCTCTGCTCAGTCATCACCGCCCAGCGTAACGAGGGGCGGCGCGGGCGTCTAGGTTCAGCGGGCCGCATCGCACGTCGAACCGTTCGCGAAGGGTGTCGAGCACGCGCCCCGCACGCTCGCGCTCGCGGCGATGCGTGAGCATGAACCGCGCGATGCCGGGCAACCGGCGCGGCAGCGGGTACCAGGTGTCGAAGTCGAGTCCGTTCTCGAGGAAGACGCGACGTGGAACGTTGTCGAAAATGAGGCTCAAGTTGTGCTGGACGAGCATGGCGAGCGCGTACGGAAACACCAGCCTCGACTTCCGCCGCAACTCCTCCATGTCGATTTCGTACAGCGGGAGGTCCCTGATCTTGTCCAAGAACAGCAGGTGGGCGAGGAAGTAGCCCTGAAATGCGGGCAGATGCAGTGTCGCCGACCGCGGCTGGATGGAGACCACCGCTCCGCTGTCGGAGACGTAGGGTTCGTACGGGTGGTCGCCCTCGAAGCCGAGGTATCCCGTGCAGTTGACGATCCAGCTTCCCGGTTGGATTGTCTTGGTCGCCCCGCTGCGGAACACCATCTCGGTCGAGGCGTTGCGGTCGACCGCGTCCTCGAAGTAGTCCATGACGACGTCGTTGAGGCCGTGGGAAATCGTCTTGTTCTCCGCCTCGGACAGCAAGCCTGCCCAGAAGTTCTCCGCGGTCGGGGTGACGAAGGTGCAGACGGTGGAGCGGAACCAGTCCTGGACTTCGGCCTCGTTGGTGCCGTCGAATCGACGGCCCATCTGCTCGGCAAGCTTCGCGCCGTTCACGCCGCTCCACCACCGCCGGACGCCGGACGGGAACGCGAGGTCGCGGCTGGTGAAGAACGTCCCCCGACCCGCCACCAGGTTCACCTCACGGCCGGGGCTCTGGGTGATGAGCGCGTGCGCGGTGTCCATTGCGGACTTGCCGCCGCCGATGATCCACACCGGGGCGTCACTCGCCCGAATGTCGCCCGACCGGACGTCGCAGTAGTCGGGCGACACCGTGTGGACACGGGTGCTGGACACCTCGAGAGGGTCGTTGGGCACGACGCGGAAACCGGACGCCTTGATCAGTCGCTTCGTCTCGACAAACAAAGCGCGGCCATCCGAGGATCTGCACGTCACGCGCACGATCCCGTCGGTCTCCTCGTCGTACTCCATGTCCCAGCCGAAATACTCGTCGACCCGCACCCGCTGCTTGATCACGTTGAGGCAGTGCTGGAAGTGGTCGAGCACCTCGCCCTTCGTCGCCAGGTAGGAACGATCCTTGCCGATGGTCCATTTGATGTTCCCGGCCGTGAACATCGGATGCGGCTGGTGCAGCCGCACGTACGGATAGGTGTCGACCCACATGCCGCCAACGCGCGGGCGACGATCGATCAGGATGACCTTCTGGTCGCGAGACAGGTATTGGCTCGCGACGAACAGCGCGTTGATTCCGGCGATGCCTGCGCCGACGATGCAGACGTCGCACCTCTCGACCGCGCCGTCGGGCGGGGCGACAACGGACGGTTGGTCGGCGGTCATCGGAAGCCCCTCTCCTCGCGGCGCGGCGACCCGTCCGCTTCCGCGGGTTCGCGACCATGTGATTGTCTGCCGAAGCTGCCGGATCGCACTAGCGAAATCGACTACTCCAGTTCCGCCCACCCCCTCTACCAGGGTGTAGACATGGACCATGAGCGCTAGTGCCCGGATCGACGACCTGCTCGAACTCGACTCACAGCTGACGCCCGAGGACAAGGAGCTGCGAGAGACCGTACGCCGGTTCGGCGAGCAACGGCTCCGCCCGCACATCGCCGAATGGTTCGAGACCGGCGAGGTGCCGGTCCGCGAACTGGCCTCCGACCTCGGCAAGCTGGGCGTGCTGGGGATGCACCTGGAGGGCTACGGCTGCGGCGGCTCGACGGCCACCGCATACGGGCTGGTGTGCCAGGAGCTCGAGGCCGTCGACAGCGGTCTGCGCAGCCTGGTGTCGGTGCAGGGCTCGCTGGCGATGTTCGCCATCCATAAGCACGGAAGCGAGGACCAGCGAAAGCAGTGGCTGCCCGCGATGGCCACCGGCGACGTCATCGGCTGCTTCGGGCTGACCGAGCCCGACTTCGGCTCGAATCCCGCGGGCATGCGCACCACCGCGCGCCGCGACGGGTCCGACTGGATCCTCAACGGCTCGAAGATGTGGATCACCAACGGCTCGGTCGCCGACGTCGCGGTGGTGTGGGCACGCGCCGAGGAGGGCATCCTCGGGTTTGTCGTGCCCGCCGAAACACCGGGATTCAGTGCGCGGGAAATGACCCACAAGCTGTCACTGCGGGCATCGGTCACCTCGGAGCTGCACCTCGACGACGTGCGGCTGCCCGCCGAGGCCCAACTGCCCGAGGCGCGAGGCTTGTCGGGTCCGCTCGCCTGCCTGTCGGAGGCCCGGTTCGGCATCGTGTTCGGCGCCGTCGGCGCCGCAAGGGACTGCCTGCAGACCACGCTGGACTACGTCGGCATCCGCGAGGTGTTCGACAAACCCCTTGCGGGATACCAGATCACCCAGACCAAGATCGCCGACATGGCCGTCGAGCTGGCCAAGGCGCAGCTGCTGGCGTTGCACCTCGGCCGGCTCAAGGATGAGGGACGGATCCGGCCGGAACAGGTCAGCATCGGCAAGCTCAACAACTGCAGGGAAGCGATCAAGATCGCCCGGCAGTGCCGAACCCTGCTCGGCGCCAACGGAATCACCCTGGAGTATCCGGTGATCCGGCACGCCAACAACCTCGAATCCGTGATGACCTACGAAGGCACATCCGAGGTGCATCAGATGGTCATCGGAGAGGCAGTGACGGGCGTCAGCGCCTTCCGCTGAACCTCACTACGGTCGGGGATACTCTCTCGGCAGAGGCGGTTGCATGTCGAATGGCACGCAGACGGTGCTCATGATCTTGTCGGCGATTGTTTGGCGCTTGTCGTCCCACAAGGGGAACAGATAGCCGAGGTAGCAGATGAGTTGGTCGACGTAGTGAGCGACTTGGCGCAGGAATGACGGCCAGAAACCGATGGGTTGCCAGGTCTTCTCGCTGATGACCTTGAACTTCAGCACCGATTTGCCGATGCTCTGCCCCGTCTTGCCCTGGCGGTAGCAGAAGTTCCAGAAGAAGTAGACCGCCATGATGAGGAACGCGCTCAGCGCGACGATCGTGAAGAGGTCCGACGGCTCACCCGCGCAGTAGGTTTCGTCCGCGTAGCTTTCCACGGCGCAACCCGCGTCGTACTCGAACGCCTCGACCACATAGGGCAGGGCGAAGAAGGATATAGAACGGCGTCCAATCGATGAGAAAGGCGAGCAGTCGTTTAGACCACGGGGTGTAGGCGTTCTTCGGCAGCACCCGCGGCTGCGGGGGCGGTGGAGGCGGCAGGTAGTTCGCGGGCGGTTGGGTCATGGCGTTGTCCATGAAGACAAGAGGCGGCAACGAGCCCAATCCGGACACAAATTTTTCAGCGCAGAATCTCTGCGACGCAGAGGACCCCGTCTTGCCCGCGTGGCGGGGCACCCCTACGTCTTCAGGCGCAGATAACCGCTAGTACCGCGGCGGAGGACCTTGCTGCAGACCCGGTGGCAGCGGCTGCGGGTTCAGCGGCACACAGACCGTGGTCATGATCTTGTCGGCGAAGGTCTGCCGTTTGGCATCCCACAACGGCCACAGATAGCCGATGTAGCACGCAAGGCCGTCCACGATGTGAGCGATCTGGCGGACGATGGACATGCCGAAACCGATTGGCTGCCCGGTCTTCTCGCTGATGACCTTGAACTTCAGCACCGACTTGCCGATGCTCGAGCCGGTGGTGCCCTGGCGATAGCCGTAGTTCCAGATCACGTACGCCAGCACGAGAATCGACGCCAGGCCGGACGCGATGAGGCCGATCGCTGAGGGGGTCGACGTGCAGGAGACGCCGTAGTCGTATTCCCCGCTGTTGGTGACGCACTGGTTGTCGCCGGTTCCGATCGCGATGCCCTGGCCGATGCCGATGGCGATCGCTGCGGGGATGAAGTCGATGATGTACGCACCGACGCGATGGATCCAGGAGGTGTAGGCCTCTTTCGGCAGCGCGGGCCCTGGCGCCGGAGGCGGCGGCGGATAACCCGGCGCGTTCTGCGGCGGGGGCGGCGGATAACCGCCCTGTTGAGGCGGCGGCGGGTAGCCACCCTGCTGAGGCGGCGGCGGATAGCCACCCTGCGGCGGAGGCGGCGGGTAACCACCACCTTGCGGCGGAGGCGGGTAGTTGCCGGGTGGGGGGGACGGTGGTTGGTCGGTCATCACGCTTCCACGGGTAGAGGTGTTTGCTGAGTTGTTTTGTAGAGGGGCCGGCCCGCGGCTTGTCGCTACGGGCCGGCCTCTGCCCTTCAACGCCTAGAGAGGCAGGCAGACCGTCGTCATGATCTTGTCGGCCAGCGTCTGCCGCTTGTTGTCCCACAACGGGAACAGGTAGCCGATGTAGCAGATGATGCCGTCGACGATGTGCGCGATCTGACGCACGACGGACATGCCGAAACCGATTGGCTGCCCGGTCTTTTCGCTGACCACTTTGAACTTCATGATCGACTTGCCGATGCTGGAACCGGTGGTGCCCTGGCGGTAGCCGTAGTTCCAGACCACATACGCCAGCACGACCAGCCAGGCGATCACCATGGATATCTGGCCCAATGTGGAAGCGCCGGTGGCACAGAACTCGCCGAGGTCGTATTCCGACGTGTCGGTGATGCATGCCGTCTCGCGGGTGCCGATCAAGAGAAGCCAACCGATGCCGTACACGATGAAGATCGGGATGGAGTCGATGAGCCACGCCAACACGCGCGTAAGCCACGGCGTATAAGCCTCTTTCGGCAGTGCCGCTACCGGGCCTGCGGGTGGCGGTGGGTAGCCGGGTCCGCCCTGCGGCGGGAAGCCGGGTCCACCCTGCGGCTGATGCGGCGGCGGGTATCCGCCACCCTGCGGCCCTGGCGGCGGTGGGTATCCACCCGGCGGTGGCGGAGGAGGCGGGTAGTTACCTGGGGGAGGTGGCGGTTGGTTCATTGAACCCTTCCAGTTTCATTAGCTGGGAACAAGCGTGCTTAATGTACCTGAGAATTAGCTCTCAGCAGCGCCTTCGGCAAGGTTCCACGCCGCTATTTGCCGCAAAAAGTGCGGCCGTAAATCCGGTTATCCGGCCGGTCAGCGTCGGGTGCTGCCGTCGGAGAGGAATCCGAGGAGGTCATGGCGGGTCAGGACGCCGACCGGCTTGCCTTCCTCGACGATCATGACGGCGTCGCAGTCGCGCAGCGCCTTCGCGGCGTGGCTGACCAGTTCGCCCGCACCGATCATCGGCAGCGGCGGCAACATGTGCTGCGACACCGCGTCGGCCAGCTTCGCCCGGCCCTCGAACACCGCGGACAGTAGCTCGCGCTCCGACACACTGCCCGCCACCTCGCCTGCCATCACCGGCGGCTCGGCGCCGACGACCGGCATCTGGGACACCCCGTACTCGCGCAGGATGCCGATCGCGTCACGGACGGTTTCCGACGGATGCGTGTGCACGAGGTCGGGCAGTGCACCGGACTTGCCGCGCAGTACGTCGCCGACGGTGGCCTGCTCCAGCGACCCGTCGAGCCTGCTGCGCAGGAAGCCGTACGACGACATCCACGCATCGTTGAAAACCTTTGACATGTAACCGCGTCCGCCGTCGGGCAGCAGCACGACGACGAGCGAATCGGGTCCCGCTCGTTCGGCTACGTTCAGCGCGGCGACCACGGCCATCCCGCAGGATCCGCCGACCAGAAGGGCCTCCTCACGGGCCAGTCTGCGGGTCATGTCGAATGAGTCGGCGTCGGAAACGGCGATGATCTCGTCCGGCACGCTCGGGTCGTAGGCCGACGGCCAGAAGTCTTCGCCGACACCCTCGACGAGATAGGGCCTGCCCGAACCACCCGAATACACCGAGCCTTCCGGGTCCGCGCCGATGATGCGCACCCGGCCGTCGGACACCTCCTTCAGATACCGGCCTGCACCGGTGATCGTGCCGCCGGTGCCAACGCCCGCCACGAAATGGGTCACCTCGCCGTCGGTGTCATTCCAGACCTCGGGTCCCGTCGTCTCGTAGTGGCTGACCGGCCCCATCGGGTTGGAGTACTGATCGGGTTTCCACGCGCCGTCGATCTCCTCGACGAGGCGGTTGGACACGCTGTAATAGCTGTCCGGGTGGTCGGGCGGCACCGCCGTCGGGCACACCACGACCTCAGCGCCGTAGGCGCGCAACACATTCTGCTTGTCCTCGCTGACCTTGTCCGGGCACACGAAGATGCATTTGTAGCCGCGCGGCTGGGCGACCAGCGCGAGTCCGACACCGGTATTGCCCGACGTCGGTTCGACGATGGTGCCACCGGGCTTCAGCTCGCCGCTGGCCTCCGCGGCGTCGATCATCTTCGCCGCGATGCGGTCCTTGGCGCTGGCGCCCGGGTTGAGGTATTCGATCTTGGCGACGACCCTGCCCGAGCCCTCGGGCACGACCGAGTTCAGCTGAACCAGAGGGGTATTGCCGATGAGCTCACTGACGTGCCGGGCGATACGCATGCGTCCATCGTCTCAGGCCGCGAGAATGCTTACCAGGTGGCCTCTCGGATGTAGTCGCCGACCTGTCGCAGCGATCTCGTCGCCTCTTTGACCGCAGGCGCGGCGATCTGGAAGACGTGCATCTGACCGGGCCATACCCGAACCTCGACGGGCACGCCCGCTGCCGCCAGCATGTGCGCGGCCTTGCGCGCGTCGTTCAGCAGGACCTCGGATCCCGACACGTGGATCAACGTCCGCGGCAGACCGGGCTCGATGTGGTCCAGCGGCTCGAAAACCTCCTCGGCCTTGCCGTCGACGACGTTGTGCTCCGCAGCCGCTTCCACCAGGTCCACCAGCGCGGTGAACGCCTTTGGCGGGAACATGGCGTCCGACCGGATGTTCGGATGGTTCGCGCGGGACTCGTTGTCGATCTCGAACAGTGGCGACAGCGTCACGATGGCCGCGGGCTTCTCACCGGCCAGTCCTTCCTGCTGCAGCCGCTCGGCCAGCGCGAGCGCCAGGTATCCGCCCGCCGAATCGCCGGCCAGCACGATCTGTTCGGGGTCGTAGCCCGCCAGCCGCAGCCACTTGTAGGCGTCGTGGCAGTCGTCGAGCGCCTGGCCGACGGAGTGCTTCGGGATCATCCGGTAGTTCACGACCAGCACCGGGCTGTCGGCGAACTTCGACAGCGCCTCCACCAGCCGGCCGTGGGAGTGCACGCCACAGGTCAGGAACGCGCCGCCGTGCATGTAGACGATGACGCGGCGTTTGCCGTCGGCGGGCAGCACGCCCGGCGGCGCGGACCAGCTGTGCATTGCAGTTCGGCAGCGCGATGGTGGCCCGTACCGTGCCGGGTGCGGGCTTCAACACGCGACACGCCACGTCTACGAGCCCGAACGGCCATGGCAGGCGCGGAGCGTAGCTGCCGATAGCCAGAGTAGGCCTGATTGTCAGCATCACGGCCAGCGAAAACAGCCGTCCCGCCAGGCTGGGACCGTCCTCGACGATCTCTACCGGCGCGCCGTCGCTGACCGGAAATTTGCGTGGTTTACGCGCTCTACCTGCAGTTATTGCAGCGCGTGGCGCTGCAGGAACTTTGCTTGGTGCCGTCATCGCCACCACTTCCTACGCCGTCGTAGTGCACTGGGGTGGCTCGTTGCTCGGCCAACCCGGATAACTTAGCTTGAAGGCCTCAATCAGTTACAACAATCAAAGAAACTGATTCGATACCGGACTTGATACCGCACCGTGACCGCCGAACACGTCTCGCCACGCGGAGAACCCCGGAATTGGCCAATAAACTGGCTTCGTGAGGATCCGTGCATCGCGTCGGTCGACCGTAGCCCTGGCGGCGGCGGCCACGCTCGCATCGACAGGCTCCGCGTATGTCGGAGCTCGCACCTATCTGAGCGGACAGGCTGACCAGGCCCGACGCGTCATTCCGAAGTCATGGGACATCCCGCCCCGCGCCGACGGCGTCTACTCGCCCGGCGGCGGCCCGGTGGAGCGCTGGCACCGCGGCATGCCGTTCGACCTGCACCTGATGGTGTTCGGCGACTCAACGGCTTCTGGCTACGGATGCCAGACCGGCGACGAACTGCCCGGCGTGCTGATCGCGCGTGGCCTGGCAGAGGAATCCGGGAAGCGGATCCGGCTGAGCACCAAAGCGATCGTCGGCGCCACCTCCAAAGGGCCTCGCGGGTCAGATCGACGCGATGTTCGTCGCGGGTCCGCCCCCCGATGCGGCGGTGATCATGATCGGCGCCAACGACATCACCAAACCGAACGGCATCGGACCCTCGGCTCGCCGGGTGGGCCGGGCGGTCCGTCGGCTGAGGGGTAGCGGCGCGGTGGTGGTGGTCGGCACCTGCCCCGACTTCGGCGTGCTTACGGCGATTCCTCAGCCTCTGCGCTGGGTGGCCCGCAGCCGCGGGTTACGGCTGGCGCGGGCACAGGCCGCGGAAGTGCGGGCAGCGGGAGGCATTCCGGTTCCGTTCTCCGACCTGCTGTCCCCTGAGTTCCATAAGGCACCAGAAGTGCTGTTCTCCCATGACATGTTCCATCCGTCGGCGGCCGGATACCTGCTTGCGGCAAAGCAGCTGTTGCCGGCGCTCTGTAATGCGTTGGGCGAGTTCATCACTGGCATGCCGCCCGAAGACGCACTGGAGTCCCGGTCGGCCGATGTCAACACGCTGCTGGCCCGGCTCGGCGGTGTCAGCCGGCTGTGGCGTCGCTCCACTGGGGTGCCCGCGCCCATCGTGGTGCCCGCGAGCTAGGTTTCTCCCAGTAAGCAACTACTGAGGAGCCGTCATGTCAGAAGCCGTCATTGTCGCGACCGCACGCTCGCCGATAGGCCGAGCAGGCAAGGGATCGCTGGTCGACATGCGGCCCGACGATCTGGCCGCGCAGATGGTGCGCGCCGCGCTGGACAAGGTGCCCGCGCTGGACCCGAAGGACATCGACGACCTGATGATGGGCTGCGGCCAGCCCGGCGGTGAGGCGGGCTTCAACATCGGCAGGGCGGTGGCCGTCGAGCTAGGTTACGACTTCCTGCCGGGCACGACGGTGAACAGGTACTGCTCGTCGTCGCTGCAGACCACCCGGATGGCGTTCCACGCGATCAAGGCGGGTGAGGGCAGCGCGTTCATTTCCGCTGGGGTGGAGACGGTGTCGCGGTTCCCGAAGGGCACATCCGACGGCTGGCCGGACAGCCACAACCCGCTGTTCTCCGACGCCGAAGAACGCTCGGTCAATGCCGCGGCGGGGGCCGACGAGTGGCACGACCCGCGTGTCGACGGCGTGCTGCCCGATGTCTACATCGCGATGGGCCAGACGGCCGAGAACGTGGCGCTCTTCACAGGTATCGGCCGCGAAGACCAGGACCACTGGGGCGTACGCAGCCAGAACCGCGCCGAGGAGGCCATCAACAGCGGCTTCTTCGCGCGCGAGATCTCGCCGGTGACGCTGCCGGACGGCTCGACGGTCAGCACCGACGACGGCCCGCGAGCGGGCACCACCTACGAGAAGATCAGCCAGCTCAAGCCGGTGTTCCGGCCGAACGGCACGGTGACCGCCGGCAATGCGTGCCCGCTGAACGACGGTGCCGCAGCGGTGATCGTGATGAGCGACGCCAAGGCCAAGGAACTGGGCCTGACGCCGCTGGCCCGCATCGTGGCGACCGGTGTGAGCGGGCTGTCGCCGGAGATCATGGGGCTGGGCCCGATCGAGGCGACGCGCAAGGCGCTGGCCAATGCGGGGATGACGATCGACGACCTCGACCTGTACGAGATCAACGAGGCGTTCGCCGTGCAGGTGCTGGGCTCGGCCCGCGAGTTGGGCATGGACCCCGAGAAGCTCAACATATCCGGCGGCGCGATCGCGCTCGGTCACCCGTTCGGCATGACGGGCGCGCGGATCACGGCCACGCTGCTGAACAACTTGCAGACCCAGGACAAGACGTTCGGCCTTGAGACCATGTGCGTCGGCGGCGGCCAGGGCATGGCGATGATCATCGAGCGGCTCAGCTAGGCCCGCTCAGCTAGGCCCGCTCAGCAGCCCGTGCCCACACCACCACCCCGAGTCTGCTGACAGATCGCGATTTCACGAGATTTCGCGATCTGCCCGCAGTTTCGAGCGCCAGACGCGGGCGAGTCGGTGCAACGACATCGGCCGCGCAGTTCTCTTTGACGACCCTCAGCCGTGTCCAGCCGAGCTCGTCGAGATCCTCTGATCGCCGGATGTCGTATGCGTATTGCGCTGCGTCGACGCGATGTTGCTCGCCGTCGTATTCGAGAGCCAGCATCAAGTTCTCCCAGCCCATGTCGAGGTAGTACCGCCGGCGACCGTCCGGGCTCAGCACCGGTATCTGGGTTCTACGGTCGCGGGTAACCTTCGCGAATCACCAAGAGCCGCAACCAGGTTTCCTTCGGAGATGCCGCCCCGGCGTCATAAAGTTCGAGCACCTTCGCGAGCTGGCGAAGGCCACGCGAACCGCGATGCCTTCTCGCGACGCGGAAGACTTCGGTACCTGTTAGCCCCGTGGCGTTGCCAAGCGCATCGAGATGCGCGACCGCCGCATTGAGCGGATCGCCGCCGGCCCAGATCGAATGCTGTACGCGCAGGGCGTCGTTACGCGCATGCCGCCCAGTTCCGCGAATTCCTCTGTGCGGAGCCGGTAATCGTAGGTCCGCAGATCCCGTGGCCGGCGCGCGCGTTCGGCCATACCAACTCGACGGGCGCCGCGGCGTCCACCCACTTCGCGCCGTGTAAAGCCGACGCCGTCAACCCTGCGAGAACCCCCTGGCGATGCGACCACAGCCACCCCGCCCTGGCTCGCTGCGGCAGGCTCAGCTCAACGCCCCTCGGCACGTATACGTCTGGGAACACACTGCGATAGCGGGACCGCAGCTCGTGCTTTCGAACAAGTCCGCGCTCTATGGCCTCACTACCGACGAACGGTCCCTCAGGCATCGCCATAGCTCGACCATGGCGCGTCAGCACCGCCGAGTCTGCGGGCAGATCGCAATCTGTGCATCAATCGCGATCTGTGAGCAGTTTCGGCGCATGAGAAAAGCCCCCGGCGTGACCGGGGGCTTTTCCGTGTCAAGCGGTCAATCGCTGTTGAACATGCTGAGCAGCCAGAGGATCTCTGTGTACAACCACACCAGCGTGACGGTCAGGCCGAGCGCGATGCCCCATGCGGCCTTCTCCGGCGCTCCGGCGCGGATCGCCTGGTCGGCCCGGTCGAAGTCGAGCAGGAAGCTGAACGCCGCGATGCCGATGCAAACGATCGAGAAGAGGTACGCGATCGGGCCACCACTGCGCAGCGGACCGAAGCTCGCCGCCCCACGTCGAAGATCGCCAGCACCAAGTTGACCGAACCCAGCGCCGCGACGCCGAAGAGGGCGCCGACCAAGAAGCGGGTGAACTTCGGCGTGACGCGGATGGCGCCGGTCTTGTAGACGACGAGCATGCCGAAGAACACGCCGAGCGTGCCGACGATCGCCTGGCTGATCAGCGAACCGGCGCTGATGTCGCCGGTGACTATCCAGTTGGCAACGATGTATGAGAACGTGCCGAGGAACAGGCCCTCGAAGCTGGCGTAGGCTCAGCACGATCGCCGGGTTGTCCTGTTTGCGTCCGAACATCCCGATCAGCAGCATCACGAGGCCGCCGATCATGCCGACCAGGTAGAGCGGCATGGCCAGGCCCGGGTTCTGCCCAACGAGGAAGTAGCGTCACCGCCGCCACTGCCGTCAACACGACCAGCGTGATGCCGGTCTTGGTGACGACATCATCGATGGTCAGCGGCCGCGAAACCCCGGTCTGCTGCTGGTCGGGGTATTGGGTCACATAGGGCTCAGCCTGAGCTTGCTGTGCACCGTAGCCGGCGGCTCCGGTACCGAACTGTGCATAACCACCCTGCGTCTTGGGCAGGGATCGAAATACCGGGTTGCTGGACTCGCGCACCGTCGGTTCCTCTCCTGTGCTGAGGTTCGCCTACTGACGAACACCTACTCAACGACTCGTCACCTGTATCGGTTCCCGGGAAAACCTCCCAGGACCTTCACAGGAAACCTTACCCGCGCAGCGTCACAACAGGGTGACGTTCTAGATTGCATAACCGTGGACGAAAACGAGGATGTCCTACTAACCGTCGACAGCGGAATAGGCCTGATCACGCTAAACAGGCCCAAGGCGATCAACTCACTGACCCACCCGATGGTCTCAGCGATCTCTCAGGCGCTGACGAATTGGGAGGGCGACGACGCCGTCAGCGCCGTTGTTGTCGACGGAGCCGGTGAACGGGGCCTGTGCGCGGGCGGCGACCTCGTGGCGCTGTATCACAGCGCTCGAGCCGACGGATCGGAGGCCAAAACCTTCTGGCGCGACGAATATCGGATGAACGCGCAGATCGGGAGATTCAGTAAGCCGTACGTCGCACTGATGGACGGCGTCGTGATGGGCGGCGGCGTCGGCGTCGCGGCCCACGGCAGCCTCCGCGTCGTCACCGACACCACCAAGATGGCGATGCCGGAAGTGGGTATTGGCTTGATTCCGGACGTGGGCGGGACGCTGATCCTGTCGCGCGCCCCCGGACTGCTGGGCCTCCACCTCGCGATGACGGGCGTGCCGTTCGGGGCGGGCGACGCAATCGCTCTCGGCTTCGCCGACCGCTTCGTTCCCCACGACGCAGCTCGCCGCGTTCAGAGACGCGATCATCGTCGACGGCATCGACGCCGCCCTGGCCGCGCACGCGACCGAGCCGCCGGCGAGCGAGCTGCTGGCCACAGCGGGAGTGGATCGACGAGTGCTATGCAGGCGAGACTGTCGAGGACATCGTGGCCGCGCTGCGCGGCCACGACGTGGGACCGGCCAACGACGCCGCCAACCTGATCATGACGCGCTCCCCCGTTTCGGTTTCGGTGGCGCTCGAAGCGGTGCGCCGCGCCGCCAAGCTTGAGACGCTGGAAGATGTGCTGCGGCAGGAATATCGGACAACCCTCGGATCGCTGCGCAGTCACGACTTCATCGAGGGCTGCCGCGCTCAAGTCATCGACAAGGACCGCAATCCGAAATGGTCGCCCGCCGTCGCTGGCGGCCGTCACCCCCGCCGACGTCGAGGCCTACTTCGCGCCGGCCGACCGCGAACTGGAGTTCTCATGACGAGCTACGAAACCATCCTCGTCGACCGCGACGGACGGGTCGGCACCATCACGCTGAACCGCCCCAAGGCGCTGAACGCACTCAACAGCCAGGTGATGGACGAAGTCACCACGGCCGCAGCCGAATTCGACAGCGACCCCGACATCGGCGCCATCATCATCACCGGCAACGAGAAGGCTTTCGCGGCCGGCGCCGACATCAAGGAGATGTCGGAGTTGTCGTTCGGGGACGTGTTCGGTCAGGACTTCTTCGCGCCGTGGGCGAAGCTGGCCGCGGTGCGAACGCCGCTGATCGCCGCGGTCGCGGGCTACGCCCTCGGCGGCGGCTGCGAGCTGGCGATGATGTGCGACGTGCTGATCGCCGCAGACAGCGCCAAGTTCGGCCAACCGGAGATCAAGCTGGGCGTGCTGCCCGGCATGGGCGGGTCGCAACGACTCACCCGCGCCGTCGGCAAGGCCAAGGCGATGGATCTCATCCTGACCGGGCGCACCATCGACGCCGACGAAGCCGACCGCAGCGGCCTGGTGTCGCGGGTAGTTCCCGCCGACGAGTTGATCCGCGAGGCCAGGGCCGTCGCCACCACCATCTCCGAGATGTCGCTTTCGGCAACCCGGATGGCCAAGGAGGCCGTCAACCGCGCCTTCGAGACCACGCTGTCGGAGGGACTGCTCTACGAACGCAGGCTGTTTCACTCCGCATTCGCCACGGCCGACCAAACCGAGGGCATGAACGCCTTCAGCGAGAAACGCCCACCGAACTTCACGCACAGCTAATCTGCCCTGGTGACAGACACCGCGGAGGCGACGGAAGAAGCAGCACCGCAACAGGAACCGCCGGAGAAGAAGCCGACCTGGTGGCAGCGGCACTACACGTTCACCGGGACAGTCGCTCGCGCTGATCTTCCTTTGGTTGTCGCTGACGCCGTCGTTGCTGCCCCGCGGCCCGCTGTTCCAAGGACTCGTCAGCGGCGCGGCAGGCGCGATCGGCTACGGGATCGGCGTCCTCGCCGTGTGGCTGGTGCGGTACATGCGCTCGAAGGACGCCAGCCCTCACGCACCCGGCTGGGCGTGGCTGGCCGTGGTCGTCGTCGGCGTCATCGGCCAGATCCTGATGATCATCTATTTCCACGTCTGGCAGGACGAGGTGCGCGACCTCAACGGTGTGCCCCGATGTCGTTCTGGGACCATCCGCTGACCGCGGTGCTGTCGATCGTCGTCTTGTTCATCTTCGTGGAGATCGGCCAGCTCGATCGGCAAGCTAGTGCGCTTCCTGGTCCGACAACTGAATCGCGTTGCCCCGCCGCGGATTTCCCAGGTCGTGGTGGTGGTCTTGTTGCTTGCACTGAGTATCGCGCTGCTCAACGGCGTCGTCGTCCGCGTCGGGATGGACTACCTCAACAAGACGTTCGCCGCGGTCAACGACGAGACCGACCCTGACTTTCCCGCGCCGGACTCGAAGCTGCGCTCGGGCGGGCCGGAGTCGTTGACCGACTGGGAGTCGCTGGGCCACCAGGGCCGGGTGTTCGTGTCGGCAGGCCCGACGGTCGAGGAGCTGACGAAATTCAACGGCAAGCCCGCGATCGAGCCGATCCGCGCCTACGCCGGGCTGCATTCCGCCGACGGGATCAAGGCGACCGCGGCGCTGGCCGCAGAGGAGTTGCGGCGCACCGGCGGGCTGGAGCGCGACGTGGTCGCGGTCGCGACGACGACCGGCACCGGCTGGATCAACGAGGCCGAGGCATCGGCGCTGGAGTACATGTACAACGGCAATTCCGCGATCGTCAGCATGCAGTATTCGTTCCTGCCGAGCTGGCTGTCCTTCCTCGTCGACAAGGAGAACGCCCGGCAGGCCGGGCAGGCGCTGTTCGAGGCCGTCGACGCGGAGATCAAGGAGATGCCCGAGGGCGCAGCGGCCCAAGCTGGTGGTGTTCGGCGAAAGCCTTGGCTCGTTCGGCGGCGAGGCGCCGTTCCTGTCGCTGAACAATGTCATCGCCCGAACCGATGGCGCCCTCTACTCCGGCCCGACATTCAACAACACGATCTGGGCCGATCTCACCCGCAACCGCGACAAGGACTCGCCCGAGTGGCTGCCGATCTTCGACAAGGGCGAGTACGTCCGCTTCGTGCGCGACCCGACAATCTGGGCCGCCCGGACGACACGTGGGGCGAGCCGCGCGTGGTGTACCTGCAGCACGCGTCGGACCCGATCGCGTGGTGGAACCCCGATCTGCTGTTCACGGAACCGGACTGGCTACGTGAACCCCGCGGCTACGACCTGTCAGGGCGGATGCAGTGGATCCCGGTGGTCACGTTCCTGCAGGTGTCCGCCGATATGGCGGTGGCGGTGGACGTCCCGGACGGGCACGGCCACGTCTACATCAAGGACGTCGCCAACGCGTGGGCGCAGATACTGCAGCCGCCGGGGTGGACGCCGGAGAAGACCGAGCGCTTGCGCCCGCTGTTGACCAACGACGAGAACGCTTGACGTCAGTTCTGCACCGTCGGGCGGATGGTGATGTCACCGATCTCGACGTCGGCGGCTGCTCGATCGCGAACGCCATCGCCTCGGCGACCGCTTCCGGCGCGAGGCCGAATCGTCCATATCTTCGTCGAATCTGTTGGCCCGCAGTACGGGATCGTCGATCGAGCCGTCGAGTTCGGTGCGGACGAATCCGGGCGAGATGGTGGTTCGCAACGCCCGTCGGTCGACTCCTGGCGCAGCCCTTCCAGCACCGTGCGAACGGCGTTCTTGGTCGCCGCGTAGACCCCCATGTCCGGGGTGATCTTCAGTCCTGCGGTCGAGACCGTGTGACGAAGTGCCCGTGGTCCTGCCGATGGAACACCGGCAACGCCGCGGCGATGCCGTGGAGCACGCCCGCGCAGATTGACGTCGATCATCGCCGACCAGCCGTCGACGTCGAGGTCGGAGATGCGGCCCGATCTTGCTGATGCCCGCGTTGTTGACCAGTACGTCGAGCCGCCCGAACTCCGCGACCGCCCGTGTCGACGAGTCGTTCGAGATCCTCGCGTCGGGTGACGTCGATCGCGCAGGTGACGACGGCTCCGCCGCTGTCGCGATATCGTCGGCGATTGCGTCGAGGCGGTCGGTTCGGCGAGCCCCGAGGACGACCGAGGCGCCGCGCCCGGCGAGCAGCGCGCGGTTGCCTCGCCGATCCCGCTGCTTGCCCCGGTGATGGCGACGACCTTTGTTGGTGATCGGTGACATTTGAGCATCCTCTTCGGCTAAAGTGGACATGTGTCCGCTTACCGCTTCGACCTTAGCGGACACGTGTCCGCTTAGCAAGCTGGAGCCGGTGACTCCACCCGCGCCGCCGCGCCGACGCCACGCAGAACCGCGCCCGGATCCTCGAGGCCGCACGCGAGCACATCGTCGCGACAGATGACCTGAAGCTCAACGAGATCGCCAAGGCGGCCGGCGTCGGCCAGGGCACCCTCTACCGCCACTTTCCCGACGCGTGAGGCCCTGCTCGCCGAGGTCTACCGCGACGGACGTCGACGCGCTGGTGGCCGCCGCGCCCGAGCTGCTCGCAGAGCACACACCGCTCGAAGCGCTGCGCCGGTGGTTCCGCCGCGTCGCCGACTACGCCAAGGTCAAACGAGGCGTGTTCGGCGCCGTCGACGGCCGCGGTGCAAAGCGACCTGTCAGGCCACAGCCTCGGGCCCATCGGCGACGCGATCACCGACACTGCTCGACGCCGGGAAGGCCGACGGGCACCGTCCGCGACGACGTCGACGCCCGCGACGTCATCCTGCTGATCGGCTACCTGACGCGGCTCGACGAAACCGAATGGGATGCGCGCGCAAACCGCCTGCTCGACATCATCCTTGACGGACTACGACGCCGGCAGAGTTAAACGAGAACGCCTTCGGCCTTCAACGCGTGGTAGCCGCCGACCACGTCGGTCGCCCGGTGCAACCCGAGGTCGAGCAGCGACGCCGCGGCCAGGCTCGAGGTGTAGCCCTCCGAGCACAGCACCACCCACTCCACGTCGTCGTCGACGGCCTGCGGCAGTCTTGCGTCGCTGGTCGGGTCGCAGCGCCACTCCAGCACGTTGCGTTCGATCACCAGCGCGGCGGGAACGTCGCCCTCGCGGTCGCGCTGGGCCTGCGGACGGATGTCGACCAGCACCGCGCCACGCGCCAGCGCGTCGGGCACCTCGCGCGCGTACAGTCGGCGCAGCCGGGCCCGGGCGGCGTCGAGCACCCTGTCGATGCGGCTGGTCATCGGATCACTCCCTCCGGGGCATCGGTGAGTTCGGTGCGGTTGCGGCGCAGCGTATTCCGCTCCGTCACCTCGTAGTACGACATCGCGGTCAGCGGCGGCGAGTAGGCGTGCACGCTCAGCGTCGGCGTCGACAGGGCCGTCAGTCGCGTTCGGGCGCCCACACGACGTCGTGCACCCATCCCAACGGGAAGGCGGCCTGATCGCCGGCGCTGAGCCGTCGGCGGCGCAACGCCTCACCGTCCCAACGGGTTTCGCGCAGCGCGCCGGACACCAGGTCAGCGCGCCCAGCGAGCCGCCGTGGTCGTGCAGTTCGGTCGAGCGGTCCGGCACCCAGCTGATCAGCCAGATGTCGAGTTCGTCGTCGCCGTGCATGCGGGTGAACCAGCGGTCGTCGGCGGGCACGCCGCCCGGCGGGCAGCAGGTGGTCGTAGCGGCCGGACTGAGCACATCGTCGGCGCCGCGGTCGGTGGCGTGCAGCAGGTCGGGCAGCCGCAGCCGGGTGGGGGCGGAGACGGCGGGGCGACAGCGACGGCAAGACAGCAGATGTGCGGAAACCATGAAAACTCCAGGAAGGACGGACGGACAGGGGTCGGCGCTTAGGCCTGACAACACTCCAGATATCCGGTCCTCTCCGTCACGGCCGCCAGTGTTGCATAGATTGGCGGCATGCGCCGCTACCCCCTTTGCGCCGCGGCCGCGGCGGCAGCCGTGGCGATCGCAGGCTGTCTCGTCGGGACCGAAAGCGGACCGACGTCGCGTCCGCGGCGCCCACCACGACGACGGCGACCAGCTCGGAAACCCACACCCCGGCGCCCGGCGCCGTCGAGGTCTCGCCGGGCGGCGTCACGACCGCCATCGGCGCCCACGCCGAGTCCACCGAGGAGGAATACTCCCAGGCCTGCCAGGCCGCCAAGACGTGGATAGACCAGCAGGGCGGCGACCGGAAATCGCAGATCGAGCCCTATTTGAAGACGCTGCAGGACCCCAATACGCCGCCGGACCCGCGACGTTCAACACCCCGTGGGCGCAGCTGTCCCCGGCCCGGCAGGCGGCGGTCATCGTCGCCGTCCAGGCCGGCGCCGACTCGCTCTGCGACTAATTGCCCTTAAATCACGGCTGCGAACAAACGTCGGCTACGTGCCGGCCGGCGATCCACTCCCGGCCCCGTTGCGACGGCGGTGTCCAGCGCGCCGAAGACCTGATCGGTGGCGGGCACGATGCCGTCCGCCCCGAGCACGTCGTCCAGGCCGCCCCGCTCGAGAATGCGCTCCGCGGCAGGGGTGACGCCGGCGACGATCATGCGGCCGCCGTGCGCCTGCAGTTCGCCCGCCCACCGGCGCAGCGCCTTGATCGCCACCGACGACGGCACGTCGGGCAGCATGCGCATGCTGAGCACGACGACGGCGTTGTGGCTAGCCCTCGACCTTCGGGCCATTCCTCGTCGATGCGGGCCACCTCGGCGAACAGCCCGACGCCGGCGTAGTGCAGGACGGTCACGTCGTTGCTGGCGCATTGCTCTGGCACCGGGACGACCCGCCAGCCGCCGTCATCGGTTTGTTGCAGACGCGACCAGCTGAGCCGACTGCGAGGCCTTGACGCAGTACAGGACCAGCGAGGTGATGACGCCGATCAGGATCGCGGTGTGCAGCGGCAGCTGGGTGGTGGCGGCGAAGGTGATCAGCATCGCGATCGCAGATATCGGCGCGACCCGCAGCACCAGCTTGATGTCGGGCAGCCGGCCCATCACCAGCTCGAGGCCGATGACGAAGATGAGCCCGCCGATCACCGGCATCGGGATGATCTCGGCCGCCGAACCGGCGACCAGGACCAGGACGGCCAGCCAGATGCCCGCGAAGATGCCCGCCCAACGGGTCTGCGCCCCAGCCGATGTCGCGACGCCGGTGCGCGACAGTGAGCCGCCTGCCGGCAGCGCGCCGAAGAAGCCGCCGGCGAGGTTGCCCACGCCCTGAGCGACGAAGTCCCCGGACATGTTGCTGCGGCTGCCGTCCGGGTTGGGAACGGCCGCCGAGATCCCGGCGGCCTGTGCCAGCGCCACGAGCGCGACCGCGACTCCGCCCACCAGCAGTTCGGGCATCACCGCGAAGTTCGGAACGGTCAGCGGTGGAAGCGAATTCGAAATCGATGCGATGTCGCCGACGGTCTCGACATCGATGTGCGCGATGGCGACCACCGCGGTCACCACGACCAGGGCGAGCAGGATGGCGAAGGATTTCAGCGGCTTGATGAAGTGGAACACCGCCCATACCGCGACGGTGCCCGCCGCGACGGCGACGGCGGTCGGCTGCCACAGGCCGATGTGCGCCAACGAATCGATGAACTTGCCGATGGTGTTGCCGCTCTGCGGTTTATAGCCGGTGGCGTCTTCCAGCACCCCGGCGATGATCTGCAGTGCGATGCCGGTGGTGAAGCCGGTCATGACGGCGTTGCTGACGAAGTTCATGATCGACCCGAACCGCAGCAGCCCGAAGATCAGCATCACCGCGCCGACGACCACGGCCAGCGCGGCGACGTTCGCCGGGTCGGCCGGGTCCAGGCCCTCTTCCGCCAGCACGCTGCGCGAAGACAGCGCGATCGCGCTGGTGAGCGTGGTGACCATCAGCACCGTGCGGGCGAAGACCGACGCGACGATGCCGGGAACGACGCCGGAGTACAGACCGACAACGGGATTGAAACCGCCGATGCTGGCGTAGGCCATTCCCTCGGGTATGGAGAACAGACCGGTGACGAGACCGGCCAGCACGTCGCGCGGCGTCGGCCTGCCGAGCCGGCGCACCGCCGAGCCGACGGTCGATTTCTGCGCGGACACGCCCGATCGTGGCGCGTCGAAACTGCGAGAGATCGTGAAATCTCGATAAATCGCGATCTGTCAGCAGACTCGGGGTGGTTGATGACGACGACGGCGCAATATGGAACATGGCTGGCAATCGAGTCGCGCTGGCTCTCGGCAGCGGGGGTGCCAGGGGATACGCCCATATCGGGGTGATCACCGAGCTGCAGGAGCGCGGCTACGAGATCGTCGGGATCGCCGGATCGTCGATGGGTGCGCTCGTCGGTGGGCTGCAGGCGGCGGGAAACCTCGACGAGTTCGCCGAGTGGGCGAAGTCGTTGACGCAACGGGCGGTGCTTCGACTGTTGGACCCGAAGATCACCGCGGCCGGGGTGCTGCGGGCCGAGAAGATCCTTGACGCCGTCCGCGACATCCTCGGCGAGGTCACGATCGAGGACCTGCCGATCCCGTACACGGCGGTGACGACGGACCTGATCGCGGGCAAGTCGGTGTGGCTGCAGCGCGGCCCGGTCGACGCGGCGATCCGGGCATCCATCGCGATCCCGGGCGTCATCACCCCGCATGTGCTCGACGGTCGCCTGCTCGCCGACGGCGGCATCCTCGACCCGCTGCCGATGGCGCCGATCGCCGCCGTCAACGCCGACCTCACCATCGCGGTCAGCCTCAGCGGCAGCGAGTCGGGCGGCCGCTACGAGCCGACGGAAGCCGAACCGAGGGCGACGACCGAATGGATGACCAGGATGTGGCGCAACACCACATCACTGTTCGAATCCAACACGATGCTGAGCCGAATCGGCGCTGTGCAGATGGACACCGACGACGCTCGAGCCGGCTGCGGAAGCCGACAGCGACGACGAGCTCGTCGACGGCGCGAAAGAGGCGTCGGTGCCCAAGATGGGCAGCTTCGAGGTGATGAACCGCACCATCGACATCGCCCAGGCCGCGCTGGCCCGGCACACGCTGGCGGCCTACCCTCCCGATCTGCTGATCGAGGTGCCCCGAACCGCCTGCCGCAGCCTGGAATTCCACCGCGCCGCCGAGGTCATCGAGATCGGCCACGAGCTGACCGCACAGGCCATCAAGACCCTCGACGCCTGATCAGCCCGCGAGGAACTCGGCGACCTCGGCGGCGACGCGGCGGCCCTGCGCACGCCCGGCACGCGCAGACGGCTCCCGGCACGCCGGGTCAAGCGGATTGAGGCCGAACGCCTTCAACGATTCGTCGTCGGCGAACACACCCAGTGCGCGGCCGGGGAAGCGGTCGACCTCGACGCCCGGGTCGGGACCGAACGGGGACGGCGCTCCCCTGCCCGACGGCACCAGCACGACGACGTCGTCGCAATCGGCGGCGAGTCTCAGGTTCATGGTGCTGCCGACGCCACCGTCCATGTATCGCCGCTCGCCGATCGTCACCGTCGGCCACGCGCCGGGCACAGCGCAGCTGGCGGCGACGGCGTCGACCAGCTCAACACCCGATGTCCGGTCGAAGGCGACGAGCTCGCCGGTGCCGATGTCGATGGCGGTGATCCGCAGTTCCCTTTCCGGCCAGTCGTGCGACGGCAACCGCTGGGCGATCACCTCACGACGAACCGCCTCGGACACGGTGGGCGTCGAGCGCGCGGCTACCGCCGATGCGCTCCAGCTTCTGCGCCGTGGTGGCGTCGGGATCCGACAGCGCCTGCAGGAACAGCTCGGTGATGTCGTCGATATCGACGTTGGGGTTGATCTCCTTGGAATGCGCCGGACATCTGACGCTCGTAGATCGCGTCCAGGCTCAGGCCGCTGCCGAGCTGGGCGGATACCGTCGAACCGGCCGACGTGCCGATCACGACGTCGGAATCCAGCAGCGCGCGCGCCGTTTCGGCGATTCGTCTTCGATGCCCCGCAGAATCGCCGGTTTCCCAGGCGATTCCCGCCAGGCCGCCGCCGGCCAAGCACCAGCGCCCGCTTCGATGTCACAGACGAAAGTCTGCCAGGGGCGATAATCGGCCTGACCACCGACTCTCGAGGAGCAGACGTCGATGAAGACGAAGGCCGCCGTGTTGTGGGGACTGCACCAGAAGTGGGAGGTCGAGGAGATCGACCTCGACGGGCCGAGGCATGACGAGGTGATGGTCAAAATGACCGCGAGCGGCATGTGCCACTCGGACGAGCATCTGGTCACCGGCGACCTGCAGATGACGATGCCGGTGGTCGGCGGACATGAGGGCGCGGGCATCGTGGTGGAGGTCGGCGAGGGCGTCACCGATGTGGCCGTGGGCGACCCGGTCGTGCTGAGCTTCATCCCCGCATGTGGTCGCTGCGGGCCGTGTGTACGCGGCATGAGCAACCTGTGCGAACTTGGGATGTACCTGCTCAAAGGCCCGCAGCTCGACGGCACCCACCGCTTCCATGCCCGGGGCCGCGATGTGGGCCAAATGTGCCTGCTCGGAACGTTTTCGGAGTACACCGTGGTGCCCGACCGCGTCGGTGGTCAAGGTCGACGAGAGTGTTCCGTTGGACAAGGCGGCGCTGGTCGGCTGCGGCGTGACGACCGGCTACGGCAGCATGATCAATACCGGCGAGGCAACGGCAGGCAGCACGGTCGTGGTGATGGGTGTCGGCGGCGTCGGCATCAATGCCGTCCAGGCGGCGCGGATCGTCGGGGCACGCCATATCGTCGCGCTGGATCCGGTCGAGTACAAGCGCACGCGGGCAATGGAATTCGGCGCTACCCATACCGCGGCGACTCTCGAAGAGGCCGCGAAGTTGGTGGTCGGGCTGACCCACGGCCAGAAGGCAGACGTCTGCGTCGTCACCACAGACGTCGCAGAGGGCGCCTACGTCGGGCAGGCCCTCAGCCTGGTCGGCAAACGCGGCAGGGTGGTGATGACCGCGATGGCCCACCCGAACGAAAAGCAGGTGAACCTGTCGCTCGTCGATCTGACGCTGTTCGAAAAGCAGGTTCGTGGTTCGCTTTTCGGCTCGTCGAACCCGCGCATCGACATCTTCCGGATGCTCGATCTGTACAACAGTGGCCAGCTCATGCTGGACGAGCTCATCACCCGCGAGTACGAGCCTGTCCGATATCAACACGGGCTATGACGATCTTCGCAGCGGGCCGAACCTGCGCGGACTCATTCGGTTCTGATCATGATCGCGCGCTTCGCCAGTCGTGCTGGCCGCCACCGCATTATTCGTCTCCCCGACGGCCGTCGCCGAACCTCCCGCGCCGCCGTCGCCGATCGCCCCTCCGCCGGTGCAACCGGCCAACATCGGCGATCTGAAGACCGAGGCGACCCAGTATTACGACAGCGGCGCATACCTCACCGATCTGCAGCTGGCCGCCTGGCCCGCCATCCCGTGGATCGACGAGCAAGCCCCGCGGGTGGACCGGCCTGCGGTCGTCTTCGACATCGACGAGACCGCGTTGTCGAATTGGGAAGCCATCAAGGCCAACGATTTTGGCCGCGTCATCGGCGGCCCGTGCGACGGGTTGCCGCAAGGTCCGTGCGGATGGCAAGCCTGGGACTTACGCGCGAGTCCACGGTTATCCGCGCCGACGATGGATGTCTTCAACACCGCGATGGATCGCGGCGCCGCGGTCTTCTTCATCACCGGCCGACCGGAGGCGCAACGCGCGGCCACGGAGCAGCAACCTGGCAGCCGTCGGGTACACCGGCTACACCCGGCTGATCATGGAACCGCCTGGTGCGCATTATGTTTCGGCCGCCGACTTCAAGGCGCCGCAACGACAGGCGATCGAGCAGGACGGCTACACCATCATCGCCAACATGGGCGATCAACCGTCCGATCTCGACGGTGGGTTCGCCGAGCGAACCTTCCTGCTGCCGAACCCGTTCTACCGCATTCCCTGACCGGTCAGTGCACCAGCTGCTTGGACAGCTCTTGCAGCGACTGGCGGGCGTAGCCCTTCCACAGCTTGCCGAACACCGGCAGCAACGGCGCGGTGAGCCCGGAGCGCGGATGAATGGTCCACCGCCAGATCACGTTGGTTCCGGAACCGATCGGCTCGAAGACCCATTCGCCGTCGACGTGGTCGACCAACGGCGCCAGCGGACCCTTGACCTCCGAGAGCGTGTATCCGAAGGAGTGCGGCGGGTCGTAGGTGGTGAGCTGCTCGTGCATGCTGCCGCCACCGACCAGAACCACGGTGCGAGACTGCCCGACGGCATCCCAGTCGCCGGTTTGGTTGCGTGTTTCCTTGATCGGCGGGATAGGCCCGTACCACCGGCGGAACAGCGACGGCAGCGGCATCGGGACCATGTCGCGAAAGACGTCCTCCTGGCCCATCGGAATAGTCCGGGACTGCTCGACCGACAACGGCTTCGTCATGACCCGAGATTAGCCCAGCCCGGGCGCCGCCTTGCCGCTGATCAGTGGGAGGTCCAGCATCGTCAAGATGCCGGGCTGGGCCGCACATACCGCCGGGACCGAGTTCACGCAGTGCGCGGCCGTGCCGACGATGCCGTACTCCGGGCCTTCGCCGCCGATCTCGGAGTGGAACCCCTTGACGGCGATTGTGATGTCCGGATTGCCGCGGACCTCCATCTCGTACCGCTGGCCTGCGGGCCCGAATTTCCATGCGGGATCGAGGTTTTCCTCACCCATCAGCCAGTTCACCGTCACACGCACGACGGGCTCCCGTCGACGAGGGCCTCCCAGTGGAACTTCCGGCCCGCGACCTGGCCGGGCTCGATGACACCCAGCGGGGAGTCGATCGGCGCGGTCGCCAGCGCGACCTCCTGAGTCGCGCGCACCTTCGGGTCGGCGTTGAAGCCCATCTTGGCGACGACCATCTTGACGGCCTGGATGAATCCGCTGTCGAGCATCTTCTGCATCGGCCCGGTCAACGCCTTCTCAGGGACCTCGCCGAAGCCCATGACGTGACGAAGCACATCGGGTGCCTCATAGCTTCGCAGATCGGAGAACTCCTCGGCGCGAACGAATGTCACCCCGGTGGAGAACGCAGAGAACAGCAACGGGAACTTCTCGCTGATTCCACCCGGCGCCATGCCGGTGCCGTGCAGCGTCGCATTGCCTTCCAGCGCAGCCTCACGCATCGGCGCGGCACTGCGCTCGCTCGGGTATAGCCATCCGACCGGGGTGACGACGTTCTTGCCGGATCGCAGGAGCGCGGCCACCTCGTCGGGGTTGGCCATCAGCGGCGCGTAGATCACCGCATCCGCCTCGAGCGCCAAGATCTCGTCGATGCTGTTGGTCGCGGTCACGCCGAGTGGTTCGGTGCCGATGAATTCGCCGACGTCCTTGCCCGCCTTGTCCGGCGAGTGCACCCAGCAGCCGACGAGTTCGAGTTCGGGATGCTCCAACACGCCCTTGATCGCCGCCACGCCGACTCCGCCGGTCGCCCACTGCACGACCCGAAGGCCCATGTCTTCCTCCAAGGCTCGCGAAACTAGAACACGTTCTATTCAGATCTACACCACTCGGCGCGGCCGTGGACGCAACTTATCCGAGATCGAGTGCGGCGATCTGGTCGAGGAACGCGCGGGCGGGCGCGGATGCGCTGGCGGAGACGGCGATACCGAGCGGCCGTACGGTCGGCGGCTCAAGCGGACGCATCGACGACATCATCCGGCAGCTCGGGCAGGGCGGCGTCCGGCAGGATGCTCACCCCGAGCCCTGCCCGCACGATCTCGAGCACCGCCGACATTTCGCGCGCTTCGAAGGCAACGTCGAACTCGACGCCGGCCTGCCGCGCAGCAGGCGTCAACACGTCCGCGCAGCCACCCGTCCCGCGCACAAAGGGCTCCTTGGACAACTCGGCGTAACTGACGATGTCCTTGGATGCCAGCCAGCTGTTCGCAGGCAGGACGGCGACCATCACTTGGTCACCGAGCACTGCGGTTTCGAGGCCGTGGGCGGGCAGCTTGACCACGCCCGCCTCTGCGGCGCCTTGATCCAGCCAGTCCAGCACCTCCTGCTCGCTGCCTTCGAGCAGCCGGATCGTCACGGCCGGGTACCGTTCGGCGAACTCGCGCAGTTGCGGTGCGACAAGGGGCGCGGTGGCGCTCGGCAGGCTCGCCACGCTCAGCGTTCCTGTGACGTCACTCGCCAGGCCCGCGAGCTCGGTGCGCATCGACGTCATGCTCCGGACCGCGTCGCGGGCGTGTGTCAGCGCAACGGAACCGGCGTGGGTGAGCGACACGCCGTCGCGGCCGCGAAAGAGCAGCGGTAGCCCCAACTCTTTCTCGAGAGCGGCGACGGCCCGGCTGACGGCCGGCTGCGACAGGCCGAGCAGTCGGCTCGCCGCCGTGAAACCGCCCTGATCGACCACCGTCAAAAAGGTCTTGAGCTGCAGCAACGTCGACATCGGTCCTCCATAAGCCAAACGCAATCGCCCATATCAACACCGTTATGCCGCTTTGGCCTTCCGCAACGTTGTAGTGATCACACAACTGCGTTCGAAGGAGGACACGATGTCAGGAAAGCGAGTACTGATCACGGGGGCGTCGAAGGGGATCGGGCGAGCGGTCGCCGACCGCCTCGCGGCGTCCGGCGATATACCGGTAGGCCTCGCGCGCACAAGGCCGGACGATTTTCCCGGAGAGTTTTTCGAGGTGGACCTCACCGACCGCGCGAACACTGCCGAAGTGCTCGAGCGCGTGGTGGCAAGTGGAAACATCGACGCGGTGGTCAACAATGTCGGCGTCGCACGGTTCGGCCGAATCGGCTCGATCGAGTTGGACGATCTGTTCGTCACGTATGACTTGAATGTGCGCGCCGCAGTGCAGGTCGTGCAGGCGGCTCTGCCCGGAATGCTGGCCGCCGGATGGGGCCGGATCGTCAACGTGACCAGTTTGACCACCCTCGGCGTTGCCGAACGCACGCCGTACGCCGCGTCGAAGGCGGCGCTCGAAGCGTGTACCCGGATCTGGGCCGGCGAGCTCGCCGAGAGCGGCATCACTGTCAACGCGGTGGCGCCAGGGCCAATCGAAACGGAGATGTATCGCGAGCGCAGCCCGATGGGATCCGCGCGGGAGATCCGGCTGCTGGAAAACATTCCGCTGGGCCGGGTTGGAACACCGCGGGAGATCGCGCATGCGATCTGCGCCCTTCTGGATGAGGATGCCGGTTACATCACCGGTCAGATCATTCGCGCCGACGGTGGTGGGAGCATCGCCGCATGACGACCGGCGGATCGTCGACCGGCCGGCTGGGTGATCCGTCGGCGGTGCGCTCTCTGCAGCTGGACGACGTCGTCGCCACCTACGTGGTCGACGGCGTGCTCCAGATGGACACCGCGTTCTTCCCCGGGATACCGAGCGACTTCTGGGCGACGCAGCCGGAGCTCGTCACCCCTGGCGGCGCATTGGCGATGAGCGCGGGCGGCCTGCTGATCGAACGCGAGGGCACCACCCTGCTGATCGACGCCGGAGTCGGCCCGAGGCTGACGGACTTCGCGATAGCCGATATCGACTGCGGCGCAATGATCGACGTGCTCGCAGCGACCGGACACCGTCCTGAGGACATCGACGTGGTGGCGTTCACCCACCTGCACTTCGACCATGCCGGATGGGCTTTCGCCAACGGAGACAAGACCTTTCCGAATGCCCGCTATGTGATGGCCGCACGGGAGTGGGCTCCGTACGCCGATGGCACGCACCGCAGGGACTCGACGACGCCCTGGCACGTGATCTTGATGATGGCAGCCGATGAGACGGCACTGGAGTTCGTTGACGACGGCGATGAGATCGCGCCTGGGGTGCACGCCGTCGTCGCGCCGGGGCATTCACCGGGCCACACGTCCTACGTGATCACCTCGGGAGCAGGCCGACGCCTCGTCGTGCTCGGTGACGCGTTCCACATGCCCGCCCAACTCGCTCACCCGGAGTGGTTGTCGATTGCCGACACCGACCCAGTCGGCGTCGCAAAAGCACGTCGCCGACTGCTCGCCGAACTGGCGCAACCGGACACTCTCGGATTCGGCTTCCATTTCGGTGACCAAGCCTTCGGGCGAGCCATCCCCGGTCAAGCCGGCGAAACCATCTGGGAGCCGGTGCCCACATCGGTACTTGCGCCCGCCCCGCGCCCGTCGCGCTAGCGCTGGCAACCGGCAGACCCTCACAATTACCGTGATGAACGAGAAGGCTGCCGAGTTCGGCGTGCTGGGCCCGCTGCAGATCTGCGTCGACGGCGCATCGGTGCCGCTGGGCACACCGAAACAGCGAGCCGTGCTCGCCATGCTGTTGATCAACCGCAACCGGCCCGTCGGGACCGATTCGTTGATCGAAGCGGCATGGGAGCAGTTCCCGCCGCCCGGATCCGCGGGCCAGCCTGCATTCCTACGTGTCCAACCTCCGCAAGCTGCTCGCGGGCGTCGGCGTCGACTCACGTACGGCGTTGGTGAGCGCGCCGCCGGGATATCGGCTGAGTGTGCCCGAAACCCACTGTGACATAGGCCGATTCGTACTCGGCAAGACTGCGGGTGTGCAGGCAGCGGCTGCGGGAAAGTTCGAGCAGGCGAGCCAGAATCTGTCTTCGGCGCTTTCCGAATGGCGCGGACCCGTCCTCGATGACCTGCGCGACTTTCAGTTCGTCGAAGCATTCGCCACCGCACTGGTCGAGGACAAGATGCTTGCGCACACCGCGCTCGCCGAGGCCGAGATCGCCTGCGGGCGCGCCTACGCCATCATCGGCGAGCTGGAGTCGCTGACCGCCGAACATCCGTATCGCGAGCCGCTGTGGGCGCAGTTGATCACCGCCTACTACCTCGCCGAACGCCAGTCCGACGCGCTCGACGCCTACCTGCGGCTGAAGGGCACGCTGGCCGAGGACCTCGGAATCGATCCCGGTCCAACGGTGCAAGCGCTCTACGAGCGGATACTGCGCCAGGAACCGCTGGACGTGAAGCGGGTCGCAAGGACCACCGCCATCCACACCGCCAGCTCGCTCGACCAGCGCACCGCGGTCGGCGCCGCATCCTCGGTGGCCCGGCTGCGCGACGCGGCAGGCAATGAGCATCCGTTGGTGGCGGCGGCCACCAGGATCGGGCGCCTCCCGGACAACGACATCGTTCTCGAAGACCCCAACGTCAGCCGCCACCACGCCGTCATCATCGACACCGGCACCAATTTCGTGGTCACGGATTTGCGCTCGGCCAACGGCGTCGAGGTGCGAGGCGAACGGATTCGCGCCAGCGTCACCCTCGCAGACGGCGACCACATCCGAATCTGTGACCACGACTTCACCTTCGAGGTCCAGGCCCCCGAGTTGTAGTGCGCAGTTTGCGGTGTGACGCACGATCCTCGGCATTAGGGTGTGTTCGCTGGCAACGCACATGGAGGAGCGACCGATGAGCGGGACCGAAGGGCCCTCGCGGGCGGGTACCGACTTCGGCCCCTACCACCTGAAGCGGTTGATCGGCCGCGGCGGCATGGGCGAGGTGTACGAGGCCCAAGACACCGTCAAAGACCGCATCGTGGCCCTGAAGCTGTTGCCCGAGGCCGTTTCCCACGATCCCGTCTTCCGCAAGCGGCTGCAGCGCGAGGCGCACTCCGCAGGACGGCTGCTGGAACCGCATGTGGTGCCGATCCACGACTACGGCGAGATCGACGGCGTGCTCTATGTCGACATGCGGATGATCGACGGCACCGATCTGCGCCAGCTGCTGAAGAACTACGGTCCGATGACGCCGGCGCGCGCGGTGGCGATCGTGCGCCAGATCGCCTCGGCGCTCGATGCCGCCCACGCGTCCGGAATCACGCACCGCGACGTCAAGCCGGAGAACATTCTGATCACCCGCGACGACTTCGCGTATCTGGTCGATTTCGGGATCGCCAACGCGGCCACCGAAGAGAAGCTGACCGAACTCGGGACTGCTGTCGGGACGTACGCCTACATGGCGCCGGAGCGGTTCACCAACGACGAGGTGACCTACCGCGCCGACATCTACGCCCTGGCGTGCGTGCTGCACGAGTGCCTGACCGGGTCGCAGCCTTTCCCCGCCGACAGCGTCAGCATGGTGATCACGGCGCATCTGATGCAGCCGATACCCCGGCCGAGCGCGATGCGGCCCGGGGTCCCGGCCGCCTTCGACCAGGTGATCGCGCGCGGCATGGCCAAGAAGCCCGAGGAACGCTACGCCAGCGCGGGCGATCTCGCGGTGGCCGCCAACGAGGCGCTGACGCGGCGCGACCAGGACCAGGCGGCCAACATCCTGCAACGCAGCCAGGAAGCGACGATGCCGGGTATCGGCGCGGCATTGGCCACGCCGAGCCCGTATCCGACACCGCCGCCGTATCCGGCCGCGACGCCGGCCCCGTTTCCCGCGGCCCATCCGGCGCATGGCCCGACCAGCGGACCGCACTGGAACTCACCGCCGCCGCGGCCGCCCGGCAAGAAGAGCACGACATGGATCCCCCTTGCGGCCGCGGGCGGAGTGTTTGTCCTTGTCCTCGGCGCTCTCGGTGCCTGGTGGGCGTTCAGGGACGACGATTCGGCCAGCAGGAGCATGCCCACCAGTAGCACGACGACGACACGGGAACCCACCACGTCAAGGACACCGAGGACGACGGAGGAGGTAGAACCCGAGGGGTTCGACGCCAAGCTGCTGGCCCTGCTGCCCGATGACTACGACAACGGAATCTGCAAACCGCTGCACCCGCCTGCAACAGGGGCGCTGGCGACCGTCGATTGCGGCAAGACCAACAGTCCGAGCGGCCCCGCGGTGACGCGCTATTCACTTTTCGCCGACCTGGCGACGCTCGACCTGCATTTCAAGGACGCCATCGCGCAGAACTCGGAGCTGCTGAAGTGCCCAGGCAACGATCTCGACTCCCCCTCCGCCTGGAACTACAAGGAAACCCCCGACCAGGTGGCCGGCCAGGTCGCGTGCGGAACCTACGACGGCAACCCCGACGTGACGTGGACGAAGGACGCTGATCTGCTGCTGGCCGACGCACAGGGGCCAAACCTCGAAGAGCTGCACCAATGGTGGCTCGAGATCGGCTGACGGCGACCTGACCGCCCGCTGGGCGTCGGCTCCAAGAATCCTCCAAGAATCCGTCAAGGGCTCCATCCGACGCTGATGTCACACCGGCACAGAGCCGGAGAGAACGACATCACAAGGAGTCCACAATGTTCGCCACGCATCGAGTCACCAAGTTCGCCGCCACCGCGATCGCCGCCACCGGCCTTGGACTGGCTGCGCTTGCCGGCGCAGGCACCGCCAGCGCGCTGACCTCCGTCGACGACGAGTTCCTGTCCGCAATCAGCGATGAGGGCATCGCGTACGACTCACCGCGGGTGGCCATCTCCAACGCCCAGTACGTGTGCGGCGCAATCGACGACGGCGCCGATCCCCTCGACCTCGGCGACGAGATCCTGGGCAACACCGACCTGACCACCCACCAGGCCGCCGTCTTCGTCGTCGAGTCGGTTTTCAACTACTGCCCCGAGAACGAAGCCCTGCTCCCGTAGCAAGTAACCCTCCTCCCGCGCGGGGCCCCACACCGGGGCCCCGCGCTCCCAGTTCAGGGCGGTATGTTTCTTTCGACCGCGCAGGGCAGCGAAGGGACACGAGATGCCGAACAAAGTTTTCGTCGTCGGAGTCGGGATGACGAAGTTCGAGAAGCCGGGCCGCCGCGAGGGGTGGGACTACCCCGACATGGCACGCGAGTCGGGCACCAAAGCGCTTGAGGACGCCGGCATCGACTACTCCGAGGTGGAACAGGGCTTCGTCGGCTACTGCTCGGGCGACTCGACATCCGGGAACCGGGCGCTCTACGAACTCGGCATGACGGGCATCCCGATGGCCAACGTGAACAACAACTGTTCGACGGGTTCGACGGCGTTGTTCCTTGCGGCGCAGACGATCCGCGGCGGGCTGGCCGACTGCGCGATCGCGCTCGGTTTCGAGAAGATGCAGCCCGGCCCGCTCCAAGGCGGCGCCGAGGACCGCGAATCCCCGCTGGGCAAACACGTCAAGGCGTTGGCCGAGATCGACGAGTTCGCATTCCCGGTCGCGCCGTGGATGTTCGGGGCCGCCGGCCGTGAGCACATGAAGCAATACGGCACCACCGCAGAGCATTTCGCCAAGATCGGCTACAAGAACCACAAGCACTCGGTGAACAACCCGTACGCACAGTTCCAGGAGGAGTACAGCCTCGACGACATCCTGGCGGCGAAGATGATCTCCGATCCGCTGACCAAGCTGCAGTGCTCCCCCACCTCCGACGGGTCGGGCGCCGCGATCCTTGCGAGCGAGGCGTTCGTCGACAAGCACGGGCTGGCTTCTCAGGCCGTGGAGATCGTCGGGCAGGCGATGACCACCGACTTCAACAGCACATTCGACGGCAGCGCCAAGAACATCATCGGCTACGACATGAATGTCCAGGCCGCACAGAAGGTTTACGACCAGTCCGGGCTTGGCCCCTCCGACTTCCAGGTGATCGAGCTACACGACTGCTTCTCGGCCAACGAGCTGCTGCTGTACGAGGCGCTCGGCCTGTGCGCCGAGGGCGAGGCCCCGAAGCTGATCGACAACAACGACACCACCTACGGCGGGCGATGGGTGGTCAACCCGTCCGGCGGCCTGATCTCCAAGGGCCATCCGCTCGGTGCGACGGGTCTCGCGCAATGCGCCGAGCTGAGCTGGCAGTTGCGCGGCGCCGCGGACAAGCGTCAGGTCGACAACGTCAGTGCGGCGCTGCAGCACAACATCGGCCTCGGCGGCGCGGCGGTGGTGACGGCCTACCAACGCGCCGAGCGCTAGTCCCCTTTCCCGCGAGCCACCTTTCCCGGCGAGCAGACGATCGGTTGTCCACAGTTGCAGGATCATCCCAACTTGGCCTTGGCGCTGTTCCCCCAACCTGGTGCAAGGCTCATTATCCGGTCTGTGCAACATCGTGCGTTGGCGCTCGTGGAGAAGGCCGGAGGGTTCGCTACCACGTCTCAATTGCTGACATTGATGACGAGGCAGCAGCTCGATGTGCAAGTGAGAAAAGGAAATCTCGTTCGTGTCTGGTACGGCGTATATGCGACGGCGCGGCCAGATTTGTTGGGGCGCCTGAGAGCACTGGATCTCTTCATGGGTCGAGAGGCGGTCTGCTGCATGGGTACGGCGGCTGCACTTGTATGGCTTCGATGTTCACGACTCGACCGCCATCCACGTACTCGACCCCGGGGTCCGCATGCGTCCGACCACCGGGCTGATGGTCCACCAGCGGGTGGGCGCACCACTGCAGCGGATAGCAGGGCGACTCGCGACCGCGGCGGCTTGGACGGCGGTCGAAGTGGCCCGGACAATTGCCGCGACCACGGGCTCTCGCGACGCTAGATTCCGCGCTGCACTCGATGTGGTGCAGTCACGCCGATCTGGAGAAATGCGGTTCTGGAGCAGCGAGGCCGACGGGGCATCGTGGCTGTGCGCGACCTGTTGGGGTTCGCCGACGCGCGGGCCGAATCACCAATGGAGAGTGAAGCGCGGTTGGTGATCATCGATTACGGTCTGCCGCTCCCTGAATTGCAATACGAGATTCGGGGTAAGAATGGGCGAGCTATGGCGGGTCGATTTCGCGTGGCCCGATCATCGCGTGGCGGCCGAGTACGAAAGCGTCGCGTGGCACGCCGGCCGGCTCGAGATGTTCAGAGACAAGGGGCGGTTCGCCGAAGGTGCAAGAACTTGGTTGGACGGTGATCCCGATCGTCATTGACGACGTGCGGGTTCACCCGTGGCGTCTCGCGGAGCGAATCTCTGCCCACCTCGCGCGTGCTGAGATCGCAAGCTAAACCGCCGAGCAGACAGAGACTCGCGACAAATGGGCCCGTCAAATGTGCGAGTCTGCGTCTGCTCGCGAGAGAAAGGCTAGTCGGCTTGCTCGATGATGTCGTAGGCGTTCTCGGCGTACCGCGCCCTGATGGTCTTCTTGTCGAACTTGCCGACGCTGGTGAGCGGGACCTGTTCGATGAACGCCCACCGCTCCGGCAGCCACCAGCGAACGACTTTGTCGCACAGGAATTCCCGCAGCTCCTTTGCGCAGACTTCTGCGCCCTCACTGACGACGACGACCGCCAGCGGTCGTTCCTGCCAGCGCTCGTCGGGCACCGCGACCACCGCGGCCTCGCTGACCGCCGGATGGCCCATCAGGTGGTTCTCCAACTCCACCGACGAGATCCACTCACCGCCTGATTTGATGACGTCCTTGGCGCGGTCGGTCAGCGTGACGAAGCCGAGCGGATCGATGCGGCCGACATCGCCCGTGTGCAACCAGCCGCCGTCGAATTTCGACTCATCGCGGTTGCGGTAGTACGAGCCGGTGATCCACGGTCCGCGCACCTGGACCTCGCCGACCGCCTTGCCGTCGTGCGGCAGCGGGTTACCGTCCTCGTCGACTATCCGCGCCTCCACACCGCACACCACCCTGCCCTGCGTGGACCGCTGCGCCCAGTGCTCGTCCTCCGGAATGTCCGGCAGCGGCCGCGCCAACGTCGCCAGGGGCGAGGTCTCCGTCATGCCCCACGCCTGCACGATCTGAACGTCGTGGTCCTGCTCGAACGCCTTCATCAGCGACGTCGGAACGGCCGACCCGCCGCACGTCACCAAGCGCAGCGACGAGATGTCGCGGCCCGGGGCTGCTCTCCAGGCAATGCAGCACGTCGTTCCAGATCGTCGGCACCGCCGCGGCCACCGTCGGTCGCTGTGACTCGATCAGGTCGATCAGCGATTTCGAGTCGAGGAACCGGTCGGACATCACAATGTCGGCGCCCGCCATCAGCGCGCCGTAGGGCATCCCCCAGGCATTGGCGTGAAACATCGGAACGACGGGAAGCACTTTGTCGGTGGAACCCAGACCGACCCCGTTGACGGAGTTGGTCATCATCGCGTGTAGATAGCTCGAACGATGGCTGTAGACAACGCCTTTCGGATTTCCCGTGGTGCCGCTGGTGTAGCACATCGCGGCCGCCGATTTCTCGTCGACCAGGGGCCAGTCGAACTCGGGCGATTCGTCCGCCAGCACGTCGTTGTACCGGAGCACGGTCTTGCCGGACTCCGCCAACGCGTCGATGTCGCCGTCCCCAACCGCGATCACGGTGTGCACGGTCTCGAGCATCGGCAGAACGGGGGCGAGCTGACCGACCAACGAAATGTTGGCGATGATGACCTGGTCTTCGGCCTCGTTGGCGATGAACGCGATCTGTTCGGGCGACAACCGGATATTGAGCGTGTGCAGAACCGCACCCATCGATGGGACGGCCATGTAGGCGGCCAGATGTTCGGCGTTGTTCCACATGAAGGTGGCCACCCGCTGATCACCGCTGATACCCATGCGACGCAAAGCATTGGCCAACCGGGCAGCCTGCTCCCCCACGTCTTGATAGGTCGTATGCCGGTAGTCATCACCCGTTGCCGTGGTTACCGTGCGATCGCCGTGAAAGCTGCATGCGTGACGCATGATCGTGGTGATCGTCAGCGGAAAGTCCTGCATCGTGCTGTCCATCGCGTGGCCCCCTCAGGCTGCGGCAGTTGGTCGCGATGCTAGCCCGGACTAGGCGGTGTCGGCCATACCGCTCGATGCCTCCCTGCGACGATTGCGGCGCCAACTGGCAAACCAGCGCCGACGACGCTTGCCCGGCGAGGCAGTTGGCTCGATGCGAGAGGTAGCGATGCGCAGACGGTCCAGTTCGACGGGGTCGGTCTCCTCAGTTCCCAGGTCGAGAGGCGCGTCGACGGTGCGCAGGCGCGAACCGGCCGTCAGCAAGCTGTCCAGCCAGCCCGCCTGCACGCCCTCCGACTCACGCAGCACGTCGCCGAGTTCGGCATCCAGCAGCTGACGCATCATGTCGGCACCCTGCCGGGGATTGGCCAGCATCCATGAGTGATAGGCACCGGGCACCTTGTAGAGAGTGGCGTCAGCGCGGTCGGCCATGTCGTGGGCGCTTTCGAACGGAACCACCAGATCGTTTTCACCGTGCACGACGATGGTGGGCACCTTGTGCTCGCGCATCGCCTCGAGCATCGGTGTGTAGTCGCCGGAGGCGATGATGGCCCGGACGGCACCGGGCAGCCCGAGCGGAGTCCGGAGGTTGCGGGCCAGCGCCGAAGTCATCTGGCGCAGGTAGCGCCTGCGCTCCGCCGCGGGCAGACGTCGCGGGTCATGCGGAGCGTCGTAGGCCGCGTTCAGGATCGTCTGCGCCGCCCGGCGAGGCGATCGCACCGGTCCCCGGATGGACTCGTCGAACGGCGCGCCCGCGGCGGCGTTGAGCAGTACCGCAGCCAACACCCGCTCGGGCGCGACGGCCGCCACCTGGATGCTCATGCGACCGCCCATCGAGTGGCCCATGAAGACGGCCTTCCGCACACCGAGCGCGTCCAGAGCGCGCAGCGTCAGGTCGACTCGATGGCTCAAGTCGGCCGCATTCGCGGGGCAGGTTCGGGGTGAAGCCGTGGCCCGCCGCGTCGAGGGCGACAACGAGGAACCCCATTCCCGCCAACCTGCTCAGCAAGCGCACGTAGGCACGGCCGCTGAGGGCAATGCCATGCAGGAAGACCAGGGGAACCCCCTGGCCGCCGACGGTCACGCCCACCTTGTGCCCGTCCTCGAGCGTCAGCGACGTGGTGTGACAGCCGAACACGGGTAGCCGTGGCCGGTTGGCGGGCTACCGATGACTGACTCACATGATCATGGTTAACCAACCGTGCGGACGAATACCAACCGCACCGATGTGGGGTTGATTACGGTTGCGCCCACCTGCGATGAACCTCACGACGTGCGCTTTCGCGATATCCACACAGAAGTCTCCGGCGGGCCGGGGAACGAAATGAGTACCCCTGGCGCTGTGTTTGGTGGAAGATTGACCGAACAAACGACGAGAGGTGCGGTTATGCGCAAAAAGTGGACGTTCGCAGCTGCGGCCGTGGCTGTGGGTGCTGCGCTGATCGCGCCGGCTGGACTCGCGTCGGCCGATGACAGAGACGCACAGCAGGTCATCAACGACCTGCAGAGCCAGGGCTACACGGTCCACGTCGACCGGGTCGGTACCGCGCCCATGAGCGAGTGCGTGGTGACCAATGTCCGCAACCCTCAGCAGGTCACCCAATGGGTGCCCTATATCGGGCCCGGCAACAACGGTGACCGCCGCGCGCTGGTGCTCGACGTTGTCGCCCAGTCGGTTTCGGTGACGCTGGATTGCAACCGCCGCTGACGCGGTTCAAGTCGTAACGACAGGAGAAGGCCCGGCCGGGTGCGTTACCGGCCGGGCCTTCGTCCGCGCGCCCTACGCCGGCGCAGGGATGCGCTCCTGCACCGGTTCTTCGGCGCGCGGGGCGTGATCGTCGTCAACCATGGTCAGTTCGTCGAACGGATCGTCGCCGCGCAGAACGGCGTTGACCTTGTCCCGGTCGATGGTCTTCGTCCAGGAGCCGACGAGCACGGTGGCGACGGCATTGCCGGAGAAGTTGGTCACCGCCCTGGCCTCGGACATGAACCGGTCGATGCCGACGATCAGGCCGACGCCGTCCAGCAGATCGGGGCGATGGCTCTGCAGGCCGCCGGCCAGCGTGGCCAGGCCGGCGCCGGTCACACCGGCAGCGCCCTTGGAGGCGACGATCATGAACACGAGCAGGCCGATCTGCTCACCGACCGACAGCGGGCTGCCGAGGGCGTCGGCGATGAACAGCGACGCCATCGTCAGGTAGATCGCGGTTCCGTCCAGGTTGAACGAGTAGCCGGTCGGGACGACGACACCGACGGTGCTGCGGTCCACGCCGAGGTGCTCCATCTTGGCGATCAGCCGCGGCAACGCGGACTCCGACGACGACGTCGAGAAGATCAGCAGGTACTCGCGGGCCAGGTAGCGCACCAGCTTGAAGATCGAGACGCCCGACACCGCGCGCAGCAGGGTGCCAAGCACGCCGAACACGAACAGCACGCACGTGATGTAGAAGCCGAGCATCAGCGTGAGCAGTTGGGTGACCGCGGTCCAGCCGGTCTGCCCGACGACGTTGGCGATCGCGCCGAATGCGCCGATCGGCGCCAGCCACAGGATCATTATGAGGACCTTGAACACCAGCTTCTGCAGGTGCTCGATGCCGCGCAGGATCGGCTCCCCCGCGCTGCCCATCGCCTGTAGCGCGAATCCCACCAGTAGCGCGACGAAAAGTGCTTGCAGCACATTGCCTTCCGTCAACGAAGACAGCAGCGTCTCAGGGATGATGTGCTGGACGAAGTCCATCAGCCCGCCCGATTCGTGCGCCTTCTCGGCCAGCTCGGCGCCCTTACCTGCCGCGCTCTCCGACAGGTGCATTCCGCTGCCGGGGTGGATGATGTTGCCGACGACCAGGCCGATCGCGAGCGCGAACGTCGACATCACGACGAAGTAGGCGAACGCCAGTCCGCCGACCTTGCCGACGGTGGCGGCTTTGCGCACCGATCCGATGCCGAGCACGATCGTGCAGAAGATCACCGGCGCGATCATCATCTTGATCAGCGCGACGAACATGGTGCCGAGCACGCCGATGCTCTTGCCCACGTCGGGTGCGAGGATGCCGACTGCGATGCCGGCCAGCACCGCGACGATGACGGCGATATAGAGCCAATGCGTTCGGTCGCGGCGGCGCGGCGGGTCCGGCGGTTCGGACACCGGGGGCTGGCGGTCAAGGACGGACATGCGGGCTACCTCCAGTCGACATCGAATGTGATGTGCAAGTAGGTTCTGCCAGTACGTGAGCCAGGTCACGTTTTAGTTCATTACGTTCAGCGGAGGTGGACAAATTGGCAGAGGTACTGACTGCCGCAAACGGCCGCAAGCTGGCGTATCTCGAAGTCGGAGATCCGAACGGGCCGCTCGTTCTTCACAATCACGGCGGCCCAAGCAGCCGGCTCGAGGCACGCCTCCTGGCAAAGGCGGCCGTGAAGAACGGGTTGCGGCTCGTCTGTGTGGACCGTCCCGGCATGGGACAGTCCAGCGCGCAGAAGGCTCGCTCGTATGCCGGCTGGGCCGACGACCTCATCACGGTGGCCGATGCGCTGGGATATCAGGAATTCGGCGTGACGGGCTGGTCGGAGGGCGGGCCATGGGCACTCGCCGCAGCCGCCTACATCGATCCCAGTCCGGCTGCGTCACGTCAGCAGCATCGCGCCGGGCAGCTATGGTGCGTTCGGGGACAATTCCGCAAAGCAGTACCTGTCGAATATCGATGCGTTCGGCGGCGCCCTCGCACTGCGCTTCAAACCCGCCTTCCGGCTGATGTACGCCGCTCTCGGCCTGAGCGCAAAACGTTTTCGCACGAGCTTCGTCAAGCAGATCCGCAACAGCCTCAACGACTACGACCAGAAACTCCTGCTTCAACCGGAAATCGCAACGGGCTTCGGCGACTCTTGTGCCGAATGCTTCGCCCACGGTTCCGACGGACTGGTCCTCGACGCCGAACTCCTCTACCGGCGATGGGCTTTCGATGTCGGAACAGATCGAACGGCCCGTACACCTGTGGCAGGGATTGGATGACCGCCTGGTGCCCGACCCCATCAACAAAGCCGTGGCGGACGCTATGCCCGGCGCGGTATGGCATCCCGTCGACGGCGCAGGCCATTTCGTGGCGATCGGCTCCGACGACGAGATATTCGCCATCGCGGCAAAGGAATTGGGCGCGTCTTGAAAAGATGGTGGCCCCGGTCATTGGCGGGGCAGGCGATCGCACTGCAGATCCTGGTGATCGCGATCGTGGTGCTGGCCGGCAGCGCGCTGGCGCTGCTGGATGCCCGGCAAGACGGAGACGCCGCCGCACGCCAGCAGGTCGTCGCCATCGCCACGGCGCTGGCCGACTCACCGTCGACGGCCCAGGCGATCGAATCCGGAAGGGCCACCGAGATTCTGCAGCCCGTCACCGAAGCCGTGCGGACGAATACCGACATCGCGTTCATCACGATCATGTCGCCCGACGGAACGCGCTTCACCCATACCGATCCGCGTCAGATCGGTGGCCACTACCTGGGCACCGTCGAGCCCGCCCTGCGCGGTGAGACGTTCACCGAGGTGTACACGGGCACACTCGGGCCATCGATCCGCACGATCGTGCCTGTGCGCGACGAGTCCGGCAGGATCGTCGGCCTGGTGTCGGCGGGTATCACCCAGCAGACCCTGGTGCAGCGCTGGCGATCCCAGTGGCCGACCATCGCCGCGGTCAGCGTTGGGGCACTGGCGATTTCGCTGGTCGGGGTTTGGGCGATCCGGCGACGGCTGCTGCGGCAGACCCACGGATTGCGTCCCGACGAGCTCCGGGTGATGTACGAACACCACGACGCGATCCTGCACTCGGTCTCCGAGGGACTGATCGTGCTTGACCGCAACGGCGTCGCACTCGTCAACGACGAGGCCCGGCGGTTGCTCGGCCTTCGCCCCGGTCCAGTCGCACGGTCGGATCTGCCCGAGTTCCTGCGCACCTACAACCCGGGTGCCCGCGACGAGGTGCACGTCACCGACGAGCGGGTGCTGGTGGTCAACCGGTCTCAGGTCGACAACACGGTCGCAGGACTCACGAAGTGGTCACGATTCGCGACCGGACCGAATTGCAGGGCGCTCTGGGTGAACTCAGTTCACTACAGGTGCTGACGGACTCGCTACGCGCGCAGGCGCACGAGGCCGCCAACAAGTTGCACACGGTCGTCACCATGGTGGAGATGGGACGGGCCGAGGACGCGGTCAAGTTCGCGACCAATGAGCTCGAACTGTCCCAGCAGCTCGTGGACCGGCTGTCCACCGATGTCGGCGAGCCCGCGCTGGTTGCGCTGCTGCTCGGCAAGACGGCCCAGGCCGACGAACGTGGAATCGAGCTGTCGGTCACCGAGGACACCCGGCTACCGTCCAACGCAGACGACGTGCCGCTGTCGGGGCAGGAGATGGTCACCGTGCTCGGCAATCTGATCGACAACGCGATGGACGCCTGCGATCGCGGCGATCCGTGGATCGAGGTCACTGTCAGCAAGGACGACCACACGCTGCTGATCCGGGTGGCCGACAGCGGCCCGGGCATGGACGCCGCCACCTTCGAAAAAGCGATGGAGCGTGGCTACTCGACGAAGTCCGACACCGACACCGAACACGGCCTCGGACTGGCCCTCGTCGCGCAAGTCGTCAAGCGGCACAACGGCACGCTGACCGCAGATGTGACATACGGATCGGTGGTGACGGTGAGGGTGAGCGACTCATGATCCGCGTGCTCATCGTCGAGGACGAGCCATTGATCGCCGAAGCTCATCAGACATATCTGCAACGGCTGAACGGATTCTCCGTGGCCGCGGTCGCACACACCGCCCGCGACGCGATGCGCGCAGCCGCAGAGGCCGCGGCAAGCGATTCGCCAATCGACCTGGTGCTGCTCGATATCGGGCTGCCCGACGCCAGCGGGATTGCACTGGCTTCGGGTTTCTCGGGTCTACGCCCCGCACCGGACATCATCGCGATCACATCCGAGCGCGACCTCGAGATGGTGCGCGCAGCAGTCGGCCACGGCGCGCTGGCCTACCTGCTCAAGCCGTTCACGTTCGCGGCGTTCCGCGACCGCCTCGAGCGTTATCAGCGCTACCGTGATGCCCTGCCTGCAGGCACCGACGCGGCGAGTCAAGCCGAAGTCGACCGGGCATTGTCGGAACTGCGGATCGGCACGGACAGATCGGCGGCCCCGAAGGGTGCGGCGCCGGCCACCAACGACGAGATCGCCCGCGCGGTACGGGATTCCGCGGACGGCATCACCGCCGACGCAGTGGCCAAGCAGGTCGGCGTTTCGCGGGTGACCGCATGGCGGTACCTCGAACGCCTCGCCGACGAGGGCACCGTCACCCGAAGCACCGATTACGGCAAGGCCGGCAGGCCGAAGACCCGCTACCAGTGGCGCTGACTGTCCGCCTTCCGCGAATAGGCGTCGCGGATCATCGCCGCGCCGCGTTCAGCGATGGCGTACGTGGTCGCCAGCGTGTTGTTGGAGGGCAGCGACGGCATCACCGACGCATCCACCACCCGTAGGCCGTCGACCCCGTGGACGCGCAGTTCACTGTCGACGACCGACCGATCGTTCTCCCCGATCGCGCACGTTCCCACGGGGTGGTAGTACGACGACGTTGTCGCACGCACGAATTCGCGCAGCGACGTGCTCGTCGCCGACGAGCGGCCCCGGCGCCATCTCCTCGGCCCGCCAGTCGTCGAGCGCAGGCGCGGTGCCGATCTCGCGGGCGATACGGAATCCCTCGAGCATCGTGCACATATCACGGTCATCGCCGAGGTAGTTCGGGTCGACGACCGGAGGCGTCGCCGCATCCCACGAGGCGAGCCGGACGGAGCCCCGGCTGTACGGCTGCAGCGGACACACGCCGATCAGGTAGGTATCGGGCACCTCGAGCCCGATGACCGCCGCGGAGTCGACGAACAGAATCTGCAGGTCCGGAGCGCCGGCATCAGCCGCGGTCCGGATCAACCCCATGACCTCGCCGTGGTTGTGCTGTGCGGGGGGAACAGTCTGTGCCGACCGGTAGATGACACCGGTCAACGGGTGATCCTGCAGGTTCGCCCCGACGCCCGGCAGATCGTGCACGATGTCGACTCCGACCATTTCGAGGTGCGCCCTGGGACCGATGCCCGACAACAACAGCAGGTGCGGCGATCCGATGCCGCCTGCGGCCAGGATCACCTCGCGGTCGGCGCGGACGTTCACGACTCCCGCGCTGGGCAATCGGTACTCGATGCCCGTGCACCGCCCATCCACGATGAGCACACGCTGCACCAGAGCGTCCGTGACGACGTCGAGGTTAGGACGCCGCATTGCAGGAGTCAGGTAGGCGTCGGCGGCACTCTGGCGCTTTCCGTTCGCGATCGTCAAATCTGATGGTCCGAAACCGATCTCGAGCCCACTGCTCACATCGAGCGCGCGTGGGTAGCCTCGTTGCGTCGCAGCGTCCAGGCAGGCGACGATCACATCGTTGAGCGGATCGGCCGGCCCAACGTCCAACGGGCCGACAACACCGCGGACCATGGGGTCACCGTGGAGCGACCGCTCGCTGCGCATGAAGTAGGGCAGTAGATCATCAAAAGTCCAGCCCTTGCCCCCGAACTGGTTCCAGTCGGCGTAGCTGTCCCGATGTCCACGCGCGAACATCATTGCGTTGATCGCCGACGAACCGCCGATTCCGCGACCGCGTGCCAGATGGATCGACGTTCCCGTCCCTGCTTGCACCGTGGTCATGTGACCCAGATCGGCCGGGCCTCGGAGTAGCGTCTGCCATTCCGCCGGACAAGCGCTCGCCGCCGGCTGGGTCGGGGCGCCGGCTTCGACCAACAGCACGCGGACATCAGCGTCCTCAGACAATCGCGCCGCTAAGACCGAGCCGGCGGTGCCGCCGCCGACAATGACGAAGTCGTATGAATGTTGGGGGCTTGACATGCGGTTTTCCTTTTCCAATATCCGTTTCCGATGGTAACTTCAAACTGATAACGCTGATACTACCGCCGCTATTCCAAGTTTGTTATCATCGGAAACATGCCCGACATGCTTAAAGAAGTCGCACCGCCCGCGGAGCGCATGCTTCGGGCGGCTGCAGACCTACTGCAGACAGGTGGGATCGACGCGGTGTCTACGCGCGCGGTCGCCGCCGCCGCGGGGTGTCCAACCACCGACCATCTACCGCCAGTTCGGCGACAAGGACGGTCTGCTGGACGCCGTCGCCGGTTACCTTCTGGAGACGTATATCGAGGAGAAGCGACGGCTGATCGCCGCATCAGGGGATCCGTACACGGACTTGCGTCGCTTGTGGGATCTGCACGTCGACTTCGGAGTGAACCACCCCGACGGATACGTGCTTGCGTACGGCCAGATGCGACCGGGACGAGTGATACCGGCCGCCGAAGAGACCTTCGACCTACTGCGTGACGCCATCGCACGACTTGGCGATCAGGGCAGGCTCCGCATGAGCGTGGAGCGGGCAACCATTTACTTCCGCAGCACTGGAACGGGATTCATCCTCACGCAGATCGGCCTACCGCCGGACGAGCGCGACCCTGAGCTGTCGGGGATCATCTTCGATGACACGTTGGCGGCCACCATGACCGGCCCAAAGCGCAAGCCGGCGGCTACCGCAGACCTGCCCAGCCGCGCCGTCGCGTTACGAGAAGCGTTGCGCGACAAGAAGGGCCTGCCGTTGTCGGCCTCCGAACGCGGCCTGCTGAGCGAATGGCTCAACCGACTGGCCGACCACAGCTAGAGGTCGGTCAGACGGCTACGGGCTGACGCTCGCGGAGCTCCGGCACGGTGGTGACGTTCATGGTGATCATCTCTGTCTCGGCGGCGTCGGACGCCACCGACATGACCGTGATGGCGCCGGTGTGGTCGGCGATGTACAACCGGCCGCTGTCCGGACTGACCGCGACGCACGACGGTTCAGCCGTCACCTTCAAGATGTCGACGACGGAGTTCGTCTCGGTGCACATCACGGCGACGTGCTCGTAATCGGCGATGTAGACGCGGGCGCCATCGGGACTGACCACCATCTGCATGGGCGCGCCGCCGATACCGACCTTGGCGGTGATCTCGTTGATCGCGGTGTCGATCACGTCGACCGAACCGCCCCAGTGCGTATCGAAGATGGCGACGTACGCCAGAGCGCCGTCGTGGCTCAACGCGACATCCCGAATCGGCGACGCGACGGGGATGTCACGGACGACCCGACCCTCGGCAAGGTCGACAACCAGCAGCTTGCCGCTGTCGGCGTCGGAGGTGCCGACGTATGCGAGGCGGCCGTTGGGGCTGACCTGCACCGCGTCCACCGTGCGGTCCACGCCGGCGGCGATATTGATGGTGCTGGTCCGACCGAAGGTGTTGATCACCGCGAGGCCGACGCCCTCTCGCGCAACCTGGCCCACGACGATTCGGGTGCCGTCCGGGCTGACCGCAACATCGGTCGCGATGCCGTCCACCTGGTGGTTGGCGATGACTGCCTTGCTCTCTGTGTCGATAACCGCGACCGAGTCGTAGTTGTGGCCGGAAATCGACACGTAGGCACGCCGCTCGGCGGCAGTGACCAGAAGTGGTTCGACAGGAAGCTCGATGTCGGCTTCGACGGTCATCGCGTAGGCGTCGATGACCGAGACACTGCGGTCGCCATAGTGGGTGGCGACGACCGTGGTGCCGTCGGTGCTGACGGCGAGGTCGGCAATCGAGCCGCGCGCGACGTCAACGGTGCCGAGCACCATGAAGTCCGGTCCAACGACCGTGGCCTCGGTTACGTCCGTGGGGACAGTGTTCTTATGCATGACAGTATTTGCCCTGTTCATCGGTGCTTGTCGCCGGTTGTGGCTACTTCCGGCAGGTAGGTAAGTCTTACGGCGCTCGTAGGCGCAGATCTCGGTCGAGTCTAGCGACGAAAATTCGAGCGTTAAGAGGCCTTGTCGCCCGTTTGTCGTAGCCCTCCACCGAACTCTCAGGCGATGCTTAGGAAATTATTCGTTATGAATTCGTGACCCTAATGGAGCAAGTACATAAATACCGATTGACGTGCATTGATCGCATTACGGCAAGCATTCAGAAGCAGTGTGACGGATGAGGTCTAATAACGGTTTCTTAGTTTTCAACGCAGAAATGAGTTGCAAATCACATCGTGTCGTCCCAGCAAACTCGTGTCGAGGCCCACACCGGTGCGCCCGCCGCATTGGGACCGTGGCGCTCGTCTCACCACACGCCAGAGGCTTCGGAAGCAGACATTCGCTGATCTCGGTGTCTCATGCCGAACAAATCTCCGATTCAGCCAACAGCCATGCGTCCGACGGTGAAGTATCAAACCGCCCATCACGTCCATGGAGGGGAACACATGAACCGCCGCCTCGGCATCCTTGTCGTGCTGATCCTGGTCTTGGCCGGCTGTAGCCGCGATGCCTCGCCCCCGGCCGCCACCCCGGAAACGTCGGCGGCCGAGTCGACGCCGACGTCCGCCGCGCAGAATCCAGCCGGCGAAGGCGGCAGTTTTCCCGACCCATGCACCTTGCTCACCGACGCCGAAGTCGTCGAGTTGACCGGCCGCGACATCACGCAGATCGACAAGGATGGCGCGGACCCAACGGCTTCCACCCGCTATTGCCAGTGGCAGCAGTCCTCCGGCCAACTCGCGGTCTTCCTGTCGCGTACGACGAGCAACGATTTCAAGGTCGCGCAGGCGGACGCACCGTCGCTACCTGGGATCGGTGACGACGCCTTTTGGAAAGACGGGCATCTCTACGTGCTCGTCGGCACTACCCAACTCGACGTGTACGCGCGCGGCGCGGACGAAGCGCAGAGCCAGGCCGAGGCGGAAAAGGTTGCGGCAGCACTGATCCCGAAGGTGCAAGCCTTCTCCTGACCCGCCTGTCGATTAGCCTGGCAGCTGAAGGTGTCCCCAAACGAAGCCCTGCCCGGTAGGCACATCCGGGCCCTTGACTTGACACCAGCTTTCCGCCGCGCAGCTTCCAACCAGCTCAACCTGTTTGCCGACCTGCAAGACGCCCAGCTTTTTCGCCGGATTGAACAACGGCTCTTCGTTCGGGCGATCGTAGACATCCACGGCCTCGTCGATGACCGTCGCCTTCGGGATCGCCGGCGGTGCCTGTTGAGGCGGCGCCTGCTGGGGTGGATTCTGTTCCGGAGGACTCTGTTGAGGGGGCGGCTCCCGCTCAATCAAGTCCGTGATGCATAGGAGACCAGCCGTGGCGTCCCACGTTGTACCGTCACGAACGGGGGGGTCGGTTCGAAGGTCATCGCGGAAGCCGGAAGCCTTGCCGTAGTTGGATGCGTCGACATCGCCGTAGTAACGCGACTTATGGCCGTTCTCCCAATCGATTGTGAAATCGATCCGGGGCGGCTGGGTTCCGGAGATAGTGCCGTTTACTGTTCCGAACTGATCGGTGCCTGACGACACCGAGTGTGCAGACGCACGACCGGAGAATCGCTTGCCTGAGCCTGGGACTTCCACTTTCCAGTAGTCGCTTTGCCATAGCGTCATCGACCCTTGAACTTCACAACTTGCGGGTTTCGGGGCTGCCTTGCCGACGGCCGGCACGGTTAGCAGGCCCACCGCGCTCAGTGCGGTCGCTGCACCGAGCGACAGGCTTCTGTTCAGCCAAGGCGACGTCGACATGGAATCCCCCTTGTTCACGGAGCGGCCGGGTTCGGCCGGTTGAACAAACATAGGCAGGCGCGAACGACGTCGCATCGGGTGTTTCCCTACCAATCGACCCCACAATCCCGACGGGGACGCGCGACTGAACGGCACACGCAGAGCCAGGCCGAGGCGGAAAAGGTCGCGTCGACCCTACTTCCGAAGGTGCAAGCGTTCTCCTGACGGCCAGTTTTAGAGGCCGAATCCCGCACGGTGATTACTATTCCTGTTCGATTAGCTACCTAATATTGTGCGGGCACGATAACGCATCCGACGTTGATATCTTGTGCCGTTGCCGAACGTGAGTGGCCCGTGCTTATGCCGCAGTTACGCGGGAAGTGCGGCAAGCGTCCGGACCTGGGTATGGACATTGCCCGCCGCACCACGCGATCAACCTCGGGACTGCTGCGCCGGAGGCTTCACAACGGGTCCTAGTGGATCCGGAGGAATCGGCTCATTCTCCATGTGCTCGTTTCCGGTGTTTTCGTCCTGCCAGAAGCATTGTTGTATCCCCGCTGCGAAGTTGGTGTACCCACGGCCGTGCGTGGCGTAGCACCCGACCATGAACGGGGTGTTGTCGTAGTTTGGCGGAGGTTTGGCGGCCGCGGGCGCGGTCAGGGTGATCGCGCTGAACGCGAGAACGCCCGCCGCGGTTATTGAGAAAGCTCGGAAATGTTGCATGATCTCGTGTCCTCGAAACGGGTCCGATGGTCGTCGGATTGCTGACCAGGCTGGTGATCGCGATTTCCACCTGGATGGGTGGCACCGATCGCCCCCGGCGGTCAGCTCGCCTTCGGCGAGAACGTCCGAGGATGAGATTCCCCTGTCGAAACGCACAAGGACATCGAACGCATGCTGCAGCCAAATTATCCAACTCATTGATCGAAGTCAATGATTTTGCTGAGCAGCATACAAATATCTGGCGCTTTTCGGAGATTTGATGCGCCAATTTTATTAACGTTGACATTTCAAGTAATTAATTCTGCTTCTGCAGAGCTGCCAATTCAGAACGGCAGGCGGAAGCCTCCGAGGATGTTGGCGATGTTCGGGAGCGCGGGCATCGGCGGTGGCGGTGGCAGCGCAGGCATCGGCAGCGGCGGCGGAAGCGCGGGCAGTTGCGGCGGCGGCGCCAGGGGCAGCTCCGGCAACGACGGCGCCTGCACGGGCGGAGGTATCGGGGCCGCTGCCGGGATCTCCGGTGGAACGAACACCGGGGCGGGTATGTCGACCGGCTTCGGCAGTTCGGCGGGAATCGGCGCCTGCACGGGCGGATCGAACTTCGGCGGTGCGAGCTTCGGGATGAAGTCCGAACGCGGCAGCTCAGGCGCCGGGAGGTCAGCAGGTACGGGTTTCGGTAGCTCGGCAGGCGGCGGTACCGGGTTCGCCAGCTCAGCAGGCGGCGGAACCGGCTTCGGCAGCTCGGCAGGCGCAGGCTTGGGCAGCTCGGCGGGCGCAGGCTTGGCCAGCTCGGCCGGCTTTCCCCACCACGGCGCTGTCAATCCGGTCGCAGGTTTCGCCGGGGTTGGCTTCTCTATCGGGGGTGCCGGCGCGGCGATCGACGGTGCGGTGGCGGCTGTGGCGGGCGGTGCAGCGGCGGGGGCTAAGGGCTGCAACGGCGCCGGGCGAGCCGCAGGCTGCGGGGCCGACGGAAGCGCCGGGCCGGGATTGGCGGCCAGCGGCTGGGTGTTGGGCACGGGATTCGCTGCAGGCGCAGGCGCAGGCGCAGGCACGACGCGATCGGCGCACCGGTGGTGTCGAACGAACCGGCGTTGACGGGCGGTCCGCCGACGCCGTAGGGACTGCGTTGGTCAATCGGCGGGGTTCCGAACGGCCGGATGTTGGCGGCCTCCTGGGCGCCGTCGTCCATCCCGGTCGGGATCGCGATGATGAAGTTGACGCCGGTCTGAACCGGGTTCGGGAAGTACAGGATGCTCGCCTTGGTCGGCGCGCCCGGGCTGATCGTCCGGTCATAGCCGGATTCCACCAGTACCCGCGCCGGCGCGTCGAGCATGGTCACCACCGGACTCGGCACTCCCGCCTCTGCGAGTGGCATCAGCAGCGGTAGCCGCTGGCTCGGGATCATGTAGTAGTCGGTGTCGCCATAGGAGCCCTGGTACAGCGCGTCGCCGAGACCGACGCTCTGGTAGTCACTGTGCAGATACTGGATTCCCGCAACGGCGTTCGCGGTGGCGAACGGGTTGAGCGGATTGTTGGGGAAGTCGGACCAGCCGTCGTACTGGCGGGTGACGTCGACGGTCTTGAAGTCCGTGTTGGTGGGCGTGGCCCCGTCGAAAGTGACTCCGAGGATAGGGATCCCGACGCCCTCGAAGCGTTCCAGGATGCCGCCGTTGGGTCGGTTCGGGTTGCCGATCAAGACAAACGACAGCGGCAGCGTCGAGCCCGCTGCGGCGAGGTTGCCCTTTTGGATCGATGCGATGCGGGCGCTCTGCGAGTACCCGAAGACGACCATCGACTCGCCCACCGGTTGCGCGTTGATCGCCTGATCGAGATTGAACACACCCTGGTCGACCGATTGGTCGAACGGCATCGCTCCCGCCACCGGCATGAACTGCTCGGGTGTGCTGACTGCAGTCGGTGTGCACGAGCCCTTGCCGCAGTATCCGGTCAGCAGGATGTAGTCGTTGTTCGCGTCAGCGGTGTAGCTGTTGATGAATTCCGGGCTGTCCTGCGGGGTGCTGAGCGGATGCCCGGTGCCGCCCATGATCAATGCGGTCGCGGTGAGGGCTACCAGAGGCGTCATCGTCTGCGTGCCCGCCAGCACGACAGTGGAGGCGATCGACAGTACGCAGACACCGAAAGTACGAAGTAGACGACGCACGCAAGCCCCCAGAGGCAGACACAAACAGTTGGACGTCCCCGCGCGCCGAGCCACCTGCATGTGACTCAAGTGAATTCTGCGACTCATTTGGCCTGATCGCAACAAAACGACGAAATCCACGCCTCGGGACGTTGCACCGTAGATGCCCCGAACGTCAGCGTCTTTAGCTAGTTTCGGCGTCGTGCCCGACGTGACGAACCGCCAGATCCTGCTGCGTCGCCGCCCCACCGGTCTGGTCAAGCCTGACGACACCGAGCTGGTCGCCTCATCCGCACCCGAGCCCGCTGAGGGTGAAGCGTTGCTCCGCACCACTTACGTGGGCATCGACGCGGCGGCGCGGACGTGGCTCGACGACCAGCCGAGCTACCTCCCGCCTGTGCAACTCGGTGAGGTCATCCGCGCGGCCGGGATCGGAGAGGTGGTGGCATCGCGGTGCGACGCCTACGCCGTCGGCGACGTCGTCACCACGCTCACCGGCTTCCAGGACTACGTGATCATCCGCGACGACATCTTCGCCACTCCGGTTGTCGGCTACACCGACCAACTCGCCGTCATGTCGGTCTACGGGCCGACCGGTGCCACAGCGTATTTCGGGATGACCGGTGTCGGCAGGCCGCAGCCCGGGGAGACCGTCGTCGTCTCGGCAGCGGCCGGAGCAACCGGCTCGGTCGCCGGGCAGATCGCGCGGATTGCCGGCGCTCGCGTGGTGGGCATCGCGGGCGGTCCGGAGAAGTGCCGGGCGGTGGTCGACGACTTCGGTTTCGACGCGTGCATCGACTACAGGGCGGGCAATCTTCGCGCCGCACTCAAAGAGCACTGCCCACGTGGAGTCAACGTCTACTTCGACAACGTCGGCGGCCCGATATTGGATGCGGTGCTGGGCCGCCTGGCGCCGAAGGCCAGGGTTGTGCTGTGCGGCGTCATCTCGAGCTACCTCACGGGCGAGCACCCCGGACCGGCCAACTACGTGAACCTGTTGTCGAAGACCGCGACGATGCAGGGGTTCAACGCGCTCGATGAGTGGGGACGTTTCGACGAGGCGTTCGCCGCCCTGAGCGGGTGGGAGGCCGACGGCCTGCTCGCCCACCGCGAGACCGTATTCGACGGCCTCGAGTCCTGTGTCGACGCCCTCAACGGCCTTTTCACCGGGGCGAACATCGGCAAGATGCTGGTGAAGGTCAGCGAACCGACGCCGGCGTAGATGGATCTCCGTGCGATGAGACGGCTTCACGTCGTCGCGACATTGAGCGTCCTGATTGCTCTTGTTGGCGGCTGCGGCGGGAAACTCCTGGCTCGATCGGAGCAAGAACCGTCGGCATCGGTCGAGACGCCCCAGCCGACAATGTCCGCCGACGAAGTCGTCGCGAAGACACAGCCGAGTGTCGTGAAGATTCACGGCCGGGCCAGCAGCTGCCAGAAGGTGCTCGAGGGCAGCGGTTTCGTCATCGCGCCCGACAAGGTCATGACCAATGCTCACGTCGTCGCCGGTGCAGAGAGCTTCTCGGTGGACGCCGCCGGGAAAACCTATGACGCACAGGTTGTCTCCTACGATCCGAATGTCGACATCTCGATCCTCGCAGTGCCGAACCTGCCCGTACGCCCGCTCGAACTCGAGCGGATAACGGCACCAAGAACCACCGACGTGCTGGTACTCGGCTATCCCGGCGGGGATTCCTTCGTGGCCACCGCGGCAACCATCAGCGATGTCATCGATCTCAGTGGCCCGGACATCTATCACACGACCAGGACCGTCCGCCAGGCGTACATCATCAAGGGCACGTTCCCGAAGGCAGGTTCCAGCGGGGGACCTCTCGTCGATCTCAGCGGTCGAGTGCTCGGTGTGTACTTCGGGGCACACGAGGAAGATCATCAGACCGGCTTCGCGCTGACCGAATCAGAGATCGAGCCGCAGCTTGCGAATATCGCCGACACTCAGGCGGTCAGCACAGGCGCCTGCGTCGACTAACGCCTTCTACATCGAGTCGCTGGCCGCAGTGAGCAGTAACTCGCTCGGCGACAACACCTTCAGCCGCAGTGCGGCGGCCGTCGCCGGCCCGACGATGCCGTCCACCCGCAGACCGGGGGTGCGACCGCTGGAACGCCCGCACCGCCGCCTCGGTCTCCGGACCGAAGTCGCCGTCGACCGTGACTCCCAGCTGGCGTTGGAGCTGAGCGACCTGCGGCCCTTCCGAACCACGGAAGAGCAGGACGTCGGCGTACTCCCCGACCGGGACCGGGGGTCGCGGCGTGGGCGCCGGACTCGGGAACGGTGCCGATCTGCGCCTGAATGTCAGCGCGCAGCACCGCCATGTCGATGGCACCGGGATCCCACTTCCCTTGCGCACGGCCGGCATACTCCTTGTGCCCGATGGTGCGACTGGAGTTCTGCGCGAGTCGACGATTGATGGCCGCACAGTGATCGAACCAACGCAAAGTACTGTGCATCAGGCCAATTCGTGCGATGCCGCGCAGTCGGGCTGGTCCCACTGTTGGCGCATTCGATGCCGATCATGTGCCAGTTGCCCATGTTGGTCGGGAGCCACGGATACATGCCAACGCCCGCGTGCCAGGCGACACCCACTGCCACCACGGTGACAGTGCCATCGCGCGCGATGTGCAACTGCGACAGCGGACCCGCGAGATCCGGGCGGCCGTTCGCGATCGACGCCGCCGTGGCGTTGTCCGATCCCGTGTGGTGCACCATGACGCCGCGGATATCTTTGAAATCACCGTGGCCGCGGTCCCGCCAACCCGGGTACTCGACGAGTTTGACGCCCTCGGCGCGCAGCACATCGGCTAGCCAGACGGGGTCTCCGGTCCAAATCTTCGTCTGTGGCATATCCCGGATGTTACGGCGGCATGCCGACACCCGGCTGTAACCACGGAAAGGGTGAAATGAACTACCTCACAACATGTTTGCCAGATCGCGGCACAGTTGACCTTTCTCCGGTCAACATTCCGGCACAGTCTGCGCCGGAGGAGCCGGTCTGCGGCGGAAGCTATCGAATCGCTCTTAGCTGCCTGTCACGCGACCTGCACGCCGAGGACTCGCAGCAGGTCCGGCTTCATCGCCTGCAGCTGCGACCCCCAGTAACCCCAACTGTGGGTGCCGTTCTCGGGGAAGTTGAATTTCGCATTGCGTCCGCCTGCCGCGATGTACTTCTGCTGGAACTCCTTGTTGGTCGACAGCGTGATGGTCTCCAGGTACTGGGCGCTGAACTGGGTGCCGAAGTTTCCGTCGTTGGCGTCGAGATCCGAGAGCGCTCCGTTGCCGCAATAGACCCAGACGGCGGTGTTGTTGGCCGCCAGCCTGCTGACGTTGACCAACGGGTCGTTGCGGCGCCAGGCCGGGTCGCTGGTCGGTCCCCACATGTTGGATGCGTTGTATCCGCCGGCATCCTTCATGGATAGACCGATCAGTGTGGGCCACAGGCCGTTTGAGGGATTGAGGTATCCCGACAGTGCGCCCGCGAAGATGAACTGCGCCGGGTGCCAGATGGCCAGCGTGAGGGCTGCGCCCCCGGACATGGAGATGCCTACAACCGCATTGCCTGCCGGATCCTGCCCTTTGTTGGCCGCAAGCCAAGCGGGGAGCTCCTGGGTGAGGAACGTCTCCCACTTGTAGGTAGAGGTTCCTGCGCTGCCCGCCGCGGGTTGGTACCAGTCGGAGTAGAAGCTGGACTGTCCGCCGACGGGCATGACGACCGATATCCCGGACTGGTAGAACCAGTCGAACGCCTCGGTGTTGATGTCCCACCCGTTGGCGTCGTCCTGTGCGCGCAGACCGTCGAGCAGATACACCGAGTGCGGGCCGCCGCCCTGGAACTGAATACGGATGTCGCGGCCCATGGACGGCGATGGCACGTCGAGGTATTCGACCGGTAGGCCCTCGCGTGAGTACGCGGCTGCCGTCGGTGCCTGAATCACCATGGCCGCCAAGGGCAATACCGCCGCCGACAGCACCGCGACCGCATACGTCCATGCCCGTAATGGTCTGCTTACCAAATATCCCGCCACCAACACCGCCACCACACCTCATCCCGTCTCGGGGCTCACCATCGGCAAGCTAACAGCGACACGCGTGAGATCTGGCGACGCAGCGCGGTGCGTGATCGGCTCGTTACCAACTAGTTCCGCGATTGTGAGGTTGGTCAGCGTGAGCAGTCGAGAGACACCGTGATCGTCCGCTTGACGACGACCGGGATGAAGTCGCGGTCGCCCCGGTTGTTCCGCCCGCCGACACGCACGAGTTCGGTGCGCTCCTGCGGATTGCGGACGCTGGTCACCTCGCACTCGTTCAGCGGTGCGCTGCCGACACGATCGAGCTTCACGTCGAATCCCTGCGCCTCGAGTTGACCGATGGTGATGATTGCCGATTCGGCGTGCGCAGGAACAGCAAGCGCCAGCGCCGCAGCCGCGAGGCCTGTACCGATGAGCGCGGAACCGATGATGTTCTTCATGAGAAACCTTTGTTTGGGCGAGTCGCCGCTCGCTCTTGCATGACAACTTCATGCTGCTTCGAGCAGGCAGGTCACCGCTTGGAGGTCATGTGGAGATTGGGTGGAGATTGCAGGTAGAAGCCGAAATCCCAGTGGCCTCCCCCACCGCGGCCGCTCAGCTGGCAGACTCCGGGCGCACGAGGGGTCTGAGTCGATCGGGGGGAAGTCGTGAATAGGGCTATCGGATTTGCTATCGGTGCACTCGTTCTGAGCCTCGCCGCGAGCTGGAATCGCATGCGGCGGACGAGCCGCCTGGGCCGCCCGTGGTCGCGACCACGTTCAGTCTCGGCGCCGGCCCGATGTACGACGTCGCATCAGACCCGTCCACGCACAGGGCGTACGTGACCAGCGAGGGCGATGACTCGCTGTACGTCGCTGATTCCAAATCGCGTGTCGCCGCCATCAAGGTGGGACCGGCGCCCAAGTTCGCGGCGGTGGACCCGACCACGCAAACCGCATACGTCACGAGCGGGAACAACGTCTCCGTCGTCGACATCGGGACAGGATCGATTACCGGAACCATCGCCGTCGGCAACGGTCCGGACGGCATCGAAGTGGATTCGTCGACCCGCAAGATCTTTGTCGCCAATGCACTCGACAACTCGGTCTCGGTCATAGATGCCGAATCCCGAAATGTCACCGCCACAATCGAAGTCGGCGTCTCGCCCGACAAGATGGGCGTGGATCCGGCGACCCACCTCCTCTACGTGTCGAACCGGGGCAGCGGCTCCGTCTCGATCGTCGACCCAGCGAAGTCGACGGTCATCGGCACCATCGCTGTGGGACGAAGCCCAGGTGACGTGGCGATCGACCCACCGACACATACCGCTTTCGTCCCCAACGCGGACGACAACACGGTGTCGGTCCTCGACCTGGAGGCGCGAACGGTCGTGGGGACGATCACGGTGGGTGAACGGCCGACTGCGGCGACGGTCGACTCGGACGCCCACACCGTTTACGTCACGAACTCCGACAGTTCATCGGTGTCGGTCATCGACTCCCTGGACCGCACTGTCACCCATTCCGTCGACGTTGGGGCCGGCCCGCAGACCGTCGCCGCGGATCCGTCCACGCACACCGCCTGGGTCGTCAACTTCAGGGAGAACTCGATCTCGGTGATCGAGCGTTAGCCGCGCGGGTCAGGCGGAGAGTACCGACACGCTGGCGCCGTTGATGTTGGTGACGTAGATCCGGTTGCTGTCCGCGCTGACCACCACGTGCCCCGGATTGGTGCCGACCGTAACCGTTTGGATCACGCTCGGTATCGCCGCGGCGGTATTGATCACCGACACAGTGTTGTCGAGAACATTGGCGACGTAGGCCCGTTGCCCGTTGGGGCTCACCGCGACGTCGAATGGGCCGCGGCCAACCGGAATCGTGACCGCGGAGGCCGTCTGGCGGGTCGATCACCGAGACCGTCCCCGGAACAGGGCTGCCGCCGAGGATGTTGCCGGGATGTGTGGTGAGGACACCGGTTTCCGTTCGGCGTCACCGCTACACCGAATGGAGGCGTAGCCACATTGATCCGGCTTACCGTCGGGAATAACGTGGTCGTATCGATGGCCGAGACCGAGTTGTCGACGTTCGCGACGTAGACCCGGGCTTTGTTCGCCGTGACGGCTAGTTGGCCCGGGTTGTCCCCCACGGTGATCGTGCCGGCGAGGGTTGGAGGCGTTGTCGCGATGTTGAACACCGAAACCGAATCGTTGGCCACCGTCGTCGCGTAGAGATGAACCCCGTCGAGGCTGTCGGCAAGGTCTGTTACCGAGCCGCTCGTCGGGATCGTCGCGGTGACGGTGTTCGAGGTGGTGTCGATGACGGAGATGGAGTCGGCGAACCCGTTCACCACATACAGCTTGTTGCCGAGCACTGCCATGCGGACAGGACCATTGCCGACGGGCACCGTGGCGATCAAGGCTTTTGTCGACACATTCACAACGCGCACGGTGTTGCTGGTTTGGCTGGCGGAGTACAGGCGATTGCCGATGACGACCAGTCCCTGCGGGGTAGGTCCGACTGGGATGGTGTCCACCACGCTGGCCATGGCGCTCACAGTAGCTGCGGAACCGGCTACCTCGCGGCAGAATTCGGACGGCTAACCAGACGCGACAACGGAATTCGTGCTCCAGGGAGCCAGCGGTGCGTCGCTGTCCCCGCGGAACTCCTCGGGCAGATCGTCGACGACGTGCCATGTCGCGGCGAGCCGCCCCAGCCCGACGCACAGCGCACAGTGCAGTCCCAACGCGACCAGCTGGTCCTCGCTGAAATGGTTGCGCAGGTCGTCGTACACCGCGTCGTCGATCGCGAGGTGGTTGGTGGCGAACAGGTCGGCGAATTTCAGCGCACTGCGCTCGCCCTCCGTCAGATCCTGCCGCCTCGGCCGGCCGCTCCAGCGAGCACACGGTGTCTTCGGTGAGTCCGTCGTCGATGGCGCTCTGGTAGCGGATCGACATGCAGCTGCGGCACTGGTTGTGGAACGCGATGCGCAGGCGCAACGAGCTCCATCAGCCGCGGCGACAGAGCGCCTGTTTCGCGCAGCGCGGCGGTGACGCCACCAACGGCGACCGCGACATCGGGGAGGCGAGTCATGATGCCGGCCACGCCGAGGTTGATGCGATCGCCCTGCCCCAGGTCCACCGTCGGTATCCCGGCGAATGCGTCCAGACGGTTCGATGCGTGCCATGAGGTCCTCCGATCGCCGAAGCGAGCGTAATCCTTTCGTCATCGGTTGACGCAACCAATCGGGTACCCGTCGACCATGCCAACTGTTTCCAGAACCTTCTCTGTGAGTCCACCACCGGCCAAGGTCGTCGACTACCTCAAAGATTTCGCGAACGCAGAGGAATGGGATCCGGGCACGCAGACATGTACGCGAACTGACAACGGCCCCCTCGCCGAAGGCGCGTCATGGCACAACGTGTCCAAGATCTTCGGCGTGAAGGCCGAGTTGACCTACACCTTGCGGAAGCTGACCGACAGTTCGTTGGTTTTCGTCGGCACCAACAAGTCGTCGACATCGACCGACGCCATCACGGTTGCAGCGGACGGGACCGGTTCCAAGCTGACGTACCGCGCCGACCTGGAGATGAAGGGTGCGGCGAAACTGCTGAACCCCGTGATGAAGGTGGCCTTCGAGAAACTGGCGAACGACACCGAAAAGCAGATGGTGAGCGTGCTGAACAGGCTCAACTAGCCGATCCGGCAGGCACATCGGCTCCGAATAGCATGTATGGGAATGGCCGGAGTCGGACGTGGATGTGTGTTGGTGCTGCCGGGCGGGAAAGTACGCAGCGACCGCCAAGCGCGGTCTTGGCAGCTCGCAAATGTCCGGATGGCATTCTTCGCCGGTGCGCTGCGACGGCGATTGGGCCCTGACGTTGAGGTCCGGCGGGTGCGGTATCGGCTGCGCGGATGGAACAGTCCGCGGTTGGACGCGCTGCACGACGCGGAAGCGTCCTTGACATCGCACGCGAGCGATTCGAGCCCGCACAGATAGCGGTCGTCGGACATTCGATGGGTGGACGCGTCGCCGCACATCTGGCCGCGCGGGGAGACGTCGGTACCGTCGTCGCGCTGGCCCCGTGGTGGGTGGGTGGTGACGGCGACCTCATTCCCGTGACCACGCGGCTCCTCGTCATGCATGGCACGGCCGACACCTGGACCGATCCGCGCGCGTCGCGCGCCCAAACCCAACGCGCCCAGCAGCGCGGGCTCGACGCACAATGGGTGGGCCTCGACGGCGCCGGCCACTACATGGTCCGTCGATGGAGGAATGGCACCGGCTCGCCGGAGAGTTCGTCGCGGAACGGCTCGTCGCGTCGAATCGGATGCCTAGGCTTCGAGCCGCTCGCCTCAGCTGAACTGCGTCTTCGGGCGCGCCAACTCGACACCGTCGACGACGACTTCGAGTTTCTCGTTGTAGAACGCCACCATGCCGGCGATCGCGGCGACAGCCGGTAGCGGGTAGTGGTACGTCCACGCCAGGTCCGGGTGCAGTGTGTCGCCTACCCGCACAGACCAGTAACCCGACGTCGTCCCCTTGTACGGGCACAGCGTCTGGGTGGAGCTGGGTTCGAGGTGGTCGAAGGCTACGTCCGTCGGATCGATGTAATACCTTGTCGGCAAACCCGTTTCGAACAGAAGGACAGGAGCGACGGTATCGGCGAGCACCGCGCCGTCGAGCTGTACACGGACGTGACGGTGCGAGCGCAGTGCGTCGACTCGCGAATAGGGATTGCGCGGATGACCGTAGATCGGTTCGTCCTCCTCGAACCAGCGCAACCGATCCCACTCGAAGCGCACCGTGCCCGCGACGGGGCCGTCGCCTCAAACACCCGCGCCGCCTTCTCGTGAGTCTCGCCCGCGCCGACCAGCGAGTGCAGCCGCGAGGACCCCAACTGCACCTTTTGCGGGTGGTCCTCGTCCCGCAGGAACTCCGTTCGCACGTCGGCGAGCGGGATGTAGTACTGCGGGTAGTAAGGCACTTCCCAGACATAGCGCGCCGCGACGGTGTCAAAGACCAGCTCGTGGCCGAGAAAGCCGCGGACCCGCCGCGGCGCGGGCTCGATACGACCGCGCGCTGCAGCCATCTGCGGATAGTCGTGTTCACTGCTCATGTAGCCATGATGTCTCGGGAATGCGGGACGCACACAGCGGCGTCGTACCTATGGCACGCAAGCAAGGCTGCGCCGGAAGGACATAGACATGCGAGTTGGAGTGACGTTCCCGCAGACGGAACTCGGCGGAGATCCGGGCGCCGTGCGCGCCTACGGCGAGCGCGTTGAGGAACTGGGCTTCACTCACATCCTGGTCTACGACCATGTGGTGGGCGCCGACCCGGCAGTCCATACCGGCTGGAACGGGCCGTACGACGTGCACACCACGTTCCACGAGCCGTTCGTCATGTACGGGTATCTCGCCGCCGTCACCCAGAAGTTGGAGCTCGTCACCGGCGTGATCATCCTGCCCCAGCGCCAGACCGTTCTGGTCGCGAAGCAGGCCGCAGAAGTCGACCTGCTCAGCGGCGGGCGGATGCGCCTGGGCATCGGCGTGGGCTGGAATGCCGTCGAGTACGAGGCACTCGGTGAGGATTTCGGCAACCGCGGCAAGAGGTCTGCCGAACAGATCGCCTTGCTGCGTCGCCTCTGGACCGAACAGACGGTGACGTTCGACGGCGAATTTCACCGACGTGACCGGCGCCGGTATCGCGCCGCTACCTGTCCAGCGCCCGATTCCGGTGTGGATCGGTACGAGGTCCGCAGCTGGTTACAAGCGCGCCGGACGCCTGGCCGACGGATGGTTTCCGATGATGGGTCCGGGACCGGAGCTCGAGGAAGCACGGGCTGTCGTCGGCCGCGCTGCGGTCGAGGCCGGCCGAGATCCGGCTACGGTCGGGATGGAAGGCAAGGTGAATTGGCGCGGCGACAGCGATGCAGCCGCCAAGGAGCTGGCGCAGTGGGCCGACTTGGGTGCTTCTCACGTCTCGGTCAACACGATGAGCGCCGGGCTGAAGTCCGTCGATGATCATCTGGCAGTGCTATCCGAGGTGGCCGCCTCTCTTCCAGTGGCGTGAAGCCGAATCCGTGCCGCCGACAGGCCCTGGTCCGATTTCCTCATGATTCGGCTACCTCGGCGATTATCCGAGCGACCTCGGCAGGTCGAGACAGCATTGGCGAATGGCTGCTCGGTAGGCGGCGAATGCTCGTTGCACGTTTGGCCATGTGCTCCTGAGCTGACGGAGGGATCGCCTGGTCCTGCTCACAAACCACATAGGTGGACGGGATGTCGCGCCACGCCGTCGCCGTAAGCCGTTCGGTGACAACGGCGTAACTCGACGGTTGCAGTCGGTCAGTTGCTCGGGCGGCATCGTCTGGTGCGAGGTCGGCGTAGAACGTCTCAACCGGCCGGCCAGCCATGAGCGTGTCATCATCGACGATCCACCAGGGCGGCTTTACGTCAATGAAGTCCAGCAGCGATTCGCCGATGTCGAGTTGGAATGCCGCGAGGTAAACGATGTGACGTACGTTCGCCAGACCGACGGCCGCCTGCGTGATTGTCATGCCCCCATAGGAATGGGCCACGACCACGACCGGGCCATCGATGCCCTCGAGGCGACGACGCACCTCGGCCGCGTCGTCGTACATGCCGTAGCGCAACTGGCCTTTGGCCGCCATGCTTGGCAATTCGACCGTATGCACCCGCCATCCCAGCGGCACGAGCCGGTCGAGAAGCTCCTGCCAGACCCATGAGCCGTGAAACGCCCCGGGGATCAGCAGGACCTGGGGGCGGTGATCGAAATCGGAGGCGTCATTTGTCGAAGTTTCGTTCATGATCGCTGCCTATCTGACAAGTAGAGTTGTTTCCAGTGATATCACCCTCATGATAGCGATGATGCTTCCATCGATATCAAAATAACTGTTATCGTCGGAAACATGCACTGGTCAGAGACCGCAGACACACCGCCTGTCGACGCCGAGAACTTCGACGTGATCATCATCGGCGCCGGAATATCCGGCATCGGTGCGGCCTACCGGATCGCCGAGCGGAACCCCGGCGTGCGCTACGTCATCCTTGAACGGCGCGCAGAAATCGGCGGCACCTGGGACGTCTTCCGGTACCCGGGCGTTCGCTGCGACACCAGCATGTACACCTTGTGCTTCCCGTGGGAGCCGTGGACTCGCACGGAAGCCATTGCCGGCGGCGAGCAGATCCGCGAGTACATCACCGCCACCGCGCACAAGCACGGCATCCACCAGAACATCCGGTTCAACACTCACATTCGTTCTGCTGACTGGGATTCGACCACCGACACCTGGACCGTTCGGGCCGACGGCGCCAGTGAAACCCCCACGACCTACCGTGCCCGGTTCGTCTTCTTCGGCACCGGCTACTACGACTACGACGAGGGCTACACGCCCGACTTTCCCGGCATCGAGCAGTTCGCCGGCACCGTGGTGCACCCGCAGCACTGGCCCGAAGACCTTGACTACATGGGCAAGAGGACAGTGGTGATCGGCAGCGGCGCCACCGCAGTGACAATGGTCCCCTCATTGGCGAAACAGGCCGCGAAAGTGACGATGCTGCAGCGCTCACCCAGCTACCTGCTCTCGCTACCGAAGGTTGATCCGGGCGCTGAGATCGCCCGTAAGTTGTTCTCCCCCAAGGTTGCTCACGCAGTTACGCGGGCGAGGATCGCGTTGGTGGAAGTTCTGCTGTGGGAGATGTCCCATCGGACCCCTGGCTTGGTCAAGCGGCTCCTGCGCAAGGCGGCAATCGCCCGTCTGCCGGAAGGATACGACGTCGAAACGCACTTCACACCGCGGTACAACCCATGGGACCAGCGGATATGCCTGATGCCCGACTCCGAGTTCTTCACGGCAATCCGCGAGGACGGGGTCGAGGTAGTGACCGATCACATCGAACATTTCGATACCACCGGGATCGCGCTGAAATCGGGCAAGCACCTTGACGCCGACATCGTCGTCACCGCCACCGGCATGAACATGTTGGCGCTCGGCGGGATCGCGATCAGCATCGACGGCACCGAGATCAAACCGCAGGACCGATTCATGTTCAAGGCGCGCATGCTCGAAGACGTCCCGAACCTCGCCTGGTGTATCGGCTACGCGGGCCTGTCCTGGACACTGCGTGCCGACATAACCGCCCGATCAATCGCAAGACTGCTGGCGTACATGAACTCGCGGGGCTACACCTCGGCCTACCCGCATCGCGAAACGGACGCGATGCCGGAGACCCCGCTGTTTGATCTCACGTCCGGGTACGTGGTTCGGCGGGCGCACGAACTGCCCAAGTCAGGAAGCAAGGGCCCGTGGAAAGTGAGCCAGAACTACCTCCGTGATGCACTCGGTCACCGCTTCAGGCGCAACGACGACGCGATGGTTTTCAGCTGATCGGTACGACCTGGAATACATATTCCAAGTCGCAGCATCGCATCAAGTGGGGTAAATCCAATTCGGTGCGCGCTCAGCGCCGCAGTGTGACAATATTGCCCCGTGGGGAAGCTGGGACTAGCGGGTTTAGTGGGTTTTGCGGCGGCAGCGACGCCGCTGATGTTCGTTGCTCCGCTGCCGACGGCGCAGGCGGCGCCATGTCCGGACGCCGAGGTCGTATTCGCCCGCGGCACAACCGAACTGCCCGGCCCCGGCCCCACCGGCGAGGCGTTCGTCGACGCGCTCCGTTCACAGGTGGGTGGGAAGTCGGTCGGGGTGTACGCAGTCGACTATCCCGCCACGACCGAGTTCCGCACCGCCGTCGACGGAATTTTCGACGCGCGCGCACACATTCTTGCGACCGCCGCGAATTGTCCCAAGACCAAAATGGTGGTCGGAGGCTTCTCCCAGGGCGCCGCAGTCGCGGGCTTTGTCACCGCGAACGCCATTCCCGACGGGGTCTCTGGTTTGGACGTGCCCGCGCCGATGCCGCCCGACGTGGCCGATCACATCGCTGCAGTTGCCCTGTTCGGGAAACCGTCAACGCGCTTCATGAATGCGATCAACGACCCGTCGATCAGCATCGGGCCACAGTATGTGGACAAGACGATCGACCTGTGTGTCGACAACGACCTGATTTGCGACCCTCATGGCGGCAGCTTCGCGGCGCACAACCAGTACGCGGAGACCGGCATGGTGGACCAGGGGGCGGCTTTCGTCGCGCAGAAGCTCCAGGCGAGTTGGGCCGCGGATGCTGCGGCGGCCGCGCGACGACTCCAGCATCGCCGCCCGTCGCCCGCGCCCTCGCCGCTCTCCGCGCCCATCGCGGGCACAAGCCAGTCACAACACCTTGGGCAGACGAGCCAGACACTTCCCGGCCCTGCGCCACTTCCCGGCCCGGCGGCTCCGGTTGCACCGCCGGCGCCCGTGGCACCCTTGGCTTAGCCGCCAGCACGAGGGCAAAGTCCTTCCACGCATAGTTCGGCCCGCCACCCTCATTCCCAGGTGGCGGGCCGAATAATTGCTACCGGCGTCCTCAGCGTTGTGCGATCAAGTCCGGTGCGTCCTTGGTCACCAGCGGCAGCCGTACGTTGCCTGCGCCGCGCTTCGGAGGAGGATTGACAACAATCGATCCACCGCGACAGGACACGATCTTCCCGTCGACGACCACGTCCTGGCCATCATCGATCGGGACGCCGTAACCGCCGTTGTCGGTGTGGTGACACCCGCCGTTAGGGCCGCGGGCTCGTCTCGGTGGCGTGGGCGGTCGCCGGGGCGAAGGCGAAAACGGCAAGGGCGCCAATGAGCGTCGCCGCGTAGTGGAAACGATTCAGCTTGCGGGTGCCCGAGTTCATCGTGCATTCCTCTCGGGGGTTGGTGCTTTCGTCGGGTGGTGAGGAAATTGTGCCGAATCGAGGGGTGCGTCCGTAATCGCCCGAAAGCAAGACTTTTGTCGCGCGAGGGAAGGTTTACCTGTCCGCCAGGCAAGTACCCGTCAACGACGGGTCGACGTCAGTCCACGTCGGCTACGTGCGCCGGCACTGTAGCCAGAGTGAGCACGGCGAGAACGGCCGCCAGCGTGAATGCGTAGAAGCCCCATGGGTAGGCGACCCCGGCCGTCACCAACATGCCACCGAGCGACGGCCCCACGATCGCGCCCACTCGTCCAACGCCGGCCGCCACGCCGAGTGCGGTGCCGCGGATCTCCGGCGGGTAGAGGTGGCCGACGAACGCGTAGACCAGCACTTGGGCGCTGAACACGAAGATGCCCGCCAGCAGCACCGCGGCGTACACGAGAAGTCGGCTCTCCATCCTGATCGACAGGAGCGCCAAGAAGACCGCGGCGAGGCCGAACCAGGCGAGGACGGCAGGCTTGTTGCCGCGGGTGTCAGCGATGTGGCCCGCGACGAGCAGGCCGATCACCGCACCGACGTTGAGGACCAGGATCAGGCTGGTGCCCTGCTGAATCGAATAGCCCGCGTCGCGCATGATCGTCGGCAGCCAGGTGTTGAGCCCGTACACGAGCAGCAGACCCATGAACGACGCCACGCACAGGCCGATGCTGATTCGGAGGTAGCGGCCCTTGACGACCTCGGCGCTGCGAGCGAGGGTGCCCGCTTCAGACCCGTCGCGGCGCTCGACCGCACGGAGGTACGCCGCGGATTCGGGCAGCTTCGCCCACATGAATGGGAGCGTCAGCAGCCCTAGTGCGCCGCCGACCACGAACATCGACCGCCAGCCGTAGTCCTCGACCAGCCACAGCGCCAGCACCGCGGAGAGCACGGCCCCGACGTGGTAGCCCGTCATCATCCGGGTGATCGCAGAGCCGCCGCGACCGGTCCGCGCATGCTCGCTCATGAACGCGAGAGCCGTCGGCAGACAGCCACCGAGGCCGAGCCCGGCCAGGAAACGGAAGGTCGTGAACTGACCAACGCCCTGCGCCAGGCCGGTCGCAATGGTGAACAGCGAGAAAATGGCGACGCTGGTGATCAGAGTCTGGCGACGGCCGAACCGGTCGGTGAGCGGCCCGATCATGACGGCCCCGATGCCCATGCCGACCAGGCCCAGCGTGGAGGCCGTTGTGATGGTCGGCCCGCTAAACCCGAGTGCCCCCGACTCGAGAAGGGTCGGGATGACGACGCCGAGGACGACGAGGTCGTAGCCGTCGAGGGCGACCGCTACCCAGCAAAGCAGGACGGGCCAGAGGTCGCCCGTGCGGGATGTGTCGGCGGTCTGCGCGGCCCGTGGGAGATGTGTTGACATCGTCTTTCGCTCCTTGCTGAGAGTCGTCTGGGAACGAATTGCCGAATTGAGTCGAATTCACACCGAGAGGCGGACACTTCGAATATCGGACGATCTGCGGAGGCTGGCATGTACGACGCCGACGACTTTTCGATCTCCAACCTCTTTTGGGGATCCGTGATCTTCCTAGCCATTTTTGTTGCGTGTCTCTTCGCGGCGAAAGCGATCGGGTGGCTACGCGACCGGAGGGAGCCCAACGGCAAAGCGCCCGACGAAGGGGCCCTGGGCGAATCTCCAGCCGTTGCGATTTCAAGACCGCCAGGAGATCGCAACTACGCGGCCATTTGGAGCGCTCGGCGAGTTAGGTGGCCTAGAGGGCATGACTGAGCGGGAGCAAGAGATCCTGTTTTCTCTTTATGGCCCACGCAGAGTCCGCAAAGAAATGAAGCGGCGCCGGAAGATGCGCGAACAGCAGTAGTTTCGGCTTCGTGTTACGCGTTCAGGAGAACGTGAGGAAGCCCTTGGCGTAAACCCACGCAGTGCCGTTCGGCAGTCCCTCAAAGCCGCCGAGTTCGATCTGACCCACCCGGCACCAGTCGTCTCTGCACGGCTCCATCAGCGGATGCACTTCGCCTACGAACAGGGTTCCGATCCTCTGGCCGTTGCCGTCGGGTTTGTCGTAGATGTCCGTGTCCGCAACAACTGTGGCCTCAGTGGGAGCCTTTGGCCCGGTGTTCGGTGGTGGCACGACGACGGGCGGAGGCGCTCCCGCTCCGGCCGGCGCTCCCCCTCCCAGTGGCTCGCCGGGCGTCACCTCGAGATCCTTGACCGGCGGATCGTCGCAGAACGCGGTGTACTGCAAGATCCACCCGGTTGTCGCGCCGAGGTTGTCCGTGGTGGACCCGAGTACGCGTTTGTCAGCACCGATGTTGCCGTCGTAGGTATTCGACATACCGGCGCCTGGACCCTGCGTCCAATTCACCTTCATGTGGAACTTGCTTCCGTCGCCGGTCAGGCCGGCCGGCCCGTCAAGCGTTCCGGTCGTCCAGTCATCGCCTCCCGTGTGCGCATACCTGACGGTGCCAACCACCTGGTTTTTCTTGGTCGATCCCTCGACGGTCAAGCCGTTGTCTTGGATCACGACCAAGTCCGGTCCCAATCGCCACGCACACTCGCGCGCCGAGACAGTGGGCGCGACCGTCAGCGCCGGTGCAAATAAGGAGACTGCTGCGAGCGCGCACGCCGCCGCTGAAGACGTCCTAATGGTCATGTGCTGGGACGCTACGCGCGCTGAACGCGCGGAGATATCGGGTGATCACCTACAAATCTTGGGCATAAATCGCCGCTGAACTGGTGCTCCTCGATTCCCTTGCCGTCAAGGAGACCCTGACGCACATGAACGCAGTCCTCACGCCTGCTGCGCCTGTGCCGCTGCCAGCACCGGTCTCGGACGGTGCCGACAAACGGGTCGAAACGGGCAAATACCCACGTCAAACCACATGCGCAATCTGTTCCGTCGGTCACGACATCTGAGTAGCGTGACCCAGATCACAGTCTGAATCGGGGCTGCACTCTTCTCAGCGGACGAGAGGTACTGACCATGACGACGACTGAGCACGCCGATCAGCCCGCCGACGCACCGGCCGCCACGACGGCAAAAGGGGGGTTGGTCTACCCGGGGATGGGGCTGCTGTTCGTCGTCCTCATCTGTTGCTTCACCGCATGGGGCATCGCCGCCGACCTCACCACGCCGATGGTGGCGGGCTTCAAGCAGATCTTCGACATGAACACCTTCCAGGCTTCGCTGGTGCAGTTGGCGTACTTCGGCGCGTACTTCCTGCTGGCGATCCCGGCGGCGTTCATCAACGAGCGATTCGGATACAAGGCCGGCCTTCTCTCCGGTGTGCTGCTCGCCGCGGCTGGCGCGATTGCGTTCTATCCGGCCAGCAAGATCATGACCTACGAGGCGTTCCTGGTCGCTCTGTTCGCGATCGCCGCCGGATGCTCGATTCTCGAGACGTCCGCCAATCCCGTACGTGCTTTCGCTCGGGCCCGGAAGAAACCGCGACCCGCCGGCTCAACTTCGCGCAGGCCTTCAACCCTGTCGGCACGAACATCGGTGTGCTCTTGGCCGCCACCCTCATCCTGCCGAAGTTGGACGAACCGGTGAACATGGCCAACCTGACACCGGCCCAGGAACAGACAATCCGCGCCGGCCAGCTTGGTGCGGTGATGGGCCCATACCTCGGCCTCGGATTCGTCCTCATCGCCATCGGACTGGTGATCGCCATCAAGAAGTCGCCGCCGATCGTCGAGGAGTTCGAGTCGGGAGATCTGGAAGGCCAGCGACCGCTGAAGATCCTCCTGTCGAACAAGCGCTACGTCTACGGAGTGGTCGCGCAGTTCTTCAATGTCGCGGCGCAGGTCTGTACGTGGACATACCTGATCCAGTACTCGCAACAGGCGCTCAACGGATCGTTGGAGCTGGGCGGGTATCTCCTGCAGGTCAGTCTGATCGTGTTCCTCATCTCCCGGTTCATCATGACGTGGGTCATCGGGCGGATCCGCGCCACGAAAGTCCTTTTGGTGCTCAGCGCACTCGCGGTCGTGCTGTGTGTCTTCGCGATGTTCTCGCCGAACGTGGCGGGCGTGGCCGCCGTCGTCGCGTTGTCCTTCTGCCTGTCCCTGATGTTCCCGACGATCTACGGCGTTGCTCTCCAAGGTCTCGGTCCCGCAACCAAATTCGGCGCGGCGGGACTGGTGATGGCGATCGTCGGCGGCGCGATCATGCCGCTGATCCAGGGACGCCTCCTCGACGCGACCAGCCCGGCGATCTCGTTCATCGTGCCCGCCGTCTGCTTCGCCGTCGTCACCAGTTTCGCCGTCTTCGACCTGAAGGCGACGCCCCACAAGGTTGGAGAACGAACAGCATGAGGCGTTATTGGATCATCGCGCTGGCATTCGTCCTCGCGGCGTGCGGTGGCGGCGGGCAGAAGGCCAACTTCTCCGAACCGACCAACCGACTCGAAGTGGTCTCCTGGTGGGTGTCGCCTTCGGAACATCCGGCTTTGGAGGTGCTGCTCAACGCGTTCAAGGCGGGGAATCCCGACGTGGAGGTGGTCGACGGCGCCATCGCAGGCGGTGGCGGCAGCAACGTCCAGGTTGCGCTCGCCGCGCGCCTGCAGGCGGGTGATCCGCCCGACGTATGGCAGACGTTCCTGGGCAGTTCGCTGCGCGCGTGGGTCGACGCCGACCGCATCGCCGATGTGTCCGGCGTCTACGAAAGCTCGGGTTTGGATCGCACCATGCCGCAGGCATTGCTCGACGCGGCGACCTATCGGGTCAAAGCCTGGGGCGTGCCGACCGGATCCCATCGCGGAAATGTGTTGTGGTTCAACCAGCGGATGCTGAAGGACGCCGGCGTGACGGCGCCCGGGCCCGGCTACACGACCGAGGCCTTCGAAGCAGATCTCGCGAAGGTGGCGGCAAGCGGCAAGACCGCGTTGTGCCTTGGCGGCAAGGACAGGTTCACCGCGACCGAACTGTTCGAGAACACACTGCTCGGGGTGATCGGCACCGATGGGTGGGCCAGGATTCGGGACGATTCGTTCGACTGGAGGGGATCTCAACTCAGGCAGGCGCTTTCGCAGTTCGCGCAGATCGTCTCTCGCGCAGATCCGAACGCCGGCGGCCTGACGTGGGATCAGGCGGCGAAGAAGCTGGCCACCGGACAGTGCGCCTTCCTGTCGATGAACGATTCCGTCTACGGCGAACTCGTCGCGAACAAGTCGGTCGAAGGCAAGGACTTCGGGTATGTGCCGTATCCCGGGACCACGGGCGCGTACCTGGCGATCGTCGACACGTTCGTGGTGTCGTCGCGACGCCAAGGACGGCGTGAATGCCATGAAGTTCATGGCGACCATCGCGGATCCGAAGACATCGCTGGAGTTCAACAAGGCTGAAGGGGTCCGTGCCGATTCGGAATGACGTCGACGTGTCATCACTGCCCGCCTATCAGCGACAGGCTTCGGAGTCGTTGTGGAAGGACAAGATTCTGCTGTCGATCACCCACGGCGAGTTGATGTCGACGGACTTCCAGCAGGCTGTGTACGACGCGGTCGCCGCGTTCGTCCAGAGCAAGAACACGGACGCATTCATCGACACGCTGCAGAACTCGATCGAGGTGCCCGTTGCCGGACGATGACCGCGACGAGCACGACGGACCGCTGTTTCTGGTTGTCACCATCAAGCCGCGCCTCGACCGTCTCGCAAGAGGCCGAGGCCCAGCTCCAGTCGATGCGCCAGAACACCCTGAACGAGCCGGGCTGTGTGTTCATGCATTTCCTGCAGCCTCAAGATGATTCGGATACCTGGATGATGCTCGAGATGTTCCGTTCGCGCGCCGCGTGGGACGAGCACATGCGTCAGCCCTACAACACCGAAGGCAACAAGATTCTCGAAGACCTGCTCCGCGAACCTTCCGACCTCCGGTTGCTCCGCGAGAAGTAGGCACTGTTTGTTTGGAGGGTCAACCATGACCGAACTCAACGAGGGCACGCTTTCGACGTTGCCATCCGAGTGTCGCGACGCCCTCCTATGACCGAACCCGCCTCAAACGCGGTATCGCCCATTTCGGCGTGGGCAACTTCCACCGCGCGCATCAGGCCTTCTATATCGATCGCTGTCTTGCGCTACCCGACCAAAAGGATTGGGGCATTGTCGGTATCGGCCTGTCCGGCGGCGAACGAGGCCGGAAGAAGGCCGACCAGTTCCGGTCCCAGGATTGTCTGTATTCGCTCACCGTCGCGCCGGCCAAGGGCGACACGAGTGTGCGCGTCATCGGCGCCCAGCTCGACTACCTGCTCGCGCCGGAACAGCCGGCCGAGGTGCTGGAGTTGTTGACCGACCCGGCCCTCCGCATCGTGACGCTGACCATCACCGAGGGCGGCTATCACGTCGATCCAGCGTCGGGCGCGTTCGTCACCGACCACCCCGACGTGGCGCACGACCTGACCGGAGACGGCGCTCCGCGCACGGTGTTCGGCTTCGTCACCGAGGCGCTGGCGCGGCGACGTTCAGCGGGGACCAAACCGTTCACCGTGGTGTCGTGTGACAACCTGCGCCACAACGGCGAAGTGGCGCGTGCTGCCTTCGTCGGATTCGCCAGCGCACTGGACCAGGAGCTCGGCGCATGGATCGACTCCAACGTGACCTTTCCGAACTCGCTCGTCGACCGCATCACGCCGTCGGTATCGGCGGAAGACGCAGCGCGCCTCAACGCGGCGAGCGGTCTGGCCGACCAGATCCCGCTCGTTGCAGAGGATTTCAGCCAGTGGGTCATCGAGGACCGCTTCGCCGACGGCCGCCCGGCACTTCAAGATGTGGGTGTGCAGTTCAGTGACGAAGTGAAGTTGTGGGAGCAGGTGAAGGTACGTGTGCTCAACGCCGGCCACCTCACTCTGACGTATCCCGCCCTGCTGCTCGGCTACCACGAGGTGGCCGAGGCCATGCGTGACCCGCAGATACCTGTACTGCTGGACCGCTTTCTGGACAAGGTCGTTCTGCCGTTGCTCGAGGCGCCGCGCGATGTGAACCTGGTGGACTACAAGAACACGGTGCTCGAACGCTTCTCCAACGAAGCGATGCACGATCAGCTGACCCGTATCGCCTCCGACAGTGCATCCAAGGTGACGGTGTTCTTGACCACCACCATCCAAGCAGGTGCTCGCGCGCGGTACAGACCACCAAATCCCGGCGTTCATCCTCGCTGCCTGGAGCCGCGTGCTGCAGGGCGAGGATGACGACGGCAAGAGCTTCGAAGTGACCGAGCCGCGCCTCGACGAGACCGCCCGTCGGCTACTGATATCGGGCGATCCGCGCGAAGCACTGAGGGTCGAGCCGCTGCTGGCGAGCGGTGCCGCCGAGCACGCTGACTTCGTCGACACCTTCGGGCGCTACCGCAATGCCCTTGCGGAGCAAGGTGCCGAAGCGACGCTGAAGTCTGTATTGGATGCCACAGCTGGCTGACGCATGGCGGATAGCGGCTGACTAACTCTGGTCCGCTGTCGTGAGCTTCGGCTTGACCTTGCGATGCTCGCCGCAGCGCCAGCAGTCATACGAGGTGTCCGCGTTCGGAATGTCGTTGTCAGCCCCGCAACACGGACAGTTGAAACGCTGCCGACCTTCGGCCACCTTGCGGTTCTCAGGCGCAGACGAAGGCAGTCGTAGCGGGTCCATTCCGCCGTGTGGCGCGATGAGTGCGAACCCGACCCCGAGCGGACCGAGGAAGAAGAACGTGGCCAAGAAGAACCCGAGTGCATCGCGATCCCGGCTAGCGGCGATCAGCGCCGCAACCACCGCAGGGAGAAGCCACACGAAGAAGATCAACATGGACACGAACAGGACCGGACCGAAAAACTCGATGGGGTTCCAGCTATCGTCCACGTTCGGCGTCCTCCCCGTTGACCGACTGCCGGTCATCCTTACAGCGATCACCGGCACTGCCGGGCAGGCACGCCGAGCGTCAGTCAGCCGTCAAGGAAAACTTGACGGCTCAGCGATGCGTCAAGTAAACCTTGACGCATGAACGCAGTACTCGCGCCTGCCGCCCCCCTGCCGCTCCCCGCACCCGACAGCCACTGGCGGGAGTGGGTCACCTACGGGTTGCGCTGGGCCGCGGCCCGTCCGCCGATCGCCGACTCAGCACGCGCCGCCGCGGTCGACGGCGGCCGCTTCATGACGTTGCACGCCTACCGAGAAGCCGAACCCGGGCCCCGCTGGCGGGCGTTGTACGACGCGACCTGGCCGGCCTACCGCAGCTGGTACACCCGGGAGGGGTTGGCCGCCCGGCCATCGCTACGGGAGTGTCGCGATGCGCTCACCCGATACCTCCCCGAATTGGTCCCGACCTGGGAGCGTCTGTGCCGTCTCAGCGGTGACGACGCCGTCGCCGCACGGATGCTGTCGATGTGGCGTCTTCCCGCGTTCGCCGTCGGCTGCTCCCAAGTAGTGCTGCCGGGCGAACAGCCGGCTCTGGTGCGCAACTACGACTACGACCAGGCGCTCTTCGAAGCCGTGATTGCGTCCACTGACTACTCCGGGCGTCGCCGGGTGCTCGGCACCAGTGACATGCTCTGGGGACTGCTGGACGGGATGAACTCCGACGGGCTGGCGGTCTCGCTCACGTTCGGTGGCCGCCCCGATGTCGGCGAAGGCTTCGGCATCCCCATCGTGCTGCGCTACGTCCTGGAGACCTGCGCCACCGTCGAGCAGGCAGTCAGCGCACTTCGGCGGATCCCAATTTCGCAGTCCTACAACGTCGCTCTGGTTGACAGCGCGGGCGATCACGCGACCGTTTTCGTCGCCCCGGGACAACCTGCCGAGGTGAGTGAGCTGCACGCGACGACCAACCACCGGCTCGATCAGGTCGAGAATCCCTCTCACGCCGCAAGATTCAACAGTGTCGGACGACTGGCCCGATTGAACGAATTGCGAACCGGCGATCCATCAAGCAGGCAATTGGTCGCGGCAATGTTGGCGCCCCCGATACGCAACGATCAGTTCGGCGCCGGCTTCGGCACGCTGTATACGGCCGAATATCAGCCCGCGGCCGGGGTAGCCACATGGCACTGGCCTGAGACGTCCTGGACGCGGGGCTTCGACGATCCGGATGACATCCGCGAGGTCCGGTTGGCATGAACCAAGACCCGAGCGATATCGAGGCCGAAGTGCGCACCCTGCTCGGTGCGCTCACCGCCAACAGCGACCCAGCGGCATTCCAGGCGCTGCTCGGACTCAGTCAATACCTCGGCGAGTGCTTGGGACTGTCAGCCCGGACGCTGGCCGAATCCCAGTCGTGGGGCGATGTCGCCGGTGTTGCCGGCACCACCAAGCAGGCGGCGTGGTCGAGGTGGCACCACTAGTCGCAGTGCCCGCGTGCGGCTCAGCCCTTCGTACTCGCTGCGCGCATCGGCAGCTGGAGCAGCTGACGCGTCTCGGCCGCCGACGCCGGATGCCGGTCGTACTCGGCGCAGAGGTCCGCAACACGGGCGACCAGCTCGGCGTTGGAGGCCGCGAGCCGACCCTTGCTGTAGAAGATGTTGTCCTCCAGCCCGGTACGGACATGCCCGCCGCGCGCCAGCGCCCAGCGGTTGGCCTCCAGCTGGTACCTGCCGGTCGCCATGGCCGTCCACGTCGCCTCCGGCATGAGCTCCCGGATCTCCGCGGCGAAGAAGTCGACCAGCGACTCCCGCGGAGGCAGCGCGTTCTTGATGCCCATGACCAGCTGTACCTGCGGTGGGGGTGCCAGCAGGCCGCGCTCAAGCAGTTCAGCCGCCTTGTACAGCATGGCCAGGTCGAACACCTCGATCTCCGGCTTGATACCGAGATCGATCAGCCGCTTTGCGACGTCCTCGACAACGTCCGGCGGGTTTTCGTAGATGCCGTTCGGGAAGTTCACCGATCCGGTCGAGAACGACGCCATCTCCGGACGCAGTTCGAGACAGGCGAAGCGCTCCTCGATCGTCCTGCCGCGCGCGCCGGTCGACATCTGCACGATCATCTCTGGGCAGGCCTCCTGCACGCCGCGTTGCACCTCGTCGTACAGCGCGGGGTCGGAAGCCGGCTTCTCTTCGGCATCGCGGACATGGACATGGCAGACCGTGGCGCCCGCCTCGAACGCCTCGATCGCCGACGCCACCTGGCGTTCGGGTACGACCGGAACCGCGGGGTTGTCCCGCGTCGTCGGCACGGCGCCGGTTATTGCGACGGTGATGATCGCCGGAGTCGTCATGTCATTGCCTCCTGTGGGATGTGTGGGATCGGTGGCCGGTCGGCCAGGTATGACGTGGTGTGTTTCCCGTCGACGAACTCGGTCTGATCGAGGAGCCAACGGTGGAACGGAATGGTGGTCGCGACTCCGTCGACGCGGAACTCGCGCAGTGCACGCCGGGCGCGGCGGATCACGTGCCCACGATCGGCGCCGTGCACGACCAGCTTCGCCAACAACGAGTCGTAGTACGGCGAGACCTCCCACCCGCTGTAGCAGTGCGTGTCGCAGCGGATGCCCGGCCCCGCGGGCGGTTCGAACAGAGCGATCCGTCCCGGGCTCGGCCGGAAGTCGGCGGTGGGGTCCTCGGCGGTGATCCGGAACTCCATGGCGTGCCCGTGCAGGACCGGTGAGTCGAGGCCGTCGAGAGGCTCTCCGCCGGCGATCCGCAGCTGCCACGCCACCAGGTCGACCCCCGTGATCTCCTCGGTGACCGGGTGCTCGACCTGGATCCGGGTGTTCATCTCGATGAAGGCGAAGTCGCCCGTCGTCACGTCGAAGAGAAACTCGACCGTCCCCGCGCTCCGGTAGTCCGCCGCAGCGGCCAGGCGCACGGCGGTCTCGGACAGTTCGGCCCTGACGGAGTCGGGGAGGGACGGCGCAGGCGCTTCCTCGACAAGCTTCTGATGGCGACGCTGAAGCGAGCAGTCCCTCTCCCCAAGCGACACCAGGCCACCGTGGTGGTCGCCAAGCACCTGGACCTCGACATGCCGCACAGCCGGGAGATACCGCTCGACGTACATGCCGTCGTCTCCGAATGCACCGCTTGCCTCCTGCCGCGCGAGCGCGAGCACCGGTATGAGCTCGTCCTCGCGGTCGACGACCCTCATCCCCTTGCCGCCGCCTCCGGCGCTGGCCTTGAGGAGCAGGGGGTACCCGTGGTCCCGGCCGAAGCGCAGCGCCTGCTGGTCATCTCGCAGGATCCCATCGGAGCCGGGGACGATCGGTACGCCTGCGTCGGCCGCGAGCGTCCGCGCGCGCGCCTTGTCGCCCATCTGGGCGATGGTCTCCGGATTCGGGCCCACCCAGGTCAGTCCGGCGGATCCGACCGAACGCGCGAACTCCGCGTCCTCCGAAAGAAACCCGTACCCGGGGTGCACGGAGTCGCAGCCGGTGGCCTCCGCCACGTGCACGAGCGCGTCGCGTTTCAGGTAGCTGGCGGTGGCGGGCGGCGGTCCGATCAGAACCGAGCGATCGGCCAACGCGACATGGCGCGCGTCCCGGTCGGCAGCGGAGTACACGGCCACGGTCTCGATGCCGAGGTCGCGGGCGGCGCGGATCACGCGTACCGCGATTTCACCCCGGTTGGCGACGAGAAGGCGCTGCAACCCGCGCATCGATCAGCGCACCACGCTCAGCCGCAGACCCGGACGCTCCACGTGAATGGTCTGCCCCGCAGGCCCGCTGCGCAGCCCGTCGAGCAGGTACGCCAGCGGATCGGAGGCCGACTCGCACGACGGTTCCGCGCGCTGGCTTGCCTGCCGCAGATCGGTGAGCTCCTGGTCGGAGTAGAACGCTGCGAGCAGCAGGTCGTCGTCGGAGTCGAACGGTCCCCGCTCACGCCGGAGCTTGGGCAGCGCGGCCGGGATGATCTCGCCGGCTCGGCCCTCTAAAGGCTCGGACGGCCCGGTGGCGAACACGCGGTCGGCGACGTTCGGGTCGACCTTGCCTGCCAGGCGGCCGTAGTGACCGCGTACGTATTTGGCGACCTCGTCCGGAATGGTCGCGTACCGGTCGTCTCCGAGTACGTTCAGCATCGCCTGAGCGATCACGTACTGGGCGAACGGGCTGACCAGGATCGGGTAGCCCAGGTCGATTCGGACCTGTTCGGCCTCTTCGAGGATCTCGGCCGCGCGATCCTCCAGGTTCATCCGCTTCAGGTCGGTGCGCAGGTTGGAGATCATGCCGCCGGGCACCTGGTGCCGGTACAGATCGGGGTCGAACCTGTTCGGCACGGCGAGCGGAAAGCCGTGACGGTGGGCGACGCCGGTGAAGTAGTCCGTGATCGCGGCCAGTCGCGTCGCGATCGAGACGGCTCTCGATGCCCTCCCTCGCCAGGTGCCGCGCGCAGTACTCGGTCGACGGTAGGGACGCGCCACCGGCGAGCGGATCACTCGCGGTGTGCAGGATGTCGATCCCGAGGCGGGCCGCCTCGAGATAGCACGGCTCGGCCATCCCCGACAGCGAGTGCGAGTGCAGTTCGAGGGGCACATCGCCGATCACCGACTTGAGTGCGGGCACGAGCGTGCGCACCCGATCCGGCAGCAGAAGGCCCGACGGGTCCTTGATCATCACCGTGTCCGCGCCGAGATCGACCAGCTCGCGCGCGACCCGCTGGTAGTACTCGTCGGTGTGCACCGGCGAGATCGTGTAAACGAGGGCTGCGGCCACGTGCAGGCCCTCCTCCTTGCCGACCCGTACAGACGCTTCGAGGTTTCGGGTGTCGTTCAGCGCGTCGTAGACGGTGATGCGGTGCATCCCGTTGGCCCGGATTCGTCGGATCGTCAGCTCGACGACGTCGTCGGCGAAAAACCGGAACGTGAACAGACTCTGGCCGCGCGTCATGATGTCGATCGGCGTGGTCTGGACACGCTCGGCGACCAGACGCATCCGCTCCCACGGATCCTCGTGCAGGAAGCGGACGCACACGTCGAAGACGGCGCCGCCCTCGAGATTGATCCAGTCGAACCCGACCCGGTCCATCTGCTCGGCGATCGGCAGGATCATCGCGTTCGTCATCCGGGTCGCCCACAGAGACTGGTGACCGTCACGGGTCGTGACGTCGACGTAGCGCATTCGCTTGGCGCTCATGCCGGTTCGATCCAGATAAGCGGCTGGCCGAACTCCACCAGAGAGGTGTCGTCGGCGTCGATTCGCGCGACCTTGCCTGCCACCTCGGTCTTGAGTTCGGTGAACAGCTTCATCACCTCGACGAGCCCGACGGTGTCGCCCGCCGCGATGACGTCACCGGCCTCCACGTACGCCGGTTCCCCGGGCTTGGGTGAGCGGTAGAAGGTGCCGACCATCGGCGCGCCGATCGCGACCCAGTGATCGGGGACTGCGGGTGCATCGTCGACGCCGGCTTCAGTCTGCGGTTCGGAGGTGTCATGCGAGGCGGGTTCAGAGGTGACCGACGGCTCGGATTCGGAGGTGTCCTGGACGGCGGGTTCGGGGCTCGCGGGCGCGACGGCGGCCCGCGGCGCGGCGGATTTACCGTCGCTCACGGCCGGATCTCCGTGCGTTACCCGCAACCTCAGGTCGCCCCACTCGAGATCGACTTCGGAGGCGTCGATCGACTCGAGCAACCGAAGGATTTGTCCCACCTCGGCGAACGTCAGGTCCGGCATCGGTGCTCTACCTTTCCGCGATTGGGATCGGCATCTCAGACAAAATTGGAAATGCTTTCCATAATCAGTCTTGCCCAGCTCACGGCCGGTGTCAAGGCATTCAAGCGACCCTGTCGGGAACGCGCTGGTCTGCGTCCTGCATCGCCGGTGAACCGAGATGTACGCTCACACAAGGCGAACGGATTTGCCGCAGGTGACGACCCGAACACGGAGGTGCTCGCTGATGGTGAGCACGACGCCGTCGACGTCCGTGGGGACTCAGGCGATCAGCCGCACCCTCGCCGTTCTCAACCTGTTCCGCGAGAGCGAGGGCGATCTCGGCATCTCGGACATCGCGAGACACCTGTCGCTGAGTGTCAGCACCGTGCACCGAATCGTGCGCGCACTCGTCGACGACGGCTATCTGAGTCAAGACGTACCCAGCGAGCGGTACACGCTCGGACGCTCGGCGGTGCTGCTCGGCCATGCGGCAAACCGCCGACTCGGCCTCGACCGCGCGAAGACGGTGATCGAGCGGCTCCGCGACGAGTCGGGCGAATCGGTCAACCTGGGCGTACGGGACGGCCGGGAGATGGTGGTGGTCGTCAGCGTCGAGTCCAAGCAGCTGCTGCGGATCTCCCAGGCACCCGGCAGCAGGCTGCCCGTCCACGCCACCAGCATGGGCAAGGCGACGCTGTCCCACGGAGCGCGATCCATCGAGGAGGAAGTCGCCGACCTGGACATGCCGCTTCCACGGCTCACCAAGAACACGATCACCTCGGTGACGGCACTCACCAAGGAGCTGAACGTGATTCGCCGCCGTGGATACAGCATCGACGACCAGGAGGCGATCGAGGGCGTGCGCTGTGTCGCCGTGCCGATCATCTCGCCGGAGGGCGACCTGCTCGCCGCGATGGCCGTGCAGGGGCCGGCCGTACGCATGACCGACGCGCAGCTGAAACGGGCCGTACCAATGCTGCAGACCGCTGCAGAGCAGATCGCTGCGCTGCTTCCACCAGACCCGCTGTGATGACGTGACCGCGCGCTAGCGGATCGCGTCGCGCTGCGCGGGTAGGCATTGCCAGCCCGCCCAGTGCTCGACGGCTCGCGCGACCCGCAGGATCCCGGCCTCGTCGCCGTGGCCGCCGACCACCTGCAGTCCTACCGGCAGCCCGTTGTCGGACAGCCCGCACGGAACCGAAACCGACGGCAGCCCAAGGAAGCTCGTCGGAAGCAGGAAACGCCGTACCCGCTCGAGCTCGTCGGGCCCCGCCTCGAGTGGTAGTGGCTCGACCGGTTGAGTCGGTGTCACGAGCACGTCCACGGAGCCGAAGATGGCACCGATTTGCGACTGCAGCGCCGTCCTGTCGGCGAGCGCACGCTCGTAAAAGTCCCGGCTCACCGTCGCACCGCGGTCGAGATTGTCGCGCACGACGGATCCGAACAGCGCGCGGTCGACAGCAGGTCCTGCCAACTCCCCCATCGCTTGGTGGAACTCGTACACCAGAACGTCGAAGAGCCTGCGGGGCTCCAACATCGTGTCGAATGCGGGGATCTCGACATCGCGTATCTCGGCTCCGAGCTCGGCGAGGGCTCTGATGGCCTCCCGCACCGGACGCTCCACACCCGGATCGAGTCCGACCAGTGAGACGTTCTCGATCAGCCCGACTCGCACGCCCCCGAGATCGACGACCGACGCGTCCGGGTCGGCGGCCATGTCGCGTCCGGTCATCACGCTCAGCAGCGCGGCCGCGTCGTCGACCGTGCGGGCAATCGGGCCGACCGCATCCAGCGTCGGGGCACGTGCGAAGGCCCCCGCGATGTCGACGGCTCCGTACGTCGGTCGGACTCCCACCACGCCACAGACGCTCGCCGGGAACCGGATCGAGCCACCGGTGTCCGATCCGACACCGGCCATGCTCATGCCTGCCGCGACCGCCGACGCCGTGCCTCCCGATGAACCGCCCGCCGAGTAGTCGTCGCGCCACGGGTTGCGCATGTCGCCGAAGGTCTCGTTGCGTCCCGTCATGTCGGCGGCGAATTCGGCGAGGTTGTTCTTGCCCAGGAACACCGCACCCGCTGCACGCAGGCTGGCCACCACGGCGGCGTCGGCGTTAGCCGCGGCGGCGTACGCCCGCGAACGCGACCCCGCGGTCGTACGCACGCCCGCGACATCGAACAGGTCCTTCACCGAGATCGGAATGCCGTGCAGCGCACCGCGATCCATCCCGGCCGCCAGTTCGGCGTCCAGTGACTTCGCCTGGAGCAGCGCGTCGTCGCCGGTCACTTCGATGAAGGCGTGCAGGCTCGGGTTGAGAACGGCGATCCGTTCGAGGTGAGACGTCGCGAGCTCGACACAGGTGAGCTCTCCGCGGCGTAGTCGAGCGCCGGCCGCAGCGATCGTCATCGATTCTCCGGTCACTGTCGCGACGTCGGCCTACGCCTGCTTCGCCTTGGCCGACACGTTGGTACCGAGATCCTCCATGTTTCGACCGCTGGTCTCCTGGCCGAAGAAAAACATCGGTGCCGCCAGCAGCACCATCATCACCGCTGCAGCCGTCAGCACGGCGGTCACGCCGAACCCGTCGAACAGGCCGGGCAGGAAGGCGACCAGGATGCCGCCGGTCAGGCCGCGGCTGATCATCTCGCCGACGCTGGTCCCCAGACCACGCAGCCGGGTCGGATACTGCTCCGCCATGTACATCTTCGGGATCGAGAAGCTCCCCAGCCCGAACCACGCGGTCGCGAGTACACCGATGACGACGACCACGATCCCGACGACCGGCTCGAGCGTGAGCAGGATCAGGCCGACGGCCGCAACCAGCATGTACAGGGCAAAGACCGGCTTTCGCCCTCGGGTGTCGGCGAACTTGCCCTGGTAGAAGACGCCGAACGCCGAAACGAACATCATCACGCCCGTGTACAACAACGAGTTGGTTTTCGTGGCCCCGAGCATGCCGAAGATCTTCGGCGCATACGTGAGCATGGTGTACCAGACGATGAACGAGGCGGTCAGGGCCGAATACGCGATCAGGCTGCGCCGGAGATAGGGCGGCTTCAGCAGTCGGCGCATCCGCATCGAACCACTGCCCGCGGTCTCGTCAAGGACGGCGAGGATTTCGGGGTCGACGATCTTGTCGTCGTGGACGATGCCGGCTTCGTCCTCGATTTGAGTGACCAGCTTGCGTACGTCGTCGCGGGCACTCGTGGAGCCCTGACGCTGTGCCTTGCGGAGCTGGAACCGGGGACTCTCCGGCACCCATTTGGCCAGCACCGGCACCAGCAGCAGCGGAATGCCGCCGATGAGGCACGGCACGCGCCACGACCATTCGGTGTCGAAGGTGCTGACCGCCCACAGGCCGACCAGCGCGGGAAGGGTGTACCCGGCGTTCAGAACCCACTGCGCGTAGCCCATGATCCGTCCGCGCGCCTGCTTGTTCACCAGTTCGGAGATCATCAGGTACGGCACGGGGAAGATGGCGCCCTCACCGAGACCCGCGATGATGCGCAGCACGATCAGCTGAGGGAAGTTCATGGCGAATCCACACAACAGCGTGAAGACGGCGAACACCGCCGTACCGACCAGCAGCACCTTCTTGCGGCCGTAGAGGTCGGCCAGCCTGCCGGCCGGCAGCATTCCGAGGAGCAGCCCGATCGTGCCTGACGCGCCGAGCAGTCCGATCTGGCCCGAGGACAGATCCCAGTGCGGCCCGAGCACCAGGATGAGAACGCTCACCAGGCCGATGTCAAACGACTCGAGTAGCCAGACGAGCACGACCACACTGATGCCGACGCGGAGCGTCCGGGTGACGGGTGCCCGGTCGAGGCGGGTCAGCAGGTTCGCGTCGACGGCGGCGTCGTACGAGGTCTCCGAAGGCATCGTGCTCCAAATTTATGGAAAGCTTTTCCAAAGTGACCCAGGTCATGTTGCTCCCCGCTGGGGGATCTGTCAAGGACGGACCTTCAAGATCAATTCGCCCGGCATCGCCGACGTTTGGGAGCGAGGTGCATGTCAGGCGTCTTGGCGGAGGCTTGTACGCGAGGTACGGTATGTACGAGTTAGCACGTCTGCGGAGGAACCGCAGTCGACCGGCAGACAGGCGCATTCACGCCGCTGTTTTTGGTGCCGTGCGTTGGCAAGACAGCGTAGGGACAGTTAGGCGCACGCCGTCATTGAACATTCTTGGCTTTCAGGCCATTTCAGCAGAGGCCTGCTCTGGCATCGCGCGAATGGTCCGCCCCTGACGTGAGGGACGGGATAGGTTGCGTCCACTTCCCTGACGAGACGGACCCCGGGGTGCAACCCTGTCGTTGAGAAAACAGCTCCAGCCCGGCGTCCTTTTTAAACCGTTACGTCAGAACGCAGTTCGCGCCGAAGTAGTCCCCCGGTCGTCACTTGGGCGAGCGGTCGGGGCGGAGCTTGCGATCCCGCGGATCTGACCTGACCTCGGCCGGTGTGTCCGACCGGTGGAACCGGTCACGGGTCGTCGTTGTCGACCGGCGCGACCGGCGGATTGCCGCCATCTCTTTGGCGGTGATGGGGGCCGGGGCCTCTTTCTCGCTGACCAGGCGGCCGGTCGCAGCGGCTGCCCGGTGCGAGGTCAGCCGCCGCACGACAGGCGCGGCTTTGTTGCGGCGGCCTGCCAGTGCGGCGATGTCGTCCTCGGTGAGCGGGGCGGGCTCATCCCCACGGCGCCGCGATTCGGTTGCCGGCGGGACGCTATCCGGCAGTTTCGAGTCTTCGCGCTTCGCCATCACCAGACATACATCTCTTTGACGCGCCCGTCCTCGACACGCACGTCGACGTTACGGTTGCCATCCTTGGCATGTGCGGCCAGCACCGTGAAGTTGGTGCATGCGTCGTCGTGGACGTCCTCGAACTTGCGCCATGCCCCGTCGATCCAACCGTGCACGTTGGACCTCTGGTCGTTCGCCCACATAGCGTCGACCTTCTTGCCATTAAGCCACGCCATCGCCCGTCCCTTTCGTAGGTGTCATTGCGTCTTCTCCGGACTGCTCACGGCCCGACCGAGCGCTCGCCGATCAGCCGGCCCGCCGAGGCGTAGATTGCCGCCGCGGCACGCTGCAGTTCCGCGCGCGGCGGCTCTTCCTGGACCGAGGCCTGATCCGGGTCGGCGGCGAAATACACCCGGAAGCTCCGCTCGCCATTGCTGATCTCGATAATCCCTACCACCGTGTCCGGCAGGAACTGCGGCCGCGCGGCCGGCACGTCGAGGACCCCGTTGGCTACCAACGCGCCGGCCACCTTGGCCACCTGGTCGCGGTCGACCTCTTCGTCGTCCACCGCCCGGCGGCGGTTTGCACGGTCATCGTCGAGCGCGACGCGTGCCCGCAGATCGCCGCCGATGCGGTAGTCGAGCCGGTAGGCCTGCGACGGCATGCCCCCGGCGACGCGCAGGCTGATGACGAGGTCCCCGTCGATGTCACCGGCCGCGGTGCGCTCCAGTGCCACCCTCAACGGGTCGTCGGGTTCCAGAGATACGGGCCGATCCTTATCAATCGCCATAGGGTCTCCTACACCGACGCCGACGTCGTCGTCTGTGACAGCCGGTCGCAGAACGGGCGGCACAGTCGCTCCACGACCTCGGAGTTGTCGTCCATCACGGTGCCGGTGTCGACCGGGCTGCGGTCCGGGCAGACGTCGTCCTCGCTGTACTCGTCGGGATGACCGAGTAGATGGCCGAATTCATGAGAGGCGACATCGCCGGAGTCGTCGGTGTGCCACAGCCCGAGATTGCTGCGGCCGTCGCCCTTCTTGACCCGAACTTCCGTGTGCTCATTGCTGGTTACCCATTGAACCTCGAAGGTCAGCGCGCACGCCGACGCGCACCCGGGCGTGCTGCAGCACGCGAAGCGGTAGCTCCATTTCGATTCGATGCCTTGCTTCCAGCGCGCCTTGACCTCGTCGAGCAGGGTCGCCGACACGTCGGCGTCTGGCACGAGTTTGATCCGTCCGGTGATGTGTGTGCCTTGCTGTCGGAACGCGGCGGTCCAGCCGAAGGTGCACTCGGACACTCGGAAGCTGATTTCCTGCGCGGCCGGCGGACGCGACGGTGACAGGTCGTAGATCTCGGTGATGGTCCATCGGTCGTCACGAAGCTCTTCGCGGACCTTCACGGTGGCCGATTCGGACTTGGCCTGGCTGGCGACCAGGAGGAGATTGGTGCAAGCGTCGGCGTTGTCGTCGTCGAGCTTGCGCCACCCGGCATCGCTGAGATACACCCACGCATTGGACTGCTGCTCGTTCGCCCATAGCGCGAGGATCCGCCGATTGCACGAAACTGCCACGCGCCACTCCTCTGCCACCGTGACACCTTTTCCCGGTAGAAAGATTACGCGCCGCGACGCCAGTACTTCGCGAAATTAGACCGGTCATATCGTCGAATTTCTGGGCCGGCGATTTCCGTGAGGCGCAGACAGCAACCTAAGTATTAAGAACGGCAGTGTGCGCGTATATGACCAGCAGAAACAGGTACCTGGAGGGCCGGAAATAAGAGTCCACCAATCCGCCGTGCGAATTAAGCCCGCAGAGTAGCGTCAAATCAACGCCTCCGAATACCGAGAACTGGATGCCGCACTTCCAGGAGGGCCCGTGGACGTCGTGCTTGGTGTTTCGGTGACCACTACGGCCGTCCGTATGGTGCTCATCGAGGGTGAAAAAGCGGACGGCGTAATTGTTGAAAGCGGAGTTGTTGATACCACCGCTTCCGGCGGCGCCGCGAAGTCCAGCCCGTCAGAACAGATCAGCGCCGCAATCCTGGCAACACAGCGGAACGCACTTTCAAACGGCCACCACTTGGTGGTGACGGGCGTGACGTGGGTTGACGAGCAAGCGCTCGGGACAATGAGCGATAGCGTCGCCGCACGCGATCTCCACAACGTGATGCTGATGACCGAACCGACCGCTGTGGGTGCGTTGGCCCAGACCATCGGCCGAGCACTGGGTTACGACACCACAGCAGTGATGATGATGAACCCGGACACCGCGACGTTGTCGCTCGTCGACAGCGACGACGGGTCGATTGTCGAGGTGCGTACGTGCAGCCTGAACCGTGCGAAGGCGACGGACTTCGTGCCTGCGATGGCGGCAAGCCTGGAATCCAGTAGGCCCAGGGCCGGCGGCGTGTTTGTGGTGGGTTCCGCATCGTGGGTCACCTCTGTCAAGTCCAGTCTTGAACGTCTTGTACCGCAGCCGGTGATCGTCCCGGAGGAACCGGCGTTCGCTCTTGCCCGTGGCGCGGCGTTGGCCGCGGCCAATGCGCCGGTCGCCGAGGCGTCCACGTGTGGTCTGGCGTACTCCCAGGATCCAGACGAATTCGCCGCGCTCGACCGGTCCCCGGTCAAACTGGCCGACGCGGATACTCACGCGGCTCTGCTCGATTACATCCGAAGTGACGATTACATCCGAAATGACGATGCGACGCGCCCAACGCACCGCCGGGCTGACCCAAGGGTGCGCATGCCGATCGGCAGCGCGGCGGCCGCGGCTTTGGTGACAGGTGCAGTGACGGTCGCGATGCTGGTTGCCGCTAACGCTGAGCCGCCCGCCGTAGATCGGGACTCCACTACTGCTGGAGTGGCTGCTGCGCCAAGCACTTTGGCGCCCGAGCCACCTGCACCCGCCAGCATCCCCGTCGCAACGCCTGCAATGGCGCAGCCTCCGCCCGGCCCACCATTGCAGGCGCCGCCGGTCCCGACTCGTGCACCCGTCGTCCAGGTCCGGGCACCCGCTCCGTCACGTGTGATTGCTCAACCGGCCCCGGTTGCAGTTGAAAAGCCACTCCCAGCCATGCCCCCTGTCGTCGAGCCTGAGCCCGCCGAAGCCCTGCCGGTAGCGGCCGCGACGCCGCACCTACCGATATCCACTCCACCATTACCGCGGGCCTCGTTGCCGTCGCCGGCTATCTCCGCCCCCGCCGTGAGCACCCCCGCACAGGCTCCGCAGTTCGCGTTGTCGCCGTGGCCACCGTCGTTCTGGATTGGAACGACACCATCTCAAGTGCAGGCGTCTCAACCTCCCCAGAATCGGCAGTGGGTGCAGATTCCCTTGCTGCCGCAGCAACAAGGCGCGCAACCGCAACAGGCTCCGTCTCCGGGTCTTCAGATTTCGCCTGGTTTCCAGATTGTTCCGCCGCCTCGACAGCAAGCACCGCAGCCGCAGTGGACGCCGTCCCAGGTTCCGCAGTGGACACCCGCGCCCGCGGTTCCGCAGTGGACACCCGGCCTTCCCTCGCAACTCCCGCAAAGTCCGGTTATGCCGCGTTCGACATACCCGACAGCGCCTAGTTCGGAAATACTCTGGCCCACAGGCGTTCCGGAAATACGCCCGTGACTGGCGGCGCGACGGCTGGCTACCCTTCGTTACCTCAGACGAATGGTGCTTACCCTCGTGGCCCGTGGCCTTATCAGTAGAGGCCGTTGGCTCGGATTGTCGGACATATCTACCTGCTACGGTTCGAACACCACCAGCGGTTTGCCCCCGTGTTCGGGAGCTTCGGCCAAAACGACTGCCTCGCTGAACTTTTCGACGGGGATCGGCTGGCCCTCCGGCACACGCAACGCGCCGCTGTCGGCGAGCTGAACTGTCCGGTCGATCGCTGCGGCCATCTGATCCTTCGGGCTCTCGGTGAACCAGCGGAACAGCCAAAACCCGCGAACGGTCTTTGTTTCGTAGATCAGTGAGCGCGCGAAGATGGGGATGGTGAGCTTGTCGGGATCGGTTTGGCGGTGCGTGGACAGCGCGCCGTAGACGACCAGCTCACCGTGCGGTGCCAGCGCACGTGACACGTCCGCACCCACCTGTCCGCTGACGCAGTCGATCGCCTTGGATACGCCATCGTGGCCTGCGATTTCGGCTACCCGTTCACGCAAGTCCTCATCCTCGGTGCAGATGACCGCGGTGCCTCCCAGCGCGAGGATGTCCTCGACGGCGGATCGACGGCGGACCACGTTGAGGGTCTTGAAGCCGACGTGCGCTCCGAGTTGGATCACCAACTGGCCCACGGTGGAGCCGGCCGCGGTCTGCAGGAGCCATTCCCCCGGCCGAACATCGAGCTCATCACCGGTCAAGATCACGGCAGTGAGTGGATTGCTAAGAAGCTGGGCGGCCGTGGAATCGCTCATGCCGACGGGAACCGCCAAGACCCGACCGGCATCGGCGACGACGTACTCCTGCCACGTGCCCGTGACGCCGATCGTGACGACGCGTTCTCCGACGGTCAGACCGTCTGTGCCGCTACCGAGTTCGTCGATCACACCGACGGATTCGATTCCGGGTACGGTCGGGAACTCCGGGGTGAATCCGTATCTGCCGCGGATGGTATGCAGATCGCTGGCCTCGACAGGCACCGCTGTCACGCGGATCCGGACCTGGCCGGGCCCGGGCTCCGGAATCGGGCGGGTCTGCAGGTGCAGGACGTCGGACGGCTCGCCCATCGTGACAGCGACGACAGACCGCATGGTTCGCATCTTCCTGACGCTACTTCGGTCGAATCCAGATCTCACACAGCGTGCCTTATCAGATCTAGCGTTGGTGACTCATGAGTTTGGCCATGCGTCGTGAACCGATCCGTAGCACCATTCCCATCCCTGCGGTCAAGAACAGGCGTAGGCAGATTGTTGGGCACGGCCGCGTCGGCCGCAATTGTCCACTCGAGGCGGGTTCGTTTTCGGGGCGTCCACGAGAGTCAAACCGCCATTCGTCGGCGAACACCTTGACAGTCGGGAACGCGGCCTTATTGACCCGGAACGTGAACAGGCTGTTCTCCTCCTACACCCAGGATCGTCTCGTCGAAGGTCACGCCCCATGCACGCATGCTGCGATCGCTGCCGGCATTGAATCCGCGAAGCACTCCCGACTTCCGCTCCGCCTCGCGGCACGGGTCTTGCCTCCCACGGCGTGACTGATCTTGAGTGGATTACCGACAACGGCCTGACCGGCTGCTCCATTAGTCGGCCCGGAAGCCGTTCTGCCAGAGTCTCTGACTGGCCGATTTACCACGTCCAGCCACCCTCGCCCCAATCGAATCAACCCCCTATCGCAACCCGAAAGATTAGGCTCTGGGAGATCTCTTTCGGGCGAGGAGCACTGATGCGGGTTCGATGCGCTCGGGCAGCGTTGGCGGGCTGTGCCGCGGTGCTCGCGCTCGGCGCGGCTAGCCCTGGCATCGTTGCCATCCACGCTGACACCCCGTGTAAGCGTGGAGATTCGACGGCTATACCGAGTTCGACTACTCAGACGGCGGAAAGTTCACATATTTAAACAATTCTATTGAAGGGTCCCAGCATCCCGTTCATCCAACCCATCTTTGGGTCCGAGCATCCCGTTCAGACCAGCCCAGGAATTCGAGCCATTCAATGGCGGACCGGCGGCGATAAGACACGTAAATGGATACATTGATGGCAATAACCACGTCGAGATTTGACTACAGACACTCTCATTTTCATCGGTGGCGTCACCGACGACGGGTTTGCCTACGGCATGTCACGTCATCGCCACGGTGACTCGGGTACTACGGTTCATGGAGGTCAGCCGCGCCGCTGCGATGCGCCGACAACGGTGGGTGAACAATAGCCCTGTTTACCTAAATCTGTTGCGCCGCTGCATAATTAGCTCTTGTTTAGGGTTCGTTCTACGCCAGAACCAAGACTGGCTGGTGACCGCGAGACATGTCGTCCTCGACGTAGTCTGTTCCGGTCAACGGGTAAGCAAATTGAACTCCGCGACAGGCGATTCTAGCGTCTTCGACAAGAGCGGCGCGAAACACTCCGGCCCCGGGCCAGAGGTAGGAGCCGCTGATTAGTCTAGGCTCGGTGGGCAGCCACTCACACAGCGGCCCGACCTCGATGGAGAGGAATCAATATGCGCGCCATCCAGATTGAACAGTTCGGCGACCCCGCGCAGGTGCTCCGCGTCGTCGACATCGAGGAGCCGCCGCCACCGGGTCCGCATGAGGTTCTGGTGAGCGTTGAGGTCTCGCCGTTGAACAAACACGACCTACTGGTTGTCACCGGCATGCTGGCGCGACCACCCCTGCCCCACATACCAGGCGCAGAGGGGGTCGCCGCGTGCTTGCCACTGGCGCCGAGGTCGATGGACTTCAGGTCGGCGATCTGGTCGTGCTACCCCTGTACGCCGGTGCGTGGCGTGAGCGGCTCGTCGTGCCCGCCGACGGCCTGTTCGCACTCCCCGCCGGCGGCAACATCGAGCAGTACTCGATGCTGGGCAGCAACCCCCCGACGGCAGGGTTGATGCTCAGTGAATGCACCCCCCTGCAGCCCGGTGACTGGGTGGTTCAAAACGCCGCGAACTCCGGTGTGGGACGGTCATTGATCGCGCTAGCCAAACTTCGTGGACTGAAGACGATCAACCTGGCCCGTGACGACGCAACGTTCGCCGAGCTCACAGAGGCCGGGGCCGACGTGGTCCACGTCGATGACCCCGATGCGGTCGGCGATGTTCGAGCAGTGATCGGCGACGCGCGAGTGGCGCTGGCAGTGGAAGCCGTCGGTGGTCCAGGGGTGGCGCGGCTGCTCGAATTGCTGTCCGACGGTGGATGGTTGGTCAGCTATTCGTGGGCCAGGGACGAACCCATGTGGGTCGACACCTCGACACTGGTCGGCAAGCACCTCACCGTCCGCGGATTCTTTGTCGGCGACTTCGACTACCGCGACAAGGTGGTGCCTGTCATTCGTGAGGCGGCACCGCTGGTGGCCGACGGCACCCTTGTTGTCCCCGTGGCGAGCGTGTACCCCCTCGAACATATCCAGGACGCGGTGCAGCATCTCCTCCGCGGCGGCAAGATCCTGCTGAAGTGGCGGGGGGATGAAGGTGCGCCGACTGACGCTCACGCCGCGTATTCGAGCACGCAAGCACCGACCTCGGCGAGCACGTGTGCGAGTTAGCTAGCCGGGAAGCACGATGGAGGCGGGGCGACCCGCCGCCGGTTACCCCGGCGAGCGCGTCGGCTGATTCACGACCAAGATCATTAGCCAGGAGTAGCGCGCCCTGGGTGTGAGCAAGCTAGACTTCGGCAACGAAGTTAGCCGGGAGGGCGGGGATGGTGGATGAGCATGCCTCGCGCGAACGGAGAGACCGCGCGAAGCGCAAGCTAGAAGAGTACAAATTGCGCGACGAGATAAGGCGCGCAAAGCAAGACCCACCGTCGCGATTGTTTGTAGCTGCGCTGGCGTTCGCCTGCGGTGCGGTAGTGGCGATAACGGTGGCTTGGGCGATATCGGGGCGGATGCCAGTGGCATGGCGCATCGACACCGACACCGGCGTCGTCTGCAGAGGCGACCGCGCCAGTGGTTATCTCGCCAGGTGGGGGAGCCGCAGTGGATTCCCGGGCCAGCGAGCAGGAGTGGCCGCCAACCAACGAGGACCCGACTGAAATGCCGGCTGACGGTGCATTCGCCGATCCCGGAACCCAGTGGGTTTCCCGCCCACTACAGCAAGTACTCGCCCGCGAGCGAGAAGCCCACGACTCTTGCGCTCAACTACCGATTTCTGTCGCTGACTAACCTCACCTGGATGACCTGGGGACCGGACGGAGCGGACGGAACCGGCGTCGAGAATGTACAAATTAACTGCGACCCGACATGCGCGGAAGGCAGCCGTTACGCGAACCCGGTAAGCGTCCACGCCACAGCCCAAATCCCAAACCGCCACCATCAACAAGCGGATGTCCGGCCGATGTGTTGTTTTACACCGACGCCGTCATCACGTATCCGGCGACGACGCCTCCAGAATTGCTCCCCGGTAACGACCATGAGTGGAGCACAAGAGACGGCGTCACATCCGTTCACTACTGGGACCGCGTGCCCACCTGCGAATAGTCCGAGCGCCAGTTAGCTAGCGCGCGGACCTAGCCGCTGCGATCCCGCCGCGAGCCGATCCAGTCGGCCCGATAATGCCTCTACCAGGCCTTTCTCGGTGCCCCCACTGGGACTCGAACCCAGACTGTGCGGATTTTAAGAACGGTAGTGTGGCTTTCTGTGACCAGCGAATACAGGTAGCTGGAAGCCAGCATATCGCCTGTAAACCAGTAATTTTGGCCATTGCCAGTACGCCTACGGTACGGCTCGGGTATGGCTACAAATCGCCCCGAGCCGCCGGGGTGACGCCGGGGTGAGCGAGGGGGAGGCATGTTAGCTAAGGCTTGGGCGAGAGCCGAGAGGCTTTCAAGGCGGCCGCGTCAGCTTAGGACGACCATCCCAATGAATCACCCACAGCGGTAGAACATACGGAGCTACAGCCAGCCGATCGGCTCCATGGGCGGCCAGTGCGCATGGGCTCCGGCGAGGAACTCCTGAAAGTCGTGTTCATCTATTCCGCCTCCGATGTCGCGCAACAGCTTCTGCATCAGCATCAGTTCTACGTCGTCTGTGACGTAACGAATCTCGCCGTCTCTTAAGGCGATCATTTTCGCTGCATGAAGGCGGCGGAGAAACAGGGATCTCACCCGCGATGCTCGACGGCGACACTTCTCGGGTCGGTCACTACGGCGCCCGGTTCGCCGGCGTGGTGTACCCCGGCGAGACGCCAGTTGTGTTGTCGGGTGTTGAGCTGGTGCCGGCTTAGCGGTCCGTCGAAATCTCAGCGCGACGTGTTGCCTTCGGCATGGAAACCGGTCCGCGATTCATCGTCGATCTCGAATACCGGTATCTGGCCGATAACTGTGTTCCCGACGACTGTGCAGTTGACCGATCCCTGAGTCAGGATGATTGCGCGGTACACCGGCCCGCTGAACGTGTTGTTGCGCACCACGACGTTCGGGAAATCCTGGATCAGGACACCCTGAGAACCGTAGACCGTGCAGATGTTGTTCTCGAAGGTGATAGCCGTCAACCCGTCGGGGATGTCGGCGGACGGGGTATCTTTGCCGCTCGCGATCAGGCAATGGACGTCGACGTTCTCGCACACATTGTCGGCGATGACGACGTCATAGGTGGGGCGGCCCGCGTAGGTCTGAAAGCAGTCGGTATGCGGAGCGTCCTCTTCAGGGTAGCCGGTTGTCTTGATATCCCTGATCGTGTTCCCGGTGAGCCGAAGACTCGTGCCGAAGAAACGAATACCGTCGGCATCACCCTCCTTGATCATCACCGATTCGCTGACGGTGTTCTTGCGGACGTCGATACGGTCACCTTCCACGAAGATGCCGGTACCGTCCGTACGCCAGACGGTGTTCGACTCGATGAGGGTGTCGCGGCAGTCCTCGCAGTCGATGCCGTCGTTGGCCGCGTTACGGACCACGTTGTCGCGAACCACGAGCCCGTTACCCTCGAGATTCATGCCGTCACCGTCTGAGACAGTGAATCCCTCGACCGTGACGTGGTCGGCGATGACGTCGATCGAACGCACGACTGCACCGTCGGCGATCAGCGAGATCGGGTTGTCGGCGGTACCCGAAACCCCCATGCGTAGCGCAAGGTCGGCCAGCCGCTCGCCCGTGAAGCACACGGTGTCGCCCGGTGTCGCCCGGCCCATAACGGCGATCGCCTGATCGGGGTCGGAAACGGTCTGGCTACAGTCTCCCGACTCGTCGCTGGAGTTCGCGGACGGACCGCCGCACCCCGTGGCGAGCACGAGACCGACAACGGCGAGAGCAAGGCTGCGGCTGACCCGACTCATCTCTGACCCATAAGACGACCCGCTCTCGCACCGCAACAGGTGTGTGCTTCAGCATACAGCGGGCAAGGCGGCGGTCGTCGGATTCCGAATAACCCGCTCAGCCCGCTGAATACGGAACCTGGCTATTCGACTTTGAGCAGCGACGAGCGCACGAAACACGAGCTGACCATTCGCTATGCGGTTACGATCAGCAACTAGATGTGTAGTGCGTAAGCCGAAACCGCTTAACGCCAAAGGGCTTGGCGATATCCGAAGGGCAAGTCGATTGATCTCACGGCTGGCACACCGGAGGTCGGTGCTGGTCTGGTCCATCGCCCTCCTCGCGGTTGTTGCGCTTGTCGTGGTCATCGTCGTCCTCGCCAGGGCGGCCGAAACCGAGCGCGAGACATCCGCACGCGAAACCGTAGATAGTCCAGCGGGACCCTGCCGCCCGGCTCCACCCTGCCCTCCGCGCAGTATTGCGCGGATTACGCCAAGCAGGCCGGTTCTGATCGGGGGACCGTGCCCGAGAACACGGAAGCGAACCTGTCGGCGCCGAAGGATCTCACGCTTCCGCCGTGGCCGGACTTCTGGGCCCCCTAGGCGAACAAGCTGTTCGTTCCGCGTATCGGTGGGCAGTACATCGGAACCACCGACCGAATCATCGTGTGGGGCGCGTGCAAGTGGGGCTTCAGTACCGATGTGGTCCGGGCGATGGCGATGACCGAGTCCACATGGAAACAGGCGACCGTCGGGGATTACGTTGACGATTCGGCACTGTGCGTCGCAGGCGCACCGGTGCCGTGCCCGACCAGTTTCGGTTTACTGCAGCTCGAGTACATGTCTCGGCCGGGTTCATGGCCCGCTTCGCAGGAACACACTGCTTTCAACGTCGATTACGGGTTGGCCTACCTGCGCGGGTGCTTCGAGGGATGGGTGGCCTACCTCGTCGAGGACGGCTACACAGCTGGCGACCTGAGCGGCTGTTTGGGCTGACACTTCTCTGGCGAGTGGAAGGACGATAAATCACGCGCGTACGTCGGGCGTGTTCAGCGTCAGCTGGACGAGCGGAACTGGGTTCGCTCGTAGCAGCGGCGCCGACCGACGTCGTTCCTCGCCGGCATCCGCGTCTTGCTATGTGCCGACGTGGATTTGGGTCCTGGACACGGCAAGTAGTTGTTCATGGAGCCCGACGAGTGCCCGACGGGATACATCCCAAGAAAGCTCCTGTTCGACCCTGCGGCGTCCCAACTCGCCCATCTGACGACCGCGCTCCGGGTCTTCCAGCAGCGCATCAATCGCCTTTGCGAAAGCTAGTTCGTCGTTAGCCTGAACATAAAGTGCGGCGCCGCCGGCCGACACGCGCGTCTCGGCGAGATCGAATGACACGACCGGTCTTCCCATCGACATATATTCGACCACTTTGGTCATCGTCGATACGTTGTTAAAGGGTGTCAGCGGGTCGGGCGACAGGCACACGTCGGCGGTCGAAAGGCACCGCTGGATTAACTCGTCGCCCGCCCAGCCCGGAAAATCCACGATATCCGCTACGCCGAGTTCTCTACTGAGCGCGACCATTTCGTCGAACGCATCGCCCGCGCCCATGAATACGCAATGTATGTCGTCACGTCCGATCTCGTCACGCAAGAGCTGCACCGCGCGCAGGGCGTAGTCGACGCCGTCCTGCGCCCCCATCACACCGAGGTACGCGAGCAGATGGGGTTTGCCACGACGCAGGGTGACGTCCAGCTCGGTAGGGCCGAAACGGTGCAGGTCCGGTGCGTTACGCACCACCACGACCTGGTCCGGGGCCTTTTTGCCGCGCTCGATCGCGACCCGCCGATAGCTTTCATTCGTAGAGATCACCGCGTCGGCGGCCGCGAAGTTGAGTCGTTCGACGTATCCGGTCAGCCGACCGAGGATTCGCTCCCTTCCAGGAAAACGCGAAGCGAAGAGTTCGGGTACCAGATCGTGGTGGTCGAAGACGAACCGGGTTCCGCCTGGCCGCAGGACCAACGCGATCAGGAACAGCAGATCCGGCGGGTTGCACGCATGAACGATGTCTATGCGACCCTTGCGGCGGACCGTGATCGCCAGTCGCAGCATGTGAAAGAGCGCAACCGTGTACTCCAGTAGATAGCCGAGCAGGCCGCCGTTCGCCATGTGCATCGGATAGCGCAGGATATGGATGCCTTCGATCATGACATCGCGCTCGCGGTCCTGTTGAGTGCCGGCCGGGCAGATCACCGTGACCTCGTACCCTTCGTCGGCCAGTGCTCGGCTCTCTTGCCAGACACGACGGTCCAACGGCACCGACTCGTTCTCGACGAGGATAAGGATATGTCGTTTCATCTGCGTATCCGTTCACTAAGTGTGCCGATTCTTCTGTTGCACAAGATATTCGGATCATTTGAGGCCTAATCCCATGAGCTGCTTACCGGCGCCCTACGCCTCGATACACCCAGCCCGCAGCGCGCCACTTCTCACGATCCAGACAGTTCCGGCCGTCGATTATGTCTGCGCTGCCGCACCACGCCGTCTAAATCGGCCGGCTCCAGCTCGCGGAACTGCCTCCACTCGGTGAGTACCAGCGTCACATCGGCCCCGTGGCACGCCTCGAGGACGTCGGTCGCATATCCGAGCGTCGGGAACAGCGCCCGCGAATTGTCCATCGCCTTCGGGTCGTAGACGGTCACCGAGGCGCCCTGCAGCTGGATCTGCCCCGCGATATTCAGCGCCGGCGAATCCCGCACGTCGTCGGATTCGGGCTTGAACGCCGCGCCCAGTACCGCCACCCGTGCACCGATCAACGAGCCACCGACCGCCTCACGGGTAAGCTCCATCATCTGAGTGCGGCGTCGCATGTTGATGCTGTCCACCTCACGCAGGAATGTCAGCGCCTGGCTGGCACCGAGTTCGCCCGCCCTGGCCATGAACGCACGAATATCCTTCGGCAAGCATCCACCGCCGAAGCCGATGCCGGCGTTGAGGAACTTGCGGCCGATCCGCGCGTCGTGGCCGATCGCATCGGCCAGCACCGACACATCCGCGCCGGTCACCTCGCACACCTCCGCCATCGCGTTGATGAACGAAATCTTTGTCGCCAGAAAAGCGTTCGCCGATGTCTTCACCAATTCGGACGTCTCCAGATCGGTTACCAGAAACGGAATGTCCTCCTCGAGGAGGCTGCCGTAGACGTCGCGAGCGACTTCCTCGGCGTGCCCCGGACGGTTCTTGTCGACACCGAGCACGATGCGATCCGGATGCAAAGTGTCCTGCACCGCGTACCCCTCCCGCAGAAACTCGGGATTCCATGCCACCTCGACGGCGTCCCCAACGGGCGCCAACTCACGCGCCCGAGCGCCCAGCCGCGCGGCCGTGCCCACCGGCACCGTCGACTTGCCGAATATCACCGCAGGTGCGGTCAGCAGCGGGGCCAACGTTTCGATCACAGCATCGACATATTTCAGGTCCGCCGCGAACTCGCCCTGCTTCTGCGGCGTTGCGACCGCGATGAAGTGCACGTTCGCAAACTCGGCGGCCTCCTCGTATGACGACGTGAACCGCAGCCGGCCCGCATCGACGTTGCTCTTGAGAACCTCGTCGAGACCTGGCTCGTAGAACGGAGCCTCGCCGGCCTCGAGTTTCGCCAGCTTGCCGGCATCGACGTCCACGCCCAGCACGTCGTGCCCTAACTCCGCCATGCACGCGGCATGGGTGGCACCAAGGTAGCCGGTTCCGAACACTGCGATACGGCGACCCATGTCACCATTCTCCGAATGTGCGCGGTCGCAGCAAGAACAGCGTCTGGTTGGAGAACAGCTCGTCGTCGGACCAGTCCGCCAGCTCGGCCTGGGCGCGCGCGTCGAAGTATGCGCGTCCCAAATCGGGTTGCGCGACGCGCTCCTCGAGGATGTCGAAGTGGTCGCCGAAGAGCTGGCGGTACTCGGCCCGGGTCAGCCCGTTCAAGTACGTGTTGGGCTCGAATCGGCGCTGACGCAGATGCTCCCAGGGCTCGCTGCGCCGCTTGGGCGGCGGCTGGCGCAGCGCATGCCGGCTCCACTCGATCAGATGTCCGCCCGTGATGCCCGTGAACACGTTGGGCCGGATCAGCGCGATCCCGGTCGGTCGCAGCCAGCGGGCCAACGCGGCGACGACCTGCTCGAGCGTGTCACGCTTCAGATGCTCGAAGACGTCCTCGGAAATCACGAGGTCGAGGGATCCTGCCTCGACGTCCACATCCCGCGCGTCGGCGACGATCAAGCGCGCTGGATCGAGCCGGGGGACGAGCCCTCGCCGACGCAGCGCGCACTCGAGCGCGCGCTGCTCGCCACGGTCGAATAGCGTGCGACGGATGAGCGACTTGGCCGCACGCTCTATGCCGTTGCGGCGCAACATGCTAACGAACTGGGATGGCCGTCCCGGCACGACCGGCACCTCGGCGTCGACACCCCGCACATCGACGCCCATGCTCTGCAGCGCGATCTGGCGGTGGGGCCGAGCGCCGAAGCCGATCTCGAACACCACCGCCTCGGCCAGCGTGACACCCGCGAACCGGCGGAGCATGGCGTCGTACTCCTCGATCTCCTCGAAAAGTCCCTCGAGGTTCACCCCGGCGCGTGCATCCGTCCGGTATTGCTTGAACAGCGCAAGACCCTCGTCGAGTTTGCGCGTCAGCGGCAATCCGTGAGCGACCGACGGGCTCATGCGCGTGGAATTGGTTGTCTCAGCCATGATTTCCCCGATCCGCGGCCGGACCGCAGCATGCTGGCGGCCCGTTTAGCCGCACGTCGCCCGCTCGGCCAACGCATGGCCAGGTCGTATCCGACCCGGATCACTGGCGAGGAAATGATCTCCACGGCTTCCGGATAGCGAAACGGCGTTCCCCCGAACGATCCCTTGAACACCTCAGAATTCGTCAGTTGCGACAAGTCGGCACGCTGGTTCTCGATCACGGGGACCGCGGCCTCGCGGATTCCGCCGAAGTCGAACCACTGGTAGCCGTTCGCCTTCGCCCACCGGAGGGCCTCCCATTCAACGGCGGCAGGGACATTGAGCCGCGCAGCTTCCGAGTCACGATCCATGCCGATCAGGCGCTGCTTCAGTACGCCGCCGCAGCCGGTGTACATACGAGCCGCCACGGCGGCGCCCTCCACCTCCCCGATGAACAGCTCCGCGTGACCGTCCGCGGCGAGCGAGCTGTACAGTTTGGCCTGGTAATCGAACGACAGGGGCTCAAAGCGCTGATGCTGCGCGCTGGCGGCGTACAGCCGGGCGAAGAGTGCCACATCGTCCTGTGTTCCGCGGCGGACGCTCACCCCGCGCTTCTGCCATGTTCGGCTCCACGTTCGAAGGCGCTTCCGCAGTCCGGCCCGCAGCTCGTCCTCGTCTCGAGCAAGGTCCAGCCGAAGTGAGGCGGCGGGCGCGATGCCGGCATTCGACGGCCTAAACCCCAGTCGCTGAAGCTCGCCGCTGATGTGGCCGCCATCCAGCGGGGGCTGGATGAAAAGAGTCTTGGTCGTTCGGCGGGCGAGCTGCCGCAGCGCCACTGCCAGCACAGTGCACAACGATTCGGGGTCCATGTCCGGTGAGATCAGCGGGCCGTACGGCACGTAGCCGACCATGCCCAGAACAGGCAGTTTGCGTTGCAGAACCAGTGCACCACCGATCAGGTCTTCACCCCGCCGAACAAACAGATAGAGCGGTTCGAAACCGGCCACTCGACGCACGTCTGCCCACGCAGACAACTGCGACACGTCGCTTCCGGGCACAGTCCGAACCAACTCGTCCCACGCCGCCAGCTCACCCGTTTCAGGTGTGGCGTTCAGCGTCACCGTTAAGGCGGGTTGACCGTGCTCAATTCCAGAGGGTGTCAATAGCTTTGACATGGTCGTACTCTTCCGATCAGGTGAAATAGCGATAGAGAATGGATCCGGCCCGCTCGGTGATGTCGTCGGGCACCGCGCTGTCGGTGAGGAGGCTGGTCAGTTCATCGAAAAGCAGCCTCGGATCGTGACCGTTCTGCGCATCCGGAATCGTTGAGCACAGCGTCACGATCCGCCGTTCTTCGCTAGCCCATTTGCGCTTATATGCGACGAGGCCGGGCTGGTCGAGATCGCTTAAGCCCCAATCCAAATAACAGAATCCTCGCTCGGACGCCCAGCGCAGGGCGGTCCAGGCCACCGCGTCGTTGGGCCGCATCGACAGCGTGGCGGCGAGCGACGCGCCGAACTTGTAATACAACGTGTCATTCCAGGCGAGGTAGACGGAGCCCGCAACCGGCTCGTCATCGACGTATGCCAGGAAGGTGACAATGCCGTCATGAGCGGAGAACTCCTGCCAGATCCGCTCGAAGAACGCGAGAGGCTGGGCCAACAGCCGGTACTTGTACTTGCGTAGAGACACATGCAGCCGGTGATAGATGTGGACGCCTTCTATCCCGGTAACCGCTTTGACGGCAACATCATTACGGGCAGCGGTCGCGATGTTTCTCCGAGCGGCGGAGCTGAGTGATCGGTAGAGTTCCGACGTGGAAGGACCCAATTGCGTGCAGTGCCAAGCTGCCTCCCCCGTCGGTATGAACCTCGCGTCTGTCGTCGGCGCAGAGTCGTCAAGGCAGCGAATCTTCAGAGGGGAATCGGCGGACAATGCGTCGTTCACTAGCGACCACCACGCCGATTCTTCGGTGACGACCGGCTCCGCTCTGTCCGAGAATGGGAGACTGACCAATCGGTCGCCACGGATGTCACTGATCGGCACCCACGCGAAGCCGTCTGTCGGATATCCGGCTGCGTCGGTGACGATCCTCGCCTGCGGTGTGAATCCGTATGTGTCGCAGACCGATCTGATCCAGGCCGATGATGTAAAGAGGCTGCCTTGCGTGCCAGACACGAGCGCATGCCACCGCGGATCGGTACGAGGATCGGCGAATATCACCGTCGCGCTGTCCGGAATCGTTGTACTCATCGGGCGCCGTCCCCGCGCAGCAGAACCGACACCGTTCGTGCCAGGATCCCGACATCTCCGCGCATTGTCTGGTGACGGACGTAGTCGACATCGAGACGAAGCATCTCAAGGGTGCTGACGGTGCTGCGACCACTCACCTGCCACAGCCCCGTCACGCCCGGACGAACAGTGAACCTTTCGTCGTACCGACTTGGAAACATCTCCGCTTCCCACTCCAGACAGGGCCGGGGTCCGACCAACGTCATGTCTCCGCGCACGACGTTGATCAGTTGCGGTAGCTCGTCGAGACTGGACCGGCGCAGGACGGATCCGAACGGGTGACGCGGCTGTCACCGTCGAGCTTGCAGCTGCCGCGGATCGCGGTATCTTCGCCGCTCAGCTCTCGCGCGATCAGCTCACGGTGCGCGGTGTCGTCGGTGCCGACCCGCATCGTCCGAAACTTGTAGAACCAAAATGGTTCTCGACCGAACCCGACGCGGCGTTGGTTGAACAACACCGGGCCCGGGCTGGTCAACGTGATGACAACCGCGATCAGCGCCATCAGTGGCGCGAGCACGAGCAGCGCGGTCCCTGCGACCACGATGTCGATGGTGCGGCGCGCTACCCGCTCGAGTGCTGAGGTCCGGCGCTCAGGACGTCGCATCGTCGCTCCCTTCTTCGAGCGATCTGCCAGTGACGATTCCGATCAATGTGAAAAACAGGTCGCCCGGCCCGCGCATGAACAAGTGCGGATCCAATACCAAGAGGATCACGATCATCCACCAGGCGATGAGCAGGGCCGATGCGCACGCGCCGACACCGTCGGTCCGCGAACTGAGGCGATCGGTGTCACTTGAGGACGGACCAGGCGAGCACGCCGAAGGCGATGCAGAAGCGGCACCCCGCCGATCCACAGGAGCTGCAGATAACCTGACTCGAGCCAGACCGTGTCGCGCCAGGTGTCGGGTGGGACGACGACCGAATTCGGTGACACTCCGACGAGGAACCGACCGCTTCCGAAGAAGTTCGGGAAGGTAGAGGTGGGTGAGGTTGTCCCACCTGACCTGCCAGCTCAGCGGGGACGAACCCCGGAGAAATCCCTGAGCCTGCCGCGAAGAGCGGGAGAACCGACCAGGATTGCGATCACGACCAGTGGCGCCAAGCGGAGCGCGGCTCGCTTGGCTCTCGGTTCACGCCAGAAGATCAGCGCGCCGACGAGCAGGCCCCCAGCCAAGTCGAGAACTGGCCTGCGGCCAGTAATCCGGCCGCGAGAATGAACCCGGCGCCGATCGGGTCCATCTACCAACCAGGCCACGGACCCCCGCCGTGAAGAGCAGGGTCACGCCGATCAAGATGTAGTCGCCGGTGCAATCGGGCTCGCGAGCGTCGCCCAGCCACGCTGATTCATGTAGCGAGCCTCTGGATCGATCACCCGAAGCAGCGCCAGGACAGGTCCGAAGCTCAGTATCTGGAGAACGGCAATCGCGGCGATGCCGACCGCTCCGCCAATGATGAGCCGTATGCACCAGAGGACGTGCATCGATGTGGTTACCGTGATTCGAACCAGCAGAAGGAGCCCCGCCAGCTTGCACACCGGGAGTGTCGCCATGACGTCCGACTCGGCCGGAAGCACGCCGCGCAACAACATCACGCCGATCGGCCAGACGGTCGCGAGGAGGACGAATACTGCCAGCGGTACGTCCAAGGGGCGGATGCGAATCTGCAGCGGCACGCCTCGCACAGCCCGGATATAGCCTCCGGCCAGCGCCCCAGCCGTGAGCAGGACCAGTAACGCCTCGTTCGGTCGCACGAGCGGGAACAGCGTGCCGCGTTCGATGCCGGCAATGAAGGGCAGCGTCGCGAGGTACAGGTAGGTGGCCATCACCGGCCGCCAGGCGACGACTGCGCAAAGGCCCAGTGCACAGGCAATCGCGAAAACGATCGGTCCAATGACGGCGGCGAGAAGACCGACGACCACTGCTGCGGCGACGGTGGCGCCCATGATCGCGCCAGATCTGGACCCAGCATGTACGTCAACGATCACGGCGCCACCCCCGGACGCCGGGTGGTGGCATACAGCGCCATGGTGAACAGACCCAGCGCGAGTGTCGAAGTCAGTCCGACGATCAGCAGATTCCCGAGACGGCCACGCTCGAACGCACCGACAAGCAGCCAGCCGGCGGCCACCACGGGCAGCATGGCGGCCGACGCCAGCGCTGCGGCACCCAGCCGCCTGCGGTCGACGAGCACCTCGGGGTGCAAGACCCGCCGCAGCAGAAGAATAACGGTTGCTGCCGCGACGACGTCTCCGGCGAGCACGGTCGCCGCCAACCCGATCAGTCGATCGGTGCCGTCGAACTCTCGCAGCACGAACAGAGCAGCGGTCAGTGTGACGCCGAGACCCATTAGGGCAGCGATGCGGGGACCTCTGATGTCAAGCCGAGCGAATAGGGCTTGGCGGCCGACCTCGTACAGCCCCGCGGCGAGCTGCGCCACTGCCAGTACGGCGATGCATCCCGCGAGCGTCCGGATCAGGTCTCCAACGCGAAGCTCACCGTTGGCGAGGACATCGGCGATCGGCGAGGCGAAAGCCGCCACAAGGAACAACGCCGGCAGACTGGCGATCAACGTGTACGCCATACCCTGGCGAACCTTGTCGCCGAACATCATTCGGTCGTTCCCGTGTGCCGCGTCCGACAGTCCAGGCAGAACGGCCGTCGCCACTGCACGCGCACCCAGAGCTACCAGCGTCGCATAAACGGCGTATGCGATCTGGAGAACGAGCACCCCGCCGGCCACGGTTGCAGCTGAAGCGATCAGCGTGAAGTAGGTGGCTTCGGGGCACGCCGCGATGACGAACGACTGGCGCATCCGCGCTGTGATCTCAACGGTGAGCGGATCAGAACGGCGCCACATACGTGGCCGTATCGGGAGGCCTGCCCGGGCCGCTCCGAAGAGCTGCAGCGCCATGTGCAGCGCGACGGACATCGTACTGCCTAGACAGAGCATGATCGCCAAACCCATTGGTGCGTCATCTACTTCGACCCCGGGCGCGTATATGAGCGCAACTAAGGCGACGGTCGCCATCACACCGAGGTTCTCCACCGCCGGTGCAGCGGCAGCAAGCGCGAAGCTCCCCCTGGCCTGCTGCGCGGCCGCACCTAGAGCCGCAATGATGTAGAACATCACCTGGGGCACGACGAACAGGAGCATCACCAGGGTCAGGACCTCGCCCTGGCTACGGGTCTCGTCGTCGGCGATGCCGAAGGTGAGGAGTCGGGCGATCAATGGTGAGCAGATCAGCAGCGCCAGCGAGGCCACGCCCATCACCAGGAGCAGGAACCCTGCCAGTCGGCCAAGGAGCTCGCCGGCGCTGCGGGTCCCGGTCTCGGCTGTGCTCCGTACGATCGCTGGCACCACGACCGGGCTGAGCACGCTGCCCAGGATGGAGAGATAGATGAGGTTCGGGACGGAATTGGTCGCTACAAAGGTGTTGGCGAAATAGGTGGGGCCGAGTACCGCGCCGATGACGATGAGCCGACCGGCGCCCGTAATCCGACTGACCAACGTCCAGGCGGACACTGTGGCTGAGCTGCGTATCGGCGGTATCTGAACGTTGCCCGTCCGCAACGCTCGCATGTCAGGTCACGACCGCAGCGCGGCGCCGAGCGATGAGCAGGACGACGAAAGCTGCCACGAGGAATGCCGTCGCTCCGCCGGCTGCGGTGGCGATCAACGGAGTCGGGCTTACCGGGTCTGGGACGGAGTACGGGTTGGTCAGTGGCCGGGCAGGTGGCCCCGAGACGGATTGCGGGCTGAACGTAGGCTCGGGCCGAAGGGGCTCGATGAGACTGACGACGAACTGCTCCCGTCGGGCCAGATCCAGGCCTACCGCCGGTGGCAGGTCGGGTGCCCGCCGCTGCCGTTGCACCTCACCGCGTTGGAACTCCAAGTATTCGCGAACCGGGTCCTTCCAGTCCTTGTTTGCCAGCGCCAGATAGTGATCGATGACTTCTGTCAGCAGCGTCCGTGCGCCCTCCGGGGTCCGGTCACGCACCTCCACCTCGATGATCTCGCTATTGTCGATGACTTTGGCGGAAACGTGCTCTGCCAGGCTCTCCGGTGTGATTGCGTGATCATCGGCCACAGGCGCGAGCACGACGCGGCTGCCGAGCAGGACTAGTTGGGTTGTAAGTCTGCGGTCCTCGCGGAGGAGTTCGTTCGGTTGCGATTCCGTGAGGCGGTACACGATCTCCGCACGCGCCGCGTATTCCTTCGGCATGAGCTGGGATCCGATGAACCCGGCAGCCGCGCCGATCGCGACGATTACGACAGCAAGCGCGGCGAGTCGAAGGCTCGCCTCCGACGCAATCCGGAAGTGCCGCCGGTCGGTCTGAGTCGTCTCCGCGATTCCGGAGGCCGCGGGTTCATCGATTTCGGAGGCCGCGGGATCATCGCTATCTGGTACCGGTTCAGCCTCGATCGGGGGATAAGAACCATCCCCCTTGGTGATGGGCGCGCCGCTAGGGCCGGTGGGATCTTGAAGATCTTCGAATGTGTCACTCAAAACGACGCCCCCCACAACACCTCGCAGACGCGGTCGATCTGTGCATCGTTGATGGTCGGGTATATCGGCAGCGAGAGAATCTGTTTCGCCGCGTTCTCAGCGATGGGTAGGGATTCGATGAAATCCCGGTACGCGGGTTGGAGGTGACACGGGATGGGGTAATGAATGCCCCATCCGATCCCCGCGCGTTTCAACTCTGCGATCACCGCCTCGCGGCTCTGCACCCGGACCACCGCGAGGTGATAAACGGATTCGGCATCCGGATCTGTCGTCACGGGCTGACACCATGGCGGAAGCTGGCGGCGGTAGCGTTCCATCGCGCGCCGCCGAGCCAGGTTCGCAGTGTCGAGGCCGACGAGTTTGCAGGTGAGCATGGCTGCCTGCAGCGTGTCCAACCGGCTGTTGCAACCAAGCTGGTCGTGGCGGTGCCGGTCCGCGGCCGCTCGACCATGGTTGGCGCGCATGCGAATTCGGGCGGCGAACTCAACGTCTCGGGTGACGACCGCACCACCGTCGCCTAACGCGCCCAGGTTTTTGCCCGGATAGAAGCTGAAGCCCGCGGCGCTGCCGATGCTGCCGGCACGCCGTTCACGCAGCCGGGCACCATGCGCCTGCGAAGCATCCTCTACGAGCGCCAGACCGTGCCGCGCTGCGACGGGAATCAGGCCGTCGAGGTCGGCCATCTGACCGAAGAGGTGCACCGCGATGACGGCCGCTGTCGCGGGGCCAACCGCCGCCGCTACCGCGCTGGGATCGATCAGCAGGGTATCGGGGAGCACGTCGACAAACCTGGGGCGTGCTCCCACCGCGCACACCGCCTCTGCCGTGGCTATGAATGTGTTGCCCGGAACGATCACCTCGTCTCCCGGCCCGATTCCGAGACCAGCAAGGATCAATTCCAGTGCGTCAGTGCCGTTCGCGACGCCGACGCATGCAGTGGCATCACAGTAGGCGGCGAAGCTGCTCTCGAACTCCTCGACCTCAGGTCCACCGACAAAACATTGGTGTTGGAGCACGGTCTTCCAGGCAATTTCGTAGTCGTCCTGATGGACGCCGTTGACAGCAGCAAGGTCGAGAAATGGCACTGAATCCAGGACTGCGGTCACGATGCGACCACCTCGTGTGCGACGGTCGCCGCGATGCGCTGCACTGCAGGCAGCTGGGTATGGGCGGGTACACCGGTCGCGACAGCCTCGTCGGTGGCGGCGAGCACCCTGACTACTCCGAGCCCTCTTTCGCCCGGCGTATCGGGTTGGCGGCCGGTCTTAAGGCAGTCGATGAAGTGCCTGTCTTGAACCAGAAGTGGCTCGACGAAATTCACGTAGGGTGACGTGATGTCGCCGGTACGATAGGTGACAGGCATCGAATGCGCCGGGCCCTCAATAATTTTGGCTGGCGCGACGCCGATGTCATAGATCCGAATGCGTTCGTTGTCGGAAAGATCGTTGTAGACCACCATTTTTTGGTCACCCACGATGGTCACCCGGCGGACCTTGCGGGGGCTCAGCCAACTCACGTGCACGAAGGCCGGCGCTGAGGTGTCCCGGAAATCCAAGCGGAGGTATGCGACGTCAGCGTGCACGTCGCCAACATTGCGCTGCGACCATGCCGACACAGTCTCGGGGAACTCGTCCAACAGGTAGGAAATGATGGAGATGTCATGCGGCGCGAGATCCCAGATCACATTGCAGTCGCTCTGATAACGGCCGAGACTCAGTCGTGCGGTGTCGATGTACAAGATTCGGCCAAGTTCACCAGAGTTGATGATCTGCTTGAGTTTCCACACCGCTGCGTTGTACTCGAATGTGTGCCCGACCATCAGCGTCGATCCGTTTTGGTGAGCCGTCGCTAGGATTGCGTCGGCAACGGCGACTGAGGTCGCCAACGGCTTCTCCACCAAGGCGTGCAGGCCGGCCCGCAACGCCTGCAATGCGACCGGGCCGTGGCTGCACGGAGGGGTAGCTATGACGACAGCGTCCAATGTCTCCTCGACGTCGCCGAGATGGGACGCGACCCGCGCGGCGGGGAATGCGGCTATGGCTTCGCGGAGTCGGTCCGGTTGGCCGTCGATGACCGTGAGCGCCACGTCTGGAAGGCCTGCAAGCACTCGGACATGTTTGGATCCCCAATAGCCGTAACCGACCACACCCACCCGAAGCGCATTCGAGCGAGCGGGAATTATCGTGCTCATCGCCCTCCTTTCTGTTGAATCGGGCCGTTAGCCCTAGCCGGCGTGATGAGGGTTCGCACCGCCCACCTCCAATTGGTCGTCGGGGTATCGCAGGCAGGGTGCGAGTGGCATGCCGGCGGAGTCGGCTGGGGGCGGGGTGACGACTCCACCGGCGTCACCAATGTCTAATGCCACAGTTCTCACCACTCATCCCGAATTACCGGGGCCGCGATTCCAATCGTCGAAGCGCTGCGCGACGGCTGGCCAGTACGCCTCGGCGACATCGGCCAAACTCCTGATAGGCCTTTGCGCGGGTATTTATTTGCCGGACCCGCAGCGCCGGTTTCGCCGTCTATGACGACTTTCGCCGACCGTAATGACTCGCATTTGCCTACGCCGCGATATGCGGCTTCCCGTGAACGGCTTCTGCATTCGATTTCGCGCTTGGGTATTCGCCTCCGTGCTCGCCGTAGGGCTAATTCGGTACCTGTCGGATGGCGAACTCTTCGTCATTTCGCGACTCCGATTGGGTGAGAGTTCTCTGCGGTGCTGGCGCTAGCGTCGGTTCTCGCTTCGGACCGGCGTTGGACCGGCCCCGGTACGCCTCTGCACAGGCCGGGCAGCTCGGTCCTGCGACCGGTTCTGCAGCCAGCGCTGCGCTTTAGGCAATAGTTTCCTAGGTTGCTGTTGTCCACCTCACGTCGGGTAAACCATCGTGATGGGCGAGACGGTACCAACTCCGAATATCCGCTACAAGCAAAAATTGACGGCATCGTTGAAAACGCAAGGATGTGTTCCTACCAGCGGTTGCGCGGCGCAAAGGGAGAGGCCACCTCGTCGCAGGTAGACCATGGAATCCGCAGCTACAGCCGTTGTCCCCTGAACGACTTACGGTCATGTCGGTAGAATCGCGACGCGCGGTTTCAGCAACCTGCACCAGCGTCAATAGCTGACGCCGTGACGACACATCCCGGCGTCCAGGATTAATTAACGGACACGTAATTACTTGGCTCTCTCTACGCATCCCGGCTAATTCGTGACCGCGAGGGCTAACTTCCCACCAGGAGCAGATTCGAGGGCTGATACGCATTGCTGGGGGCGTGCGCACAGAGATCCAGAGCCATGGCTGTCCCGCCGCTGGGCGACGGTTAACGTCGTTCCCAGTCCAGTCGCCGGCGGCCCGCGATCGCCACAATTCTCTCCCAATTGCGGTCTTGTCGGCTGTAAGCGGACGGCTGCAGCGTCGAATTCCTCCGGCTGCGCGCGGACAGGTTACAAATCTGTTCAAAAGGGGTATGCATCGCAGCAAAACACGGCTTCAGGATTGAATCCTCCGGATTGGCTCTGAATGGTCACCATGAAGGTCCATGTTGCGAATAGGTATCCGAAAACCGAAGGTGCGGGGCTTGCCGCTCTAGCGATTTGGCCAGCGCTATGACAGGGCGTGACGACACCTTCGCGACGACAATGCTGCCTCGAGCAAACAAACTTGCGCTGGTGACGCGGCACTCTACCAATGCATTGGCTGCAATCGTTGCGCTGGCAGACCCGGCCGCCCGAGCGCTGCTGGCTGGCAAGCTCTTGATGGCTGCCTTGGGTGCATGGGCCTTCTATCGGCTAGCGACCCGATCGCTTCGAGCCGTATTCACTGCCATCGACTGTGCGTTCGTGCTGGCTATCTGCGGGGCGGCGCAACTACTGTCCGCCAGCTTTGATTCAGTCCAATCTTCACGCGCAATAACGGCAGTTGTGAGCGCCACTATCATCGGCATGGCTGTCGCTCTTCCCTTACATGCCTCTATCCCCATCACCTGCCTCATCCTGGCCACCCGCGCTTGGGGTGGAGGTTCAGCCGCCGGTTGGGACAATGTCGCGACGATGTGGTCGTTGCGCCACTTGGCGATCGCGGCGGCTATGGGCGTAATCCTTCGGGTGGCCCTCCTTCGGGTAGCGGATGCCACCAAGCGAGCGCACGAAAGCTACTTGAGGGCAGGTGAATTGCGTAACCGCATCGCTGCCGCCGAGCGCGATTACGAACGTGAGCAGTTTGCGCTGCTTCATGACCACGTGGCATCCACGCTGCTGTTGGTGGGCAATGGCACTCCAGTTCCACAAGACCGCATTGCCGCCCAGGCGAGGAGTGCACTGGCCGTTCTTACCAGTCAACGGCCGGCGCATCCACCGCGGCGCGTCGAGCTGGTCGCAGCGTTGCGCGAAACAACCCGGAACACTTGCACACCCGTTCGCTTCCACGGGTCTCCGCAGTTGTGGCTAGACGGAGAAGTCTGTATGAGCATCGAGTCGGCGACTGGAGAGGTCTTGAACAACGTCGACCGCCACGCGGGCGCCACCGGGGTGTCGATCGAGGTTTCTGATCACCGGCTCGCAATAACCGACGACGGTCGTGGGTTCATGCCCGTCTCGACACCGGGCCACGGCATCACTGAATCGATCGTCGGCCGGATGAACAGGATCGGTGGTAGAGCGACCATCCGCTCGGCTCTGGGTCAGGGCACAACCGTCGAGCTTTCATGGCCAACCAAGCCGCGGTGCACAGGTTCGCCGACATCGGTCACCGAAGCCCACCGTTTCGTCAGGAAATTACGCGAGCGGTACCGATATGCATTGATCGCCTGGGCATTGCTCGTGGTGATTCTGTCCTTGCCCTCCGCGCTTACGCCAGCAGCGCACCCCACCACCCAGATAGGAATGATTGTGCTTACGGTAGCGGGTTGCTTGGCCGCACTGCCGACTTCCGACGGAAGGCATAGCGCACTCCGATGGATCGCTGTCACGACACTACTTGTCGTAGCCGTCGTGCAGCCTGCCATTCTGCCGGAAGACCTAGTAGGAACGATCGCACAGTGGTCACTATGGGCGACGGGCTGGTGCCTTTCGCCGCTGCTGCTCGGTTTACCACTACGCGTGGCGATTTCGGTTGTCGCCACATACTGGGTCGGCGCGTCCGCCGCCACCTTCGCCCGAGCGCCATCCACCGACATTCTCGTCGCACTGGGGTTCATCGGCGCATCGCTTGGGGTCCTGCTACTCGCCGCACAGGTTGCCGACAGAATGTTCGCCGAAGCTGCGGCAGACGCACTTGCGCAGACCGAGGCTCATCTCGATCTCCTGGTCCGGCAGCGAGCCGCCGCTGCAGCACACAGCGATTTCCGGTGCCGCATAGCAGACGTCCGGCAACGCCTGGTACCGGTGATGCTCAAGTTGAGCAACGGCGAGCCTGTCGATCCGGTGCTGCGGAAACGCGCGTTGGTCGAATCACAGCGCATCAGAACTCTTTTGGATCAGCAAGCCTCCCGTGAGCACCCGCTACTAGACGCCATGAGACCGGCGCTAGACACCGCCGCGCACCGAGACGTCGACGTCACGGTCCACGTGCAATCAGGCCTACCGACTCTCAGTGAAGCCGACGTAGAACAGCTTGTCATTTACATCTCAAGGATATTGGGCAACTGTACGGAGTCGCTGCGTGTAGTGCTGAGCTACATCGGCAACGAGTTCGTGGTCAGCATTGTCTGCCGCGGCTACAAAGGTGTACTCAACGGCGAGCATGGCGCGCCCGAGGCCGGCACCGTGGAAGTTGTCAGCCACGACGATGCCACCTGGTTCACGATCCGACACCCCGTGACAATGATGTCAACCGACCAACTTCTTGACTATGACTGCGCCTCATAACATTTCAGTGGCATTGATCGATGACCACGACGTTATTCACGTCGGCATTGCAGCCTGGCTCAGCCAAGCTGACCCGCCTCTCGAAGTGGTAGGTGGCTACTTATCTGTGGAAGCATTCCTGAAAGAACACCCGCCCGGGTCGGCGCGCGCCGATGTAATTGTCGTCGATCTTGAACTAACGAGTCGACGCATCCACTTCTCTGATATCGAGGAGCTAGTTCGAACCGGTCGTCGGATTGTCGTTTTCTCTCACATCGAAACCGATGAGATCATCCTGAAATGCCTTGACTTAGGCGCGGCCAGTTACGTGGCGAAGTCTGAGGGCAGAAGGCATCTGGCCGAAGCGATCATCGCGGCTCGATTGGACGTCCCATACGTCGCCCCTCGAATGGCCGGGGCGATGGTGAGGGACCGAACCGTCGGACGGCCCAAACTTCCGCCGCGCGAGAAAGAGGTCCTGCTCGCGTGGTTCCAAGCTGATAACAAAGATCTCGTAGCGGGCAAGCTGCGCATCGCGCCGTCCACGGTTTCTACCCACCTGGAGCGCGTCCGCGCGAAGTATGCGGCAGTCGGGCGTCCGGCGACCACCAAAGCTGCGCTGGTCGCACGAGCTCTTCAGGACGGCATCATAGACATCGACGACTTATAGCCCGCGGGAATTCTGCGGTTGGGCTAACTCGGTGCCCCCACTGGGACTCGAACCCAGACTGTGCGGAGTCCGCTGCCTCTGCCAATTGGGCTATGGGGGCGTCGCAGTTGGAAAGCCGCGCATATTGGCTGCAGAACAGCAACTTGAGCGTTGCCAATACGGCTCCGGTACGGGTTCGATTCCGCGGAAAGTGAGCGGCTGAAGCAGTTCCGCTCGCAGGAGCTGTAGCGGACAATCGTCACAGGGAACCGCTACGACGAAAGCCGCGTGCGATGTCGGACTACTCAGGGAAGCCGCGACCGGCCCGCCTCCTCATCCCGCGGACCAGACAGCGGCGACGCGACGCCGAGCGAGGCCGACTGCTCGGACTGTCCTGCCGACCACGCCGGCACAGTGAACGGCGAAGCCGTCGTGTGGCATCTGATCGGGTGCACCGACGACGACTGCGAATACGAGGCGCAGGGCGTGGTCTAGGTCGACCTAGGCGTGCCCTGGTTGGTCATTCGTTCACTTGCCCGTTCCCTCGGACTCGTTTGCTCGTTCCACCGTGCGCGCAGATCATCCACTGCAGCCCGGGGAGAAACCGTGAGCGTGAAACCACTCGACCTCGTCTAGCACGACGATAGGTCCCAACGGGCCGCGATCACCTGCCACTAAGGCTGCGGGGACGCGTTTTGGTTGTCAAGTTCCGGTACGCGCTTGACGAATGAGTTCCGGTAGCTGCTTTACAGGTGTGGTGCATCCTGGCGCGGTTTGCGGGGGCGGCCGTGTGGGGTGGCGTAGGCGCCGTGCTCTTTGGTCCGGTCGTGTCGGATGGGCTGGGTGCGCACGATCCTGCCCTGGTAGGTCATCTGCACCGACTCGGCAACGATGCAAACTTCGACTTCCTTTCCGCGCCAAGCGCGTCCGGCCCGGTACATAGTTCCTGCGAATGACAGCTGTCCGCTGCGATCAACCATGCGGGTCACCACCATTCCGGCGGTCGCCGACCGGGCCGTGCGCCGGCCCTGGCGGGGCACCGACGGTGTGGTGTTGGGTTTACGCCGCTGTACATGAGAGGCGACCAGTACGTCGTGGTGATAGATCTGCACCAGGTTGTCGGCGACGACCGCCTCGACCGGCTCGCCCGCCAACACAATCGGCACTCGATAACCAAAGCCCGCCAAGCGGATCCTGCCGCGCTGATCCACCCAGCGCTGCACGCCGGCGTGGCGCAGATCGGGCCGGTGAATTTGGGTTTGCGTGTGTGTGGCGATGGCCGCGATGGGATTGACCACCTGTGGGTCGGGGCCAGCGGGAGCCAGCGCGAACCGCTCGGCCGGCGGGCGCATGCCCAGCGACTGGTGCGGGCGCTCGGTGTTGTACCCGGCCACCCAGCCATCCAGCGCTGTCTGCAACTCGGCGATGGTGGCGTACCCCCGGTCGGCGTCGGTGAAAAACTCCGCGCGCATCGTTTTATGAAGCCGCTCAACCTTTCCCGTCGTGGTCGGCGAGCGCGGCGCAGTCAACAGGTGTCGGATGCCGTTCTCGGCGCAGACCCGATCAAAGAGCACCTCCGAGAACGATCCCGCAGGCCCGAATCGCCCCGTGAACACCTTGCCGTTGTCAGTGAGGATCTGCTCGGGCACGCCGTGGCGGGCCAGCGCCTCCACCAGCGCCTCACACACCGGGCGTGCGGTGGCCCGCGCGACCACCTTGGCCGACACGACGAACCGCGAGTTGTCATCGATACCGGTGACCACTTTGACCTCGGCCCCATCGCACAGGTGAACCCCGCCGACCACATCCATCTGCCACAACTCCATCGGGCGGCCCCGCTCCCAGCGCTTGTAGTCACTGCGCCGCCGCCGGCGCCGGGCCGGGTCGATGCGCCCGTTGCGCACCAGCGCCCGATACACACTGGAGCGACCCGGCACCGCCACCACACCCTCGCGGCCCAGCTCGTAGACGATCCGCGTCGGACCCCAACGTGGGTTGGCGTCACGCAACACCAACACCCGCGCCTCCAGCACGGGCGCCATCTGATGCGGACAGCCATGCGGACGCGAGGACCGGTCCTCCAAATTCAGCACCGCACCCTCGCGCGCATACCGGCGCAGCCAGGCATGCACGGTCTGGCGAGACACCCCATATCGGCGGGCAACCGTACTGATCACCGCCCCATCGAGGACCTCCAGCACCGCCCGATAACGCAACTCGGACACCCGCAACTCCCGCAACATGCCGGCCCCTTCCGCAGTCCACCCACGACTACGAAAGAAACCACCCCGACCAGCCGCAACGAACCAAGGTGTAAAGCACCTACCGGAACTGTTGTCGCGCACCTACCGGGACCGCGTCCCGGAACCGTAAACCAGCAACCGGAACCCAAATGTCAAGCATGAACCGGAATCGCACAGCACAGTTTCGGACGTGTTGTGACAACTCGTGACACTGAAACGGGTTCGCAGGGCTGATCCGTCAACCCTAAAAGTGCCTCTACCTGCACTTTAGTGGTGCCCCCACTGGGACTCGAACCCAGACTGGGCGGATTTTAAGTCCGCTGCCTCTGCCAATTGGGCTATGGGGGCCACGCCCGATGTTAGAGACAGCTGCCTGTGGAGAATGCCTAGGGCAACAGAAGCGATCGATGGGGCGACACGGTCAGGGCCGGCCGCGGATACCGGAACCGTATGCACCCGTCCTCGACGGCCTGGTCGATCACCCTGGCTACCCGCCGCAAGCTGCGTAGATCGCCGTCGCATCCCGTCACGTCCACGTCGCCCAGGCTCACTCGTGACAGGACAACGTTGAGCTCGCGGCTGATCCACGCCATTCTCGCGATCATCGCAATGACATTCTCTGTCAGCTCGACCTCGTCGGTGGCGCCGACCCGGTAGTGCAGCCCCACCAGCTCGAGCTGCCTGTGAGTCACCACCTTGGCGGCCAGCTCGTCCGACCGGGCCACGTCGACAACCACGCGCTGCGTCCTGGCGAGCGGATTGTCTGCCAGCTCGGCGACGTGCTGATCGCTGTCCACAACGAACCGCGACAACGCCGCGCGGCGAATGGAAGCCGAAACCTCACCGTGGCAATGCATTACGACCCGCGACGGTTTGACTTCCGCGAGCCTGACCCGGTCGAGATCAGCCATCGATGCGATGTCGACGGTCACGCCCTGATTCCTAATCCAGCTCGCCACGGCGTCAAGCCGCAGGGCGTCCGTCGGATAACTGACCGCAGTTCCCCGAAACGCTTTGCGGTACAGCGCACAATGACGGAGCGCAATCGCGTTGTCCAACCGGGTGTCTGCCGCGGCGAACCGCGCGGCTGCGACGCGGGGACGGACCACACCGCCGATGGTGTGCGTGATCATGCTGCGGTCTGCTCCACAATCGCCGGTCCCGGCGAAAGCGCAATGATGGGACGCGGGTACCGCGTCGTCGCGCATGCATCGTCGAGGGATTCGTCGATCTGGTTGGCGAGTTGTGTCAGGGCGGCCGCGCAGTCAACACCCGGGACGGTGTAACCACCACCAAGACCGATGCATCCGAGCACGACGCCATGCTGTCTGCGGATGTGAGCCATCTCTGTAACAACGTGACCGATGGCGGCCGGATAGCTGACGAAGTCGTGCTCGTGGGCGCCGACGCCGCAGTACAACCCGACCAACTCGAGCCGAGAGAGGTTGAGAAGCGATTCCACCATGCGATCGAGCTCGGTGGAGTCCAAGCGGAACCCGCCGTTGAAGGCATATCGGGCGTCCGCCAGAGCCGACGCCGGCGCATTGTCGTCCCTCACGCGGACGAAGACACCCTGCGTCTGGTGTTCGACCGCCGCCGCCAACAGGTCTATGTGGATGGCCGAGCTGACGACGATCCGCCCCGGCGCCAGATTGACGGTGGCGCGCAAGTCTGACTCGCTCATCCCGTCGGCGTGCACCGTCGTCCGCGCCGGATGGATGCCGGCTGCGATCGCGACAGCCAGGTCCTGTCCTGTCCGTATCTCGACGGTGACGCGGTGGTCTCGAACCCACTTCGCCATCGCGCGGTTCCGCAGTGCGTAGGCCGGAATCACGATCTCGGTCATCGGGAACGACCGTCGGTACATCTCGCAGCGGTGCACCGCCGCCCGGTCGGCGCTAGTCGGCACACGCGAAACATCCGATCGGCGGGCAGTCGATGACAACACGGAGTGGAAAACATCGGTGAGAGTCACAAAAACTCTTCTCATCGAGCCCTGGCCTGCTGCCGGATGGGCACCAACTCAAACGTTCCCCCTGCTGGGCGGCGGTTTCCATGGTCCTTGCGGTCTCTTGACACCGCCGGATCGAACCTTGACGCCCCGTTGACGGGGACGGCCACGCCGAATGCGCGCTCATGTTCGAGATCGGGTCCGATTTCGCGCGCAAGCCCGCGTCCGGCGGAGGAATCCGTTAAAGAACGCCGCGCCGCCGTCAAGAAACCGTTAAGGCCGCCTGTGATGCCCTGAACAGGGCGTTTCATGATCCAGGTCGCTGAAATCCGGCGGCCCGTAAACGTGACGGAGTGACATGTCGGTCCTGATCTACATCGTGCTGACGGTGGCGATCTTCGCCCTGCTCGGCTGGATACAGAAGTTGGTCGAGGGACTGTGAACCAGAACCTGATCGGCCTCGTGCTGGCGATCCTGCTGGCCCTGTTTCTCTTCGCTGCCCTGCTCTTCCCGGAGAAGTTCTAGTGAGTTCTACGACGGCGGGGATCCTGTTCCTCGCATCCATGATCATCGGCCTGGCGGCCGTTCACGTGCCGCTGGGCGACTACATGTACCGGGTCTACGCGTCCACCAAGGACTCGCGCGGTGAGCGCGTCATCTACCGGCTGATCGGAGCCGACTCGAAGTCGGAACAGACGTGGGGGGCCTACGCGCGCAGCGTGCTCGCCTTCTCGGCGATCAGCCTCCTTTTCCTATTCATCCTGCAACTGGTGCAGGGCAAGCTGCCGCTGCACCTCAACGACCCCGGCACGCCGATGACACCGGCGCTCGCCTGGAACACCGCCGTCAGCTTCGTGACCAACACCAACTGGCAGGCCTACTCCGGCGAGTCGACCCAGGGCCACCTCGTGCAGATGGCCGGCCTCGCCGTGCAGAACTTCGTCTCCGCCGCGGTCGGCATGGCCGTCGCCATGGCGTTCATTCGCGGCCTTGCCCGCCGCAACACCAGTGACCTCGGCAACTTCTGGGTCGACCTGGTGCGCGGCGCCATCCGAATCCTGTTGCCACTCGCCATCATCGGGGCAATCGTCCTGGTCGTCGGCGGCGCAATCCAGAACTTCCACCTCCACGACCAGGTGGTCAACACGCTCGTCGGCGGCCAGCAGACCATCACCAGGTGGTCCGGTCGCGAGCCAGGAGGTCATCAAGGAACTCGGCACCAACGGCGGTGGGTTCTTCAACGCCAACTCCGCGCACCCGTTCGAGAACCCCAACTCCTGGACCAACTGGGTTGAGATCTTCCTGCTGCTCTGCATCAGCTTCTCGCTGCCCGCGCACCTTCGGCCGGATGGTGGAGAGCAAGAAGCAGGGCTACGCGATTGTCGCCGTGATGGGCGTGATCGCCACCGATCAGCGTCAGCCTCATGATGCTGTTCCAACTGCAGCACCACGGCACCGTTCCCACCGCGATCGGATCCGCGATGGAAGGCGTGGAACAGCGTTTCGGCGTTGCCAACTCGGCGGTGTTCGCCGATGCTGACGACGCTGACCTCCACGGGTGCCGTGGACTCCTTCCACGACTCCTACACCAGTCTCGGCGGCATGATCACGATGTTCAACATGCAGCTCGGCGAGGTCGCACCCGGCGGTGTCGGCTCCGGCCTCTACGGCATGCTCATCCTCGCCATCATCACGGTGTTCGTGGCGGGCTTGATGGTCGGCCGCACACCGGAGTACCTCGGCAAGAAGATCACCCCGCGGGAAATCAAGCTCGCCGCAACCTATTTCCTGATCACGCCGTTGATCGTGCTGACGGGCACAGCGGTCGCGATGGCCATGCCAGGCCAGCGGGCGGGCATGCTCAACACCGGCCCGCACGGCCTGTCCGAGGTGCTGTACGCATTCACATCGGCGGCCAACAACAACGGATCGGCGTTCGCAGGCATCAGCGTCAACACCGAGTGGTACAACACCGCGCTGGGCCTGGCCATGGTTTTCGGCCGATTCCTGCCGATAATCTTCGTACTGGCACTGGCCGGCTCGCTGGCCAAACAAGGCAAGACGCCGGACTCCGTCGGCACCCTGCCCACCCACCGGCCACAGTTCGTCGGCATGGTCGCCGGCGTCACCCTGATCCTTGTCGCCCTGACCTTCCTGCCCATGCTCGCGCTGGGCCCCCTCGCCGAAGGAATTCACTGATGACCACACCCACAATCGATTCCGTTCACTCCACGCAGGCGAAACCCGACGCGACCAAGCGCGTCCAGGGCGGGCTGCTGGATCCCAAGATGGTGTGGAGGTCGCTGCCCGACGCGCTGCGCAAGCTCAATCCGCGCACGCTGTGGCGCAACCCCGTCATGTTCATCGTGGAGATCGGCGCCGCGTGGAGCACGGTGCTCGCCATCATCGATCCGTCGTGGTTCGCCTGGCTGATCGTGACGTGGCTGTGGTTGACGGCGATCTTCGCCAATCTCGCCGAAGCCGTCGCCGAGGGTCGCGGCAAGGCGCAGGCCGAGACCCTGCGCAGAACCAAAACCGCCATGATGGCCCGCCGGCTCGTCGGCTGGACGCCCGGCGCTCCCGGCCGCGAAGAAGAAGTCGCGGCACCCCTGCTGCAACAGGGCGACTTCGTCGTGGTGGAAGCCGGCCAGACCATCCCCGGTGACGGCGACGTCGTGGAAGGCATTGCGTCGGTGGATGAGTCGGCGATCACCGGCGAATCGGCACCGGTCATCCGCGAATCCGGCGGCGACCGCTCGGCGGTCACCGGTGGCACCACCGTGCTGTCCGACCGCATCGTCGTCAAGGTCACCCAGAAGCCCGGCGAGAGCTTCATCGATCGGATGATCGCCCTCGTCGAGGGCGCCAACCGGCAGAAGACGCCCAACGAGATCGCGCTGAACATCCTGCTCGCCTCGTTGACGATCATCTTCGTGTTCGCCGTCGCGACCCTGCAACCGCTGGCGATCTACTCGAAGATGAACAACCCCGGCGTTCCGGACTCGTTGGCGCTCACCGGCAACGGGGTGACCGGCATCGTCATGGTCTCGCTGCTGGTCTGCCTCATCCCGACCACCATCGGAGCGCTGCTGTCGGCCATCGGCATCGCCGGCATGGACCGCCTCGTGCAGCGCAACGTGCTCGCGATGTCGGGCCGCGCGGTGGAGGCCGCAGGCGACGTCAACACGCTGCTGCTGGACAAGACCGGAACCATCACGCTGGGTAACCGGCAGGCCGGCGCGTTCGTGCCGCTGACCGGTGTGTCGGCCGAAGCACTCGCCGATGCGGCGCAGCTGTCCAGCCTCGCCGACGAGACGCCGGAAGGGCGTTCGATCGTGGTGTTCGCCAAACAGGAGTACGGGCTGCGGGCCCGCACACCGGGTGAACTCGACAAGGCCCACTGGGTCGAGTTCAGCGCGACGACGCGGATGTCCGGCGTCGACCTCGATGACGGCCACATGCTGCGCAAGGGCGCGGCCAGCTCGGTCGCCGAGTGGGTGCGCTCCCAAGGTGGCCTAGTGCCAACCGAACTCGGCGACATCGTGGACGGCATCTCCGCGGCGGGCGGCACTCCCCTCGTGGTCGGCCAGGTGGTCGATCACACCGCGTCGGTGCTCGGTGTCATCCACCTCAAGGACGTCGTCAAGCAAGGCATGCGCGAGCGGTTCGACGAGATGCGCCGGATGGGCATCCGCACGGTGATGATCACCGGCGATAACCCGTTGACCGCCAAGGCCATCGCCGACGAGGCCGGCGTCGACGACTTCCTCGCCGAGGCCACGCCCGAGGACAAGATGGCCTTGATCAAGAAGGAGCAGGCAGGCGGCAAGCTGGTCGCGATGACCGGCGACGGCACCAACGACGCGCCCGCGCTGGCGCAGGCCGACGTCGGCGTGGCGATGAACACCGGCACGTCGGCGGCCAAAGAGGCCGGCAACATGGTCGATCTCGACTCCGACCCGACCAAGCTCATCGAGATCGTCGAGATCGGCAAGCAGTTGCTGATCACCCGCGGCGCGCTGACCACGTTCTCGATCGCCAACGACATCGCGAAGTACTTCGCGATCATCCCCGCGATGTTCGTTGCGCTGTTCCCCGGCCTGGACCTGCTGAACATCATGAGGCTGCACAGCCCGCAGTCGGCGATCCTGTCCGCGGTCATCTTCAACGCGGTCGTCATCATCGCGCTCATCCCGCTGTCGTTGCGGGGCGTGCGCTACACACCGAGCAGCGCGTCAAAGCTGTTGAGCCGCAACCTCTACGTCTACGGCCTCGGCGGCATCATCGCGCCCGTTCATCGGCATCAAGCTCATCGACCTGGTCATCCAACTCTTCCCGGGAATGTGACACAATGAAACTAACCAACCTTGTTCGTCAGCACTGGGCCGCGCTGCGGGCGCTACTGGTGCTCACCGTCATCCTCGGCCTGGCCTACCCGGTTTTCATCTGGCTGGTCGCTCAGCTGCCCGGCCTGCAGAGACAAGGCCGACGGCTCGATCATCGAGGCCGACGGAAAGCCGGTCGGCAGCAGCCTGATTGGCCAGTCGCTTCACCGACAGCGACGGCAACCCGCTGCCGCAGTACTTCCAGAGCAGGCCGTCGGCGGCCGGTGACGGCTACGACCCGCTGGCCACCAGCGCAAGCAACCTGGGGCCGGAAAGCATCGTCGACACAGCCGGCGATCCGTCGCTGCCCGAGGACGACAACGGATACAAGCCCAGCCTGCTCACCCTGGTGTGCTCGCGCAGCGCCGCCGTCGGTGAGCTCGACAACGTCGACGGGTCACGGCCGTTCTGCACGGGCGACGGCGTCGGCGCCGTGCTTTCGGTGATCGGCCCGCGCGACGCGCGCGGTGACGTCGTCCATCCGACCCGGGTGGTCAGCGTCAACGAGCCGTGCCTGACCACACCGACACCGTTCCTGACCACCTACCAGGGTGTGCGCGTGGAGTGCGCCCGCTACGGCGAGGACTACAGCATCGGCCAGATCATCCCGATCCGCGGCAGCGCGCCTGCCGATCCGGCCGTGCCCGCCGACGCCGTCACCGCCAGCGGCAGCGGACTGGACCCGCACATCTCCATCGCCTACGCCGACCTGCAGGTCAACCGGGTCGCCAAGGCCCGCGGGCGTCGACCCCCGACCGGGTCCGGCAGGCCGTCGCCGACAACACCGATGGCCGGTGGCTCGGCTTCTTCGGCGAACCTACTGTCAACGTGCTGAAGCTCAACCTGGAACTGGACCAGAAGTATCCGGCAAAGAGCTGACGTAACCGGTGGATGATGGGCATGTGAGCACCGTCGATCCGTCGCAAGGCGAACGGCCCGACAAGAAGAAGCGCGGGGAGCTGCGCATCTACCTCGGCGCGGCCCCCGGCGTTGGGAAGACGTACGCAATGCTTGGCGAAGCGCACCGTCGGGTGGAGCGCGGCACGGATGTGGTGGCCGCAGTCGTCGAGGCACACGGCCGCAAGAAGACCGCGGAATTGATCGGCGGCCTCGAAGTCATTCCGCCGCGCTTCATCGACTACCGCGGCACGCGCTTCCCCGAGCTCGACGTCGACGCCGTACTGGCGCGCCGACCGCAGGTTGTCCTCGTCGACGAACTGGCCCACACCAACACCCCGGGCAGCAAGAACCCGAAGCGGTGGCAGGACATCGAGGAAATCCTCGACGCAGGCATCACGGTGATCTCGACGGTCAACGTGCAACACCTGGAAAGCCTCAACGACGTCGTCACCCAGATCACCGGCATCGAGCAGCAGGAGAAGGTGCCCGACGAAGTCGTCCGCGCCGCTGACCAGATCGAGCTTGTCGACATCACCCCGGAAGCGCTGCGGCGCAGGCTCTCCCACGGCAACGTCTACGCACCCGAGCGCATCGACGCCGCGATGTCCAACTACTTCCGCCAGGGCAACCTGACGGCATTGCGTGAACTCGCGCTGCTGTGGCTCGCAGACCAGGTCGACGCCGCCCTCACCAAATATCGCGCGGACAAGAACATCACCGACACATGGGAGGCCCGCGAGCGGGTCGTCGTCGCCGTCACCGGCGGCCCGGAATCCGAAACGCTTGTGCGACGGGCCTTTCGGATCGCGTCGAAGTCCAGCGCCGAGCTCATGGTGCTGCACGTGGTGCGTGGCGACGGCCTTTCCGGTGTGGCCGCACCCCAGATGGGCAAGGTTCGAGAGCTGGCGACCAGCCTGGGCGCGACGGTGCACACCGTCGTCGGCGACGACGTGCCCGCGGCCCTGCTGGACTTCGCCCGCGAGATGAACGCCACGCAGCTGGTGATCGGCACGTCTCGACGGTCGCGGTGGGCGCGCATCTTCGAGGAGGGCATCGGCGCGGCGGTCGTCACGCAGTCGAACAAGATCGACGTCCACATGGTGACGCACCCGGAGGCCAGGCGGGGCCCTTCCTGGTCGTCGCTCACGCCACGCCAGCGCCACACGACGTCCTGGCTGGCCGCCCTCGTCGTGCCGTCTGCCATTTGCGCGCTCATCGTCGGTTTGCTCGACCCCTTCCTCGGCGTCGGTGGCGAGAGCGCGCTGTTCTTCATCGGCGTGCTGGTGGTGGCGCTGCTCGGCGGCGTGGCCCCGGCCGCGCTGTCGGCACTGCTGTCGGGCCTGCTGCTCAACTACTTCCTCGTCGATCCGCGGCACACCTTCACCATCGCCGAGCCCGACAGCGCGATCACCGTCGTGGTGCTGCTGCTCGTCGCGGTCGCGGTCGCCGCGCTCGTGGACGGCGCCGCCAATCGGGCCCGGGAATCGACCCGCGCATCCCAGGAGGCCGAACTGCTCGCCCTGTTCGCCGGTTCCGTGCTGCGGGGCGCCGACCTGGACACGCTGCTGGAGCGGGTCCGGGAAACGTACTCGCAGCGGTCGGTGAGCATTCTGCGCGTCCGGGATGGCGCGGAGCGTGTCATCGCGGGCGTCGGCATGGATCCCTGCATGACGGTCGAGTCCGCCGACACCGCGATCGAGGTCGGAGACGACGAGTTCTGGATGCTGATGGCCGGAAAGCAACTGGCCGCGCGCGACCGACGGGTACTGACCGCGGTCGCCAAACAGGCCGCCGGGCTGGTCAAGCAGCGAGAGCTGACCGAAGAAGCCGGCAAGGCCGCGGCGATCGCGCAGGCCGACGAGCTGCGCCGCTCGTTGCTGTCGGCCGTCAGCCACGACCTGCGCACTCCGCTGGCGGCCGCCAAGGCCGCGGTATCCAGCCTGCGCAGCGACGACGTCGACTTCTCGGCCGAGGACACCGCGGAACTGCTCGCCACCATCGAGGAGTCGATCGACCAGCTCACCGCGCTGGTCGGCAACCTGCTCGACTCGTCACGGCTGGCGGCCGGGGTGGTCAGTCCCGAGCTGCGCCGTGTCTATCTGGAAGAGACGGTGCAGCGGGCGCTGGTGGGAATCAGCAAGAACTCCACCGGTTTTCGCAGTGTCGCGCTGGACAGGGTGAAGGTGGACGTGGGCGACGCGGTCGTGATGGCCGACAGCGGACTGCTGGAGCGAGTGCTCGCCAACCTGATCGACAACGCGCTGCGCTACGCGCCGGACAGTCCCGTACGGGTAACGGCGAGCGCGGTCGGTGACCGGATGCTTATCGCCGTGATCGACGAGGGACCCGGCATACCGCGCGGCACCGAAGAGCAGTTGTTCGCACCCTTCCAGCGGCTCGGCGACCAGGACAACAGCATCGGCGTCGGCCTCGGCCTATCGGTCGCGAAGGGTTTCGTCGAGGCGATGGGCGGAACGATCCAATCCACCGACACGCCTGGCGGTGGTTTGACGGTCCTTGTCGAACTCGGCGCTCCCCAAGAGGTTTTGGCGACATGACGAAGGTCTTGGTGGTAGACGACGAGCCGCAGATCCTGCGGGCGTTGCGGATCAACCTGTCGGTGCGCGGCTACGAAGTGGTGACCGCTTCGAGCGGGAACGGTGCCCTGCGGGCCGCCGCGGACGGGCATCCCGACGTCGTCATTCTCGACCTCGGGCTGCCCGACATATCGGGCATCGAAGTCATCGGCGGGCTGCGGGGTTGGCTGACGGTGCCGATCATCGTGCTCTCCGCCCGCACCGACTCAGCCGACAAGGTCGAGGCGCTCGATGCCGGGGCCGACGACTACGTGACCAAGCCCTTCGGGATGGACGAGTTCCTCGCCCGACTGCGCGCCGCGATTCGACGCGGTGCCGCTGCGACAGACATGGACCAACCTGTCGTCGAAACAGCTTCGTTCACAGTCGATCTGTCGTCGAAAAAGGTGACCAAGAACGGCACCGAGGTCCATCTGACCCCCACCGAGTGGGGCATGCTGGAGATGCTGGTCCGCAACCGCGGCAAGCTGGTCGGCCGCGAGGAGCTCCTCAAGGAAGTGTGGGGGCCGGCGTACGCCAAGGAGACCCATTATCTGCGTGTGTACCTGGCGCAGCTGCGACGCAAGCTCGAGGACGACCCGTCACATCCGGTTCACCTACTCACCGAAGCCGGCATGGGCTACCGCTTTCAGGAGTGACTTTCTCCGGCGAGCAGACGCAAAAGTCGCCCGACACGCCGAGAAATTTGGGACGTTTGCGTCTGCTCGCGCTATTAGTGAGCGGTCTCCTCGGCGAGCGCAATGAGCTTCTTACGCACCAGATCCGGCCGCTCGTCGACGACGAAATGCGAGGCGTCGACCGTTTCCAGGGTGTAGTCGTCGGCGTTGGCGGTTTCGGGTGACACCATCGACACGTCGACAGCGGCGTCACTCGTCCCGAACAGCACACGGATCGGCACAGTCACGCGACGCTGTTCGGGTTGCCGTGCACCACTGGGCAAGTCGCGAAGCAGGAAGGATCGGTAGGTATCCCTGCCGGCACGAGCGCAGACCGGGTCACGGAACCGCTCGGCGAAGGCGTGCGCCGTCTCCCGATCCATCCTCGACCCGATACCGAACATCACCCGCTCGACGTATGGGGTGCGTCGCTGCACGGTGATACCGAACGTGGCGAGCGGCAGCTGGTACAGGAACCGCCACAGATGCGGCAGTACGGTACGCGGCGACTGCCAGGGATGGTTGATGTTCATCGCGAGATAGCCGTCGAATCGCTCGGGCGCACCGCAACACCATGAGCCAACCCGCGTAGCCGCCCCAGTCGTGGGCGGCCAGCAGGACGCGGTCGAGTCCCATCGCATCCATCAGCGCGAGGACGTCCGTCGCGACGTCGTCCTTGGCCCATTTGTGCGGAGCGGGCCCGGACCAGCCATAGCCCGGGAGGTCAGGAGCGATGATCCGCAGCCCGGCCGGCGGGTCGGCCAGCAGGTCGCGGTACTCCCAGTGGTGTTGCGGATAGCCGTGCAGCGCGAGAACGGGGCGCCCGTCGGGCGGGCCGGCCTCGGTCACGTGGAACCGCACCCCGTTGGCTTCGACGAATGATCGACGGACGCCTGCGATCGGCGGTGGTTCGGCAGTCATCGATGCTCTCCCCCTACCCTGCGGGCGGGAGGTGCCCCCACGCGCAAGCGCTCGTCGGTCATGAATCGGACTATAGAGAACCGCTTGCGCGCTACCGTGCGGGTATGGGCGGATATCGGGAGCTGTTCAACGCCAGCCTGTCGGACCCCACAGCGTTCTGGGCCGAGGCCGCGAAGGCCGTGACCTGGACCAAAGAGCCTCAGCAGATCCTGGACGACTCGAATCCGCCGTTCTACCGGTGGTACCCCGACGGGGAGCTCAACACCTGCGCCAACGCCTTGGACCGCCACGTCGACGGCGGCCGCGCCGACCAGCCTGCGCTGATCTACGACTCACCGGTGACCGGCTCGCAGCGCACCTACACCTACCGCGAACTGCTCGACGAGACGGCGAAGTTCGCAGGCGCGCTGCGTGGTCTCGGGGTCGGCAAGGGCGACCGCGTCGTGATCTACATGCCGATGATTCCCGAGGCGGTCATCGCGATGCTGGCCTGCGCGCGGCTGGGCGCCGTGCACTCGGTGGTCTTCGGCGGCTTCGCGGCGCACGAACTCGCCGCCCGCATCGACGACGCCCGCCCCGCCGCCATCGTCACCGCGTCCTGCGGCATCGAGCCGACCCGCACCGTCGACTACAAGCCGATGATCGACGCTGCCCTCGACATCGCCGAGCACGCGCCTCCAGCGTGCGTCATCCTGCAGCGCCACCAACGGCCGTGTGAACCGCTGGCCGGACGTGACCTGGACTGGCACCAGCTGGTGGCCGACGCGGAGCCCGTCGATCCGGTACCCGTCGCAGCCACCGACCCGCTCTACGTGCTCTACACCTCCGGTACGACCGGGCGACCGAAGGGGATCGTCCGTGACAACGGCGGGCACGCCGTCGCGCTGCTGTGGACCATGCGGAACGTCTACGACATCAACCCCGGCGACGTGTACTGGGCGGCCTCCGACGTCGGCTGGGTCGTCGGCCACTCCTACATCGTGTACGCGCCGCTGCTGCTGGGCGCGACGACGATGCTCTACGAAGGCAAACCGGTCGGAACGCCGGACGCGGGCGCGTTCTGGCGGGTGGCGGCCGAGCACAAAGTCAAGGCTCTGTTCACCGCCCCCACCGCGATCCGGGCGATCAAGAAGGAAGATCCGGAGGGCGTGCACATGGGCAAGCACGACCTGTCCGCCCTGCAGTACCTGTACCAGGCCGGCGAGCGACTTGACCCCGACACCTACCAATGGGCATCGGATCGCCTCGGCATCCCTGTCGTCGACCATTGGTGGCAGACCGAGACCGGCTGGGCGATCGCCGCCAACCCGATGGGCGTCGAACCGCTGGACATCAAGCCGGGTTCGCCGACCCTGCCGATGCCGGGTTACGACGTGCGCATCCTGCGGCCTGACGGCTCGGAAGCCGCGCCGAACGAAGAAGGAGCGATCTGCGTCAAACTGCCGCTGCCGCCGGGCACGTTGCCGACGCTGTGGGGCGACGACGACCGCTACATAGCGTCGTATTTGTCGGCGTTCCCCGGTTATTACCTGACCGGTGACGGTGGCTATATCGACGAAGACGGCTACCTCTTCGTCATGGGCCGCACCGATGACGTCATCAACGTTGCGGGACACCGCCTGTCGACCGGATCCATCGAGGCCGTGCTGGCCGCTCACCCCGCGGTCGCGGAGTGCGCGGTGTTCGGCGTCGCCGACGAGATCAAGGGGCAGGTGCCACGCGGACTCGTCGTGCTCAAGGCCGGCGCTTCGGACGAAGGACTGGCCGAGGAACTGATCGCGGCCGTGCGCGAGAACATCGGCGCGGTCGCCTATTTCAAGGCCGTCGACGTCGTGCCCGCCCTGCCGAAGACCCGGTCGGGCAAGATCCTGCGCAAGACGATGCGCGGGATCGCCGACGGCCGCGACGAGCCAGTGCCGTCGACGATCGAGGATCCGGCGGTGCTCGAGACGCTGAAACCTATTCTGCAGGACTGAGTTCCACCGCAGCCGTTCAGTCGCAGCCGTGCATCCACGGCTCACGCCAACTTGGGTGCCCGGCAACGAGTTTGGTGGCCGCCTTCGGACCCCACGACCCTTTCTTGTAGGGCTGTAGCTCGGGCGGCGAGTCCAGCAGCGGTTGCACGATGCGCCACGTCTCTTCCACCCCGTCTTCGCGGGCGAACTGGGTGGAATCCCCCTTCATAGCGTCGCTGAGCAGACGCTCATACGGTTCGGGCGCCTCGCCGAGTTCCTCGGCAAAGATCATGTCCAGGTCGACACAGCGGGTGCTGTTCTTCCCCGGTTCCTTGGCCTGAATAATCAAATCGGTGCCGGGATTCGGATCGATGCGAAGCACGAGTTCGTCCGGATCGTGGGTCTTCTCGGTGATCGCCAGCTTGGGTGGACGCTTGAAAATGACCCGGATCTCGGTGTCCCGCACCGGCAGCGCCTTACCCGCGCGGATGAAGAACGGCACCCCGGCCCACCGCCAATTGTCGATCTCCAGCCGCAGCGCGGCGAACGTCTCGGTCTGCGAGTTCGATTGCACCCCTTTGATGGAACGGTATCCGTCGTACTGGCCGCGCACGTAATGCGCAGGGTCGGCCGGCGGCATCGCGCGGAATACCTCCGCGCGTTTGTCGCGCAGCCCGTCGGCGTCGGCCGTGCTTGGTGGCTCGGCGGCGAATAGCCCGATCAGCTGCAGCAGATGGTTCTGCACCACATCGCGTAGTGCCCCAACGGGATCGTAGAAACTGCCCCTGTCCTCGACCCCGAAGTTCTCGGCCATCGTGATCTGCACGCACTGGATCCGGTCGCGGTTCCAGAGCGGCTCGAAGATCGAATTGGCGAACCGCAGGAACATGATGTCCATTGCCGGTTCCTTGCCGAGGAAGTGGTCGATGCGGAATATCTGCCACTCCTCGAGAACACTGCGCAGCGACTCGTTGAGCGCACGCGCCGACTCCAAGTCATGGCCGAACGGCTTCTCCACCACCACCCGGGCGTGCGAAGTCAGGTTGGCCTGCGCAAGACCCTCGACGACACGACCGAACAACGACGGCGGTATCTCGAGGTAGAACACGGGCGTGTGCTTGCCTTCGATGGCACGGGCCACCCGCTGGTAGGTCTTCGCGTCGGCGAAGTCGCCGGACACCATCGACAGGCGTTGCGCGAAGCGGGCGAACACATCCTCGTCGATCGTTTCGCCTGCAGTCTCGATCGAGCTCCGAGCATGATCCTGGAGGGCCGCTTCCGACCAGTCGTCGAGGGCAACACCGACGATCGGGCAGTCGAGCAGGCCGCGACGCTCCAGCCGGTACAGCGACCGGAACGTCATCTTCCTGGCCAGATCGCCCGTGATGCCGAAGATCACGAGCACATCGGCGGGTGTGGTCGCGGGAGGCGTCATGGCGCTACTGCTTCTTCTCGGCGTGTCCGCCGAATTCGCTGCGCATCGCCGATAGAACCTTGTCGGTGAACTCGCCGAGTTCCCTTGACTGGAAGCGCTCGAACAGCGACGTGGTGATCACCGGCGCGGGCACTCCCTCGTCGACGGCGGCGAGCACCGTCCAGCGGCCTTCCCCGGAATCCGATACCCGGCCGCTGAAATCATCGAGTTGCGGCGATGCCGCCATCGCATCGGCGATCAAGTCGACCAGCCACGACGACACCACCGATCCGCGACGCCAAACCTCGGCCACCTCACCGACGTCGATCGAATACTGATAGGCCCATGGATCGCGCAGCGGCGTGGTTTCGGCATCGACCGTGCGGGTGACCGTGCCGGCATCGGCGTGCTTGATGATGCTCAGGCCCTCGGCGATGGCGGCCATCATCCCGTACTCCACCCCGTTGTGAACCATCTTCACGAAGTGGCCTGCCCCGCTTGGCCCGCAGTGCAGATAGCCGTCCTGAGCGGTGCCGTCGGTACGTGTGCGGCTTGGTGTGGGTTCGGCGGAACCGCTCCCTGGAGCGATCGTCTTGAAGATCGGGTCGAGGTGTTCGACGACCTCGGTCTCGCCGCCGATCATCAGGCTGTAGCCACGCTCGAGTCCCCACACCCCGCCACTGGTTCCGCAGTCCACGTAGTGGATGTTCTTGGTCAAGAGGTTCTTGGCCCGCGTGATGTCGTCGCGGTAATAGGAGTTTCCGCCGTCGATCACGGTGTCGCCTGGCTCGAGCAGGTCCACCAGCTGATCCAAGGTGGAATCCACCACCGCCGCCGGGAGCATCAGCCACACCGCACGCGGTTTCTCCAGTTTCTCGACGAAATCACCCAGAGACGTAGCACCGGTCGCGCCCTCCCCCGCCAGGCCTTTCACCGCTTCGGCGTTCATGTCGTAGACGACGCAGCGATGCCCGTCACGCATCAGCCGCCGAACCAGGTTGGCGCCCATCCGGCCGAGCCCAACCATTCCCAGTTGCATGGGTGCATCCGTTGCCATCTCCCCATTTAACGTGCTTCTGCTCCGCAGTTACTGGGAACCGGGCACCGCGTTCACCCCAGCCAACGCCGTCGACGGCGGCGTGTCCCTCAGCGGAACGACGTGTTGAGCCGGTTCTTGAAGACCTCGTCGAAGCGCCGATACGTGCTGCGCAGGGCGCGCGCAGGCCATTGACGCGGAATGAGCTCGGCAGGCAGCAGTGGGTCGAGCTCGAGGTGCCGGACCGCGGCGATGGACAACGCGAACTGGTAGGTGAAGTCGTCGGCCCCGACAGCTTCGATGTCGAGCTCATCACGCATGGCGACGGTGAGCCGACGCGCGTCGACCGCCCAATCATCAAGGCTGAACAGCGATCTCACGGTCTCGGCGGCTATGTCGGTTTCGGCGCCGTGGAAGTGGACACACTGCCGGTCCAGTACGGCGCGCAGCGTCGGCAGGCGGTTCCGGTCGAGGTTGTCGGGACGGAACCAAATGCCTTCACGTAGCTCGGCGAGGTGCAGCGCCGTTGCGGACTTGCGGAGCGCGAGACGATCGGTCGCCGATCGACGCTCCAGCGAGACGACCGCCAACTCCCAGGTCCCGTCCCACGCCGGGAGGGCGGTGTCGCCGATTCGCGATGCATCGTCGACGCGTTTCCGCCGTTCGAGCAGGCGCCCCGCAAGGGCATAGTCACCGTCATCGCTGGTGAGTTCCCCGGCCGAGGCCATGCGCCACAGGCAGGTGCGGGCCGCGCCGTCGCTGATGCCGAACAGCGCGGCCATCTCGACGAGTTCCCCGACCTTGAGATGGGGTTGGTCAGCGCCCAAGGAGCGCGGTGGCAAGAACGGACCGCGCGCTCAACGGGCGGTCGCCGATCAGATCGGCGACGCGGGCGCGGCGTTCATCGACGGCGACTCCTGGCACGTACCCATCTTCTCCTATCTCACATACGTATTGACGCGTGACACATCATAGTGTGATACTCGCTTGATATGAGCACTCCGACAAAGTCGTCGGTCGCCGAGGACGTGGAGGTCGTTCGCCGCATCCTTGCGCATATCGACGCGGGTACCACCGATGAAGGTGACGGCCTGGCGGGAGCCGGTCGAGAACTACCTGGACCCAGCCCGATTCACCAGCGAGCTGGATATGTTGCGGTCGTTCCCGAGCGTGTACCTACCGGCGGCCGCGATTCCGATCCGGGCGATCACGTCGAACGCATCAGTTTCGGTGTGCCGCTGTTTGCGGTACGCGGCCACGACGGCCGCGCCCGGGTCTTCCGCAACGCCTGCCGCCACCGAGGGTTGGCGCTCGTCGAAGGCCCTGGCTGCGCCCACGCGCTGGTATGCAGGTACCACGGCTGGACGTATCGACTGGACGGCACGCTGTCGCATGTCCCGCACGCCGACGCGTTCCCCGATCTCGACATGCCCACACGGGGGCTGGTCGAGGTCGACAGCCGTGAAGTAGACGGCCTGATCGTCATCGGCCCGCTGCAGCCTCCCCGACCGGCTCGCAGCGCCACACGCCGAAGCCGCGATGTCGGCTCTGAGCGACGGCAGCGCATGGCGCGACAAGTTGTTGCCTGCCGAGCGACTTGTCTACGTCGACTCCACTGTGCGGCCGATGAATTGGAAGGTGCTCGTCGAGCAGTTCCTCGAGGGCTATCACATCCGCTCGACGCACAAAGACACGTTCTACCCGATCCAGTACGACGACCTGAACGTCGTCGAAGCATTCGGACCGAACACCCGAATCACGTTCCCCTATCAGAACATCGAGCGGCTGCGCGACCGCCCTGAGTCGTCATGGACCATCGATCACCGTGCGACGTTCGTCTATCACTTATTCCCGAACGTCATGCTCGCGACGTTCCCCGACCAGGTCCTGATAGTCGTGATCGACCCGCTCGACATCGATCACTCCACGTGACGATGTACGCCATGACCACAGCCGACGGGGCGGAGCAGCTGTCGACCAACCGCCGGCTGACGCCGCAGGTGCCCGCACCCTGCTGGCCACGCGGCGCGTTGGAGGACAACGAAATGTCGGAGGGAGTGCAGCGCGGCCTGCGCTCCGGCGCCAATGCCTTCGTCGAGTTCGGCAGGCATGAAAGCGCGATCGGGCGCTTCCACGCCACCCTCGACCACGGCTGGAGTCGTCCCGATGAGCGACTACGAGCATCTGTCTACGAGCAGCGCGGGCCCGTCACGATCATCACCATCAACCGCCCCGAACGCATGAACGCCATTGGGCCGCAAACACATCACGAGCTCGTCGACGCGTGGGACCGGTTCCGCACCGACGACACCGCACTCGTCGGCGTCCTCACCGGCGCGGGCGACAAGGCGTTCTGCGCCGGCGGCGACCTGAAGGCGGCGCTGCGCCGGCGAGCTCCCGATCGACGCAGCCCTGCCGACGGCGTCTCGGCCCGTCCCGGTGGACCGACGTCTACAAGCCCACCATCTCAGCCGTCAACGGCGTCGCCTACGCCGGCGGCCTGGAATGGGCCTGCTGGACCGATCTCGCGATCGCCGACGAGCACGCCACGTTCGGTGTCACGTGCAGGCGGTGGAACATCGGGCTGGCCGACGGCGGCACCCAACGGCTCACCCGAATCCTCGGCTATCGCCGTGCGATCGAGCTGATCATCACCGGCCGAGTCATCGATGCCGCCGAAGCCGAACGGATCGGGCTGGTCAACCAGGTCGTGCCCCGCGGCACGTGCGTGCAGCGGGCGATCGAGCTCGCCGAGACCATCGCCGCGCTCCCCCAGCCCGCATTGCGCACCGACCTCGAAGCGGCTCGAACCGGGCAGGGCAGGCCCCTCGACGACGGGCTGCGCATCGAGGCGGAGTGCTTCGGCCGGTCGATCACCGCGCCGGAGACCGTCGACGGGCTGCGCCGATTCAACGACCGTCGATCATCCGAGATCTGCGGCCAGATCGCATAGACGGCGAGTCGAACCCGCGCCTGACCCGCAGACTCGATCAAGATCGGTCAACGGCTCGGCACGATTCCTTTATTTCCACGCGTGAGAACGAACTATTGTGAAATCGGCATATGTTGATACGAACTCTGCTCCCACCTGCAAGGCGGTCAGAGCGACTAAGGAGTTGAACAGCGATGCGAGTCTCAGAAACCAAGGCCGGCGGCTGCAACTGTCATTGCAACGCTTGCGACAGCGGCCATCACTGCGGCAACCCGCCCAACTGCAACGTAAGGCGCTGACCAAAGCCGGATTAACCGCCTCGTCGCCGGGGTACTTCTCTTACCTGCCGACCCGTCAATTAGCGGGTCGAAAGGAGGCGAGGCGATGGCGAGGCGCCCGAAAGTCATGGCGGTGCAGGGTGCCGCCATGTTGGTCGCCGCCGCATTCCTGATCGTCGGCGTGCTCGGGTTCATCCCAGGAGCGACCAGCCATCTCGACCAGTTGCAGTGGGCCGGTCATCATTCCGGCGCGAAGCTGTTCGGGATGTTCGCGGTGTCCGCACTGCACAATGTCGTCCACCTGGCGTTCGGCGTCGTCGGCTTCATCTTCGCCCGCACCTACGCAGCATCGCGCGCCTACCTGCTCGCCGGCGGGCTCGCGTATCTCGCATTGTGGATATACGGGATGCTCATCGACCAACGCAGCGCCGCTGAATATCCTTCCGTTGAACAACGCCGACAACTGGCTGCACTTCGGCTGGGCGCAGTCATGGTCCTGCTCGCGCTGACGCTCGCGGGCCAGCGCGATCCGACGAAACGGCCGCAGGCCGACGACGTCGCGGCAAAGGTTCAGGGCGACCTGAGATCTGCGATCGAAAGCGCGATGCCGTCGAGGATGTCGTGCTCGCTGACCACCAGCTCGTCGATGCCGGCCCGGCTGCCCAGTGCGTCGCGCCAGCTCCTCGACGATGATTGCGCCCCCGCCGATCACGTCGACGCGGCCCTCGTGCATCGGCCCCAGCGCCGCGCGCTGGTCATGCGTCATGGCAATGATCTCGTCGCACACCGGCAGCAGTTCGCCGAACCCGACGCGGGACAGGTGGATCGCCGTCCGGGTCATATGTCGTCATCCGCTGCGCCAGCGCCGAAAGCGTGGTCATCGTGCCGGCCACGCCGACCCACGTGCGCGCCCGTTCGACGGGCACCACGCGCAGCGCCTCCCCCAGCCTTTCGCGCACCACGTCCCGCGCGGCCGCCACCTCCACCGCCGTCGGCGGATCGGTGTGCAGACAGCGTTCGGTCAGCCGGACGCAGCCGATGTCGGCCGAGTAACCCGCCTCCATCTCCCGCTCCCCCAGCACCACCTCGGTGGATCCGCCGCCGAGGTCGACGACCACGAAAGGCGCTGCGGCGAAGTCCAATTCGCCGACGGCGCCGCGAAACGACAGCTCGGCTTCCTCGGTCGCCGGTGATCACCTCGGCGACCGCGCCGGGCACGACGGCGCCGAGCACGTCGGACGTCATGGCGAAGAACACGTCACGGTTGGCGGCGTCACGGGTCGCCGACGTCGCCACCATGCGCACCTTCGCAACGTCGTGGCTGCGCAGCAACTCGGCGTAGTCGGTCAGCGCGGCCTTGGTTCGCTCGAGCGCTTCCGGCGCGAATTGCCCTGTGGCGTCGACACCTTGGCCCAGCCGCACGATGCGCATCTCGCGATGGACGTCGCGCAGCCTGCCGTCGACCGGGTCGGCGATCAACAACCTGATCGAGTTGGTGCCGCAGTCGATCGCGGCGACCCTGCTCGCCTCGATGCTCACGCCCACACCTTCCGGTCCAGGATGCCCGCCATGCCCGGTTCGACGGCCAGCACGGCAAGCGCCTCGTCACCGAACGGATTGACGCCGGGCCCCTTTGCCAGTGAGTGCGCGATCACCACGTGCAGGCACTTGACCCGATCCGGCATGCCGCCGCCGGAGAACGTGGTGCCCAGCGATTCGATCGCGTCACGCTCGGCCAGATACGCCTCGTGCGCGCGGCGGTAGGCAGCGGCCAGCTGCGGGTCCTGCGCCGAGCCGATCGGTCATCTCGCGCATCAACCCCGACGACTCGAGCCGGCTCGCCGCCGCCGTCAGCGCCGGATGGGTCAGGTAGTACAGCGTCGGAAACGGTGTTCCGTCAGGCAATCTCGGCGCCGTCTTGACCACACCCGGCTCCCCGTTCGGGCAGCGGTACGCGATCTCGAGCACGCCGCGGGGCTCGCGGCCCAGTTGCCGCGCCACGGCGTCGAGATCCGACTGCTCAACCACCGGGAGGAGGAGCACCGGGAGGGGCGGGCATCGGAGGTACGGGGGGCAGCGGGCGGCGCAGTGGTCGGCGAACATTGTGCGGATGCATCGGCGATGGTGTGCCACAGCGACGTGTACCACGGTTCGCCCGCCCGCGCCGCCGCGGCTTGCTGCACCCGGTTCGGCAGGCAGCCGCAGCGCCCGGAGGCAGCTGCACCTGATACGGGATGTCGCCCGGCTTGACGAAGCCGAGCCGTTCGCGGGCCTGCGCCGCAATGTAAACGGGGTCAGCCAGTTTCGCCTTCTGCTCTTCCAGGTCGGCGATCTCCACACGCAGCCTGGCCTCCGTCGCCGCCAACTGATTCATCTCGGTGCGCTGCGCGAAGTACGTGCGCACGGGACCGGCGATCGTCAGCGTGAGCACACACACCACCGCCGCGAGGATGGCCGCCCGCCGCGCCGCCGAACCCAGCCGTTGCTCGGACTGCTGCTCGGCTGCTTCGGCGATCGATTGCCGGATGCGAGTCTCCGGCCGCCTCGTCGTCGGGCTCCGGCTTGGGCCGCGATTCCGCCTTACGCGGCTCGCGGCGCGCGGGAGAGCCGGCCCGCGGACGGCCACGAGCAGCGTCGCCGGACTTACCCGGCTTACCCGGCCGGGACGCCGGTGACCGCCGCTTGGGGTCGGGCCGTTTCGCTTCGGGCACGGGCTATTTGGCCTCCAGGAGCAAATCGCGGGAAGGCAAGGTCGCCGGCGTATCGCGCGGCGTCGCCGAGCGTCTCCTCGATTCGCAGCAGCTGGTTGTACTTGGCGACCCGCTCGCTGCGGGCCGGCGCACCGGTCTTGATCTGGCCGCTGCCGACCGCGACCGCAAGGTCGGCGATCGTGGTGTCCTCGGTTTCGCCGCTGCGGTGGCTCATCATCGTGCGGTAGCCGCTGTTGTGCGCGAGCGACACCGCGTCGAGTGTCTCGGTCAGCGTGCCGATCTGGTTCACCTTGACCAACAGCGCATTGGCCGCGCCCCTCTCGATGCCCTCCTCGAGACGTTCCGGGTTGGTGACGAAGAGGTCGTCGCCGACGATCTGGACGCGGTCCCCGATGGCGTTGGTCAGCGCCACCCAGCCGTCCCAGTCGTCCTCGGAGAGCGGATCCTCGATCGACACCAGCGGATAGGAATCGAGCAGGCCCGCGTAGAACTGCGTCATCTGATCGGCGCTGCGGGTCTCCTTCTCGAAGCTGTAACCCGTTCCGTCGGTATAGAATTCGGTCGCGGCGACATCCAGTGCCAGCGCCACGTCGGAGCCGGCCTTGAATCCCGTTGCCTCGATTGCCGAAAGGATCAGGTCAAGCGCGGCCTTGGTCCCTGCCACGTCGGGCGCGAACCCACCCTCATCGCCGAGGCCGGTGGACAGGCCCTGCTTCTTCAGCACCGACTTCAGCGAGTGGTACACCTCGGCGCCCCAGCGCAGCGCCTCCTTGAAGCTCGGCGCACCGATCGGCGCGACCATGAACTCCTGGACGTCGACGCCTGTGTCGGCGTGCGCGCCGCCGTTGACGATGTTCATCATCGGCACGGGCAGGATGTGCGCGTTCGGCCCTCCGATGTAGCGGAACAGCGGCAGCCCGGCCGACTCGGCCGCGGCCTTCGACACCGCGAGCGACACACCGAGAATCGCGTTGGCGCCCAACCGCGACTTGTCCGGCGTGCCGTCGAGGTCAACGAGCGCCTGATCCACCAGCCGCTGGTCGTCGGCGCCCAACCCGATGACCGCGGGGGCGATCTCGTCGAGCACGGCCTCGACGGCCTTGCCCACACCCTTGCCGCCGTAGCGTGAGCCGCCGTCGCGCAGTTCCACCGCCTCGTGCTCGCCGGTCGAGGCGCCAGACGGCACCGCGGCCCTGGCGAATGTGCCGTCGGTCAGGGCCAACTCGACCTCGACCGTCGGGTTGCCGCGGGAGTCGAGGATCTCGCGTGCTCCGACCTGCTCGATGATGGGCACTGGCGTTCTCCTTGCTCGGTCGGGATTGTCGTCCTTCGGCAATGAGCCTAAGGCGTGATGCGGCAGAAGCGTGGCTAGAGGGGATGGCCGTCGGCGTAGGCCGTCGCCCAGTCGCGGACGGTGCGCGCGTACTGATCGGACAGGTTGTATGCCCGCAACGCATTCATCCAGCCCCGCGGCGTGGCGAGATCCTTGCCGCGCCAGCACAGATAGCCCGCCGCCGACAGCGCAGCATCGTCGAAGTTGTCCGGGCTGGCCTTGCCGTCGTTGTTGGCGTCGACCCCGTACAGCCGCCACGTCTCGGGGATGAACTGCATCGGCCCCATCGCCCGGTCCATACCCGGGTCGCCGTCGAGCAGGCCGGAGTCACTGTCGACGATCTCGAGGTTGCCCCTGGTGCCGTCCAACCGCACCCCCCGGATCAATGGGGTGACATCGCCGTTCGGCGCGATGGTGGCGCCGCGATAGGTGCCGTGGTGGCTCTCCACCATGCCGATGCCTGCCAGCGTGGGCCAGGCCAGATGGCAATCGGGATTCTCCACCTCGGCGACCCTGGCCGCGTATGCGTACGCCTCCAGCGCCTCGACGGGCATGCCCAGCGCCGGCGCCCGTTTGGCGGCCCATTCGTGCAGCTGGTCGGCGGGCCTGCCCTTGGCGTGGGTGTCGATCGACGGCACGGGAGCGCCGGTAGGAGGCGGCACTCCTTCGGGAATGGGAGTGCCCAGCTGCCATGAGCAGCTGGAAGCCATCAGCAGCGCTGTCGCTCCGATCACCACGACAGCCCGCAGCCACAGCACTGGCAACACCGGACTCCCTACAAACCCCTCTGATTACGAACCATCGTCCCATGTCTCGACGAGTGCTCCGGCGAAGCAGCCCGTTGATCACCGAAAATAAGGCGAGGCAAACGTTATTTAGGTGTGCCTACCCTTCTGATGGCAAAACGTTGTAATGTTTCCGCGTCTACTACGAGGAGGCTCAATGAAACTGCATCTCGTCTGGCCCGTGTCGGTAGCGGCCGCGGCCTTGGTACTTGCCAGTTGCTCCAGCGGCGACTCAGGCAGCACCGAAGAGAGCAGCGCCTCAAGCTCGGCCGAGACTTCGACGTCGGCCGCCGCAGAGCCCAGCCCCGAGCTTCAGAAGGCGGCGGAGGAGTACAAGGGGTACGCGGTCGGTCAGATCAACGAACTCGTCGGTGGTGTCAAGGTGCTCACCGACGCGGTGAGGGCCAACAACCTGCAGGCCGCACAGGACGCGTTCGCACCGTCGCGCATGCCGTGGGAGCGCATCGAGCCGCTGGCGGGCCTCGTCGAAGAGATCGACGGCAAGGTCGACGCGCGAGTCGACGATTTCGCAGGCGTCGACGATCCGGCATTCACGGGCTGGCACCGGCTGGAGTTCCTGCTGTTCGAGAAGAACACCACCGAGGGCGCCGCACCGTTCGCCGACCAGTTGGACAAGGACATCGCGTCCCTGAAGGACGAGTTCGCAAAGGTCGAGGTCACACCGCTCGACGTGGCGAACGGCGCGGCCGAACTCATCGAAGAGGTCTCGGAAGGCAAGATCACCGGCGAGGAGGATCGCTACTCCAAGACCGATTTGTGGGACTTCGACGCCAACCTGCAGGGCTCGCAGGCCGCGATCAATGAGCTGAAACCCGCACTGCAGGCGGCGGATTCCGCGCTGCTGGGAAAGATCGACAAGGGTTTCTCCGACATCTACGCCACGCTTGCCGCCGCTCCGCAAGGGCAACGGATGGGTGAACTTCTGCCCCGAGAACAGTGAGTATCCGTCACCGCTGTGCCCCGCGGTCACGGTGACGCCGCAGGTCGTCGACGCGCTCAAGGCGCAGCTCGCCGGTCTGTCCGAGAACCTGTCGCAGGTCGCGGGAGTCCTGAAACTGCAGTGACCGAACGACCACCACGACCGGGAATCTCCCGCCGCGGATTCGTCGCCGGGGCGTTGGGCACCGGTGTCGCGGTTGGTGCAGGCGCGGCGCTGGCCGGGTGCTCGTCGCCCGAGCCGGGCCCGCCTCGGGTTCCGCAGGCTGAGTTCGTCCCGTTCGAAGGTCCGCATCAGGCCGGAATCACGACCCTGCCGATTCCCGAGCAGGGTCTGATGGCGTCTTTCAACGTCCATGCGAAGGACCGGGCGGGCCTGACGTCGACGCTGCAGGAGCTCACCGAGGAGATCCGCGGGTTGATGGCGGGAAAACCGCCCGAGACGCGCGACCCCGCCTACCCGCCGGTCGACTCGGGCATCCTCGGAGAAAAGCCGCCTGCGGACAACCTTTCGGTGCTCCTTGGTGTCGGCGCGTCGCTGTTCGACGGGCGGTTCGGCTTGGCCGATCGCAAACCCAAGGAACTGGTCACCATGCCGTTCCTTGCCAACGACCGGCTGGACCCCAAGCTGTCACACGGCGACATCTCGGTCATCCTCGAGGCCGGTCACAATGACACCGTGCAGTTCGCGTTGCGGCAGCTGATGCGCCGCACCCGAAGCGACCTGACGCTGCGATGGATGATCGACGGCTATGCCCGCGGGATCGGAGCGGGTAAGACGTCGGACGCCACGACCCCGCGAAACCTGTTGGGTTTCAAGGACGGAACGGCCAACCTCGATGTCGACGACGGCACCTTGATGGATCGCCACGTCTGGGTGCAGCCCGACGACGGCGAGCCCGAGTGGGCGGTCGGCGGCTCGTATCAGGCCGTTCGCATCATCCGGATGTTCGTCGAGTTCTGGGACCGGACCCGCCTCGCCGAGCAGGAGACCCTCATCGGCCGCAAGAAGGTCACCGGCGCCCCACTCGGCCTGACCGACGAGTTCGCCGATCCCAACTATGCCGAGGATCCCGACGGCAAGCGGATTCCGCTGGACGCTCACATCCGGCTGGCGAACCCACGCACCACCGAGACCGAGCAGAACCTCATCCTGCGCCGCGGGTTCAACTACTCGCGCGGGTTCGACGGCGCCGGCCGGCTCGACCAGGGCCTGGCGTTCATCGCCTACCAGCGCAGTCTGCAGAAAGGGTTCCTCACCGTGCAGAGCCGGCTGAAGGGCGAGCCGCTCGAGGAGTACATCATGCCGGTGGGCGGCGGCTTCTTCTTTGTGCTGCCCGGAGTTACCGGTGCCGACCGGTTCCTCGGTGATCAGCTCGTGGGCTGATCTTCCTCCACGGATTCCTGCTCAGAGGCTTCGGTGCCGTTCTCGCTCACGTCCTCGGGCGTCGGCTCGGGGACATCAGCGGGTTCGGGTTCGGGCACCTCAACCGGCCCAGGCTCCGGCACCTCGGTGGGTGTCGGCTCCGGAATGCGATCCGGTGCGGGCTCGGTTTCCGCGACATCGACATCGACATCGACGTCGGCGGCGGCGGACGGCCAGAAGGCCCGCCACTCCTCCTCGCTGATGACTCCGAGCGAGGCGATGTCGAGTTCCTCGGGAACATCCTCGCCGCGACGGTCGGCGGCGATCGCCCGTTCCACTGTGCGCACGGTATCCATGAATTCCAAAACCACTGTCCGCAAACTGTTTTCGGCATCGCCGTCGACCGACAGCGCGATGTTCGTGATCGGTGCAGGTATCAGGTCGGCCGGCAGACCCGCCGCAGTGACGCGGTCAATTACCTTCTGCGCCAACGCCAACGAGGGCTGACCCGTCGGCACGCCGTCCATCGATGAATTGCGCGACTTCTCGGCAGCCTTCCGCTCTTCCCATTGCGCCAGTTGGTCGACCAGCGAGATCGCCTCGCCCGCGAGGACGGCAGGCACTCGGTTGGCGAGCTTGCGCAGCAAGGACTCGGCGACATCGTCGATGGTGAATGGAGTGCTGCGGCGCGTCCTCGGCGATGCGGGCCTGGAACAGCACCTGCAGAAGCACATCACCGAGTTCCTCGCGAAGTTCGTCGGCGTTGCCACTGCGCACCGCGTCGAACAACTCGTAGGTTTCCTCCAGCAGGAACCGGCGCAGCGAGTCGTGGGTCTGCTCGCTCTCCCACGGCCCTGCGGTACGCAGCTTGTCCATCATCGCGACGGCATCGACCAGACGCTCACCGGCCTGCGATTCAGGAGCCGCAATCAGCTTGTCACCGGCCGCGAGTCGCGCCTGCACCGCGGGATGGTCGGGATCCGACGACAACAGCACCGGTGCGTCCTCACCCTCGTATGCCGGACGGGCCGACGGCAGCGACCACGGCACCCTGACCGGCATCTCTTCGGTGTACTGAACGTCGCCTGCGAGCAAATCAATCGCCTCGACCGGAATCAACGAAGGGCGGCGCGGGTCAACCAGAACGACGGTCATCTCGCTTGCCGCTTGTCGTTCATCGCCGCTACACCTCCGACGTTCGTTATATCAACATCGTCCTGGGGTTTTCCATTAAGGGCCAATACCAAACCGGCCACCATCTGGACGATTTCAAGATCGCGGATCCGCGGTGCAGCCCATTCCGCTGCCCGATCGGGGAATCGGCACCTGCACCGTCGATGTCGTCGCCCGGTAGTGCGCACTCGGGTACAACCGCTTCAACCGGAGTTGCTGTGAGTCCAACAGCGCCAACGGTGAAAGCCGCAGCGTCGACTCCGACGGTGCGCTGATTTCGGTGACCCCGTACTCGCGCGCAAGCAGCCGCAATCGCGCGACCGCAACCAGTCGCTGCGCAGGTTCAGGTAGCGGGCCGTACCGGTCGACGAGTTCCTCCACCACCGCGACGATGGCGGCCTGGTCGGCGGCGGAGGCCAGCCGTCGATAACCCTCCAACCGGAGCCGGTCGCTTGCGATGTAGTCGGGCGGCAGGTTTGCGTCGACGGGCAGATCGATCCGCACGTCCTTCGGTTCCTCAACGGCGCCAACGGTTTTCCCGTCCGCGGCAGCGCGATATGCCTCGACAGCCTCGCCGACCAAGCCGCACATACAGGTCGAATCCCACACCCGCGACGTGGCCGGACTGCTCGGCGCCGAGCACATTGCCTGCGCCGCGGATCTCGAGGTCCTTCATCGCGACCGCCATACCGGCGCCAAGCTCGTTGTTCTGCGCAATGGTGGCCAGCCTGTCGTATGCCGTTTCCGTCAACGGAATCTCCGGCGGATACATGAAATAGGCGTAACCGCGTTCACGGCTGCGGCCGACCCGGCCACGCAAGCTGATGCAGCTGCGACAGCCCGAAGGTGTCGGCGCGTTCGACGATCAAGGTGTTGGCGTTGGAGATGTCGAGTCCGGTCTCGACGATCGTCGTGCAGACCAGGATGTCGTACTCGCGATGCCAGAACCCCTCGACCGTGCGCTCCAGCTGCTCCTCGGGCATCTGGCCGTGCGCCACCACCACGCGCGCTTCCGGCACCAGCGCCCGCACCCGGGCGGCGGCCTGGTCGATGGATCGCACCCGGTTGTGGATGTAAAACGCCTGCCCGTCGCGCAGCAGCTCACGACGAAGCGCGGCGGCGATCTGCTTGTCGTCGTGCGGCCCGACGTAGGTGAGCACCGGGTAGCGCTCCTCGGGCGGCGTCAGGATCGTCGACATTTCGCGGATTCCGGCCAGGCTCATCTCCAATGTGCGCGGAATCGGGGTGGCGCTCATCGTCAGCACGTCGACGTGCGTGCGCATCGACTTGATGTGCTCCTTGTGTTCGACGCCGAATCGCTGCTCCTCGTCGACCACGACCAGACCGAGGTTCTTCCAGGTCACGCCGGTCTGCAGCAGCCGGTGAGTGCCGATCACGATGTCGACCGATCCGTCCCTCATGCCGTCGAGCACCACCCTCGACTCGGCGGTATCGGTGAACCGCGACAGCCCCTTCACGGTGACGGGAAACCCGGCCATCCGCTCGCTGAACGTCTGCAGGTGCTGGTCTGCCAGCAGCGTCGTCGGCACCAGCACCGCGACCTGCTTGCCGTCCTGCACGGCCTTGAACGCCGCCCGCACCGCGATCTCGGTCTTGCCGTATCCGACGTCGCCGCAGATCACCGCGGTCCATCGGGATCGGCTTCTCCATGTCGCCCTTGACCTCGGTGATCGCGGTGAGCTGGTCGACGGTCTCGGTGAACCCGAACGCGTCCTCCATCTCCGCCTGCCACGGCGTGTCGGGCCCGAACGCGTAGCCCGGCGACGCCTGCCGCTTGGCGTACAGCGACACCAGCTCGCTGGCGATCTCGCGGACCGCCCGTCGCGCCTTTGTCTTGGTGTTGGTCCAGTCGCTGCCACCCAGGCGGCTCAGTGTTGGCGCCTGCCCGCCGACATACCGCGACAGCTGGTCCAGGGAGTCCATCGGCACGTACAGCTTGTCGGACCCACCACCCCTTTTGGCCGACGCGTACTCCAGCACCAGATACTCCCGACGCGCCCCGCCCACGGTCCGCTCGACCATTTCGATGAAGCGACCGATGCCGTGCTGATCGTGCACCACCAGATCGCCTGCGGTCAGCGCGAGCGGGTCGACGACGTTGCGGCGCTTGGCGGCCAGCCGCTTTCCCTCGGGTGCGGTGACCCGGTTGCCGGTGAGGTCGGTCTCGGTGATGACGACGAGGTTGGCTCCAGCCAGCACCACGCCGTCGTGCAACGGTCCCTTGAGCACGCCGACGACGCCGGGTTTGGGCGCTTCACCGGTCTCCAACATGGCGGCAGGCGTGTCGGATTCGGCCAGCTGCTCGACGACGCGGTGTGCAGTGCCGGTGCCGGGTGTGACGATGGCGGCTGATCCGCCGGTGGCGACGTGCGCGCGCAGCATGGCGAATATCTCGTCGACGCTGGACTGCTGCCCGCGCGCCGTCGGCGCCTGGCGGATGTCGAGCTCCACCGCGGACTCATCGCTGAGTTGGCTCAGCGTCCACCACGGGTGCCCACCGGAGCGCGCCCCGGCCCGTACATCGTCGAGCTCGAGATAGCCCGACGCGCCCAGCGCTTCGAGGTCGATCGGCGCGTCACCGCCCACCGCCGCCGTCGACCACGACGCCTCGAGGAACTCGCGGCCGGTCTTGATCAGGTCGGCCGCCCTGGTGCGCACCTTCTCCGGGTCGCAAACCAGCAGCGGCGTCTGGGCAGGCAGATGGTCGCTGAGCAGGGAGAGCTCGGCCGGCCGCAGCACCGGCAGCAGCGCCTCCATGCCGTCGACGGGGATGCCCTCCCCGAGCTTGGCCAACATTTCCGGCACGCTGCCGGGCACGTCGTTTTCAGTCCTGGGGTGATCGGCGGCGAGCTCGAACGCACGGACCCGGACGTCGTCGGTCAGCAGCAGCTCCCGGCACGGCATGGCGATCACCGTCTCGACGTCGATGTCGGGGATCGAACGCTGATCGGCGACGGCGAACATCCGCATCTCGGATACTTCGTCGCCCCAGAACTCGACGCGGATCGGGTGTTCGGCGGTGGGCGGGAACACGTCGAGGATGCCGCCGCGCACCGCGAACTCGCCTCGCTTGCCGACCATGTCGACACGGGTATAGGCCAGCTCCACCAGCCGGGCGATGACGCTGTCGAACTCGGCTTCCTCCCCGAGCGTGAGGGTGACCGGTTCGATGTCGGCCAGATCCGGCGCCATCGGCTGCAACAGCGAGCGCACCGTCGTGACCACGACCCGCAGTGGCGGCCCGAGCCGGCCATCGTCCGGGTTGGCCATCCGGCGCAGCACCATCAGCCGCTCGCCGACGGTGTCGACGCCGGGAGAAAGCCGTTCGTGCGGCAGCGTCTCCCATGACGGGAACATCGCCGCCGAGTCACCGAAAACACCGCGGAGTTCTGCGGTCAGGTCGTCGGCCTCGCGACCGGTCGCGGTGACGACCAGCAGTGGCCCGGCCTGGGCAAGCGCGCAGGCGGCGAACAGCCGGGCGCTGGCCGGGCCGACGAGGGCGAGATCGGCGGGTCTGTCGGCGGCACGGCGGGTGACGTCTTGGAGGGAGGGGTCGCGCAGCGCCAGGTCGACGAGGCCCGCGATCGGGGTTTGGACACGAACGGTCCCCGATGCGGTCATGATGCATCCATCCTAGGCAAGCCCCGAAAAGCTTGCGGCTCAGGCCAACATGCGCAATCCGTCCGCAAAATCGCGCAGCACGGCTCGTTGTGCTCTCACGCCGCGCCTAACTTCGGCTTCATGAAGTTAGGCATCGGGCTGCCGACCCAGATACGGGATATGGACGCGGCGATCATTCCGCAGTGGGCGTCACGGGCAGACGAGGCCGGGTTCTCGACTCTGGCGACGGTGGGACGGATCGCGTACCCGGGGGTGCTGGATACGGTCGCGCTGGCTGGGGCGGCCGCCGCCACCAGCAGGATCGGGCTGAGCAGCAACGTCATGCTCACCACGGTGTGGCCCGACGTGCTTCTTGCGAAGGAGCTCGCAGGCATCGACGCGATGTCAGGCGGCCGACTCACGCTCGGCGTCGGCATCGGGGGTGACCGCGCCGACGACTTTGTTGTGGACGGGCTTCCGCCGCGCCGACTCGGCAAGCGGATCGACGCGTATCTGGAGACCTACCACCAGGTGTGGCGGGGCGAACCCGTCGGAGGCGGCATAAACCCCGCGGTGCCCGCGGGCACACGGGAAATCCCGCTGTTGTTCGGCGGCATGGCCGACGCGTCGTTCCGGCGGATGGCCAAGTGGGGCGAGGGTTACGTGGGCGGCGGGCTGCCCGTCCCGGCCGTCGCGCCGATGTTCGATGCCGCCCGAAAGGCGTGGCAAGACGTGGGCCGCCCCGGCTCACCGAAGCTGGTGGCCATTGCCTACTTCGTTTTCGGCGATGTCGACCGGGGCCGAGCCAACGTCGGTGACTACTACTCCGCCAACGGCGAGGAATTCGCACAGTCGCAGGCGCAAGGGGTGCGGGCGGGCGCCGACGAAGTCCGTGAGCTGATGAAGTCTTTCGATGCGATCGGCGCCGATGAGCTGATCCTGCACCCAGCGCTGGCTGATCTCGACGAGGTGGGCAAGCTGGCTGACGCGGTGCTCTAGCCGGCGATTTCGGCGCGCTAACCGACGCTCAGCGCATGCGAGCGCGCCGAAATCGCTATTCGTCGAGCAGCGGCGGGTCGTCCTCGAGGTGCATCAACCCGTTCCAGCACAGGTTGACCAGATGCGCTGCCACCACTTCCTTCTTCGGCTCGCGCACATCGAGCCACCACTGCGCCGTCATGGACACCGACCCGACCAGCGCCTGGGCGTACAGGGGTGCCATTTCAGGATCAAGACCGCGACGGGAGAAGTCGCCAGCCAGGATCGACGACACCTGGTTGACGGCGTCGTTCAACAGCGTGGAGTAGGTGCCCGAAGTAATGGCCGCCGGTGAGTCGCGGATGAGGATCCGGAATCCGTCGGTGCGCTCGTCGACATAGGACAGCAGGGCCAGCGTGACCCGCTCGATGCGCAGCCGCGACCGGTTGTTGGTGGTCCTGGTCAGCGACGACGTGATGCCGTCCAGCAGCGCCGACATCTCCCGGTCGACGACCACCGCGTAGAGGCCTTCCTTGCCGCCGAAATGCTCGTAGACGACGGGCTTCGAGACGTTGGCGCGCTGCGCGATTTCCTCGATCGAGGTGCCTTCGTACCCACGCTCAGCGAATAGCGTTCTCGCGACGTCGATGAGCTGGTGACGCCGCTCGGCACCGGTCATCCGGGCGCGGGGTGCACGCAGTTCCTTCTCGGGTACTGCCACACCGGTCAGCCTAGTTCCTTCGACTAGCATCACGGGTTGATCAGTCCGTCGTGGTGTAATCGGCAGCACCTCTGATTTTGGTTCAGATAGTTCAGGTTCGAGTCCTGGCGACGGAGCTCGAATGTTGAGGAAAAGCAAATGACCACAGATGGCGAATCCGCGGTCCTGGTGCTCGCTGCCGGGGCCGGCACTCGAATGCAGCTCTGACATCCCGAAGGTGCTGCACACTCTCGCGGGGCGAAGCATCTTGTCGCACGTGCTGCATTCGGTGGCCAAGGTCGCCCCGCAGCACCTCGTCGTGGTGCTGGGCCACGACCGCGACCGCATCACGCCCGCGGTGGCCGAGCTCGGCGAGACGCTGGGCCGCACGATCGATGTCGCGGTGCAGGAAGCAGCGTCATGGCACCGGGCACGCCGTGGCCTGCGGGCTGGCCGCGCTGCCCGCCGACTTCGCGGGCACCGTCGTGGTGGTCTCGGGCGATGTTCCGCTGCTGGACCCTGACACGCTGGCCGGGCTCATCGCCGGCCATAGCGCCGAGACCGCCGCGGCGACGGTGCTGACCACCACGATGGTGAATCCGACGGGCTATGGCCGCATTCTGCGCACGCAGGACCGCGAGGTCATCGGCATCGTCGAGGAAGCCGACGCCACCCCGTCACAACGAGCCATCAACGAGATCAACGCCGGCGTCTACGCATTCGACGTCGAGGTGCTGCGCTCGGCGCTGAGCCGGCTCCGCCCGCACAACGCCCAGCAGGAGCTCTACCTCACCGATCTCATCTCGATCATCCGGCAGGACGAACAGATCGTGCGGGCAAGGCACGTCGACGACGCGACACTGGTGGCAGGCATCAACGACCGCGTCCAACTGGCCGAACTGGCCGCCGAACTGAACCGGCGCATCGTCGCCGCCCATCAGCGCGCGGGCGTTACGGTCGTCGACCCCGCCACCACCTGGATCGACGTCGACGTGAGCATTGGCCGCGACACCGTCGTCCAGCCCGGCACGCAGCTGCTCGGCACCACCCGCATCGGCGGCCGCTGCCAGGTCGGCCCGGACACCACGCTGACCGACGTCACGGTCGGCGACGGCGCGTCGGTGATCCGCACCCACGGCACCGCATCGGTCATCGGCGACGACGCCACCGTCGGCCCGTTCACCTACCTGCGGCCCGGCACCGTCCTGGGTGACGTCGGCAAGCTCGGGGCGTTCGTCGAGACGAAGAACGCCACGCTTGGCACCGGCACGAAGGTGCCGCACCTGACCTACGTCGGGGACGCGGACATCGGCGAGCACAGCAATATCGGCGCGTCCAGCGTGTTCGTCAACTACGACGGCGAGACCAAACGACGCACGACCATCGGCTCACACGTGCGAACCGGCTCGGACACCATGTTCGTCGCGCCGGTCACCATCGGCGACGGCGCCTATACCGGGGCGGGCACCGTGGTGCGCGACGACATACCGCCCGGCGCACTGGCCGTCTCCGCCGGGCCGCAGCGCAACATCGAGGGCTGGGTGGAACGCAAGCGACCCGGGTCGGCGGCCGCCGAGGCCGCCCGGCAGGCCAAGGCCGAAGCCGGCGAAGAAGCGGACCCGAAGGACGCCGAAACGACGTGAGCCAGTCGCGTGCGGTTATTGTTCTGGCAACCCGGCCACGCGCGTACAGGGGCGCTACGTACGATTGAGCCGATATCGATCCCCGACCGGCGAGGGCACAGTGGGCACCGAGTGGACCGACAACCGCAAAAATTTGATGCTGTTCTCCGGTCGCGCGCACCCGGAGCTGGCCGAGCAGGTCGCCAAGGAACTCGACGTTCCCGTCACCGCCCAGACCGCGCGTGACTTCGCCAACGGCGAGATCTTCGTCCGCTTCGACGAATCGGTGCGCGGCTGCGACGCGTTTGTACTGCAGAGCCACCCGTGGCCGCTGAATCAGTGGCTGATGGAACAGCTGATCATGATCGATGCGCTCAAGCGCGGCAGCGCCAAGCGGATCACCGCGATCCTGCCGTTCTATCCGTACGCCCGCCAGGACAAGAAGCACCGCGGCCGCGAGCCGATCTCGGCGCGGCTGGTCGCCGACCTGCTCGAGACGGCGGGCGCGAACCGGATCCTCACCGTCGATCTGCACACCGACCAGATCCAGGGTTTCTTCGACGGCCCGGTGGACCACATGCGTGCACAGAACCTGCTCACCGGCTACATCGCCGAGAACTATTCCGACGACGACATGGTCGTGGTGTCGCCGGATTCCGGTCGTGTCCGCGTGGCCGAGAAATGGGCCGACGCGTTGGGCGGCGTGCCGCTGGCCTTCATCCACAAGACCCGCGACCCGCTGGTGCCCAACCAGGTGAAGTCGAACCGCGTGGTCGGTGACGTGCGGGGCAAGACCTGCATTCTGACCGACGACATGATCGACACCGGCGGCACCATCGCCGGAGCGGTGAAGCTGTTGAACGAGGACGGCGCCAAGGACGTCATCATCGCCGCGACCCACGGAGTGCTGTCCGATCCCGCGCCGCAGCGGTTGGCCGAGTGCGGCGCCCGCGAGGTGATCGTCACCAACACCCTGCCCATCGGCGAGGAGAAGCAGTTCCCGCAACTGACCGTGCTGTCAATCGCACCGCTGTTGGCCAGCACAATCCGTGCAGTGTTCGAGAATGGTTCGGTGACAGGACTTTTCGACGGGTCGGCGTAGATGGACGACGCCACCATCTACCACAATCCCCGGTGCACGACCTCACGCAAGACTCTGGAGTTGTTGCGGGACAATGGCATCGAGCCGACGATCATCCAATATCTGAAGACCCCGCCGTCACGCGCGGAACTCGTCAAGCTGATCGACGAAGCCGGGATCGACGTGCGGACCGCGGTGCGCAAACGTGAACCGCTGTACGCCGAACTGAACCTTGCCGACGCCGACGATGACGAACTGCTCGACGCGATGGCCGAGCATCCGATCCTGATCGAGCGACCGTTCGTCGTCACCCCAAGAGGCACCCGGCTGGCCAGGCCGCTCGACTCGGTTCGCGAGATTCTGTGACCCGTCACCGCTTTGCGGCGAGCTTTGCATTGCTGGCCATCGCCGCGGCAGGCTGCGGCGCGAAGTCGCCGGACTACACGTCGCTGCTGACCACCACCACCAGAGTTCGAGTTCCACCGCCACCACCAAGCCGGTGCCGATCTCGCAGTACCTGGAAAGCGCAGGCGTCGTAGGACAACCCGTCCCCCCCGACAAGCTGACCGACCTCACGATCACGATGCCGCGGCCGAAAGGCTGGGAGCAGTACAGCAACGCGAACCTCGCGCCGGGCACAAGGGTCATCGCAAAGGGCGACACCTACCCCACCGCCATGTTGATGGTGTTTGCGCTGAGCGGCGGCGACTTCGACCCGAAGAAGGCCATCGGGCACGGCAACGCCGACGCCGAACTGTCGGAGAACTTTCGGCAGCTCAACGCCTCAACCGACAACTTCAAGGGTTTCCCGTCGTCGATGATCGAGGGCAGCTACGACCTCAACGGGAGACGGATGCACTCCTTCAACCGGATCGTCATCGCCACCGGTTCGCCGCCGGCCAACCAGCGCTACCTGATTCAGTTCACCGTGACCGGCTACGCCGACAAGGCCCAGGCAGAGGCGCCCGATATCGAGGCCGTCATCGCCGGGTTCAACGTCGCAAAGAAGTAGCTAGGGTGTCAGCCATGAGCGAAGCTTGCGAGCGAATCATCGGCGCCGAATGCGGCGAATCCGCTTGCGGGGACGCCGCATGACTGGATGGACTGCCGCCGACCTGCCCTCCTACGCCGGACGCACGGTCATTGTCACCGGCGCCAACAGCGGCCTCGGCGAGATCACGGCGCGCGAGCTGGCACGGGTCGGCGCCAAGGTGGTCCTGGCCTGCCGCAACACCGACAAGGGTGCGGCCGCGGCGTCGGGAATGACAGGCGATGTCGAGGTGCGCAAGCTCGACCTGCAGGACCTGGCGTCCGTGCGGTCGTTCGCCGACGGCGTCGACTCCTCCGTCGACGTGCTGGTCAACAATGCAGGCATCATGGCGGAGCCGTACTCGCAGACCGTCGACGGGTTCGAAAGCCAGATCGGCACCAACCACCTCGGCCACTTCGCATTGACCAACCTGCTGCTGCCGAAGATCACCGACCGGGTGGTCACGGTGTCGTCGTTCATGCATTTCTCGGGCTACATCAGCCTCAAGGACCTGAACTGGAAATCGCGGCCGTACTTCGCGTGGCCCGCCTACGGTCAGTCGAAGCTGGCCAACCTGCTGTTCACCAGCGAGCTGCAGCGTCGGCTCGTCGCCGCCGGATCGGCTGTCAAGGCGCACGCCGCGCATCCCGGATACTCCGAAACCAACCTGCAGGGCAACACGGGCAACCCGATCGGCACGAAGGTGGTCAACGTCGTAACCTCGCTGGTCGGCACCGAGGCCGACTTCGGCGCCCGTCAGACGCTCTACGCGGTGTCACAGGAACTCCCTGGCGACAGCTTCATCGGCCCCAAGTTCGTGATGCGCGGGCCGACCGGCCGCACTCTGCGCAGCCCGCTGGCTCGCGACGCAAAGAAGGCCGCGGCGCTGTGGGAGCTGTCCGAGCAGCTCACGGACACCAAATTCGCACTGTGACCTGCTGATGCGTTAACCTGTGCGGGCGTCACGGCGAGGGTGGCAGGTCAAACCACCGTTATCGGCGGAACACGCTTTGCGAGTTGCGACCCTGGCCGTGCTGGAAACCACCGGCTTACGAGGAGCAACATCATGGCCAAGACTGCGGCGCGCAGCGAGAACAAACTGACGGCATTGGTGCGTGAAGAGACCGGCAAGGGTGCATCCCGCCGCGCTCGGCGTGCGGGCCAGATCCCCGCGGTGCTCTACGGCCACGGCGCCGACCCGCAGCACCTGCTGCTGTCCGGGCATGACTTCTCCGCGGTGCTGCGGCACTCCGGCACCAACGCCGTGCTGACCCTGGATATCGCCGGCGAGGAGCAGCTCGCGCTGACCAAGGCGCTCGACATCCATCCGATCCGGCGCAACATCCAGCACGCAGACCTGCTGGTCGTCCGCCGCGGCGAGAAGGTGACCGTCGAGGTCAACGTCATCATCGAGGGTGAGGCCGCCTACGGCACCCTGGTCACCCAGGACACCAGCACCATCGAGATCGAGTCGGACGTTCAGGCGATCCCCGAGCAGCTCACCGTCTCGGTCGAGGGCGCCGACATCGGCACCCAGTTCACCGCGGGCTCGATCACCCTGCCCGACGGGGTCTCGCTGATATCCGATCCCGAAATGCTGGTCGTCAACGTCGTTGCCGCCCCGACCGCCGAAGAACTCGAGGCGGAGGGCGCAGGCGAGGTCACCGAGGAAGAAGCCGCAGAGCCCGCCGAGGGCGAAGAGGGTGCCGAGGAGGCCGGCGAGGGCGGCGAGGGCGGCGAAGCACCCGCCGCCGAGGAATCCTCCGAGTAACCGGAGTTTCCGAGCGACATGGCCGAGCCACTTCTCGTGGTGGGCCTGGGCAATCCCGGGCCCAACTACGCCAAGACCCGGCACAATCTCGGCTTCGTCGTCGCCGATCTGCTGGCCGACCGCATGGGCTCGAAGTTCAAGGTGCACAAGAAGTCCGGCGCTGAGGTCGTGACGGGCAGGCTGGGCGGCCGGTCGATCGTGCTGGCCAAACCGCGGACCTACATGAACGAGTCGGGCCGCCAGGTCGGGCCGCTGGCGAAGTTCTACTCCGTGCTGCCCGCCGACATCGTGATCGTGCATGACGAACTCGACATCGAGTTCGGTCGCATCCGGCTGAAGTTCGGTGGCGGGGTAGCCGGACACAACGGTTTACGCTCGGTGGCGGCCGGGCTGGGCACCAAGGACTTTCAGCGGGTGCGTATCGGCGTCGGCCGCCCGCCGGGCCGCAAGGATCCGGCGTCGTTCGTGCTGGAGAACTTCACTGCCGCTGAGCGGACCGAGGTTCCGGTCATCTGCGAACAGGCGGCCGATGCAACCGAATTGCTGATCGCGCAGGGCCTCGAACCGGCCCAGAACACCGTGCACGCCTGGGCGTAGCTCCCGCCGACGTCTACCGGCCGCGAATACCGCTGTCCACTTCCTTGACCGTCTTGTGCGGAAACCGCCGTTCGGCATGGTCCTTTGCCGCCGAGTTCGGCAGCACGTAAAGGGTTTCCTTCTTCTCCTGCAATGGCTTGAGGACGAGATCCATGAAGCCCTTGCGGTCTTCCAGATACGGCTCGATGACCTCTTCGCCCGCCGGACACACCGCAAGGCAGTAGGCAGCCTTGTAATTCGCCTTGAACGACAAGCTCTGCCACATCGACGCGTTTTCAGAATCGCTGACCCGAGAACGGAAGTCGTCGGCATCGTGACTGTCGGCAATGGTCTGCGCCCAGTCGGTGAACCCACCCATGAACTCGCGGTAGTTGTGCACCGAGCACGCGACAAAGTCGAAATCGCCGTTCTTCTTGATCGCGCCGACCGGGCAGGCGGCTACGCAGAGCTTGCATTCCAGGCACGGCGAGTAGTCGAGCGGTTCGCCGTACTCACTCACCTCGCGCATCGACCAACAACGTGGCGAGCAGGATGAAGTTGCCGAATCTGGGGTGAATCACGTTGCGGTGGATGCCCATAACGCCGAGCCCCGCGGCCACGGCGACGGGCTTGTGCGCCACCACCCAGATCCGGCCGGGAAAGTTGTCCATCTCCATCGGAAACGTGGCAGACGGGTTGAGTGCGCGGTAGCCGGCGTCCTGCAACGTGCGAGTGATCCGGTGGGCGGCCTCGTTGATGAGTTCGCCGCTGCGGTGGAACTCCTGGTTGGCGACGCTTCGCGCAGGCGAGCGGACGTTGTCGCGGTTCATCTTCACGACCAGTGAAATGAAACTCCTCGTGCCGGGAAGAGCGCGCCTCGACGTGTTCGACGTTCCGAATCGAGCTCGGGATTGTCGACGCTGGCGAACGCGACGTCGTCGGCCCCCGCGTCCAGGCACACCTGGCGCAGCCAGTCCGCGTCGATGACACCGGGTTTCTCGGTTCTTCGCGACGCCACCTTTCGCACCGTCGGGTGTTCGGCGAGCCGCCGAGGAAGCTTGTCCATCGACATGCTGAGTATAGTACACAGATACTCAGCTAATTGCCGCCGACGAAGGGCGTAAAGGTTGCTGTGAGCCGCGTAAAGAAAGCGTTTGGACAGCGCTTCTCGGCTGATCTGGACAGGTAGACCGGATGCATGCACGGCATACAAATGGGCTCACCTCTGCGTCGTGGATGGGTGCGACTGATCGACGGCGACCGGCCGTGGGGATCGCTTGACGTCCATCCCGACAGGTTCGGCGTCACGCGGTACCGCCTGGTGGTGTTCCCGCCCGGTATCAGCGACGCCGAGCGACGACGCGTCCGGTTGGCGCGGGGTTGGCCGATTGTGGGGCGCGCTGGTGTGGGTCACCTGCGAGATCTGGCTCACTCAAGTGACCGGTCCGTGGACCGCCCTCGGCCTCTCGACGGCAGCCTTTGTCGCCGTCGGCCTGATCACCACGGTGATGGCGGGCGCACCGCGCACCCAGGTGAAGACCTTGGCCACCGCGGTGAGCGCGACGTTCCACAATCCCGATGCCGAAGCGACCCGCGACGTGTTGGGCAGGCTGGCGTTGTCGCTGATCGACGCCGACGAACGACTCGAGCGCGGGCAGATCTCGGCCGCCGAGCATGAGCTGACCTGGTGGCGGGCATACGACGAGATCGAGTCGCCCCGCGCCGCTTAGTCTTTTCGGCGCGCCTTCAGACGCTGCACCTGGCCGTAAGCATCGATCGGGCTGTGCAATGACAGCCCGCCGTCGGCGAACACGGTCTGCCCAGTGACCCAGGACATTTCGAGAACCGCGACGATCGCCTCGGCGATGTCGTCGGGCTCGCCGAGACGCCCGAGCGCGCTGCGTTCCGTCAGTCCTTCGACCCACCCGGGCAGCTGCTCGGGGTTGGCGAGCATCGGCGTGCGCGTCACGCCAGGGCCGACGGCGTTGACCCGAATTCCGTGCGCTCCCCATTCGGTTGCCGCGACGCGCACGAGCATGTCGATGCCCGCTTTCGACACGCAGTAGGCGCCCATGTCCCGGTCGGCGAGCGTTCCGCTGATGCTGGACACCGCCACGATCGACCCGCCCGCGCCCGCTTCGACCATCGTGGCCGCGACGGCACGCATCGTGAGCCACGTTCCGGTCAGGTTGGTGTCGATGACCCGCCGCCAGTCAGCCGGGTGTCTGCTCCAGCAGCAGCCCCGACGCGCCGATCCCTGCGCACGCGACGAGGCGGTCGGGCGCGCCGTAGTCGGCGACCGTCGCCTTGACTGCGGCCGAGACGGAGTCGGGATCGCTGACATCGCAATGGATGTCGCCTCGTTCGATGTCCCACACCACAACATCGGTTCCGGCCGCGCGCAGCCGGTCGACGACCGCCTTGCCGATGCCGGATGCGCCGCCGGTGACCACGATGCTCATGCCTCAGGTCCCACTCGCTCCGGTCCTCGCTCGTCCCTCGCTGCGATCCTCACTCGCAGTCGCCTTCGGGTGCTCATTCGGGTGGACCGATCAGCTCGACGCGGACCCCATCGGGCGCGGTGATCACCGCCATGGCCACCTTCTTCCCTTTCGGTGCCGGCATCTCGATGCGACGCACCCCGTCGTCGAAGCCGAGGCCCGCCAGCGTGTCGAGTGTCGCGTCGACGTCGCGTTGCAGCGACAGCAAGAAGAAGCCGAAGGCTGGGCATGTCGACGTCGCCGGAGCAGCGTGCGCCGTCGAGGACCACGAGTTCGACGATGCCGGTGTCCGGAAACTCCGGGTCCCCAAGGAAGATCGAGCGCAGCTGGTCGGTGGCGGCCCCGAACAGTGTCGCCCAGTCACCGGTGAAGGTGTGGTCCATCAACTCCGTGAACCCGAGGCCGTCTCGCCAGAACCGCATCGAGGCGTCGACGTCGGCGGTGACTATCGCCGTATGGTGGACTCCGCGCAAGAGGTCACTTCCTTCCGGTCGAACTCGTCAAGTCCTACGCGCGCCAGCATCTCGGCGAACTTTGTTCCGCTGTAAGGGAACTGCGTGACGACTTTGCCATTTGGATGCCGGTAGTAGTTGTTGCAGTTGGCGAGCCAGACGGTGCCCTCCATGGCCCGCTGAATCTCAGCGTTGTATGAGTCGTGGATCTCGCGCTTGATCTCCAGGGCCTGCACGCCTGCGCGTGCCATGTCGTCGAGGACTCGACGAACGAACTCGGCCTGCGCCTCGAGGATGTAGACGATCGAGGTGACACCGTTCGTGTTGGGCCCGTACAGCGTGAACAGGTTCGGGTAGCCCGGAACGACGGTGCCCAGATATGCCTCGGCACCGTCGCGCCAGTCGTCTCGCAGTCGACGACCACCCGTTCCGTACACATCGAGACTGCGCAAATAGTCGGCGGCGTGAAAGCCGGTTCCGAAGATCACGGTGTCGACAGCGTGCTCGACGCCGTCCGCGGTGCGCAGACCATGCTCGGTGAACTCCACGATCGGCGAGGTCTCGAGTGCCACGTTCGGCCGCGCGAACGTCGGGAACCACGCGCGCGACTGCAGGGGCCGCTTGCACCCGACGGGATAGGTGGGGGTGAGTTTGGCGCGCAGGCCCGGATCGGCCACTTTCCGAGCCAGATATTCGCGGGCCGTATCCGTCAGGCCCTTCGTCATTTCCGAATCGGCGCCGAAGTTCGCGGCCTCGTAGGCCTGGAACGCCGCATCGCGCACCTTGAGCGCCTCGGCGGAGTCGCGTTCGAAGAGATCCTGCTGTTCGGCGGTGAACGGCTCGTCGTAGCGCGGGCTCACCCAGATCGGGGTGCGCTGAAAGACGGTCAGGTGGGCAGCCTCGGCCGCGATCTCGGGCACGTACTGGATGGCGCTGGCACCGGTGCCGATGGATGCGACGCGTTCGCCCGCAATCGATTTCGAGTGGTCCCAGTTCGACGAGTGGAAGACCCGGCCGCCGAAGCGCTCGGCGCCGGGGATCTCGGGAATGTTGGGTACGTCCAGCATGCCGACGGCGGTGACGACGACGTCGAAGTCGCGCGTGCCGCCCGTCTCCGTGGTGACGGTCCATTGCCGCGTTTCCTCTGCCCATCGAAGGCCGGTGACCGCAGTCTTGGTGACGAGGTGTTCGGAAAGTCGGTTCTCGACGGCGACCTTTTCCAGGTAGCGCAGGATCTCCGGCTGCTCTGCGAACGTCTTGCTCCACCGCGGGTTCAGGGCGAACGAGTAGGAATAGAAGTGCGACGGCACGTCACATGCGGCGCCGGGATAGGTGTTCTTGCGCCAGGTCCCGCCGAATCCGTCGTTGCGGTCGAAGATCGTGAAGTCGTATCCGCCCTGGGCGAGTTGGATGCCCATGGCGATCCCGCCCGGACCGGCGCCGATGACGGCAACTCTTCACAGGAACGAGTTCTCTGCGGTGTGCCCGTTACGAACAGCGACCAGACGCAAACTCGCCTCGACACGCCGATGCGACTGCAATTTTGCGTTCCCCAGCTCCGCGTAGGCCAGCTCGCGGTACTAGGTAACCAGCGAGACGGAGTTCGCGCGGCGCAGCTTGCCCGACGGTGTCTTGGGAATGGTGCCGGGGCCGAGCACCACGACGTTGCGCGGCCGCACATCGACCTCGCCGACAACCTCGTGTGCGACCTGATGCTCGATGCGGCGCACCTCGGCCGGGTCCTGCCAGGCGTTGGACTCCACCGCGACGGCGAAGCTCTCCCTGGAATGGCCTGCGTCCAGTCGCACCGCGACGGCACAGCCCGGCCGCACCCCTTCGACGCGGCCCGCGGCGCGCTCGATGTCGGTGGGATAGATGTTGCGGCCCGCCATGATGATGACGTCCTTGACGCGGCCGCACACCACGACGTGACCGTTGTCCATCTGGTAGCCCAGGTCGCCGGTGTCATACCAGCCGTGCTCGTCCTGGGCCGGGATGAAGCCGCCCATGGTGATGTAGCCGGGCGTCAGCGGCTCACCGCGCAGCTCGATGATGCCGACACCGCGGGCGGGCATCACATTGCCCTGCTCGTCGATGATGCGAGCTTCAAGGCCCTGCAGCAGCGGGCCGAGCGAGGCCAGCCTGCGGGTGTTGCCCTTGGTCGCCGGGACCGCGCGCCGCAGCGCGGCCAGCAGGTCCGCGTCGACCTCGTCGACCACCAGGCCGGCGCCGCACTCGGAGAACGACACCGCAAGCGTCGTCTCCGCCATGCCGTACGCGGGCAGGATCGCCTCGGGCTTCAGCCCGAACGGCTTGCCGGCGTCGATAAGGTCGTCGACGTCGGCGGGCTCCACCGGCTCCGCGCCCGAAAGTGCGAAGCGCAGTGTGGACAGGTCGAACTCACCGGGCTTGGCCTGCCTGCGCAACCGCTTGGCGAGCAGTGCATAGGCGAAGTTGGGCGCCGCGGTCATGGTGCCGTTGTACTTGTCGATCAGGCGCGCCCACAGCAGGGTGTCCCGCAGGAAGTCCATCGGCGTGACCTTGACCAGCTCGGCGCCGAAGTACATCGGGATCGTCAGGAAGCCGACCATGCCCATGTCGTGGAAGCAGGGCAGCCAGCTGACCATGACGTCCTTGTCGACGTCGTACTCCGCGCCGACGAACATCGCCTCGGCGTTGGAGTGGATATTGCGGTGGGTGATCTGCACGGCCTTGGGCGAGCCCGTCGAGCCCGACGTCAGCTGCATCAGCGCCAGATCGTCCTCGCCGACCTCGACCGGGTCGATCGGGATCAGCGCCCAGAAGGTCGGAGATGGTGAGCACCTTGATGCCCTGTTCCTCGAGCACCGGAATCGCGACCATGAACGGCTCGGACACGATGACGGCCTTGGCCTCGATCATCTGGACGACGTTCATGGTGTCTTCGGCCCAGACGATCAGGTCGGTCCGCGGAGTGGGCTGGTGGAGCATCGTCAGGCTGGCACCGCGCATCCACAGGCCCTGAGCGGTCGGGGCGATCTCCACCGGAAGGCCGGCCAACACGCCGACCGCGTCACCAAGACCGATGCCCGCGCCGGCCAGACCGCCCGCGATACGGCGGGCGCGCTCGTGCACCTCGCCCCAGGTATGACGTATGGGTTCGTGCGGTTCACCGGTGACCATGCCCGTGCTCACGGTGCGGGCATTGCGGTACATCTTCTCGGTGAATCTGCTCACGACAGCCTCCTCGGTTCACCCGCAAATGCCAAGGTGTAATGCTCCGTCTGGCAGCATGGAGCTTGCACGTAGGCGCGCTCGCAATTCGGGCGCGGTTAGGTCTCGAATCGGTGATGCGCTTGAGCGGGACGACCGCCCACCGAAGTGTCCGGCGTCCGTTGCCTGACCGCTAGCGTTCACCGTTGATCATCTTAGACAACTCTTAAGTAACTACCAAACCAACGCGCTAAATGAGGGTTGCGTCACACCTGCGGCGTCGGCGCCGGGACGACCCGCGCGCCCTGCACCGGGCCGCTGGCCACCCGTACGGTGCGGCATACCCCGGCCCCCGCCAGCTCGGCACCGACGTCGACAGCAGAGGTGGACGAGGCACACAGGAACGCGCAGGTGGGACCCGAGCCGGACACGATCCCGGCCAGAGCGCCTGCCTCGGTGCCCGCCCGCAACGTGCGGCGCAGGCCCGGATCCAGGCTCAGCGTCGCCGGCTGCAGGTCGTTCCCGAGCAGCGGCGCAAGGGCGGCCGGGTCGCCGGAGGCCAGAGCGGCGAGCACGGGTTCGGGGTCCTCCAGCTGCGGCGGCAAGCTGCGGTCGGAGCCGTTCGGCTCGCGCAACCGGTCGATCTCGGCGAACACCGCGGGCGTGGACAGGCCGTCGTCGGCGAACGCCAACACCCAGTGGAAGGTGCTCCTGGCCAGCACCGTCGCGAGTTCCTCGCCGCGCCCGGTGCCCAGCGCTGTGCCGCCGTGCAGCGCGAATGGCACGTCGCTGCCGAGGCGGGCGGCCAATGTGTGAAGGTCGCGCCGCGGCACACCCAGCTCCCACAACGAATTCATGGCGACCAATACCGCGGCCGCGTCCGCGCTGCCGCCCGCCATTCCCCCGGCGACGGGAATCGACTTCTCGATCGTGATCGCGACGTCGGGTGCCCGCCCGACGTGCTCGGCCATCAGTTCGGCCGCCCGCCACGCCAGATTGCGCTCGTCGGTCGGCAGGGACTCCATGCCCTCCCCCGCCATCTCCAGGGACAGCACGTCGGCGTTGCGGACGGTGACCTCATCGAGCAACGACACCGCATGGAATACGGTCGTCAGCTCGTGGTAGCCGTCGTCGCGGCGGTCGCCGACGGCCAGATAGAGATTGACTTTGCCCGGCACCCGCACGGTGATCGACCCGGTGGGAACCCACTCGGATGCGGTACTGCCGTTGGACACGGCACGACACTAGCGCCGAGACGGCGACCACAAGTACTCAAGCGGTGAGAAAGCCGGCGGGCTGCCCAACCTAGTCTGGAATCGTGATTCCGGTCGGCCAAGAGTTCGAGGGCTACGTCGTCGACGCGACGCTCGGCCAGGGCGGATACGCCACCGTGTACCGGGTGCACGTAGCCGCCGACCCCGGTCGTGTAGTGGCGCTGAAGGTTCTCGACGACCACCACCGCCGCGAGGACCAAACCGCCCGACTACGAAGAGAATTCGAGTTCGCGCATCAAATCGACCATCCGAATGTCATCACCGTGTACCGGCACGGGCCGGGCTGGCTCACCATGGAACTCGTCGAGGGCGGCACGGCGGCAGTCCTGCCCGACGAGGCAGGACAAGCTGGCAGCACTGGCGCAGATCGCCGACGCGCTGGACCACATCCATCGGTACGGCATTGTGCACTGCGACGTCAAGCCGACCAATATCCTTGTCTCGCAGGACTTTTCACGCGCTGTGCTCATCGACTTCGGTGTGGCGTATGCGGTCTCCGAGACGGTCGGCTGGCATGCGACGCGCATCGAGGCCTCGCTGCCGTACACGGCGCCGGAGCTGCTGCGCGGCAGGCCGCCGTCGGCGCTCACCGATCAGTACGCGTTGGCGTGCACGGCCGTCGAACTGCTGCTCGGCGCGCCACCGTTCTCCGGGCCGAGACATGGATGGAACTCGTCGATGCTCATCTCAATCGGCCCGTGCCGAGCTACTCGCGCAAGATCGCCGGGGTGCCCAGGCTTTTCGACTCGGTGACTGCACCGGGCATTGGCCAAGATCCCGGATAGCCGATACGACTCCTGCACGGAGCTGTCGAACAGCTCACCCGCGCGCTGGGCTACGCCGGGCCTAGGCGTCTCGACCGGCTCGATCAGCCGCTTGGCTCGCGGGTCCCACACGCCCGAGCGCTCCAGCAGCCTGACGAAGTCGGCGATGGACAGCGTCTCACCGCGGCGTGACGGGTCGATGCTGGCAGCAAGCAGCCGTCGCGCCGACTCGTTGCCGCTGCCCGCCCACTCCGCGAACGCATTGCGAGATGTCTTGCGGCGCTGAGCGAAAGCGATGTCGATCAGGTTGAACACCTGTTGCCGGAACCCGGTGTCGGTCGGCCACGGCGTGGTCTCGTACCGGTCGATGCGGACCAGTCCGGAGTACACCCGGGGAATGGGCCAGAACACCGTCGGCGACACCATGCCGTGCCTGCGCACCTTGCCGTAGAACCTGATCTTGGCGCTGGGCACGCCATAGTCCTTGCCGCCGGGCTCGGCGGCGAGCCGCTCGGCCACTTCGGCCTGAACCATCACCATGACCGTGCGGATCGCTGGGGAAATCGGCAAGCAGATGCAGCAGCGCAGGCACCGCGACGTTGTACGGCAGGTTGGCGACAAGGGCCGTCGGCTCGTCCTCCAGGTCGTCCGGCTGCAGCTCGAGCACGTCGCGATGCAGCACGCTGAGCCGGTTGATCTCGCTGTGCGAGTGCTCGGCGACGGTGTGCGGCAGCTGCCCCGCGAGCAACGGATCGATTTCCACGGCGGTGACCCGCGCGCCGCGATCAAGCAGCGCCAATGTCAGTGAGCCGAGGCCGGGACCGATCTCGAGGACGTGGTCGTGGCGGTTGATTCCGGACGCCGAAACCACACGGCGCACAGTATTTGCGTCGTGAACAAAGTTCTGGCCGAACGATTTACGCGGTCGAAAATCGAGCTCTTTGGCGAGATGCCGAATTTCCGTCCGACCAAGCAGTCGAATTGTCAGGACGCCCCCACTCTCCCGCTACAAACGGGCCACGCACCCCAACCTTGACGGGCCCGAGTGACCTCAGCAATCGCGATCTGCTCTTCACGTGTCGCCAAATCGGCCCTCGCAGCATACCGCAAACCGCCGTTTCGCTCCCAAGTATTTTGATCGAATTGCACGCCGCCGTAGAAACCGTTCCCAGTATTGATCGCCCAGTTGCCCCCCGCTTCACACCGGGAGAGCGCGTCCCAGGTGCCACCATTACTCACAGGCGGCACTTCCGTACCAGGTTTGCTGCCCACCCGCAGCACCCCCTCGACAGCGGGCGTGATGATGACATTGGCTACTGGCAGTCTTCCGGTCTCTGCCCCGTTGACCTTGGCGATGGCAAACGTGACGTCCTGAAGGCCCGGTGTTCCGGGATTCTCCACGACCTGGCGGCTCATGTTCATCGTCGGATCGTCGACACGCTTGTTGATCGGCGGCAGCGGCACCCGCTCGGTGACCTTCTCGATCCGGATCCGCGTGACCTGGACCTGCATTCCCTCGACAACCGGCGCCGTGGCCGGGGGCACGACCGTGTCGCTCTGATCAAGGGGAGCGCCCGCGGCGGCCAGCAGGCCGGCGACATTCGGGGCGGCCAGATGCACAGTTTGGACGACGCCACCGTCGTTGATCTGCACCGTCTTCGCGCTCACCACCGGCAGCGACATGCCGCCGAGCGGCACGCGGCTGCCTCGAGACGCCGCCGCGGGAGCCTTATCGGTCATCGACAACTGCGAAAGAGCCTCGTCGACCGTGGACGCCGTCGTCCAGACCTCACGGCTGCCCTGGCCGTCCAGCGAGATCTGCAGCGGCCTGCTTCGCCGCAGCACGATGGTGTCGGACTGGTGCACGGCCTGGTCGCCGGCCGGATAGAGATCGTCGCGGTCGCCGACGTCATAGCCGTTCTCCGCGACGACGTCGATGACCTTCGACTTCATCGTCGACACGGTCATCTGGGCGCCGTCCACGGTCAGCGTGACGGTCTTGTGGGCTGCAACGGCGACGCCGCCGGCGAACGTCAGCGCCAGCAACATTGCGCAGACCAGCGCTCGCAGGTAGGGCGATCGCGATTCGTGGAGCTTGTTCAATGCATTCAAATGTCTGGTTATCCCCGACTTCGGACCCCGGTGCTGCTTCAGTCCCCCCGCTCGATCACAAGACGGTAACGAACTGGCATAGCAACGGCAACTCCGGCCGCGGCTCACGGCACGTCCACAGGAAGGCCGTACACCCGGCACGGCGTTTGCCGTCGTTGCCCGCGCCACGTCGGCCGCGGGCCGGCCCACCATATCGGCCAGCGCGCGCACCGTGTACGGCAGGCAGTACGGCTCGTTCGGCGCGCCGCGGTACGGGTGCGGGGTGAGGAACGGGGCGTCGGTCTCCACCAGCAGCTGTGCCGCCGGGATGAGCGTGGCCGCCTCGTGCAGCGCGCGGGCGTTGCGGAAGCTGACGCTGCCGGAGAGGCTCAGCATCCATCCGGCGTCGACGCAGGTCCGCGCCATCTGGGCGTCCGACGAGAAGCAGTGGAAGATCACCGTCGGCGGCGCGCCCTCGGCGCGCAGCACGTCCAGGACGTCGGCGTCTGCATCGCGGTTGTGGATCATCAGTGGCTTGCCGGTCCGCTTGGCGAGGTCGATGTGCCATGCGAAGGCCTCGCGCTGCTCGGAGGGCGTGGCGCAGCCGTCAAGACGGCCGGGCCAGTAGTTGTCCATCCCGGTTTCGCCGATGGCCACCACACGGGGATGACCGGAAAGGCGTTCGATCACGGTCTTGGCTTCGTCGGTGAGCGCGTTGGCCCGCGTCGGGTGCAGCGCCACGGCCGCGTACACGCGCGGGTCCCAGTCGGCGGCCTCGGTTACCCAGCGCGCCGAGTCCAGGTCGTCGGCGATGGTGACGACGGCCTGCACGCCGACGGCCGCGGCGCGGTCCACGATCGCGCGCACATCGTCGGCGGTCTCGGCGCCGCAGGCGTCGAGGTGGGTGTGCGCGTCGATCAGCGGCGACAGCGGCTCCGGTGGCGGCGGCGCCGGGCGGCTTCGACTCACCGCCACACAATAAGCTGAGCCCAAATGAGCGAGCCCTACTACATAACGACAGCGATCGCCTATCCCAACGGCGACCCCCACATCGGGCATGCGTACGAATACATCGCCACCGATGCGATCGCGCGGTTCAAGCGGCTGGACGGATACGACGTCCGCTACCTGACCGGAACGGACGTGCACGGCCTCAAGATGGCCGAGACGGCCGCCGCCGAGGGCGTGCCGACCGCCGAGCTGGCCCGGCGGAACTCCGATGTGTTCCAGCGCATGCAGGAGAAGCTCAACATCTCCTTCGACCGGTTCATCCGCACCTCGGACGCCGACCACTACGAGGCGTCCAAGGAGATCTGGCGCCGGATGAACGAGTCCGGCGACATCTACCTCGATTCCTACAAGGGCTGGTACTCGGTGCGCGACGAACGCTTCTTCACCGAGGCCGAAACCACGTTGGGCGAGCAACGGCGCGCGGCTGGCCACCGAGACGGGCGCGCCGGTGACGTGGACCGAGGAGCAGACCTACTTCTTCCGGCTGTCGGACTACGCCGACAAGCTGCTCGCGCACTATCGAGGCCCATCCCGAGTTCATCGAGCCCGACGTCCGGCGCAACGAGGTGGTCAGCTTCGTCTCCGGCGGGCTGCGAGACCTCTCGATCTCCCGCACGACGTTCGACTGGGGTGTGCCAGTGCCGGACCATCCCGACCACGTCATGTACGTGTGGGTCGACGCGCTGACCAACTACCTGACCGGCGTCGGCTTCCCGGACACGGAATCGGAGTCGTTCAAGCGGTTCTGGCCCGCCGATCTGCACATGATCGGCAAAGACATCATCCGGTTCCACACCGTCTACTGGCCGGCATTTCTGATGTCGGCCGGAATCGAGCTGCCGCGCAAGGTCTTCGCGCACGGATTCGTGCTCAACCGTGGCGAGAAGATGAGCAAGTCCGTCGGCAACATCGTCGACCCGGTGAACCTCGTCGACACGTTCGGCCTGGACCAGGTGCGCTACTTCTTCCTGCGGGAGGTGCCGTTCGGGCAGGACGGCAGCTACAGCGAAGACGCCATCATCGCCCGCATCAACACCGACCTGGCCAACGAGCTGGGCAACCTGGCGCAGCGGTCGCTGTCGATGGTGGCCAAGAATCTGGACGGCGTCGTCCCCGAGCCGGGGGAATTCAGCGCCGACGACACAGCCCTGTTGGACGCCGCCGACGGCCTACTGCAGCGCGTACGGGGCCATTTCGACGCCACCGCGATGCACCTTGCGCTGGAAGCGATCTGGTCGGTGCTCGGCGCCGCGAACAAGTACTTCTCGGCTCAGGAGCCGTGGGTGTTGCGCAAGTCGGAGTCCGAAACCGACCAGCAGCGGTTCCGCACGGTGCTCTACACCACGATGGAGGTCGTGCGGGTCGCCGCGCTGCTGTCCCAGCCGGTGATGCCTGACTCCGCAGGCAAGCTGCTCGACCTGCTCGGCCAGCCTGACGACCAGCGGACGTTCGCGGCGGTCGGCACTCGGCTGGCGCCTGGCACAGCGCTACCCGCCCCGGTCGGGGTGTTCCCCCGCTATCAGATGGAGTGACGCCACGTCACGTTTTGTCACGTCTGGGCGTTCGGCGGTGTCTTGAGGGCATGACTACAACACATCGCACCCACGAAGGTCGTCGTCATCGGCGGCGGCTACTCCGGAACACTGGCGGCCAACCATCTGCGGATGCGCGGCGACGTCGACATCACGCTGGTCAACCCCCGCCCCAAATTCGTCGAGCGGATCCGGCTGCACCAGCTTGTCGCGGGCAACTACGACGCGACGGTCGACTACGGCACGCTGCTCGGCGAGGGCATCAAGTTGGTCGTCGACAGCGCCACCCGCATCGACACCGCCGACCGCACCGTGCAGCTCGCATCCGGTCGCTCGCTGGACTACGACTACGTCATCTACGCGGTCGGCAGCACCGGCACGGTGCCGGCATCGGTGCCCGGCGCCGCCGAATTCGCCTATCCCATCGCCGAATTCGAGCACGCGCAGCGGCTGCAGACTGCCATCGAGCGAGCTACACCCGGACGCGCCGGTGACCGTCGTCGGCGCGGGGCTCACCGGCATCGAGACGGCCACCGAGCTCGCCGAGCAGGGTCGCAAGGTGACGCTGGTCTGCGGCGGTCAGTTGGGGCCGTACGCTGTCTGAGACCGGGCCGGCGCTCGGTCGCCAAAGTGATGCGCCAAGCTGGGGATCGCCGTACTCGAGGCCGACGTGGTGACTGAGGTGCGGCCCGACGCGGTGGTCTTCGCCGACGGCGCGGTGCGTCCGAGCGCGGTCACCATCTGGACGGCAGGCTTCGGCGTGCCGGACTTGGCCGCCACCAGCGGGCTGCGCACCGACGCGCTCGGGCCGGCTGCTCACCGACGAGACGCTCACCAGCATCGACGATCCCCGCATCGTGGCCGCAGGCGACTGCGCCGCACCGTCGGGCCAGCCGTTGCGGATGAGCTGCCAGTCCGCCGAACCGCTGGCGCCCCAGGCTGCCAACACCGTGCTGAGCCGGATCGCGGGCACCCCGCCTGCGGACGTTCGACTACGGCTTCGTAGGGTCGTGCATCAGCCTGGGTCGCAAGTCGGGCATCCTGCAGTTCGCCCGCAAGGACGACACGGCGGTGAACGTGCTACTTCAGCGGCCGTATCGCCGCCTCGATCAAGGAGGCGGTCTGCAAGGGCACGCGTGTGGGGACTGCGGCGCGAGGCGCGTAAGCCTGGCTCGACCTTGTGGTTCAAGGGCGGCCCGCGCCCCGAGCAACAGCAGCCGGTGTTCGCGCCGAAGGTGGTCACGGAAACGTGACCACCACAGGCGAACACGCCGAGCGGTTCACTCACCTGAGGCCGCTGCTTTTCACGATCGTCTACGAAATCCTCGGTTCGGCAACCGAATCCGACGATGTGCTGCAGGACAGTTATCTCAAGTGGGCGGAGGTCGATCTCGCGACGGTGCGGGACACCAAGGCATATCTGGCTCAACTGGTGACCCGGGAGGCGCTCAACGCGCTGCGGGCACGCGCCCGCCGTCGCGAGGAATACATCGGACCGTGGCTGCCCGAGCCACTGCTGCTCGACGAGGGCGACGCCTCCTCTGACGTCGTTCTCGCCGAGTCGGTGTCGATGGCGATGCTGGTGCTGCTCGAAACGCTGACGCCCGACGAGCGGGCGGTGTTCGTCCTTCGCGAGGTGTTCGGCTTCGAATACGACGAAATCGTCGGCGCCGTAGGCAAATCCGTGGCGACGGTGCGACAGATGGCACACCGCGCCCGCGAACACGTGCACGCACGGCGCAAGCGGTTCGGACCCGTCGACGCCGAGCGGACGGCACAGATCACGGAGCGGTTCCTGACTGCGGCGAATACGGGCGACATGGACGGACTGCTGTCGCTGCTCGCGCCGGGGGCCACCTGGACGGCCGACCACGGCGGCAAGGCCTCCGCGTTGCCACGACCGCTCGTCGGCGCACGAAAGGTGGCCGGGGTGATGATCGCGCTCTTCCGGGCATCGCGGCGCATGGACATCCGCTTCGAGATGGCGGTCTACAACAGCGCCCCCGCGGTGGTCGTCTACGACGGCGACAAGCTGGAGGGCCTCTTCGTGTTCGAAATCATCGACGACGTGATCACGAACCTCTACGCGATGCGCAACCCGGACAAGCTGGCAGGCGTCACGATCCCGCGGGCGATCAGCCGATCGTGACGTCCACCACATCGGGCGTGAAGCTGTCACACTCCGAATGTGCGCGGTGTCTCGAGGACAGACCGGCTCAGTGAAGAGCCTGATGACCTAAGGAGACCCGAAATGACCGAACAGAACACCCACGTCGTCGTGATCGGTGGCGGCTACGCCGGGGTGATGGCGGCCAACCGGCTGCGGCCCCATGCCATCGTCACGCTGGTCAACCCGCGGCCTGAGTTCGTCGAGCGCATCCGGCTGCACCAATTGGTCGCAGGCAACGACGACGCCGTCGCGGACTACGGGACCCTGCTGGGCGACGGCGTCGGGCTGGTCGTCGACAGTGCCCTGCGAATCGACGCGGCCGCACACTCCGTCGAGCTGTCATCGGGGCGGACGCTGCGCTACGACTATCTGATCTACGCCGTCGGCAGCACCGGCGCCGTGCCCGCAGGCGTGCCTGGCGCCGCCGAATTCGCTTACCCGCTCAGCGAACTCGAGCTGGCCGAGAAGTTGAAGGCCCGGATGTACGACGTGCCGCTTTCGGCGCCGATCGTGGTCGTCGGCGGCGGCCTGACCGGCATCGAGGCCGCCAGCGAGTTCGCAGAAGCGGGACGTCTCGTCACGCTTGTGACAGACGTGCTCGGGCCCTCGGTCGGTGCCAATGGGCGCCGTTCGATTTCCAAGCGGCTGGCCAAGTTGGGCGTCGATGTCGTCGAGGGCACGTCGGTTTGGCGGGTGGCCGCCGATCGGGTTGTGCTCGACGACGGACGCGAACTGCCGAGCGCGGTGACGGTGTGGACGGCCGGCTTCGGCGTGCCAGGGCTGGCTGCGGCCAGCGGCCTGACCACGGACGCGATGGGCCGGCTGCTCACCGACGAGACGCTGACCAGCGTCGACGACTCGCGCATCGTCGCCGCAGGCGATGCCGCGTCGCCGTCCAACCTGCCGCTCCGGATGAGCTGCCAGGCCGCACTGCCGTTGGGAGCCCAGGCCGCCAACACGGTCCTGAGCCGGATTTCCGGCTCGGCGGCAGAGAAGATGAGCGTGGCGATGGTTGCGCAATGCATCAGCCTCGGCCGCGGCGCGGGAACGTTCCAGTTCAACCACAAAGACGATTCGCCGCGTAGGTGGTACATCGGTGGCCGGGCGGGTGCGGTCGTGAAGGAGCAGGTGTGCCGGTACACGCTGAAGTGGTTGCGCGGTGAGGCCGCCAAGCCGGGGTCGTACTCGTTCGCGGAGGGTCCCGACCGCGCCGCGCAGTTGGCGAACGCAGACGCGGTGTCAACGGTCCGATGAGCGCAATGCCGGGTGACGAACACGCAGAACGGTTTACGCAGCTGCGTCCGTTGCTTTTCACGATTGCCTACGAGATCTTGGGCAGTGCAACGGAATCCGACGATGTGCTGCAGGAGAGCTATCTGCGCTGGGCCGACGTCGAGCTTGCCACGGTGAAGGACACCAAGGCCTACCTCGCGCAGCTCGTCACCCGGCAGTCGCTCAACGCCCTGCGGACGCAGTCCCGCAGACGTGAGGACTACGTCGGCCCGTGGCTGCCCGAGCCGTTGCTGCTGGAGCCCACCGATGCATCGACCGATGTGGTCCTCGCCGAGTCGGTTTCGATGGCGATGCTGGTTGTCCTGGAGACATTGACGCCCGACGAGCGTGCGGTGTTCGTGTTGCACGAGGTATTCGGCTTCAACCATGAAGAGATCGCCTCGACCATCGGTAAGTCCGCGGCTGCGGTGCGTCAGATGGCACATCGCGCCCGCGAGCACGTGCAGTCGCGCCGCAAACGGTTCGAGCCGGTCGACCCGCAGCTCTCGATGGAGATCACGGCGCGGTTCTTCGACGCGGCATCGAGCGGCGACGTCGACGGGCTGATGGAGTTACTCGCGCCCGACGTCGTCTGGACCGCCGACAGCGATGGCAAGGTCACCGCCGCCCGCAAGCCGGTGACCGGCGCCGAAAAGATCGCCAAGCTGATCGTTGGCATGATCAGGGTGGCCGGGGAAACCGGGCGTGTCGAACCCGCGATGTACAACAACGCCCCGGCGCTCAAGCTCTACCTGGGCGACAGCTTCGAAGGCGTAATCACCGTCGAGGTCACCGACGGCCGGATCACACACTTCTACGTGATGCGGAATCCGGAAAAGCTCGCAGGCGTGGAGATCCGCCGCGAGATCACCCGTCGCGTCTGACAAGCTGAGTCGGTGCGGATCGACCGACTCGGCGACCTTGGCAGCCCCCCGGTGGTGCTGCGCGCCGTCGCGGGCGCCGCGGCCCGCCACGGGCTCGCGCCGCCTGCCGCGCTGATCGGCGAATGGTTCGGCTCCGGGGCCGTGATCGCGCCGTCGGTGACGGCTTCCGCTGTGGACGTGGATGCGGTGTTCGACGTCGCCGCCGGGCGCCGCGGACGCCGTCGCGGTGGGCGGCGGGTGGATCGGCTATCTGTCATATCCCGACGCGGGCGCCGACGGACGACCGCCGCGCATCCCAGAAGCGGTCGGCGGCTGGACCGACAGATGTGCTGCGGCAGGACGGTGACGGGCAGTGGTGGTACGAAAGTCTTTCCGGTGCACCGCTTTCGACGTGGCTCGCCGAGGCGTTGCGAAACCCTCCGGCGCCGAGACACTTCGACATCGCCTGGGGTGAGGCCGATCGGGCAGTTCACCGTCGCGGCGTACTCGAGTGCCTGGAGGCGATCGCGGCCGGCGAGATCTACCAGGCATGTGTGTGCACGCAGTTCGCAGGCAGGCTCGTCGGCGCGCCGATCGACTTCTTCGCCGACGCCGTCGAACGCACCTCCCCCGCCAGGGCCGCGTATCTGGAAGGCGAATGGGGCGCGGTGGCGTCGCTGTCCCCGGAGCTGTTCCTGCGCCGGGCCGGTGACGAGGTGACGTCGAGCCCGATCAAGGGCACGCTGCCGCGACAGCGCCGATCCGGCGGCGTTGCGCGCATCGGCCAAGGACGTCGCCGAGAACATCATGATCGTCGACCTGGTCCGCAACGACCTCAGCCGCGTCGCGGTCACCGGCAGCGTGACCGTGCCGGAACTGCTCGTGGTGCGGCCTGCACCTGGCGTGTGGCATCTGGTGTCGACGGTGTCCGCGCGGGTACACGCCGATGTGCCGATGGCCACGCTGCTGGACGCGGCGTTCCCGCCTGCGTCTGTCACGGGGACCCCGAAGGGTCGGGCCCGTCAACTGCTGGCCGGCTGGGAGCCGAATCGACGCGGGGTGTATTGCGGCACAGTCGGTTTGGCATCACCGGTCGCCGGGTGTGAGCTCAATGTGGCGATCCGGACCGTGGAGTTCGGCGCCGACGGCTCCGCCATCCTCGGCGTCGGCGGCGGCATCACCGCGGACTCCGATCCCGATCGCGAATGGGACGAGTGCCTGCACAAGGCGGCGCCGATCGTCGGCGCTATGCGTACAGCCGACAGCGCTCGACGAGGACCTCAGCCAGCCACTTCGGCTCGCTGACCATCAGGTTGTGGCACGTGTCGACCGGAATGACGGTCTGCACGCCACCCAGCGCGGCGATCGACCTGCGCTGCGCCCGCTGAGAGAGGGCGCGGTCGCGCAGCGTGAAAATCCAGGTGCGCGGCACCTCGTCGGGCATCCCCTCCCGGTTGACCTTTTCGACGACGACGGCAGGCCCCTCCGCATAGAACCGATCCAGGTTGAACTTGCGCTGCTCGGCGGTCATCCCGTTGCAGAACGCCCACGCCGCCAGCCTGTTCGGCAGGGTTGCCACCCCGCCCTTCTCGATGTAGCGGCGTGCGTACCAGCCCAACACTCCGGGAAGCGTGTCAACCACCGCAGCACCATCGGGCGGTACGAATGCCGCGGCAAGGATCATCTCGTGCACTCGTGACGAACCGAGTTTTCTCACCACGCCGGGGACGCTGAGTCCCGCCATCGAATGGCCGACGATGACGACGTCGTCGAGGCCCGCCTCCTCGATATCGGCTATCACCGAATCCACCCAGCTGTCGATGGTGGCCGTCTTGAGGTCCCCAGGCTTGCCGCGGCGACCAGGAAGGTCGACGGCGAGTACGGCGAGTTCCGGTGCCAGCCGTGCGATTTCGTCCACGGTCGGGTCCCAGCAGTCGCCCGCATGTTGACCGCCGTGCACGAGCACCAACGCCGGGCAATGCCATGTGCGCCTCCGTGTCAGTCGCGCGACCGCAGAACCGCATCGTAAAGCTCACGCCGCGACGGCGCCCCGGGATTGTCGGCGACGACCTGCGCGCATGCGTCCTTCACCCGCGCGCCGTCGTCGACCAACGCGTTGACCTCGGCCACCAACGTCTCCAGGTCGGCCCGCGGCTCCGCCCCGGCCAGCACGACGGTGATCTCGCCGAGCACGCCCTCGGCCGCCCAGCCCGCCAGCTCGGCCAACGTGCCGCGGCGGATCTCCTCGTGCGTCTTGGTCAGCTCGCGGCACACCACGGCGCGGCGCTCCGGGCCGAGCACCTCGACGGCGTCCTGCAGGCAGGCCGCCAGCCGCCGCGGTGACTCGAAGAACACGGCGGTGCGCTGTTCGGCCGCCAGGACCGCCAGCCACGTCTTGCGGGCCGAATGCTTGCGCGGCGGGAACCCCTCGAAACAGAACCGGTCCGCAGGCAGCCCGGAAACCGCCAGCGCCGTCGTGACCGCCGATGGACCGGGCAGGCAGCTGACCGGCAGTCCGGCTTCCACGCAGGCCGCCACCAGCCGGTAGCCGGGGTCGTTGATGACCGGCATGCCCGCGTCGCTGACGACCAGCACCGTCGCACCGCCCCGATCTCCGCGACAAGCGCGGGCACCCGCGTCGCCTCGTTCTGGTCGAACAGGCTGACGACCTTGCCCGCAGATCTTGACCTCGAGGCCCTGCGCCAGCGTCCGGACGCGGCGGGTGTCCTCGGCGGCGACCACATCGGCGCTGCCCAGGGCGCTAACCAGCCGGGCAGAGGCGTCGGCAGGCAGCCCCAGCGGGGTGGCCGCCAGCAACAATCGACCGGGGCTCATAGCGCACAGCCTACGATCGGTCGCGTGACCGCTACCGCTACCGAAACGCCATCGGCCGCGCGCTCGGTCCCTGTGATCAGCCCGGCGCCGCTGATGCCGGTCGCCGACTTCGGTCCCGTCGACAGGCTGAACGGCTGGACGATGACCGCGGTCGTCACCGCGCTGGCGGCGCTGACGCGGTTCCTCAACCTCGCTCACCGACCGACGCGGGCACCCCGATCTTCGACGAGAAGCACTACGCGCCGCAGGCCTGGCAGATGCTGTACAACCACGGCGTCGAGGACAACCCCGGCTACGGGCTGGTGGTGCATCCTCCGGTCGGCAAGCAACTGATCGCGATCGGTGAGGCGATCTTCGGCTACAACGGGCTGGGCTGGCGGTTCACCGGCGCGGTGTTGGGCGTCATCATGTGCGCGCTGGTGGCCCGCACCGTCCGGCGGATGACCCGTTCGACGATGGTCGGCGCCATCGCGGGGCTGCTGCTCATCGCCGACGGCGTGACCTTCGTCGCGTCGCGGACAGCCCTGCTCGACGGCTTCCTGGCGTTCTTCGTGGTGGCGTCGTTCGGCGCGTTGATCGTCGATCGCGACCAGGTGCGGGAGCGGATGCATGTCGCGCTCCTGGAAGGCCGCATCGGCGAAACCCCGTGGGGGCCGCGGCTCGGTGTGCGGTGGTGGCGCTTCGGCGCTGGTGTCCTGCTCGGATTGGCTTGTGCGACAAAGTGGTCCGGGTTGTACTTCGTCGTGTTCTTCTGCGTGATGACGCTGGCGTTCGACGTCGCCGCGCGTAGGCAGTACCGGGTGCCGCGGCCGTGGGTGGGCGCGCTGCGCCGTGACCTGAGCCCGGCCGTCTATGCGCTGGTGCTGATTCCGTTCGGCGTGTACATGGCGTCCTATGGGCCGTGGTTCGCCTCGGAGACGGCGACCAACCGGCATGAGGTCGGCCAGTCGATCGGGCCCGGCGGCGTCCTGCCGGACGCGATCCGCTCGCTGTGGCACTACACGTACGGCGTGTACCGGTTCCACGCCGGGCTGACGAATGCCGACGGCAACCATCACCCGTGGGAGTCGAAGCCGTGGACTTGGCCGATGTCGCTGCGCCCGGTGCTGTATGCGATCGACCAGGAGAACGTCCCGGGCTGCGGGGCGCAGTCGTGTGTGAAGGCCGTGATGCTGGTCGGCACCCCGACGATGTGGTTCATCGCCTTGCCCGTGCTCGGGTGGGCGCTGTGGCGGGCGTTTGTGAAGAAGGACTGGCGATACGGCGCCGTCCTTGTCGGCTACGGCGCGGGCTTTTTGCCGTGGTTCGCCGACATCGACCGGCAGATGTACTTCTTCTACGCGGCCACCATGGCGCCATTCCTCGTGATGGCGATCGCGATGATCCTCGGGGACATATTGCACCAGCCGAACCAGAACGCCGAGCGAAGAACGCTCGGGCTGATCGCCGTCAGTTGTTATCTGGCGCTTGTGATCACGAACTTCGCGTGGATGTATCCGATCCTCACCGGTACACCGATTTCGCAGTCGACGTGGAACCTGCAGATCTGGCTGCCCAGCTGGCGGTAGCCATCACTACCGCGCGAAATAGCATTCCTGGTCGTGATCTCGCGTTATCCACAGCCATAGCTTCTCGCTCGCCGGTCGGAGCGATCGTCGCTCCGAGCATCATCCCTCATGGGGGGATCATTCTTGGCTCGAAGCGGTGGCCACCGGCATCGTGACCCGGGCGCAGCTCCGTGGAACTATCGACCCGTATACACCGATGTCTACATTCCGACGTGACACCGCTCCATCGATATGTCGACCGAGCAGTTGGAGCGTGGCTCTGGTCGAAACGCAGCGGCAGTCATCACCGGCAGGGCTGCCTCTGCGCTCCACGGTGCGAAATGGGTCGACGACACCGACGCCGTGGAGGTGATCTGGGCGAACAACCACACGCCGCGAGGCGTCATCACGCGACGAACGCGTTGGCGCCGACGAAGTTCGCGATTTCGGAAGGCCTGCGCGTCCACTCCAGCGCGCGACCGCGTTGGATCTAGGACGCTTCCTGGAGTTCATGACGCGGTTGCCCATCTCGACGCTCTCGCCAGGGCAACGCGCGTCACCGCTGCCGATGTCTTGGCGCTCGCCGACCGCTATCGCCGAGCGCGCGGCTTCGTCGTTGCCGTGACCGCGCTCGACGTGATGGACGCCGGCGCCCAATCGCCGAGGAAACATGGCTACGGCTGATGCTGATCGGAGCGGGGTATGAGAAGCCGCAGACTCAGATTCCGTGGTCGAGTACGGGTTCGGTAGCTCATCGATATGGGCTGGGACGAGCCGAGTCGCCGTCGAATACGACGGCGACCAGCACCGAACAGACCGGAGACCATACGTGCACGGCATCGGCGCGGCGAGCTCATCGAGCGTCGGGCTGGCTGGATGTTCATGTCGTGAACGAACACCGCGAAATCCATCCTGCCCGAGTACGGGATGCCTGGGCGTCGCGAGCGAGAAGGGATGGCTGACGGCGAGAATCCCGACGTCACCCGCAGAGCTGGAGGTGCCAATTTCGCGGGCGAACTACAGCGGGTCGCGCGCCGCGGGGCAGGACATGCAGCGTGGGCCGCCGCGGCCGGTGCCCAGCTCGCTGGCTTCGATGGGCAGCACTTCGATGCCCGCATCGCGCAGCCGGGCGTTGGTTTCGATGTTGCGCTCGTAGGCCACGACGACGCCGGGCGCCAACGCCAGCGTGTTGTTGCCGTCGTCCCATTGCTCACGCTCGGCGGTGACGGGGTCGAGGCCCGTCGCGATCACGCGTAGCTTCTCGATCCCCATCGCGCTCGCGGCGGCATCGACAAACGGTGCGGCGTCGTCGATCTTCACCCCGCCGTCGCCGTCGCGGTGAATGGTGAACGCCGACAACGAGTCGACGATGTTCGGGTACATGACGGCGGCGTCGGTGTCGACCATCGTGCATACCGTGTCGAGGTGCATCTGCGCGCGTTCCTGGGCGATCGGCACCGCCAGCACCGTATGGGCGAGATCGTCGTCGAACAGGCTGCGGGCCAACGCCTCTGCCCCGGCGGGCGTCGTCCGCTCCCCGACCCCGACGGCGACGACACCCGGCGCCAACAGCAGCACGTCGCCGCCTTCGACCGGCGCAGAACGCGACTCGTAGGCCCGCCGCACACCGAGGAACCGCGGATGGTGCGCATAGATCAGGTCGGTCAGCGACGTCTCGCGGATCCGGGCAGGCAGGGCCAGCGACGTGATCGCCACCCTCGGGCCGATCCAGAACGACGAGTCGCGGGTGAACAGCAGGTTCGGCAGCGGTTCGATGACGAAGTCGCCGCCATGGTGCATGCGACGGACCAGTGACACTTCGCCGCCGCGATCGGCAGCTCGGTGAACGTCATGCCCGCCATCAGGACGTGCGCCAGCCCGGCCGGCTCCAATGTCCGCAGATACGACGAAAGCTGCTGCGCCAGCGGCAGCCCCAGGCGTCGCGCATCCACCGCGGCCGAGATGCCGTGCATGCGCGCGGCGCCGCTGGACAGCGCCTCCGTCAGCAGGTCAGACAGCAGCAGCACCTCGACCCCGCGCGACCGCAGCAGCTCGGCGAACGCGTCGTGTTCCTCCTGCGCCTTGGCGACCCAAGGCAAGCCGTCGAACAACAACGCGTCGTTGTTGCCGGGCGTCAGCCGCTGCAGCTCGGCGCCCGGGCGGTGCAGGATGGCCACCCGCAGCGCCCCGACCTCGGAGTTCACCCCCAGCGTGGGCACGGACACACGTAGCACCGTAGCGCGATCGGCCACCTCAACTTATAGTTGAGGTGTATGGACATCCACGAGCTGACGCCCGGCGAGATGGCCGACCGCAGCGGTGTGGCCATCTCGGCACTGCACTTCTACGAACGCCAGGGCTTGATCGCCAGCCGTCGCACCACCGGTAACCAACGCCGCTACGCCCGCGAGACGCTGCGGCGGGTGGCCTTCATCCGGATGTCGCAACGCCTCGGCATCCCGCTTTCCCGCATCCGGGAAGCGCTGGCGACGCTGCCCACCGACCGCGTCCCGACCAGTAAAGACTGGGCCCGGCTCTCCGCGGGCTGGCGCCAGGACATCGACGATCGGATCCTGCACCTGCAGCGGCTGCGCGACAACCTCACCGGCTGCATCGGGTGCGGCTGCCTGAGCCTGAAGACCTGCGCGCTGTCCAACCCCGGCGACGTCCTCGCCGAGCAGGGTCCCGGCGCGGTTCGGTTATGACCATTCGAACGCGTGTGCGATAAACTGGCAGTCATGGAGGTGGCTCTACAAAGCTCTCTCTTCGACCCCGCCGAACGGCAGCATCTCGGCGGCGGCGCGTGGGTCGAGGTGCGTTCCGGCTGGCTGACGGACGCGGACTCGCTGTTCGGTGAGCTCAGCGAGGTCATCCCGTGGCGCGCCGAACGACAGGCAGATGTATGACCGCGTGCTCGATGTGCCGCGGTTGGTCAGCTTCCACAACCTCATCGACGAACCGGCGCCGCATCCGCGGCTCAAGCAGATGCGCAGGCGGCTCAACGACACCTACGGCGGCGAGCTCGGCGAACCCTTCACCACCGCGGGCCTGTGCCTCTACCGCGACGGCGAAGACAGCGTCGCCTGGCACGGCGACACCATCGGCCGGAGCAGCAACGAGGACACCATGGTGGCGATCGTAAGCCTCGGCGCTACAAGGGTTTTCGCGTTACGCCCGCGCGGTGGCGGGAAATCGCTGCGACTGCAGCACCACCACGGCGACCTGCTGGTGATGGGTGGCTCGTGTCAACGCACGTGGGAACACTGCATTCCGAAGACGGTCAAGCCGGTCGGCCCGCGGATCAGCATCCAGTTCCGTCCGCACGACGTCCGCTGACCCTCAGCCCTTTATTGCGGTCACGCCCGCGCTCAGCAGTTCGCCCGCTTTCTTGGTGTCGACCGGTGCCACCGGCTTGTCGGGAATGACGAGCGGGTTGGCGGTGACGATCACCATGAGCGGGCCGAATCTGGCGACGTAGGTGTAAAGCTCGCCTGTACGGGTCTTTCCGCCCATCGTCGTCTGTATGACTCGGTGGGCTCCCTGCGTCTGGACGCCGTCGATCTTCGGAGCGTCAACGACCTCGATGAGCCCGCGCAACCCCGGACCGGTGAACCCGACCTTCTGGCAGTTCGCCGGTGGCCCATTGACCGGCACGGTCTCCGATGTCTCGACCGCGATCACGATGAACCGGTTGCCATCGCCCTCGGCCGTGAGCGCGGCCATGTTGCCCTTGACGCCTGCGGGCAGGACCTGTTGATTCTGCGAACTGCCCGCAATCCGCTGGCTCGAATTTGATTTCTGGGGGCAGCTTTTGGGGTTCGAGGATTCGGGGGTCGATCGCAGTCGGTGCGACATCGGTGACCTTGAACGGCGCGGGAAATTCTGACCGGACGGTCTTGATGTTCGAGATGTCGGCGTGCGACAGGTCGGGCTCGGCCGACTCGGCAGAGCTGCAGGCGGCGAGCACACCGACGACGCTTGCGATGACGAGCATCGCCTTCGGGTTCGGCATCGGCGCCAATGTACCTGCCGATGCGGCCTCAGCCGCGTAACGCCGACACCGTTTTGACCAACAGTTCTGCGGCGAATTCTTGGCCGAGTGGAGGATTCGGCGATCCCGGATCGGTCACCACCGTGACAAACGCCAGATAGCCGTCGAGATAGGCGCTGAACGTGCTCGCCCTCGACGCCGTCTCCGTGCCGCCCTCGACGATGGTCTTGGCGTCGGTGGTCATGCCGACGGTGGCCACCCCGTCGATGGCCGGGGCGTCGACGAGGCTGACGGTGCCTGTGGTGTTGCCCGACGTCACGATCCACTGCCCGCACTCGGCCAGCACCGCCGGTTCGAAGGTGACAGGCGCACTCGGCGACCCGGTGATCACGGCGTGCACGATGCCGCCGGGCCCGGATGCCGACCATCCTCTCGTCGTCGACGTCGTCGCCTGCCAGGCCCGGCCAGCACTCCGCAGGGCGCGGGTTCTGCAACCCATCCGGGGCCGAAGCCCCAGAACGCGACGGGCGACGCGGAGCCGCTGGCGTCTGACACCTCGTAGCCTGCGGGCAGTTCACCGCGTGCCCTGGTGATGTTGGCCGGGTTGACCTGCGCCTCTGCGCGGGAGGGTTCGGTCGGTGAGGTCGTGGGCGGCGTGCCGGGGTGGCCGCAGGCGACGACGATGCACGACAGCACCAGCGGTTGACTGAACCAGAACCGGCGCACGCCCGTTACTACCACAGAGAACGCTTAGGAAAAGCTGGCAACACTTTGCGCGTTCTGAACGATCAAACAAGTGTCGGGTCGATCAAAAGTATGGAGAAACTGTCGTGCGTGCAGCATGGGGTATGGCAGGGGGGATCGTGGCGGCGGGCGTGGTGCTCGCACCGGCGGGAATGGCAATGGCGGAGCCCATTGCACCGGGTAACGCCTATGCGACGATCGGGCAGCTCGAGTCGGCCGGCTACGACGTCAACATCGACCGCGTGGGCAGTGCCCCGCTCGACCAGTGCATCGTGACCAGCGTGCGGAATCCGCACGACATCACCCGGACCATCCCGGTGGACAGGGGCAGGGGCAAGGACGGGGACAGGCGCCGCGAGTTCATCACCGTCGTGGTCCGCCGGCTTATCACCGTCTCGCTCAACTGCGACGTCTGATTTACGCCGCGCCCTGAGCCGGATCGTTCGCGGCCGGCTTCTGCTCGTCGCCGGTCTCGTTGTCGGTCTCTTTCTTGGGCCGCTGTCCGGTCAGGGCGTTGAAGACCTTCTTCAGCGGTCCCTCACCGTTCGGGGCCAGCCCGGACGGCCGCTTCGTCGGATCGAAGTTCAGCGACTCGCGGATGAACTGCCGAACCGGACCCGGCTGGCGCGCGGGAGGCGTCTGCTGCGTGTCGTCGTTACCCTGATCGTCCGCATCCGGCACGATCTCCGCCTTTTTGGTATCGCCGGTTTGCGGCGCGGGTGTCACTGGGGCGGCCTCGCGGGCACCGAGCGTCGCGGCTTCCTCCACCGGCTGGCCGGTGGTCCTGTCGTAGATACCGCCGCCGACGCCGAACGGCCGCCAGCCTCCCGGCGTTTGCAATGGGCGGTTGCCGGGAGTGGTGAATCCTTCGACGGTGTCGTCGATACCGACGGGGATGGCGCCGAGCGTGTTGCCGATCAGCCCGATCGGGTCGCCGATGGGGCTGAGCTGGAACGGCACCGAGGCACCCGGGCTCTGGTCGCGGATGTAGGCGTCCTCGATCCACACGCGCATGATCGCGTCGGGAATCGCAAGGGCCGGCGCGGGAACGCCTGCCGTCACGAGCGGCAGGAGAATTGGGAGGGTATCGGCCGCAAGCATGTAGTAGTGCGTGTCGCCGTCTTGTCCCTGGTCGATGACGCCGGGCCCATCGACCGAATGGTCCGGAAGACTTCCGTGGAGCTGGGCGTATGCGGCGATCGAATTCACAATCGCCAAGATGTTGCCTGGCCGGGCGGGAGCGTCGCCGCCGAGGAAGTCGTACTCCTGGGCGAAATCATTGGTGGGCAGGACGAGGTCATCGCCGACGCACGTGTCCCCGCAGCTGTTCTGCGTCGGCCCGTAGAACGTGATGCCGATAATCGGGATGGTCAGCCCCGTGAATCCGCGCCCCAGGACGCCACCGTTGGGCCGCATCGGATTGGCATACAGATCGAATTCGGTGCCGTTCAGGCTGGTGTCATGGTCCGCGATGATCTGGTTCTTCACCAGCGAGGCCACCACTGCGCTTTGCGAGTAGCCGATGACGATAAAGGTGTCCCGAACAGGCCCCTCGGTATCCGGCGGCGCCGAACCGCACGTCGTGGTTGTAGTTGCAATCGTCGTCGTTGACGCCGAGGCAGCTCCCGAGGTTGTCGACACCGTCGGAGACCGAGTCGTCGAACGTCGTCGACCCGAAGAACGGGAAGAACTCCGCGGGGTAGATGACGGCGACCTTATTGATGCCGGCTGGGTTCGGCTCGGACGCCTCGGGGTCTCGACTGTCGACGTACAGATTCTGGAGCAGTTTGTTCATGTAGGGCAGGACGAACGTGTTCGGATCGTCCACGTCCGACGAGAGCGGGTGCTGCGTCCCACCCATGATTAGTGCCGTCGTGGCCAGTAGCTGAACGGCGCTCGTGATCGTGTACGACACCGCCAGTGCGGGCACGGCGATCAGCGCCACAAAAATCACGACCAGCGAACGCGCGATCACCTTCATGTCCGGACCTTCCCCTCGCCTCGCCACCCCACGGCGATGCAAACCCTTATTTGTGATGCCGCGAGACCAATACAGCCCCCAACTCGCAGCACACGTGCATCTTGCACCACAAACGACCAAAATGGCAGCGAAACGTTGATAGTTGCCCTACGGTACGTAACCGCGCTCAGGCCAGCCTGCTGCCGGTGGTCGCATGTAGCGCTAGGCAAACCGCTCTGACCATTGGTTCGATTCAAACCGCGGACCGTTGGGCTTCGCGGCGATTTTCCTTCCATGAATCGTTTGCCGACCGTAGGCTCATGGCGCAGATTTCAACTGACACGGGAGACTCAATGAGAACAGTGAGGGCCGGCGGCATCGCGATCATGGCCGTCGTACTCGGCCTCGGCCTTGCGGGCTGCGGATCCGACGAGAAGAAAGCCGAGGAGAGCAAGGCGACCACCAGCTCGTCGACAGCCGCTCCCACGTCGTCTGCGGCGCCGGCGCCCGCGCCCGCGGCCAACAAGTCAATTCCCGACTACATCAAGGAAAACGGCATCACCGAAGCACCGGTGAAGCGCGGCGATCCAGGGTCTCCCGAAATCAACCTCCCGTTCCCTCCCGGTTGGGAGGACATGGGTCCTGCTACACCTCAGTGGGCGTGGGGCGCAATCAAATTCACCGGTGACCCGGCGATGGCCGCCAGTCCGCCGACGATCATCGCGCTGCTGTCGAAGCTGGGCGGCAATGTCGACCCGGCGAAGATCCTCGAGTACGCGCCGGGCGAGATGAAGAACCTCCCGGGGTATGAGGGCGACGGGGTCGGCTCCGCAAGCCAGCTCGGTGGGTTCGATGCCTGGCAGGTCGGCGGCACCTATCTGAAGGACGGCGCCAAACGAGCCGTCGCGCAGAAGACCGTGACGATCCCCGGAGCCGACGGCCTGTATGTCCTTCAGCTCAACGCCGACGGCAGCGAGGATCAGATGGGCATCCTGATGGACGCCACCGGCATGATTGACGAGCAGACCACAATCACTCCGGCCCCGTGACCGCGGTTCAGCCCCCCGCTCCGAACGAGCCGCCACCGCCACAGCGCGGTCTGACGCGGGAGGAGCGGGGCCGCGACATCAGCGCTGCCCAGGCGGAGGCCGAGGCCGAAACCTCGAAGGTGAAGCAGTATCTCAAGGCCGCCAGCCCACGATTCCTGTGGTCGATGGCCGAGGGTTACCCGGTGGTGCTCAAGCAGTTCATCCAGTTCTGCCTGATCATCATCTATCCCGCGTGGATCTTCTTCGTCATCGTCGCCGCCGCGCTGCATGCACTGTTCTACGTGACGGTCTACCCGGTGTTGTGGCTGCTCTTCTGGCCGATGCGCGCATACCAGAAGAAGCACCACCCCGAGGAGTACGCCGAGTCGCAGCGCAAGAAGTAGCCGGCGGACTCAGTGGGGTTGTTCAAGCGATCGGCCGGCGCTCACGTGACTGTGGCGCCGGCCGTCGTCCGACCACGCCAGACGGTCACGGCCACCGTCACGACCGACAACGCCGGTCGACAAGGTGACCGCGGCGACGCTGGAGTGGGGCTACACCAACTTCTACCGCTACCGGTGGGCCGGCCGCGCCGACTCGACGGTCACGCAGATGAACGACATGTGGTGGATGATGGGCGAAGTCGGCACTGACGCGGGCAGCGAGAAGGACACCGAGGACTGGGTAGGTGTGACGAAGGTCGACCTACCGATCGCCACCGGCGAATTTACCGGTGCCTCTTCATCGTTCACGGTCCCCTCATGGGCGCCGGGATCCTCGGATGCGCTCGCTCGGTGGTCGGCGCGCCTGACCGTCGAACGTGGCGGCCGCGACATCGACACCCGCGGCGACTTCAACGTGGTCATCAGCGGCCAGGACCTCCAAGTCACCGACGAGCCCCAGCGACGGGTCAACGGAGACGGCGAGACCGAACTCGACATCGTGTTGCCATCACTGGTCTTCCGCGCGGGCGAAACGATCAACGGCAACATCACGCTCACGCCGCAGGTCGACATGTCGGATGGCGAGCTCGGAATCTACTGGGCCTATACGACGCTCTCTCATCCGCTCGAGACGCACACCCGCGGCGAGCGGCGGGTCGAAGTCCGGTCAAAAGGTGAAGCTCGGCAAGGGCATACCGCTACGCAACGGCGCACCGGTGACGGTCCCATTCGCCTTGCCGCTTCCCGCAGATGCACCTCCGACCGGTTCCGCTGTGCACTCGACTCTGGTGTGGTTCCTCGAAGCCACGCTGATGTACTCGAAATGGACGCAGGGCATCGAGAAGGTGCGTCGACAGATCGTCGTCGTCAACGCCGGTTAGTCAGGCCCGGGACACCGCCGAAGCGTCCGCCACCTGCTCGGCAGTCGGCCGCACGCCTGTATATCGCTCGAACTGTTCGGCGGCCTGCAGCGCGATCACCTCGCCGCCGGTGATGACCTTGATTCCCGCCGCGCGGGCCGCCGTGATCAGAGGGGTTTCTGACCGGCAGCGCGACCACGTCGAATACGGTGTCCGCCTTGGTGATTGCCGACGTGTCGAATGGGCTGAGCCGCTCCTCCGGTCCGCCGGCCATCCCGATCGGGGTCACATTGACGATGACGTCGGCGGTCCGCGGTCCGACCTCGGGCGCGTACTCGTAATCGAGTGTCCGGGCGAGCGCCTCACCGGCCTCGGTGTTGCGCGCGACGACCACGCCGTTGTGAAATCCGCTGTCCCGGAACGCCGCACCCACCGCCTGCGCCATTCCACCGCTGCCGAGAATCATCACCGATTGCGACGGATCCAGCCGATGTTCGTCGATGAGCCGCTGCACGGCGATGTAGTCGGTGTTCGAGGCGGTGAGGCGCCCGTCGTCGTTGACGATCGTGTTGACGGCGTTGATGGCCTGTGCGGAGTCCTCGACCCGGTCGACGAGCGGAATGACGTCCTGTTTAAACGGCATCGAGACCGAGCAGCCACGGATGCCGAGCGCACGCACCCCGCCGATCGCCGCGGCGATGTCGGTCGTGGTGAATGCCTTGTAGACGAAGTCCAGCCCCAACAGGTCATAGAGATAGTTATGGAATCTGGTGCCGATATTGCTCGGCCGAGCAGCCAGCGAGATGCACAGCCGGGTGTCCTTGCTCAGCGGCGGGCGCATCAGCCGAGCGCACCCAGGAGTTCACGTGCCATACCGTGGATTTCACGGTACATCTCACGCGATATGGACATCTCACGCAGCGCGGGCACATCGATGACGGTCGTCACCACGCCGAGATCCTCACGCTGCCAATGCGCGTCGAACCGGTCCAGGATCTTGCGCATGGCGAGGTTGTCGGAGAGCACCCGCGCAGTGAACCGTCGGATTCCATCGCCGCGCGCCGCAACGGCCAAGGCGTCCATCAGGAACGAGCCGACACCGCGGCCCTGGTAGTCGTCGCCGACGATGAACGCCACCTCCGCGAGTGTCGGATCGGTCTCGTCGCGGACGAAGCGCGCGTCGGCCACCACCGGACCTTCCTTTCCCTCGGTCATCACCCAGACGAAGTGGTCCTTGTAGTTGACCTCGAACAGGTAGGCCATCAACGACTTGGTCGGCGTGCGGGGTGTCTGGAACCTGCGATACAACGTCTCGCTCGAGAACTCGATGGTGCCGTCCGAGGTGCGTTCGCTGTCGCCCGGCAGCACGGGCCGCAGATACAGCCAGCTGTCGTCGCGCATTTGAACGGGGATCGGCGTGATGAAAGCGGCCAGCCGCTGGCGGGCCGTCTGCACGAGCTTGTCCATCATGCCCGGCACATCGAGCATGGTGGCGAAGGCGCCATGGCCTCCGACCCATGCGGTGAGCGGCTCGATTGCTGCCACCGTCGCGGTCCGTGGCGCGTCGCGCAACAGCGCGATCTCGCCGACGATCAAAGGAGGCGAGAATTCGAGGGCGGTGGGCACTCCGTCGCTTCCGGTGTGGGTGATCTCCACACGCCCGGAACCGATCAGCATGAACGATTCCGCCCGCTCCCCCTGGCGCATCAAGACACCGCCCGCCGCCGCATTCAGCGGGCGCAGTTGCGCCGCCAGCGGCTCCAGAGCATCCGGACGGCAGCCCTTGAAAACCTCGAGGGCGGCGAGTTCGTCGGCGCTGACGGCCGTCAGTCCGGCCACGTCACGAGGCTACGGTGTGGCCGCCGCGAGGAGCAAGGATCCACGAGTCCCCCGGCCCCGCCTCGAACACGCCAACGGCGACCAGCCCGGCGCTCAATCTGCCACGGGACGTCCCGCCGCGGTGGAACATCAATTCTGGGGGAAATCGGCCCCGGAGGACAGCGACGCGAAGGAGTGATGATGGCAAGTCAGAACATCGAGACATCGAAGAAGGGGTATGCGGCCTTCGACAAGGGCGACGTCGAAACGGTCTTGAACGACTACGACGACAGCGTCGAGTTCGTCATACCCGGTACCAACGCGGTCAGCGGAACCTATCGCGGCAAAGACGGGGTCAAGGAACTGTTCGGGAAGATCGCTGAGCAGAACTTTAAGATAACGCCCAGCCGTTTCCTCGCCGACGACGAGGTCGTGGTCGTCCTCTCGCAAGTCAGCGCGGGCGGAGAATCCGGACTCCAAGCCGATGCGTTCACCTACCGCGATGGCAAGATCGTCAAGGTCCAGAACTACGGGGACACTGCCTTGTTTGAACGGGTCTTCGGCAGTAAGTAGCGAGCGCAGGAATCTGTCACTTGCCCGCCACAGATCGAACACTAGTTCGATCCATCGACAAATTTCTCGGGCTCCGAGATCTCTGTGGCCTCGGACCGCCCGCGCAACACCTCGCTGCCCTTCGACGCCCAATGCCGTCGTTCGGCGGCGTCGGCGCGCTCGATGGCCGCTGACGAGCACAAGATCCGTCGGTCCGATGTCTTCGCCAGATCGGCGAGCCGGGCAGCCTCGTTCACCGCATCGCCGATCACCGTGTATTCATAGCGATTCTCGGCGCCGATGTTGCCCGCGAAGACCGCCCCCGCAGAAACACCGATACCGAAGTCGACAAGCGGTAGCTCGCGCAACTGCTCGCCAAGAACGCGCGCCGTGGCAAGCGCCGCCGAGGCAGCGCCGCTGGTGCGCAATGGTGCGCCGAAGACGGCGAGTGCGGCGTCGCCCTGGAACTTGTTGATCAATCCGTCTCGCTCATCGACGGCGTTGACGACGATCCGGAAGAAGTCGTTGAGAACCTCCGCTACTTGCTCCGGCGGATGGCTGGCGGCCAATTCGGTCGAACCCGTCAGATCGATGAAGAGAATTGCCGCCTCCTGGACGACTCCGGACATCGTTGCACCCTCTTCGATGGCGCGGCGGGCAACGTTGGTGCCAACGTGACGACCGAACAGGTCGCGTACCCGTTCGCGCTCGGCCAGCCCGCCGACCATCCGGTTGAATCCGCCTTGGAGCCTGCCGATTTCGGAGCGCTCGAAAACATCCACCTCGGTGTTGAAACGTCCCCGCTCGACCTCGGCCATCGCGTCGACCACTTCGCCTATTGGGTCGGAGATCGACCTCGACGTGAGGATCATCGTCGGCAGTCCGAGAAGCACTGCGGCCAACGCCACCACCAGCACGGCGTTCTCCACCGACGTCGTCTTCGGGATGAGCCAGCCGTTCGCCCGGACCACAACCAATGCCACGATGACGAGGGACGGCAGCGCGCTGCACAGCAACCACAGCAGGATCAGCCGCGCCAGCACGCCAGGGGCGGCGATGAGACGCTCAGACGCGTGTGTGGCGGCGGCAAGAATCGGACGAATGATGTTCATGGTCAACAGAAGACCGATACCTGACGCAGCAGATCCACCCAACACGACGCCGATGGCGGACGGCACGACGATGCCGATGCCACCGTCGAAGTTGAGCAGGATGGAGAGCGCGCCGCTGACGACCCATGTTCCCGAAAGGAGTGCGGACTGGCGGACGAGCAGTCTTGTCAACGCCCGGCGCTGACGATCGTCGGGCTCCAGGCCGGGAATGAACCACCGCAGCGTCGGCACGATGTTCAGGGCTCCGCCGAGCGCTACCACGATTGTGCCGACGGCGACCAGGACCGCCGAGAGGGTGATGTTCCTCGGGGTGAAGTAGTTCTGTGCACCCATGAGGGCCTCGCCGCCGAGCGGTATCAGGATGGCGACGGCCGCGGATACCGATAGCAGGTACGCGCAGGCGAGCCGGCCCGCATAGTTGATCGCCAACCTGCTCATGTGAACAACGTAGCGGTGCCTACCTAGTCAGGGATGGGCTTGAACTCGAGGTGCAGTTCGGCGAGCCCTCGCATGATGAACGTCGGTTCGTAGGAGTAGCGACGCGCATCCGCCGGTCCGTGGTGTTCCTCCGAGATGCTGAAGTCCGTCATCCGGTCGAGAATCCGGTTCAGCGAGATGCGGCCCTCGGTGCGTGCCAGTGGTGCTCCGGGACACGAGTGAACGCCCCGGATGAACGCGATGTGCTCGCGCACGTTCTTTCGATCAGCGTGGAACGTGTCCGGGTCGTCGAACTTCCGTGCATCTCGGTTACACGCTCCGGGCAGGAGCATGACCGTTGATCCGGCAGGCACCTCGACGCCGCCGACGGTCGTCGAGGTGCGTGCCATCCGGAAGTGCGCCTTGACCGGGCTCTCCATCCGCAATGTCTCCTCGAGGAACGCCGGGATGCGGCTGCGGTCGTCCCGTAGCATTGTCTCGTACTCCGAGTTCTCCGCGACGATGCGCATTGCCGAGCTGACAAGCTTTGTGGTCGTTTCGGTTCCGGCGGCGAACAGGAACGTCGACAGGTTCATGACGTCGATGATGTCGGGAGTCGAACCGTCCTCGTACTTGGCTTCCGCCAGCTCGGTCAGCACGTCCCCACGCGGCTGACGCCTGCGATCCTCGATGTAGGCGTAGAACTTCTCGTTCAACCACTCCAGCGGATTGTGCGCGGTGGGCGACTCTTCACCCAGGGCGCCGACCTGCTCGCTCGCGAACACCGCACGAAACTCGTCGTGGTCCTCTGCCGGTACGCCGAGCAAGTCAGCAATGACGAGGAGCGAGAACGGTTTCGCGTAGTCCTCGAGGAACTCGCACTGGCCGTTGTCGATGAACGTGTCGAGCTGCTGATCGGCCAGCCGCCACATGAAGTCTTCATTTTCCTTCAGCCGCTTGGGAGTGATGAGCTTGTTCATCAGTCCGCGCGTGCGCGTGTGCAGCGGTGGATCCTGGGTCGTGATGTGTTCGCTCATCGGGACCGCAGAACGGTGCTGCTCGATCAACTCTGTGACGTCGTCACCGCCAGGGCCGAAGGGGAGTCCCGAGAACGGGCCCGCGACTGCGATACAAGAGGAGAACGCCGGGTCTTTGTAGACCGCCATTGCCTCCTCGTGCCCGGTGACTGCGAGCACGTTGAACGGGGTTGCCTGTGTGACAGGGCATTTCGACCGCAGGTGATCGAAGTACGGGTACGGGTCCGGCACAAGGGATTCGTCGGTGAAGAAGTCCACAGACTCGTAATCGGTCACAACACACTCCTGGTCGATTCGGTTACGTACGCGTCGCTGAGATCCATGATCTGGGTGAGGTTTTCGGCGATGTCCTCGGCCGTCAACGGCTGCTTGAAGATCCCCTGCGCGCGCACGACAGCGATGCGCGCCACGCCGCCCATGCCGACCTGCAGAACCTCACCATTGAGTGGACAGGACTCGTGCGCCAGAAAAGCCGCTGCGGGAGCGCATAACTCGGGTGGCATACTCGCGTTGATCTCGTCGATCGTTTCTTTCGTCATCTCGAAGACCTCCGAAAGCGCGTCGGAATGCGATGCCGACATGCGGGTGTAGGCCCGCGGCGCGACTGCGTTAACTCGGATGCCGTGTTCGACACCCTCGGTGGCGAGATTGCGGGTGAGACCGAAGACCGCGCCCTTGGCCGAGCCGTAACTCGTCAGCTCGGGGATACCGCCGAGCATGGCCTCGGACACGGTGTTGACGATCCTGCCGTACCCGGCCGCGACGAAATGTGGCCACGCGGCGCGTGATACGAAGACGGTACCGAAGAATTGAACCTCGAGCATCTTGCGAAACTGCTCGACCGATAGCGCATCGAACGCGCCGGGATCGTGGATGCCGGCATTGTTGACGACCGCATCGATGCGGCCGAACGCGTCAATTGCCGTGTCGACGATGGACTGTGCTCCGCGCTCATCGGCGACAGACGCGTAACAGGCGACCGCCTCCCCGCCTGCGGCCTCGATCTCCCCCACCACGTCTTCAGCGGGCGCGCGCGACGACCCGCCACCGTCGATGCCTACGCCGTAGTCGGCGACGACGACGCGGGCGCCCTTCTCGGCGAGAAGCAGCGAGTGGCTGCGCCCGACGCCTCGCCCCGCCCCCGTTACGACCACCACCCGGTCGTCAAAACGCAGCTCGGCCATCAGCCTGCCGGGGCGTCGAACAGAACCGGCAGCGACGTCGGTGACCGGAACACCATGCCCCGGATGTGCGGGTCGTCGCCGTCGGGATCCAGCCGCAGGTTGGGCAGCCTGTCCAGCAGAAGGTTGATGGCCGTGCGCATCTCGAGTCGCGCCAGGTGCATGCCGAGGCACACGTGCACTCCGTGCCCCCAGCTGATGGGGACCTTGGCCTGGCGGAAGATGTCGAAGCGGTCCGGGTCGGGATACCTGTCCTCCTGCCGGTTGGCCGCACCGAGCATCGGCATCACCGACGAGCCTTGCGGAATCGGCACCCCGTTGAGTTCGGTGTCACGCGTGGCCACCCTGGTTATGTTCAGCAGCGGTGCATCCCATCGCACCGCCTCCTCGATCGCCTGCGGAATCAGCGAGCGGTCGGCGCGGACCGCGTCGAGTTGATCCGGATTGGTCAACAGCGCGTACAACAGGTTGCCCAGCGACCGGTACGTCGTCTCCACCCCGGCGGGCAGCAGAAGCCGGATGAAGGAGTAGATCTCCTCGTCGGAGAGCTTGTCGCCGTCGATCTCGGCTTCGGCGAGGCTGCTGATCAGATCCTCACGTGGGTCTGCCCGGCGGGCTTTGAGGATCGGATTGAAGTAGTCCACCAGCGCCTGTGACGCCGCCTTGCCACGTTCGGGGTTGACGGTGAAGCTCAGCATCGAGATCGACCAGCGCTGAAACTGCGGGAAGTCCTTCTCCGGCAAGCCCAGCAGGCCCGCGATGATGCGGGTCGGATAGGGGAAGGTGAACTCCTTGACCAAGTCCGCCTTGCCGTCGGCGGCGAACCCGTCGATGAGATCGTTGCCGATGCGCCCGACGATCTCGTCCTCCCAGCGCGCCAGCGCCTTCTGGGTGAACGCCTTCGTCACCAGCGACCGCAGCCTGCCGTGCACGGGTTCGTCCATGCCCAGCATCACGCCGTGGCCGAGCACGTCACCGAAGATCTGGATCACGACGTTCGACGAGTAGGTCTCGTTGTCGCGCAACATCGTCTGGATGTCCTCGTGCCGGTACACGATGAAGACCGGCTTGCCCTCCTCGCCGGGCATCGCGGACATGTCGATGCGCTGGATGGGCGTCTCCTGGCGCTGCTTGGCCAACTCCGGATAGGGATCCCGGACGTTGCCCGAGACGACGTCGTCGAACGCCCCGAAGTCCTCGAGGTCGTCGAATAGATCTGACATTGAACTCCTACTGTGTTGGATGTTCCTCGCGCGAGCGCTCGTCACTGGGCCGGGTAGGCGACCGATTTCACTTCGGTGTACTGGTCGAAGCCGGTGATGCCGTTCTGGCGCCCGACGCCGCTGGCCTTGTAGCCACCGAACGGCGTGTCGGCGCCGTAGCCCGCAGTGCCGTTGAGGCCGATGAACCCGGCACGCAGCCGCTTGGCCACTGCGAGCGCGTGGTCCAACGTTCCGGCCATGACGTTGCCCGCGAGCCCGTACGGGCTGTCGTTGGCGATGCGCACGGCGTCGTCCTCGTCGTCGAACGGGATCACGGCGAGGACCGGGCCGAAGATCTCCTCCTGGGCGATCGTCATCGAGTTGTCGACGTCGGTGAATAGCGTTGGCTTGACGAAGAATCCCTTGTCGAAGCCGTCCGGCGCCTCGGGACCGCCGACGAGCATGGTGGCGCCCTCGTCGATGCCCTTCTGGATGTATCCACGGATGCGGCTGCGCTGTTTGTCGGAAATGACCGGGCCGCACAGTGTTCCGGGATCCTGCGGGTCGCCTGCGGCCTGGCCCTCGTAGATTCCTTTGAGGATCTCGACGCCCTCGTCGTAGCGGGACCGCGGCAGCAACATCCGGGTGGGATTGGCGCAGCCCTGTCCGGCGTGCATGCACGGCGCGATGCCCATCATGCAGCCGATCGCGAAATCAGCGTCCTCCAGCACGATGGTCGCCGACTTGCCGCCGAGTTCGAGGAAGAGGCGCTTCATCGTCGCCGCGCCCTTCTCCATGATTCGCTTGCCGACGACGGTCGAACCGGTGAACGAGATCAGGTCGACCTTCGGCGACAGCGTCAGCTCCTCACCGACGAAATGGTCCGATGCGGTGACCACATTGACCACACCCGGTGGGATATCGGTCTTCTCGGCGATCAGCCGGCCGAGCCGGGTGGCGTTGAACGGGGTGTTCGGCGCCGGCTTCAGCACGACGGTGTTGCCGGTCGCCAGCGCCTGGCCGAGCTTCTGGATCGTCACCTCGAACGGGAAGTTCCACGGCACGATCGCGCCCACCACGCCGACGGGTTCGCGCCACACCACCCGCGTGGTGTTGACGCCGGTGAGCGAGACGAGCGTGTCGCCGAGCGAGGTCTCCCACGGGATATTCGTCGATCAGCTTGGCCGGGTATCGCAGCGCATCGGCCAGCGGCGCGTCGAGCTGTGGGCCGTAGGTGATCGCCCGCGGGCACCCGACCTCGAGAATGAGCTCTTCGCGCAGCTCCTCCCGCTCGGCCTCGATCGCCTCCTGCAGTTGCAGCAGGCACCGCTGCCGGAAGGCGTGGTTGGTCGACCAGTCCGTCTCGTCGAACGCGCGCCGCGCGGCGTCGATGGCGCGGTGCATGTCCGCCTTCGACGCGTCGGCGACCTCTCCGATGCACCTCTTCGGTCGCCGGGTTGATGTTGGTGAAGGTGCCGGCCGAGCCGTCGACGAGCTTCCCGTCGATCATCATCTTCGATTCGAAACGAACCGTTGGGGTGTCAGGCATGCTTCTCGCTCTCATGGGATTGTCGATGGCGCCGGTGAGCGGCCGAGGCACCGATCGCGGCCATCATCACGCGCGATCATCTGGTGAAGTCCTGCGGTCGGCAGCAGTCGGCTGGCGATCAGCAACATCCGCGCATCGGGGCCCACCGGACGCCGGGCGAACGGCTTGGTGCTCGTCGAGCGCCTTGGCGAGCGCCGGCGGCGAACCGCTCAGGCGACTTTGCGCCGTACTTCATCGCGAGCCGCCGCGTTTGTCCATCGTCGCTGTGGTGACGGGCGTAGGGCCCGTCGAAGTCGCGGTAGTCGGTCGTTCCGGCATCGGTGATGATGTCGGTGTCGTAGGTTCCGGTCACCAGGATCGTGACGCCGATACCGAACGGCGCGACCTCCCCGGCCATGGCTTCGGCCCAGCGCTCGAGCGCGCCCTTGGCGGCGGAATAGGGTGCTGTCGCGGGCATTCCGCGCACGCCGCCTGCGCTCGAGACCACGACGATCCGGCCCCGGCCGGCCGCCCGCATCGACGGCAGCAGCGCCTTGGTCAGCGCAACCGGGCCGAAGATGTTGGTCGCGAACATCTGCTCCCACAGGCTCATCGGCGTTTCCTCGACCATGCCGGCCGCGGAGATGCCGGCGTTGTGCACGAGGGCGTCGGGGCGCCGACGGCTTCCTCGATCGTCTTGGCCGCCGCCGCGACCGAAGCGGAGTCGGTCGAGATCGAGTGAGACGCCGATCAGCCGCGGATCGTCGACGGCCGCACCGGTCGCCTCGCGCAGCTTCTCCATGCCCGCGTCGACCGATCGCATCGCCGCGACGACCCGCCATCCCTGCTTGTACAAGTGCGAAGCAGAAGCCAGCCCGAGGCCCCGCGAGGCTCCGGTGATGACGACGCTGCGCGGCTCAGCCATTCTGGCTTTCTGCCGCACACCGGTCGCTGGTGGCGCCGAGTTGCACGTCCGGCCGGCCGTCGGGCTGGGCGCTCATCCAGGTTGACCAGATGCCAACGGAATACGGGCCCTTCTGGCCGTTCTCCTCGTAAAAGCCCTGCGGGTCATAGACTTTGGCCTCCGGATAGGGCCAAGGGCAGGCGACCGAGGTCGCAGTCCTTGTCCACTTGATGATGGCGAAGCCGGTGCCGTACGCGAAGTAGGCGAGGTTGATGATCACGAACATCACCACGAACATGCCCAACGTGGGCCGGCTGGCGAAGATGCGCGCCCGCTGGGCCAGCTTCTCGGCAACGGTCTTTCCGGTGTCGTCCCGGTACAACAGCACACCGGCCGGGATCATCACGAACGTCACCATCACGGATTCCCAGATCAACGGGAACTGGTAGGGCTCTCCGACGAAGACGGAGCCGAACGGGATCACCTGCGAGTAGATGTAGAACCCGGTGCGGACGAGGGTGATCTCCAGCATCGCGTCGATGACGAAGCCGATGGCAGGATGATGAGCCCGAGGCTGATCAGCGGGTGACGCCACACGAACGAGTCGACAGGTCTGCGGGCCTGCAGCTTTCGCAGGATCCAGATGGCCGGGAAGTACGGGCCGAGGTAGAACATGATGTATCCGATGACCAGGAACGGTTCGACCGTCGGCGACAGCGACACCAGCGGCCAGTCCTCGGGCCAGTGCCACAGTTGCGGGTTGTAGACCGCGAACGGCGACCAGTTCATGATCGGGTCCTGCCAGACGATCAGCGTGCAGATGATGCCCATCAGCAGCACCGGGTGCGCACCGTAGCGCCGCCACGCCCACACGTAGACGGCGATGATCATGATCATCGAGATGATCGTGAAGATCTGGAACAGGCCCAGCCAGTGCTCGTAGCCGAACAGCGGCTCGACGGGACGCGGTGCGCCCGTCGACCTCGGGGTTGCGGATGCGCGGGGACACGGCGCCCATGCGCGCGTTGACGGCGATCAGCACGAGAAGGACAACCGCGACGGCGATCCACACCGCGGCCTTCCACGACCCCTTCTTCGGTTCGGCCGCAGGGCTTTCGGCAGCCGGCGTTGCCTGGTCAGTGGTCATGCGAACTACTCCTCACCGAAACGGTCGACGAGATGGGAGTTGACGCCGTCGGCGTCGAGCTTGCGGGCGACCAGGTAGCCGGCGCCCATCCAGGCGCGGCGCGTCCACTTTCCGAAGGACACCCGGGTACCGGGCGCACCTGACGCGGCGGGCATCATCTTCACCCGCTCCAGGGCCTCCTTGACCCCGCGCGGGCTCAGCGGATGGGCATCGGTGAAGGCGCGCACCAGGGTGGTGGCGACGTCACGGTTCACCACTGGCACGCAGTACTCGGGGCGACTGCCGTTGTACTTCTTGGCGTAGCGGTCCAGGAAGTCGCTGGCCGACCGGGTTGCCCTCGTCGTACTGGTCGACCCCGACCCAGCCCATGAACGCGTTCCACATGATCGGGTTGACCCAGGCGTTCTGGAACGCGGTGCGTGGTGAATCGCGGCGGGTCCCAGTCGAGCGCCTCGAGCGCCGGGTTGACGAAGACGATCCCGAAACCGAACCCGCAGTGCACGATCGCCTCGGCCTTCGCCTCGTGCAGGGTGCGCACCGCGTCATTGATGTCCTGCGCGGTCTGCGCGATCTCCGCCTCCGCGACGATGCGAATACCCTTGCGGGCGGCACGCACTCCGCAGGTTCTTCAGATAGCTCTCGCCGATGAGCTACTGCTCGACCAGGACGCCGACCTCGGTCAGGCCGCGCTTGGCGACGAGGTCGGCCAGGAAGATCGGTTCGTCGGTCATCGAGCCCTGCGGGAAGGCGAACGTCCACTCACCCAGCCAGTCGTCGGTGCCGGTGACGCTGATCGCAGGCACCTTGAAGCGCTCCTCGATCGCCTCGCGCGTCGGCACGCAGTTGTCGGTGATGTTGCGGGCCGAACACCACGAGGCAGCCCTCGTCGACGAGTTCGCCGTAGGCGTCGATCACCGCCTTCACCGAGCCCTTGGGCAGTCCCTCGACCTCGCGGTAGACGATCTGCACCGGCCGATCCATCAGGCCCTGCTCCAGCGCCTCGTCGAAGACCAGGTCGAAGCGCTGAGTGAAGGAGGCGCACATCTCCTCCGGAAACCCTGGCGGCAGCCTGAAGTCCATCAGGTAGCCGACCTTGATCGGCTCGGCGGTGCTCTCGTACGACATGCAACCTCCGTTGGTGTGCGGCGCGTCAGTCGGTGGGTGGTTGGTCGGCCAGATACACGTCGATCATTTCGACGAGACCCGCGGGTCACCGTCGAGTCGTCGGTGAGCGGCCCGGCGATGGCGGCACGGGCAGCGTCGCGCGGGCTCAGCCCCTCGGCGATGAGTCGGCCCGCCGCGATGAGCACCCGCGTCGACGCCACCTCGCGCAACCCGCCGGTCTCCAGCCGCCGGATCGCCTGGCCGAGCCGAACGAGTTCGGCCGCGCGCTCGTGGTCGATGCCCGCCTCGTTGACGACGATCTTCTCCTCCACATCCGGTGTGGGAAAACCGAACTCGATGGCGACCATCCGCTGGCGCGTCGAGTCCTTGAGGTCCTTCAGCACGCTCTGGTAGCCGGGGTTGTACGACACGACGAGGCAGAACCCGGGCGCGGCGTCGAGCGTCAGCCCGAGCCGCTCGATCGGAAGCTGCCGCCGGTGGTCGGCCAGCGGATGCAGCACGACCGTGGTGTCCTGGCGTGCCTCCACGACCTCGTCGAGATAGCAGATCGCGCCGTCGCGCACCGCGCGCGTCAGCGGGCCGTCCACCCATTCCGTGTCGCCGCCGCGCAGCAGGAAGCGGCCGACGAGATCGGCGGTGGTCAGGTCGTCATGGCAGGAGACGGTGATGAGCGGACGGTCCAGATCGTGCGCCATCGCCTCGACGAAACGCGTCTTGCCGCATCCCGTCGGGCCCTTCAGCACGACGGACAGTCCCTGCCGGTAGGCGGCCTTGAATACCTGCTCCTCGTTGGCGACGGGCACGTAGTACGGGCGCGGCGGCTTCACCGGCATCGTTTCCTCTCTCGGCATCCGATTCAGCACCCTAGCGCGGAACAGATGTTTGGTTCAAGACGCGGTTCGCTCAGGCCACCCTGCGACGCAGGTCCGCGCGAGCGCAGCGCGGCGCGGAACAGCGGGCCGATGACGTCGGCCAGCTGCCTCGGGCTTGGGTATCGACGCGTGCGCGGCGCTGCCGAACACCCGGCGGAGTTCGCCGCTGTCGGTGCCCGCGCCGATCGTCAGGCACAGGCAACCGATCCCCTGACGACGCGCCTCGCCCAGCGCGCGGCGCGCATCGGCGGCGCCGTAGAGCGCGTTCGTAGCCGTGGTCGTAGGCCAGCCCGTCGGACAGCACGACGAGCAGCCGCCGCGATGTGCCTGCCTTTTCGGTGATCACCGAGGTGCCGTGGCGAATCGCGGCGCCCAGCCGCGAGTACGCGCCGGGCGCGAGGCTGCCAAGGCGCTGCATCACCAGCGCATCCAGGCTGTCGTCGAAGCGCTTGACCGGAAGCACGTGCACCGCTGACGCGCCCCTGCGATTGGAAGGCGTACAGCGCCACGCGGTCACCGAGGTCGTGCAGCGCGACGGTAAGCGCAGCGGCCGCCGCGCGTTGTTGTTCGTGCACGGTCTGACCGAAAGTGCCTGCCTCCGCGGCTGATCCGGAGACATCGAGCAGGACGAGCACCGCGAGATCACGCCGGCGGCGCAGGCTGTCGAGGTATACGGCTTCGTCGGGCGCCGATCCGGCCAGCGTTTCGACCCGTGCCTCGACGGCGGCGTCGATGTCGATGTCGTCGCCCTGCGTCTGCCGGTGCGCAGCGATCCAGGCCGATGCCGAGCCGGGTCAGCGGCCGCCGCAACGCGTGCACGTCGGGCCGTGCCAAACGCGATGTCCCTGCCTGTCGGGCGGATCGATCTCGTGCACGGTGCACCAGTCGTGCCGGTAGCGCCTGCGGTGGACGTCCCACTCGGGATACTTCCTGCCCTCGCCCTCGCCGTCGTCCGCGTCGTCGATCTCAGACGGCGCGCGCCGACGTCGAGGTGACCATCCCGGCGCCGCGAATCCCGCTTGTGCGACCGGTGCGTCGGGGTGTCGGCGCCAGGAGGTCCGCCGCCGCTGAGCTGGCGCACCCTGCTCATCAAGCGCTGCAACAACTTGCCCGCCGCCCCGCCGCCGCCGACAGGGCTGGAGAACGGGTCCATCACGTCGGAGCCGTCGTCGTCGTCGGCATCGTCGAGCTCGGGCAGCTCCTTCTGCGACTTGCGGCGCGGGTCGTGGGTGCCTGCCACGTCCGACTGCTGGGCGCTCGCGTGGGCCGCCAACAGGTTGCGGGCCTTGATCACGCCGAAGCTCGCCGGCGGATCGGCGACTTTGCTGCCGCCGGCCACGCGCCAGCGACGCAGCAGGAGAATCGGCGCGGGTCGCGAGGTCGAGGTCGATCAGCGACCGAACGGGATACGGCAGCAGTTCCTCGTTCGCCGCCAGCGCGCGCTGGCCTTCGACGGCGAGATACCTCTTGGCCAGCGCCGGGCGCCGAACCAGCTTGCGCACGACGTCCGGGCTCGAGGCCGCCGCCTGCGAGCAGCGACGCCTGCACCGTCACCGACTCGAGCTGCCGACCTGCGGCTCTCGGCGGCGTCGACGAAGACCGTGATGCCGTCCGTCCACGCCGGTTCACCCGGGTCGGCCGCCGCTACCGCGACGGTGCGGCCGGCCAGCGCGGACGCCAGCAGACCAAGTCGCTGTGGGCCGTCGTCATCGACCGTCGTCGAGCCCGTCTCCACGGCACCTCGCTTGTTGACCAAATATCTGTTCCACCGTAGTGTCCGCACCCGACGCCAGTCAACGAAGCGGAAGTGAGCCCATGATCGACTTCGAAGGTCAGGTCGCCGTGGTCACCGGCGCGGGGCGCGGGCTCGGCCGCCTCTACGCGATCGAATTGGCCCGCCGCGGCGCGTCCGTCGTCGTCAACGACCTCGGCGGAACCATGCACGGCGAGGGCGCCGACGCGTCCGTCGCGGACCAGGTGGTCGACGAGATCACTTCGCCGCAGGAGGGTCGGCCGTGGCCTCACACGACTCCGTCGACAGCCCCGAGGGCGGCGAGGCGATCGTGCACACCGCCGTCGAGAGCTTCGGGCGACTGGACGCGGTGGTCAGCAATGCGGGCATCTTCAACAGCATCGCCGTTCGACGAGCTGACGCCTGATGATTGGCGCCGCATGCTGCGCGTGCACCTGGACGGCGGCTTCTACCTCGCGCAGCCGGCGTTCCGGGTGATGAAGAAGCAGGGCTACGGCCGCTTCGTGTTCATCTCGTCGACCGCGGGCATGTTCGGCCAGCACCTGGAGGCTCACTACGCTGCCGCCAAGGCCGGCCTCGTCGGGTTGACCAACATCATCGCCCTCGAAGGCGCGCCACACGGGATCCTCGCGAACACCGTTCTGCCGACCGGCTTCTCGCGAATGGTGACCGAAACCGTCGGCGACACCAAGGCCCTCGAGGAGTCCGGCTTCCTTGACATGATCCGGCCGGAACTCGTGACGCCGATGGTGGTGTACCTGGCCAGCCGCGCATGCGAATTCAGCCACCGCAACTACTCGGCGATCGGCGGTCGCTATGCCCGCGTGTTCATCGGGCTGGCGGCGGGCTGGTTGGCGGACCGCGGCAGCGAACCGACGGCCGACGACGTCGCGGCGCACATCGCCGAGATCTCGGCGACGGAGAAGTTCACGATCCCTGAGACGAACTACGAAGAGGTCTTCGAGATCACCGAGCGGCTGGGCGTCACCCCCGATAGCCGGTGCGAACTGTCCCCCACACGCCGAGCCTGCTCACAGATCGCGAAGTCACGAGGTTTCGCGATCTCCTCGCAGTTTCGAGCGCTCGCGCAGTCCTTTACCGGCACTGTCGGCGCATCGGAGGACGCTGGCGACACCGCACTTCTGGTAGCGTTAACCAAACATTGGGTCAGTCAGGCAAACCCACGACGGGAGTCGGGAGCCGTGGAGGTGTTGTGGGGCGTCCGCACGTGACGCCGTCGAATGCCGGACACGCCTACGACGACGGCACCAGGCGGACCGAGATACTGCAAACCGCCGCGTCGCTGATCGCGACCTCGGGGCTGCGGACCTCGCTCCAGGAGATCGCCGACGCGGCCGGAATCCTGCCGGGCAGCCTGTATCACCATTTCGAATCCAAGGAAGCGATCCTCGTCGAGCTGCTCCGCCGGTATCACACCGATCTGGACCGCATCGCCGAGCACGCGCAGAGCCGGTTGGACGACGCCACCTTCGCGATCGGCCTTCGAGCGGATCGTCGATCTCAGCTCGGCGATCGCGCAATGCGCGGTGACGCACGGCGCGGCGATGCAGATGACGTTCTACGAGGGGCACGGCCCGAATCGAGAACTCACCGCGCTGGCCCAACAGCGGCCGACGGCGATCCTGGAAGCGATGGTGCAGACCCTGCGGGCCGCGAGGTGGAGCGGCTACCTGAAACCCGACGCCGATCTTCCAGTGCTGGCCGACCGACTGGTCCAGGTGATGCTGCGGGTCGGTCTGGATGTCATCCGCTTCAACGCCAGCGCCGACAAGCTGGCCGAGCTGCTGTGCCGAATCCTGTTGGAGGGCATGGCCGCCGTCGCCACCCACCGATGCACAGCTCGACAGCTCCGCGGCGTTCGTCGCCGCCGACGACGTGGTGAAGTCATGGAGCGATGACGCGCACGCCGAGCCGGACGACAAGGCGGCGCACGTTCGTGCCGTCGCGCGCGCCGAGTTCGGCCGCAAGGGCTACGAAGTCACCACCATCAGGGACATCGCGTCGGCGGCCCAACTCGGGACCGGCACGGTGTACCGCTTGATCGGCTCGAAAGACCAACTGCTGGCGTCGATCATGCAATCGTTCGGCGAGAAGGTCGCCGAGGGGTGGATCCGCGTACTGCGCTCCGATTCGTCACCGATCGAGAAGCTGGACGCGCTCAGCTGGGTCAACACGAACGTGCTTGACCGCTTCGGTGACGAGTTCCGGATTCAGCTGGCGTGGATGCGGCAGTCTCCCCCGGATACCCCGAACATCGGCTGGCTGTTCGCCAAGCGGGTGCGACAGATGAAAACCCTTCTGGCCGAGGGCATCAAGTCCGGCGAGATCGTGATCGACAGCCCCGCGAACGAGACGTTGGCACGGTCGGTGATCGGCGTCGGCTGGATTCCGGAGAACATCCTGCACGACCTGGGCACCCGGCGCTCGCTCATTCACCTGCGCGATACGTCTATTCGCGGAGTGACGACTAGCCGAGCGTGACCGGCAGCTTCGACCATCCGCGAACGCTTGCGGTGTGGGCCTTTTCGGCACTGTCGTAGTCGACTTCCCAGTCGGGCCATCGCCGCAGCACCTCCTCGAGCACGACCCGTGCCTGCATGCGGGCCAGCGCCGAGCCCAAGCAGAAGTGCAGCCCCTGGCCGAAGGACAGATGGGCGCCGCCACGATGAATGTCGAAGCGATCGGGATCGGGATAGTGTCGCTCGTCGCGGTTCGCCGACCCGTTGAGCAGCAGCATCACCGAACCCTCCGGGATGGTCTGGCCACGACACTGGGCGTCGTGGGCGACGTAGCGGGCCTGCACGGGTGACGGCGCCTCGTAGCGCAACAACTCCTCGATCGCGCCGGGAATCAACGAGTAGTCGTCCGCCAATTCGCGCCGCTGATCGGGATTCTCGGCGAGGAGCTGTCCGGCGAAGCCGATCAACCGCGTCGTCGTCTCATTGCCTGCGCCTGCGACCATGCCCGTGTACATCAGCACCTCGGTGCGGGTCAGCCGGCGCACTTCGCCGTCTTCCTCCAGCTCCGCGTTGAGCAGCTGGGTCATCAGGTCGTCGGACGGATGGTCGGCCCGCCAGTCGATGTACTCGGCGAACAACTCGTGACTGTTCTCGAACATGATCTGCGCGCGCCCCGCTGAATTCGCCCTCCTTGAGCGTGAGCGCATTGTTCGAGGTGTCGCGGATCGCCTCCTGGTTGTGTTCGGGTATGCCGAGCAGATAGCCGATCGTGCGCATCGGGATCTGCGACCCGATGTCGGCGATGAAGTCGAACCGGTCGGAGCCGACGAGAGGATCGAGGGCACGCACACAGTACTGGCGTGTCAGGGGCTCGATCGCCTCCATCCGCCGAGGCGTGAAAACCCTTGACAGCAGACGACGGTGAAGATCGTGGATCGGCGGATCCTCGAAGAGGATGATGCCCGGCGGCAGTTCGATACCGGCCAGGATGATGTCCATCGTGGTGCCATGACCCGACCGGTAGGCCTCCCAGTTGTGGAGTTCGCGTGCCACGTCGTCGTACCGGCTCAGTGCGTAGAAGTTGTACTTCTCGTTGTAGTACAGCGGAGCCTCGTCGCGCAGCCGCTTCCAGACGGGGTAGGGATCGTCGTCGATCGCGAAATCGTAGGGGTCGTAATACAACTCGACCGCAGCTCGTGTCGGTCACTTGGCCGCCTCGGACATGACCACCTCTCCGACGCGCTTCAGGTACTGCCAGGCGATCTCCGGAGGAACCCCGCCACACAACGGAGACAGATTCAGCATCTCGCCTGCGCGCACTCGCGCGACGGCCTCGTCGATGCTGTAGATCCGGTGTGACGTCGGATTGGCACGCAGTTCCTCGACGGTTTTCACGTCCGAGAATCCCGCCGAGGTGTCGTTGCCCGGATTCCATGCGGCGTAGGTGCAGACGTCGTGCAGCAGGTATGGCCCGAGTTCGTCCCATGCCTTGTCGACGTCGTCGGCGACGAAGCACACCGACGGGTTGTCACGGGCGGGCAGGAAGATCGGCCCCGGCTCGTGCCCGTGCTGGTGGCAGGCCTCCTGATAGGCCTCGTGCATGCCCTCGACGTTCGCGTTTCCGAGCATGCCGAGCCCGTACTTGCCTGCCCGGCGCGCCGCCGCGATCGTGCCGCCACCCCACATCAGCATCGGCCCGCCCTCGGTATGCGGCGGGGGCGTCGTGTTGATGTGGCGACCCTCGAAAATCGCTGCACCCGAGAGCAACTCGCGCAGCAGGGCCAGCTTCTCGTCGACGAGCTTTCCGCGAGTGCGCATGTCGACACCGAAGTGTTCGAACTCCTCCGGGCGGTAGCCCAGCGCAAGGATGTAGGAGGCCCGGCCCTTGCTGATGATGTCGAGTACCGCCATGTCCTCTGCGAGCCGGACCGCGTCGTAGAACGGCAGAAGGAGGATCAGGCTCAGCGCCAGGCGTTCGGTTTTGGCCGCGATCGCCGACGCGAGAATGAGCGGCGACGGGAGGTAGCCGTCCTCTGACCCGTGGTGTTCGCACAGGACGGCGGCAAGAGCACCGTGGTTCTCCGCCCATGCGCACATCTCCGTTGCCGCGGAGTACAGCTGCACCGTCGGCGCGCCGATCTCCGGTGCGCGCATGTCGAAGCGCAGGTTGTACACACGGCCTCCCAAGCGGACCCTAAGATCCGTTCCGGAAACGCTACGGCTGGTCGCGGAACGCTGTCAACCACCAGATATCCGCGATTTCTGCACCACGGCCGTCGACTCCAGGAGACCACCGCCCGAGTGCAGAATTCGTCAGTCGAATGCATGCCGCGGCAACGTGTTCGGCATGTCCAGCGAGCTCAACAGGCCTGCGGGCGCGTCGATCACGTAGGGGATCGCGTTGACGACGCGCATAGCGGTTGCAGCCATCGCCGCACGGCCCGCGCCGTGCCCCTCGGCGTCGCCCAAGTTCATCGCGCAGTGGATATCCGGTTCCCCCTCGATGTCTACGCGGTAGGTCGCGTCGAACTCCGACGCCAACCAGTCGGGCGCGACGTCGCGAGCCATCCGGATGATGTGCTCGATCACGATGGCTTCGCGGCCGTTCACCACACCGGCCGCCCTGGTGAGGACCGCGCCGCAGGTGCCCGCCTTGATGGTGCCGAACGCCACGTCGATGTCGCGGTCCGTCAGCCGCCGGTCCATTGAGCCGCGGACCTCCTCCACCTGGACACCGAGCCCGTCGGCCATCAAATAGATCGGCGCCGCCCAAGCCATCTCGATGAAGCCGGGAGTCTTCAGCATCGGCTCGAAGTCGAGCGGATGACCGAACCCCAACCCGTTCATCATGATGTCGGCGACCGGATAGTGGTCGTTGAGCGCGATTTCCGTGGCCGTGATGCACCGGATCTTCTTCGACTGTGTCGCAAGCAAGAGAGCCAGTTGGTCCGAGCCGAACCCGGGGAAGATCCCCGACCCGTAGAACGATGCGTTGCCGGACGTGGCCGCTGCCTCGAGTTGGTCGCGCCAGTCCGGCGAGTAATACGTGGGCGGGTAGATCAGGCTGGTCGATGTCGTTGACACCACGTTGATTCCGGCATCCAGCAGCCGCAGGTAATCCGGGACGGCACCGGCGTCGCGCTCCGGTCCGCTGGCCGCGTACACCACACAGTCGGGTTCGAGTGCGATCAGCGCATCGGCGTCGTTCGTCGCCGCGACTACCGATCGGGTCGACGCCTGCGAGCTCACCAGCGTCGCGGCCGACCTTTTCCTGCGAGTGCACCCACACGCCGACGAGCTCGAGGTCCCTGCGGCGGTGCACGGCGTCGACGGCGATCGAGCCGACGCCCCCGGTCGACCACACCACAACGCGCCTCGGCCTTGCCACCATGTTCTCCTCCGATCAGCCGACGCGGGCCGCGGCTTCGGCGGCGCGCTCCAGGTACGGCCACGCCACGTCCGGTGGCACCCCGCCGCACAACGGCGCGAGCGGCAGCGCCTGGCCTCCGCGCATGTAGTCGACCGCCTCGTCGATGGTGAAGACGCGATACGGGCCGCCGGCCACCGCGCAGCCCGCTCACATCGGTGGCGCGGGAGATGCTGGCCACCCCCTCGACGCCGTGGCGGTAGTCCGCGGCGGTCACCGCATCGTGCAGCAGATGCGGACCCAGCTCGTCCCATGCCTTGTCCACGTCGTCGGCGACGAATACTGCGGTCGGAGCGTTGTCGGCGGGAAGCTGTAACGAAGCCGGGCTGATGGCCGTGTGCGCGACATTCGTTCTCGTACAACTCCTTCAGGCCGCCCTGGTTGGTCTGCAGGACGACGCCCAATCCATGCCTGGCCGCGCGCTTGACGGCGGCCTCACTGCCGCCTGCCAGCATGATCAACGGCCCTCCCGGTGATGTGCACGCCGGCGTGACGTGGATGCGCCTGCCGTCGGAGACCACCGGGTCACCCGTCAGCAGCTGCCGCAACAGGGTGAGCTTGTCTTCAGCGAGGCGACCGCGGCGACGGATGTCGACGCCGAAGTGCTCGTACTCCTCTGCTCGGTGGCCGAGGCCGAACGCGTAGGAGACCCGGCCGTTGGCTGATGATGTCCAGCACGCTCATGTCCTCGGCCAGCCGCACCGGATCCCAGAACGGCAGCACGACCGCGGCAAGCATGATCGCCAGCCGCTCGGTTCGGGCGGCGATCGCCGACGCAAGCATGATCGGTGAGGGCAGGTGGTTGTCCTCGGTGCCGTGATGCTCGGACAACACGGCCACGATCGCCCCGCGGAATTCCACCCATGCGCACATGTCGATCACGGCGGCGTACAACTCGTTAGTCGGCGCGCCGGACGAGGGCGCACGCATATCGAACCGGATGGTGAACACCAGAACGGACTATAACCCGATCTCCATTGACGATAATAGTGCTCACTGTTAATTTCGGAGCAAAAGTTAGGTCGATCCGCACTGGCGCGAGGAGGAACGATGACAGCAGGTCAACAGCGTGTGGTGGTGTGGGCGACGGGCGGCATCGGGTCGATCGCGATCCGCGCCATTCATCAGCGAGCCAACCTCGATCTGGTCGGTGTGTGGGTGCACTCGGAGGACAAGGTCGGAAGGGACGCGGGCGAACTCGCCAACGGCGAGCCCATCGGCCTGGCGGTCACCAACGACGCCGACGCGCTGATCGCTCTCGAACCCGACTGTGTCATCTACGCGGCGAGCGGTCCTGAGCGCGACGCGCAGGCCATCCCCGACTACGTCAAGCTGCTCAGCGCGGGCGTCAACGTGGTGACGACGAGCACTACGCGGCTGGTCAACCCGCATGTCTACGAGCCCGCCGAATGGCGGGAGCAACTGGTGGCCGCCGCGAAAGAGGGACAGGTCTCGCTTTACGCGTCCGGCATCGAGCCCGGATTCGCCGCCGACTACCTGCCTCTTGTCCTCACCACACAGTCATCGCAGATCGAGAAGATCCACGCCTACGAGATCGGGCTGTACGACGACTACGGCGTGCCCGACATCATGAGCGACGCACTGGGATTCGGCCGTCCCATGGACTATCAGCCGTGGATCGGCTTCCCCGGCGCCATCACGGGTGAATGGTCGGGCCAGATCCGAATGGTCGCAGACGCCCTCGGCGTCGAGGTCGGAGAGTTTCGCGAGACGTTCGACCGCGCGGTGACGGAGCGGACACTGGAGGTGGCGATGGGCACCGTCGAGGCGGGAACCTGCGGCGCGCTGCGCATGCAGGCCATCGGTGTCGTCGACGGGCACGAGGCCATCGTCATCGAACACGTCACCCGGCTGGCTCCCGATGTCGCGCCCGACTGGCCGACGCTCCCCAACGCCCTCGGCTACCGCGTGGTGATCACCGGCCAGCCCGACATCGACTGCACCTTCGACGTCACGCTTCGCGACCGCAAGAAGGCCGGCATCGAGACCATGACGTCCGGGGCGGGCGCGATGGTCGCCACGGCGATGCGCGTCGTCAATGCGGTGCCGTATGTCGTTGCGGCACAGCCGGGTCTGCTCAGTTCCGTCGATCTACCGCTCACCATTCCACGTGGGGCGTTCAACCCTGCGTGACGCGCATTGTCACGTCGACTGGGGGTCAGCGTAAAGGGCAGTTGGACACCGAGTTGCTTGTTGTAACCGCAGGCGCCACTGGGACCCTTTGTCGTGTCCCAGCCCTTCATGGGAAACCTATCCGGGTAACCCTTCCAGAATGTGAAGACCTGCTCCCCAGGCGTCGCGGTGCCGTCGATGCACGGTTCCCAGTTGTCCACGGTGCGGCGAACTCTCCAACTGCCGCTCATATAGAGCATGTCGGCGCTCCAGCCCTGGTCACTCGTGACGCGTCCGGTGCAGTCCTGATATGTGGTGCACGTCGAGGTGATCGTCCACGTCTGGGTCACACTGCGCTCGTCGTGATAGGAGTCGTTCGTCTTGGCCCAAACGCCGTCCGAGAACGCCGTATAGGTGCCGTTCAACGCGATGCCGTCGCCGGGATCTGCTTGCGCCCGTACCGGGCTGAGCACGACCGACGCCGCGACCGCGGTACCGAACACCAAGCGCGCGAACCTCATACGTCCGCCTTGTAGATCAAGTCCTGCCACGACTTGGCGGGATCCACGAGGTCTTCCTGGCGGAAGACCTGACCATCCGGTGCCGCGTACTGGCCCGTCTGTGGGTCGTAGTGCGCGACGGCAACCGACGGTCCGGGCCCGGATCCGTTGCCACCGAACGAACTCGGCGCCGCGGGCACGGCGCCCCCGGTGTCCATCGGCGGGAAGACCGGCGCCGGCGGTGGAGGCGGCGCGCCCGGCGGTGGAGCATCGGGCGGGGTGCCCGCAGGCAGTGCGCCTGGCGGCATCGGCGTGCCCTCCACCGGTGCGTAAAGGCGTTCGTTGGCGTCGACGCGATCGTCCAGCGGAATACCTTGTGCGATCAGATTGGGATCGAACGGGTACGGCCCCAGTGCATGCTGCCGGACCGCCAGCGGCATATACGGCTTGTCGCTGTAGCACTCCTGCACCGTCGGCGCGCGCTTGCCGGGCACACCCATACACGGTGAGTTGCGCGCTCCGCGCACGACGATCGGCGCGTCCTGTGGCAGCTTGCAATACAAGCCGTCCGGAGTGTCGATCGTCGTCAGATCGGCAGGCGACCGCCATTGCGACGGTGGCAGGAACCCGACAGTGCACGGCGGCCCGTCACCGATCTGGATCCTGAAGTCGCCGAGGGGGATTCCGGTCGGGTTGTTCTCGGGAGCCGAAGACAGGACATCTCCGACAAACGGTGGAAGCAATACCAGAACCTGTTCCAGCGACGGGTGGTAGGTCACCGCGACCTGGCCGAAGGTGGTCAGGTTCGCCAACAGGACGGGCAGCGTCGGCTTCACCTGATCGAGCAGTCGAGACACCTCATTCGCCGCGGGCGGTCCCTCCTGCAGCAGCGTGCGCACCTGCGGGTCGTTCGCGACCACCTGACCGGTGATCCCGGCCAGGCTTCTCGCCCACGTCCGAAGCGAGTTGGTTGTCTGTGCTTGCGAATCGAGAAGCGGCCTGGTGTCTTCGATCAGCGCCGACGACTGGTCGGACACCTTGTTGAGATCACCGGAGATCGTCGCCGAGGAGTCGAACAGCGATCCGAGATCGTAGCCGGCCCCGTTGAATGCATTGAACGACTCGTTGACAAGTCCGCTCAACTTCTCCTTGGGAACGCTGGCGATCAAGGTGCTCACCTGATCGAGCATCGGGCCGACCGCCTGCGGAATCTTGGTGTCGGCCATGGCGATCACCGATCCGTCCTGCAGGTACGGCGGCGAATCCGTGCGCGGCATCAGCTCGACGTACTGTTCGCCGACCGCCGACACGCTGCGCACCTCGGCTTCCAGGTCGGCCGGAATCTTCGGTGAGCTCCCCAGCGACAGGGTTGCGGTGGCCTGGCTGCGCGACACGTCCATGCCGGTCACCTTGCCGACTTGAACGCCGCGGTACGTCACATTGGAGAACCGGTACAGCCCACCCGATGCGGGCAACTCCAGCGTGACAGTGATCCGGCCGATGCCGAGCAGGGTCGGCGCTTGCATGTAGGCGAACACCATGACCAGCACGCCGACGACCGACGCGATCGTGAAGATGGCGAGTTGGATGCGGACGAACCTGGTCAGCATCAGCCACCACCCCCGGGTTCCCACGGCGCCGCGTCGGCATTCGGGATCGGCCCGAACGGTGGCGACGTGCCGACACCGAGCGGGAACTTGGTGTAGTAGGCGTCATATCCCGGATCGCCTGGCGCCGGGATCATCGACGCCCGGTCCTGACCGAGGCGGGTGCCGAGCAGAAGCCCCCGCTTGATTCGGGAGTTGGTGAGATCGATTGTCACGAAGAGGTTTACGTAGTCGCCGCGGACACCGCGGTCGATGAGGTTCTGGGTCAACGGGAACGTCGGGATGTACGCAAGGGCGGTGTCGATGTCCGGACCTACATCAGCCAAAGCCTTCAGTGTGGGCTCGAGATTCTGCAGGTTGGTGACCAGGTCGGCCTGCGTGTCGTTGACGAGCCCCGAGACCGTGTCGCTCAACGTGCCCAGCTTTTCCAGTGCGGTGGTGAGCCTCGGTCGTTCCCTGATCAAGACGTCCAGCGCGGGCGGAATCTTGTTCAGCGCACGCGTCAGCACTTCCTGTTGTCCACCGAGCGTCGAGGCGAACCGATTCAGCTCGTCGATGGTGGCGATGATGTTGTCGCGCTGTTGATAAAGCGTTCCGACGAAGGTGTCGAGTCGAGCGATGAGATCGCGAACAACATCGCCGCGTCCGCTCAGTGCAGTGTTGAAGTTGTGCACGATGTCGCCGACCTGGCCCAGTCCACCGCCGTTCACCACGGCGGCAAGTGACGACAATGTCTGTTCGGTCGACGGGTAGGTGGACGAACTGTTCAGACCGATCGTGGCGCCCGGCCGCAGGCGACCGTTCGGCGCATCGCCCGGCGGCGGGTCGAGCGCCACGTGCATAGACCCGAGCAGGCTCGTCTGCCCGACCGTCGCTACGGCATTGGCTGGCACGATGACGTCCGGCTTCAGCGCCAGATCCAGATCGATATGCCAGCCGTGCAACCGCATCTTGCCGACGCTGCCGACGACCACATCGTCGATCAGCACGGGCGAATTCGATTCGAGGGTGCCGACATTCGCGAGCTCGACGTGGTAGACGGCGGCACCGCCGCCCCGTCCGACCGCGCCAGGCAGCGGCAACGAGTTCACGCCCTGGAATGCGCACCCCGAGACGGTCACCATCACGCTGCACCCGACTGCCAGCAGGCGACGTCCACTCCTCTTTCCGATCATGGCGGTGTCCCGTCACCCGGTGGGGGCGGCATATCCGCTGGCGCGTCACCAGGAGGTGGTGGCGCCTCCGCGGGCAGCAGCATGTCCTGCAGCGTCGGGGCCGGGGGCTGTGGCGGAGGCGCCATGGGCAGCTGTGGCCCTGGCGGCGGCCCGTAGCCCGGCGGCGGAGGAATGTCGCCGGCTCCCGTATACGCGGACACCGCAGGCGAATCGGTGTACGGCGGGGGCGGCTGTCCTTCGTTCTCCGGCCTGAGCCTGTCCTCGGAGTATCGGAGCATGTAGTCGGGTGGATTCGACGTCAGGAATGGGTTGATCGGAACCGGGATGTTGTTGATGTTCACGGTTCGCAGCGCTGGGCCGAGGTACTGGGCGCAGAGCTTGCCGGTCTCGGGGGACGTGACGTTCTCGAGTGCGCCCATCATTGTGCAGATCGCCCACACCGGGCTCGACAGGTTGTTGAGCACGAAGACACCGCTGGCGGCCCCCGTGCGAGGGTCGAACATGTTGACGGCGTTGGCAATCGAGTGCGGCGCGATGTGCAGGACGTTCTCGAGGTCCATGCGGTGATCGGCCAGGTTCTGAGTGACGCTGCCGAGCAGTCGAATCTGTTCGGCGGTCTTGTCCCGAGTGCCTTCGATGAAGCGTTGCGTCTCACCGACGACGTCGGACAAGTTCTTGAGCGCGGAGTCGAGGTCTGATCTGCTGTCGTCGATCACGCTTGTCAACGTCGCGAACCGGTCCTGGAACTGCACTATCTGGTCGTTGCTGTCCCGAAGAGCGGTGACGAAGGTCTGCAGGTTGGTGATGGTGTCGACGATGTTCCCGCTGCCGTCGGCCAGGATCCGGCCGACCCCGGACAGCTGAGCCAGCGTTTGACGCAGCTTGTCGCCATTGCCGTCGAGTGCGTTGGCGGCGCTGTCGATGAATCGCCCGACGGAGCCGGTCGACATGCCTTTGTCCGGGCCGAGTTCCGTTGCCAGCCGCATCAATTGTTCTTTGACTTCATCCCATTCGACGGGGATCGCCGTGCGGTCGAGCGGGATCACGGCGCCGTCGCCCATCGTCGGCCCCGACTCGTAGGCTGGCGCGAGCTGGACGTAGCGGGCCGAGATCAGGTTCTGGGCGACGATCACCGCCTTGGCGTCGGCGGGAACGGAAATCTTGCGATCGACGCGCAAGGTCATCTTGGCCTGGGTGCCGACCGGCTCGATCGAGTCGATCGAGCCCACCTTGACACCCGCGATGCGGACCTCGTCACCGGGATAGATGGCGACCGTCTTGGTGAAGTACGCGGTGATCGTGTTGGGCGCGAAGATGGCCTGCTGAATGACGACGGCGATACCGCCAACGAGCGCCACCGCAAGCAGCGCCGCAACCGCGAGTTTCAGGAACCGGTTCGGGGTCATGGCGGTGGTGGACCCCACTGCTCGCCGGGCTGAGGAATCCCGTTGTACGGGAAGGGAAGCTCGGCGCGTGGACCGGCATTGTCAGGCGGCTGACCGGCGTTGGTTCCCCGCCGGAAGCCGAAGGCGTAATCGAAGAATGGCTGGAAGAGCTCGCTGATGAACAGATTGGGAACGTATGCCTGGTAGTAGGGGCCGTTGCCGATGGTCTCGCCAAGCGTGGTCTGGAATTTCGCCAGCCCCGGTATCGCCTTGGCGATGTTGTCGCGATTCTTCTCCAGGATGGCTGTCACCGCGTTGAGCTTGTCCAGCGTCGGCGCCAGCTTCTCCTCGTTGTCACCGATGAGGCCCGACAGCTGTTTCGCCAACGCCGACGTATGAACCAGCAGTTCGACGATCGCCTGCCGCCGCTCGTTGAGCACACCGACGAGATCGTTGCCGTTGAGAATCAGGGCGTTCACCTGTGCGCTGCGCTCCGACAGAATCTTGGTGACGTCGGCACCGTCCTTGAGCAGGGCACTCAGCGTGTCGTCTCGGTCGTTGATCGCCTGTGAGAGCTTCGTGACGCCGTCGAACGCCGGACCGAGTTGTGGCGCAACCTGATCCAGCGTCTCCGACAGCGTGTCCAGCGATTGGTTGAGAGAACCGGTGTCGGTGCCGGCCGTGTTCGTCGTGAGCTCGCTGACCGCTTCGGTCAGCGAGTACGGCGATGCGGTACGCGATACCGGTATGACATCCATGGGATGCATGCTGCCGTCGCCTGCAGACTCCAACGTGAGCACACGTTCGCCGAGCAGCGTTCCGGTTCGCACATGTGCCGTCGTCTCCGACCCGAGTTCGACCGTTCCGTCGATGGAGAACGACACGAGGGCGTTGCGTCCCTGCAGCGATACATCCGAGATGCTGCCGACCTTGATCCCGGCGATCGTCACGTCATTGCCCGCAGTCAGGCCACCGGCATCGGAGAACTGCGCCTGATACCGAATCGCCGTCGCCATCGACGTCAATGTCTCAGGAGAGAGCCCGATCAGCACGATGAGGACCGCAAGGACGACACCCATGAACCCCGTCCTGATAAGCCTCTTTCCACGGTATTTCAGCATTAGGGCTCGGAGCACCTCCCCCCGTCCTGCCTGATCCAGGGGAACTCCGCGGTACGACCCTGAAGGTCGGTCACCCGCCAGGTGAGTTGGCAGATGTAGTAGTTGAAGAAGCTGCCGTAGGAGCCGGTGCGGATCAGCTTGCGGTAGTTCTCCGGCGCCTTCTGCAACGAGGCGTCCAGCCGGTCCTTCTGGCCGTCCATATTGGTGACCAACCGGTTCAACTGGTCGACGGTGCCCTTGAGCGGAGGTCGCGCATCGGTGAGCAGGTCGGCCACGGATGCGCTGCCGTTGTTCAGCGACTCGATTGCCGTGCCGATCGGATCCTTCTCCGCCGCAAGCTGTGTCACCAGAGTCTCCAGCTTGGCGATCGTGCCGGAGAACTTCTCGCCCTCCTTGGTCAACGTGGCGAGCAACGTGCGCAGGTTGTCGATCAGCGCCTGGATCGTCTGGTTGTGGTCCGCGAGCGCGGTGGTGAACCCCGACGTATTGGACAGCAGGGACTGCAGGGTGCCGCCCTGCCCCTGGAAGATCTGGATCAGCGACGCAGACAAGGCGTTCACATCTTGCGGATTGAGCCCTCGGATAACGGGTTTGAGGCCGCCGAGAAGGAGGTCGAGGTCAAGCGCCGGCTGGGTTCGCTCCGCGGGGATCTGCGATCCGGGTGGAAGTCGCCGATCCCCTGGTCCGTCGATCAACTCCAGATATCGGTCGCCGACGAGATTGAGATAGCGCACGGCCACGTGGGTGCCGGTGGTCATCTGGACGGCGGGATCGGCGTCGAATGTGACCAGCGCCGTTTTGTCCTTCTGCAACTTGACGCTGTTCACCGTGCCCACCCGCATGCCCCCGACACGCACCGACTGCCCGACCTTGAGTCGCGACGCATCCGTGAAGACCGCGGTGTAGTCCTTGGTCGAACCGGTCTGGTACTGACCGAAGATGAAGAACAGGCATGCGGTCATGACTGCCATGACGATTCCGAAGATGCCGAACTTGACCACGGTCGGCCGGAGCGAGCGCCTCATCCGGGCTGCCCGATCTGGTAGGTGTTGCGCGGCGGCCCGTCGATATGACCAAACATGATGTTCTTGATCGCTTCGGCGTTCAGCACGATGCCGGGATAGGTACGCCTCCACGGGTTGGTCCCCGTGTCGGCGACGACGTACGGAGGCACCCCCTCGAACGGCAGGTTGGGCAGGCCGGTGCACTGCGGACCGCCCGTTGCACCCGCCTTCGGCAGGTCCATCGGATAGCGATAGCGCTCCTGGCCCCACAGGAAGCCGGCCAGCACCACGACGCCAGGCTCCTTCAGCGGCGGCCGACCCGACGCGTTGGCCATCCCGGACAGGGCGCACCAGAGCGCCTGGTTGTACTTGTTCAGTAGATCGGTGGTCGGCACCAGCAGATGCAGGACGTCGGTCAGCGGTTGTCGGTTGGTGCCGATGACGTCGTTGCCGATGTCGGCAAGGCCCGTCACGCTGACCAGTGCGGCGTCGAGGTTCTGTTCTTGGTCGACGATCGTGTCGCTGATTCGGGCCGCGTTATCGGCGACGGCGACGAAGTCGGGCGCGGCGTCGCCGTACGCCTGAAGTACCTGCGGGGCGACTTCCAGATCATGGCTCAGCGCGGGCAGGCTCGGCTCGATCTTGGCGAGGTATGCATCCAGATCGGTGAGCATCTGGCCGATCTTCTCCCCACGCCCGTTGACCGCAGAGGCGATGGCACCGAGGGTTTCGTTGAGTTTCGGAGGGTCGATCTTGGACAGCACCGACGTGAGATTTTCGAAGACCGTGTTGATTTCGACCATCACGTGTTTGGCGGCCAGCACCTGACCGGCGCGCAGTGATTCCGACGACGGATCGGGCGGGATGACGAACTGGACGTACTTCGCGCCGAACACCGTCGTCGACGCGATGTCGACAAGCACGTTGGCCGGTATCGCGCCCATCCGCTTCGGGTCCATTGCGAGATGGATGGCGGCCTCACCGTTGGGCATCTGCTCGATCGAGTCGACCTTGCCCACCTGGACGCCGCGGATCTGAACCTTGGCGTCGGGATTCATCACCAAGCCGGCCCGCGGCGACATCACCGTCACGGGCACGCTCTCGGCGAAGCTGCCACGAAAGAGAGCCGCGGCGAGGACTACCACCGCGACGAGCGCGGCGACGGTGGCGACGCCCGTCAAGGCGCGCACAGCGCGACCCGTCACCCCGCCACCATGCGCGCCGTCACGCGACTCCAGGATGGAAGAGATCCACAGTGCCCCCACTGTCGTGATGCCGTTACCCACTGCCCGGGCAGGCACTCTACCGGCGGAACAAGTATTTGGTCAACGGTCCAGGGCGTCGGAGGGGGGCATGCCCCGCGCCGACAGCGACGCGTGAGCGGTGACTCCATCGATCCCCCTGATGTCATAGGCCTCTGCCTGGGGCGACGGCTATTATCTAAAAATAACAATAATTGGTCAATAGACGCGGCGGCGGTAGCGGGACGGCCACCGATCCGTTCGCTGTATTCACACCGGGCTGCACCGACCCGAGATCGTGCCGCCATCGCGCCTCCCTGCGGCAGCAGGTTGTAGATGCACGGTAAGAGAACTGGTCAGGGCACGTGTCGAATTCGGAGATTTATTCACTGTGCATCCGCTGACGGTCGCACCCCGGCCCGAATGTGTCGCTCCGCCAACGGAATTAGTAAGTTATTACATCTTTTGCCGGAGCGCCGAATTTGCGACGTTTTGGGCTTTCCTGTCGCAGCTGTGCGACATTTGTCGCTTCGATGATTCGCGTTAACCAGTCTTGACGGGCAGCCTCGCCCAGCCTCGCACGCTCGACGTATGCGCCTTGCTCGCGTTGCCGTAGTCGACGTCCCAATCGGTCCATCGTTTGAGAACCTCTTCGAAAGCGATCCGGCCCTCGAGCCGGGCCAGCGCAGAACCGAGGCAGAAGTGCAATCCCTGCCCGAAGCTCAGGTGGCCGCCTCTCCTGTGGATGTCGTAGCGATCCGGCTCGGTGAACCTCGTCTCGTCCCGGTTCGCCGACCCGTTGAGCAACAACATGTAGGACCCTTCGGACACGGTGTGCCCGTACAACTCGACGTCGGCGGCGACATAGCGGGCCTGCACAGGCGACGGCGGCTCATACCGCAGGGTCTCCTCCACTGCCGACGGAATCAGCGACGGGTCCGCGACGAGTTCACGCCTCTGTTCGGGGTGCTCACCGAGAAGCTGTCCCATGAATCCGATCAGACGCGCGGTTGTCTCATTTCCGGCTCCGGCGATCATCGCCGTGTATGCGAGTACCTCGGTGCGTTCGAGCCGTCGGAGGGATCCGTCCGCCTCCTCTATTTCCGCGTTGAGCAGTTCGGTCATCAGATCATCGGAAGGGTGCGTTGCTCGCCAATCGATGTACTCCGCGAACATCGCGATCGATTCTGCGATGATCGTCTGGCTGAGATCGCCCTGGTCCGCGCCGACCGTGATGCTCTTGTCGTTGCGATCGCGGATCTGCTGTTGGCCCTCCTCGGGGATGCCGAGCAGATACCCGATGGTTCGCATCGGCATGAAGGCGCCGAGATCGGCGACGAAGTCGAAGCCGTCGGCGTCACGAAGGGGATCCAGTGCGCTGACACAGAATTCACGAACCAGATCCTCGACCGCCAACATTCGCCGTGGCGTGAAGACTCGCGACAGCAGGCGCCGATGCAGGTCGTGCAGAGGGGGATCTTCGAACAGCAGGATGCCCGGCGGCACATCGATTCCGCTGAACAGAATGTCAGCGGTCGTACCTCGGCCCGACCGGTACGTCTGCCAATCCGGAAGTGCCTGCGCCACATCGTCATAGCGACTCAGCGCGAAGAAGTTGTGCTTGTCGTTGTAATACAGAGGCGCCTCGGCCCGCATCCGCTTCCAGACCGGATACGGATCGTCGTCGATCGCGAAGTCGAACGGGTCGTAGTACAGCTCGACCGTCGGGCCGTTGGCCACAGAACCTCCTGGCGCTATCTGGGTTGGTTTGGAACACCGGGGAACAACTGCTCCCCCGTTCCCGACGTCACGTAGCCCAGTTGTTTGGTGATGAGATGAGGCGCGAAAACCGCGCCATATAGCACGTTTCCGATGACGATCACCGCGACGATGGACACGACTGCGGACTGAACACGGGTTGTCGACATCTTGTCCGACCACATCTCGATGACATTGCGTCCCTGAGAATCCTTCCGGCCCAGAAGGTAGGTGAAGCACCATCATCTGGATGCCCATCGCGATGGCGTCGTAGATGGGGTACTGGTGCAGTGTCCCCTCGAAAAGGCCCAGTCCCGGGATCACATAGGCGTAGTAGAAGACGCCGAGTCGCGCTCCAAGGCCCGCATTGAAAATCAGGGCCCAGCAGAAGCCGACGACGAGCCCAACTGTGAGGTACGTGATCGGCTGGCGCCATCCGAACCGTCCAATGAGTCGTCGCCCGATCGCTGCGCCGATCACCGCGGGCAGGCAGAAGTAACCGATGTACCCCACAGGCACCGACGAGGGCAGCCCACCACCCCATGTCATGTTCATCGGCCACCACGACGGCATGCGCGGAATTGCGGGCGGGAACTGCGCGTACATCGCCCAGTCGTAGGGCGCCTCGATCCACGAGAACGAGATCGCCGAGATGCAAAGGAGCAGCAGCGGGTGCAGTCGCCGGTCGCGGAGGCTCAGGTACACGCCGGCGACTAAGAACAGGATGCCGCTGGCCCAGCCGAAGATCACCGACGCAGTCAGCAACGGCGTCAACTCGGTGTTCATCGATCGCCCTCTTTACCCACCCCGCCGCCGCGCGCTTCGGGGTCGACGTAGAGGACAAGGCCGTAGATGAGGACGATCAGCCCGAACAGCGTGCCGAGCATGATGAGTTGGCCCACGTCCGTCCCCTTCCGCAAGTCCATCAGATCGTTAATAGTGGACACTATTAAGCGAGTCCGGTCAAGGCCACTATCGTGAGCTCTGTGAATACGTCGGCTCGGGCCGGCCGCCGACCGCCCGGCGAGCCGCGCAGACTACTGCTGGACGCCGCCCGTGAGCTGTTCGCGCGCAAGGACTATCGCAGCACCACGACGCGTGAGATCGCCGAGAGCGCAGGCGTCACCGAGTACCTCCTCTTTCGCCACTTCGGCTCCAAGGCCGGACTGTTCCGAGAGGCACTCGTTCTGCCGTTCACGAACATCGTCGACGCGTTCGCGCAGGAGTGGCAGACGCTCATTCCCGAGGACACCGACGAAGACGAACTGGCCCGCCACTTCGTCGAGCAGATCTACGACGTGGTCGTCGAGCACCGGGGTCTGCTGCTGACGCTGGTCGCCTCCGAGGCGTTCAGCGAGGAGGAGATCGCCGACGCAGGCATCGCCGACATCAGAAGGGCGTTGGGGGTGCTGGGTCAGATCAGTGTGGAGGGCATGAAGTTACGCGGCATGCGATCTAACCAGCCGGACCTGCCTGCGCACTCGACGATGGCGATGATCGTCGGCATGGTGGCATTGCGTTCGTCCTTCTTCGGAGCGAAGCCGCCTTCACGGGACGCGATTGTCGACGAACTGGTCCAGGCGACACTGCACGGCTTTCTGCACCGCGGCGACTGAGACATGGTCGCCTATGTGGTGATTCGGCCTCTAGTCGTTACGGCTTGGCGAAGCCCGCCGCGTCCAGGACCTTCTGCCCCGCCTCGCCGGTGACCAGGTCGACGAACTTGCCGGCCAGATCCTGATCCTCGGACTGCTTGAGGACGGCGATCGGGTAGGTGTTCACCGCGTCGGCGGACTCCGGAAACGTCACCGCGGTGACCTTGTCGCCCGCACCCTGCGCATCGGTGACGTATACGAGGCCGGCGTCCGCCTCGCCGGTGGTCACCTTGTTGAGCACGTCAGTCACCTGAGACTCTTCGCTCACCGGGTTCAATTGCACACCGGTCGCCTTCTCGACCTTCTCCGTTGCGGACCCGCACGGCACCTGCGGCGCACACACCACCACCGCCAAGCCTGGCTGAGACAGGTCTTTGAACGAGGCCACCTTCTTCGGATTGCCCGGCGCCGTAACGATTGTCAGGGTGTTCGACGCGAAGTTCACCGGGTCACCCGCCAGCAGGTCCGCATCCGCGGCCTTGTCCATGTTCTTCGTGTCGGCGGAGGCGAAGACGTCGCCTGGGGCGCCCTGCGTCAACTGGGTCACCAGATCTGAGGAGCCTGCGAAGTTGAACTCGACGTCGCTGCCCGGGTTGTCAGACTTGAACTGCTCACCGATCTCGGTGAACGACTGTCTTCAACGACGCGGCCGCGAACACGACGAGCTTTCCGCCGCCGGCGCCGCTTGTCGAGGACGACGAAGAAGAAGACTCATTCGACGAATTGCACCCGGCGACCACGAGGCCAGTAGGGCGGCGACCGCGGCAATGCGCGCGGCCTGTTTCACGACAGTCCTCCGGGGGTTTCCACGATCACGGTGGTGGCTTTGACGACGGCCACGGCAACGCTGCCGGGCTCCAGCTTCAACTCACGCGCCGCGTCGGCGCTCATCAGCGACACGACAGTGAACGGTCCGCACTTCATCTCGACCTGCGCCATCACGCCGTCGACGACGACTCTCGTCACGAGGCCGGTGAAGCGATTTCGCGCCGAGCTCGCGACGCCAAGCGGTTCCCTGGGTGCTGCGCCGGAATTCGCGACCGCGAACTCGGCAAGTGCGCCGCCAGGGATCACTTTGCGGCCGGACTGGTCCCGGTCGACGGGCAGCGTGCCGTCATCGATCCAGCGCCGTACGGTGTCGTCGCTGACCCCCAACAGGTCGGCGGCGTCGCGAACCCGAATCATCGACACGTGCGCATTGTATCCGCGTCCTCGGTTCTGGACGGCATTCGATCCGCATTTGCGACTACTCTCGTCAGCGGTCCGGTGCCCGCCCCCATCCCGAAGTTTTCATGAGGCCGCGCTAAACCAGTGACACAAGTCGGTTCACTGTGTGAGGTACAGGGCATGCCGGAACCAGCCCGCACCACGAGACGCTTCGCGGCCTGCCCGCGTGGTCGTCGCGGGTGGAGGTTTCAGCGGAACGATGACCGCCGTGAACCTGGCCCGGCTTGCCGACGATCCGCTCGAGATCACGATCGTCAATCGAACGCACGCCGCCCGGCCGCGGTGTCGCCTACCGGCGTCGGCGCCCGGAGTACCTGCTCAATGTGGCGGCACGCAACATGTCCGCATTTCCCGACGATGCCAGACCATTTCCTGCGCTGGGTGAGTACTCGGCCCGAGTTCGAAGCCGTGCCGGAGATCGATCTTCGTGAACGGTTCATTCCCAGACAGACTTACGGCGACTACGTGAGCTTCGTTGCGCAGAAGTACTTGGCGGCTTCGGGTAACGGGACGCCCGTCTCGTCGCGGTTCGTCATCGGCGAGGCGGTTGACATCGAGCCGCAGGAATTCGGGTGCCTCGTACGACTCGCCGACGGATCGACGCTCGAGGCGGACCGCGTCGTGCTGGCGACAGGAAACGAGACACCCGCATCGCTGCCGGGCGCCGAAGGCCTTGCAGAACATCCGGCGTGGATCGGGCGATCCGTGGCAGGCCTGGGAAGAACGGTTGCCGCCGAGGGACTCAACCGTCGTCGTTCTCGGTACCGGCCTGACGGCGGTCGACGCGATCATCACCCTGCGCACCATCGGGTGGCTGGGCACCATCCACGCGGTGTCGCGGCACGGATGGTTCCCGCATGCACACTTCAAAGGAATCGAGTACCCCGAATTCCCGCCCCGGGAGTCGATCTCACGTCGCTTGGGCTCGACGAGCTGGTTGCGCTTGTGAAGCACCATTGCGCGGTACTTCACGAGCGCAATGCGCACCCGGCCATCATCGTCGACAAGCTGCGTCCCCACACACAACGCATCTGGGCCGGCTTCAGTCCGGAAGAGCGCCTCGCTTTCGCCAAGAGCCATGCGGCCAAGTGGAATGTGTTCCGCCACCGCATTTCCCCCGACATCCACGCGCAGCTCACCCACCTTCAGCTCACCGGACAGCTGCAACTGCGCGCCGCCGGAATCGAGAAACTGGGCGAGTCGTCCGACCGGATCAGCGTCCATCTGGATGACGGCGACACGCTTGTGGGCGATGTGGTGCTCAACGCCACCGGACCCTCCACCAGGCTCACAGCCACCAACTCTGTTCTCCTGCAGAACTTGTTGCGCCGGGGCCTCATCACACCCGATGCGACCGACATGGGTATCAGCGTTGCGGAAGACCACACGGTGCTGACCGGTGACGGCGATCGTTCGGCCTGGTTGCTGGCGATGGGTCCACTGATCCGTGGCACCTACTGGGAGACCGTCGCGGTGCCGGAACTGCGCGGGCAAGCAAAACGCGTCGCGGAGACGGCACTCGACCGGGTGCACAGCGATGAGGAGGAAGGGCCGGAGTTGCTCGAGTACATGCTCTGAACGCCCGAAGCCGGTCCACGTGTTACAGCGTGTTACTGAAAATCGCGGAAAGCATCGAGCAGCCGGTCGCGGAACGCCGGATCGATGGTCCCCTGATCGATCTTGCCCAGGGTGTCGACCGTGCACCGGAACTGTTGCAGATAGTTCTCGCAGCCGTCGCATTCCAGCAGGTGCGTATCGAACCGGGCCCGAGTCTCGGTGTCCAATGATCCGTCGAGGTAGGCGGTGACGAGCTCGACGAGGTCATTGCAGTCCATGGCGTAGGTCACTTCGACTCCTTCACATAGTCTTCGAGCACCTGCCGCACCGCTGCGCGGCCCCGGTGCAGAAGCACACGCTGGTTGGCGACGCTGATGTCCAACAGTTCGCGCACCTCGGCGGAGTCGAGGTCCAGCATGTCGCGCATGGTGACAACCAATCGCTGTTTCTCGGGAAGTTTCTCGAGTTCGCGCTGTGCGACGGCGACCAGTTCATCTCCGAGCACCGAACCCTCCGGCGTATCCGGGAACGGCGCCGGGGCCTCGTGCTGCCGCCAGTGCCCCGGATATTGATCGTCCGCGGGCCGGAAACGCGCGGGGTCGACGGTGCCGCCGGTGAAGGCGAGGATCTCGACCTCTGTATTGCGCCGGTCGCGAGCCCCGCGCGTTTTGGCGATGTTGATAAGGACGGTAAAAAGCCATGTCCGAAGGGAAGATCTGCCCTCGAACTTCCCAATTCCTTTTAGCAGCGCGATCCACGCCTCCTGCACCACTTCTTCGGCGACTTCGTGGCGCCGCACGTAGCCACGGGCGATTCGCAACATCGATGGCGTGTGACGATCCACCAACTCGGCGAAGGCCGCCTCGTCGCCGGCCTTCAAGGCGGCGACGAGAGCGGTTTCATCGCTGGCGGACCCGTCATCTCGGCCACAGCGTATCCGGTCAACCGCCCACCTTGGCCGTTCGAAGCGCGTCCGACAGTGACCAAACGGACACACCCAGCAGGGCAACGTCTTTGATGAGGAACTGACCCGCCGAGGACAGCATGGGGAAGCCGCCTTGCGACGCCTCGAACACATCGGGGGTGGTGAACAGGAAGCTGAGCGTGGCGATGAACAGTCCGATCGCGATGACGCTACCCACGGCAGACAGCCGGGGCGCCAAAGGTTTGATCGCCAGCAGCACGGCGGCGGCCACCTCCACGACACCCAGTAGCGCCGAGAACGTCGTCACCGAGAAGACGTCGTAGAGCCAACTCATGAACGGGCTGTTGGAGACCAACGGCTGAATTCCGTTGGCCTCGAAGGCAGTGAACTTCATCAGGCCGATCCACCCGATGACAACCACCAACCCGTAGCGGGCCAGGTTGGCGCCCAGACTGTCGAGCACGTTTGCGCGCCCAGCGATGGTGGCGTCGTGCGCCATGGTGTCAGACATGATTTGGCTCCCTCCAGCACGTGAACAATCGGTGTATCTGCTCAGTGCTGACGAAGGCGCAAAGCGTTACACGCCGGTCAGGCGAGTTGCTTTGTGTGGGCAGCGCGGCTACGACAACTCAGCTGGTGTTACTGGCGAGTTCGGCAAGCAGCGCCCGAACTCGTCGTTCGATCTCGTCGCGGATCGGGCGGACTGCATCGACGGATTGGCCGGCAGGGTCGGGCAGGTCCCAGTTCTCATAGCGCTTGCCGGGGAAGAATGGACACGCATCGCCACAGCCCATGGTCACGACGACGTCGGCGGCCTTGACGATCTCATCGGTCCACGGCTTGGGGAACTCGCCGGTGATGTCGATGCCGACCTCCGCCATCGCCTGCACTGCGGAGGGGTTGATCTCATCGCCGGGTTCGGACCCACCTGACCAGGCGACAGCGAGGTCACCGGCGATGTGGTTGAAGTATCCGAGAGCCATCTGGGAGCGGCCGGCATTGTGGGTGCACAGGAACAGGACTGCCGGTTTCGTCATATCGGATCCGTTCGTACGGTTGCAGATTCGGGCGGTTCGTGCGGAACGACGGCCTGGGCGGCAGTATCAGCGGCGTCCGGGTAGAGCGCGATCACGAGAGCCAGCCCGATCAGGCCCCCGAAGACTTGCGCGGTGACAAAACCGGGCGCGGAACCCGGCGCGATTCCGGCGAAAGAGTCGGAGAAAATCCGACCTACGGTGACAGCCGGATTGGCGAAGGATGTGGAGCTGGTGAACCAGTCAGCGGCGCCGATGTATGCACCGACAGCGACCGCCGACAGCGCGGCCCGCCCACTTCGTGCCAAGGCGAAGATCAGCGCGATCAGCCCTGCGGTGGCGACGATTTCACCGACGAGGTGGCCAGTCGTGATGCGGTCCTTGGTGGCGATCTCGATTACCTGGCGGTCGAACATCACATTGGCCAGCACCGCACCGACAATGCCGCCCACGGTCTGGGTGACGGCGTATGCCGCGGCGTGGCTGGCGCTGATACCGGTCCCGGAGCGACGTCCCAACAGCAAGTCCGCCACCGAAACGACTGGATTGAAGTGTGCGCCGGACACCGGTCCGAACATGAGGATCAGGACGCCGAGGCCCAGCGCGGTGGCCGTCGAGTTCTCCAGGAGTTGCAGCCCGACATCTTCTGGCGAGAGTTGTTGGGCCGCAATCCCGGAGCCGACTACTACGGCGACGAGTAGGCCGGTTCCGGTGAACTCGGCCAGTAGACGTCGGGGCAGTGGAACGGGGTCAATCACGAGCCGAACGTGTCGGAGTCCGCCAAGACGGTGTAGACCTCCCACTTTTCACCGGCAGGCCCGGTGACCCACACTTTGTCCTGCGTGGCGAAGCAGCAGGTCGTTCCGATCTCTTCTTCGGTGAACATACCTTCACCCGAAGTCGGGCAATCTCGGCGTGCACGGAATCGCTGCTGTCGACCTCGACACCGAGGTGGTTGAGCGTGCCGCCGTGGCCGGGGTTCTCGATGAGGACGAGCTTCAAGGGCGGTTCGGCAACGGCGAAGTTCGCATAGCCCGGCTTGATCTTGGCCGGTGAGGTGTTGAACAGCTTGGAGTAGAAGGCGATGGACTCGTCGAGATCGTCGACGTTGAGGGCAAGTTGCGCGCGGGACATGATGGCTCCAACCTCTGTGACTTATGTCGAACTACTTGCGGCTCCGATAATGCCCACCTCTTCGATATATGTCAATAAGGTGTGGCAGAATGGATTCGTGCCCAAGACCTTGCCCTCCGTGGATATTTCCGCCCCGGTCTGCTGCTCCCCCGTAGCAGCCGGCCTGGTAGGCGATGCGGATGCTTTGGAGATTGCGCTGCGACTCAAGGCTTTAGCCGATCCGGTGCGGGTCAAGCTCGTATCTCTGCTGTTCAGTTCCGATGTGGGCGAGCTGTGCAGCTGCGATCTGGCCTCTGCGGTCGAACTGAGTGAATCAACCGTCAGCCACCATCTGTCGCAGTTGCGACGTGCGGGGCTCGTCGAGTCGGAACGCCGGGGCATGAATGTTTACCACCGCCCGCGCAGGGACTCGTTGACGGCGCTGTGCACGGTGCTCGACCCGAACTGCTGTCGCTAGCTCTGCGCGCTCACCGACGAGGCGTCCCACTGGTGTCGAACTGGGACCGGGTGGCGGCGACGTAATCCTCCACGGTGATGGGCTTCACTCCACCGATCACCTCGACGAGGTTGTTGACCCCGGCGAAGACGCCGTCGCGGTAGTCCTGCGCCACGTTGCTGATGTGCTGCACGAAATGCGCCGAGGCGCCTGCGGCGGTCAAGCCGGCGGCAAAGGTAGGAATGTCGACGGGCTCGTAGCGCACCGGAATACCCAGGGTGTGTTGGACTTTCGCGGCGATCTCGTGCCAGTCGAGTTCCTCGGCACCGAACAGGGGGTAGACCTGGCGGTCATGCGGGTCGGGGTTTTGAAGGATGGCAGCGATGACATGGGCTTGGTCGGCGGCATCGATGGGGGCGTGGCGGGCATCGGCGAAAGGCAGCCGATAGATCCCTCGGCCGTTGTCGCGAATCCAGAACATGTTCATGAAGAACGTGAAGAACGTGGGCCGCAGATGTGTTGTGACGAGCGCGCTGCGGTCCAGCAATCGCTCGGCGAGCCAATGGCTGCGCGCGGCGTTGCTCTTGGCTTCCCGGCGCGCCGAGATCTGCGACATGTTGACGACCGCGTGCACGCCTGCCTCGCTGGCCGCCTGCACGAAGTTCGCGGTGGCCTCCACCAATCCCGGGGCTACGGGGTAGTTGAGGTAGGCCCCGCTGACCCCGACCGTGGCCGCACTGACCGCAGGAAAATCCAGTAGATCGCCTTGCACGACTTCGGCGCCCAATTCACGCAACCGGTCGGCACGCTCGTCAAGGGAGTGCACGAGCGCGCGCACGCGCAGACCGCGTTCACGTAACAGCTTCACGGTGTGCGCGCCGGTGTTGCCGGTGGCGCCGGTGATCAGGAACAACTCCTCGGTGTCGGTCATGGTGTTCGCCTTCTAACCGAGTTCCGCCGCGCGTGCGCCGCTTCGCGCTTCAATGGCCTTGACGCTGGCGGCGAACGCCTTGCCCAACGAGCGCTTTCCGACGGTCCCCAGGACGCCGGCGAGTACCCGTCCCCTGAGGCCTTTGCCATCGCGAACGATGATCACATCTACATCGGTCAGTCCGTTCGATTGCCGCGTCAGGGTGTAGGTGTAGCCCGAGGCACGGCCAAACATGTTGGAGTCGGTAGTCGTGAGCTTGACGTGCTCGGGATCGGACCAGTCGTAGTGCAGGCGTTCCCAGATGCCGCCCGAGCCCTCGGTCACATCGGCCTCGGCCCTGCCCTGGTGATGCACCTTGAGGTACCCATCTGCGCTGTTCGGGAAGAGCTTCGAGCGGCCAGGTCCGAAGTCGGTGAGCCCGGCAATGAACTGCTCGGGAGTTGAGCTGGTGGCCTGGTGAAAGTGAATGGTGGACATCGCGTCCTCCTTGATGGGTGAGCCGATACTTGGCACCAGCATGAGCGCACCGCACGCCTGGCGAATTCCGGCAAACGGATCAGCAGCCAGTCCCAATTGATCGTGGTAGTCGCGGGGACACCCTTACCATCAGACGGTGGAACCCGAGGCCGGCGCGCTGGGTGATTATCTGCGTGCGCGGCGCGAGCAGATTCGTCCCGAAGACGTCGGCCTGGCCGCTGGAGCACGGCGGCGCGTTCCGGGTTTGCGCCGCGAGGAGCTCGCGACCCTCGCCGGCATCAGCTCCGCTTATTACCTACGACTCGAGCAAGGCCGTGACACCCATCCATCCGCACAAGTCGTGGACGCGCTCGCGCGCGCACTGCAACTCGACGTGAAAGCGACGGAATATTTGCACCGGCTGGCCACTGCACCCGGCGGCCGCCGGCCGCACTCCGCTGGAGAGACAGTTGCGATCGGGCTGGATCAACTGATCGATCAGTTTCCGATGCCGGCAGTCGTCGCCAGCAGATGCCAGGACGTGCTGGCCGCGAATCCCTGCGCCCGAGCGCTGTCACCGGGCTTCGCACCCGGACAGAACTTCCTGCGCTGGCGCCTTCTCGACCCCGCCGCGCGCAAGCTCTACGTCGACTGGGATGAGGCGACCGAAGTAGCGGTGAGCGGATTACGCGACGTCGTCGGCAGCGATATAACCGATCCTGGATCGCGCGCGTTGATCGACGAGCTGTCGGCTGCCAGTCAGCGCTTCCGCGAGTTGTGGGCGCGCGCGGATGTCGGCTACCGCCCCGGCATCCTCCACATGCGTCACCCCCGCGTTGGCGAGCTTTTTCTGCACCGAAGCAGCCTCGCTGTCCCCCATTCCGGTGGCGAGCATCTGCTGATTTTTTACGCAGAGCCCGGCAGCGAGTCCGCCACGGCACTCGAAAGACTCCGGTCCCTCTCGGCTGAATGAGGAGCACCTGAGGTCTGCTCGACTGACAGAAATGGCAGATCAGTTGCCTGATCTGCCATTTCGACGGGTGGAGCTAAGGGGATTC
>CAVTHR010000029.1:0-135557 GCA_963734385.1 uncultured Actinomycetota bacterium | reverse complement strand
CAGCGGCCAGCCGCAGGCACACGGCCATCGCCACCGCCTCGTCGGGGTCCAGCAGCAGCGGCGGCAGCGCCGCACCGGCTCCCAGCTGGTAGCCGCCGCCGTGACCCCTGCTGGCGTGCACGGGATATCCCAGGTCACGCAGCCGTTCGACGTCACGGCGGACACTGCGGGTGGTCACACCGAGCCGCTCGGCGAGCTCCTCGCTGGTCCACACGCGTCGCGACTGCAGCAGACCCAGCAGTTGCAGCACCCGGCTCGTGGTCTCGGACATAAATTCAGCCTCGCACAGTCTTAGGACAGAAACTGTCCTAAGACGATGAGAGGCCGGACGTCGCGAGGCTCCCGGCTGTAACAAGGCGGCGAACTCCGCGGGTCGAGACCAGAAAGGGGAGTGCGATGCATCGAACACCTCGATGTGGGCATCGAACTGCTCTCGCGCGGTGCGTACGGCCCAATCGGCGGATATCGCTCGATCTTGACTGCACAGGATGTAGCGGGTCGGTGTCACTGCTGTTTCAGTGGTTGGCGCGCGTTCGGTGAAGACGGTCAGATCTTGGGCGCCGAGTCGCTGAGTAGCCAGCTCGGCGTCATCGGGATTGCAGTCGTTGTAGAAGAGCTCTGCGGCGTCGGCTGGGCGCCAAGACAGGGCTCCCTTCCTGTCGGTGCGGATCTCGGCCTCTCGCTCGAGGAAGTAATCGGTGTGTTGCTCGGACCCACTCGCCACCCGCTGATCAATCCAGCTCATTCCCGGTGTGTGCATCAGCGCGGCGACGAGCACTAATTCAGCCACTCCGGCACGCTGAGCGACAAGAGGAGCGACAAGACCCGCCGCCGAGTGGGCCACCACGATGGTGTCTGCAGGTGTCGAAAGAGCTTTCTCGATCGCGACGGCACACGCCTCGGTACCTACGCCCTGATGTTTGGGAAGCGCAACGGCGGTGGCACTACAGCCGCTGCTGCGCAGCACCGGGATCACCCGCTCCCAACACCAAGGACCGTGCCAGGCGCCGTGTACGAGCACGAAATGTGTCATTCAATACTCGCTGCGGCGAAGGTTGTGTTCGTCGTCGAGTGATTGCATGTAGTCGCCAAGAGTTATGGGATGACTCCCGCGCTGCAGGCAAGCACTGGAAATTGCGGCTTGCGGCGGTGCGGGCAACCGATGACGGCGCCGCGCCAGCAGACTCTTGGCCGCAACGGTCATCACAGCAGTTGCCGCGCAACATGCGAATGCCTTCATCGTGCCGCGGGCGCCGGCGTAACATCGTGCCGCCGTACCGGCTGACGCGTTGAAACCATTGGCCTTCGACGAATCCTGTTGCCTCACATGATGTCTAAACGAAGCTGTTCGTAATTACATTTCGCGCTGCTCGAGATATTCGAATTACGAATGGAATGGTGCGTGCGAAACGCCGCTCGCGGCCCTTGGCCGGTCAGGATGCGCGCCGCGCCATCCACGCCGCGACCTGAGCACGAGAATTGAATCCGAGCTTTCCGAGGATGCGTTCGACGTGGCCCTCGGCTGTTCGTTTCGCGATAACCAGTCGCTCAGCAATCTCGCGATTGGAGAGGCCGTTCTCAATCAGCGCGGCGACTTCGAGTTCTCGGCCGGTTAGCGCAGCGCTATCTCTTTTCCCGCCGTGGCGCCTTTCGCCGGTGTCCAATGCGAAATCGATGACGTCGTCGAGTTTGTCGAACCGTACCGCCACCCGACCATGGTCGGCATGCGGCGGCCTGGACTCCTGTGGACTGTGCGCTTTCGCGAACGCGGACATATGCGGTCCGAACGCCTCGAGCGATGTACCGAGCGACCGGAACGCATGTCCTGCTGCCGCCGAAAGGCCAGAAGCACGATCAAACTTATTGCGGTCGTGGGAAATCCACGAGCACAACGCGGTCGCGAGGGCGACCCCGATGCCGTCGCCCATAGCGCGCTGTCTCTTCAGGACTCGACGAGCCGATTGTTCCGCCTCATCCAGACGGCCGACCGTCCAGTAGGCGACTCCGGCCGCCCAATCGGTATAAGCGCGAGCGTTTCGCTCGCCATATTGCTCGCAGAACGCTGCGGTTTCGCTGCTCATCTGCAGCGCGCGCTGCGCATAACCCCCGAAAGCGAGCGCGCAGGCGAGCATGTAACGAGCCGTGAGTTCCAGGTAGCGATCACCCGCTGCGCGGTGGCCGTCGACTGCGAGTTGAAAGCCCCGTATAGCGCTGTCGACATCTCCGGTGAACATCGCCAGCAACGCTTGCCAGTGGTGCAGGTGCACAGCAAGTCTGGGGCTATCCAATTCGTCTGCGAGAACCGAGAGTTCGTCTGTCAATTGCTTGGCCCGGTAGTGATCGCCCTGCAGAAGCGCAATCCAAGCCGCTACCCAAAGGCACTCGCCGCGCATCGGCGATGGGTCGGCCACCGCGGCCAACAGCGTCTCCATACGCATGCGCCCTTCGGCGAGCCGACCGCCGACGAGGTAGTGATAGCGCAACGAGGCCAACAGCGTCAGCGCGGTCTGCTGCTCACCTGCGGTGGCGGCGCTCCATTGAAGGGCAGCGACATAACTGGCGTGGTCGCGGCTCATCTGCTCGATCAGCAGGTCCTGATGCGGGCCGCACCATTGCCGCAACGTCTCCTCAGCGCGCCACAGCATCGCGTCGCGGTGTCTGCGCTGGAGCTCAGCTGTCTCGTCGGATTGATCCGCGAGGTCGGCAGCCACCTCACGGATGGCTGCCGGTAGGCGGTATCGCATCTTGCTTGCACCGCGGATTGTCGAAAGGATCGATTGTCCGACGAGACGCTCGATGGAGTCCATGACGTCATCGGGGCGCAGCTCGCCGAAGGCACAAACAGCCTCTGCAAGCTCAAGGTCAAATGTTGCGGGAAAGACCGAAAGTCGGCGCCAAAGCACCCGCGCCGTCGTCGGGCACAGCTCGTAGCTCCAATCCACCATCGACCGAAGTGACCGGTGCCGAGAGGCGGTGGGTATCCCCGTGGCCGTTAAGGCCGTGAGCCGCAGGCCAAATCGCTCAACCACCTGCTCGACTGTCAGCGCGCGCAGCTTGGCCGCCGCAAGCTCGATGGCCAGGGGCAGACCTTCCAGCATTCGACAAAGCTGCACAACCGCCGCTGCGTTGCCGTCGGTGAGCTCGAAGTCTGGATCGACGGCATAGGCGCGGTCCATAAGCAGTCCCACCGATCCGTCCGCGATCAACTGCTCGACCGGAGTTCCCGGTTCCGGCACAGTCAGCGGCAGCACCGGCCGGAGCATTTCGCCTGCGATGCTCAGCGGTTCTCGGCTGGTGGCGACGACACGAAGCTGTGGGGCTCCGTTCAGCATGATTGGCACGGTCGCGCGGATAGACGGCAAAACGTGCTCGCAATTGTCGAGAACCAAAAGCACTTTGCGGGTCCCCAGGAAAGACAGCAGCTTCTCACGGAGGTCGGTCGCCGACTGGTCGCTGATACCGAGGGCGCTCACAACCGCCGACTCAACTTCGGCGACTTCCGCCCCGATGCTCAGATCGGCGAGCCGGACCAGCCACGCTCCATCAGGAAATCGATCGCGTGCTCGGTAGGCCAACTCTAGGGCCAGCCGGGTCTTACCCACGCCTCCGCGGCCGGTGAACGTCAGCAATCGCGAGCCCGATAGCGCTCGCTGCGCGGCATCGAGATCGTGTCTGCGGGCCACGAGGCGGTTCAACGGAGGACCAACCGATTCCCCGGCTCGGTCGACCACGACATCGCTCACAAATAGAATCGTAGGTAAGTCAACCGGTGCGAAACCTGAACGAATGCTGGGTAGTCACGTACTGGCGATCATAGATAAAGCAGGTGACCAGCGCTTATTCCTTTCGTGGAACTGCGCGGTCGATTGTTCTGGCTGGCAATCAGGTACCGATACATCCCTGAACCGGGGCGATCATATCGACGACGGCGACCTTGCAGCAGATTCAACGCAATAGCGGGCCACCGGTTGACGGACGAAATCGCTTTCACAACACGAGACTTTCACCTCGGCACCTACATACGAATGGGCTGCACGCCGTCCGCAGCAGAGTGCAGGCTATCCGACGTGCTCTATGGGCTGAAGTTTGTCGGTCGCCAACAGGGGGGCGAGAAAATTGGCGATGGCATCCTGGATCTCCGCGGCACGTGGGATCGTTCCAGAAAACGAGAACGTGGCGTGAAACAGTCCGTTGAAGCGGCGGCAAACCGTAGAGACGCCGGCCGCGGCCAAGGCGCGCGCGTAGTCTTCACCTTCATCGCGAAGCGGATCCACCTCCATGGTGATCACCAGTGCCGGTGGGAGGTCAGACAGGTCACTGGCTCGCGCCGGAGCAGCCCACTGCGATGCCGCGTCATCGGGATCACTGAGGTACAGCGCACCCATCCGTTCTGCGAGTTTCGTCGGCAGGATCGGGGCGTGGGCAAAGACCTCGCGGGATTCGGTGTGTGCGAAGTAGTCGGTAGGTGGTGTGACCAACACCTGCGCGCGCAAGAGCGGGCCCGCCCTCGTCGCGTAGCCGTATCGCCGCGACCGCCGCAAGATTCGCGCCCGCGCTTTCGCCACCGACAACGATCCGCGAGGGATCACCGCCGTGGTCGGCAATATGGTCGGCGACCCAGCGCAGCACCGCGACGGCATCGTCGCTCGCCGCCGGGAACGGATGCTCCGGAGCAAGCCGATAATCCGGAGAGACGACCAGTGCGCCCAAGCGGCGGGCCAAGCTAGCACAGGGTTCGTCCCAGGAATCCAGGCTCCCGCCGATGAAGCCACCGGGGTGCATCAGGACAACGACAGGCAGCGCGCCATCAACTGGTGGCCGATACAGGCGCGCCGTACGCTCGCCTCCCTCGATCGGGTACAGCGTGTCGGTAATGCTGACATCCGACGGCACCGGCAGCTGCATCAACTTGAAGTTCTCCATCGCCGCCCGGAGCCTCTTCAAGTGAACCTTCCTCGAGCGGCTTGACGCCCATATTCAGCAGGCCCGATAGCGGCTAACACCGATGAAGGGTCGAGTCTGATCATGCTCGGCACACTACGATCGTCCCCGTCGAACGAAAAGCCGCCGTACTCGGTTGTTTCGACCTCGCTACAGATCGCCAGATATATTGGCCCACCAGCAAACAGCGAGATTGGCGTGCGCGGCTTGCCCGCGAATGTTGTCACCCATGAGCGGCGGTGTTCGATTTGGAGAACAGCATCGCGTCGGCGATCCCTCGCGACCAACTTGTCGTAGTGGTCTTCGGCCTCAGCGGTCACCTCGGTCGTGTTGTGATCCTGCTGCGTCCATGTACGCGATCAGGCCGCCCACAAAGTCGACATTGTCCTCGGCTGCGAGCGCATTGTTGTAAACCGCCTGCACTCCTTGCGGACCGAGAGATGTGGAACAGGTTTGGAAAACCATGAGTAGCCACGCCCAGGTAGGCACGTTGGCCGTACGCCCAGTGATCGGTCAATCTCCGGCCTCCGCGTCCCAGGACGCCCATTCGTGCCAAGGCGCCCGCCCCGAGATCGAAACCGGTCGCCAATACGATCACGTCGAACTCGTATTCCTCAGCGCTGGTGGCTATCCCACGCTCGGTGATCCGCACGTACCGGGGTCGTCCTGGCGTCCACCAATCGCACGTGCGGCAGATTGAACGCCTCGTAGTACCCGATTTCGAAGGTAGCCCGCTTGCTGCCGTACGGATGATCGTTGGGGCACAACAGCTCTGCCACTTGCGGCTCCATCACGCGCTGGCGGATCCGGTCCCGGATGTATTCCGCTGCAGTCGCGTTCGCGACGGGATCGGTCATCAAGTCGAAGTAGGTCGATGACGAGAATCCGCATAGCCCTTGCCGTAGTACTCGTCGTAGACCCTGCGGCGTTCCTCCGGTGTGTCCGTCAGCGCCGATTTCATTGCTCGCGGGTAGGGCACACCTCCCAGATAATTGCGCGCCTCGACCCGTGATCTTCGGAAAATCGTCCACTGCTTTCTGGAATTCGTCATCGGTGAGCGGCCCGTTCGTCAGCTGGGCAAGCGAAGTTCGCAGCTGCGCTGGAACACCGTCAGCTCTCTGACCTGCGGAGCGATTGTTTGGATAACTTGAATGCCAGTCGACCCGGTGCCGACGACGGCGACGCGCTTGCCGGCCAGGTCGACTCCGTCGGCTGGCCATTGGCTGGTATGCATTACCGTTCCCCGGAATTTCGTCCTGCCCGGGGAAATCATTTCTCTTGATGACCTCAAACGATCCTGCCGCGTTGACGAAGAAGCGGGCAGTGGTGACCGTGCCGTCATCGGCCCGTGACGGCCCAATGTTTGGCGTCGTCGTCCCAGACCGCTGACGTCACGCGAGTGTTGAACCGGTAGCTGCGGCGCAGGTCGAACCGGTCGGCCACATGCTCCAGGTAGGCCAAAATCTCTGGCTGTGCGGCATACCGCTCCGTCCAGCGCCACTCCCGCTGAAGATCCTCATCGAAAGTATAGGAATAGTAGATACTTTCGAAGTCACAGCGTGCGCCTGGATACCGGTTCCAGTACCAGACCCCGCCGGGGCCATCACCGGCCTCGAAGCACTGCGCGGACAATCCTTGGAGATTACGTAGCCGATGGGTGGCATAAAGACCGGAAAAGCCCGCACCGACGATCACTACATCAACGTGTTGTATTGCCATGCCGAAAGCATGCTGGTCTCCGATGCTTCACACAGCGGTCGCAACTACCCCACCTCATACCTGTTGGTATACCTGCTTTCACTCATCAAACCTCGGCGACTTGGTTCGGACGACATTTCGATTCGAAGTCACAGGACAGAAACATGTCCTATATGAATGAGAGGTTGGTGCCATGAGCTCGAAGACGAACGAAAAACACCTAGTCGACCAACTCGCCGACCAGCTCGACTGGCATTGGACCAACCAGCTGCGACCCCGCCTCGACGGCCTGACCGACGACGAATACTTCTGGCGCCCGGTGTCGAACTGCTGGACCGTGCACGCCGACGGTTCGATCGACTTCATCTACCCGGAGCCGGAACCGGCACCGTTCACCACGATCGCGTGGCGGCTCGCGCACGTCATCGTCGGCGTGCTGGCGATGCGCAACCACTCGCACTTCGGCGGCCCGCCCGCGGACTACCAGAGCTGGCCGTACGCCACCGACGCGACGACGGCGTTGCGGCAGCTCGACGATGCCTACGAAAAATGGATGGCGGGTGTCCGCGGCCTCACCGATGATGAACTGGACCGGCCATGCGGACCCGCCGAGGGCCCGTACGCGGAGTATCCGTTCATGGCGCTGGTCCTGCACATCAACCGCGAAATGATTCATCACGGCGCCGAAATCGCCTGCATCCGAGACCTTTACGCCAACAGCCCCGAGACCAAGGAGAAGTAGCCGATGCAAGGAATGCCGTTACCCGCCAAGGACGAACGCCAGACGTTGATCGAGTTCCTGCGGTTCAATCAGGACGCCTTCTTTGCGGTGGCCTACGGCCTGACCGACGACCAGGCACGGTCCAAGCCGTCGGTTAGCGCACTGTCGATCGGTGGGCTCGTCAAGCATGCGACCGGGGTTCAGCACAGCTGGATGGCACGCGTGAAGGCGGCGCCCGGTTCCCCGCCTCGCGACGACCGGCCGTTCGAGGAGCAGGCGGCCGAATACGAGGACCAGTACGTGATGCGCGACGACGAGACGCTCGACGAGCTGCTCGACAAGCTGCGCGCGCAGAACGAGGACACGCTGCGGATCTTCGCCGAGGCGGACCTCGACACGCAGGTGCCCGTTCCGCACGATGTGCCGTGGTTCCCGCAGGATCTGGATTTCTGGAATGTCCGCTGGGTGGCCATGCATCTGGTCGAGGAGCTGACCCGGCACGCCGGGCACTGCGACATCATCCGTGAATCCATCGACGGCGCAACGATGTACGAGCTGATGGCCGGCATCCTGGGCTGGCCGGAGACCGACTGGATCAAGCCATGGAAGCCTGCGCCTGTAGAAAGGTGAGATGCAAACCCGCACCGGCACGGCTTCGTGCGGCGACGTGGAGCTGTTCTACGAGGATCTCGGCGACCCTGACGCGCCGCCCGTGCTGCTGATCATGGGTGTCGGTGCGCAGTTGCCGATGTGGCCGGACGGGTTCTGCGCGCAGCTGGTCAAGCAGGGTTATCGGGTCATCCGGTTCGACCACCGCGACACCGGCCTGTCGACCAAGCTGCACGGCACGAAAGCCGACGGCTCGGTCTACCCGCGGGTGTTGCGCCATGTGACAGGCCGCCGCAGCAAGGTGCCCTACACGCTCGTCGACATGGCCGACGACGTGAAGGGTCTGCTGGACCACCTCGGCATCGAGCGCGCCCATGTCGTCGGCGCCTCGATGGGCGGCATGATCGCGCAGGTGCTCGCAGGCAGCCATCCCGACCGGCTGGCGTCGCTGGGGCTGATCATGTCCAGCTCGAACCAACTGTTGTCGGCGGTACCGCGGTGGCGGGTGATCAAGCTCGCCTTCGGCGGGCCTGCGAAGGACGCGCCGTGGGAGGAGCGGCTGGACGCCGAGGTGCGCAGCATCTCGATCATCAACGGCCCCAACTACTTACCGCCGGTGGACTCCCTGCGCCGCCGGGTCGAGGAACTGCGCGCCCGCAGCGACTACCCGCAGGGCATGCTGCGCCAGTTCGACGCCATTCTGGGCACGGGCAGCCTGCTGCGCTACACCCGCCGCATCAGCGCGCCGACGATCGTCATCCACGGCACCGACGACCCGATGGTCCGGCCGCGCAACGGCCGCAACCTGGCCAGGGCGATTCCGGGCGCGCGGTTCGTCGTCGTCGACGGCATGGGCCACGACTTGCCCGAGCCGGTCTGGCGCCCCATCGTCGAGGCGCTCACCGAGAACTTCGCCTGGCCGGCTGACAGCTAGCCGGGCAGACCCTCTTCCTCGGGCGGCAGCGGCGCGGGCCCGGTCACCGAGGGCTTGGCTTTACTCGTCGGTGGCGCCGACGGCGGCGTTGCCTTGGTGATGGTCCCGCCCATGGTTGCTTCTGGGTCACGACGGGACCCGGCGCGGGCGTCTCGGGCGTCGCCGAGCTGACCGATGCGACACCGAGCGCGCCCATGGCGATCGCCGCACTGGCGCCGATCGCGGCCAAAACAAGTTTGAACTGTTTGGAATACACCTCTGACCACTCCCCTCGCTGTTTGGTGTGGGCCCGATGCTCGAAGCCCGGGGATCACAAGGAGACATCCATTGGCTCCCTATATGTTAGGTAGCCAAACTAAAGAGCGGGAAAACCTGGGTTAGAACACAAGGGCGAGTGCGGAGTCCACCACCACGTCAAGATCGTCGCCGAGATTGCCCGCCAACCACTGCTGTGCGAGCTCCGCCATCGCGCCGGTGAAGATGGCCGCGCCGACCGCGGTGCCGATCGGGTCCGGGCTGGCGTTGAGCCGACCGCCTTCGGCCAGCACGCCCTCGCGCAGCAGCTCTTGGGCGGCCGCGCGACGGGCAACCAGCACAGGGTTGGCGCGGGCCTCGGTGAACAGCACGCGGCCGCGGCGAGGGTCGGCCGAGCTGAAGCCGAGCACCGCGGCGATGCCGGCCCGCGTGCGCGCACGCACAGAGTCGTCCGCCTGCTCGATCGCTGCCTCGACGACCCCGGCGAGCTCCGCGCTGACCCGGTCGTATACCGCTTCCAGCAGATCGTTGACGTCGGAGAAGCTCTCATAGAAGTAGCGGGTGTTCAGCCCGCATTCGCGGCAGACCGACCGCACCGACACCCCGGCCTCCCCCTCGTCGCCGAACAACCGGAAGCCGGCGTCGACGAGCAGCGCGCGTCGCTCGGTGCGGCGATCGGTCAGCGGCACACCGGCCCAGCGGGTGGGGCTCGACATCGGGCCAGACTACGTCGAACGGAGCAAGTCTGGTCACACCCGTACCCAAAATGTAATCTGGTTACAGCCGTGACCAGAACGGGAGAAGCGATGTACCTACCGCATCAGATCGTCGGGCAACTGCTCAACAAGAAGTTCGACGAGGACATCCGTCGGCACTACTTCAGGGGCATGGAGTTCGCCGCGCCTGTCGGGGACCCGGCTGGTTCGGCCCAGGCAGCGCCGTGTGGCACGTGCATTCCCACATGCACGCGCTGATCTTCGGCCTGCAGTGCGCGGCCTACATGGAGCGCCTTGACCCGTCGATCTATTGGATGGGCGTGCACCACTCGCGGTTGGTGAAACGCACAGACGACGACAAGGCCCCTCTGGAGATCGACCCGAAAGGCGCGGCGGTGCGACTCGGGCATTCGATCGCGTTCTTCATCGGCACGGCGTACGGCTCGACCGAGACCGCCGAACGGCTGGCCCAGTCGGTGCGGGCGATGCACCACACGATCAAGGGCGTCAGGCCCGACGGCGCGCGATATGACGCCGACGATCCGGACTGGCTGCGATGGAACTACGCGACGGTGGTGTGGGGACTCGCGACGGCTCACGAGCTGTATCACCCGAACCCGTTGCGCGGCAAAAAGCTTGACCGCTACTACGGCGAGTTCGTCCGCGTCGGGCACGCGCTGGGCGGAACGGACCTGCCGAGCACCAAGGCCGAGACGCTGGAGTGCCTCGAGTCGTATCTGCCGAAGTTGGCCGTCACGCACGGCACCGCCGATGGCGACGGGGCACGGCCTGCCGCTGGCGCAGAGCGCCGTGGACTGGGCGATCCGCGACACGTTGCCGAGATGGGCGGCGCAGATGGTGCAGCACACCAACCCGAACATCGTCGAGCGGACCGCGCGGCGCTCCGCCGTGTGGACCGTCATCAACGGGCTGAGTGCGACGACCGGCCCGATTCCCGAGTTCCGTCAGGCCAAGGCCCGGGTGAAGAGCGGGACGACGGTGCCGCACACGCTGCCCACGTACGTGCCCGGCAGCGACCCGGAGCTCAGCCGCGACGAGGTCGAGCACACCTTCGCCTGACTCTCAGCCTGCGGGTCCTTGGTTCGCCCTGGCCGTCCGACGGCTAGCCGGGCAGGCCCTCCTCTTCGGGCGGCAGCGGCGCGGGGCCGGTCACCGAGGGCTTGGCTTTACTCGTCGGTGGCGCCGACGGCGGGGCTGCCTTGGTGATGGTCTCGCCCGTGGTGGCTTCGTGGGTCGGCACCTTGGCCGGCGCGGGCAGCGGCTGTGCGGAGCTGAGCGTGCTGAAGGTCACACCGATGGCGCACATGGCTACAGCGGCGCTCCCACCGATCGCTGCGGAAATGAATCTGAACTGCTTGGATTTCACATCAGAAGAACAGCCCAGAGCAGGCGGCTAATTCCCTGCGCCAGAACAATCAAGGTTGCAGCGCGGCGCCTTTCGTTTCGGGCAGAGCGCGGTGCACACCAGGCTGACCAGCACGGCGGCCGCGAGCATGACGCCGATGGCAGCCACGCCCCATGTCGCCAACAACGGCGCGGCGATGATCGTCGGCACCGCTCCACCGACCAGTCCGGCGAGGTTGAGGGACACGCCGGCACCGCTGTAGCGATACCGGGTGCCGAAGATCTCCGGGATGAACGCGGCCATCGGCCCGTAGGAGCTCGCGGCGACCGCGAAGGTGACCGACATCGCCAACGTGAACAGCGCGGCATTGCCGGTGTCGATCAGCGGAAGCACGACGAACGACCACGGCACGCCGACCGCGAGCGCCGCCATGATGACGCGGCGGCGGCCGTAGATGTCGCTCAGCACGGCGCTCAGCGCGTTGAACACCAGCACCACCACACCGCCCAGCAGCCCGACCTGCAGGATCAGCTTCGGTGAAAACCCAACGTGCGCATGGGCATAGCTCATGAAGTAGGCGTTGGCCATGTAGCCCAACGTGAAGAATCCGATCATGCTGCCCGCGGCAAGCACCACCTCGCGCCGCTGCTTGCGGAACAGGTCGGCCAACGGCATCACCCGGGAGGTGTCGCGCGCCTTGGCTTCGGCGAATACCGGCGTCTCGGCGACGTTGCACCGGACGTAGAGCGCGATGACGATCAGCACCGCACTGAAGAGGAACGGAATCCGCCAACCCCAATCGATGAACGCCCGACTGGCCTCCCCGATCGTCGAATTCACCACGAGGAACAGCAGGCTGCTCATGACGAGCCCACTGCCGACGCCCATCTGCGTGAACATGCCGTAGCGGCCGCGGGCCTCCGCGGGTGCGTATTCGGCGGCCAACAGCGCAGAGCCGGCCCACTCGCCGCCGACCGCGAAGCCCTGCACCAGGCGCAGTGTCAGCAGGATCAGTGGCGCCGCCATGCCGATCGTCACCGCACCGGGGACCAGACCCACCGCCAGGGTGGACAGCCCCATGATCAGCAGGGTGGCGATCAGCGTCGACTTGCGGCCCAGCCGATCGCCGAAGTGCCCGAAGAACGCCGCGCCCAATGGCCGTGACAGGAACGCCGCGGCGAACGTGGCCATCGAGGCGACGGTCGCCATCGTCATGCCGAGGTGGGGGAAGAACACCTTGGGGAACACCAGCGCCGCCGCGGTGCCATAGATGTAGAAGTCGTAGTACTCGATCGCGGATCCGACGAAGCTTGCCGCCGCGACGCGCTTCATCGAGCTGCCCTGCGGGGCGGTCACCAACGTTGCCATTTTCGCTCCTCAGCGGTTGTTTCGACCGAAGTTACGGAGCGCGCAGCGCGGTGGCGCGCTTGTGCGCACTAGCCCGGGTAACCGGCGATCTTGAGGTTGTGCGCATTGTGCTCAGCCGCCTTGCGGTCGCCACAACCGCTGGTCAATGTGATCGGGTCCACACCGTTTTTACGGGTCACCGCCGATTTTGAGAGACTGCTAGCTATGAGTACGACTAAGCACCGCGAGGTGGCCAAGCTCGATCGGGTGCCGTTGCCGATCGAGGCCGCCCGCATCGGAGCGACGGGTTGGCAGATAACCCGCACCGGGGCACGGGTCGTCACGAAGCTCGCCGGCCGCGGCTCGCTGCAGCAGAAGGTCATCCGGGAGATCCCGAAGACGTTCGCCGACCTCGGCCCCACCTACGTCAAGTTCGGCCAGATCATCGCGTCCAGCCCCGGCGCGTTCGGCGAGGAGCTGTCACGGGAGTTCCGCAGCCTGCTCGACCGGGTGCCGCCCGCCGACCCCGACGAGATCCACAAGCTGTTCGTCGAGGACCTCGGCGACGACCCCAAGAACCTGTTCAAGACGTTCGACGACCAGCCGTTCGCGTCGGCGTCGATCGCGCAGGTGCACTACGCGACCCTGCACACCGGCGAAGAGGTCGTCGTCAAGATCCAGCGGCCCGGCATCCGCCGCCGCGTCGCCGCCGACCTGCAGATCCTCAAGCGCGGCGCGCAGCTGGTCGAGCTGGCCAAGCTGGGCAGGCGGCTGTCCGCCCAGGACGTCGTCGCCGACTTCGCCGACAACCTCGCCGAGGAGCTGGACTTCCGCCTCGAGGCGCAGTCGATGGACGCCTGGGTGGCGCACATGCACGCCTCGCCGCTGGGCCAGCAACATCCGGGTGCCGCAGGTGTACTGGGACCTGACCAGCGAGCGGGTGCTGACGATGGAGCGGGTGAACGGCATCCGCATCGACGACGCCGCGGCCATCCGCAAGGCCGGCTTCGACGGCACCGAGCTCGTCAAGGCGCTGCTGTTCAGCGTGTTCGAGGGCGGGCTGCGGCACGGGCTGTTCCACGGTGACCTGCACGCGGGCAACCTTTACGTCGACCATGACGGCAAGATCGTGTTCTTCGACTTCGGCATCATGGGCCGCATCGACCCGCGCACCCGCTGGCTGCTGCGCGAGCTGGTGTACGCGCTGCTGGTCAAAAAGGACCACGCCGCGGCGGGCAAGATCGTCGTGCTGATGGGCGCGGTCGGCACCATGAAGCCGGAGGCGGAGGCCGCGAAGGACCTGGAGAAGTTCGCCACCCCGCTGACCATGCAGAACCTCGGCGACATGTCGTACGCCGAGATCGGCAAGCAGCTCTCCACGCTGGCCGACGCCTACGACGTCAAGCTGCCGCGCGAGCTCGTGCTGATCGGCAAGCAGTTCCTCTACGTCGAGCGCTACATGAAGCTGCTCGCGCCGCGCTGGCAGATGATGTCGGATCCGCAGCTGACCGGTTACTTCGCCAACTTCATGGTCGAGGTCAGCCGCGAATACGAGGAGCCAGAGGAATCCGCCGAAAAGGATGGAGTCGACGCCTAGTGCAGATCCGCACCGGGACGGCGCGCTCCGGCGAGCTCGACATCTACTACGAGGACATGGGCGACCCGAACCATCCCGCGGTCCTGCTCATCATGGGCCTCGGCGCGCAATTGTTGTTGTGGCGCAAGGGTTTCTGCGAAAAGCTCGTCGACCAGGGTCTGCGCGTCATCCGCTACGACAACCGCGACGTCGGCCTGTCGACCAAGGTGAGCGGCCGCACCGGCGCGAAGCTGCTGCCGCGGATGGTGCGCTCGTTCCTCGGCAGGCGCAGCCCGGCGGTCTACACGCTCGAGGACATGGCCGACGACGCCGCCGCGCTGCTGGACCACCTGGAGATCGACCGCGCCCACATCGTCGGCGCGTCGATGGGCGGCATGATCGCGCAGATCTTCGCGGCCAGGTTCGATGAGCGCACCAGGACGCTGGGCGTGATCTTCTCCAGCAACAACCAGGCCCTGCTGCCGCCGCCTGGGCCCAAGCAGCTGCGCGCCCTGCTGCAGCGCCCGGCCGACGCCACCCAGGAGGCGATCATCGCCAACGCGATACGCGTCGCCAAGATCATCGGCAGCCCGGGCTACCCACGGCCGGAGGAGCAGCTGCGTGCCGACGCGATCGAGGGCTACGAGCGGGCCTACTACCCGGCGGGCATCGCCCGCCACTTCGCCGCGGTGCTGGGCAGCGGCAGCCTGCTGCACTACGACCGCCAGATCACCGCGCCGACCGTGGTGATCCACGGCAAGGCCGACAAGCTGATGCGACCGTCCGGCGGGCGCGCGATCGCCCACGCGATCAAAGGCGCGCGGCTGGTGTTGATCGACGGCATGGGCCACGACCTGCCCGAACAGCTGTGGGACCAGGTCGTCGGCGAACTGAAGACGACATTCTCCGAAACGGCCTGATCAGCGGATTCAACCGATTCGGTGCTACCCGCGAAATCGGCTAGCATTCCCAGGCGGGAGGCATCCGGGGTTGGTCCATGGCGCATCCCATGGCAGGTATCCGCCACATATTCAGGCGTCTGCCGTCAGTACTCAGAGAGGCGCATTTCGACATGTCAGATAAGGGCAAATCGAGCCTGAAACCGCACTTCGAGGACGTCCAGGCGCACTACGACCTGTCCGACGACTTCTTCGCGCTGTTCCTGGACCCGACGCGGACTTACAGCTGCGCGTACTTCGAGCGCGACGACATGACGCTGGAAGAGGCACAGCTCGCCAAAGTCGACCTGGCGCTGGGCAAGCTGGGCCTGCGAGCCCGGCATGACGCTGCTCGACGTCGGCTGCGGCTGGGGCTCGACGATGATGCGGGCGATCGAGAAGTACGACGTCAACGTCGTCGGCCTGACGCTGTCGAAGAACCAGGCCGCGCGCGTCGAGAAGGTCTTCGAGCAGTCCGACAGCCCGCGGTCCAAGCGCGTCCTGCTGCAGGGCTGGGAGCAGTTCGACGAGCCCGTCGACCGCATCGTGTCGATCGGCGCCTTCGAGCACTTCGGCTTCGACCGCTACGACGACTTCTTCAAGATGGCCTACAACGCGATGCCCGATGACGGCGTCATGCTGCTGCACACGATCACGGCGCTGACCGGCCCGCAGATGGTCGAGCGCGGCATGCCGCTGACCTTCAACTTCGCCCGCTTCGTCAAGTTCATCATCACCGAGATCTTCCCCGGCGGCCGGTTGCCGTCGATCGAGAAGGTCACCGACCACAGCGGCAAGGCCGGCTTCACGCTGACGCGCCGCCAGTCGCTGCAGCTGCACTACGCCCGCACGCTGGACATCTGGGCCGAGAATCTGGAGGCCAAGAAGGACGAGGCGATCGCCATCCAGTCCGAAGAGGTCTATGAGCGGTACATGAGGTACCTGACGGGCTGCGCGGACGGGTTCCGGGTCGGCTACATCGACGTCAATCAGTTCACCCTGGAGAAGTAAATGGCCGACAAAACGGCAGCCACCACGAAGAAGCGGCAGAGCGTCGACGAGGTGCGCGCGCACTACGACCTCTCCAACGAGTTCTTCCAGCTGTTCACCGACCCGTCGGTCACCTACAGCTGCGCGTACTTCCCGCGTGAAGACATGACGATGGAAGAGGCGCAGATCGCCAAGCTCGATCTGAGCCTGGGCAAGCTGGGGCTGAAGCCGGGCATGACGCTGCTCGACGTCGGCTGCGGCTGGGGCTCGATGATGAAGCGGGCGATGGAGAAATATGACGTCAACGTCGTCGGCGTGACGCTGAGCAAGAACCAGCACGAGTACTGCCAGAACGTGCTCGCCGGCGTCGACTCCGAGCGGTCCTACAAGGTGTTGCTGCAGGACTGGGCAGAGGTCAACGAGCCCGTCGACCGGATCGTCATGATCGAGGCGTTGGAGCACTTCGGGTTTGAGCGCTACGACGACTTCTTCAAGTTCGCCTACGACTTGATGCCCGATGACGGCGTGATGATGGTGCACTCGATCTGTGGGCTGACCCCGCAGGAGATGAAGGACAAGGGCGTCCCGCTCACCTTTTCTTTCGCCCGATTCATCAAGTTCGTCCTCACCGAGATTTTCCCCGGCGGACGTTTGCCATCAATCGAAAAAGTCGAGGAACACTCGACGAAGGCCGGCTTCAAGGTGACCCGTATCCAGTCGCTGCAGTCCGACTTCGCGAAGACGCTGGACATGTGGGCCGACGTGCTGGAGTCCCGCAAAGACGAGGCGATCGCGATACAGTCCGAAGAGGTCTACGAGAGGTACATGAAGTTCCTTCGGGGAACAGCCGACGGTTTCAGGACCGGATATGTCGATATCAACCAGTTCACGCTGGAAAAGTAATTCAATTAGTCTGCCGACGGGCACCTTATGAATGTCTCGCGCCACCCTCATGCGGGTAGGGTGCCGAGCAAGTCAGAAACTCCTGCATGCCAGGGTTCTGATCAATTACTGGGAGGCGAGTTGACGGATATGTCCGTAAAGGCGGACCGAATGAAGCCGCATTTCAAGGAAATTCAGGCTCATTACGACCTTTCCGATGATTTCTTCGGGCTGTTCCAGGACCCGACTCGCACGTACAGCTGTGCGTACTTCGAACGCGACGACATGACGCTCGAGGAAGCGCAGGTCGCCAAGGCCGACCTCAACCTGGACAAGCTGGACCTCAAGCCGGGTATGACGCTGCTCGACATCGGCTGCGGCTGGGGCGCCACGATGAAGCGGGCGATGGAGCGCTACGACGTCAACGTCATCGGTTTGACGTTGTCCAAGAACCAGCACGGCTATACCGAGCAGCTACTCGGCGCGGTGGACTCCGATCGCAAGTATCAGGTGCTGCTGCGCGGCTGGGAGCAATTCAGCGACCCCGTCGACCGCATCGTGTCCATCGAGGCGTTCGAGCACTTCGGATTCGAGCGCTACGACGACTTCTTCAAGAACGCCTACAACATCATGCCCGACGACGGGCGGATGACGATCCAGAGCAGCACCGCCTTCCGCCCCGAGGACTACGTCGCTCGCGGGAAGAAGCTGACGTTCGATGTGGCCCGGTTCATCAAGTTCATCGTCACCGAGATCTTCCCCGGCGGCCGCATCCCGACCGCCAAGATGATGGTGGAGCACGGCGAGAAGGCCGGATTCGTTGTGCCCGAGTGCCTTTCGCTGCAGACGCACTATGTCAGGACCCTGCGCACGTGGGCCGACACGCTGGAAGCCAAGAAGGACAACCGTCCTCGAGGTGACCACCGAAGAGGTCTACGACAGGTACATGAGGTACCTGCGCGGCTGCCAGAACTACTTCGCCGACGAGATGCTCGACTGCAACCTCGTCACGTACCTCAAGCCCGGCGCCGCAGCGTAACTGCTGCACGCGTCTATCGCGTGCTGAGCGTCCCGTCGAGGTACTCCGCCCGACACGCCCGTCGAGCCAGCTTGCCGCTGGTGGTGCGCGGGATGACACCGGCTGCGACCAGCCGCATGTCGTACACGTTGACGCCGTGCTTGCGAGACACCGCGCGACGGACGGCGTCGACGACGGGCTCGGGGTCCGCCCGGCCGGCGCCTGGCCCGCGCTCGGCGACGATGATCAACTTTTCACTGGTGTCCGTCGAGGACCCAGTCGGGTAGTTCTCGCGCCGGAACCGAGAACGCCGCCACGAAGCCGGCGCGTATCGCGGGGGACGCCTCGGCGACGGTCGCCTCGATGTCCTGCGGGTAGTGGTTGCGGCCGTCGAGGATGACCATGTCCTTGATCCGGCCGGTGATGTACAACTCGCCGTCGATGTAGACGCCCAGGTCGCCGGTGCGCAGCCACGTCGCGTTGGCGTCCGCGCCCTCGGCGTGGCTGCCGGAATCGAGCCGGGACTGCAGCTTGTTGCCGAAGGTGAACTCCGTCTCCTCCGGCCGCGCCCAGTAGCCGCGTCCGATGTTGTTGCCGTGCAACCAGATTTCGCCGACGCTGCTCGTCGGGCAGCTCCTCGCCGGACTCGGGGTCGACGATCGCCGCCCACTGGCTCACCGACGACCTGACCGCACGACACCTGCGCAAGGGCATTCGGTGCGTCGGGCGCGACGCGAACGGCCCGTCCGACGCCCAGCTGCTCGCGATCGAGGTACACGGCGGTCGGCTCGGTGTACGGGCGGATCGACGACACGAACAACGTCGCCTCCGCCATCCCGTAGGACGGCCGGACAGCGGTCTTGGACAGCCCGTGCGGCAGGAACGCGTCGACGAACTTGGTGATCGAGTCAGAGGTTCACCGGCTCCGAGCCGTTGATGAGGACGACGTTGCTCAGGTCGACCTCGGTGTCTCCGGGTAGGCCGCGCTGCGCGACCATGTCGAAGGCGAAATTGGGTGCGGGCGAGACGATGTGGCTGTGCTGCGACTCGGCGGACAGCACCTGGATCCAGCGCTGCGGCCGTCGGACGAACGCCATCGGCGACATGAAGGTCAGGTGCCCGCCGTAGAGGATCGGGAAGCCGATCATCATCAGGCCCATGTCGTGGTACAGCGGCAGCCAGCTGACGCCGTGGATGTCGCAGTCGCCCTCCAGGCCGATGGAGAAGACCATCTGCAGGAGGTTCGTTCCCGCGGCGCGGTGGCTGATCTCCACGCCGGTCGGCACCCGCGTCGAACCCGGAGGTGTACTGCAGGTATGCGATGTCGTCGGTGCCGATTCCACCGGGGCGAACGTCGATCCCACCGCGTCGGGGATGGCGTCGACTGCGATGATGCGTGGCCGCTTCTCGCGCGGCATCAGCCGCACGAATTTCTGCACGGCGTCACTCACGGATGTCGTCGTCAGCACGACCGCGGGCAGGGCATCGGTCAGCACGGCGTCGAGGCGCTCGGCGTGGCCTGGCAGCTCAGGCGCGAACAGCGGAACCGCGATGTTGCCCGCCTGAATCGCGCCGAAAAAGCTCGTCACGTAGTCGAGGCCCTGCGGGCACAGGATCGCGACGCGATCACCCTGCGACGTCACCTGCTGAAGTCGGGCACCGATGGCCCGCGAGCGCGTGCCCACCTGATTCCAGGTGAGCTCGATCGATCTTCCGTCAGGATCATGGCTGTAGTCGACATAGCGGTAGGCGAGCCCGTCGCCGAAGTCGGCGATGTTCTGATCGAGCAGCGAGGACAGGTTGATGCCGTCCGGCAGAGCGATGGCGACCGTTCTCGTCCACGTAGGGGTCGGTATTCGGCCGGCCTGCCCGGGAGGGCTGCGCCATGCACAGAAGCACGTTCCATAAGCGCAGTCTAAGAGATAGTGGGCTTCAGAAGTGAATCGGCGCGACCGACTCGTTACATTCGCCTCGATCTTCCATGGCGTCCCGATCTGGGCAAACGTGACATCGACAGACAGATTGTCGCTTGCGCCTGCGTCAATAGGACATGGCGCCGTTTCTCACAGTTGTCACATCCGTCTGGCGCCGAGGGGTACAGAATGAGACGTCCTGCCGACATCTGCCTGCGGAACGAGCGGGCCGAGCGGCGGGTTCGCAGGTCAACGGGGGTTGCGGACGACCCGACCGGGTATAGGGGGTCCGTGCTCCGGGAGGGGGCGACAGCCATGTCAGAGCACCTGACGCCGCACTTCGACGACGTACAGCACCACTACGACCTGTCGGACGATTTCTACCGCCTCTTCCTCGACCCCACCCAGACCTACAGTTGCGCGTATTTCGCGCACGACGACATGAGCCTAGAAGAGGCGCAGGTCGCCAAGATCGACCTCGCGCTCGGGAAGCTGAAGTTGCAGCCGGGCATGATGCTGCTGGACATCGGCTGCGGGTGGGGCGCCACCATGCGGCGCGCCATCGAGAAGTACGACGTCGATGTCATCGGGCTGACCCTGTCCGCGAATCAGGCGGCCCACGTGCAACGCACGTTTGACGAGATGGACACGCGCCGCAACAGGCGAGTCCTTCTCGAGGGCTGGGAGCGGTTCGACGAGCCCGTCGACCGCATCGTGTCGATCGGGGCTTTCGAGCACTTCGGCAGCGATCGCTACCCCCATTTCTTCCACACGGCGGCCAAGCTGCTGCGCGACGACGGCGTGATGCTGCTGCACACCATCGTGCGGGCCACGCTGCAAGAGCGTCGGCGGAGGAACCTGCCACCTTACCGCAGAGGTGATCCACTTCTCGCAGTTCATCCTCACCGAGATCTTCCCCGGCGGCTGGCTGCCCACGATTCCGGTGGTCCAGGAGCACGCAGAGCGAGCGGGCTTCGATGTGACCCGGGTGCACTCCCTGCAGCCGCATTACGCCAGGACGCTGGACCTGTGGGCCGCCGCGCTGCGCGCGAACAAGGACAAGGCCATCGCGATCCAGTCGCAAGACGTCTACGACCGCTATATGAGGTATCTGACGGGCTGTGCGGACCTGTTCAAACAGGGCTACACCGACGTCTGCCAGTTCACGATGGAAAAGTAGACATTCCTGTCCGTTGTCGGATTCACGCCGCTCGGTTCGTCAGACGGGTAGAGAGTGGAACACAGGTTCTGCTCGCTATTTGAGAGGTCTATGACGATGCACTATTTTGCCTTGCTGATCAGCTCTGAACGCGACCGCACGCCCGAGGAGGGCGCCGCCGGAATGGCGGCGTTCCAAGACTTTCACGCCAAGGCCGCCTCGGCGATCCGGGCGGGCGACGCGCTGCAACCGTCGGCGACCGGCGTGCGCATCACCGGCGGCCCGGACGCCCCCACCGTCACCGACGGCCCGTTCGCCGAGAGCGCCGAGTTGGCGTGCGGCTACTACGTATTCGAGGCGGAGAACCTCGACGAGGCGTTGGCGCTTGCCCGCGACGTCCCGGTCGCCACGTTCGGTGCGGTCGAGGTGTGGCCGATGGTCCAGTTCTCCCCCGCCCGCGCACCCCTGAGCGCCGACAGCTGGCTGGCGCTGCTGCTGGAGCCGCCCGGTGAGACGGTCGAGCCGGGTAGCCCGCGGTGGGACGAGGGCATCAAGGCGCACATGGAATTCGGACAGGCCGCAGGCGATCGCGCGGTGGGCGGCGCTCCGCTGCACCCGCCGTCGACGGCGACGACGGTGCGGGTTCGCGACGGCGAGGTGCTGTTGACAGACGGGCCGTACATCGAAGGCGCCGAGGTCGCCAACGGCTTCTATTACATCAACGCGGCCGATCGCGACGAGGCGATCAAGGTAGCGTCGATGATCCCGGCGACGACCGTGGAGCTGCGACGGCTGGCCGGCATCTCCGGTCTCTAGCCTCGAATGGCCAACCTGGACAGCGTCTTTCGGCGCGAATGGGGCCCCGCCGTTGCGGCGCTCGCACGCTGGTCCGGCGACCTCACCGTCGCCGAGGACGCTGTCCAGGAGGCCTTCGCCGAAGCCCTGCGGGCATGGCCGCGCGACGGTGTGCCGGACAACCCAGGCGGATGGATCGTCACCGTCGCCCGCAACCGCGCGCTGGACCGGCTGCGCCGCGAGTCGGTCCGTCCGGGAAAGGAACTCGCCGCCGTGGTCGACGACATCCGGGCCCGCACCGACCGTACGGGTGTTCCGCATCCCGTCCGTGACGACGAGCTGCGGATGATGTTCACCTGCGCCCACCCGGCGTTGGACCGGCCTTCGCAGCTGGCGCTGACGCTTCGGCTGATCTCCGGCTTGACCGTTCCCGAGATCGCCAGGGCGCTTTTGCAGTCCGAAGCGGCCGTCGGACAGCGAATCACACGGGCCAAGAGCAAGATTCGGCTTGCAAACATCCCGCTGCGGGTACCGCCTGCCGAGTTATTGCCGGAACGCACCCCGCATGTGCTTGCCTGCATCTACTCGGTGTTCACCGAGGGCTACTGGTCGACCGCCGGTCCTTCGGCGATCCGCGACGAGCTGTGCGACGAAGGCGTCCGCCTGGCCCGTGAGTTGTGCGCGCTGATGCCCGACTCGCGCGACGCGCATGCGCTGGCCGCCCTTGTGCTGCTGCACGATTCCCGTCGGCGCACTCGCGTGGACGCCGATGGCGCACTGGTGCCGCTGGACGAGCAGGACCGCGGCCAGTGGGACCGCGGCCGGATCGCGAGCGGGCTGCAGCGTCTGCAGCTGGCCGCTGGCGCGACGGGCACGTATCTGCCGCAGGCCGTCATCGCGGCGGTTCACGCGACGGCGCCGAGTTGGGAGCAGACCGACTGGGCGGCGATCTGCGCGGCCTACGACCGGTTGCTGGAGATCACCGATTCACCGGTGGTGCGGGCCAATCGCGCGCTGGCGATCGGCTTCCGCGACGGCTTTCCCGCAGGTCTGGCCGCGCTCGATGATGTCGCAGACGATCCGCGGCTGGCGCGATCTGCGGCCGTGCCGTCGATCCGGGCCGACCTGCTTCGGCGGGCAGGGCGCAGGGACGAGGCGCTCACCTGGTACCAGAAGGCGTTACAGGCCAACGGGTCCGAGCCTGCCCGCGCCTTCCTGCGCCGCCGCATCACCGAGTGTGGTGCAAGTTGACCCGTCAGTTCAGCGGGACGTCGAGGATCGGCTGGCCGACGTCGGCGTCGGGGCCGTCGAAGTGCCACCACTCGCCGGAGTACACCTTTAGCCCGCCTGCCGCCATCCCGTCGCGCAGCCACGCCCGGTTGGCCTGCTGTTCGGCGCTGACGCCGTCGGTCGCGAAAGCCTTTGCGCGCGGCGAGAAGTCGTCGAAGCCGGTGCCCATGTCGATCTTCCACCCGTAATGTCCGTCGGCCAGCGTCACGTCGACCGAGCGGCCCGACTCGTGGCTGCGCGCCGACGTTCCCGGCCGCGCCACCCAGTTCGGGTCGGGCACTGCCTCGAACATCTCGACCTGCACCGCATGCGGGCGATAGCAGTCCCAGAACACCAGCTTCGCGCCGCGGGCCCGGAACGCCTCGGCGGCCTTGGCGAGCCCTGGCGCCAGCGACTCGTGCACCAGGCACCGCGCGTCGGGCGGATACAGCGGCTTGCCGACGAAGTTGTCCGCCGTCGCATACCGCAGGTCGACGAAGGCGTCGGGAATGACGCTGCGGATGTCGACGAAACCGGCGTCGGCCGCCGCGTCCGCACTAGCGACGGGCGGCACCGCGATGGCCAGCGCGACGAAACCCGCCTGCGAGCACCCGCCGCAACGGGTTTACGCCTCGGAGAAGTTGCGGGTGACCGACGGGTCGACCGGGATGCCCGGGCCGGTGGTCGTCGAGACGACGATCTTCTTCAGGTAGCGGCCCTTCGACGACGACGGCTTGGCCCGCAGGATCTCGTCGATCGCGGCGCCGTAGTTCTCGGCCAGCGATTGCTCGTCGAAGGATGCCTTGCCGATGACGAAGTGCAGATTGGCCTGCTTGTCGACGCGGAAGTTGATCTTGCCGCCCTTGATGTCGTTGACCGCCTTGGTGACATCGGGAGTGACGGTGCCCGTCTTCGGGTTCGGCATCAGGCCACGCGGGCCGAGGATGCGGGCGATGCGCCCGACCTTGGCCATCTGATCGGGGGTGGCGATCGCGGCGTCGAAGTCGAGGAAGCCGCCCTGGATCTTCTCGATCAGGTCGTCGCTGCCGACCTCGTCGGCACCTGCGGCCTTGGCCTCCTCGGCCTTGTCGCCGACGGCGAACACCGCGACGCGGGCCGTCTTACCGGTGCCGTGCGGCAGGTTGACGGTGCCGCGCACCATCTGGTCGGCCTTGCGCGGGTCGACGCCGAGCCGGATGGCGACCTCGACGGTCGCGTCCTGCTTCTTCGACGACGTCTCCTTGGCCAGCTTCGCGGCTTCCAGAGGGCTGTAGAGGTTGTCGCGGTCGATCTTCTCGAGCGCTTCGCGATATGCCTTGCTGTTCTTGCTCATTCGTGTCTCCTAATCAGAGTTGTGGTTGGCGGGCCGAAGCTGGCCCTCCCACGGGATCGGATCGCTCGAAACTTACTCGACCGTGATCCCCATCGACCGGGCGGTGCCGGCGATGATCTTGGCCGCGGCGTCGATGTCGTTCGCGTTCAAGTCTTCCTTCTTGGTCTCGGCGATCTCGCGCACCTGATCCCAGGTCACCTTGGCGACCTTGGTGGTGTGCGGGGTGCCGGAGCCCTTCTGCACGCCTGCGGCCTTGAGCAGCAGCTTGGCCGCGGGCGGGGTCTTGAGGTTGAAGGTGAAGCTGCGGTCCTCGTAGACGGTGATCTCGACGGGGATGACGTTGCCGCGCTGGTTTTCCGTCGCGGCGTTGTACGCCTTGCAGAACTCCATGATGTTGACGCCGTGCTGGCCGAGCGCCGGACCGACTGGCGGGGCGGGGTTGGCCTGCCCGGCCTGGATCTGCAGCTTGATCAGCCCGGCGACTTTCTTCCTCGGGGCCATGGTTGTTGGTGTTCCTCTCTCGGACTTAGATCTTGGCGACCTGGTTGAAGGTCAGTTCGACAGGTGTCTCGCGGCCGAAGATGGACACCAGCACCTTGAGCTTCTGTTGTTCGGCGTTGACCTCGCTGATCGAGGCGGGCAACGTCGCGAACGGGCCGTCCATGACGGTGACCGACTCGCCGACTGCGAAATCGACCTCGATGGGCGCCCGTTCGAGGGTCGCCTCGGAGGAGGCAGCACCGGAGGTGCTCTTGGCGGCCTTCTTGGGCTGGCCCTGCGGCAGCAGGAACTTCACCACGTCGTCGAGCGTCAGCGGAGACGGCCGCGACGTCGCGCCGACGAAGCCGGTGACGCCGGGGGTGTTGCGCACCGCGCCCCACGACTCGTCGTTGAGCTCCATGCGGACCAGGATGTAGCCCGGCAGCACCTTGCGGTTGACCTGCTTGCGCTGGCCGTTCTTGATCTCGGTGACCTCTTCGGTCGGAACCTCGACCTGGAAGATGTAGTCGCCGACGTCCAGGTTCTGCACGCGGGTCTCGAGGTTGGCCTTCACCTTGTTCTCGTAGCCGGCGTAGGAGTGGATGACGTACCACTCGCCGGGCTTGAGGCGCAGGTCCTTCTTGAGGGCGACCGCCGGATCCTCTTCTTCGTCCTCTTCTGGGGCCGACTCAGCTGCGCCGTCGTCGGACTCTGGCGTCGCGTCCTCGACGGCCTCAGCGGGGCTGTCGTCCGCATCGACCGTGGTCTCCTCGACCGTCGTCTCCTCGACGGCCTCGGCCGCAGTGGTCTCCTCGAGAGACTCCGCGGCCTCGTCTGCGATGACCGTCGCCGGATCCGCAGCTTCGGCGATCGCCTCGGACACGCCCGTAGCGGTATCGCCGTTGAAGCTAGTCACTTGTCATTCCTCTCTAAATCTCTCGCTCAGCCGCCGAACACCAGCATCACGAGCCTGGCAACGCCGAGGTCGACCAGTCCGATGAGCGTCACCATGAACGCCAGGAAGACCAGCACCACGGCGGTGTAGGTAGCCATCTGCTTGCGGTTCGGCCAGATGACCTTGCGCAGTTCGCCGAGAACCTCGCGCAGGTAGTTGATGACATACGCGACCGGGTTGCGACGCGGACCCTTCGAGGCCTTCTTGGCCTTCTTCTTCTTTGCCTTGGCTTCGTCCTCGAGGGTGGCGGCTTCCTGGGCGGTCGACTCCGCGTCGGCGTCGTCGGCAGCCCCGCGCCGCGACCGCTTGCCGGTGGGTCGCACCGGCTGCGTCACCACGGAGCCGGGACCTTCGGGCTCGTCGCTCACCGCATGCCTTTCGTCTGGTTCGTGTGGTCACCTTCCAGTGTCCACACCTGTCGAGTATTCAGTTGAGCAGGGGCGACAGGACTTGAACCTGCAACCTGCGGTTTTGGAGACCGCTGCTCTGCCAGTTGAGCTACGCCCCTTCAAGGATGACCCTGCTGGCAGGACATCTATCCCGCCCGGGGGTTACACAATTTGCGCGCTCCCCGATCGGCCGATCAGAAACCGACGGACAGCGCGCTTAATTGGGAAAACCCCGAGGTCCGAGTGTACATCGGGCCTGGTCTGAGTTACTAATCCGCCTTTGCTTCGCCGTCCGCCTCTGATTCGCCCTCCGCCGCTGATTCGACCTCGGCTTCACTGATCGGTGTCCGCGTGACCTGGCCGGTCTCGGTGTCGTACTTGAGCGATATCGAGTTGTCGCCCTCGTGGCCCATCAGCGTCGTGAACGCCTCGAGGTAGAGCTCGCCATTGTCGTCGGAGGCGGTGTTCCTGGTCACGACGATGTCCGCGCCGAATCGCTCGTTGACGGAGATGACCTCCATCCGGCCCCACACCTTGTCGCCGGCCAGCAGCGGCTTGTGATAGGTGAACTTCTGGTCGACCTGCACGATCTGCATGGTTTGGAAGCCGGTGTCGACTCTCCTGAAGAAATCCTGCTGCATGATCAGCGCGAACGTCGAAACGAAGGTCAGGCGGGGCCACCAGCGCAGTGTGACCGAGTTCGGCGGCGGCCGCTTCGTCGTGTGAGGCGGGATCGTCCGCCTTGACGGCGTTGGCGTACTCGCGGACTTTTTCGCGGCCCACAATGAAGTAGTCGGGGTATTCGTGGACCATCCCCAAGACATTTGTCTTGATCGCCATCCGCTACGCCAGCTTCGCTGACGCTACGGCGCGACCGAAGATCTTCTTGCCGCCGCTGGTTGCAGATATTGTGATGGTGACCGACTTCGTCTCGGGCTCAACGGACTTCACCTTGCCATTGAACACGATCTCGGCGCCGACGCCGTCGTTCGGCACCGGCACGACGGCGGTGAAGCGGACGTTGTACTCGGTCACCGCAGCCGGATCCCCCACCCACGACGTGACGTAACCGCCGCCGAGGCCCATGGTGAGCATGCCGTGCGCGATCGCGGTGTCCAGGCCGACCTGCTTGGCGATCTCGTCGTCCCAATGGATCGGGTTGAGGTCTCCCGACACCCCCGCGTAGTTCACCAGGTCTTGCCGGGTCAGCTGGATGACCTTCTCGGGAAGCTCGTCGCCTTTCTTCACCGAGTCGAACTCACGCAGTGCCATCGTTGAAGCCACCTTCTCCGTTCTCGCTCGCACGCCCCGCAAGGGTCGTGTAGGTCTCTTGCACCACATCGCCGTTCTGGTTGGTGACGATGTTCTTCGTCACGATGATGTCCGCGCCGAATGACTGGCGGATCGAGTGCACGTAGGTATCGCAGTAGAGCCGATCGCCCGCCTTGATCGGCCTCAGGAACTTGAGTGCCTGGTCGACCTGCACGATCTTCTCGTCCGCGATCGCGACGTCGTTGGTCTTGAACATCGCAAGCTGCGCCTGGTAACCGAAAACCGAGATGAACGTCAGCGGCGCCAGGAGCGCGTCGTGCCCGAGCTCAGCGGCGGCCTTTTCGTCGTAAAAGGCGGCATCGTCGTTCTTCACCGCGACGGCATATTCGCGGATCTTCTCCCGACCCACCACGTAGTGGTCGGGATGCCTGTAGTGCAATCCGACCAGTCTTGTTGACAAAGACACGGCTAGTGAACCTACCTAAAGTCCTCTCAGCAAACACCCCAAGGTTGTCGGCTAGCGCGACTCTTTGTGGGCCGTGTGCTTGCCGCAGTTGGGGCAGAATTTCTTCAGCTCCAGCCGGTCGGGGTCGTTCCTGCGGTTCTTCTTGGTGATGTAGTTGCGGTGTTTGCACACCTCGCACGCCAAGGTGATCTTCGGCCGTACGTCGGTACTGGACGCCACGTCAGCTGCCCTCTTTCAAAGTTCTCGTTCTTGTGTTGTAGCGATGGCCGGACTCGAACCGGCGACCTAACGATTATGAGTCGTTCGCTCTAACCGACTGAGCTACATCGCCTAGTCTGGCGCCGCCGGCATGATCGGCGTCCATCGAGCCCCCTAACGGAATCGAACCGTTGACCTTTTCCTTACCATGGAAACGCTCTACCGACTGAGCTAAGGGGGCCTGACCCCGCGCAGTCACGCCCGAGGGCCTTAAAGAGGGTACATTCCCGCCGTTTAGGTCGCCAAACCGCTTTAGAGCCCGACGACTACGCCCTCCGAGAACGGGCCGTCGTGCAGTTCGATCGACTCCGGATCGGTGCCCACCGGCACGTCGAAGATCACCGCGGTGTCGATCGAATCGCCGGGGTTCAGGTCGGCGAGGGTGTTGCCCAGATAAATCCAGGCTTCGTCGTCGGACTGAAACTCCGTGATCCCGTCGGAAAGCGTGTTGAACGACGCGAAGAACGTCTGCGGTTCGGTGCTGACGTTGGTGACGGTCATCTTGACCAGGATGTACTCGCCCTGGGGCGTCTTCTGCAGCTCGGGGAACTCCGGATCAGCGACGAGCGCGGCACGCTCGACACCGGTGACCGTGAACTCGAAGTTGCCGTCGCGCACCGGCTGGCCGACGCTGTCGGCCTGGTTCTCCAGCGTCGGGGCCTCTTGTCCGGGTCCGGCCTCCGATGCGACCACGGAGGTCTCGGGCGACGCGTCGGACGGTTTGTGCGTGACCGATTCGTCGCCGACGTCGGTCTTCATCGTCATGACCACCGCTGCGACGCCAACCAGGACGAGTACGACGACCGCGGCGATCACGCCGGCGATGACCTTCGTGTTCGGGCCCGACGACCGGAGGGGCGGCCTTGGCCGCTTCCAGAGGCGGCGCCTCCGTGGCGGCGGCGGGGGCGCGGTGGTCGGTCCAGGACTGGCCGTTGAAATAGCGTTGGCCGCCCGACCCGTCGGGGTCCGGATACCAACCAGCAGGTGTGGTCACGAGTTGCGACCTTTCTGTGAGTTACCTGTCGACAGCCCGGCAGACGGACAATAACCCGGGTTCGCCGGGGTGCGGAGCAATAACGATTCGGTTTGCGGAGGCCTGCGGCCGGTCTCCGCTGTGGTAGGACAGTCCCATGCCGGAGACCGTCGTAGGAGGTGACACCGCGCGGGTGGCTGTCTATCTCGACTTCGACAACATCGTGATCTCCCGCTACGACCAGGTGCACGGGCGCAACTCGTTCCAGAAGGACAAGGCGCGCGGGCTGGACGACGACAAGCTGACGCGGGCCACCGTCGATCTCGGAGCCATCATCGATTTCGCGTCCTCGTTCGGCACGCTGGTGCTGACGAGGGCCTACGCCGACTGGTCGGCCGACCTCAACGCCAACTACCAGGGTCAGCTCGTCGGCCGCGCGGTCGACCTTGTCCAGCTGTTCCCTGCGGCCGCCTACGGGAAGAACGGCGCCGACATCCGGCTCTCCGTCGACGCGGTCGAGGACATGTTCCGGTTGCCGGACCTCACCCACGTGGTGATCGTCGGCGGCGACTCCGACTACATCGCGCTCGCGCAGCGGTGCAAGCGGCTGGGCCGCTACGTCGTCGGCATCGGCGTGGCCGGCGCGAGCAGCAAGTCGCTGGCGTCGGCCTGCGACGAATTCGTCACCTACGACGCATTGCCAGGCATCCCCACCGTCGCGCCGACGCCCGCGAAGAAGGCCACCAAGCGCACGAAGTCCAAGGAGGCCGACGACGAGCCGGAGCCCGCGGATACGCAGGCCGCCGCGACCGGTCTGCTGGAGCGGGCGCTGCGCATCGGCCACGAGAAGGACGACGCCGACTGGCTGCACAATTCGGCGGTCAAGGCGCAGATGAAGCGGATGGACCCGTCGTTTTCCGAGAAGTCGCTGGGCTTCCGCTCGTTCAGCGACTTCCTGCGCTCGCGCAGCGACGTCGTCGACCTCGACGAGAGCAGCACCACCCGGATGGTGCGGCTGCACCGCGACGATGCGGCTACATAGGCTGAGGCAATGACCGAACGCCTGTACTTTCGGCAGCTGCTGTCGGGGCGCGACTTCGCGAAGTCCGACATGATCGCCCAGCAGATGCGCAACTTCGCCTATCTGATCGGCGACCGCGAGACCGGCGACACCGTCGTCGTCGATCCGGCGTACGCCGCCGACGACCTCGTCGACACGCTGGAGGCCGACGGCATGAAGCTGTCCGGCGTGCTCGTCACCCACCACCACCCCGACCATGTCGGCGGCTCGATGATGGGTTTCGAACTCAAGGGCCTGGCCGAGCTGATGGAGCGCCAGAGTGTGCCCGTTCACGTCAACAGCCTTGAGGCGGACTGGGTTTCGCGCATCACCGGGTATCGCGCGCAGCGACCTCACCGCGCACGAGCACGGCGACAAGATCAGCGTCGGCGACGTCGAGATCGAGCTGCTGCACACGCCGGGCCACACACCGGGCAGCCAGTGCTTCCTGCTCGACGGCAGGCTGGTCGCAGGCGACACGCTGTTCCTCGAGGGCTGCGGCCGCACCGACTTTCCCGGCGGCGACGTCGACGAGATGTTCCGCAGCCTGCAGCAGCTCGCCCAGCTGCCCGGCGACCCCACCGTCTTCCCTGGCCACTGGTACTCGATGGAGCCCAGCGCGTCGCTGTCGGAGGTGCGCCGAACCAACTACGTGTACCGGGCGAGCAATCTGGATCAGTGGCGAATGCTGATGGGCGGCTGATCTCTTAGTAGGGTTCTGACCACGGCGACGCCGCCGTGTCTAGCGCCATCGGGCGCCCGACGGGAGGGAACCCACTCGATGACGACACCGCCTACCCCCGCAGGCTGGTATCCCGACCCCGAGAATTCCGCCGGGCTTCGGTATTGGGACGGCGCCGACTGGACCGAGCATCGAACACCCGCGCGAGCCGCCGTCCTCGCATTCGGCGCCTGAGCCTGCCGACGAGTCACCGACGCCCCCCGAGCCGTTCGAGCCGCCCGGCACCGAACGCGTGGGGTCCCACCGCGCCCCCGACCCCGAGCCCGAGCCGCCCGAGCCGCCCGTTCGCGCCACTGCCAGTCACCGAGCAGCCCACGACGAAGGTGCCGACTGCGCGACTGGACGCCGGAGCCGACGCCCGAGCCGACCCAGGAGCCGCCGCCTGTGCCGCTCACCGAGCAGCCGACGACGAAGGTGCCGCTGCGCGAGCCGAGCGCCGCTACGCGGATGCCACCACGCCGACGCCGGACGTGCCGCAGGACGTCGAGCCGCCGGTAGGCACCGAGCCACCTGGCCCGGTCGACAACCGCAAGCTGGTCATGGCATTCGGCGGCGCCGTCGCAGGCCTGCTGCTGGTGCTCGTCCTGGTTGCCGTGTACGCGTTCGTCATTCACAAGGACGACACCACTCGAGCTCAGCTCGCCGACCTCCGAATCCTCAACCACCACAACGGAAGAGGAGACGACGACGTCGGAGGAGGCGACTGCTCCGAGTCGCCTGTGCCGCCCCCCGCTGCCGGCGCGGTGGATGGACCGCTGCAATTCACGATCACCGGCGTCGAGAGCGGAACCACCATCACCGACCCGGAGAACGAGTTCCTCACCAAGGACGCGCAGGGCGAGTTCATCGCCGTCCACCTGACCGTGCAGAACACCAGCCCGGATCCCGCTCAGTTCCTGGGCACGCTCCAGAAGCTGAAGGCCGCCGGCCAGGTGTACAACATTGACGACGAGGCCACGTTCTACGTCGGCGGCGGCTTCGTCGACATCCCGGCCGGTGGCCAGGTGGACGTCGGCCTTGCCTACGACGTGCCACCCGGCACCGTGCCGGAAACCGTTGAGCTACATGCCGATCCGATCAGCCCCGGGGTGGAGCTGCCGGTCGGCTAGGGCAGCTACTTGAACTCGACGGTCCAGTAGTTACCCCAAGGTCCACCGCTGAGGTGCGCGGCTCCGGCAGTCTTGAATTGGCAGCCCAGGATCGCGTTGCGGTGTCCCCATTCCTGGCTTGCGTCGTTCTGCATCCAGTCGACGACCGCCGCCGCGGCACTACCGTGTCCAACAGCAACGATTTCGGACGCACCGTTCCGCCCTTGTCCGCGTGGGTCTTGGTGCAGATCCAAATTGTCCTTCGGCAGGGTGATGATGAACTTGTTGTGCTCCGCAGCATCATTGGCCAAGGCGGCGTCGCTGGACACGGCGGTGCAGGCCGTCATTGCGGCGCCGGGACCCGCGTTCACGTCCCCGTTCGGCGGGAACTTGCCCGGGTTCGTCCTGGCGTCGTTGACCGCTGCGAGCAGCGTGGCATCGGGACCACCTTGGCCCATATCGGCGGCGCCGCCGCCGCCGGGGTTGTTTCCGCCGGGATTGTTGTTGCCGCCCGGGTTGTTTCCGCCCGGATTGTTGTTGGCGGCGTTGGACACCTTGGGATCGGTCTTGTTGAAGACCTCTTCACCGTCGCTGACGGTGTCCTTATCGGTGTCGGCGATCTTGGGGTCGGTGCCGTAGACGTTGAGTTCGTCGTCGTCGAAGAGGCCGTCCCCGTCACCGTCGGGGCGCGCCGCAGCGGCGTTCTTCACGTTCGGATCGGTGCCCAGGTAGACCTCTTCGCCGTCCGAGCTTCCGTCACCATCGGTATCGGCGACGTCGGGCTTGGTGTTGTAGACGTTGGTTTCGTCGTCATCGAACAGGCCGTCGTTATCGCCGTCGGGCCGGTCGCCCGGCGCCTGCTTGAATCCGTCGGTCACAGAGCCGATGCCGACGGCGATGCTCGGATCGGCGAGGGCGATCGTTGCCGGTGAATAGATGCCGCCGAGAACCGTGAGCGTAGCCACGGATAGCGGAGCAAGCACATAGCGTGCGGCGCGGTTGCGTTTCATGTCGTTCTCCCTCCAGATGGACCCCGCAAAAGCCGGGGCGGTGAGCGCCGTGGATGCACACACCTGACATACAGAAAACACACAGTTGCTCGCAAAGTCTTGAGTATCGAGATACTCGTTCCATCGTCACCGCGAACGCCGCAGCCGGGCACAGCGACGAGCAGCCAGTGAGAAAATCGTGGTCGGGCAACGACGCAACCGCGGTGGAATACACTCTGCAGGCCGCATCTCGGCCACCGAATCCGCGTCAATTTCGCTCACAACCTCGTGAAATCGTCGCGAGAGACAATTCGAGTAGTGCAATACTCGGGACACGGCGGCGATTGCCTGGCAAACTCTGCTTGTCAGCGTCTTCAGGCCCGAGGACGTGGTGTCAGGGAGTTTGCTATGAAGAACCTCGTTGTGTGCTTTGACAGCACAAATGACCGCCCCGGTGCGCGCGACGCCACCAACGCCGAAACCTTGTTCCGGCTGCTCGACGCCGCCGGCGACGAAAACCAGCTCACCTGGTATGACGCCGGCGCGGCGGCGCTCACCTCGCCCCGGCTGTTCAACCCCGCGGCGCGCCACTGGCGCGAGACCGTCGCCGCGGCCGCCAGGGAGGCCGTCGTCGACGCGTACTTCTTCCTCGCCGAGCACTGGGAGCCGGAAGACCAGATCTTCCTCTTCGGTGCGGGACGTGGCGCGTATTGCGCACGGGCGCTTACCCGAATGCTGGGCGCGATCGGAATCCTGCAGGACCGCTCCGACAACGTGCTGGAGTACGCGCTGGCGGCGTATGCGCTGCCCAGCCTCGGCCGCACACCCGCGGAATGGAAACAGATCAAGCAGCTTGCGTGCGCGCTGGCCGATCAGAGCGATGTCGCCGTGCCCGTGCACTTCCTCGGGCTGTGGGACACGGTGAAAGTTCCTGGCACACCCCGACTTTCCGCAGAGGACTCGTTGGGCAACGTCGTTTCGGGACGGCACGCGGTCGCCATCGACGGCGGATACGGCCCGTTCGGCGAGTGCCGAGTCAGCCCGCGCGACGACAGCATCGAGGAAGTCTGGTTCCGCGGCGCACACTGCGACGTCGTCGGCGGGCCGAACGCGTACTGGCCACTGGCCGACATCACGCTCGACTGGATGCTCGAGGGTGTGGCCAAGGCGGGCGCGACCGTCGGCGACGGAGGTCTGGAGCGCACGCCCGCACCGACCGAGATCGACGCGCTCGCGGAGGGCGCCCGCTCGCTGCGCTTCCGCAAGGTGCCCGACGACGCGCTGGTGCACGCCAGCGTCGACGTGTACCTGCGCTCGCATCCCGACTACTGGCGCCGACTGCCAGGACGCATCGTGTGGACCGACATCGATTGGGCCGCGCGGGCCGAGCGGATGCCGTGGCCCGACACAGCGCCCGTCGCGACACGCGGCAGCCGCTGACTCCGATTCGCTCGCCGCGGTTGCGTCGTAATCCAAACGCGCTGACCCACGGCACAAATTCGGCTTGCCGAACATCCCGCCCTGGCTGGTGGTGAGGAGTAAAGTCGCTGGTTATGGCCCAAAATTGGCCGGTCGTCCAGCGCGACAACGAATACACGACCATCCAGTCGGCACTGGTCGACCAGCAAGGGCGTCTGCGGCATCGTTCTGGTCGGCGATGCGGGCGTTGGCAAAACAACGCTTGCTCGCTTGGTCACACAATCGCTGCCGACGCGGGTGCAGTGGGTGGCGGGCACCGAATCGGCGCGCAGCATCCCACTCGGCGTGTTCGCGCACTTGGTGGGCGCCGCCACGTCACGAGATCCGGTCGCATTCCTGGCGGCGGCGCGCGAAACGATTCTCTCCGAAGGACATTCGGTGATCGGCGTCGACGACGCGCATTTGCTCGACCAGCTGTCGGCAACGCTGCTGCATCAGCTGGCGCTGGACGGGTCGGTGCGCATCGTGGCCACCGTGCGGTCCGGTGAGACGGTTCCCGACGCGATCACCTCGCTGTGGAAGGACGGCTATCTGCTGCGGCTGCACCTGACGCCGTTCACCAAGGAGCAGTGCGTCACGCTGATCGAGTAGGCGCTCGGCGGCCGGGTGGAGGGGCTGTCCGCCGACCTGATGTGGGAGGCGTCCGGCGGCAACGCGTTGTTCGTGCGGCATCTGGTCGAGGGCGCGCTGGAGGCGGGCACGCTGCGTCAGGTCCGCGGGGTGTGGCAGCTGCGGGGCACGCACCGCGGTCACCTCCGAGCTGGCCTCGCTGCTTGGACAGCCGCGTCGATCAGCTGCCCGACGACGTGCTGCACGCGCTGCGGCTGCTGACGTTCTGCGAGCCGCTGGACCTGGACACGTTGAGCGGCATCGCCGGTGTCGAGGCCGTCGAGGACGCCGAGAACCGCGGCCTGATCCGCGTCGTCGAGGAGCACAACAGCATCGACGTCCGGTTCAACCACCCGCTGTTCGGTGAGGTCATCCGTCGACGGCTGGGCATGGCGGCGGCGCGCCGGCTGCGCGGCGAGGTGGTGCGCGCGCTGCAGGACCAGCCGTTGCGCGGTCCGACGGATCGAATTCGGTTGGCGGAGTTGACCCTCGACAGCGACGAGTCCCCCGAGCTCGACCTGCTGGTGACCGCCGCGCGCGACGCGATCGCGCTGACCAACGTCACGCTCGGTGAGCGGTTGGCCCGCGCCGCGGTGAACCGCGGCGGCGGGCTGGTGGCCAGTGAGCTGCTGGCCCGCTCGCTGCTGTGGCAGGGCAACGCCGCCGAAGCCGAGGAGACGCTCAGCGCGTTCGATCCCGACACGATGAACGAGCTCGAGCTGGTGCGGTGGGGTTTGGCGCGGATCGCCAACCTGCACTGGTCGATGGGCGACGCCGAGGGCGCCGACGAAGTGCTGGACCTGTTGCGCGACAGGGTCACTCACCCCGGCCTCAAGCTGGTCGTCGCCGGTGTCGCCTCGGCCTCCCGGCTGTTCGAGAACCAGCTCGACGAGGCCGTCGAGCTTTCGAGCGCGGGTGCTTGCCAGCCCGGACGCGTCTGCCGCCGCGGTCGAATGGGCGGTGTTCGGCGGCGCGCTGGCGCTGGCGCTGATGGGCCGCGGCGAGGAGGTCGAGGCCGTCGCCGAGCGCGGGCACCAGATCGACGACAAGGTCGACGGCCTGCTGCGCTATCTGACCGCGTTCGGCGAGGTGCGCGCGCTCGTGCTCGGCGGCGACTTCGACACCGCCGCAAAGCGATCCGCCGACATCGTGCGGATCACCTCGGCGGGCCAGTATCTGGCGTGGGGCATGGCCAACGTTCTGGTCGGCACCGTCGAGCTCGGACGCGGCCGGTTCGCCGACACCGTGTCCCGGATGGAGCAGACCGTCGCCGCGCTGACGTCGGAGTCGGCGGCGTCGTGGAGCTTCCCGGCCCGCCTGCTGCTGGCGCAGTCGTATTGCGCGCTGGGCCGCACGGACGCCGGGCGCCAAGATGGTGGCCGAGCTGAGGACCCGCAGCGGCAGAGCACGTCGCGGTGTTCGGCCCGCAGCTGCGGATCGCCGAGTCGTGGCTGGCCGCCGCGGAGGGAAACGTCAGCGCCGCAATCGAACTCGCGCTGGATGCCGCGCGGCTGGCGTCGGAGTCGAATCAGGCCGCGATCGAGATGCTGGCGCTGCACGACGCGGTGCGGTTCGGCGACCAGACCTGCCTGGACCAGTTGACCGACCTCGCAACAGGCGTCGGCGGCCGGCTGGCGTCGGTCATCGCCGCGCACGCCGCGGCGGTCCGCGACCATGACGCCGCGAAGCTGTTCGAGGCGGCGCAGCAGTTCGAGCAGATCGGCGCCCTGCTGTCGGCGGCCGATGCGGCCGCGCAGGCGGCGGTGGCGTTCGAGGCGGCCGACGATCGTCGCCGCAGCGTGGAAGCGGCCGCGGCGGCCACTCGGCTGGCCGCGGAGTGCGGCGGGATCCGCACACCCGCATCTGGATCTGGCCGCGCACCCGCTGCCGCTGACCGTGCGCGAACGCGAGATCGCCAACCTGGTCGCCGCCGGCCTGAGCAACCGGGACATCGCCGACCGGCTGGTGGTGTCGGTGCGCACCGTCGAGGGCCACCTCTATCGCGCGTGCATCAAACTCGACATCTCCGACCGCGAAGAATTGGCGGCGATGATCCGCACCGGCGTCACACGGCGCTAACCGTCCCGGCAATCTGCGCAGACAGCCTCGTGAGGCACTTCAGCCTCATCTAACTCACCAGAAATTGCCGCCACAGCAAATTTTACGGGCGCGGCGATATCGTATGCTGACCGAACGGCAGACCATGATATAAGCGACGCGTGGGGATTACGGATTGGTTCGACGACCGCGCCAGCGATATTGCGAACCTATCCTCCGGCGCGTGGACGGCGATGGCGGCCTGGCTGGCCGTCTGCGTCACCATTGCGGCCCTGGTCTACGCGTGGCGGCAGTTCCAGCACGCCAAGGACGAGGGCGAGGATCTGGCGAAGCCGAACGTCGCCATGTTCATGGAGCCGAGCTCGTCGGATTGGCATCTCGTCGAGCTGGTGGTGAAGAACTTCGGCCAGAAGCCGGCGTACGGGATCAAGTTCGAGTTCGCCACCCCGCCGACGGTCCCGCGATACGAAAGCGCCGACGCCGATAACTATGTCGACATCGTTCCGCTGAAGCTGCCCGCCGAGATTCCGTATCTCGCGCCGTCGCAGGAATGGCGCACGGTGTGGGATTCGGCGCTGGACCGCAAGCAGCTCGGCGAGTCCATCGGCTCGCGCTTCGCAGGCGCCGTCACGTTCTACGACCAGCCCAACTCGTCGCGCAAAGGTGCGACGAAGGGAAAGCGCACCACGCACCAGTTCCGGACCCCGGCGGTGCTGGACTGGGCGACGCTGCACCCGGTCGAGCGGCTGGAGTTGTTGACCACCCACGACCTGGCCCGCCAGGAGAAGCAGAAGCTGGAACTGCTGCGCGGCCTGCTGACCTACTACCACTACGCGACGACCGAGAGCCGCCAAGAGGTGCTTCAGGTCGAGATCAACCGGATCAACGCGGCCGCCAACGAACAGCGCGACCGCTACCGCAGCCAGTTTGCCGTCGAGCCGGAAGCCCCGCGTCCTGGACCTGCCTGGACCTCCGCCTCGCGGCGCCGGTGTCGGTCGACGAGCTCCCGCGGCAGCAGCAGCGCTTTGACGGACTGCCCCCGGAGTATGACGAGCCACCGCCGCCGTACGACGAGGAGCCTCCCTACGACGACGACAACGCCCAGACCCGGGTGATCAACGGCCGCCACCGTCGCAACCTGAGGTGACACGCCGCCTCCTGCGGACCTGCAAAGCCTTGGCTTTCGTAACATCGTTTCGTAACATTGATCTGAAACGAATGCGCACGTCAAGGAGGCCCGATGACCAGCCCGGTGAACTACGAGCTCAACGAATCCGTCGCGACGATCACGCTGGACGACGGCAAGGTGAACGTGCTCGGGCCGACCATGCAGGCCGCCATCAACGAGGCGCTCGACCGAGCCGAGAAGGACGACGCCAAGGCCGTCGTGCTGGCGGGCAACCAGCGGGTGTTCAGCGGTGGCTTCGACCTCTCGGTCTTCCAGTCCGGCGACGCGCAGGCGGCGCTGGGCATGCTGGCGGGCGGGTTCGAGCTGTCGCTGCGGTGCCTGACCTTCCCGAAGCCGGTGATCATGGCGGCGACGGGTCCGGCGATCGCGATGGGCTCGTTTCTCCTGCTGAGCGGCGACCACCGGGTGGGCTCGCCGAAGTCGCGGTGCCAGGCGATCGAGGTGGCGATCGGGATGACGATTCCGATCTCGGCGATCGAGATCATGCGGATGCGGCTGACGCCTGCGGCGTTCCACCGGGGCGTCTCGATGGCGGCGACCTTCGTCGGCGACGAGGCGATCATCGCCGGCTGGCTCGACGAGATCGTCGAGACCGCCGACGTGCTGGCGCGCGCGCAGGAGGTTGCGGCCAAGGCGGCGACGCTGCATTCGCGCGCGCATCTGGCGACCAAGCTGAAGGCGCGCGAGTCGGCGCTGGCGGCGATCCGCGCGGGAATCGACGGGCTGCCAACGGAATTCGCGGCCAGCTAGGCCGCTGCGATGCCGAGGGCGAAGCAGCGCACGCCCGAGCTTCGGGATCGGGTGCTCGAGGTTGCGATCGCGACGCTCGGCGAAGAAGGCATCGCCCGGTTCACGACGCGGCGGGTGGCCGAGCGGGCGGGCACGTCGGTGCCCGCGGTGTACGAACTGTTCGACGACAAGGCCGGCCTGGTGCGGGCGATGTTCTTCGAGGGTTTCCGGCTGCTGGGCGCCGAGCTGGCCAAGATCCCGCAGACGGATGACGCGCTGGGCGACCTGGAGCGGCTGGTGCCGGTGTTCCGGCTGTTCTGCCGGGCGTATCCGAAGCTGGCTCAGGTGATGTTCTCGCGGCCGTTCGCCGATTTCGAGCCGGGTCCCGACGAACTGGCGGCGGGGGCGGCGGTCCGCGAGGTCTTCGTCGGCCGGATTCAGCGGTGCATCGACAAGGGCCTGCTCGGCGGGGATCCGATGGACATCGCGCACGTATTGCTCGCGCTGGCACAGGGTTTGGCGGTACAGGAGGCCGGCCGGTGGCTGGGCACGTCGGCGCCGGAGATCGAGCGCAGATGGAAGGTCGGGGTGACGTCGGTTCTCGACGGCTTCAGCCTGGCGAAGATTCGTGACAAGGCCCTGCTCGCGAAACAACCGATCCGAAGTTGTGATATCGAGACCGTTCAAGCGGTACCGTCAGACCCGGTTGACTTCCCAGCCTTGCGGAAACGTCACGGCGGCGATCTGGATCTCCCCGCCGAAAGTGCTGCATGCGGGTCACGCCGACGTAACCGCTACGCGTCTCATGCGCGGAACCAGGGGGATTGTCGTGAGCACATTTACCGAGACGATGTACAGCAATGCCCGGTGGAGCCTGAAGGGCATGGTCACCGGCGAACCCGACGCGCCCGTCCGGCACACCTGGGCGGAAGTGCACGAGCGCGCCCGGCGCATAGCAGGCGGACTGGCCGCGGTCCGGCATCGGCACGGTGATGCCGTCGCGGTGCTGGCAGGTGCTCCCGTCGAGATCGCGCCTACGGCCCAGGGCATTTGGATGCGCGGCGCCAGCCTGACGATGCTGCACCAACCCACGCCGCGAACCGATCTGGCGCGCTGGGCCGACAGAGACCACCGCCGTCATCGACATGATCGGCGCGAAGGCGGTCGTCGTCTCCGACCCGTTCATGCCCGCGGCGCCGTTGCTGGCCGACCTGGGTTTGCAGGTGTTGACCATCGCGGAACTGCTCGACAGCGGACCGATCGAGCCCGTCCACACCGACGAGGACGATCTGGCCCTGATGCAGTTGACGTCCGGGTCGACGGGCTCGCCCAAGGCGGTGCAGATCAGCCATCGCAACTTCGTCGCCAATGCCGAGGCGATGTTCACCGGCGCGGAAGTCGACCCGGACAACGACGTGATCGTCAGCTGGCTGCCGTGCTTCCACGACATGGGCATGACCGGATTCCTGGCGGTGCCAATGTATTTCGGCGTCGAGCTGGTCAAGGTCACGCCGATGGACTTCCTGCGCGACACCTTGTTGTGGGCCAAGCTGATCGACAAGTACAAGGGCACGATGACCGCCGCACCGAACTTCGCCTACAACCTCTTCGCCAAGCGGCTGCGCAGGCAGGCCACGCCCGGCCAGTTCGATCTGTCTTCGCTGCGGTGGGCGCTTTCGGGCGCCGAACAGGTCGACCCGGCCGATGTGGCGGAGCTGTGCGAGGCGGGTGCACCGTTCGGGCTGCGCCCGGAGGCGATCCTGCCTGCCTATGGCATGGCCGAGACGACGGTGGCGGTGTCGTTCACCGAGTGCGGTACAGGCCTGGTGGTCGACGAGGTGGACGCCGACCTGCTCGCGGTGTTGCGCCGGGCCGTCCCGGCGACGAATGGCCGCACCCGCCGGTTGGCCTCACTCGGCCGCCTGCTCAAGGGGCTCGAGGCGCGCATCGTCGACGCTGGACGGCACCGTGCTGCCGCGCGGGGCGTCGGCGTCATCGAAGTGCGCGGCGAACCGGTGACGCGGGGTACACCACTGTCGGCGGGATTCGTTGCGGCCCAGGATGAACAGGGCTGGTACGACACCGGCGATCTCGGCTACCTCACCGAGACGGGCAACGTCGTGGTGTGCGGGCGGCTCAAGGACGTCATCATCATGGCGGGCCGCAACATCTATCCGACTGACATCGAGCGGGCCGCCTGCCGCGTCGAGGGCGTGCGGCCGGGCTGCGCCGTTGCGGTGCGGCTGGACGCCGGGCATTCGCGCGGAATCCTTCGCCGTTGCCGTGGAGTCCAAGAGCCTTCGACGACCACGACGAAGTGCTCCGAATCGAGCGCCAGGTCGCGCACGAAGTGGTCGCCGAGGTCGACGTCCGGCCGCGCAATGTGGTCGTGCTCGAGCCGGGATGATCCCGAAGACGCCGTCGGGAAAGCTACGGCGTGCACATGCCTTGAGCGCTCATCGACTGATTCGCCTGCCCGCGTGGGCGGGTAAATTTATTAATCGCCACGGGAGAGGGCACTGATGGCTGACTACGACGCGCAGCCAGAGCCGCAGAGCGCCGCCGGAGCCCGAACTCTCTAACGCCCAGCTGGAAGCCGATGACGTCGATCTGAACGCCGGGCTGAGCGGAGTGGCCGGGATCGTTGCTGGCGGCACGCGGAGTGCGACGACCTGCTGAGCGACGTCGCCGAATTCGCGGTCCAGGCCATACCCGGCTGTCGACGGCGCGGGCGTCACCGTTGATCGACATCGTCCGACGAAGCGACGCCGCGGTTCAGCACGTGGGCCACCACGGCACAATTCGTCCGCGACATCGACGTCGTCCAGTACGAACTGTTCAATGAGGGCCCTTGCATCACGTGCATGCAGACCCGGCGGCCCGCCGTCAGCGGATCGCTCGGCAGTGACAGTCGGTGGCCGCATTTCGGTGGCCGGGTGGCCCGGATGGGCGTGCATTCGGTCCTGTCCTTGCCGCTCCTCGTCGACGATCAGGTGATCGGCGCGATCAACGCCTATGCCTACGACCGGGACGCGTTCGGCGAGCATGCCGTGGAGTTGGGTTCGCAATTCGCCGGGCCCGCGGCGGTTTCGGTCTACAACGCGCAAGCTGTTGGCCGACGCGCAGGAGCAGGGCCGAGCAGCTGCAGCGCGCGTTGGACAGCCGCACGGTGATCGACCAGGCGATCGGCATCATGCGCAGCCGCTCGGGCGGGAGCGCGGAGGAGGCGTTCGACCGGCTCACCCGGATCAGCCAGGCCGAGAACGTCAAGCTGCGCGTCGTCGCCGAGCGGCTGGTCGAGGAAGCGGTGAGCCGCGCCCGCGCGCGGCATCGCGACCGTGAGCGGCTAGTGCGGAGGCGCGGTCGCGAGCTCGGCCAGGGCCGCCACCAGCTCGGGCCTGGCATCCCGCTCGCTCATCAGCCGCCGGGCGACGTCGGTGAGGTGTTCGCCGTTGGCGTGGGCATAGGTCCGCAACAGCCGGAACGCGTCCTCGACCGACACGTCGAGGCTCTCCCGCAGGAAACCCTTGGCCTGCTCGACGACGACGCGGCTGGCCAGCGCGGACCGCAGCCGCGGCATCACTGTCGCCGGCGTGGGCGGGTGTTCCTGCAGAATCGCCACGCAGGCGACGTGGGCCAGCGTCTGACCGACCAGCAGATCGGCCTCGTTGAGCTCGCCGGGTCGGTGTGCCGAACAGGCCGAGGGCACCCAGCACGATGCCTGCTGCGCGCATCGGGACGGCGTGCACCGAGGCGAACCCGGCGTCGAGGGCGGCGGGAACGAACCGCGGCCACCGCCCGGCCGCGGCGCGCAGGTCGGCGACCGATACCGGTTCGCCCGGTGGTGTAGCAGTCGACGCACGGGCCTTCGTCGGCCTGCAGCTGGAAGAGTTCCAGTTCGCGGGCCTGCTCGGAGGTCGCCGCCAGCAGGCGAAGCTGCTCCAGCGGGTCGGCGAGCAGAAGTCCCGCGGCAGCGACGTCGAGCAGCGCAGCGCAGCGCGTCGGTGAGATCGGTCAGCAGGTCCACCACGTCGAAGTCGTCGAGCAGGCTGTCGACGAGGGTGACGACGGCGTCCAGCACCTGGGTTTCGCGAGGGGTGTCGGTCATCGTGCCCTCCGTCCTGAATTGTGCCGCGCTTGGCTGTGTTGGCGCGCATCAGTCGGCCTCCAGTTTCAGTCGGCGGTCGAGGATGTCGCGGGCCACATCGGTGGCGGTGCGGCCGGTGGCGTAGGCGTGGGCGCGCAGTCGCACCAGCGCCTCGGCCGGCTCGATGCCCAGTTGGGCGACCAGCATGCCGGTGGCCTGGCTGACCTCCGCGCGGCTGAGTGCATTCAACTCGGCCCAGGCATTGCTGGTCGGGTCGCCTGCGGCGGCCTGCATGATCGCCGTCCATCAGATCCAGGAGCGGGATGCCGGCGAGCTCGGCGGCGACGACGGCGCCGGCGAACTGCTCGCCGTTCAGCCGCCCCGGCACTGCGCGGAACAGGTCGAGCGCGCCGACATGTTCGCCGGCCACCACCACCGGCATCGCGAACACGAACCGGATGTCGTTGGCCAGCATGGCAGGGCCGTAGGCCGGCCAGCGGGTATCGGCGGGGTCGGCGAGGTCGAGCACCAGGACCGGTGCGCGATGGGCGACCGAGTCCAGGCAGGGACCCTCACCGAGGGTGAACTGGAGCTCGTCATATATCCGGGCGGACGCATCGCTGGAGCCAAGGGTTCCCGCGTTGGCGCCGTCGAAGATCAGCGAGATGGCCGCGGCGTCGATGTCGAACAGATTCACGCACGCCTCGCAAAGACCGTCGGCGGCGTCTACCCCTCGCCTGCCTTCGACGGCGGCGAGAAGCTGCTGGTGGATCGCCACATTTAACCGAACAGTGGCCGGGCAGCGGTCACGACGCCCGAGGGTCGAAGTGGCGCGGTCATCACCCTCACCATTCCCTATTGCGAGCGGCTTTAAGCGGTTTGCGCTGACATGATGACGAGATGACCGATGTGCGAGGCCGGGTGTGGCGCGGCGGCAAACCGCAGGACGACTTCGAGTTCTCGTCGATCTCGGACTACCTCGCCGAGGACGACACCCTGGTGTGGTGCGACATCTGCGACCCGGACCAAGCGACGTTCGCCGACCTGGCGCAGGAACTGGGGCTGAACGACTGGGCGGTCGAGGACGCCGTCGCCGAAGCCGAACGCACCAAGGCCGCCGTGTATCGGACGCACACCTTCTTCACGGTCTACTCGGTGGCGGTCAACGCAGCCCGCCGACGACTCCGCGTCGACGATCGACAATCCACCGCATTTCCGGTTTCGTGCTGCCGCAGGGGCCTGATCACCGTGCGGTTGTCGCCGGAGTATCGACATCGACGCCGTTTCGCAGCGCTTCGACGAGCTCGGCGGCCAGGAGTACGGCGTCGGCGCGCTTGGTGCATGGCCTGCTCGACGTCGTCGTCGACGGCCACTTCGACGCGGTGCAGGCGCTCGACGACGGCATCGAGTCGCTCGAGGACGACCTCTTCGAGAACAACAGCCCTCGGGGTGGGTTGCAGCGCAAGACGTTTCGGATGCGCAAGGATCTCGTCGAGCTGCGTCGGGTGGTATTGCCGATGCGCGAGGTCGTCAACTCGATTCAGCACCGCAGGCTGGACGCCGAAGACCTCGCCGGAGCTCGACCCGCTGTACGCCGACCTCTACGACCATGTGCTGCGGGTATCGGAGTGGACGGAATCGTTGCGGGACATGATCACCACGGTGTTCGAGACGAACCTGTCGCTGCAGGACGCGCGGTTGAACACGGTGATGAAGAAGCTCACCGGCTGGGCGGCGATCATCGCGGTGCCGACGGCGATCACCGGGTTCTACGGGCAGAACGTGGACGTATCCCGGCATCGAGACCGTCGGCGGCTTCGTCACGAGCACGGCCATCATCGTTCTGTCTGGTGCTGGCGCTCTACTGGATGTTCAAGCGGCGGGACTGGCTGTAGCGGTCAGGTCGATTCGTCGCTCGGGGTGCCCCACACCAGGCAGAAGGTGTGGCCCGCGGGATCCCGGTACACACGGTAGGTACCGTCCTCGACGGCATCGGTCACCCGCGTGGCGCCCAGCGCCAGCACGTCGTTCTCAGCGGCATCGATGTCGTTGACCTCGATATCGAGGTGGAACTGCTGGGAGCCACGCGGATCGGGAAACTGCGGCGGCTCGTGCTCTGGGGCCAGCTGGAACGCCAGCCGTCGTCCCGTCGGGCTCGTTGAGCACCGACCAGGTGTCGTCTTCTCTTGTGACAGGTGCCGCCGAGCACGCCCTCGTAGAACTTCGCGAGCTTTGCGGGGTCTTTGCAGTCGAGGACGACGGAGCGGAGCTTTCCGATCATGTGGTGTGGGTTGCCGTATTGGCCGCCGCACAAACGGCCACCCTGTTGAATATGTGTCACGCACGGTCATCGCGGCGGACTGGCCCACGTCGGCGCCACCGCTGTGGGACCATCTGCGCATGAATCCAGAGGACGACCCCGAGGCCCGGATCAGGGAGCTCGAGCGCCCGCTCGCCAATCAGGCCCAGGCGAGCGAACTGGGTGGCGGGCAGTCCCCAGCGGTACCGCCTACCAACCGCCACCGGTGCCCGGCTATAGCCCGCCCGACTACAGCACGCAGTCCTACGGCAGCACGCAGCCGTACGGCAGTCCGCAGTCCTACGGCAGCCCGCAGTCATACGGCACTCAGCCGTATGGCACTCCGTATCAAGCTCCGCGCCGGAAGGTATCCGGGGGTATGCCGTGGGGAGTGTTCGCTGTGATCTCGGCCGTCGTTCTGCTTGGCATAGGGGCTGGGGCCGTCGTCTACACCATGCGCGGGGTCACGACGCCAGACGACGTATCGACCGGCGGCAGTGGGTCGATCGACTTTCCGTCGATTCCATCGATCGACATTCCGAACATTCCCAGCATTCCGGCGGTGCCCGGTGCTCCGGGTGATTCCGGGGTGCTCACCGCAACGTCGGACATGTCTGCAAGCGTCTCAGGCATCGACGAGAACAAGACTGTCGAATGTATCGACGGCTCTGTGACCATCAGCGGGATCCGCAACACCGTGAACATCACGGGGCACTGCGTGAACGTGACGGTGTCAGGCATGAACAACATCGTCACCCTCGACAACGCTGACGTCATCGGCGCCTCCGGTTTCGACAACCGGGTGACCTTTCACTCGGGGACGCCACAAATCAACAGCACGGACTCAAACATGGTCGGGCAAGGCTGACCCAATCAGTCCGTCGTAACGATTAGGGCAACGCGCCGATAATCGACGGACAATTTGTCAGACTGGCGACAACGTTTAATTTGTCGCTGGGGGGCACAATGTCTGACACGAATTCCGTCCCTGCGCAGCCGTCGACCAACGGGCCTGTCGACACCAAGGCCGCGAAGCGATCGTCAGCATTGCTGTGGTTCCTGTTGGTTGTCGCGCCGCTGATCCTGATCGCCGTGGGCATCTCTCTTCTGGCCCTTAACTTGAGAAAAGCCGGACCCGACTTCGCGATTCGCTATGTCTTCGGCGAGCGGAAACCCGAAGCGCTCACACAGGGACGCAATCCGGCCGTCGACTTTGCGACCGACCTGCACCATGTCATCTGTCTGGATTGGCTCGTCATTCTCGGCTACTTCCTGGTTCTCGTCACATGCGCAGTGGTCTTCATATTCACCATGAACACGTTCTCCGATGCCGGGAGAAAGCTCAGTTACGCAATTCTCGGCTCCGCCGTTGTCGCGACCGCAATGGACATCACCGAAAACGCCTTGGTTCTCTGGTCCACGAATCCGCCCTTTTTACTCGAGTGGCTACCCGAGAGATTCTGGGTGGTGGCGCCTGCCGCGCTCGCGACGGTGAAATGGTGCGCGCTGGTCGTCGCGATGTGTGCCAGTTCCCGCAGCGATACTGACGGTTTGGCGACTGGTCTACGCCAACCGAGCCGGCAGGAAACGTCGCAAAGACGGTGAGGAGTGGTGGGACCGCGTGCTTCACGTCCCGACGTCAGGGCCACAACAGACCGATTCGAAGGAGGAGCGCGACCGCAAATTAGCGATCGAACAGAAAGACATTGAACGTGCCTGGCGCCAGGCATATTACGTGCCCGACTCCGAAGCACGGCTCACCGCCTACGATGGCTCGCTTATCGAGAACAGCCAGCGCGTTGTGCTTGTCAGGGGGCGGCATTCGTTCGGCATGCGTGGCGATGGGTGCGACGCAAACGCTGGCGCGCGAGCCCGACGAAGACGAACCCAGCCACGCGCCTGCGCTCGACGGATTCGACTACATCATTTCCGTCTCCGGGGGTGGCTACACCGCCGGTGCACGGTTGATGGCGGTCCAGGGATGGGAGGGGGGTCGCCGTCGAGGGTGAGGACGGCGAAGAAAACGACGCTCACCCTCGCCGACAGGTTCAATCCCAGGCTCACCGGAGTCCGCCTTCCTGCGTCGACGATCTAGTTACATCGCCGACTCGCCGATCGGCCTCCTGAGGGCACTCGCCGAGGTACTGAAGAACCTGCTCGCATCACTGCTCATGGTCTTCTTGGTCGCGGTGATCTTCGGTTGGATCTTCGGCTGGTTCGTGGCCAGAGCTCCCGCTCGCCGCGATCATGCCGTCGAGAGACAAGGTTTCGACCGACCCTCTGGCCCTTCAGTCGTTGCAACACCATGTCACCGTAGCCGCGATCGCAATAGCAATTCCCCTCGTCATCGCATTGATCCTCGGTGCGGGAGCGCTTTTCGCCGAGTACCGTTTCGACATCAGACAAGAGCACTGCGGTCAAAGTCGGCCTATCCGCAGGCGCGGCCGGCGCCGCCGTGCTGGCGGCTGTGGTCTTCTCGGTGACCGTCGCATTGCCCGGCCTGATGTGGTTGTGCGCACCGATCCTGCCTACCCCGGAAAACAAGCTGCCGTCCATCGCGGCATTCGGTGGCCTGGCCGCGGTGGTCGTTCTTCAGTACGGAGCGACGATCATCTCGATGGTCAGCAAGAAAAAGGAAGAGGCCTCGTCGGGAAAGGGGCTACGAAAAATGCTTCCTCCCGGCGTAGTTCAGATCGGCATCGTGCTGCTGACATTGACCGTTCTGGCTATCGCGTGGCTACTGGTGGTCGGCGTCGTGGCAGCGCAAGTGTTCAACTGGGTCACTCACAGCACCAAGGCAATAACCCCTGTGCCGCACTGGCTTTGGATCCTCGGTGCGCTCGCGTTGGTGGTCGCCGGCTTGAGCGCGATCGATGTCACGTCGCTGAGCCTGCATCCCTTCTATCGCGCTCGACTGGCGCGAACCTTCGCCGTGCGTCGGATCAAAGGCGATGCGGTCGAGTACAAGGCCGTGGAACCGACATGGCTTGACGACTACGGGAAGGCCAAGGAAGACGGCCCGAAGTTCGTCTTCGCGGCGGCGGCGGCGCTATCCGGAGACGCCAAACCAGCGCCAGGACTCAACGCGGTCTCGTATGTGTTGAGCGCGGACTACATCGGAGGCCCCGCGCTCGGGTGGCTCCGCACAAAGGAATTACTCGAGGTCGCAGCACCGCGCATCAGACGTGACCTGACCGTGCAAGCCGCGGTGGCCATCAGTGGGGCGGCGTTCGCATCGGCGATGGGGCGGATGAACAAGGGATTTCAGTCCCTGCTCGCGGTATCTGGCGCACGGCTGGGGACATGGCTTCCCAATCCGATGTTCGTCAAGTTCGTCAAAGATCGTGCGGCAGACGGGCTTTACCCGAAGGCGTTTCCGACGTCTCGCGGGGCGGGCTACTTCTATCGCGAGCTGTTGGGGATCAATCGAGTCGGAGCGCGTCTGGTACAGGTGACCGACGGCGGCCACTACGAGAACCTCGGCCTTGTGGAGGCGTTGCGGCGCCGGTGCCGCCTGATCTACGTCATCGACGGCGGAGGCGACACTCCCCCGCTGTTGTCGGGTCTGTCCGATGCCATCCGGCTGGCGCGGTTCGAACTCGGAGTCGAGATAGAGCTCGACGAGGAGGGGGAGTTCGGTACGCCGAAGCTCGCGCCGGGCTCAGCGGTGAAGTTCGACACCGGGCATGCGTTCCATGGGCTCAATGATCGGATCACCGCAGGCGCGGTGTTGCGGGGGAAGATCACGTACCCGCCCGCTGCCGGGTTGGGCGACAACAACACAGGAACGTTGATCGTCGCGAAGGCCGTGCTGTGGCGCGACCTGCCCGACTGGGTGTTGACCTACGGGGCGAGCAGCGAGAGCTTCCCCAACGACAAGACATCGGACCAGTGGTTCAACGAAGCGCAGTTCGCGGCGTACACCGAGATCGGAAGGCTCATCGCGGTCAAGGCGCGCACGGTGCCGCCCGTGTAAGAGCCGATCTACTCACCCGACGCTAGGCCTGCGCGGGCAGCACGTGGTCGGCGACCTTATCGGTGCTCAAGCACAGCGAGCAGACGTGGGCGTCGTGGGTCTCGCACTTCATCATGTCCGGCCGCTCGTAATCATGATGGCAGACATGGCATTTCAGGGTCTCGCCGGACGGGTTGCCGTGCTCGTCGTACATCGGCAGGTCGATGCCGTCGTCGGTGCGACGCAGGTAGTACTTGCCCTTGCGTGGCGATCGCGAAGATCGGCGGCAGCACCAGCGCCAGCCCGATCGCGACCAGCGGCGAGTACGGCCGGATGGCCTCGCCGAGACCGCCGAAGAACGCGATGACGACACGCCCGCGGCGATCAGCATCGACCCGAAGCCGACCGGGTTGAACGCGTACAGCATGCCGCGGCGGAACTCCGGCTGCTTCGGCGAGAGCTTGAGCAGGTACTTGTTGAACACGATGTCGGAAGCCACCACCACGACCCACGCCATACCGCAGTTGGCGTAGAAGCCGAGAATCGTGTTGAGGAAGTCGAACATGTTGGCTTCCATCAGGATCAGCGCGATCAGCAGGTTGACGCCGAGGAACACCAGTCGGCCCGGATAGGTCTTGGTGACACGGGTGAACGAGTTGGTCCACGCCAGCGAGCCCGAGTAGGCGTTGGTGACGTTGATCTTGATCTGGCTGATGACGACAAGGACCACCGCGAGCGTCATGGCCAGCCAGCCCGGCAGGAAGTTCTGGTAGATCTCCAGGAACTGGTGCACCGGCTGGTTCGCGATGCCTGCGCTGTCGGCGACGTTGGCGATCAGGTACACCGCAAGGAACAGTCCGACGATCTGCTTGATTGCGCCGAAGATGACCCAGCCGGGCCCGGCGAGGAACATCCACGTCCACCAACTGCGCTTGTTCTCCGGCGTCTTGGGCGGCATGAAGCGCAGGTAGTCGTTCTGCTCGGCGATCTGGGCGATGAGCGACAGGCACACGCCCGCGGCCAGCAGAGTCGAGCCGAAGTCGAACCCTTGGACACCGTTCTCGCCCTGGTAGGCGAAGAACTGGCCGACCGACTCGGGATGGCTCACGACGAGATAGACGAACGGCGCGACCATCAGGACCAGCCACAGCGGCGTCGTCCAGACCTGAAGTGTGGAAAGCACTTTCATGCCGTAGATCACCAGCGGGAAGATGATGAGTGTCGACGCCGCATAGCCGAGCCAGAGCGGAATGCCGAGCCCGAGCTTGAGGCCCTGCGCCATGATCGAGCCCTCGAGCGCGAAGAAGATGAAGGTGAACGTCGCGAAGATGACGTTGGTGACCACCGAGCCGTAGTAGCCGAAGCCGCTGCCGCGGGTGACGAGGTCGAGGTCGATGTTGTAGCGCGCCGAGTAGTAGGCCACGGGGAAGCCGGTGGCCATCACGACGATCGCGAAGATGAGGATGCCCCACAGCGCGTTCGTCGTGCCGTAGGAGATGCCGATGTTGGCACCGATGGCGAAGTCAGCCAGGTAGGCGATGCCGCCGAGGGCCGAGATGCCGACCACGCGCGTGGACCACTTGCGGTAACTGCGCGGCGCGAAGCGCAGCGTGTAGTCCTCGAGGGTCTCCTTGGTGGCGGTCATCGTGTCGAGGTCGGCCACGACGGCCTCGTTCACCGGCTCCCTGCTGACGTCTTGAGTCATGCAGCAAAGCTAGGACCGCTTTGTTTCCGAACAATGACGGCGATGTTCCGGGCATGAGAGACGCCTCAAGATCATTCGCGGCTTCTACTATTGCCTGTTTGTCGTTTGTCGACGTGCCAGCGGATCCACTTCGGCGACCAAGCAACCGTTCCCACGTGGGTGGAGGCCGGTCCCCAAAAGATCGGTCCACATTCCGGCGGATCAACCGGGGGACTCGGTTCCAGCTTGTCGGTACTGATGTCGGGCGCCGTGAATTCCATTGCGGCACTGTCGGGGACGGCCGACTTACCAACGAACATCGAACTGGTCACCTGCGTGAACTCCGGTTTCGGCGCAGGAGACCGTCATCACCACCACGCAAGCCGCTGCGGTCACTCGCGCCAACAGCTTCATTTCTAGGCCAATTCGAAAATGGGGATGACCCGGTCGGTGCGCTTCTCGTACTCGGCGAATCCCGGCGCCCGCTCCGTGACGATGCCGTAGATGCGGTCGCGCTCGTCACGCGGTAGCTCGTGGGCGACGACGGACTTCGGTGGGTCCGAGCCGATCTCGACCGAAACGTTGGGATTGGCGCGCAGATTGAACACCCAGGCCGGGCTCTGGTCTCGGCCTGCCGCGGAGCCGACGACGTAGATCTTGTCGTCGATGTCGAAGTAGCCCACGAGGTTCACGCGTTCGGCGCCGCTCTTGGCGCCGGTGGACGTCAACAGCAAGAGCGGGAAGCCCTCGAACTGGCCGCCCACCTTGCCGCCGTTGCGGCGGAACTCCTCGATGTTGCGTTCGTTGAAATCGCGCTCGGAGGCCATCTGGTCGTCAGGCATGTCTCCATCGTGGCATGGAGCTTCGCGCCAGGCCAAGCTATTTGACAGAGGCGTTAGCGAACTTGACGAAGGCAGGCGGCGCGCGGCGAATATGGCGCTGTGATCGCAGAACTGCCGTAGCGTGTACTAGACGAAGGATTACCAGCGAAAGGAATCCGACGTGGAAATAGTGGGTTGGATAGCAGTTGTCATCGTGGCGTTGGTCGTGCTCGCCATCGTGGTGATGGTCCTCGGCTCGATGTCGGATCTCGCTCGCTACCTTCGGATCCGGCGCATGTAGCTGTCTTCGTTTGGCCGGCGTCAACAAATGATGACGCTCCCCGGCGCACATACGCTGGGAGCAGCCGGTTGCCGAACGAAGGGAAGTAGTCAATGGCTGCGAGGCAGGGCGGGGCGGCACTCATCACCGGCGCGAATGCCGGGATCGGTAAGGAAGTCGCGCGCCAGCTCGCCGAACGCGACGAGTTCGACACCATCTACCTCGCCTGTCGAAACGATGCGAAAGCGCAGGCGGCGCGTGCCGACCTGGAGCGCGTCACAGCCAGGTCCGTCTTCACCACCGTGCGGATGGACGTCAGCGACCCCGACTCCGTCAGGACGGCAATCGATCTGATCGATACACCGCTGCGGGCCGTCGTCCTGAACGCAGGCGGCTCGGGCGGTCCGACACCTCTGGCGAAGACCAAAGACGGTGTCACGGAGATCTTTGCCTCCAATGTGCTTGGCCACGTCGTACTGCTCGAGAAACTCATCGCGACGGGGGCGCTGACGACGGCGGTGCTGGTCGGCAGTGAGTCCGCCCGTGGCATACCGAAGTTGGGCGTCAAGCGGCCCGCCTTCACCGATCACTCAGTCGCCGAATTCGCCAGCGTCATCGACGGATCTTTCGATGAAGGCGCGAAAGCGACCGACGTCACTCATCTACGGCCATGTGAAATATCTTGGCGCCCTGTGGATGTCAGATCTCGCTCGCCGCCACCCCGACCTGCGGCTGCTCACGGTCAGTCCCGGTAACACCTCGGGCACCGAAGCGTTCAGGGACATGCCGCTGATCATGCGGACGCTATTGGACAAGCTTCTGATGCCGATTGTCTTCCGGCCGCTCGGGCTCTCGCACCCCGTCGGTGCTGGTGCTCGGCGCTTGGTCGACGCCGTCGTGGATGACGAGCTGGAGAGCGGTGTGTTCTACGCGAGCGCCGCAAAAACATTGACGGGTCCGCTTGTCGACCAGGCCGATATCGTCGCCGACTTCGCCGACCCGACCATCCAGGCCAACGCGAACGCGGCGATTCACCGGTTCATCGCGTAGCCCCCGGAGGCGGGCCGGGTGGACGCCCGCCGGGTGGCGGGCCACCGAAGGGCGGGCCTCCGTCGGGCGGTGTGTTGGCCGACTTCTCGCCGACACCGATCGTCAGCGCGACGGTCATGCCGGTGGTCGGATCGCCGGAGACCTTCGCCAGCTCGGCATCCCATCCATCGCCAAACACGTTGTCGGAGTTCAGCGTTACATTCGACAGGTTCTGCACGCTGGCGTCGTATCCGGAGTCGTGTTCGAACACGGCAGTGCACGTGTCCTCTGGCAGAGCGATCTGCGACGTCAGCCGCGCGTTCTCGCCGGCGACGGCCGCGAGATCGACGTGAACGAATACCCGGCCGTTCTGGTCGGCGACCTGCACGCCGCGCAGGTAGTTCTGCTCGGCCGCGTCCTGGCTGTAGAGCGAGTAATTGCCTGCGCGGTCGCAGTGCCACACGTAGACGGCCATGCCTGCGCCGGCGGCGCGAGCTCTTCGTCGTGTCCAGCAGCGTCAGGTCGATCGTCGTCGGCACCCCATCGGCCACTCCCGAGTAACTGCCGAAGCTGGATCGAATGTCGTTGCGCACGATGCCGGACTCGATGAGGACGTTGGGTCCGTTCGACCCGTCACCGGGATAGGGCCCGGCGGTCTCGGCTGGCGCCGCCGTCGCGCAGGCGGCCGCATCGCCTGCGACTGTTCGTCGTGGCGGATGTCGACCGCCGCGACGGGCACGGCGTCCACAGTGCCGCGGGTCTGCTATGCGTGCGCTATGAGGCTGCTGTGAGACCAACCCGGGTTTAGGTTCGGCTCAGAACAGGGCACTCCCGTTCACAGAAAAGTGGTCCAGAACACACGCCACCGGTGGACGGAGTGCGCCATGACGACTGAAAACCAGGTCAAGCCCACCGACGTCGACAAGGCGTTACGCGGCACCGCAACCTATCGCAGCCTCGGCGAACAGCGATTATCGCCGCAGGAGGAACGCTTCGAGAAGGGCCGGCGCACCGTCGGCCTCTTCCTCGCGCCACTGCTCACCGTCGTCTTCCTGGTCCTGCCGATCGACATCCCGCGCGAGCAGCAGGTGCTGGCCGCTGTTCTGCTCGGGGTCATCGCGCTGTGGATCAGCGAGGCGGTGCCGATCCCGATCGGCGGACTTCTTGGCGTGGCCGTCGCTGTCTTCCTCGGCGTGGCACCGGTCGACGACGTGCTCGGGCCATTCGGGTCGTCGACGATCTTCACGTTCATCGGCGCGTTCATCCTGGCGGCGGCGATGCTCAAGCACGGTGTCGCGCGGCGGTTCGCGTTCTGGATTCTCAACCTGCCGGGGGTGGGCACGTCCACCACCGGGGTGATCCTCGCGTTCGGGGCGATCACGTGCCTGCTGTCGGCGTTCGTCTCCAACACCGCCACGGTGGCCATGTTGCTGCCGACGGCGATCGGCATCATCAGCGTCATCGCGAAACTGCTGCAGCACCGCGGCGACGTCGAACCCGATTTCGATCCGCAGCGGCTACGGGTGGGCGCGGCGATCATGCTGATGCTCGCCTACGGCGCCAGCGTCGGCGGCCTGCTGACCCCGGTGGGCAGCCCGCCCAACCTGATCGGGCGCGGGCTGATCGAGGAGGCCACCGGCGAGCGGATCAGCTTCTTCCAGTGGATGATGCTGGCGCGCCCATCTGCCTGCTGATGTTCGTGCTGCTCGCCTTCATCCTGCTGCGCCTCAACAAGCCGGAGATCAGGAAGATCGAGGGCGTCGCCGAGTACGTGGCGGAAGAGCGCGAGAAGTTGGGCTCGCTGTCGCGGGCCGAGAAGAACACGCTGATCGCGTTCGCCATCACGGTGTCGCTGTGGATCATGCCGGGCGTGGTCGCACTGGTCGCCGGAACCGAGTCGGGCGCCTACGAATTCGTCAGCGACCGGTTCGACGAGGGCGTCGTCGCTGTGTTCGGCGCGGCGCTGCTGTTCCTGCTGCCGACAGACTGGAAAGAACGCGAGTTCACGCTGCGCTGGAGTGATGCAGCCAGGATCGACTGGGGCACAATTGTTCTGTTCGGTTGCGGCATCATCTTCGGTTCGCTGATCTCCGAAACCGGGCTGGCCGAGACCATCGGCAAGTCCGTCAATGACGCCCTCGGCCTGGGCGGCGTGTCCGCCATCACGATCTTCGCGGTGATCCTGGCAATCATGGTGTCGGAGACGACGAGTAACACGGCGTCGGCGGCGGTGGTGGTGCCCATCATCATTCCGGTGGCGATGGCGGCGGGGATCAATCCGTTCGTGCCTGCGCTCGCGGCGACGTTCGCCGCGTCGTTCGGCTTCATGTTGCCGGTGTCCACTCCGCAGAACGCGATCGTGTACGGCTCGGGCGTGGTCAGGATCACGACGATGATCCGGTCCGGGATCGCGTTCGACATCGCTGGTGCGATCCTGATCATCATCCTGCTGCCGATTATGGTTGGCCTCCTAGGATTGGGCGGGTGACCGGACAGAAGATCGCCGTCATCCCGGGTGACGGCATCGGCCCCGAAGTAATCGACGTCGGCGCGCGCCGTGCTGGATGCGGTGTGCGCCCGGCACGGAATCGAGTTGTCCTACACCGAGTTCGACTGGTCGTGCCAGCGCTACGCGAATGAGGGCGCGATGATGCCTGCCGACGGCATCGAGACGCTGCGCGGCTTCGACGCGATCTTCCTCGGAGCGGTGGGCTGGCCAGGTGTGCCGGACCACGTGTCGTTGTGGGGGCTGTTGATCCCGATCCGCCGGGCGTTCCGCCAGTACGTCAACCAGCGCCCGATCAAGGTGTTCGACGGCGTCGAAAGCCCGTTGCGCGCGCCGGGCGAGGTCGACTTCGTGGTCGTGCGGGAGAACGTCGAGGGTGAGTACAGCGAGATAGGCGGACGGCTGAACCGCGGTTTCCCCGACGAGATGGCCGTGCAGGAGTCGGTTTTCACGCGGGTCGGGGTGAGCCGGATCGCCGACTTCGCGTTCGAACTGGCGCGCACCCGGCGCAAGTACGTGACGTCGGCGACGAAGTCGAACGGAATCGTGCACACATTGCCGTTCTGGGACGAAGTCGTCGCCGAGCGGGCAGCGCAGTATCCCGATGTGCGGATGGACCAGGAGCACATCGACGCGCTGGCCGCGAAGTTCGTGCTGCAGCCGGAACGTTTCGACGTGGTCGTAGGCTCGAACCTGTTCGGCGACATCCTGTCTGACCTCGCGGCGGCGGTGGCGGGCTCGATCGGAATTGCGCCGTCGGCCAATCTGGATCCGACGAAGGAGTACCCGTCGATGTTCGAGCCGGTGCACGGCTCGGCGCCCGACATCGCCGGCCAGGGTGTCGCCAACCCAGTCGGGGCGGTGTGGTCGGCGGCGATGATGCTCGATCATCTGGGGTACGGCGGGGCGGCAGCCGATGTGCTGGCGGCGATCGAGGCGACCCTGGCGAAGCCGGAGACCCGCACAGGCGACCTCGGCGGCAGTGCGTCGACGGCCGAGGTGACCGAGGCGCTGGTCGCGCAGTTGGGCTAGGCCTGCTCCTTTCGTCCCGACACACCAGCTCTGCCTGTCGGTTCATGCCGCTATGGTCGGGGTGGAAGGTAGGGGGTCGACAGTGAGTGAGCAAACAGCGACGCCGAAACTGACGGGCCAGTTCTCGAAGGCGCTGGTCTACGCCGAACTCAAGCACCACAGCCAGGTACGCAAGGGCGGCGACATCCCCTATGTCGGTCATCTGCTGTCGGTGGCGAGCCTGGTGATCAACGACGGCGGCAGCGAAGCGCAGGCCATCGCAGCGCTGCTGCACGACGCGGTCGAAGATGCAGGCGGGCCCGACACGCTCGAGGAGATCCGCGCCAATTTCGGCGATGAGGTCGCCCGCATCGTCGACGAGTGCAGCGATACCGACGTGACGCCGAAGCCGCCGTGGCGCGAGCGCAAGCAGAGACTACATCAATCACCTTGCCAGCGTTGGCGAGGACACCATCCTCGTCTCGGTGGCCGACAAACTCGACAACGCACGGTCCATGCTGCGCGACTACAACGAACACGGCCCGTCCCTCTGGGACCGGTTCACCGTCAAGGATCCGCAGGACCACCTCTGGTACTACGGCGAGCTGCTCAAGGCGTACCGGAGCCGCGGCTGCACGAGTTGGATGGTCGACGAATTGGCCCGCGTCGTCGACGCTCTGGGCCGACAGGTCAAGGGCGGCAACAGGACCGTCGAAGTCTGACCGTCGATGACGCTTCACCTCCACCGTGCTGACCGCACCGACCTGCTCGCCGACGGCCTCGGCGCAGCTGCTGTCCGATCCGCTGGCCGACCCGTTCGCCGAGGAACTGGTGCTGGTGTCGGCGCGCGGCATGGAGCGGTGGCTGAGCCAGCGGCTCTCCCATGTGCTCGGCCGCGGCGACGGCGCCGATGGGGTGTGCGCAGGGGTGGTGTTCCGCTCCCCCGCCTCGCTGATCGCCGAGATCACCGGCACCGTCGACGACGACCCCTGGTCGCCGGATGCCATGACGTGGCCGCTGCTCGAGGCGATCGACGCCAGCCTCGGCGAAGACTGGTGTCGCACGCTCGCAACACATTTGGGCCACTACACCGTCAATGCCGACGAAGCCGAGCTGCGGAGTGGCCGCCGGTACGCGGTGGCGCGGCGGCTGGCGGGGCTGTTCGCGTCCTACGCCCGTCAGCGACCGCAGCTGCTGGTCGACTGGCTCGACGGGACACCCCGGCGACCTCGACGAGGATCTGCGTTGGCAGCCGCACCTGTGGCGGGCACTCGTCGACCGCATCGACGCCGACCCGCCGCATGTCCGGCACGCCAAAACGCTGAACCGGCTGCGGGAAGGCCCCAGCGACCTGCCCGAGCGGCTCTCGCTGTTCGGCCACACCCGGCTGCCTGCCACCGACATCGAACTGCTCGAAGCACTGTCCACCCATCACGACCTGCACCTGTGGCTGCCGCACCCCAGCGACGACCTGTGGCGGAAGCTCGCCGACGTCCACGAGCGCATACCGCGCAACGAGGACGCCAGCCGCCATCGGGCGAGCCATCCGCTACTCGACACCCTCGGCCGCGACGTCCGCGAGCTGCAGCGCACCCTGCCCGACGGCGACGCCGACGAATTCGTCGGCGCCGCAACGCGACCCGACACTCTCCTCGGGCTGGCTGCAGTCCGACATCTGCGCCAACGAAGTCCGCCCCGGCTCGCGACTGCCTCAGGCAGGACGACCGGTCGGTGCAGGTGCACAGCTGCCACGGCGCCGCCCGTCAGATCGACGTGCTGCGTGACGTGCTGCTCGGCCTGCTGCAGGACGACTCCACGCTTGAGCCGCGCGACATCCTGGTGATGTGCCCGGATATCGAGACGTACGCGCCGCTCATCGTCGCGGCGTTCGGTCTCGGCGAGGTTCCCGGCAAGAGCCATCCGGCGCACCGGCTGCGGGTGCGGCTGGCCGACCGGTCGCTGGTGCAGACCAATCCACTGCTCGGGGTGGCCTCGCAATTGCTCGATATCGCCGACGCGCGCGCGACGGCCAGCCAGGTGCTCAACCTCGCGCAGGCGCCGCCGGTGCGCGCCCGGTTCGCCTTCAGCGACGACGACCTCGACACGATCTCGCAATGGGTGCGCCAGGCCGAGATCCGGTGGGGCTTCGACGCCGATCATCGCGCGCAGTATCACCTCGACCAGTTCGCGCAGAACACGTGGCGGTTCGGGCTCGACCGGATCCTGACCGGTGTCGCGATGTCCGACGACTCGCACGCGTGGATCGACACCGCGCTTCCGCTCGACGACGTCGGCAGCGACCGCGTCGACCTGGCGGGACGCTTCGCCGACTACGTCGAACAACTCGACCGCCGTCGCGGACCGGCTGACCGGCGCCCAGCCCCTCACCGAGTGGGCCGACGGCTCTGAGCGAAGGAATCGAGGCGCTCACCCAGGTGAGTGAGGCGGACGTCTGGCAGACCGGCCAGCTGCAACGCGAGTTCTCGAAGGTGTTGGCAGAGGCCGGAACTCGCGTCGACACCCAAATGCGGTTGACGGATGTGCGCTCGCTGCTGGCCGGGCACCTCGCCGGACGGCCCACCCGGGCCAACTTCCGCACCGGCACCCTGACGGTGTGCACGATGGTGCCGATGCGCTCGGTCCCGCACCGGGTGGTGTGCCTCGTCGGCCTCGACGACGGGGTGTTTCCCCGGCTGGATCTGCCCGACGGCGACGACGCGCTGGCCCGCAGGCCGCTCACCGGCGAACGCGACATCCGCTCCGAGGACCGGCAGCTGCTGCTGGACGCGATCTGCGCAGCCACCGAGACATTGGTCGTCACCTACACCGGCACCGACGAGCACACCGGCGCGCACCGGCCGCCTGCGGTGCCGCTTCAGGAACTGCTGGACGCGCTCGACGAGACCACGCCCGATCCCGATCCGCGACGACATCGTCGTGCAACACCCGTTGCAGCCGTTCGACCTGAAGAACGTCGAACGCGGCGGGGTGGTCAAGCGAAGCAACGACAAGCCGTTCACCTTCGACCCGACCGTGCTGCGGGCAGCGCAAGCAGCGGCGGGCGAGCGGACGGATCGGCGACCGTTCTTCACGGTCCCGGTCGCCGACTTGCCGCACGGCGACATCGAATTGACCGATCTGTTGCGGTTTTTCAGGCATCCGGTGGAGGGCTACTTCCGCGAGCTGGACTACACGCTGCCGTGGGAGGTCGACGGCGTCGAGGACGCCATGTGCGTGGAACTCGACGCGTTGGAGCAGTGGTCGATCGGCGATCGGCTCGTGAACGACCTCATGCGCGGCGTCGACCTCGAGGTCGCCACCACGTCGGAACGGCTGCGCGGAACACTGCCACCGGGCGCGCTGGGCGAGCGCAAGGCTCAGGAGCTCAGCGAGGAAGCAGCCGAGCTGGCGATGGAAGCCCTTCGCTACCAGAGCAAGACGTCGACGCCCCATGACATCGACGTCGACCTCGGCGAAGGCAGGCACCTCACTGGAACCGTCACACCCGTCTACAAGCGGGGCCTGGTGTCGGTCACCTACTCGCGGCTGGCGCCGAAACATGTGCTGCAGGCCTGGATCTCGCTGGTCGCACTCGGCGCAGCGGGCCACGTGTGCGCGGCGGCCTGCATTGGCAGGGGCGACAGGGGCGAGATCAAGGCGCGGGTGTTCCAGATGCCGCCCAATCCGGCACTGGTGCTGAGCCAGCTGGTGTCGATCTTCGACGCGGGCCGCAGGGAGCCGTTGCCGCTGCCCCTCAAGACGTCGTGCGCGTGGGCCGAGAAGCGCCGCCAGGGTCGTGACCCGATCGCATTCGCCCGCACCAAGTGGCAGGACGGCAAGTTCCCGGAGAACGACGACCAGGCGTTCGAGAAGATCTGGGGCAAGGACGCGAAACTCGAAGTCCTGCTCAGCGATACGCCGCATGCGGATGAGTACGTCGACGGCGAGGACAGCCGGTTCGGTGCGCTGGCCACACTGCTGTGGATGCCGGTGCTGGATTCCGAGGTGAAGGTCGGCTGATGGAGCGCTTCGATCTCGTCGGTGACCTGCCGGAGCCACGCACCACCACGGTGCTCGAGGCCAGCGCGGGCACGGGTAAGACGTTCGCGTTGGCGGGCCTGGTCACCCGCTACCTCGCCGAGACGCCGACGACGCTGGACCAGATGCTGCTGATCACATTCAGCCGGGCCGCCAGCCGCGAGTTGCGCGAGCGGGTCCGCGGCCAGATCGTGACGGCGGTGGCGGCCCTGGAGGGAAACGACGTCGAGAAGACGGACCTGATCGAGCATCTGCTGAAGGGTAGCGACGACGAGCGTGTGCGCAAGCTCGCGCGGTTGAACGACGCGTTGTCGGGCTTCGACGCCGCGACGATCGCCACCACGCACGAGTTCTGCGGTCTGGTGCTCAAATCGCTTGGCGTCGCAGGTGATACCGATGCAGGCGTGACCCTGGTGGAGAGCCTCGACGACCTTGTGGTCGAAATCGTCGACGACATCTACCTCGGCGACTACGGCCAGCACGACGACGACCCGCCGCTGACCTACAAGGAAGCGCTGGAGCTGGCCCGCGCGGTCGTCGGCGACCCGTGTGCGCAGCCGCGCCCGCAACACCCGGATCCGGACACCGTCGCGGCGGCGCGGCTGACCTTCGTCAACAAGGTGAACGCCGAACTCGAGCACCGCAAGCGCCGGATGGGTGTACTCGGCTTCGACGACCTGTTGAGCCGGCTCGCGAAAGCCCTTGAGGGCGAGGACTCCCCGGCCCGCGACCGGATGCGTCAGCGCTGGCCGATCGTGATGGTCGACGAGTTCCAGGACACCGACCCCGTGCAGTGGGACGTCATCGACCGCGCATTCAGCGGCCACTCCACGGTGATCCTCATCGGCGACCCGAAGCAGGCGATCTACGCGTTCCGCGGCGGCGACATCGTCACCTATCTCGAAGCGGCCGACACGGCCGGCGAGCGGCGGCAGACGCTCGGGGTGAACTGGCGCAGCGACAAGGCGCTGGTCGACAGCCTGAACGCGGTGTGGCGTGACGCCCAGTTGGGCCATCCAAAGATCGTCGTCCGCAAGATCGAAGCGTCCAACACCGACCGCCGACTCAGCGGGGCGCCGCACAACGAGCCCGTTCCGGCTGCGAGTCGTGTCGCGCGACACCTTCGGTGTCGATGACGAGAAGACGATTTCAATCAACCAGCTGCGGCCCTACATCGCCGAGGATCTCGCTGCCGACATCGCGGCTTTGCTGGCGAGCAAGGCGAGGTTCGACGGTAACCAGGTGACTGCGGGCGACATCGCGGTGATCGTCGAGAGAAGCATCGACGCCGTGCCTTGTCGGGATGCGCTGGCGGCGAAGGGAATCAACGTCATCTACACCGGCGACACGGATGTGTTCGCCTCGGACGCAGCCACGGACTGGCTCTGCCTGCTGGAGGCGTTCGACCAGCCGCACCGCAGCGGACTTGTCCGGGCCGCGGCGGCGACGATGTTCTTCGACAAGACCGCCGACGACCTCGCCGCAGGCGGTGACGCGCTGACCGACCAGGTAACGGCGACCATCCGGGAGTGGGCGGGGCAGGCCCGCGAGCGCGGGATCGCGGCGGTGTTCGAAGCGGCCCAGTTGGCCGGCATGGATGAGCGTGTCCTCGGCCGCCACGGCGGCGAGCGCGACATGACCGACCTCGCGCATGTCAGTCAGCTGCTCCACGAGGTGGCGCATCGTGAGCGCTACAACCTGCCGGCGCTGCGGGATTGGCTGCGTCGGCAACGCGAGGAGCGCGACGGGCCGGACGAACGGAACCGCCGCCTGGACAGCGACGCCGCCGCGGTGCAGATCATGACGGTGTGGGGCAGCAAGGGGCTGCAGTTCCCGATCGTCTACCTGCCGTTCGCGTTCAACCGGTATGTCTGGATCGACGACGTGCCGCTGTTCCACGACGAGAACGGCACGCGATGCCTTCACATCGGCGGTAAGGGCAGCCCAGACCGCAGACGAGGTCGACCAACTGAGCCGGGACGAGGAAGCGCGTAACGACATCCGGCTCACCTATGTGGCGCTGACCCGGGCGAAGTCTCAGGTGGTGGCGTGGTGGGCGCCGTCGAAGTACGAGCGCAACGGCGGCTTGTCCCGACTCCTGAGGGGCCGCGGCGTGGGCGAGGTCGAGGTGCGGAATCGGTGTCAGCCGGAAACGATGTCCAGACGCGGACGCGATGGCACGCTTCCGCGAATGGGAAGCGGCGGGCGGGCCTGTCATCGAGCCGGCGGTCGCGTCGCCCGCGCATACCACCGTCGGGTTTCGACGTGCCGTTCGATCTCGATGTGCGCCATTTCCACCGCAGCATCGACGCGGCGTGGCGGCGCACGTCGTACTCGGCGCTGATCCGGTTCGCGGACACCGCCGGGTGTGACAAGCGAACCCGAGGTGAGCCCGCGCGACGACGAAGTGGACACGGCGGTGACGACGCCCGCCGAGCCGGTCGGCGGCGACGTGGTGTCGCCGATGGCCGAGCTGCCCGCCGGCGCGACGTTCGGATCGCTGGTGCACGCGGTGCTGGAGAAGGCCGACCCGCTGGCACCGGACTTGGCGGCCGAGCTCGAGACCCAGGCGCGCGAGCAGCTGGGGTGGTGGGCGGTCGACGTCGACGCGTCGACGCTGGCGCAGGCGCTGGTGCCGATGCACGACACACCGCTGGGCCCGCTGGCGGAGGGGCTGACGCTGCGGCAGATCGGACTGCCGGATCGGTTGCGGGAGTTGGACTTCGAGATCCCGCTTGGCGGGCGGGGATCTGCGCCAGTTCGCTCCGGAGATCAAGCTGCGTGATGTCGGGAAGATGCTGGGCAAGCGGCTGAAGGCGGACGATCCGCTGGCGTCGTATGCGGCCCGGCTGCAGTCGGACGTGATCGGCGACCAGTTGCTGCGGGGTTATCTGTCGGGGTCGATCGACGCGGTGCTGCGGTCTGCCGCAGCAGAAGTTCGTGATCGTCGACTACAAGACGAACAAGCTCGGCGACAGCGCGGCCGACTACGATCGTTCCCCGGTTGGCCGAGGCGATGCTGCACTCGGACTACCCGCTGCAGGCGCTGCTGTATTCGGCTGTGCTGCACCGGTATCTGCGGTGGCGGCTGCCCGACTACAGCCCGCGGAAGCATCTGGGCGGGGTGATGTATCTGTACGTGCGCGGGATGTGCGGGACGGACACACCGGTGATCGACGGCCACCCATGCGGGGTGTTCAGCTGGCAGCCGCCGGTGTCGGTGGTGACCAGACTGTCGGACATGCTGGACCGGGGGCGGGTGGCGGCATGACCGGTCTGCTGTCGACGTTCACCGAGGCGGAGATCTTCGCGCCTGCCGATGTTCAGGTCGCGCAACGGATCACGGCGTTGGCCGGCGAGCCCGACGAACAAGTGGGATTGGCGGTCGCGTTCGCGGTGCGGGCGCTGCGGGGCGGGTCGGTCTGCGTCGACCTGACGACGGTGGCGTCCGAGGTCGGCCTCGGCGAGCTGCCGTGGCCGTCGGCGCAGGACTGGCTGTCGGCGGTCCAGTCGAGCAGCTTGCTCACTGCGCCCGAGGTGCTGCACCTCTACGACGACCGGCTGCTGTACCTCGACCGGTATTGGCTCGAGGAAGAACAGGTGGCGCGTGACCTGCTGGCGCTGGCGGCGCCGGCGCCGTCGTCGATTACCCAAGGACGCGCTCGACCGGTTGTTCCCGCTGCCGGAGTTCACGGAGCAGCGGTCTGCCGTGGAAACCGCTCTGTCGCAGTCGGTTACGGTGCTCACCGGTGGCCCGGGCACCGGGAAGACGACGACCGTGGCGCGGCTGTTGGCGTTGATCGCGGCGACCCAGGACCGGCCGCGGATCGGGTTGGCGGCGCCGACGGGCAAGGCGGCGGCGCGGCTGCTGGAGGCGGTGGCGGCGGAGGTCGCGAAGCTGGACGACGAGGACCGGGCGCGGCTGGGCGAGCTGCGGGCCGTGACGCTGCATCGGCTGCTGGGCGCGAAGCCGGACACCAGGGCGAGGTTTCGGCATCATCGCGGAAACCGCCTGCCGCACGACGTGATCGTGGTCGACGAGACGTCGATGGTGTCGTTGACGATGATGGCGCGGCTGCTGGAAGCGGTGCGGCCCGAAACACGGCTGCTTCTGGTGGGCGATCCCGACCAGCTGGCGTCGGTGCAGGCGGGTGCGGTGCTGGCCGACCTGGTCGAGGGCATGTCCGGGCGCGACGACATGACGATCGCGGCGTTGAAGACGTCGCACCGGTTCGGCGCGGCGATCGGCCATCTGGCGCAGGCGATTCGGGACGGCGACGCGGACGGCGCGCTGAAAGTGTTGCGGTCCGGCGACGAACACATCGAGTTCGTCGAAGCCGACGATCCGTCGGTGACGCTGCGTGAAGTGCTGGTGCGTCACGCGCTGCGCGTGCGAGAGGCGGCAGTGCTGGGCGTGGGCGCGATCGCGCAGCTGGTGCTCGACGAACACCGGCTGTTGTGCGCGCATCGGAACGGCCCGTACGGGGTGTCGCACTGGAACGGTCAGGCCGAGCGGTGGCTGACGGAGGAGACGGGCCAGGCGGTGTGGTCGCCGTGGTACGCCGGCAGGCCGTTGTTGGTGACGGCCAACGATTACGGGCTTGGGCATCTACAACGGCGACACGGGCGTCGTGGTGGCATCGCCGGATGGGCTGCGGGCGTGCATCGGCAAGGTCGACCTACGCGACGAGCCGGATCGGCGACGTCGACACGATGTACGCCATGACCATCCACAAGAGCCAGGGCAGCCAGGCCAAGGAGGTCACGGTGCTGATGCCTCCCGAGGAGTCGCGGCTGCTGACGCGCGAGCTGTTCTACACGGCGGTGACGCGGGCCAAGGAGAAGGTTCGGGTGGTGGGTTCGGAGTCGTCGGTGCGGGCCGCGGTCGAACGGCGTGCGATCCGGGCGTCGGGCTTGGCCAAGCGCTTACACGACGCACACGGCTGACGCGCGGTCCGACCCGAACTCACGTGACACCACCGCAGCAACGAACTGTCTCACCGCGGCTGCTCGAGTTCCCTTCGCCTCAGTTAATCGAGCGGCGCTGTCGACGGGCATTTGCCCTATGCGCGTAGCCAGCCATCAGTGAGTTGTCGATAAGCGTCTACGCTGCGGCCTCGAGGTTAGACGAGGGGCGACTTCGTGCCGCCTGTTCACCAGGGCGCGGCCGCCCAACCCAAATAGCTCGCGTCGTTTGCGGGGTTCCACGAGTTCATCACCTGGACGTTGTGGCCTCCTCCGGCCAGCCCTTGGTAGCCCTTGTAGACGCCGCCGGATACGAACGTGCCGTCGCCCTGGGCAATGACGACGTGGCCCATGCCCTTGTCCCATGAGCTCTGCGAGAACACCAGTGCGCCGCGCGGAATGTTCTGGTCCATGTGGATCTGACCTTGCGACGCGAGATGGTCGCGGAATTCCTTCGCGGTGTTGAACCCGAGCGCGCCCCTGCCGTAAGCCCACGCGACGAATTTGCCGCATCCGATGTCACCGAACATGTCGCTGCCGACAGCCGAATTGGCTTTCATCACAGCTGCGTTGGCTTTGTCCGAGACGTCTGCTGGTGGCGGTGCGGATGCCTGTGCCTCCTGGCCGCATTCCGGCCCGATCGCGTTCAGTGTCCCGGTCTCGATGTCGACATCAGGGACATAGCCTCCGTCCGAGGTCTTGTACCAGAGGCTGTCCCAACCGCCGTTCGGAATGTTGAAACTGAAGAAGCCCTTCACCGCCTGCCCGGTGGTGTGGCAGACCAGCTCCAGTTTCTGGCCCTCGTTGTAGGTGCCGTCCTGCGAGGCCAAGTTCGGCGCCGTGGTGCGCTGCGTTTGTGCCTTGACCGTGCCGCTCTCGGCATTGGCGGGCGCGGCGGTCAAGGTGGCCCCCAGCGCCAGCCCTCCGCAAGCGACTGCGGCAACGACAGATCCCGAAATTTTCACGACAGTTCTCCCCCACGATGGTCTGCCAGGCAATCGCGCTGGCCTCATGAATTCATACATAGTTCTGTCCGGCGGCGCTCCGCGAATGCACACAGCAAACGGTGTGATCATAATCACCGCCCGACTCTGGCAAATACCTCAGCGTGTTCGGTTGACAGGTCCGACAATATTGGGTCCGCGTTCGCGACGAATCGTCGCGAGAACTGCCGCGCCCGGCTGATCACGCCCACGGACGCAGGTGTTCGGCCGTTATCGTGAGCCGGTGGAGGAGGGCACGCCGTTCGGCCGCTACCGGCTGATCGAGTTGCTGGGCCGAGGCGGCATGGGCGAGGTGTGGCGCGCGCACGACACCGCCATCGACCGCATCGTCGCGCTGAAGATGCTGCTCCCCCACTTCGCCAAGGACCCCGATTTCGAGCAGCGGTTCCGCCGCGAAGCCCGCGCGGCCGCACGGCTGGACGATCCCCACGTCGTGCCGATCTACGACGTCGGGGAGATCGACGACCGGCTCTATGTGACCATGCGGCTGATCAACGGCACGGACCTGCAGACACTGGTCGACGCCGGGCCGATGGACCCGCAGCGCGCGGTGGCGATCATCGAGCAGATCGCGTTGGCACTGCACAGCGCCCACAAGATCGGACTGGTGCACCGCGACGTCAAACCGTCCAACATCCTGGTGGACGCCAACGACTTCGCCTACCTCATCGACTTCGGCATCGCCCGCGCCGCAGACGACTCCGCGGCTGACGTCGGCCAACGCGGCCATCGGCACGTGGGCCTACATGGCTCCCGAACGCTTCAGCAGCGGCGACATCCATCCCAGCTCCGATATCTACGCCCTTGCGTGCGTGCTGTATCAATGCCTGACCGGCCAGCAGCCCTTCCCCGGGAACACGCTCGAACAGGTGGCGGTCGGCCACATGGTCAACCCGCCACCGCGACCGTCGGAGAAGACCGGCGCCGTGCCCACCGCGCTGGACGAGGTGATCGCCAGAGGCCTGGCCAAGAAACCCGCCGAGCGTTATCCCACCGCGGTTGAAATGGCCTCCGCCGCAAAGGAAGTCGTCACCGGATCCGGCCAGCCCAAGTCCTGGCCGACACCGTCGGCTCCCGCACCCGAGAACCGTCCAGGGTCGGCGGGCTGGGGGCAGCAGCCGTGGACTCAGGTAGGCCAGACGCCGTACCCGCCGTCGGCGCCCACACAGTTCAGCGGGCCGCACCCACAGCCGCCGACCGCACCCGCCACCGCGGCCACCCGCGCCGAAGAAGTCGGGCCACCGCCACGGAATCCTCGTTGGCGCAGCGGTGTTCGTCGTGACCCTGCTCGTCGTCGGCGGTGTCATCGGCTTCGTCGAGCTCACCCAGCGCGACGAGTCCGGCTCCAGCGCGCCGTCGAGCGCGGCGGCCGGTGCGGCTGCCGAGTTCAGTGGCACGTACCGGGCCGACTACGGGCCGGGGACCGATCTCGACGACAAGCCGGTCCCGAATGCGCCTGCGACGACGACCAATTGGGCCGTCCGCTCGGAATGCGGCGCCAGCGGTTGTGTGGCGACGGCGGCGAACATCAGCGGCGGCGGTACGTCGCTGCTGTCGAACATGACCTTCGATCAGTTGGGCGGGACGTGGGTAGCCGTCGGCCTCGCCTCAGCGGAATGCGGCGGCGATGCACCCTCCGAGGTCTGGGTGGTGTTCACGCTGCAACCGCATCCCGACGGCACGCTCTCCGGCGACAGCGTCAGGGCTTCCACCGACAGCCTCTGCGCGGCCAAACGCACGGTGAAGTTCACCCGCACCGGCGACCCTGACCCGAACAAGGTTCCCGATCCCGCCGTCCTGCCGCCGCGGGTGACGTCTCCTGCCGACGGGCTGCGCGGCAGCTATCAGGAGACGACGACCTTCACCAACGGCAGCGTCGTCCCCGGGAAGAATCTCAGCGCCGACACGTACTGCCTTCGTACCGGCGACCGGTGCATGAGCTTGTTCCACGCGGGCGGTCAGGCCGTCACGTTGATATACGCCGACGAGAAGTGGACGCGAAACGAGAAGGGCACCACGTCGTGCGGCGCAGGCGGCACAGCGCAGATGACGATCACCGCGGAGTACCCGATGCCGAAGACGCTGGATGATCCGATCTCGGTGTTGACGGGTCGCGGTAATCAGGTAATTGCGCCTGGAGGCGCGTGCACGGGCGGCGGCGATTTCGAAGACAAGTTTGAGCGCACCGGCGACTAGCCGGCCGGCGAGAGTTCAGCGGGTTTTCAGCAGGCGCAGCGGGAGAAGAACGCGCCCGTGAAGATGGCGATGATCAGGGCTTCGGTTGTCAGGCCCATCACGGCCGTCACGACGATGGCTGTCACCGCGGCGACGGCGATGACGCCCATCAGAATCCCCCACCAAATGTGTGGGTGGCTGCGTGCTGCCCGCGACGAGCTGACCTGGGACGGGACCACTGCGCCGTTGAGCGCTTCTGCCATGGAGACCCCTTAGTTCGTGACGGCGGACACAATCTAACGCATAAGTGATCGGCCTCACAGCACGGGAGAATATCGATTTCCATACCTGCTGGAAATTGCGCGTGGTTAGTACGACTACGGTGTCGAAAATATAGAGCCGTTTGATCCGACCGGTTCCGCGCGCTTCCGACCGGCGCCCTGAATTGGTGCTCAGCATGAACGCAATCCCTTGCTACGCTGCGATTGGTTGAGCCCAACAGCCAGGCCGGGCTGAGGAGGCCGCAGTCTTGCCGCCGCCTCACAAAAGCACTCCGCTCACGCTGGCCGCACCGGTGACACCGCATGCCGGGAGCACCGTGATCGAAGGCAATTCACCCCCCGCTACCCCCCTTGACGGCGTCCAGAACCTTCGGGACTGGAAGGCCGAACGCCGCGGCAAACCTCCGCCTCGCAGCTCAGCTGAGGTGCTTCAGGGGCTTCCCGCCGAGATGCTGCTGAACCGGTTGGACACTGCGACGATAGTGATCGGACTCGACGGAATCGTCATCTACGCCAACGCCGCCTGCGAGCGGCTGCTCGGCTATCACACGGCGAGGACCCTTGAGGGGCAGTCGTTGTCCACACTGCTCGTCGGGCAGTCACACAACCCGCCCGGAGACTGCGTCGAGCTGCTGCGCGATGCGAACACCGTCACGAATTGGAACCACAGCGACGGTTACTCGATCGCCGCCCTCATATCGGACCCGATGCTTGTGCGTAGTACCGAGCCGATGTTGATGGTCACCCTGGCGAATGTTGAGGATCAACTGCGGTCACAGGCCGACTAGGCATTCAGCGCACTGCCCTTGCGCCACTCGTTCCAAGGCACGCTCCAGTCGCCGCCCTGGTGGAGTTGCAGCGGAGGGCCGCCGGTATTGCGGACCTCGACGATGTCGCCGGGCACGGAGAAGTCGAAGAACCATTTCGCGTTGTCGGCGTTGAGGTTCAGGCAGCCGTGGGAGGTGTCGGTGTTGCCCTGCGCCCATACGGTGGCGTTGAGCTGGTGGAGGTAGATGCCGTCCTTGCTGATGCGGGTGGCGTACGGGACAGTCGTCCGGTAGCCGCCGGAGCCGGTGAGACCGTACGTCGTGGAGTCCATGACGACCGGATTGGCCTTGTCCATCACGGTGTAGACCCCGGGCGGCGTCCAGAACGACAACGTGGTGCCGCCGATGGTCTCGGTGCCACCCATCCCCATCGACGTCGGCATGGTGCGAACCAGCTTGCCGTTGTCGAACACGCTGACCTGCTTGGTGGTGTCATCGGCGATGGAGACGTGGGAGCCACCGATCTTGAACGAAACATGTTCGTCGGCTTCGCCGTACAGCCCGTCGGCAAGGCGGGTGCCGTACATCTCGGCGGACACGTCGACCGAAGTGCCTGGTGCGTAGTACTTCTCGGGCCGCCAATGGGCGGTCTGGTCATCGATCCAGTTCCACGCTCCGGCAACGGGCGGGTTGGTGGTGACGTGCAGGTGCTTCTCGGCGGCGGCTCTGTCGGTGATTGTCGAGTCGAAACGGGCGACGACGACGGTGCCGATGCCGTAGGTGCCGCCGTCCTGGATCGGGGCGCCTGCGGTGGTGTCGAGATAGACGCTGGCCTCGTAGTCCGGCGACAGCGTGGTGAAGCTCGAGGTTTGGCGCGACGGCATGCCGCTGGGACCGCGGGCATTGACGGTCATCGTGTAGGTGCGGCCGTAGCCCAGTTGCTCGGTCGGATGCCAGCCCCGCCTGCCGCGGGTCAGGGCGCCGGGGATGGGCTTGCCTGCGTCGTTGACCATCGTGACGTTGTCGATGGTTCCGGAGAAGGCGGCGACGGACACGGCGTCGGCGGGATTGACGGCGCCTGTTTGTGGGCGCGGGAAGACCCTCAGCTTGGCGGGCTGCGGAGGAGCGGGCTTGGGTGCGGCCACGTTCAGTGCGGTGTTGGCCACCTGGCAATGCGCGGGGCACTGCGCGGTAGTCGACGCGACGTCTCCGCCGAGCAACACGAACACCGCCGTAGCGATGACGGCGGTAGTGATGCGGACGCGACGAGACAAGAACAACAGCACTCCAGTGTGGGGTCGGCATGGGCCGGACAGTCGATCGGCGGGCCGATCGGTGTCCCATGTTAGGGCCTCCGGTTAGGAAGCGTGCGGCGGCTGGCGACAGGTGTGCGAATCGGTGATGAACTCGTGTCGCCACGTAGACTTTCGCCGTGAAAGTCCTTGCTATCCATATTGCGAAGGCGCGGCGCCTGCCGACGCGGGCGGTCGAGTCCGTCGTCGCCGAGGCGGGCAAGGGACTGGTCGGCGACCGCTATCACGGCACTCGTCACCGGCACGTCACGATCCAGTCGCAGGAGCTGCTCGATCGAGCGGCCGACGAACTCGGGCACGAGATCGATGCCGGCGCGACCCGACGCAACATCACCGTCGACGAGGGTGAGATCCCAACCGCTCCCGGGTACCCGGCTGTGGATCGGCGACGTCGAACTGGAGGTGGTGCGGCTGGCGGCACCGTGCCGGCTGCTCGACGACTGGATCGCCCCGGGCGCGATGGCGGCCATGCATCGACGCGGCGGGTCGGTGTGCCGGCTTCTCAGCTCGGGCACGATCCGGGTTGGCGACGCTGTCGAGTTCGATCTCAGCGAGGAGCGGGCAGCGGGTTAGTCGCTACCCTTCTCCACCGCCGCCGGCCGAAGCCACTTCATCGCCGTCTCCACCGCCGCCACCATTGCCACCGGTGGGGGCGAGCTCTGCAGGCGACACACCGGGAGGCGCGACCCAGCCCAGGATGTCCTCCCCGCCGTCGTTGAAGACCACGCTGTTCGGGTCGGCGCCCACCACGTCGAAGTAGATCTTGCCGGTGGTGCTGCCGCCCTGGCCGATCGGCGCTCCATTGAAGCTGGAGACGTTGGCGAGGACGCGGTAGTTGTCCCCGTTCTCGGCGCGGGCGTTGAAGAACGGGACGACCGGCGTGACGGTTCCCACCAGCGCTTCGGCGGTCACCGTCGCCTCGTAGGGCCGGCCTGCGAACGGATACGGCACGGGTCGGCGCTCGGCATGAGCCCCGTGACCGTGTAACCGATCAACGGCCCGTTGAGGTCCTTGAGCGTTTCCTGCTCGCCGAACAGCTGGATGTTGCTGGTCGCCGACGCCGGTGGCACCCCACCGAAGCTGAATAGGACCGCCGTAGTGGCGACGGCTCCGGCCACATGCTTGATCTTCACGCTGACTCTCCCCCTTGTGTTAGCTGGAGTCCCCTTGCCAGCGGTACCCGCGGAGTCAGCGACCAAAACTTTCAGCCGGCGTGGGGCTACTCTCTTCCTCGGGAGCGGCCACGTCGCCGTTGGCGGCTGAGTCCGCGGCGCCGCTGTCAGCTTCTTCGGGTGCCGCCTCTTCCGCAGGCGCTTCTTCGGCCGGAGCCTCTTCTGCTGGCGCCTCTTCCTCTGGGGCCGCTTCCTCTTCGGACGCGACTCGCGGTTCGATCCAGGTCACCATGTCCCCGGCGCCGTTGTAGACGACGCTGGTCGGCGGGTCGCCCGCGGCATCGAAGTAGACCTTGCCGGTCGAGTGGCCGCCCGGCAGCAAGGTCATGCCACTGAGGCCCTGAGGTGTCCAAGCACCAGCGAGCGCGGGGTAGCTCTGCCCGCTCTCGTCTTGGGCGCTGAAGGCCGGGACCGCAGGAGTGACCAGCCCGTTCAACGCGTCGGCGCGCACCGTGGCTTCGTACAGCTGGCCGGAAACCGGATACGGGACGGCGTCGGCGCTCGGGAGAAGTTTCGTGACGGTATAGGCGATCTCCCCGCCGCTGGGGTCACCGACCGTCTGCTGAAGACCGAACACTTGGCCGTCGGCGGCCGACGCGAGCGGCATGGTTCCGAAGCTGAACATGACAGTTGCGCCTGCGACGGCGCCAGCTAACTTTTTGATTTCCACCTTGATTCGCCCTTCGGGTTGACCTGGTGTAACACCGCGAAAGAGTACCCTTCAAGATCACTGTGTAAAACCCGTGCGGGCGTATTGTCCGAGCGTGCAGGTTGACGCGATGACAGTCCCGCAGCCGTTGGGCAAAATCGGCGACCTAGCCCGAAATGTGCAGCTCGCGGGGTTCTCGGGGTTGCTGTTCACGGAAACGGGCCGGACGGCTTACCTCAACGCGGCGGTCGCGTCGCAGGCGGCGCCGGGTCTGGAGCTGTCGACCGGCGTTGCGGTGGCGTTTCCGCGGAGCCCGTTCGTGACGGCGGCGACTGCGTGGGAACTCCAGGAGGCGACGTCTGGCAAATTTCGGCTGGGACTGGGCACGCAGGTGCGCACGCATGTGGTGCGGCGGTACGGGATGGAGTTCGAACGACCGGGTCCGCGGCTGCGCGACTACGTGCGGGCGGTGAAGGCGTGCTTCCGGGCGTTTCGGAGCGGGAAGCTGGACCACCACGGCGACTTCTACGACCTGGACTTCATCACGCCGCAGTGGAGTGCGGGACCGATCGACGCGCCGGACCCGAAGGTGGACGTGGCGGCGGTGAATCCGTGGATGCTGCGGATGGCGGGCGAGGTGGCCGACGGGGTGCATGTGCATCCGCTGGGCGAGCCGGGGTATATCGCGCGGCATGTGGTGCCGAATGTGGCTGCAGGAGCGGAGAAGTCGGGGCGGTCAGCGTCTGACGTCGCGGTGATCGTGCCGGTGATGACGATCGTCGGCGACAGCGACGAGGAACGGCACAACGAGCGGGAGTTGGTTCGGGCGAGCATGAGCTTCTACGGGAGCACGCCGAACTACGCGTTCATCTGGGACGAGGCGGGGTTCGAGGGCACGACGGCGCGGATCCGGGAGAAGCAGAAGGCCGGCGACTTCAAGGGGATGGCGGCGCAGATCACCGACGAGCACATCGCGACGTTCGCGACCGAGTCGACGTGGGACGGGTTGGCCGACGCGCTGATCGAGAGGTACGGCGAATGTTGCGACGCGCATCGTGCTCTACAACGCGCTCGGCGATCCGGAACGGGTCGAGCGATACGGAGCGGTCGCGCAGCTGTCGAACTGGCGGAGTGAAGGATCGGGCAGTCCTAGCATTCACAGGTACGCCACCCGAAACTAGGAGGAGCGATGGCAGCCAAGACCGATTTCACAGCCGAGGAATGGGACGCGCTGCAGAAGGGCGTGACCGGCGCGGGGATGTTGGTGTCGCTCGCCGACCCCGGCCTCTTCGACGGCTTCAAGGAGGTGGGTGCGCTCACCAAGCATCTGGCCGAGGCCCAAACCAAGAGCACGAACTCACTGATCGGTGAGGTGGCCAAGATAAAGGGCACCGGCTTCGGCCTGACGTCCTCGCCGCAGGAGATCGAGACCGCAGACGATCCAGGCGCTCAAGTCCTCGATGAGCACGCTGAAGGCGAAGGCCCCCGACGACGCGCAGGCATATCGCGACTTCGTGCTGGAGGTCGCGAAGTCCGTCGGGGAGGCGGCGAAGGGCACCACCTCTTCCGAGAGCGACGCGATCCAGAAGATCGACGCTGCTCTGGCGACTTCGTAGTCGTCGAAAGCGGATGTCGCGATTCAGTTCTGACACCGGTGCGAGCTGCAAGCAGAATTGGCCTCATACTCGTTCGCACATGTCCACTGGTTCCATGGAGGCTCCGCGTGATCCGGAGTTCCGACGGTGACGCGGGGTCTCCGTGGTCGCCACGGGAGGCTGAGCTGCTCGCGGTGACGCTGGAGCTGCTCCAGGAACACGGCTACGACCGGCTGACCGTCGACGCGGTGGCCACGACGGCGCGCGCAAGCAAGGCGACGATCTACCGCCGGTGGCCGACCAAGGCCGAACTCGTTTTGGCCGCATTCGTCGAGGGCACCCGGCAGGTCGCGGTCGACCCGGACACCGGCACGCTACGCGGCGACCTGCTGCGACTCGGTGAGCAGATCTGCGCTCACGTCAGCACCCATGCGAGCACGATCCGGGCGGTGCTCGTCGAGGTCTCCCGGAGCGCCGAGCTCGATGCCATGATGCAGGAACAGTTCCTCGAACAGCGAAGAGCCCTCATGGCGCACGTCCTCAAGCGGGCCGTCGACCGCGGCGAGATCGACGCATCTGCTATCACCGAGGACCTCTGGGACGTGTTGCCGGGCTACCTCATCTACCGCTCGGTGCTGACCGGTCGTGCCCCATCCGGCCACACCGTCCAAGACCTCGTCGACAACCTGCTGATCCCCGGCCTCACCCGCAACAACAGCCGGAGGTCATGAAGATCCAACGAACACCCGTACGGGTTGTACGGTCCGGTCCCGTACCGTACTGTCAACTAGGTTGATATAGCTCCCAGAAGAAGCGTCGTTCCACCGTCCGTCAACGTGTCGCCGCTCGTCGAAAGGGTCACGGATGCAGCGGTTTTCAATCGGAAGCCGATTGTTGCGACGGTGGATGCTTCTGGTAGCGGTGCTCGTCATCGCGGTCGCGGGATTCGCGGTGTACCGACTGAACGGCATCTTCGGCTCCAAGGACGTCGTCTCCACCCCCAGCGGCGCCGCCAACGACATCGTCCCGTTCAACCCCAAGCGCGTCGTCCTGGAGGTCTTCGGTCCCCCAGGCACCGTCGCGACCATCACCTACCTGGACGTGAACGCCCAACCACAGCGCGTCGACGACGCGACGCTGCCGTGGGCCTACGACACCACCACCACCCAACCGGCCGTCTTCGTCAACGTCTCCGCCCAGGGTGACAGTGACTCCATCGGCTGCCGAATCAAGATCGACGACGTCGTCAAGGACGAAAGAACGGTCAACACGCTGAACGCCTACACCTACTGCCTGGACAAGTCCGGATGAGCCACCACGTCGCCGAACGCCCGACCACGACGGACCGGGTCGCCAAGTGGATTCGTTGGTTCTGCGTGCCGATCGTGTTGTTCTGGGTCGCCGTCGCCGCCCTGACGAACGTGCTGGTGCCGCAGCTCGAGGCGGTCGGCGAACAGCACAACGTGGCGATGAGCTCTCCTGACGCGCCGTCGCTGCAGGCGTTTCAGCGCATCGGCGAGGTGTTCCACGAGTTCGACTCCGACAGTGCGGCGATGGTGGTGCTCGAGGGCGATCAGCCGCTCGGCGCCGACGCGCACAAGCTACTACGACGAGCTGGTCAAGCGGTTCAACGAGGACACCAAGCATGTCCAGCACGTGCAGGACTTCTGGGGCGATCCGCTCACCGCCGCGGGCTCGCAGAGCTCGGACGGCAAGGCCGCGTACGTCCAGGTGTTCCTCGCGGGCAACCAGGGCGAGGAGTTGTCGCTGGAGTCGGTCGACGCGCTGCGCGACATCATCGCCAAGACGCCCGCCCCGCCGGGCATCCATGCCTACGTCGCCGGATCGGCAGCCCAGATCGCAGATCAGTTCGAGGTGGGCAACGCGGGCACCGTGATGGTCACCCTGTTGACCGTCGGCGTGATCGCGTTGATGTTGCTGATCGTCTACCGCTCGCCGGTCACCATGATCCTGGCGCTCATCACGGTGCTCATCGAGATGTCCGCGGCCCGTGGGATCGTCGCGTTCCTGGCGAACGCCGGAGTCATTGGGCTGTCGACGTATTCGACCAACATCCTCACGCTGCTGGTCATCGCCGCCGGTACCGACTACATGATCTTCCTGCTCGGCCGCTATCACGAACGGCGCAACGAAGGCATGGACCGGGAGGCCGCCTTCGACGACATGTACCGCGGGACGTCGCACGTGATTCTCGGCTCGGGCTTGACGATCGCAGGCGCGGTGTTCTGCCTGTACTTCACCCGGTTGCCGTACTTCCAGAGCCTCGGCATCCCGGCCGCGATCGGCGTGCTCGTGTCACTGGTCGCCTCGTTGACGCTGGCGCCCGCCGTGATCGTGATCGGCAGCCGCTTCGGGCTGCTGGAGCCCAAGCGCAAGACCGCCAAGCGGGGCTGGCGGCGGATCGGGACGGCGATCGTGCGGTGGCCCGGCCCGATCCTGATCGCCACGTTGGCGCTCGCGTTCGTCGGGCTTGCCTCGCTGTCCGGCTACAAGGTGAGTTACGACATCAGCCCGTACATGCCGGACGAAACCCCGTCGAATTTCGGCTACGCCGCCGCGGAGCGGCACTTCTCCAAGGCGCGGCTGAATCCCGAACTGCTGATGGTCGAAGCCGACCACGATCTACGGAATCCCACCGACATGATCCTGTTGGAGCGGGTGGCCAAGGCGGTCTTCCACACCGACGGCATCGCGCAGGTGCAGTCGATCACGCGGCCGCTGGGCACGCCGCTGGACCACACGTCGATCCCGTTCCAGATCAGCGCGAACAGCGCGTCGCAGATCAACAACCTGCCGTTCCAGCAGGACCGCGCCGCCGACCTGCTCAAGCAGGTGGGTGTCATCAACGACGACGATCAACGTCCTGCGGCAACAATATGCGCTGCAGCAGCAGTCCAGCGACATCACCCACGAGCAGAGTGAGGCGTTCAAACAGACCGTCGTCGTGGCACAGGACCTGCGCGACAAGATCGCCAACTTCGACGACTTCTTCCGGCCGCTCCGCAACTACTTCTATTGGGAGCCACACTGTTTCGACATCCCGATATGCTTCGCGCTGCGGTCTCTCTTCGACGCGCTCGACGGCATCAACCAGTTGACCGACCAGCTGGCCAATGTCTCGGGGAGCATCGCCAAGCTGGATGAGCTGCAGCCGAAGCTGGTCGCGCTGATCCCGCCGCAGATCGCAGAATCAGGAGACCAACCGCGATCTGACGATGACGAACTACGCCACCACGGCGGGGATCTACGACCAGAGCCAGGCGGCACTGGAGAACTCGACGCAGTTGGGCGCGGCGTACGACGCGTCGAAGACCGACGACTCCTTCTACCTACCGCCCGAAGCGTTCAGCAACCCCGAGTTCCTGCGCGGCCTGAAGCTGTTCCTCTCGCCGGACGGCAAGGCCGCGCGGATGATCATCACCCACGACGTGGATCCGGCTACGCCCGAGGGCATTTCGCACATCGACGGCGATGCGGCACGCGGCGCAGGAGGCCGTCAAGGGCACGCCGTTGGCCGGGTCGAAGATCTACATCGGCGGTACGGCGTCCACCTACAAGGACATCGCGGAGATGGCGCACTACGACCTGATCATCGCCGGCATCGCCTCGCTGAGCCTTGATCCTGCTGATCATGATGTTCATCACGCGGAGCATCGTCGCGGCGCTGGTCATCGTGGGCACGGTGGCGTTGTCGTTGGGTGCGTCGATCGGCCTGTCGGTGTTGGTGTGGCAGCACCTGCTTGGGCATTCCGTTGTATTGGGTGATCTTGCCTTTGGCGGTGATCCTGCTGCTCGCCGTGGGGTCGGACTACAACCTGCTGCTGGTGTCCCGGTTCAAGGAAGAGATCCACGCAGGCATCAACACCGGCATCATCCGGTCGATGGCCGGCAGCGGGTCGGTGGTGACCGCCGCGGGGTTGGTGTTCGCGTTCACCATGGCGTCGTTCATCTTCAGCGACCTGCTGGTGCTCGGCCAGATCGGCACGACGATCGCGCTCGGCCTGCTGTTCGACACGCTGATCGTCCGGTCGTTCATGACGCCGTCGATCGCGGCGTTGCTCGGGCGGTGGTTCTGGTGGCCGGTGCGGGTGCGGCAGCGGCCGGTGCCCCAGAAGTTCGGCGACGAGAACACGCGGCAGCTGTCGCTGTTCTAGTTGAACGACGGGCGTCCGCCGTCACCACGTCCGCCGGAGCAGCGGACCGGAACCACTCGCAGGACCGTCACGGCGGGCCCACCGTTAATCGTTATCAAAACAGCCGTTCTTCGTTATCAGGAAACACCGATCACCTCACATAGGGGTCGTGGGAATTAATGCACCATTTCTTCATGAGCCGCGCTACGGGGGAGGACGCGCCAGGCTGACCAGGTTGGGCACGACTGGCATGGGGAGGAACACATGCGCCAGCCAACGGCCGCACTTGCGGTTGCAGTCATCTGCGTTTCGATCGTCGGGTGCGCCAGCACGATAGGTAACGCCGAGTCGCCCACCACCACCCGGACGATGATTCCGCGCCCTCTCGTTGAGCGCGAGCTGGCCGGGTTGATGCTCATCCCCGAACAGGTAAATGCCGCAATGGGGACGGCCGGGATGGCGGTCACAAATCAGCAGAACTCGATGTCTGACAACAGCGCCACCATGGCGCCGCAGGAGTGCCTGGCCATTGACGGCGCCGCGGAGGCACTCGTCTATGCCGATAGCGGTTACTGGGCCGAGCGCGATCAAAGCCTGAACAACGGCGATAACTTCACGCACTATCTCAAGCAAGCAGTGGTGTTGTTCCCCAGCATTGAAAAAGCCGATGAGTTCTTCGGCGCCTCTGCCGAGCGGTGGCCGGCCTGCCGCGAGTACACCCACACGCAGAGCGGGTCGCACTGGACCGTCGGACAGATCTCCAACGCTGACGGCACACTGAGTGTCACCGCGACTGAACAGAACGCCGCCGCCCCCGGCTGGGGCTGCGGACGCGCGCTGGCGCACAGAAACAACATCATTGTCGACGTCAATACGTGCAGCGCTGACCCGGCTGATTCGGCGGTGAAGATTGCCGAACAGCTCGCCGCCAATGTAACTGCGCGGTGGTGAGTGCAGCAGATCGGCACGACGATCGCCCTCGGTCTGCTGTTCGACACGCTGATAGTCCGGTCGTTCATGACACCGTCCATCGCCGCGTTGCTCGGACGGTGGTTCTCGTGGCAGGTGCGGGTGCGGCAGCTTGGCTGGTGCCCCAGAAGTTCGGAGACGAGGACACGCGCCAGCTGTCGCTGTTCCGATCGGACTACCGAGCGTCTGGTCACACCCGCAACATCGGCCACAACTCCGACGCGGTTCCTTTTTGCGCACTGTTATCAATTCATGCATGTGGCCGGGGACGGGAGTTGTCATCGAACCGCCGCCTCGGGTCCTTGAAGTAGTCAACCGCTTAATATCTCTGCTGGTGCTCCTCTGCCGCCGGCCAGGACGACAAGCATGGAGGAGCGATGCGCGACGGGCGAACGGCACGGGGGAGAATGTGTGCGCAGCAAGTTTGCGCCGATGGGGCTGCGCGGCTCTGCCGGTGATGGTAGCTGCGGCAGCCACACTAAGCGGATGCGGTGACTCTACGAATACTTTTAACATCGGCCTCTCCGCCCGCTGAGCAGAACACCACTACGGCGCCTCCGGCGACGACGCCCAAGGCACCCGCCGTCGCAACCGTGTCGCGGCTTCCTACCGGAAGCGTGCTCCTGGCGCCCGCCACCCTCTACGGCAATTGTGACCCTGTCTCCGACGGCAACGGCGGTTACCTCGTTCAACACCCACGCTGAGATCTTTAACCCGAAGACCGGGGGCTACTGTCGCGCTACCCGTGCCGACGATTCCGTCCGGCCAGCAGCTGGTAGGCGGGAGCGTGCACGGTAGGCGGGGATATCGATCACATCCGGGTTTTACTACGTCGTCACACGGTCGACACCGTCGAGCGGTTTGACGCCGGAATCGGCGTACGACGGATATCGTTTCATTCGATCCGTTCAACCCTGGGCCGCCGCAGACTAAACCGCTGCCGACCGAGATCGATCCGGAAGAAACTCGGGCAACTGAAGCCGACCAAGTACGGATTCTTCATTGAACACGAGCACCCGCAACAATCCTTGGCGAGCGAATATGTCGGAATTGATGGAACGACGCTCGACAAGACATTCAACATCGACGGGCTCGGGCCCGGTGCCCCAGACCTACGCCAACCAGTCGGCCATTCTCATCTACTTCTACGGCGGCGAGGTCAGGATCCACAGCGCACAGGACGGGCGCGTGCTCGGCGACTTCCAGGATATCGGGTGCCACGCAAAGCTACCCCGAACGGCTTCACGTTCGACGCGGACCAGACGCGCTTAGGCATGCAGACCGCGTTCTTCAACTCCGACGACAATCAAGTGAAGGCGCCCTTTGCCGCGCCCGGCGGCGACATGTGGGGGAATACCTACCTCAAGCTGGAGGACCACGCGATGGAAGTTCGCGACGCCGCGACCAATGCCGCTGACGGTTGCGCCGCGAAGGCGCCGACTACGACGGACTCCATATCTCGAGCGCCTACGTCGCTGGCAACTATCTCTACCTGAAGAACGACTCAGACAATCCCATTATTGACATCACCACGACGCAGAAGGTCTCGTCGGGCTGGACAGTACGGCCCACCGACGTCATCAACCGGGACTGGCTGCTGGTCCTCGAGGCGAATCCTGAAACTCGACGGCGCCGGTTCGTGCTTCGACGGCTACGAGCTGAAATGCAACTCAGGCAGATTGACATTGCGGCATGCGCCAAACGGCAACTACGCGGGCGCCTGGTACTGATCCGTCCAGCAGTCGCCAGCGGCAGCAAATTGAGGCACGCGACCTTCGTCTTCACCCATACGCAGCCTTGTCCAGCACTTCCTTCTTGACGGCCGAACTCATCTCGTCAGCCGGTCGGCTTCCTCCGGCAGGGGAATGGCCGATGTAACCCCGGTGCTAACGCGAAAAGGCACCGCCGCCGGTTCGGGGCGTCATCGTAGATCTGCTATCCCCGAACGACGACGATGTCGGAGGACACAACGATGTGTGGGATTTTCGCCGCGATGACGCGGCACGGCCTTCCCGAGTGATCGGTGCGATGCGGCGCTCAAGCTGTTGGAACATCGCGGGCCGGACGGCACCGGCACCTGGACGTCGCGTGATGGGCAGTGGACGCTCGGGCACACGCGGTTGTCGATCATCGGGTCTGAGAAACGGCAGCCAACCCATGACCAGCCCGGACGGCGCGGTCCATGTCGTGGTGAACGGCGAGTTCTACGGTTACCGCGAGCTTCGCGAGCGGCTGCGAGTCAAGTGGCTATCACTTCACCACCGAGAGCGACAGCGAGATCGCGCTGCACCTGTATCAGGAGCGCGGCATGCAGGCCGCGACGCAGCTGCGGGGTGAGTTCGCGGTGGTCATCGCCGACGAACGCCAACGGGCGATGATCGCGATCCGCGACCGCTTCGGGGTCAAGCCGCTCTACTACGCGGTGGTGAACGGCGAGGTGTTCTTCGCGTCGGAGATCAAGGCGTTGTTGGCGCTGGGCGTGCCGGCCGCGTGGGACCTCGAGGGCGCCACCGGAGGCATGGGCAGATCGCACGAGAAGACCGAGTTCGCCGGGATCAGCACGGTGCCGCCGGGTTGCTACGCGATCGCCAGAGATGGCGATGTTCGCATCTATCCGTATTGGGATTGGGAGATCCCGACTGCCGAGCAGATGCGGGCGGACACGCGAAGCGAGGCGGAGGTCGTCGAAGAGTTCCGCGAGGCGCTGCGCGATGCCGTGCGGCAGACGCTGGTCGCCGATGTCGAGGTCGCGTCGTATCTGAGTGGTGGCATCGACTCGTGCGCCGTCCTCGGGCTCGCGCAGCAGGAGATGGACCGGCCAATCCGCGCATTCACGCTCACATTTGAGAACGCGCTCTATGACGAAGCCAGCATCGCTGAAGCTCAGGCCAAGCACGTCGGCGCGACGTATCACCCGATTCCGATCACGGGGCGGGAGATCGCCGACGTCGTTCAAGGATGCGGTCTGGCATGCCGAAACGCAGATGTTCAACGGCCACGGCGTCGCCAAGTATCTGCTCAGCCGCGCCGTGAGAGCCGCGGGCATCAAGGTGGTGTTCACCGGCGAAGGCGCCGACGAAATGCTGGGCGGCTATCCGTACTTCCGGGTCGACGCGCTGAACAACGACCCGACGTTGAGTGCCGGCGAGAAGTCGGCGCTGCTTCGACGAGATGCTCGGCGCCAATGCGGCGACCCGCGCGTTGTTGATGCCGGAGCAGCTCGACAGCCCGGAGATGCAGGCGGTGGAGCGCAGGCTCGGATGGCTGCCGGCGACGCTCAATATGGCTGCGGCCCAGATGCAACAGCGTGGCGGCGTTGTTCCGCGATGATCTGCCGGCGTCGGTTCGGGAGTTTCGGCCGTTGGTGTCGGCGCTGGATCGGTTGCCGCTCGAGCAACGGATCGCCGGCCGCGACCGGCTGAATCAGATGCTGTACTTCAATGCGAAGACGGTGCTGCCGAACTTCATCTTGAACTATCTGGCCGATCGGATGGAGATGGCGCACTCCATCGAAGGGCGGGTGCCGTTCCTGGACCACCATGTCGCCGAAGCCGCGGCGCGTGTGCCGGTGAACATGAAGGTCAAGGGAATTCGGGAAAAGCACGTGCTGCGCGAAGCGGCGAAGGACGTGTTGATACCCGAGGTGTATGACCGGCAGAAGCATCCGTTCACGACGCCGCCGACGCGGAACGTGAACGACCCGATGCTCGAGTTCTACCGAGATACGTTCGCGTCGCAGGCCGCGAAGGACCAGCCGATCTTCGACATGAAGAAGGTCGCGACGACGCTCGATGGGCTGCTCGAAGTCCCGGCCGATCAACGCATCGCGGTGGAAGGCGGTCTGCAGCGGGTGGCGAGCGTCGTTGTGATGCAGGAGCTGTTCTCCATGGCGTGAGCCGCAGCCAGCCGTCGCTGCGCAGCGTCCGATTACTGGTTTGCCCGCCGGGAGCCAATACCATCGCTGACGTTATGACCGACAACGCCCTGGCCGCTCCGCCGACCGCCGACGCCTCGCCACCTGGCCGTATCTCCGCTGAGGCGGGCCGCCGCAGAACCTTCGCCGTGATCAGCCATCCCGACGCGGGCAAGTCCACGTTGACCGAGGCGCTGGCGCTGCACGCCCGGGCCATCACCGAAGCCGGCGCGGTCCACGGCAAGGCGGGCCGTCGCGCGACGGTGTCGGACTGGATGGAGATGGAGAAGGCCAGGGGCATCTCGATCACATCGACGGCGTTGCAGTTCCCGTACCGCACATGCGTCATCAACCTGCTCGACACCCCCGGCCACGCCGACTTCTCCGAAGACACCTACCGGGTGCTGACGGCCGTCGACTCCGCGGTGATGCTCATCGACGCCGCGAAAGGCCTTGAGCCGCAGACACTGAAGCTGTTCCAGGTGTGCAAGCACCGTCGGATCCCGATCATCACGGTGATCAACAAGTGGGACCGGCCCGGCCGCCACGCCCTGGAACTGATGGACGAGATCCAGGCGCGAATCGGGCTGCGCCCCACTCCCCTGACGTGGCCGGTCGGCATCGCCGGAGACTTCAAAGGGCGTGCTCGACCGCCGGACCGGAGACTTCATCCGGTTCACCCGCACCGCGGGCGGCGCCACCGCGGCCCCCGAAGAGCACATCGCGGCGGCCGACGCGCACAGTGCCGCCGGCGTCGACTGGGATACCGCCGTCGAGGAGTCCGAACTGCTGTCCGCGGACGGCTCCGACTACGACCGTGAGCAGTTCCTCAGCGGCGCGGCCACACCGGTGCTGTTCACCTCGGCGGCGTTGAACTTCGGCGTGAACCAGCTTCTCGATGTGCTCGTCGACATCGCACCGCCGCCCGACGGAGCACTCGACGTCGACGGGGCCCGGCGCGCCGCCGAATCACCGTTCAGCGCCTTCGTTTTCAAAGTGCAGGCCGGCATGGACTCCTCGCACCGCGATCGCATCGCCTACGCGCGGGTGGTCTCGGGCACATTCGAACGCGGCGATGTCCTCACCCACGCCGCCACCGGCAAGCCGTTCGTCACCAAGTACGCGCAATCGGTGTTCGGTCAGCAACGCGCCACCCTGGATACTGCGTGGCCGGGTGATGTGATCGGGCTGGCCAACGCCGCCGCGCTGCGCCCGGGTGACACGCTGTATCGCGATGTCCCCGTGCAGTATCCGCCGATACCGAGCTTCTCCCCCGAGCATTTCGCGGTGGCCCGCGGCTCCGATCCGAGTAAGCACAAGCAGTTTCGCCGCGGGATCGAGCAGCTGGAGCAGGAGGGCGTTGTCCAGGTGCTGCGCTCGGACCGTCGCGGTGACCAGGCGCCGGTGCTCGCCGCGGTCGGCCCGATGCAGTTCGAGGTGGCCGTCCACCGGATGGCCACCGAGTTCAGCGCGCCGATCTCGCTGGAGTCACTGCCCTATCAGGTCGCGCGGATCGTGGACCCCGCGGACGCCGAGTTCATGGCCAAGCAGGTGTCAGCGGAAGTCCTGACCCGCACCGACGGAGTCATGCTCGTGCTGTTCTCCACCCCGTGGCGGCTGCAGGGCTTCCAACGGGACAACCCCGACGTGAAGCTGGGGTCGTTGGTGGCGGCAGAGGGATAAGGCAGGACAAGCCGCGGTGCTGCGGCAACGTCCGTGCCCGAAGCAGCGAGATCGCATCATTCCCGGCGTGGCAGCGCACAGCTCAAGCCGATAGCTTTGCTCAACTGATTTGAGCTTCGATAGCGGACTGGCCTAGTTGTTAGTTGGTGGCGGCTGCGGTTGGAAGGGTTGGTACCACCACCAGTCGGCGCGTTCGCCGGTGGGCCCGCGGCAGGGTGCCACGGCGGGCGGGGGTTTGGTTGGTGGACGGGCGAGCGATCCCGCGCTGAGTTGTCGTCCCGCGCTGTCGGTGACGACGAGATGGTCGGCGGGTCCGGTGATGGTGATGACGCCCCGATGGTGCAGCCGATGGTGATACGGGACACACCAGCACGAGGTTGTCCAACTCGGTGGGGCCGCCGTCTTCCCAATGGCGGATGTGATGGGCGTGCAGACCACGAGTGGCGCCGCAACCGGGCACCGCACACGTGGGATGGCGATGCTCCAGGGCACGACGAAGCCGGCGGTTGATCACCCGCGTCGCCCGGCCCGACGCCGATGACCTGGCCGTCGCGTTCGAACCAGACTTCGCAGGTGGCGTCACAGGTCAGGTATCGGCGTTCGGACTCGGTGAGCAGCGGGCCCAGATGCAGCGCGGCGATGCGCGTCTTCGACATCCACATGCACCACCACGGTGGTGTGCTGCCCATGCGGGCGGCGGGCGGCGTCGGCGTCCCAGCCGGCCTCGACCAGCCGCATGAACGCCTCGCCGGTGCCCGGCAGCGGCGGCCGATTCGGTGAGCGCCGGTCGTCGTCGTGATCGCGTTTCCACTCGGCGATCAACGCATCGCGGTGTGATCGCAGCGCCGCATCGAACTTCGCCGCGTCCAGCTTGGGCAGTGTGATCCGCCAGCTGGTGGACTGCTCGTCGGTGGTCTTGGTGATCGAGCGCTGCGGTTCGGGCCGACGGATCGGGTTCGGGTCGCGGTTCCAGCTTGACCGCGGTGCGCAGCTGGTTGACCGTGGCGACCTCGGCCAGCGCCGCATAATGCTCATCAGAACCCTCGCCCGCCCGCTCGGCGATCACGCCGACCTGATCCAGCGACAGCCGGCCCTCCCGCATGCCCGCGCACAGCGGGGAAACTCCGCCAGCCGGCTGCGCGACGGCGGCGATCGTGTGGGCGTTTGCCGACGAGGAGCCCATCTTCCAGGCCACCAACGCCGCCACCGACCGCGCACCCGTAGCACCCCACAGCTCGTCGCGGTCCATCTCGGCGACGATCTCCACGATGCGCCCGTCAATCGCGTTGCGCTGACCGGCCAACTCCGCCAACTCCTCGAACAACACCTCAAGACGCTGATCAGGACGCACTGCCACAGCGCCGGAGGATGCGGTCAAGGACATAACGTCATCATTGCAGCCGGGTACGACAAGTTTCGGCCGTCCAATCCGCGCCCGGGTGAAAGTCGTCACCATCTCCGGCCGAATCACGAATCACCCCGCAACGCCTTCACGAAACCCCCGGCCAGTGGCGGGAATTGACCGGAGCAGTGCCGCGCGGCAGCGTTCGACGCCATCGGCGGGCTTCGCGATGTCGGCGCCCGCCGCATGCGCCCGGGCTCAGGGTGAGTAGGGCTTGCTCGCACCTTCCGCGCGCACCGAACCTCTGCGTCGCTCGGCGCCCGCGGCGGCCAACGGGGTGGCGACGTCTTCCAGCGACTTGCCTTCGGCGTCGACGGCGAGGAACCAGGCGATCAGTCCCCCGGCGATCATCACGGCCGCACCCAGCAGGTATCCCAGGAAGAGCATGAATGGGTTGGAGCCGTCGCCGATGAGCGCGCCGTAGATGACCGGACCCAGTGCACCGAAGCATTGGGCGATGGCGAAGAACACCGCGATGGCCTTCGCCCGGACCTCCAACGGGAAGATCTCGCTGACGGTGAGATAGGCGGCGCTGGCGCCTGCCGAGGCGAAGAAGAAGATGACGCACCAGGCGATCGTCTGGGTGATCGCGTTGAGCAGTCCGGCGTTGAACAGGACCGCGCTGATGGCCAGCAGAACCCCGGACAGTATGTACGTCCCGGCGATCATCTTCCTGCGGCCGATGGTGTCGAAGAGGTGCCCGATGGCCAGCGGGCCGGTGAGGTTTCCGACGGCGAACGCGATGAGGTAGAGCGGCGTCGTCCCGGACGGCACTCCGTAGAACTTGCCCAGCACCAAGGTGTAGGTGAAGAAGATCGCGTTGTAGAGGAACGACTGGCTGATCATGAGTGACGCGCCCAAAATGGACCGAGAGGGGTACTCGCGGAACAGCACTCGCGTCAGCGCCAGATAGCCGATCTTCTCGGTCGGTTTCAGCTCGATGGCTTTGCTCTCGTCGACCGGGGGCAGCGTGACGCCGGTGGCCTCCACCTCGCGCTCGATGTAGGAGATCGACTCCTCGGCGGCGTCCACGCGGCCGTTCATCACCTGCCAGCGCGGGCTCTCCGGCAGGTGCCGTCGCACGAACAGGATCACCAGGCCGAGCACCGGGCCGATGAGGAAGGCCAGTCGCCAGCCGAGGCTGAGGTCGACGACTTTGAGGAAGATGAAGGTACCGAGCGTGCCGAGAATCGCGCCGCCCCAGTAGGTTCCGTTGACCGCGATGTCGACTCGGCCTCGGTAGCGGGCAGGGATCAGCTCGTCGATCGCCGAGTTGATGGCGGCGTATTCGCCGCCGATACCCATGCCAGCGATGAACCGGGTGATGTAGAGGAACATGATCCAGCCCATGCCGTTACCGAGCGTCAGTGCGGTGAGCCCGCTGCCGAAGAGGTAGACGCCCAGGGTGATCATGAAGAGGTTGCGTCGGCCGAGTTTGTCGGACAAGCCGCCCGAAGAAGAGCGCGCCGACCACCTCGCCGGCCAGATACACCGTGGCGATCAGTCCGACCGCCGCCGACGACAGCCCAAGCGTCTCGGGCTGGGTGAGCGTTTCGGCCACCGCGCTGGCCACGGTGATCTCGAGACCATCGAGGATCCAGGCCACGCCGAGCGCGACGACCATGCGGGTGTGGAACGGCGACCACGGCAGGCGGTCGATCCGGGCGGGAATGTTGCTCCGGATCACGCCCGGTGCCTCAGACTGCGCTGCCATGGTCGCCTCCTTGCGAGCAGGACAATAAGCGAAGACGGCGTTCCCGCAGCTCGGTGATCGCAAACCTTTCGTCGCACGCAGGACCACGCGGAGGCCCTGTCGTCACAACGGCAACATGGGTCACAGCCTGCGCGCCGGCCTTCTTCTGCAAGGTGTCAACAATTGATGACGCGCCGATGAGTTTCCCAGGAGGCAGCAGTCTTCTTGAAGGCATACGCACCATGAATCGAACCGACGGAACGGAACTTGGCATGACGCGAACTAACCTCTCGATGTCGATCTCCGCCGACGGCTATGTCGCCGGGCCTGGTCAGAGCGAAGAAAATCCGCTCGGAGTGGGCGGACTCGCTCTTCACGGATGGCACCTCGGCCCAGCAGTGGACCATCCCGTGAACCGGCAGGTGGTGTCCGACATGCTGGACGGTATAGGCGCAACCATCATGGGCCGCAATATGTTCGGGCCGATCCGCGGTGAATGGGGCGAGTCGGATTGGCGAGGCTGGTGGGGTGATACCCCGCCGTACCACTGCCCTGTGTTCGTCCTCACCCATCACGCACATGACCCCATTGAAATGGAGGGTGGGACAACCTTTCACTTCGTCACCGCCGGAATCGAATCTGCCTACGCACAGGCGAAGGCGGCTGCCGGCGAGAAGGACATCTCCATTGCCGGGGGCGCCTCCTGTGCCCGGCAGGCGATCAAGGCCGGACTCGTCGACGAGATCGACCTGCAAGTGGCGCCGACGATCCTTGGCTCAGGCGAACGGTTGTTCGACGGCTTCGAGGCCGGCATCCCCGAGCTTCAGCTCGCCCGCGTGTTGCACGCCCCAGGGGTGGCCCACCTCCGCTACCACGTAGTGCGGTGAGCAACGTACGGGCCACAACACACGAAGGGATGATGAGATGTCCACCTCCGAAAGCCGGGGCACCGTTGTCAAGAATTACTGGGCGCCGCTCGCCAAGTCGGAAATGAGGATCGGTGGACCCAAAGCCAACACCAGCCACACCTCCGGCGGAAGCTGTCTACGGAAAGCTGTCATCAATTGATGACGCCTTACGGCCAGCACTACTGAATCGCTTCCTCAGGGTTGTCAACGACGGCTCCACTGGCGCTCGAATTCGCGAACTCTGCGCTAATTGGTCATTTGCACCGCCTATCCTCACCTGCGATGACCACAGGAGACCAGGCTTCAGAATCTCTCACTGAGGCACTGGCGAAGGCTCGGATCCCATCAGCGAACCACGCGTTCATTCGGCAGATCACAAACGCGGTCGGCATCGCCGAGTACCGCACGGTGGAAAACCCCAGTAAGCCCTACATCAAAGCCATACGGCGCGACGGGCTTCCGGATCTTTATATCCACTACGGCTTTACAAACGGGTTCTCCGAAGAGGAACTCATCCAGATCGCTGCCGGCGCCACCCGTGGCCCAAGTTCGAGGGCCGGGACCTGGTACGTCGAACACCCGGTCAGCCAGGTAGGTCCACGTACGCCGCGCTCCCGCAGTACGCGTCGCGAAGGCGGTTTCTGTAATTGCGGTATGCAGTTGTCATTGACCGGAGCGTGCGCGAACTGCGACTAAGCGGCGTTCGGCCAGTGCGCAAGGCTCGGGCGCTGATCAGCAAAACATTTACAAGTCGCTGCAGAACACCGGCGGCCGTGGGGCTGCGAGCAGTTACGATCAGCCAGGCTCCACGGCCGGGAGAGATCCATGCCGGAAGCGAATTTGACCGGCGAGGTCTTCACCGCCGACGCAAGCGCCGGGTTCGATGAGGGCATCGTCGCGGGGGATGTCGGTAGCGGAGCGCGGTTGAGTTTCGCGACGCGCTTCGAGCTCTGTCACGGCTTGTCGGCCGAGGCGTCGGCCGAAGCGGCGGCCGAAGCGCTAGCCGACCTGAGCCTGTTGTGGCTCATCGCTGGTCGCGCGGAGGGCGAGGCATCTGGCGGCGGCCGGCGTACAGCTCGACGCACAAGCGACCATCGACCTGTTCGACCGTGTCGGCCTCAGCGCAGAGCTCGCCGCCTTCGCCGAGGCGACGCTAGCCGGGCGGCTGTCGGTCGGGCTCGATGCGAGCGACATCGCCCTGGCGGCGCGGCAGTTGCTCCAAGGACCCCCGCTGGAGGTCTTCCTGGCGCTTGCTGCGCGAATCCCGCATCGAGGCGGGCGTCTGGGGCAAGATCTCGGCCTCGGCGATGGTCAAGGCCAAGCTCAATGTGCGCGGCAGCCTGGCGGACGACGACGACGCGGGTTCGTCGTCGAAATGGGTGCCGAGGCGGGCCTGGCCGCCGGACTGGGCTATGACTTCTATGCGGGCATACAGCTGGACAGCCCCAAGCGCTTCTTCTTGAACGCCGCGGACATCATCACCGGCGCGATCCTCGAGGAGGCGCGCCCGCTGGTTCCGCGCGCGTTGGGGCCGCATCTTGCTGCGCTGGAATATGTCTTGCCCGCATCGCTCGCCACCGCCTACGAGCTGGCGCAGGTGCCGACGGCCGAGCTCGCTGCGCGTCCCGGGCAGGCGGGCGAGGTTCTCGCTGACTGCTTCATGGCCGAGTTCCAGCGCTTCGCGCTCGACAAGCTCGGTCTCGCTGCGGCGACCGCGATCGGCTGCGCGCTGGACGAGGCGGCGACTCGGGTCGCCGAGCTGAGTCTGACGGCCGCGCAACGCCAGGCCGGGGCGAACGCGACGCAGGCTCTGATCGACGCGCTCGAAGGCCGGCCGCTGACGTTTGCGACGGTTTCCCCGGTCGTCCCGGTGCTGGCGGAGGTGCTCGGTTTCGCCGCGCCGCGACTCGCGGACGCGGTGGCGGCCCATGCTCGCGGCGATGTGGCTGGCGCTGGCGGCCGCCGACGCCATCCGCCAAGGCGTCGTCACGGCGCACGCCGAGGCCGAGGCGGGCGTTATCGGGCTGCGCAGTGCGGCGGCCGACGCTTTCCTCGTCGAGCTGCCCGAGACGCCAGCTATAGTTCGTGAAGAGTTGGAGCCGCTGATCGGTGAGGTACCCGACCGCCTCGATCTCGGCACCGTCGTCGACTATCTCCTGACAAGCCGGCTGCTTCCGCTGCTCGAGGAGTTGGTACCCGACCTCTACGCGCTGCTGGAGAGCATCGCGCGCGAAACCGGTATCGCCGCATCGGATTTCGTCGAGCTCGCGTTGCGCGCGGCTACCGGCGACGACCTGACGCAGACCGAGCTGTACCAGGCGATGCGCGCCGTGGCCGGCACGGCGCTGGACGAGCTGCTGCTCGAAGGCCTGCTGCCGGCGCTCGATGACGCGCTGCCAGACGACGCGGACACCCGGGTGTGGCTCGACGAGGTCGCGCGGCCGAGCCTGACGATGATGCGCGACTTCGCGCTGCGCCGAGTGGACGATCTGGTCGGCGGGTCGCCCCGTCGACGGTGACACGCTGCGCGCCGGGCTGAGCTTGATGATCGGCAAGATCGTGCTCAACAACGTCGTCGTGCTCACCGACATCCTGCTCGACCACGTGACCGAGTCCGTCAGCGACGCGGCGGGAGAGCTGTCTCGACGCGCTGCGCGACGACCCCGGCCACCGGCTCGCCGAGGCCGCAGGCGGCTAGCTGAGCGCCTTCCCGCGGCTGCAGCGGACTCCGGCACGCTGGCTGATGCCAGCCGGGAGCTGGTCGCCGAGTTGCTGCTCGCCCTGTCGGAGGCGACGAGCGACGAGATCCTCACCGACGAGCGCCGGGCCGATCCGTGCGCACTCTGACCCGGCGAGATCCTGTTCACCGCCTATGGCGAGGCGGACCTGTCGAGCCCGGACGCGATGGACGACACCCTGGCGCAGATCGCGGCGTGCGCCTACATTCCGGCGCCGGACGCAGTCGGCTGAGCTCGTCGCCGTGCAGACCGAGACGCTCGCCGACCAGTTCGCGGTGGCGTTTCCACGTGTCATCAGTGCCCTGGAAGCGTTCGGGGCAGCGGTGGTTTCGACGAGCGATCGAGCGTCTGGAGCACGCCGCGGCCGATCTGCTGCGCCAGGGTCGGGACCAGATCGTCGGCCTTCGCTCGGCGGCTGATCGCGCTGTCGCGCGCCGTCCAGCATGCGCTCGAGGAAGCATCGCGATGGGCCCGTGAGAAGGAGGCGCAGCTCGACGCGGCCGCGCAGGCTTTGCGGAGCGGGTCGCGGCGCCGAGAGATTCTCGACGCGCTCGAGCTCGAGGGCATCCGCAAGGCGCAGACATTGCGCGTCGCGCCCGGGCTTCGACCTGCTCAATGAGGACGGCCGAGATCAGCCTTGGCGGTCGCGGTAGGCGCGTTCGAGTTCGCGTTCGGACTCGCGCGGCCGCTGCTGAACGAAGCTTTGCACGTACTCGGCGACATCGCCGACGACCTCGCGGACCTGTTCGGCGACGCCGGCGACTTCCTCGGAGCTGCTGGGCGATCTGGCCGACGAGGTCAACGATCGAGTCGAGGAAGCGGTCAACGATCTCGCCGGCTTGCAGCTTCCCGACGAAATCTCGGTCGACGATGTCCTACGGGTCGCGGTGGACGTCGTGACGGGGCTGCCTGTAATCAATGACGCACTGCGGGCAGCGTTCGCCGCACGCCGCGAGGAAGCCCTTGCCGAGGCCAGGCGCGCCGCCTTCGAGGCCAGGCGCGCGGCGGCGGCGCAGACGAAGCAGCGCGCCGAGCTCGACCTCGCACGAGCGACCGCAAAGCGGCCCGGCGCGGATCACGATCTGCAGCCCGCAGCCGCTCGCCGACACCATCGAGGAGGCGTGGGCGTACGGCGATCGCGTTCCGGTTCAGATCAGTATCCGCGGCCTGCCGGAGGCGGCGCGCACCGCGCTGGGCGCGACGCCGGGCCCGCTGCTCTTGACGCTCAACGGCGTCCGGCTCAGGATCGACGGCCTCGGCGTGGCGGCATGAGGCGGGCCGGTATCGGCTGACCCATACTCTTGACCGGCGAAACTCGCCGCTGCGCCCGGGCGTCAACGTGCTGGAGTGCGCCTACGCCGACAGCGTGCACGAGCCGGTGCGGGCGAGAGTGCTGTTCCTGGCGCACTTCTCGGGCGTAAGTGACGAGGCCGTCGCCGAGCCGGACGGCGAGACACTCGCGGTGCGCGCCGGCCGGCTGCCCGTCGACCTCGGTGGGTGGCGGGTATACAGCGGAGGCCGCCGTGCGGGCCTCAAGGGGTCGCTCAAGCCTGGTGAGCGACTGCCGCTTTCGGAGTTGACGTTCCAGCTTGCGCGACGGCGTCTCGTCTCGGGACGACTGCCCGCCGAGGCTGACGGTGGTCGATGAATTACGAAGGTGGCGCGGCGAAGTCGTTCCACGGAGGTCGCGATGAGCACCAGCCAGCCGTCGTACCCCGTGATCGAGTCGGCAAACAACCTGAAGCGGAGCTTCTCCGCGCAACGTGTCCAGCGGCAGCGCCAGCGGACCTCGAGCTGCGTGTACGGATTCGCGGTCGAACAGCTCGGCGCTGCTGACCGAGCACACCGACGTGCTGGCGACTCCCATCAAGTACCTGCGCGATTACCCGGACTCCGCAGTGGTTTCGGTCATTGGTCGTGCGAGCCAGACGGGTCCGGAGGGGACCAACCGGCAGTTGTCGCGCGACCGTGCCGACCGCGTGCGGGCATACCTGATCGCCAGTGGCGTCCCCGAGGACCGGGTCGGGCCGGTGGTGTTCCGCGGGTCGGAGGAGCCGCTGGTGAACGTGCCCGGGCGCGAGGAAGAGATGAACCGCAGTGTCGAGCTGGTGATCGAATGGGTCGACATCGCTCGTCGACGCCGGGGTACCTGGCCGGCGACTCCTTGAACTGGAAGCTGGACCTGACCGTGACCTTCGGCATCGGAGCCGGCATCGGCGGACAGGTGCAGATGGGGACGTTGACGAACCTCTTCACCGACGAATCCAAGCCGGTGTCGGCCTTCATTCTCGGCCTGGATTTGGGCGAGTCGCTGTTCGCAACGGCAGCTTCCAGTGGCGGGCTGCCGGTCGGCAACGACGGCGTGTTCTCCATGCCGACGCCGCCGGGTCCGGTCGGCTTCGACTGGTTCGACGGTCGGTTCATCGTGCTCACATCCGTCGGGGCGTCGGCGGTCGTTGGCCTGGACCACTCGACCGTGCGGTTCCGCAACCCCGAGGGCGCTTGGCCGGAGGCATCTTTCGCGAACTATCCGCTCGGGCTGTCAGTCGGAGTCGGGGGCATGGCCTTGATCGGGTTCCTCAACGTCGATTCCTGACTTTTGATGCAAGAGCTGTTCTCCATGGCGTGAGCCGCAGCGGGCCTCACGAGACAACTTGAGCGCTTCTCCGAACACTCTCGTTCTGGCAGCGTCATCATTTGTTGACGCCACACTCTGGCGTGATCGAGCGGCGGAGATCTCAGCGGATTCGCGGACTCCTCGCGCGCTTCTGCGGAAATGCGACTCGGATCAGGCCCGCACGGTCGGCCAGAAGAGGTCGAACAATTTGTCTTCCCATCCCGCAGCGACCCGCCCCGTGCGGGTGCGCTCGGCGATGTGCGCGCCGACCACGGCGTCGACGAGTGTCGCGCATTCGACGTCTGCGCGGAATGACCCGTCGGCCTTTCCGGCATTGATCACTGATTCCAATTCGGCCCGCTGCTTGGCGAGGATCCGGCGGAAGAGCTTGGTGAAGGCGGGATCCTCGTCGGTGAGCAAGGCGGCCAGGCCGCCGTAGCCGATACCGACCTCGACGGTTTTGACCGCTTCTTTGATGAGCCACCGCAGCCGATCCGGCGCGTCGGCCTGCACGGCAAGCGGTTCTGGTGTGGTTACCCGCGACAGCGCGGCGGACAGCATGTCCCGGCGGTCTCGGTAGCGGCGGTAGATGGTGGTCTTCGCGATGCCAGAGCTCGCGGCGACCGACTCGACCGTCACCGACCGGGGGCCCTTGGTGCGCAGCAGCGCCAGCGTGGCGTCGGCGATGCCGTCGTCGACGTCTTGTCGCTGCGCCATTGGCCCTCCTTGGTCGGCAGCGGAATATCCGTGGTCGGAAAAGCGCTACACATATCGTAGCGCTACGCTACGCGTAGCGTTTCGAATATTCATCGGCGAGTTTCGAGAGGTGATGGACATGTTGAGGACACTGCGACGGGTTTCGATGACGTATGTGGCGTACGTGCTGTTGCTGCTGGCGTTCGTCGCGCTGGGGACGTTCGTCTACGCGCTGGCCAGCGAAAGCGCTCTGGCCTGGATCATCGGGGGCAGCCTGGTCGTGTTGATGGTCGCGTCGGTCGTGGGGTTCCGGATCGGCGCCCGCAACCGGGCGAAGTCCAACGACAGCGGCATCGAGATCGAAGGCGCGAACGTCTGGGCTCAACCGCTGCACCGCGAGCAGATCGACCGGTATCTGCAGCGCTACCGCGGAGTGCGGGACGGACATGAGCAGATGGCGCAGGCAGTCTCCGCCGTCGCGGTCGGACCAACGAGATTGATCGACCGGCGCGCGGCTTGACCAGTGCGGTGCGTCACCGCTGAAAGGCTGATCCCCGTTCGCGGTCGAGGTAGGTGTCGGACTTGTTCTTCAGGAAGAACACGTACACGACCAACGACAGAGTTCGCCAACGCGTAGCCGATACCGACGCGGAAGTGAGTTCTGGTTGTCAGCTTCGATTTGCACGCGGCGCTAACTACACGTATTGCGAACGAATATCTCTATGTCCCAACCTACTTGCGCTTCGAGACGGTGCGGGTAAGGACCGGGACGGGTAACCAACCTAGTTGTATGTCGGTGGTGGCTGCGGCACGCCGGGCGGATGGACTAGTACCGCCGCGGGCCTCAGCGATCGATCCCCCGTGGCCCGAGCGGGTCAGCGCGTTGCCGGGGCGTCAGGAAACCAGGCTGCTGGAGCTTGCGGATTGCCCGCAACGTTCCCGACGGAATCACCCGCTTGAAGAAGACACTCGCGTCAAAGGTCGCGCGAACTTCCTTGACATAGGAACTCGAGAGGCCGAAGCGGATCCGGCCCTGGCTCACCTCGATGAGGTCGGCCCGGCGAACGGCCTCCACCAGCGGAGCGTAGGGGCGAGTCGCCCCGTATCTGAAGACCCGATGGTGTTCGGCGACGATGAGCGCCAGCTCATCTGACCAACCTTCGCGGCCGGTCTGCCGCAGCCATGCGTCCTGCGCCTCGATCGAGGGGACGAGGTAGTCGAGCGTGTCGAACGCAGCCAGGTCGTGGAACGCCGCCGCGATCGCGAGCTTGTCATCGCGGTCGGGCCCGTCCGGGGTGAGCGCACGAGCGAAGTTCACCACGCGGTACACGTGCGCCTTGTAGGCGTCGTAGCCGGCGTCGTCACCGTGGGCGCGGTGCCGATGGGACTCGAGGATCTCTTCGGCCAGGGAGAGCTTCGGAGACCTTCGGTGTCGTCATTGGAGCGGTCCGTTGTCGATGACCGAACGAACTCGGTCGATCGTCACTGTCTCGGGTTCGAAGTCGGTGAGCCATGACGTCGCGCCTGCATCGGCGTAGGCCGCGACGTCGGCGCCGGGGGCGCACGCCACGACGATGTCGAAGGGCTGTGTCGCCGTGCGGTTTTCGCGGAGGGTGTTCAGCACGTCCACGGCGTGGCCACCTGGTCGGGCGATTCGAGGTTGACGGGGAAGTAGCCGTGAAAGCGCGCCGCGCGGCGCATGGGCATCACGTTGCCGGGGAAGCCCGCAATCCAGATGGGGATGGTCGGCTGAACTGGTCGTGGCAGGAAGGTGATGTCGTCGACGGTGTAGTGCCTGCCGCGGTGGCGGACCGGGCTCCGCTCCACGCCGTGGGGAGGATTGTCAATGCTTCATCGAGCATCTCGCCGCGAACTCGACTGTCGAGTTCGTCGCCGGTCTTGCTGAACTCGTTGCCGAAGCGGTCATCCCCGAGACCAGCCCCCAATACCAGCCGACCAGCGCTGAGCCGATCGAGTGTCGCGGTCTCGCGGGCGACCTTGACGGGCCTGCGGCGGGCCAGAGGTGTGACCATGGGTCCGATGGTCAGCGATTCGGTCGCGGTGGCGATCGCGGCGAGGGTGACCCACGGGTCGGCGAGGGACGTGATCGGTGCCCGCCAGTTGACGTGGTCCCAGACGAAGAACCCGTGCCATCCGATCTCCTCGGCACGGGCCGCGAGCCGAGCGACTGCCAGCGGGTCCGACAGTGCGTCGAAAAGCGGCACCCAGATCGCCGAGCGCAGGGTCGCGTCCGCCGCATCCATCGCTCACCTCCTTGTTGGGTGCATGGCGTTAGCGGTCGTGATCAATAGACCAGATCGCCTAGCAGAAGTCATCAGGTTCACGGATGGATGACGACCCGTAGCGTTGGCGCGTTAGGTTTGATTCACGTACTAGTCGGAAGGTGCATCGAATGGTTGAAGAGGGGGGCCGGTGGGACGTCGGCGTGAAGGACAACGAAGTTTTCCTCAAGCGCGTCGATGAGGGCGACGAGCGGTTATTCGACGATCTTTTGGCACCTCACGAAGCCCGCCGGCTGGCCGAGCTTCTGAACAAGTTCGCAGCCAAGGCCGACGAGAACGCCTCTGACGACGAGGACGAGGCGAAGGACGACGACGACAAGGACGAAGACGAGGACGACGACGATAAGGACGAAGACGAAGACGAAGACGAGGACGACGGCGACGATGAGGACGAGGACCAGGACGAGGCCAAGTCGTCGGACTAGACCCCATCGGCCATGAAAAACAGCCCCCGGAGAGCCGTCACGCCGCGATGGGATGCGACGACAGCTATCGAGGGGCTCTATCGACCACTGTGTTTCACCGAAATCGTGGGCGGACTCGCGTCAGCGGTCGCTGAATTCGTGCCGCTGGGCGATGGCCAACAGTTCTTCGCGAACGGTTGAGTTCGGCAGTGCGTTGATACGTGCGTACAGGCGTCGCCGGCTGCGGGCGCGTTTCACATCTGCGCGGAACTGCGCGAAAGACATTTCCTCAACTCCTCGTTGCGAACCCCGGGTCACAGGGTTTGTTTGCTGTCGGTATCCCACTTGTGTGGATCACCCACTAGTACAACGCCTTGATCTTGGTTGTTAATTCTGGGTAAAGCAACTTTTACGAGGTGATCTTGGCTACATGGGGGCGGTTGAGTACTGTTTGCTGTGACGGCCATCACTCGGGGTCGCGACGAACGGCCACCTCACTCGAAAGGAGGCATCGTGGACATCTTCGCGGAGTGGCGCACCGGTGCGACGACGGCGCGCTGGCGGTCGACAACCGAAGCCAATGACGGCGCCGAGGTCACAGTCTTCACCCGCCGCGCCGGCACCCCGGGAGCGCCAGCCCTGGTGTTCGTGCACGGCTTCCCCACATCAAGCATCGATTTCTATCGGCTTGCGCAGGAACTGCGCGCCGAGTTCGACATCTTCGTGTTGGACTTCCCCGGCTATGGGCTATCCGACAAGCCGCCGGCACCCTACGTCTATTCGCTTCACGACGACGCACGGCTGCTCGTGCACGCCATCACCGAGGTCTGGAATCTCACGGACTACCGGATGGTGACTCACGACCGCGGCAGCAGCGTCGGGATGATCGCCCTGGAACTGCTTTCCGCGGAGCATCCGGGCGCAGTGCCCGCCGACGTCGTCATGACGAACGCCAACATCTACCTACCGCTGGCCAACCTCACCGCCTTCCAGACCGCGCTGCTCGACGAGGCAACCGGCCGCGCAACGGCCGCGGCAACCACACCGGAGTTGCTGGCGGCGGGCCTTGGGGCGAGCACCTTCATGCCGCGGCGCGACTTGTCGGACCCCGAGATCGCGGCGCTGGCAAAGACGTTCGCGCACAACGATGGCGTCAAGGTGCTGCCGGACACAATTCAGTACCTGCACGAACGTGCCGCAGAGGAAACGCGTTGGCTTAACACGCTTTCCGCCAGTGAAGTCAACCTGACCCTGGCATGGGGCCTGCACGACAACGTCGCGCCGCTGCGCGTGCCCAACCACGTCTGGCAGACATATCTGAAGAACAAGCCGGGTCGTAATCGCTACTGGGTGGTGCCGGCCGCCGACCACTACCTGCAATGCGACGCCCCAGTTCAGCTGGCGCAGATCATCCGCCTGACGGCCGAAGGCTCCGACATCGCGCTGCAGACGTTGGGAAATCAAGTCGATGGTGCGGTCCTAGTGGACCAGAGCTAAGAATCAGCCGCGTTGATCATCGCCATGCTTTGCATGGCTAACAGCGGCCCGAACGCCTGAGGCGCGAATCACCTTCTGCGCGCGGACAATTCGCGAGAATATGCTGAGAACTTTTTGACGCAGGTGTAACTTGCGATGCGCATGGCCGGATTGATCCGGAATGCGTTGAGCACGACCTTAAGGAGCCTGTGATGAATACCGCCGTACGTCCGTACGCAACTGCTGGGATCGCGCTGGTAGGCGCCAGCATCATCGCTGTCAGTCCGGTCGCGCCGCCGCCGCCCGACGTGGCAATCTCACCTCAGGTCCGGCTTTCGGCGGCGATCGACCCGATCACCCCCTGGCGCGACGTCATCAACACCGCAGAGATGAACGTTTCGGACCTTGCCGCGGCCTTGCGCGAGGACCCGGCCCCAGTGCTGCGGCAGGTCATCGCCAACCAGATCGGCTATCTGAGCGAGCTTCCCGATTTCGGGGCGATCGTCGGGCAGATCAGTGCCAACCTCGGGGCCGCGCTCGCCGCGCCGTTCGCCACTGATCTGAGCACTCTCGATGAGGGACACGTGCTCGCCTTCCAGATTCTCACGGGGGTGGAGATGCTCCCGGGATTCCCGGCGCTGCCTGCTGAACTTCAGCCGCTGCTGAATCTCACGACGACCTCCCTCAGCGGGGTTCTCCTCGGCCTGGTGGGTCCGGTGGTCGGCCCCGGGCTGGCGTTGGGTGCCAGTACCCAGGCAATCATCGACGATCTCACCGGTGACACCCCGGATCCCGAGGCGGCATTGAACGACCTGATCAACATCCCCGCCGCCATGACCGGCGCGTTCCTCAACGGAGGCCCGGTGCTCGACCTCACGCCGGTGTTGTCGGCATTGGGACCCGTGCTCGGGGTGGAGTTGCCCGAGGGCACCACGATCGGCGTCGCGATGGGCGGCGTGCTCAGCCCGGGCGGTTCGATCTTCGACGCCCTCGACATTGGGCTTCCATTCGGCCCCGGTGTCGTACTCACCATTTCAGGAAACGGACCGGGGGCCATCGGATCCCTGATCGACCTGTCCAAGGTCATTGCCGACGCCATCACGCCGGCCAGTACGTCGGCGACGCTGCGTTCTGGCGACACCGATCCAGCGCAGGTGCCCGCATCGATCCTGAGTTCGAAGACGCCAGCGTTGCCGGCGCCGACGGACAAGAACGTCGATCCGGGCGCGACGGTGAATCAGAACCTCTCCCTGGCAACGGATCAGGATTCGCAGAAGGGTGATCCGGCTCGCGACGCGTTCGACGACATCGGCGGGCAATCAGCCCGTGCGCGCGCGCAGGTCAACAGCACGGTCAAGCGGGCCACCGAGCGCACCAGCAATGCGGTGAATCACGCACGCGACCAAATCGAAAAGTCGATGAAGCGGGCGACCGATCAACTCAACGAGATTTCGAAGAATGCGCGCGAGCAGATCAAGAAGACTGCCGCCGGCGGAGAGCAGAACAAGTCAACTGACAAGGAGAAGACGGAGCACAGCCAGGCAGACGCCAAGTAGCCGCATCGCGGCGCGACACCGCGCCATGAAAACAGCCCCCGGAGATTCTCCGGGGGCTGTCTCATTTAGTAGCGGGGACAGGATTCGAAACTGCGACCTCTGGGTTATGAGCTAGCGGCCCAGTGTTACGCACCGGCCGAATTGTCTCAAATGTCGAGGTCAGGGGCCAACGACGCTCCCGACCGTCGCACCTCATTCGACCGGATCTCGGCCGTCTCGCAGTGTTTCGGTCACAAATCCGGTCACAAGAGCGCGGCCGACCGACGAGGGTCCCATATGGCGGAATGCCCAGCCGAACTTCCACGCCGGTTACGACATCGAATACGTCATCCACGATCAAGTCGAAGCCATGACCATGGCCGACCGCGTCGCCGTACTACGCGACGGCGTCCTACAACAGTGCGCCGCCCCGCGCGAGCTCTACACCCGGCCGATTTTCAACCAATCTGTCTCACTCGGCGACTGGATCATCCCGGTCCCGCACCGGATCGCAGACACCGCAGCCGAAGTGATCGTCGGCATCCGCCCGAATACTTCGACGTCGATGGCGTCGGCGTCGAAATCGAGGTCGACGTGGTGGAAGAAACTCGGCTCCGACGCCTACTCCGTCACGATCGGTTTCTCCGCGCGGCCCATGCGTAGTGAGTGAACGTCGTGCACGTACGACCACCGCTGGCGCGCGCTGGGTCATGTGCTGTCAGCGGTGTCGGATGTAAGCAGAATGGTGGCAACCAGCGTTGTCCCGCATCCAACTGGGCTAACAATGTCGAGACGACCAGAAAGTGCTTCGACGCGGTCCTTGAGTCCGATGAGTCCAGATCCGTTGCCCACGACGGCGCCGCCGATCCCGTTGTCGACGACGGTCAGATGAAGTTTTCCGTCCTCGGTGTTGGCGCGCACGGTGACTTCGGATGCGCGCGCGTGCTTTGCGGCATTTGTCAGGGCTTCTGACACGACGTAGTACGCCGCGACTTCAACTGGTTCCGGCATCCTGGAGTTGATGCCGAGGTCAAGTTCAACGGGTATTGCTGAGCGGCGGGCCAGTCCCTTTATCGCAGGTCCGAGGCCGCCTTTCGACAGAATGCCGGGATGTATTCCGCGGGAAATCTCTCGGAGTTCGGAACCGATTGCATCCAGTCCGGCGACAACACGCGATATCTGCTCTCGTAACTCCTGCTGGTCAGGTGGGACCGCCGCCTCGACGGCACGAAGTTGGAGGCCGAGTGAGACGACCTGCTGCTGCGCACCATCATGGAGGTCACGTTCGATCTGTTGCCGCGCATGATCGGCCGCGGTGACGATCCGAGCACGGGTTTCGGCGTTGGCGATGGCAGTGGACACGAGGTCGGCGAAATCTCCGATGCGTCGTTCGGTGCTGGGCGGGAGCGGTTCGGTTCGCGCCGACCAGATGATCAATGCACCCCAGATGCGGCCATCGACGAGTATCGGAGCGCCTACGGCGGAACGCAGGCCGAGGGATCGAAGGCGCTCGGCAAGCGAGCCCGTCGCGTCGACGTAGCTATCCATCCGGGCCGGTCGGCCCTCTCGCTGGATCAACGCAGCGACGCTGTCTCCCTCCAGCGAAAGATGGTCGCCCTGGGGTATTACGTCGTTGCCGTGCGCATCGCGGGCACCCACGACGACGGTTGCACCCTTCGACCCGTATTGCAGTATGGCGACGTTGTCTACGCCCCATACTCGGGATAGTTCGGCCACGGCTGCCGGATAAATCTCCGCCGGAGCCACTCCGCGCGCGACCAGGGTTGCGACGCGGCGAAGCGCCGCCTGTTGCTCGGCTAGGGTCCTGGCCAGCGATGCCGCAGCATCCGATTGCTGGCGGCGTTCCTCAATCTCGGTGGCCCGCAATCGGGCTTGCCTGCCGAGGACATTGGCGATAAGCGCGGTGGTCAGGAAGACGAACAGCACAACAAAGGCGCGGCCGTCAACGACGAACGATTCGCCGCGCGCGATATGAAAGAAGAAGTAGATAAGCGCGCTCACAAGCGTTGTCGCCACCGCCAGCCCGAATCCGCCGGCCGCGGAGATGACCAGCACGCCGAGCAGGAAAAGCGCCCCGAACGAGTTCGCTGACCCCGTGTGTCGGAACCAGTGGACCAAGAGCGTCTCGATGCTGATGAATACCGTCGCAACGGCGGTGCCGACAGTGAGCGGTAGGGGTTGCGGCCCCAGCAACACGGTTAGCAGCCCTCGACGCAGGGATGCCGGCGCCAACTTCAGCCGCTTCGACGCGGCTGCGTCACGCGTTGTTGGCACCCAGGTACCTCGCTTCGCCAAAAGAAACCAGCACACACCCGCCGGGTTCCATCCGAAAGCGCACCGCGAGATGTCAATATTCCGGCCAGCAGGAATGCGAACAGGTCACCCGGCCTCCCCATGCTTTTGACGCTAGGGCGGTGACTATCTGGATGATGTCGCCGCCAACGGGGTCACGCAAACTCGGCAGAAATGCTCGGGTGACGGCGACCGGTCCGTGCAGCAGCGTGACAATTTGGTCGTCGATCAAGCTCCGCGTGATCTCCGCGACGGCTCCGACCGCTCCACGCGGGAGTACCTTCTCGACGGTTGTGTTGATCGCGTCACGGTCACGTACGTCCAGCATTTCGACTTCGAGTGAGCCCAGAAAGTGTGATTCTAAGTTCCTGAGGACTCGCGAATTTCGCACAGTGGTGATCACACCGCCGGCAAGCGCGTGCACGATGAGAGCGCGGCCCATCCCAATGGACGCGCCCGTAACGAACCAGCGGCGGGCCGACGACGAGGTCATGATGCTCTCAAGCTAGGCACCGAGTCGGATTCTCTACAGCCGCGCAACGCACCACTCCGGCCGTTTCGCGCATCTGCGCGTGAGGCCAAACCCCTATCACCGCCCATGTTCGGATGATCGCGGGCCGACCGGCCGCCGCCGAACCAGCGACCCCGCACTGGTTAGTGAGCACTCGCTTGATCGACGTGAACGTGCTCCCTCAATCAACAGCAGCGGGAGGCCGCGTAGCATTCCATATCCTTGCCTCGCTTCTCGGCGCGCTTCACGTCGCGCTTGAAGGCCCCAGAGCGAACAGGCGTCAGCCGTCAGATACCTAGATCCTTGAACAGCTCTTCCGCGCTGTCGAAACGCTCGCCCTTGCCGGCTTCCACCCCAAGAACCCGTGCAGCAGGCAAGAAGGCCGTACAGGCCATGGCGTCGCTTCTGCCGTTGGGGCGTGCTAGTCAACGACTTGACGACGCTCGCCGAGATCGCCTCAAAGCGCAATCTGTTGCTGGTGTCCGCCCCAACGCCGCGATCGGAAGCTGTCAACCCGACCGCCGATAATCATCAACTATGTCGGGGTCGGCTTACGGGTGTTGAAGTCGCTCAGAAGATTACGGGGGGTCGACGAGCATGTAGGCCGCCTGGGAGGCAACGTCGACGAGCGCGAAGGCTTCACCGGCGATCTGTCGAAAACCCTCGTTGAACCTGCAGACGGGTCGAATTGTCTCCTCAGGGCATCTGTTCCGAAAGTTAGGCCCTATCTTGGCCCTACAGGTCGGCCGAGGGATCGGCCACACTGCCAGGACGGGGCGCACCCTTTGACAGGCAGAAACACAACGCCGAGCGGTCGGTAGCGGCGCCCGGCCTCACCCGCGGGTCTCGGCGCCCCCTGCGCCGCCACAGAGATGCGCTCGCAGCGCCGAGATCATTTCCTTTGTGGCCGTTGCACTGTCTCCTCCTAGTGGAAAGAAGGCAACGAACCCGTGAACCAGCGAACCGAACTCCCGGTGGTCGACGCTGACCCCGGCAGCCCGCATTGCTTCCGCATACAGCGCGCCCTCGTCGCGCAGCGGGTCGAACCCACCGGTCAGCACCAACGCCGGCGGCAACCCTGACAGGTCGTCAGCCAGCAGCGGCGACAATCGGGGGTCGGACAGGTCAACATCGGTGCCGTCGAGGTAGTTGTGCCGAAACCAGTTCGTCTCTCGCTTGGTCAGGAAGAACCCGTCGGAGAACAACTTTCGCGAACGAGTGGTGCTGACGTAGTCAGTCGCCGGGTAGATCAGCAATTGAAGAGCGGGGAGTTGCATCCCCTCATTGCGGGCGAGCTGCGATACCACCGCGGCGAGCGTACCGCCCGCGCTGTCGCCTCCTACCGCGACCCGTTTGGGGTCGGCGCCGAGCTGGCCAGCGTTGTCGACGGCCCACCGGTATGCCGCGAACCCGTCGAGTACAGCCGCAGGAAACTTGTGCTCCGGTGCCAGCCGATAATCGATCGACAAAACGTGTACGCCGCCGTCGCGGCAGATCAGCCGGCAGTGATCGTCATGGCTGTCTATGCTGCCGATTGTGAAGCCGCCACCGTGGTAGAAGACCAAGATCGCAGGAACTGCCCCACCAGATCCGGCCGCGTTAGCGCCAGGGAGGTAGTGCCGGGCGGTGATGGGGCCGGCAGGGCCGGGAATCGAAAGGTCCGTCACCTCGGCCACCGCGATGTCCTGTTTGAGGCTGGCGGTCAGCGCGTGGAGTTCAGATCGCGCCGCGACTACATCTTTGCTTGACACTACCGTGTCCCTGCCGGCGGCGCGCCGCACGGCAAGCAGCAGCTGCAGTGTGGTGTCGAGGGTGTTGCCGTCGATGGTGATCGAACGACCGCCCAACAGCAGCCGTTTGATGGAGTCGGGAATTCGCGCAATCGCGCGCAACGTCACGCTTGCAGCGGTGTTAGCGATCGCCTCCTTGCCGAAACACCTGCCGGGCATCTGCGGTAACTTCCTGACATTTAAGGAAATTCGTCGCTCGGCCATGGATCAAAAGTTATGACGAGAACAAGGATAAAGACAGCCGCGGTGCGCTGCGCTGCAGTCGAAATGCGCAGCAGTTGACGGCAAGCAACTAGCTCTGAAATGGCCGTAGTCGACCTCGTCGATGGTGCGCAAGGCCTTACGAGCGCGTTTTCGTAAGACCTGCCGACCGCTCTGACTGAGGTTGCATGCCGGCTTCGGCGAGCCACCCGGTGAACCGGTTCGATGTGTATTGTCAACCTTTTCTGGTTGGTGGACAACGTCTTTCAGATCGAATGCGCCTTCTTAGTGGCGGGTGGCGTCGGCGGCCGCCACCGCGACGGTCGCCTACCCGCCGAGTAGAAAAGGCATGTTTCCGTAGGGGTAAAAGCTGACGGCCGGAGGGGTGTCGGTGATCTCAACGTTCCCTGGCGACTGACACGTGGTTGCCGCGCCGCTCGTGACACAGGTTTTCTGCAGTGGGGTGGGAGCGGCCGCGGCCGTCGGTGCGGCGACGATCGCTGCCACGGCGGCCACCACCGCTAACGGCGGGGTGATGTGGTTGGGTTTGATTCGCATGTTGGCATTCCTTCTGTCGCCGGAGTTGTGCTGTTGCACCTCCAGAGTCGGGTCCCAGGAAGGCGGCGTCATCAACGCTGACAACCATCATTGCTAATGGTCAGCTGATCCAGGTGTACCTGTTAGCAAACAACGCGGCACCTGCTGACGTGAACCACCCGTCATGGGCATCCTCCGGAGTAACAGCTGGGGCCTGCACCTGCGATTGCCCGCACGAACTTCCAGCGCTGGGGCACTTAAAACAAAGGGGTGACCTTGACACCATCGGCGGGCGCAAATGACGTCGGCGGTCGGCAGCAGGTGATACCGCCTGGCGGCCGGCGCGGCTGAGCGACTGCGTTCGTCCGCTTGGCGTAGGTCAGGAAGGCTTGTCCACTTGAGTGAAGGCACCGTCCTCCGAATAGCCCAACGGTTTGATGGCGAATACTCGCCCTGTCCAGGTGCCCAGCGGGGGCGGCCAGGACAGCGATGAAGGGATGGCAGTCGGGCACACCCGCCAGTACGGCCGGCAGTCGACCGCTCCGGCGACGAGCCGCTTGTCGGCTCTTGCACGATCCTCCTGCTGATGCCTGAATATCCTTGCTTTCGCGCTTGGTGGATGCTTCGGTGAAATGTGCGCGCCGACCTCCTAGACGAGATCCGCCGCCGGATTGCGGCCCATGCTCGGCCGGATCTGCAGACGCCGATCGACGGGTTGCTGTTGTCGAAAATGGAGACGACGGCAACGGATTATTCAGTGACCGAGCCGCTGCTGGTTGTGATCGCTCAGGGCGGCAAGCACCTCGCCCTCGGCGACCGTATCCTTGAGTACCGCGCGGGGCAGGCCTTGGTGGTGACGGCCCATCTGCCTGTCACCGGCCACTACATCGACGCCAGCCCGGAGTTCCCCTCCTTGGCCATGGGTCTGGTACTGCGTCCGGAGGCCATCGCGCCGCTGCTCTTACAGAGCCCGACGCAGCGCTGGTCGTCGGGGCGAACCGAACTGCCGGCGCTGGCGACGGGGCAGGCCGGCGCCGAACTGCTCGACGCAGCGGCCCGTATGTTGCGCTTGCTCGACGAGCCCGACGATCGCCTCGTGCTGGCACCACTGATCGAACGGGAAATCCTCTGGCGTCTGTTACGCGGCCCGCACGGATCCATGATCCGCCAGATTGGGCTGGCCAACAGCCGACTGACATACGTCAGCCGGGCCATCCGGTGGATTCACGCCAACTACGCCGAGCCGATGCGCATCGCGGACCTCGCCCGGCTGGCGGGCATGAGCGCGTCTGCGTTTCACCGCCACTTCCGCGACCTCACGGCAATGAGTCCGTTGCAGTTCCAGAAGCGCATCCGCCTCCAACAGGCTCGGTCGCTGCTGGTCGGGAACCCCGACGATGTGGCAGGGGTCGGTCATCGCGTCGGCTACGACAGCCCGTCGCAGTTCAACCGGGAGTACCGCCGCCTGTTCGGTGTTCCGCCGGGTCGGGACGCCGCGCGACTGCGGGTGGCCGCAGGTCCCGCAGCGCCGCATTTGCCCTGAAAAGCCCATCTGTGCAGGACTGTGCAAGAACCAGGGCGAATCGGTCTACCACAGTGGCGGTGGCAGAGCTTCGATGAAACGACGCGATGAGTTCATAGAAGAGAAGCGACCATGCCACTCGATCACTACCCGGCCCTCGGCCGATCCAGAACGCGGGTAAGCCCGTTTGCCCTCGGAGCCGCGACATTTGGCGAAGACCCCGGCGGCGCCGACTGCAGCGTGGAGCGGACCGTGGAAGGCGCACCACTAGCGCTCGACCGAGGCATGGCGCTGTTGGGCGGGAGCACGGTGAAAGCCGGTTTCCTGCTTGACAAGTACCGCCGCGGAAAGCAGGTAGCCGACTCGGCCCGGGTGGATTTCGTCGGCGGTCCAGACCCACGGCACCTGCAGCGATCCTGACGACGTTGTGAAGACTTCGTTGCGGGTGGTCGTTGCCGAAGACGACGTCTTGCTTCGCGAGGGTTTGGTCTGCCTGTTTGAACGGGCAGGTTTCGACGTGGTGGGGCAGGCCGACGACGCCAGTCGACTGCTCGCGCTGGTCCGTGAGACGAGGCCTGATCTGGTGGTGACCGACATCAGGATGCCACCCACCCATACCACCGAAGGACTCGACGCGGCCCGCACAAGCCGCGACGAATTCCCTGATACCGCCATCCTGGTCCTGTCGGCGTATGTCTATGTCGAGCAGGCGATAGAACTGCTGGCCAGCGGCCGGGGTATCGGCTACATGCTCAAGAGCCGTGTCACCGACGTGGCGAATTTTCTCGCTACGCTGGAGCGAATCGCCGACGGGGCTTCGGTTGTGGACCCCGCGCTGGTGCAGGAACTGGTGTCGTCCCGTCGGCGCGACGATCCACTCGCGGGGCTCAGCAAACGAGAACGGGACGTGTTGGCGCAAATGGCCGAGGGACGTTCCAACGCCGGCATCGCTCGCCGGCTGTGGATCACAGAGCCCACCGTAGAGAAGCATGTAAGCAACATTCTCACCAAGCTAGGGCTCCCGAAGACCGGGACGATCACCGCAGGGTGCTTGCGGTGATCACTTTCCTAGACGCGCTGATCCGGTCGGACGTTTAGGTGTTATTCGTTACGGCCCCTGAATGTCGTCTCAATCGCGTCGCACTGATGTCTATTCGGTTCAGCAGTAGAGTTGGGTCGGCCCGATGTGAAGACATATGGTCAGCCGGCTACCGCGCCGCTATGGGCGACTGTGTTTTCCTGCAGCTCAACGTGACCACGTGACGAAGTTACGACGCTACCCTCGTTTCAATCCACGGCGCGAATGGCGTTTTTTGCGCATCAGGTGGCGTGATACGGGCTTGGCCAACGCACTTCACGTATCTAGCGTCGAGTGACATGAGCCTGCAGAGATGCAACTCCGCCGCGGTCGGCGGCGCTAGTGCCTATCGCGTTGCGGCTTCGCTGCCCACCGAACAACGAGGGCGCGCCTCGATCCGCGTTCGCGCTGGCCTCAATACCGATGGGCCGCAACTTCTTCGCGAACTCCGGCGTCCTACCGACCTAACAACGTTTTCGACGAAAGGAGGCGCGAGGTGAAAATTACTGGCGCAGTAGCCCTAGTCACTGGCGGCAACCGGGGACTCGGCTTGTCTTTTGTCAAAGAGCTACAGGCTCGAGGAGCCCGCGTGGTTTATGCCGGCGTCCGAAACGTGGACGGCGCCGATCTGGGCGACGCGAAACCCGTCAAACTGGATGTCACCGACCAATTTTCGATAGACGCCGCGGCCGAGCACTACGGTGACGTCACCCTGCTGATCAACAACGCAGGCATCGGTGAAGTCACCGCGGGCGCGTTAGATCCCAAATTTCTTGACGCAGCCAAGAGGATGACCGACACCAACTTCTACGGAATTGTGCGCACCAGCCGAGCTTTCGCACCCGTAATCGCCCGCAACGGCGGTGGGGCCATCATCAACGTTCTGTCGAACGTGACCTGGTATACACACGACTTCAACGCAGGCTATTCAGCGTCGAAGTCGGCCGCTTGGAGCTACAGCAATTCGCTCCGGATTGCTGTGCGCGATCAAGCCATACAAGTGCTGTCCCTCCACGTCGGATTCATGGATACCGACATGGCGCGCGGAATCGACGTTCCCAAGTCAGACCCTCGCGCAATTGCCGGAGTCACGCTCGACGCACTGGAGTCTGGTTCCGAAGAGATCCTGGCTGATGAAGCTTCGCGCGATGCTAAACGCGGCTTGCTAACGGAGCCCGCATATTACTTGAACCCGCCGAGTGTCGGCCTGACGGTCTTCGACCCCCTAGAGTGATCATGAGGTATCGGCCCGGCAATCATGCGCGGGGGTGCGGCGGTTAGCCAGACCGGCGCACCGTTGTAACTCAGATGCCTCTGGTCGTCCGACGCAACGTTATCGCAGGACTTTCGCGGTATCGAGCTATGTGCAATGCCCGGAAGCGGCTTAGGTTGGTGAACCCCCAGCGGTAGGCCACAGACGTGACGGTCTGTGTCGAGGGGTCTGCCCGCAACAGATCATCGTGTGCTCGGCGCAGCCTGACTTGGCGAAGATACGCCATCGGAGACACTCCGGCATATCGCTGAAATCCGGTCTGCAGCGACCGAACACTGGTGTAGCTGCGCGTCGCGAGCGACGTAACCGTCCATGCCAGATCGGGTTCGGCTTCGATGATGTCGATGGCAGTGCGGATGACGCGGGGCGCCGGGAGGGCTGCTGCCTGCGCTGTCAGCGCGGCGCGATGCGGGTGATCGGCCGCCAGCAACAGCCCTCGCACCAGAGAGTCCACGATCGGCATGGTCACCAGGGGGTGGTTCAACAGACTCTGTGGGTGTGCAAGCTGCTCGATGAGCAGCGTCAGCAGATTGGTCCAGCCGCGGCCTTCGTCCGCCGTCGTCATCATCGTGATGTCGAAGTCGATCTGAGACAGCACCTGTCGGCCGAGCGCGTCGCTGAGGGCGTCATCGACGGCGCAGCGGTCGATGTTCACACACAGCGTTTCCGCATCCTCGCCCCACCGCAGCGCGGCGTCACACTCCGGCAGGAGAATTGTCGCGGCACCGTGACCAACAATGATGGGCGAACCGCGATGCACCGTCTCGAGCTGACCCGCCTGTGGCAGTTTGACGTCATAGGTCGTGCGCCCTTCACCGCAGGCGACCCACCCGTCCAAGCCGCATCCGACCCTGGCCAGAGTCATCGGTCCAACGCACCACAGGTTGTGGATGACAGCGAAGCATTCTGGATCGTCCGGCATCCCGACGTGATCGGGCACCGCGAAATGCTCACCGCATAGCGTTACGGCTTCGTCGCGATTGCACGCTCCTGTGCGGACAAAACCAATTGTGTCGTTCATTTACAATGACAACGCCATCACCAGCTCAATGCGTCCCGGCCGCCGAGTCCCGCCGGTGCTGGCAGCGCTGTCGGGAACTCCGGATTGCCGTGCAAGGCCACCCGACTCCCCAACGCCGCTATGGCGATATTGACTACGGCGGATTATCGGCACCTACAGTGTGTTCAGAAGATGAGCCGGTCACGACCTTTCCTTCCCTGTCGGAGCGGTCGGAACCAGAACCGACACCTGCCCGCGAGGATCATCGTCGGTCCCCCCCGAGCTTCCGCCGATGGCCAAGACGGTTGCCGCTCGAAGCGGGTTCGGACAGCGTTGAGATCGTGTTCCAAGCGCGGCGCATCGCGGTCGCGCTCGTTAGGCTGTGTCGCGATTGGGGGTAGGAACGCACATAGTGCCGCCCCCAGGGCGAAGGGCGCGAGCAGGATCATGAATAGGAGCAGGGAATTCATAGCTTTGCCTCGGTCCGGAAACAATTGACTAGCGGCGGTTTTTGGCGGTGGACGAGTAGAAGGGCCTCGCCTGTGATGTGGAGCGAGATCCGCCGTCGAGCGTGTCAGTAGTTGGTCGGTAGCCACGATCGGAAAGGAGCGCATGGCTGGCGATGCACGGTAATGGTGGCGCTTATCTGCGCCGGTCCATGTTCGATGGCGGGTCAAATACTCGATGTGATCGAGGGCGAGGCTTGCCGAGCACCATGGCGACTTGCCAGCGCAGCGCCGCCGGAATTGACGTGGACGGTCGTGCCACCGGCGCAGTCGATAGATTTCAGCTTGTTGGCGTTCCAGCCGCCGACGGCGTACTGAGCCACCACGCCGTCGAACGAGATGACCCGCGGCGACGACCATCCAGGCGCCGAACTTCATCCGTTGGGCGGCCGCACCCGAGATCAAGGCGACGGTTTTGACGACGAAAAGCGCTTGAAATAAAGCGAATAGGGTGACCAGCAGCCCCACTGATCGTAGTGGTGGACTCGAGCAAAACCTTCATGCCCGCAAATTCGGTGAAGCTGCCGACGAATTCGCCGTTCGAGGTGCCGAACCTCATCGAGAAGCTGAACAGCACCCACAGCACGCCGACGATGGCGCAGGCGACGAACGTCATCATCGTGTCAGTCGCGCTCTTACCGACACCATTCCGCCATAGAACAGCGGGCGCTCAAAACCATCAGCGTTAGACCGATGATGAAACGCAGCATGAACGATGTGGTTCCTGTATTCATGTCCATCTCCTGGAGTGGTCATTTTCCTGGCGGCCATGATGTGGGCGCGAAATACTTTGGGGAAGCGACAAATCAATGATCCGTCCCGTGAAGCCGCCGTCATCATTGCGTCAAACCTAGCCGACGATGAGCACGCGATGGCAGCACGAAAACGCGACAATCTAGGCCGAATACGCCAGCGGCAAGCGTGTTTTGAAGTGTCGACACCGGATTTGACTGGCAGCGCTCTCCATTGATACCCGATCGCGGCACGTCTTCTCTACCCGGCGCCGCATACACATCCAAGCCTTGCTGTCCAGCGCACGTGTCGCGTGCGACGCTGATAGCCCGGCGTTGCCGTGCCATCTTCCCCCCGGGGGGCCGCTGGAGTTGCTAGTCGATCTCTGCGCAAAACGTGCGAAGAGTTGCGCTTTAGGGCTTACCACGCCGCCGGCAACGCCCCTACCGTCGCGTGCAGTGGCGTTGATGAGTTAGTTGCACGCCGAGAACGCTGCTTAGGCCCCTAGACGACTCAACTCAAAAGCGTAGACACGCTTAGTCGCCGGACATGACATACCCGCGACCCGTCGCAACGCAGCAGAGCGCACTCACGTGGAAGGAAGGGTATCGATGGTCGTCGAATCAACAACCCAACAAGATGATGATCTGCTGCGGCGGGTTCGTCATAATCAGCGGCTATTGGCTAGCCAGATCAAGGCGGACTATGACTTCGTGGTGTGCGGCGCGGGCTCGTCGGGTTGCGTGATCGCTCGTCGACTCGCCGAAAATCCCGAAATCAGTGTGCTGCTTCTGGAAGCCGGTGCCACCGATGAATTGCCCAGTGTCACAGACGCCGAGCTCTGGCAGACAAATCTCGGCGGCGCAACCGACTGGGCATTTCAAACCGAACCGAACGCGCACCTCGGCGGACGTGCCTTGACCCTGTCGATGGGCAAGGTGCTCGGAGGAGGATCGAGCATCAACGTCATGGCCTGGTCACGCGGTCACAAATCCGACTGGGACAGCTTTGCAACGGAATCGGCAAACTCGGCGTGGAGTTACGAGTCGGTCATCGACATCTACCGGCGTGTTCGAAGACTGGCAAGGTGCGGCCGATCCGCAGCGCCGCGGCACCGGCGGACCGGTCTACGTTCAGCCCGCCGTCGACCCGTCCCCGTCCGGCAGCGCGATCCTCGAAGCCGCCACAGCCCTGGGCGTTCCGCGCTTCGACGGCCCCAATGGTCAGATGATGGAGCAGCCGTGCGGTGCCGCACGCGCCGAGTTCACGATCCGCGACGGCATCCGGCAATCGGTTTTTCGCTGCTACACCTTCCCCTACATGGATCGACCCAATCTGACCGTCCTAACCGAGGCCACAGTGCGGCGCGTGACCATCGACGGCAAACGTGCTAGCGGCGTCGAATTCAGCTACCGTGGCGAAATCCGGCACGTAGCCGCCAGCGCGGAGGTCGTGCTGTCACTCGGCACAATCCATACCCCTAAGGTCCTGATGCTCTCCGGTATCGGGGACCAGCGACATTTGCGCGACCACGGAATTCCAGTGGTCGAGCATCTAGCCGGGGTGGGTCGGAACTTGCAGGACCACCTCGGCATTACCTGCGTTTGGGAGTCACCGACAGCGTGGCCGGCGCATCAGGCCGGCGATGCCGTCATCTTCTGGCCCAGCAGTGACGGGCGCAGACACCCCGGAGTGGTTCGCCTACCAGGGCTCCAAACCATTCGCGACCCCCGAGCACATTGCCCGGTTCGGTCTGCCCGACAGAGGATGGATGCTGCACGGCGCGCTCAGCCAGCCGACCAGTCGCGGGCTAGTGGAGTTGCGAAGCGCCGACCCCACCGACGATGTCCGCATCGTCCACAACGCGTTGTCCGACCCCCGGGACCTCGAGCGTGCAATGCGGTGCGTTGAGACCATGCGCGAACTGGGTAACTCAACGCCTCTTCGACCGCATGTCAATCGTGAAGTCATGCCCGGCAAGATGGGAGCCGGTGCAGACCTGCTGACCTTCGTGCGCGGCGGCGCGATGAGCTTCTGGCATCCATCCGGTACCGCGAAGATGGGTCAGGATCCTTGCGCGGTCGTCGATGGACGCCTCAGCGTCTACGGCATCGACAGGCTGCGCGTCGCCGACGCCTCCATCATGCCCACGGTGACAATCGGCAACACCATGGCGCCCTGCGTGATTATCGGCGAACGGGCCGCGGCGGAAATGAAAGCCGCGCACGGGCTATGACGCGCGCCACCGTTTGCGATATGTGTGCGTCACGCCGACCCGGACTCCCGATGGCATACACCCATCTAATCGAGGCGCCACCCTCAAGCGCCGGACCGGGTCCTTGGCCGCATCACAATTCCGGATCGGTTTTCGGGTACGTACATGAAGGAAGCGGCAACGCCACCTCAATGTGCGGAGCCACAGTCGTCGCGCCCCGCCGAGTCGGCGAACTGCTCCGTCACCAATATCAAAACTTTTCTCGCTGACAGGGAGTTCGATTGTGACCTCTCGATGCCTGTCTCGTGAAGAGTCTGCTCTTCGACTTATTGAATAGCGCCCGCATCGTCGATGGCATTGAGCGCGACGCACTCGGACATGCTGCCAGTGCACACACGTGGATGCGTGAGCGCTCCATCCGTCCAACCTATAGCGAGTGGATAGGTCTGATAGAGGCACGGACCGTTCTGCAGGCGGTGGTTCGTGGCGAGCAGCCGCCGACCGCGCTGGAGCCCTTCCTGAACGCGATCAGCTGTCGAGCGAAAGTCGCCGACTCCGCCCTGGCCGCCACTTTCGGCGGGATAGTACACAGTCTCTCCCCTGCTGTTGCAGTGGCGGTAGTCCAGTGATGGATTCGAGGCACCAACTGCCGAAGGCCACGTAGATTCACGTAAACCACGAGGGCTGGACATAACCGCCGCAGATCGAGGCTGATCGAGCGAAATCAGTATTCTCCCTGCGGTATCCGATCCGACGGACCGGACAGGTGTCTGCACGGCACGCAGCGGCAGGGCGGACGCCAGACTTCCCGGCCGCACGTCCGGTAACGCGCCCGTCACAACCGAGCCCTTTTGGGACGAGTTGGTTGCTTCGTCTGGCGTATTCCCCGGCCGCATCGAAGCAGCACCGTTGACCGCCGAAACTTGTCCTTCGGCGGTGAGAACTAGGCTCGTCCACCGCTCCGAAAGAGGGTAACATCCACTGCGGCAGCACGATTCGAGCCACGCCTACCGAGTGGCCATCGGTACACCGAAGAAACCGAGCTGAAACTGATCTGACGCCCTGCCACCTACATGGTCACCGCCAACTGTCCGAACCTTTGATCGCGGCGAGACTTTCCTGATACCAAGCCCATCACGGTAATATTGCAGGCGTACAGACACCGGCATGACCGGCCGGTGAATAGCGTTGGGCTGCTTGGGTTACGCAGGTCAGAAGCCCTGGATCGGGATGCCGCCGATCTGACAGATCGCCTGAGCTAATCGGAGCATCAACGATGCCAACTAACCTCCAGAGATGGCATTCGGTGGTCCCCTCATGGCCCGCAGACAGAGCCGGCGCCAATCCCTCGCCGAGCATCACTCAGCGCAGCGAGCTAGCTGGCGTCGCTCATTTTCTCCGGTGACCCGCACCTCACGTAACGAGGTCGAACCGCCATCACAAGTAACCGCTTATCCGCGCAATGACCCGAATACGACGCAAATAGGTCGCTTTCCGCCGGAGAGGCAGACAACCACATCCGTTGTCTTACAGTCGAAAAGGTGAACGGATCAGCGGTTGGCACGGAACATCTGCAATCGTCAGTCGGCGCGGCCTGTCGGTACCGAGGCGTGGCACCGGCTTTCGGTGACCGTCGGCGAATACACGTAACACCGCACCAGCAAGTTCGACGCGAATATCAAAAAGCGAATGAGGTTGTGAAATGACGGAGAATCGGAATCTGCAAGTGGCGGCGGAATTTGCGCGCCGCGAGACGGTATCTTTCCGCGCTTGGCTAGGCGCGAAAGTGTTCGCCGTTCGGCTGGATCGTCAGGTTGAGGCCGGTGCCCCGGTGCCCGTCGGGAGTGCACTTGCGGTACACGTCGCGCGGCTGACGTCGACGCGGGAACGCGAGCAGATCGCCCGGGGGCTCCGATCAAGCCTGCAGGACGCGACCCAGGGGTTCCGGGGTCCTTCCGCGCGTGTACCGGTAAATCGTGTCGGCGTCATCGCCGCCCGCGACCTCATCGACGAGGTGACCCTGCGCCTGCATTCGCCGGCCCCGGTGCGGGCCCGCGGGATGGCGCGTCTGCGGCTGTTGCTGTCCGATGGGACAGGCCCGTTGTACACGCCGTGGCGCGGAAGCGTTGCCGCCGAGCTGCGCGGCGCACTCGCGGCGCTCTGAGCCCAGATCATGCCCGCCGCTGGAGCACTGAGGAGCCTTAATTGGAGTCGTTTGAGGTGAACGTGTTCGGTGGCGCATTGCCCACATCTTTGTACAGAACCCACTCGTTCGGATCAGTGACCGCATCGAGGCAGCGGTCCTGATAGCGGTCGTCGGCATTCTCCTGGTAGCGGTGCCGATCGCCGGCGCCATCGGCACCGCTGCCTATGAATCCAGCAGCCGGTCCCTGGCCGCACAGGCGCCGACATCGCACAAGGTGACTGCGACAGCTATCAAGGACAGTGTCCAAACCTTGCCTTACAACACAGGCCCCGGCACGGCCTGGGCTCGGTGGCAGATCAACGGCGGCCAACACACTGGACATTTGAGATGGGGCCGGTCAAGAGTCAGGACCGGCGACACGATGGAAATCTGGGTGAATCCCGACGGCCAGCGCGTCGCGGACCCGTCGTGGCCGGCCTTTCACGCACTTGCGGTAGGCGCTGGGAGCTGGCTGAGCTGCGTTGCCGCCTGCGTCGCCAGCTTCGCGATAATGCGGCTGCGGCTCAACCACGTTCGACTCGCCGGCTGGGAACGCGAGCTCAACAGCCTGGAAGGCGACGATGGCCGCGGGCACGCCAACCCGCAGTCCTGAACCGCGTGCACGCCAACCCGTAGTCCTGAACCGCGGACGCGGCACTGTAGATGCCGAACCGCGGCTTCATCTCCGTGATGTGCGTGCTCGAAGATGATGCTGAGCAGCGCGATGGTTCCGGCGAGCAGCACGCCGATGGTCTTGCCGATCGGCCAGCGCACCTCGACCTTGGCGTCGGCGGTGAAGCGCAGGACGACGAAATGGATCCCAGCCGTGCGTAGGAGCCGAGCTTCCCTCGACTGGCCTCACGAGCTGCTGAGCGAGCGAGAGCAGCCGTGATTAGCAGGCTCGCGATATTCGCGGGCGGATTCGACGGCAATGCTGCACGGGCGGTTGGCGGTAGGGGCGAACCTGAGCGACTACAGGTCACAGAACAACTGGACATGCGAGTGGCGTCGGCTGGCGGAGCGTCGCTTAGCCATCCAGCATCGTCAGCACGCCTCCTTAAAGCGTTCGGTGCCCTCGGATATCGAAGTAGACGAAAAAGCGGAGCAAAATTCCCGCACAATGGCCCGTGCGTTGCGCAGGGTAGACAAAACAGTCGATGACCGTGCCGATCGAAGATTTCCTTTCGGGCGCGGAAGTCATGTGGAGAGCACGGCTGCACCTGAATAGTCATGCACCTCGGCCGCCTTCAGTAGGAGACCGCTATGTGGATCTGGGCTCGGGCCTGCGAACCGTGGCCGTATTGACGGTATTCGGCGGCGCCTCGCCACGGACATAACATTGAATAGCCTCCGATAGGCGTTGGGCAGCGTCGCGAAAGTAAACGTCGGTGAGAGCTGCCGTGTGTGCGGTCGCCAATATCCTTGGATGGCCCATCAATGGTCCGGATGCCGGATAGGGCTCCTCAGGAAATACATCGAGGCCCATCCCGCCGAGTCGTCCGATCTCCACCGCAGCCAGCGCGGCGTCAGTATCGACGACCGCGCCCCGAGAGATATTGATCAGCACAGCATCTTGCTTCATTACCGCGATGATGTCGGGACCGATGATGGGCGGATTCCCCGCTGTGTGGCTGGCCGTGACCACAACACAGTCTGCAACCGCTACGGCCTGATGGAGATGCTCCGAAGCGACGATATCTGGTCCGTCATCCGGACGCCGCTGCCTCCGCACTCCGATCACTCGAACATCGAAGGCGCGCAGCCGTTTACTGACTTCTGCGCCGATCGCGCCCAGACCGACGACACAGGCAGTCGAGCCGGCTAGCGATCGCGTGGCCGGTTCGCCCCACCGCCCAGGGATGAACCCATTCGATGCTTCGGAAAGGCGCCGGTACAGCGCTAGTAGTAACGCCATCGCATGCTCCGCGACGGGCACCGCACCGATGCCGGGCATATTGGCTACCCAAACGCCTGCGCGGCTCGCAGCTTCCATATCGATCCCGTCAAGGCCCGCACCAAACTGCTGGATCAACCCAAACTTGCCGAAATCGATCGCGCTAGCACCTACCGGCGACATGAACGGCACGACGACGTCTGCCTCGTCGCCGCGCAGAATTGCCGACTCCACAACACCCAATTCAACTGCCGCCACCTCGACGTCCAGAGTGCAAGGAAAGAACGGCAGCAGATCCCCCCACCTGTGATCAGCCGAGAATCGCGATTGGCCGATCAGAATGCGCGTTGTCATACAACCTCGTCCCTTCCCATGGAGAGCTCGCTTCGCCCGCAAATGGCACACTGACGTCGGGACCTTCGGTCAGTCGACGCGCGATGACACAACCGGAAGGGCCCGTCGAATGCTTCGAGTGTCTCCGTCGACTTTCCCGTGCAGGACGAATCCCACTATGGATCAAGACCACTCCGACGAGGGGCGCCCACGATCTGCCGATCGATGGCCGGCTCAGTCGTTGGGCTGGCACTCCGGCTGCGAGAGGTTCGGGTAGGGATTGCGCAACATTGCTTCATCTGCAAACAGTCACGGAATGTCACCGTTTGGCGGTGTGCGGCCACACCTGACGGGTAGTGCGCGAAGCCCATGCACCAAAATGTTGTGGCGGTATTCGAGTGGCTCCGTTGTTGCCAGTTCGAGGTGTGGGAACCTGGCCAGTAGGCGAGCGAGTGCGATTCGTCCTTCCAGCCGGGCCAGGGGCGCACCCACACAATGGTGGATGCCGTGGCCGAACGCTAAGTGGCTGTTGGGCTTTCGGAAGATGTCTAGCCGGTCCGGATCGTCGAAGCATCCGGCGTCGTGATTCGCCGCCAACAGTGATATCAGGACGATCTGGTTTTCGGGAATATCCACATCCCCGACGCGGATCGGTTCGGTGGTGAACCGGACCACGGTAATGTTGACGGGGCTGCAGATGCGCAGCAGCTCCTCGACCGCAGTGGATAACAGCGAGGTGTTGGCACGCAAGGCGGCCAACTGGGACGGATCGCGCAGCAACGCCAGAATGCCGTTGCCGATCAGGTTCACAGTGGTGTCATATCCCGCGGAGATGAGCAGGTAGGCGGTACCCAGCAGCTCGGTCTCTTTGAGTCGATCACCGTCACTGCTCGCTTCGATCAATGCGCTCATCAGGTCGTCGCGAGGTTGGCGGCGCCGGTCGGTAATTAATTCAGTCAACATGGCGGTCAGCTCGGTGACCGCATTCTGCATCGCCTGGCCGGCGGACGGATTAAGAAGGGGATCAAGTAGGACTTGAAATCGATCCTCAAAGCCGGCGGGCACGCCCAGCAGTTCGCTGATCACCCTGGCCGGAAGTGGACCGGCGTAGGCCCTGATCATGTCTACCGGTGCATTAGTGTCAATAGCGTCGAGCAGATCGTCAGCGATAGCTTCGATTGAGGGTTTCAATTGTTCGACGGATGGTGCGGTGAAGGCCTTGGTCACCAGCTTGCGCAGTCGGGTGTGATCAGGCGGATCACTATGCAGCATGTGCTGACTGAGCTTGCTTGCATACTGTCCGTATCTGTTCGGAGGCAATACTTTCAGCGCGACCGCGCGATCCGTGCTCAGCCGCCCATCGGCCAGCAGCGACTTGGCGTCGTCGTAGCGGGTGATCAACCACACCGGCACCTCGCCCCACGCCAGCGCGCGGCTGATCGGGGCCTCCCTTTGCAGTCGATGCAAGACTTCATGCGGGTCTCTCGTAAACGATTGGTCCAACATCGGGGTATCGGTCATTAGTCCTCATCTAGGATGCGCTCATCGCATCGGGTCAGTGTGCCTGCGGCCGTACACTTATCCGCATTCCGGTCGGTTCAAGCCCGACGCTACGTTCGCCACGGCGAGCACAGTTAGCAACGATGCGCGAACTTGTAGACGAAACGCGCAGTGTGGTCACCGGTTTTGCGAATTCGCTTCGACTTCAAGGTGGTGCACGCCGAAGCAAGAGTGAGAGTCGAACACCTTCCGCGCACCCCCTTCAGTGAGGAGGGTGGCCTCTGAAGTGCGATGCGAAATGAGAAGCGATCCTTCAGCAGTTGCGCACTACGTTGTAACCAACGACACCTCTGTGCCCGGTACGTGGTGGAAAAGTTTCCGCCATGCGGCCGTCAATCGTCGGATCGGGACCTGGTCGGCCTACCTGCGATCAATCCGGCATAACCGCATCCGCGCTGAACGAAGGCGCCCGTGGCATCCTCCCTCGGCCCACGGCCCGTTGCCACCTTGTAGAGGATGTGGAAGTGGATCGACCGGCCGAACAAGACGGCCGAAGGTGCGCCACCACGACAATACGACGATCAGCGGAATACGGGCAGAAGTCTGCGCAACATGACTCGCGGCGCTGCATTGCTCGCGCCTAGCGTGAGTTGTCGTGGATGACTGCGACTCGATCGCCCGTCTTTATCACCACCGCGGCGTTTCCTCATCTCGGGATGAACCCGTGCGACGGTGCGCGTGCCGTGTTCGAGCAGAGCATCCCTAGTGGGGAGTAGGTGGCCCGGGCATCAACACGCTGTGCCGGAGTCCTCCCGCATATGCACAGCCCCACTCACGCACCATGATTCGGCGATGTGGAGACTGAGACGCACATGAACGACGGCATCGTGCTGCCTACCTATGTCGATCGGCTCAGCTGTCTCACTGATCCGGTGCAGCGAGCACCGAGATATACCGAAGAGTGCTCTGACTCTTTCTCGGTGCAGCCATCACCTGCGACTACTCAATACAACTTCAGACTGCCGCACGTGCGCCGTCCTGTCGCCACTACAGATTGAAAGGTAAGTGATCTCTATGTCGAATAGCTTCGACTATGTCGTCATCGGGGCTGGATCGGCCGGTTGCGTCGTGGCGTCTCGCCTTTCGGAGAATACCGGAATGCAGGTGGCGCTGTTGGAAGCAGGAGCCAGCAGCGGTCCGGAGGAGATGTCGAGTGCAAATAACCTCGACGCGATGAAACTGCTCGGCTCTTCAATAGATTGGGCATTTTCCACCACGCCGCAGGACGGGCTCGGCGGTGCAGTTCTCGCATGTCCGCGCGGCAAGGTGTTGGGCGGGTCCAGCAGCATCAACGGCCTTCTCCATGTAAGGGGTCACCCTTCGAGCTACGACGCCTGGGCCGACCAAGGCGCCACCGGCTGGGATTACCAGAGGATGCTGCCATATCTGCAGCGCAGCGAGCACACGAAGGGTCGAGACCCCGGCGTTCGAGGGACTGCCGGTCCGATGCAGATAAACCAACTCTCAGCGGCCAGTCCTCTCGCGCAAGCGCTTTACCGGGGCGCCATCGAAGCGGGATATCCCGAAACCGACGACGGCAATGGGACACAGGCCGAGGGCGTGTCATGGCTGGAACAGAATGTGGTCGGCAACAAACGCCAAAGTGCGGCAGACGCATACCTGAGACCTGTGCTCGACCGGCCTAACCTCACCGTCATTACAGGGGCATATGTGCCCCAGCTGGTGATGAACGGTTCACGGTGCCACGGTGCTCAATACTCGAAAGACGGCTACACGCACGTCCTCAGTGTGGAACGCGAAGTGATCTTGTGCGCGGGCGCGATTGGATCACCGAAGATCCTCATGCTGTCCGGGATCGGCCCCGCCGAACATCTGTGCAAACAGGGCATAGCAGTAGTTTCCGACCTTCCTGGCGTTGGTGAGAATCTGCACGACCATCCCCTTACGTGGCTGTCCTACACCACGACGCAAACCGCCGGCTCAGCCCTGTCCCGCCAGGCGTATCTGCTGGGCCGCAGCGATGAGCATGCGCCACCCGACATCTACGTGAGCTTTGCAGAAGCGGCCGTGGAGCCGCGCTGGCAGGGCGCCGGTCCAGGCTTTTCCATACTGTTTGCATTAGCGCGTCCGACGAGTCGGGGATCGATACGCCTGCGCAGCGCCGATCCGGCCGAGAACCCATTGATTGACCCGGCATACCTACGAGAAGAAAACGATGTCGACCGGATGGTCGTCGCGCTAGAGATGGTACGCGACATCGCCCACACCAGCGCCCTAGAACCGTGGCGCGGTACCGAGCTTCTGCCAGGGGCAGAAGTGCGCAACGAAGACGATTGCCGCGCGTTCATCCGGCGCACCGCAGGAAGCTTCTTCCATCTAGCCGGCACCTGCCGCATTGGCACCGACGACCTGGCCGTCGTGGACCCAGAACTGCGTGTTCACGGCATCGGCAACTTGCGTGTCGTCGACGCGTCGGTCATGCCCTCTTTGGTGTCGGCGCCGCCCAATGCGGCCGTACTGGGGATCGCCGAACGCGCAGCCGCCCTCATCGCGCCGGCGCTAGCCGTGTGAGTGCCCAATGCACTTCTGAGCTATCGTCACCGCAAGCGCGATCGAAGCCGATGACAATCCGCCGACACTGGTGTGCAGCTCCACCATCGCTGATTGGATGAGATTGAAATATCGCCGGTAGCCATCAGATGGTGTCTTCCCAGACAGGGGAATCATGTCGGGGTATGCAGGTTACACGCTCTATGCCGCGCTCTGTACATCAGCGAAACGCGCTGGCCGAAGTGCCGAACACGCGCGGGCGAAGAGTTCGGACAGCCCGTCGGGCTTCTAGGCGAGCTGGGGCATGGTGACCAGTCCGCGGTCCACATCGGCCCGTAGGCCCTTCAATGAAGGATGCCTCAGCATGCCTATTACTCTCGGTGCTCGGCATCCCCGGCAAGCTCGGGATGAACCCACCCCCACATCAGGCGCTATGCTCGAAGGAGCGTCCATTAAGGGTGATGCGTTGCACTGCAATGGCTTTAACGCGTCGGCGAGCCGTCGTCGTTCAGTTTCGGATAAACAAACCAGCTGTATTTCTGTCCGTGCGAGAAGCGCGACGTCGTCGACCGGCCGCGCATCCAAGGTCTTGCCGGTTCTGCCCCGCGAGCCGGCAGGGCCGCCCTCCTCGGTCAGTTCAACGACCGTGGCGCTGGCCGCATTCTTCTGTACCGACTCAATGCACCTTCTTGGCGCTGGCCTTCGACAATGACCTCGCCGTTCGACTCCTTCAGTTGAAACCGAAATTTGCCAGCCTTGTCCCCCGACGCAGGCAGGTGATCCTTCGCCAACTTCGCGAACACTTCCACGGGCGACTACGTCGGGTCGACCAGCCGGGCAGCTTCGGTGCTGTTGTCAGACACGCGCGATGATCGCGGCGAGGTCGAATTCCGTTCCGAGCGCGCCATATTCCAGACCGCGGTCCTCACCGAGTCGTGCTCCGACGTACGCGTCGGCGACTGCACTGGGAGCGTCCTTGATGACTATCGCGCCTTGCAAGGCCAAGGCCAGCGATTCGACGACGCGTCGTGCCAGGCCTTGGGCGGCCGGGTCGCGCCGTGCCCGACGGACGAGTTCGCGCGTCTTAGCGACGTGTGCATCGAAGGCCGGATAGTGGCCGAGAGCCGAACTTATCTCGCGGTCGACGGCGTCCAGCGACTGCGGCTCGCGGGATATCGCCCGGAGGACATCGAGGGCGATGACGCTGCCCGAGCCTTCCCATATCGCATTCAACGGCTGTTCCCGATAGCGCCGGGCCAGCGGAGATGACTCGGTGTAGCCATTTCCACCAAGACATTCCAACGCCTCATATGCGTGGTTAGGTCCGCGCTTGCAGACCCAGTACTTGGCCACCGGGGTTGCCAGTCGACGAAAGGCCACTGACTCGTCGTCCTCGCTGTCGTTGGCGGCTGCCAGTCGGAGCGCCGTCCAGGTGGCCGCCTCGGCCTCAACCTGGAGGTCAGCGATCACACCTGTCATCGCGGGCTGGTCGATGAGCGTGGCACCGAATGCGGGGCGGTGCCGCGTGTGCCATGCCGCCTCGGCGACGGCCTGCCGCATGCCGGCGGTGCTCATCAGCACACAGTCCAGCCGGGTCTGGGCGACCATCTCGATGATGGTGCGGACGCCGCGTCCCGCTTCTCCGACGAGCCAACCGGTGGTGTCTTCCAATTCGATTTCTGCGGAGGCATTGGACCTGTTGCCCAGCTTGTCTTTTAAGCGCTGAATGCGGAACACGTTGCGCTCACCGCCGGGCAGCACGCGCGGCACCAGGAAGCACGATATGCCGTCTCCGGCTTGAGCCAGGATAAGGAACGCGTCGGATTGCGGGGCCGAGCAGAACCACTTATGGCCGGTGAGCCGCCACGTACCGTCGCCACCGTCAACCGCTCGGGTGGTGTTGGGCTGCACGTCGGACCCGCCCTGCTTCTCGGTCATCGCCATGCCGAATATCGCCGAGTTTTTCGTCTCGGGGTCGCGTAGCTCAGGGTCGTAAGCCCGCGAATACACCCGCGGCAACCATGATTTGGCCAGCTCCGGCTCGAGTCGCAGAGACGGAACGATGGAATGCGTCATGCCTACCGGGCATGTGTGTCCGGGCTCTACTTGGCTAAAGAGCATGTACGTTACGGCTCGGGCGACGTGTGCGCCGGGACGAGGATCAGCCCAACAGCTGGTGTGCGCGCCATGCTCGATCGCCAAGCGCATGATGCGGTGGTAAGAGCTGTGGAAGTCGATTGCATCGACCCGATGCCCCCACCGATCGTGGCTCGTGAAAAGCGGCCAGTAGGTATGGGCAAGGTCTGCGTCTCTCTGGAATTCAGCCTGACCGACCAGCGCGCCGACATCACTGAGATGATCGTTGGCCCACTCGATTCCGTAGCGCTTGACGGCTTCAGTCAGTGCGACGTTGGCCTCATATTCATTCACACCCACCCGCGTGGGCGACTGGTTGAACACCTCATGCGTGCTGCTCATACTCTGAACTTAAGACCGCCGACGGCGGTGAAGATAGCCCGGCCGCGCGAGGCTGTAGACGAGACGCGCATGTGCGCGGCGCGCTGTCAGCTCGTACGCAGTTTGGCCGAGATGCAACGGAGAGCGGCGGTTGGTCGATAGTCGAGCCGGAACCGTCGTCTGGCGGCGACTCACGACGTACATATCGGATGGGACACGATGGTCGGCACGCTCACGTCGTCGTTCGACGCGGGCTGCGACGCCCCTGGGACAGGGGCTTATCCGATCTCGCTGTCACGGCTGTGTGAGGAGTCGACGCGACGCAATCACTTTGCGCGCCGATGCCAAGCCGCGCCTCGGGGGTGAGCTCAAACCTGCGAACATTCACCGCAATTGACAGGAACGAAGCAGACCAGACTTTCAGGCTGGCCTGTTCACCATCTGGAGCTGCCGAGAAATCGAATTCCGCTGCGGCATAGCAGTTCCCGTCGATTTCCCGCACTTCTGCTTCGCTCCGAGTGCCGCTAGTTTTTGCTAGTCTGCGCTGATTCGTCGAACGGCGCTGTCAGCGTCGCGCCTCAATGCCGCGGCCAAAAATCTCGAGGACTTGAGCGACAACTGACGTTGCGGAGCGGCGCCATCGGCCTCAGTCTCGGTTCAGGGGCACCGCGGCGAAAGCCGTCACCGGCGATGCGGTGTGCCTGCACTCCGACCCCAGCGACCTTCCGCGTGTGAGATGGCTTTAGGCTCAGCTGATTTCCCTTCTCTCCGGCCGACTTGTTGTGCCATGTTCGAACTGGACCGTCAAAGCACTTCTTCTAGAGATTTGGCCCTATTTTGGCCCTATGGATCGCCGACACGGCGTGGCGCAGCAACGGGAGGTTGATGTAGATGGCAAGCTAGGCAAATAATCGAACGTATGTTCTAATGATTCAACCGCCAGCCCGCTCAATGCGGGCGATGTCCAGAAGGAGTTCACCGTGACGATGACTGTAGACACTCTGGCAGAAGGAGCGTTGCCTACCCGTTCCGACACTCCGGACGTCTCGGCTTCTCGTCCTGCCGAGAGCACCTCGACCGGGAGTGCGCCGGCGCCCGACGCGCCGGGCTCTGAAGCTTCTGCCGGGGACAAGAAGCCTAGGAAGGCTCCGGCCAAAAAGGCACCAAGCAAGAAGACCAAGACGCTTGAGCTGACTCTCACTGTCACCGGCACCGCCGACGGCGAATGGCGCGCCGAGCTCAAGCAGGGCACCACCTACCTGGCCCGCAACCTCGCGGTCGCGGCCGCCGCAGTCTCCCGCGCGGCTAAGGAACTTCACGAGGATCTCTCCACCCCGATCGACGAGGTAATCGCGGAGGCACGCTCGCAACAGGCCGCCAGGGTCGCCACCCTCGAGGCCGAACTCGAAGCCGCCCGCAAGATCCTCGCCGACCTAGACTGAGCTCTCCCCGCAACGGCCTGTTTAATGCCCCGAACCCCGTCGCTGGCCGCCGATGGGGTCACTGCCCATGAGCAACGCAGCACCCTGGGCCGCAACCGCGGGCAACAGATTCCGAGAAGCCGCTAGGCCCACCGAGCTCCTCGCCGAAGGTCTGACCGCACTCACCGAAGCCCTTCGGGAGCTGGACGCCAAGTTGGAGAAGGTAGACCAACAGCTGCGCTCGAGCATCGACGATTAGTCGTAATCAAACCGAGGAGCTGTTGACGTGTACCGGTTGCGTCAGTCGTACACTCCGTCCGCAGCATCCCCAGAGGAAAGAGAGAAATGACGACACCAGCTGGTTGGTACCCAGATCCGTCCGGTGCGCCGGGGCAACGCTACTTCGATGGCGCACAGTGGACCGATCACAGCACTCCACCAGCAGCACCGGCAACGTTTTCGGCACCCGCACCGGCGAACCGGAACAACGTCATCGGGATTATCGCGCTGGTCGCGAGCATCATCGGTTTCGTGTTCGCCTGCATTCCCGGTGCACTTGTCGTTGGTTGGGTACTGCTTCCCATCGCGTTCGTCCTCGGCGTCGTCGGCTTATTTCTGACCGGAAAGGCCAAGGGCACAAGCATTGCTGCGGTTGTTGTCTCGATTATCGGAACAGTCGTCGGTGTTGTCGTTTTCTTCACTGTCGTCTCCGACGTTTTCAAGGACTCCTTCAACGACTCAGATCTGTCGGCGTCATCGCCAACACCCGATGGGTCTGCCTCTTCGCCGACGTCTGCAAACGACGGCGGAGACGGAAATCAAGCCGGCAGTAGGCAGAATCCGTTCCCCATCGGCCAGACAGTGAGCAACGAGGACTGGGATGTCGCCCTCGGCGCCCCTCGCGAGGCATGGACCGAGGTCCGTAGTGAAAACGAATTCAACGACCCGCCCGGATCGGGCATGGAGTTCTGGATCGTGCCCGTGACGGCCACATACAAGGGAGACGACACCGGCAACATGGGGTTCGATATTCGGGTCAACTTCGTCGGCTCGGATAACCGGACCTACGACGACTACTGCGGAGTCATCCCGAACCCATTTGCAGACATCGGCGAGCTGTATAAGGGCGGAGAGGCTGAAGGAAACGTGTGCGTAGCCGTACCGGCCGGTGCCGACGGACTATGGAGTGTGAATACGGGGTTCATTGCCGATCCCGTCTTCTTCGAGTCCAAATAGAAGACTCGGCCCGCCACCCGAAGGTGACGGGGCCGAGCTTCAATCGCGACTAACCGGCGCGGCCGGCGCAGCGGTGCGCGGCCTCCTCGGCACACTGCAGAACGAAGGTACCTCGAAAGGCATTCTTGTAACCACAAGTGGTTACGGCACAGCATCATTCGATTTCGCGCACAAGGAAATCCCTGATCAGGCCCAGCGGTCACGTCAGGCATTTCGCAGGTGCGGGTTCGACGACGACGGTGTCGCGCATTCCCAATGCCTGCTGACAGGCATCGGCCCCCCGAAATATGGGCGAAAGGGATACGTAATCATCGTTCTCATTGCCGCGTGGCCGGGTTGGCTGAGCCAACCCGGCCGTCCGCCACCTAGCCCGCGGATCCCCGAAGCCTCAGCTGGTTGTCCATGCAGGCTTGCTTGACCCGCGCACCACCAGTACCGGGTCTCGCCAGTAGGGCTTGGTTTCGGAGAACTGCACCGGTGGGGCCAGTCGGACCAGTTCGCCGTAGGGGGTTTGAGCGGTGATGGTGTCTGGCGCCAAGAGTTGGTGCTGCTCGCCGGTGGGCACCGGGGCATCTTTGTCGAAGGTGCCCAGCGACATGAACCACATCGCGCAGCGGGCCAGGTTGACCCGCACGTGGTAGCTGCCGCCCTCCTTGGCCCGGCGGATCAGCGCGGCCTGGATGCCCGCGGCGCCGATGTAGCCGGCGATGTAGTCGTTCATCACCTTGGTCGGCGGGAACTCCGGCTGTTCCGGGGTGCCTTCTTCGGTGGTGAACCCGGTGACGCACAGGGCTTCCATGTCCATTCCGCCGCGGTTGGCCCACGGCCCGTCGTGGCTGAAGGCCTTGCCGGAGGCGTAGATGATGCCGGGGCGGCGCGCGGCCAGTTCCTCGGGCGACATCCCTAGGTCGGCAATCTTGTGGCCGCGATAGTTCTCGATGAACACGTCGGCGTCGGCGGCCAGTTCGTAGGCCCGTCGCAGTCCTTCGGGCGCAGCGAGGTCCAGCCACGCCGAGGAGGTGAACCCGGCGCAGGGGTCCTGCATAAGGCCCTCGTTCTCGAACTCCTCGGGGTGGGCGATCTGCAGCACCTCGGCACCGTGCTCGGCCAGCGTGCGCGCCATGACGTTGCCGGCGATCACGTGCGTGGCGGCCAGCACCCGCAGCCCTGACAGCGGGCGCGCCGCCGGTGTGAACGGCTCGGGGTCACTGTCGCCGATCTTGATGATTTCCACCAACGGCTTGTCGGCCAGATACTTGCCCTGAGGGTGGGCTGCCCACTCTTCGGGCGTGCGGACGATGGCGTAGACGACGCCCGCTTCGGCGGCCGCCTTGTCGAGTTCCTCGCTATCCCACTGGGATACGGCCTTGGCGATGCTGTCCTTGTCCGGCGAGCACCCCAGGAACGTGCACATGCGCTCCAGCATGCGCGGGTAGGCCCCCGTCGGCAGGAACAACCGACCGTCCTTGGTCCGGTACAGGTCGAACCCCATTGGGGGGCCACCGACCCAATACGGCAGCTGTAAGGGGTAGCCGTTGATCGTGGGCATGAACTTGTACCCCGGGTTGATGCCGTGGATGGCCTTGCGCAGGTCAAGGGTCAGGTCCTGACCGCGGCCGGTGCGCTGGCGCCAGATATCGGCTATCCCCGCAGCCCCGGCCATGATCGGGATGCCGATGCACGCCCCGAGCCGATGCACGCTCGGGACGATCGGGTCTTCGCCGACGAAGGTGATTTCGCCGCCGGTGTCTTCGGGCGACAATCCGAGCTCGTGCATCACGCGAGCGGAACTCCGCGTTGATGTCGAAGCCGGTAGAAACCTTGGACATGTCTGATGCTGTGCTGGTCATGATGATGGTTCTCCTTCGTGGTAAATGGACCGCAGATCGGGTCACTGCTCTGGTGATGTCGATCTTTTTCGAGGTCATCCCTCTGCGACATTGGGCTCGGTGTGCTGAGACGCGCCATCGCGCCTCAGCACACCGACGTGAGTCAGCTAGCGGCGCTGGGCGCCAACGACTCCTCGATACGGCGCTTCCCGTTCTTGAAGGTGCGACGCGCGCTCAGCGCCGACACAACTTCTGTGATCCCCACGACGACGAGCCATGACCCGGCGAAGATCGCGAGCACCACGATGGAGCTGATCGGCCACACGATCGTCACCACGCCGGCGATCACAGTCAGGATCCCGACAAAGATGTACCAGCCGCGAGCAGGCAATCCTGGAACATCGATCGCCAACACCGTCGCCGTGACACCTTGGAATATGAATCCAACGCCGATCCACGTGGCCAACAGCCACACGGCGGCGCCGTTGTTGAAGTCGCGGAAGGCGAAGTAGCCCAACACGACCGACAGTGCGCCGCTGATGAAGAACAACACGCGACTGCCCAGAGACATACCGACAGTGAACGCAGCGATGGCCTGAGCGACCCCTGACACCAGCAGGTAGACACCGAACACCACGGACGCGACGACGATCGAGTCGCCGGGCCAGATCAGCACCGCGACGCCAAAGACGAGGGTCAGCACGCCCAGCGCGAGCACCGATTTCCAGAGGTTGCGGACAACGGACGGGGTTTCGATAGTGGTCATTTCCCTACCTCCGTTCCGCTAGTTGGTCGGCCTCGCCACGGGCGAGCTCTGCCTGGACCACTGCCCACTCCGCGGCGTCGAGGCAATAAGCCGCGAGGTTCACCGCGACGACCGCGTCGTATTCCGCGTCCTCGGCCGCCCGCTCGGCGCGATCTTCCTTGACCTCGACCTGCCACTTCGCGAAATCGGAACGCATGTCATCGACCCGTCCCTCAATCGAGTTCTTGACCTTCGACCACTTACCGTTCGCGGATTCCTTGGCCTGGGTCGCGGCGGCCGCCAGCTCGATGTGCGATTCGTCGATCGCTGCCTCGAGCTCCTCGCGGCGTGCTTGCAATTTGGCACGGTTCTTCGCCTCCACCGCTGCGGCCGAGTCTTCGACCCGCTTGACCCGACTGGCAAGATCCAGCAAGGCCGCTGACAACTTCTGCATGTACTTCTCCTTTGATGTGCTCGCCGAAAGTTTCCCTTCGACAAGGGATTTCATTGGCTGTGTCCGCTGATTGGTTAGCTGCGTTAGCTATCCGCCCGGCATCTACGATCGGCAGGAGCGCACTTCACGTCTTGGAATTCCTCCGTACGGACGGCAGCCTGACCGAAGTGATCGTGGTATTGGCAGGGACAGTCTTACGATCGGGTGGTGGCGACGAGGGCCAACGCGTTGGGTGACTACCTGCGAGCGCGGCGCGAGCAGCTTCGTCCCGACGACGTCGGGCTAGTGCCCGGCGCGCGACGCCGCGTCCCGGGTTTGCGTCGCGAGGAGGTGGCGACGCTGGCCGGCATCAGCTCGGCCTACTACCTGCGCCTCGAACAGGGCCATGACACCCATCCATCCGGACAGGTCGTGGAGGCCCTCGCCCAGGCACTGCGGCTCGACCGCAAAGCGACCGAATACCTGCAGCAGCTGGCGAGCTCGACCGGCAGCAGCCCCCTCAGTCCACCGTGCAGACAGTCACGCAACGCCTGCGCCAACTGATCGATCAGATTCCCTTTCCGGCGATGGTGTGCAACAGATACTTGGATGTGCTGGCCGCCAATGCGTACGCCCGCGCGTTAACGCCGGGAGCCACACCCGGACGCAACCGCATGTGCTCGGTCTTCCTCGACCCCGCCGCGCGGGAGCGGTTCGTCAACTGGGACGAGCTAGCCGATATCGCGGTGTGCGAGTTTCGCGAAGCCGCAGGGGATTTGGACGATCCTCGGGTGCGTGCCCTGCTCGACGAGCTCTCAGCCGGCAGTGAACGCTTTCGTGAGCTATGGGCGCGCGGCGACGTCGGCCACTCAACAGGCATCGTCCACACGCGTCATCCGGAGGTGGGTGATTTTTTTCTGCATCGGACCCGGCTCGTCGTCCCTCACTCGGGCGGGCAGCTGCTGCTGCTGTATCACGCCGAACCCGGCAGCGAGTCAGCCAAAGCGCTACAGAAACTTCGATCCCTGAGGGCGGTCGAACCGTAGTTCCCATACTTTTCGGGTTATGAAGGTGCGAGTGCCTTAAGCGCTTTTGCCGAATCACTGCCCGGCTCGGGATAGTAAACGAACACCTGAGTGTCGGAGTCGGGGACGCTGAGCCTCGTGCGGCGAAGATAGAGATCACCCGCTACGGGATGCCGCACGTGGAGGATGCCGGTGCGGTATCCAACATCTGCGCGTGCCCAGAGTTCACGGAACCGGTCGCTGGCGGCCGAGAGCTCGTCGATCAAGGCGCGTAAGCGGCGATCGCCCGGATCGCCGGACTGCGGATTCCCGTAACCCACTCACCGCGACCTCAGTCGCCTCGTCCCAGTCGACGAAGAAATCGCGCGCAGCCGGTGCCAGCAGGCGCCACCGCAAGAAGTTCTCGCCGGGCGCGAACCCCGGTGACAACGCGCGGGCAATCGCATTGGCGGCCAACACATCCTGGTATCGATTCGCCACGATCGCTGGAAGCGGAATCTGATCGATCAGTTGATCGAGTTCCTCGGGCGTCGTCCCGGCATCAGGGCTGCGTGTCGCGTGCAAGCCCGCAAGCCGATGCAGATGTTCAGTGGCTTTGATATCCAGTCGCAGCGCCCGGGCGAGCGCATCGAGCACCTGTGGAGACGGATGCTTGTCGCGGCCTTGCTCAAGTCGCAGGTAGTAGTCGACGCTAATCCCGGCGAGCATCGCCAATTCCTCGCGGCGCAATCCCGGCACGCGCCTGCGAGGTCCCGAATCCAACCCGACATCCTCGGGTCGGACTTGTTCGCGGCGCGCGCGCAGATAGTCACCGAGCGCGCTGGCCGTCGACGACATCGCCCGATCTTAAGGCTGTCCCTCCCAGTACCAGGGTCAACAGGGCTTCCCCGCCCAGGTCCAAGCAGGAATTCCCATTGGCGGCGATGCGCTTCCCGTGGACGAAGGATCAACTCCATCAAACAAGGAGGACACGATGTCCACGATTCATTTCCACCGGTCGACAACATCGACCCCCGAGCAGTTCATCGCCGGGCTCACCGACTTCGGACCGGGCCGTTCCGAGCTCTTTCCGAACAGCGCCGACGGCGACCTCAAGGTGCACCACAAGGGCACGCGTGACGCCGATGTCACCGAAGGCTCAGGCGGCATCTGGGAACGCCTGCACTACGACTGGTCCGATCCCAACCACGTCACGCTGACGACCACCGACTCGAACACCTGGGGAGGCGCCTCGGGCTACGTCTACACCCTCAGCCCGCGTCCCGACGGCACCACGAATGTGGACGTTGTCATTGTCCGCGAGGGCAAGAACTTCAAGGGACGCGTCCTGGCGGCCGTACTCGGAACCGATCGGCAAGGGCGTATTACGGAAGGCATTCGTTCACAGCGTCAAGGCCATCGAGACACGCAGCGACGCCGAAATTCGGCGATAACCGCTGTCAAAATTAACCAGCCTAGCCAATATGACGTATCCGTTAGGCAGGATCACACAGCCGCCTAACCTTCGATGGAGAGGAATTGATATGCGCGCCATCCAGATTGAACGGTTCGGCGACCCCGCACAGGTGCTCCGCCTCGTCGACATCGAGGAGCCGCCGCCACCGGGCCCGCATGAGGTTCTGGTGAGCGTTGAGGTCTCGCCGTTGAACAAACACGACCTACTGGTTGTCAGCGGCGTGCTGGCGCGACCACCCCTGCCCCACATACCCGGCGCAGAGGGGGTCGCCCGCGTGCTTGCCACTGGCGCCGAGGTCGATGGACTTCAGGTCGGCGATCTGGTCGTGCTACCCCTGTATGCCGGTGCGTGGCGTGAGCGGCTCGTCGTGCCCGCCGACGGCCTGTTCGCACTCCCCGCCGGCGACATCGAGCAGTACTCGATGCTGGGCAGCAACCCCCCGACAGCAGGGTTGATGCTCAGTGAATACACCTCCCTGCAGCGCGGTGACTGGGTGGTTCAGAACGCTGCGAACTCCGGTGTGGGGCGGTCATTGATCGCGCTAGCCAAACTTCGTGGACTGAAGACGATCAACCTGGCCCGTGACGACGCAACGTTCGCCGAGCTCACAGCAGCCGGGGCCGACGTGGTCCACGCCGATGACCCCGATGCGGTCGGCGATGTTCGAGCAGTGATCGGCGACGCGCGAGTGGCGCTGGCAGTGGACAGCGTCGGTGGTCCAGCGGTGGCGCGGCTGGTCGAATTGCTATCCGACGGTGGACGGTTGGTCAGCTATTCCTGGGCCAGTGGCGAACCCATGTGGGTCGACACCCTGGCACTGGTCGGCAAGCACCTCACGGTCCACGGATTCTTTGTCGGCGACTTCGACTACCGCGACAAGGTGGTGCCTGTCATTCGTGAGGCGGCACCGCTAGTAGCCGACGGCACCCTCGTGGTCCCGGTGGCGGGCGTGTACCCCCTCGAGCATATCCAGGACGCGGTGTCGCATCAGCTCCGTGGCGGCAAGATCCTGCTGAAAGTGGCGGGGCGATGAAGGTGCGCCGAGCACGGAAGCACCGACCTCGGCGAGCAAGTGTGCGAGTTAGCTAGCACGCCGACCACGCCGCCGCGCTTCCGCCGCGCGCCGGGGTAATGCCGGGCGACCGGGGGCGCGAGCCGATCCATTCGCCTCGATAGCGCTCTACCAAGCCTTTCTCGGTGCCCCCACAGGGACTCGAACACAGACTGTGCGGATTTAAGATCGGACGGTGCGCCCTACAGAGCAGGGCTGACGCCGCACCCACGCCGATAATGACCAAGCACTCATGACGCCGAGGCCGGTGATGTGCCGGTACGCGCGTTGAGCGTGTGAGCTCTCGGTGCTCGTGGCGTTCTTCGTCTCGTGCGTGCCGCTGAATTATCGCCGTTCCTCTGGAATTGGGTGTTAAGTGAGAGGTGGGGTTCGGCCCTGGAGGTGGTCGGTGGGCGACGGCGCGG
>CAVTHR010000028.1:0-98070 GCA_963734385.1 uncultured Actinomycetota bacterium | reverse complement strand
GGCTTTCGGCTGGCATGCCGAGGCAGGCATCCACGTTCTGCGCCTCATATTGTCGGGGGCCATGGATCGGCACCCGCGTCTGCAACTACTGAGTGGACATTGGGGCGAGATGGTCGCGGGCTGGCTCGACCGGCTCGATGAGACGATCAACCGGGTTGGGTATCTGGACCGACCGGTCAGCGAGTACTACCGCGAACATGTGTGGGTGACCCCGTCGGGCATGTACAACCAGAACCAGTTCACATTCATCCTCTCCAGGTCGGGGCCGAGCGGATCATCCACTCCGAGGACTTCCCATACGTCGTCCGCGACAACGTCTCCGACTTTCTCGACGAGGCCGAACTCACCGCCGAACAGCGAACGCCGATCGCCCACCGCAACGCCGAGAATCTTCTGCGAATCGAGCCAAGCGGCTGATCACAGAACGGGGCCGCTGGTGTCAACGGCCCCGTCCTGTGAACGATCTCAGGTCTGCGAGGAGTAGCGCCCTAGGAACGCGACGGACCAGAACACCCCGAGGGCCGCGATCGCCCCCCACCACACCAGCGACAGGATCACCCAGAAGCCGGAGTATCCGAAGTTGGAGAGCGTTGCCGTCGCGAAGATCAGCCAGAAGATCTTCCAGAAGGCGAAGAAGGCGGCGAGGCCGGTGAGGATTCCCATCACCAGGCTGTGTGTGCGATCGACGCGGTTGACCGATTCCTGAATGCGGGTCGGGACGATGTTCATGCGGCGTCCTCTTCACGTCATGCGGCGCCGGGTTGGCGTCGTCATGGGGGAAGTACATCCAGCAGGAGCGGCTACCGATCCCAAGAATTTCTGCGCTTGGTTGATAGCCCGCGGAGCAGACGGACGCGAGAATGACATCGGAGGGAGGAGGCGAGATGGTCGGACCGACACGAGTTAGCGCTGCATCCGCGGTACTGGAGGGGCTCCCGCTGAGTCGCTGGCACTGGCGGCTTGTGGTGATCGTCGGTATCGGCACGTTCTTCGACCTGTACGAGGTGTTCCTGGGCGGCGTGCTCGCGCCGGTTCTGGCCAAGGAGTTCGAGCTGGGCAGCTTGGGCAAGGCGATGGTGATCGCGGCAGGGTTCGCCGGCATGTTCATCGGTGCTAACGTGCTCTCGATTGCCGCAGACCGGCTCGGACGCCGACGGGTGTTCATCCTCAATCTGCTTGTCTACTCTGTGTTCTCCGCTGTTGGCCGCCTTCTCGCCGAACATCGAGACATTCCTCGTGCTGCGTGTCATAGCCGGTATCGGACTGGGCGCGGAACTGGTGCTGGTCGACACCTATCTGGCCGAGTTCATCCCTGCCAAGTACCGCGGGCGGATGACGGCGTGGGCGTACACGATTGGGTTCCTCGGTGTACCGCTCGCGGCGCTGCTCGGCGGCAAATTGGTGGCGCGTAATGAATTCCTCGGCATCGACGGGTGGCGCTGGCTGCTGATTTTCGGCGGCCTCGGTGCGGTGTTCATCATGGCGGTTCGCACCATGCTGCCGGAATCGCCGCGCTGGTTGGAGAGCCGCGGCCGTCACGCAGAGGCCCGTGACGCTGGTCGAGCCGGTGGCGGCCAAGGTCGCGCCCGATACGCCTATGCCGGAAACGTTCGAGCCCACGTCACGGCTCGGCCTCGGGTGACGAAGCGCGCAGTGTCGCCGAGGTGTTCCGGATCGCGTTCCGCGATTACCGGCAGCCGCACCGTGATGCTGATCATCTTCCAGGTGCTGCAAACGGTGGCCTACTACGGTTTCGGCACGCTGGCGCCGCTGGTCCTGGTGAGCAAGGGCTTCGAGGTGACCGAATCGCTGGGTTACGCGGCACTGAGCTTTCGCCGGCTATCCGATCGGCTCGCTCCTTTCCGTGCCGCTGGTGGAACGGTTCGAGCGCAAGCATCTGATCATCGCCTCAGCGCTTGGAATCGGCGTGTGCGGCATAGTGTTTGCGGCGTCGACGAATGTCGCGGTGATCGTCACCGCAGGCTTCCTGCTCACCGCCGTGTCCAACATCTTCTCCAACGGGTTCCACATCTATCAGGCCGAGATTTTTCCGACCGCGATCCGGAGCACGGCAGCCGGCGTCTGCTACTCGTTGTCGCGCGCGACCTCGACGGTGATGCCGTTCGTCGCCGTGCCTGCGCTTGCGGCCCTCGGACCGGTAGCGGTGTTCTCCGGTTCGGCAGTCCTGATCGTGGTGTTGTGCCTCGACGTCGGCCTGCTCGGCCCGCGCAGCACGGGGCTCAGGCTAGAGGAGGTACAACAGATCTCGAAGGATCCGACTAGGCGGTGAGTTGGAGGAATTGGTGCACAAGGGCGATCGCCACACCGCCCTCACCGACAGACGCCGCTACCCGCTTCACCGATCCGGATCGAATGTCGCCGACGGCGAAGATACCCGGGACGCTGGTTTCAAGAGCCAACGAGTCGCGATCGGCGTTCCACTGTCCCGCCTTCATCGCGTCGGCACCTGTGACGACGAATCCGCGATCGTCACGCGAGATCTTTGAGGGCAGCCAGTCGGTCGCCGCTTCGGCGCCGATGAGGACGAACACAACTCCCGCGTCTCGTCGAGACGTCATGCCGGTCCTGCGATCGACGACCTCAATCGCTTCGAGTTGTTCGCTGCCGTGCACCGCGACGATCTCAGATCGCGGTTCTACGCGGATGTTCGTTTTCGTCGCGATCTGCTCTATGAGGTAGGAAGACATACTCTCTGCCAGGGAATCGCTGCGTACTAGGAGCGTCACGGTTCGCGCGAAATTGGAGAAGAAAATCGCGGCCTGTCCGGCAGAGTTGCCTGCTCCGATCAGGTACACGTCGGTTCCCTGCGCGATGCCTGCGTCGCTGGGTGCCGCGCCGTAGTAGACACCGGAGCCGACGAATCTGTCGATGGATTCGAGCTGGAGCCGGCGCCACTCGACCCCCATCGCGAGAACGATTGACTTCGTCCGCAGGACGTCGCCCCCATCCAGTGTGACGGTCAATTCGTCGGGATCGATTGCTTCGACCTGGCGGGTCACGATGATCTCAGCGCCAAGCCGCTTCGCCTGTTGCAGGGCCCGGCTGGCGAGCTCATCCCCGGAGACACCGTATGGAAATCCCGTGTAGTTCTCGATCCGGGAGGAGGTGCCGGCCTGACCGCCCGGAGCGAAGGACTCGATCAGTGCGGTCTGCAGACCCTCGGATGCGGCATTCACCGCTGCAGTCAGACCCGCGGGGCCGCCTCCCACGATCACCACGTCGTAATGTGCCCGGCTAGGCACGACCGTCAGTCCAGAGACCGTGGCAACGACGCGCATCGTCGGGGCGATCAGTTGAGTGCCGTCGCGTAGCACCACCACCGGATAAGGGGCGGCCACGGCTGCCTCTCCGCCGGTACGTGCAATGGCGACGGGATCATCCGGATCCAGCCGCTCGTAGGGGATCTGATTGCGTCGAAGGAAGCTGTCGCACGTGTGGACTCCCGGGTCGACCCGGGGGCCAATGACGACCATCGCAGGTCCTGGCGGTTGCGCGGTGGCGTTCCGAAGCATGTCCATCCGCTCGAGCGCCGCGGCCCCGACCGTTGCCGAAACCTCCGGCGCCATCGCCGTAAGGGTGTGGAACGCCTCGGAGTTCAGCTTCAGCACACGCGCCTGCTCGACGGCCCGCATGCTGGCCGGCAGCGGCGTACCGAGCGTGATCGGGACTTCGCCTCCGAGTTCGCCGGGCAACCGGACACCGATCACCTGCTCGACGCCGTTGACGACCTTCGTCAGTTCGGCTTTTCCCTCGACCACAACCGCCAAGGCCCGACCTTCACCCTCGTGGGCCACGTACTCCCCGGGTGTCAGGTGGATATCCTCAACGGCGCCCGCAAGGTATTCAAGCTCCTTGTCGCCAAGCTCGGAGAAGAGCGGGATCGTCGTCAACTCGTCGATAGTGAACATGGTTGCCTCCCAACCTTTCCGTCCGTGTCACCCTGTCCCAAGGGTGCCGTTGGAGCGCGGGAGTGGCTTCGCGGGCGGTGCCGAAATCTCTATGTAGACATGATCGGGCGGACAACCATCGCGGCACATGGGGCATCCGCCTCAATGTTCGCGTCGGCGCTGCTCTGCGCTGCCGTGTCCTTACCGCTGGCCCCCAGTGGGACCCCCCAATAGCGGGAAGGGAAAATGGGTGCCAGCTGCGAAGACACTGCGTCGACGACAAGCAATGCTGGGATTCGTGCGAATCACATTGACCCACATCACTGGCGTGCTTGCGGCGGGTGCCGCCGCCATCGCGATTTCTACTGCACCTGCGGCGATGGCCGCTTCCTCACCCAATCACGCCCCGGTTCAACAGACCTGTGCCGAGTCGGGCGTGGGGGATACCGTGTGCCAGTCTCCAGGCAACGTTCAGCTCAACGACAGCCCGAGGAACAGTTGACTATCCCGATGAATACCCGTTCTGGGCGGGTGGTTTCGGACCCGGCGGCGGCTTCGGTCATGGCTTCGGCGGCGGCTTCGGCCATGGCGGCGGCTTCGGCGGTTTCGGCCATGGCGGCGGCGGCGGGCACCGTTAACGTCGCTCACCGCGGACGGCGAGAGGCTCGGCTTCCCAAAGGCATTGGGCGTTGATGCGTCCGTCGACTTCCAGCTAGCTGGGGTTGCAGACGGGTGCCAGCCCTGACGACATCGGATTGCCGTCGCGCAATCCTTGGAACAAGCCGGATACGGCGGCGAAAGCACATGACGGAGACAGGGGTGAGGACGATAACCATCGTCGAAGCTGACGAGTCTGCCGCAGGCTCTATCGGCGCACGAGGTGACGAGGCGTCCTTTGAACGCCAGGCCATGCCGTTGCTGCAGCCGATGTACCGTCACGCGATGCGCATTACCGGCAATCACGCCGATGCAGAAGACCTGCTGCAGGACACATTGGTCAAGGCATACACCGGCATGGATAGCTTTCGGCAGGGCTCCAACTTCGCGGGCTGGATGTACCGGATTCTGATCAATTCCTACATCAACGGCTACCGAAAGCGACAGCGGCGGCCGGCGCAGTACCCGATCCACGACATCAGCGACCGGCAGTTGGCGGCGAATACCCGACGTTCGTCGCACGAACCGCAATCGGTGGAAGAGGTGGCACTGGATACGGTGTCGGACAATCGGATCCGATCCGCGATGCGGGCGCTGCCGGAGCAGTTCCGAACGGCGGTCTACTACGCCGACATCGAAGGCTTCCGCTACAAAGAGATTGCGGAACTCATGAATACTCCTGTGGGGACTGTGATATCGCGGCTCCACCGCGGGCGGCGCCTACTCCGCAGCTTGCTCGCCGACGTCGCTGAACAACGTGGCTACGAGTTGACCCGCCGCGCCGGCGATTGTCAACGCACCCACGGCGTCAGCGGACCCAACTCCCATGCAGTCGTGCACACATGCAGTCGTGCACATAGGACGGCGCAGGAGTCGAATGCCAGTCTCCCGGCAATGTTGAAATCACCGACACGCTGCCCCCCGTCGCGTTCGAGCCGTATTCCGCGCGGCGGTTCGGGCAGCGAATCTCGCGCAGGCGGACACCGGTAACCCGCAAAGAGCGACCATGGAGCGATGAGTGTTCCCTTCTCCGCTGCGGGCGAGTGGCACGGTGGTCGGGGTTCACCACAGGGGACAGGGCAAATATCTGGCCGTCGGGTGCCGGGGTGAAATGCTCCACGTTCTCGCCGACGATCACGGCATCGCCGCTGCTCGGCGAGGACACCGACGACGTCCTGGCAGAACTCGGCTACGACGCCGAGGCAAATCGAATGGATGCACGCAAACCACGTCGTCTGAACCAGCCACTGGTGACAATCGTATTTCTAGTGAGAAATCGTGACGACGGAGTCATGACGCTGATTTCGGCAATCAACGCGGGGAGTAAGTCTGTCAAAATCGCCTGCACGTGCGCTAACCGCCGCTCCACCGCTGGTGCTGCTGCATCCCTTGGGCTCGACGGGAGCGATGTCATGGGCGCTCCCTCGCCGAATCGCTTCGGGGAGCGGGCCATCGCGTCGCGGCACCGGACCTGCCCGGACACGGGACCTCCCGCGCACCCCGTTTACGTGGGAAAATGCCAGGGCGACGGTCCGTGCCGCCGCCGAACGGTGGGCGCCGGAGAAGCCGATCCTCATCGGCCATTCCCTCGGGGCGGCGACCGCGATATACGCCGCCCAGCGCGAGCCGACTCAGCTTTGCCGGGCTGATCCTCAGCGGTGCGGGGGCCTGCTGGAACGACCGGTACGTCAGGTACGGGTTGACCGGTGGCGGCCGCCGTCGGAGCGCTCTCGGCAGCGGTCGGCCGCCGCGAACTGCTCGCTCACGCCGCAGGCGTCCGCGGCCGTCGACATCGTGACCGCCGCCCGTACCGCCGACGTCGCGCCGGTCCAACTGTGGCGCGCCGCGAGGCAGTTGACGCGATTCGATGTCCGCGACACGCCTCCGCCGCCGATACCGTGCGCTGTCATCGTGCTCACCGATGACCGGCGGATGCCGCCGGGACTGCAGCGGGCACTCGCCAGGTACTTGGGCTGCCCGCACGTCGACGTAGCCGCGGATCATGACGCACCGGTCCGCCAGGCCGCCCGCTTCTACGACGGCGTGCAAACCGCGCTCACGGCGCTTCGGGGCAACGGCAAGGTCAGTCCCCTGTTGCCTCAACCGGTGGCTCTCGTCGACCACTCGAGAGGGGAAGATCCACTATGACCATGCAGTCCAGGACAGCCGCGACGCTGTTGTCATCGGCGCGGGCCCCGCCGGTCTCGCTGTCGCGCGTGAGCTCGAGCACAGCACGGCATCAAGACCCTCGTCGTCGACCGGGCAACGGCGCCGGCCATTTCGTGGCGCACGCGCTACGACAACTTCCGCCTCAACACCACCGGGTTCTTGTCGCATCTTCCCGGACAGCGGATCCCGTTGACCGCAGGCCGTTGGCCAACCCGGGAGGACATGGTTCGTTACTTCGACAACTATGTGCGGCGGCAGAACATCACACTCGAGCTGGGCTGTGACGTCAACGGGATCGACCGCCGCCGCGGGCGGCTGGCGACTCGACACGTCGTCAGGCGAAATCCGAACACGGGCAATCGTCCTCGCCACCGGCAACTACCGCACGCCCACTCATCCCTTCGTGGCCGGGCCTGAGTCAGTTCACCGGCGAGGTCGTTCACTCCGGCAACTTCAGAAACGCTTGGCCCTTCCGCGACCGCGACGTCCTCGTTGTCGGCGCAGGCAATTCGGCCGCCGACATCGCCGTCCAGCTCGCCAACAGCGGCGCGCGCCGGATCTGGCTTGCGGTCCGCACACCGCCGCATCTCGTGCGGCGCGCCATCGGACCGCTTCCGTCGGACATCCTCCTCGAGCTTTTCGCCTGGGCGCCTGCGGCGCGGTCGATCCGATAATCGGGCTCTCCGAGCGCCTGATGTGGGGCGACCTGTCGGCCTACGGCTTCAACCGGCCGCCTGCGGGGCTGAAGGCGACCGTGGAACAGACAGGCCGGATCCCCACGCTGGCCGACGAGCTCATCGATGCCGTGCGAGCAGGCCGCGTCGAGGTCGTTCGCCGCTGTGGAGGCCGTCGAAGCCGACCGGGTGATCCTCGCCGACGGCAGCGGCATACCGCCTGCGGTGATCATCGCCGCGACCGGCTTCAGCATGGATCTCGACGGTTTGGTCGGCCACCTTGGCGTCCTGGACGAACGCGGCAAGTTACGCGGTGGGTTCGCCTCGCACATCGGCGACGGAATGTTCGCGATCGGCTACGGCATTCCGCCCAACGGCCCGCTGCGCGCAATCCGCCGCGCCGCCTCGCCCCTGGCCCATGAGATCGCCGCCTACCTCAGGCGCGGCGTCGCGCAACGCAACTGTGAGTTCAGCCACTCCCGCTGAACGAAAGCTGCTCAAGAGTCGTGTCACGTGATGACCGCCGAATGAAGAACAAGAGGACGCAATGGTTTTGACTTCCCTCGAAAAGTCCTACTTCCGGGGCGCACCGGGATACGAGACGGCCCGTCGGGCAACGGTATGGAACGGCCTTCTGCCGGACCGCTTTCCCGATGTGATCGTGCAAGCCCACGACACCGAGGACGTGGTCGCAGCGCTGCGCTATGCGCGTGACAACGGCCATAAGGTCGGCGTGCGTTCGGGCGGGCACAGCTGGGCGGCCAGTCATCTGCGCGACGGCGGCTTGCTGCTCGACGTCAGCCGGCTCGACCACTGCACGGTCGACGCAGCGGTCGGATGACCGCCGACGTCGGGCCGGGCAAGATCGCCAGCGTCTTCGCGACCGAACTCGACTCGCAAGGCCTCTTCTTTCCCGTCGGGCCATTGCGAAGGCATTCGCCTCGGCGGCTTTCTGTTGCAGGGCGGATACGGCTGGAACAGTCCGGCGCTCGGCATGGCGTGTGAGAGCGTCCTTGGGCTGGAGGTCGTCACCGCCGACGGCGAGCAGATCTACTGCGACCCCGAGAACCACCCCGACCTGTACTGGGCCGCCCGCGGATCGGGACCGGGTTTCTTCGGTGTGGTCACCTCGTTCAAACTGCGGATTCACCGGCGCCCGGCGGTGGTGGGCACCTGCCTGTACATGTACCCGATCGAGCTCGCCGACGAGGTGTACACCTGGGGGCGCGAGATCAGTTCGCAGGTCGACGACCGGGTCGAGCTGCAAATCCTCGCCACGCGCGCATATCCGGCAGCCGGGATCGACCAGCCCAGCCATCACCATCGCCTCGCCGGTATTCGCCGAATCGGACGAGGAGGCGGCGAAAGCCCTTGCCGTACTTGGCACCTGCCCGGTCGCCGACAAGGCGATGATCAATGTTCCCTATATGCCGACCACACTTGGCGAACTGGTACACCGCCGTGATGACCAACTACCCGAGGGGCATCGCTACATCGCCGACAACATGTTCACGTCGGCGTCGGCCGAAGAGCTACTGCCTGGCATCCGCAGGATCATCGAAACGATGCCGCCGCACCCCTCGCACTTCATCTTCACGGGCTGGAACGCATCGCAGGATCGCGCGGACAAGGTGTACGGCCTGGAGGACGAGATCTACATGGCGCTTGTACACCGTCTGGCAGGACCCGGCCGACGACGAACGGTACCGCGATTGGGCCGCGTCCAACATGGCGGCGATGTCGCACCTGGCGACCGGCATCGCGCTCGCCGACGAGAATCTCGGCAGGCGCCCGGCCCGGTTCATCACCGAGCCGAACATGGCGCGCCTCGACAAGGTGCGCGCGACCTACGATCCGGACGGTCGCTTCCACCGCTGGATGAATCGCTGATGAAAATGGCTGCGCGGCATCGAGATTCGGATAGGAGATCCGCCGAGCGTAAGCCGGTAGCGAACCCGCTTCGAATTCTCGTCGTCGGCGCCGGGGTGGCGGGCATTTCCATTGCTCGGGGATTGCTGCGAGACGGACATGACGTCACCGTCTTCGAACAGCGGCCGGATATGCGGCCCGGTGGCGGCGCGGTGACCATCTGGTCCAACGGCTCGACGGTCCTGGATCAGCTGGGCGTCGATATGGACGGGGCAGGTCAGCTGCTGTCCACCGTGCGGATCGCGACATCGACCGGTCGCCCGCTGGTCAATATCGACATCGACCGCGATCGTGGACCGGCTGGGCGGATCTGTTCGGATGGTCCCACGTCGAGTCCTGCTTGACCGTCTGCTGGAAGGCTTTCCGGCAGATCGCATCCGATGCAATTCCCGTGCGGTCGGGGCGGTCAGTACGCAAGACGGGGTGCGAATCGAGTTCGAAGACGGCAGCTTCGCCGACGGGGATCTGCTGATCGGTGCGGATGGTCTGCACTCGAAGGTCCGAGGTATCGCCGGTGCGAAACCCGCGAAGCCGACCGGCTGGTGCAGCTGGCAGGGACTGATCACCCTCCCGCACCTCGCCGACAAGGACGTCGCAGTGCAGATCATCGGCGAGCACGGAAACCTCGGCCTGTGGCCGGCGGGCGGCACCGATCTGCAGTGGTGGTTCGACTTGCCGTGGTCGCCCGACTTCGTCAGGCCCGAACGTCCGATCGACATGATCCGGTCCAATTTCGCAGGATGGTCCGACTTGGTCGATCAAGTACTCGCGACGTTGACCGACGACGATCTGGCGCCTTCGCCGTTCCCGCATTTTCGGCATCCGATTCCCCGCTCGCCGCGCCTTGGCGCTGTGACGTTGCTCGGCGATGCCGCACACACGATGCCGCCAATCCTCGCGCAGGGGACCAATCAGGCGCTGCTCGACACGATGGTGTTGTGCAAGGCACTCTCGGCTTTCCGCAACGGCGGACACGGTGATCTCTCGAGCGCGCTGCGCTGGTACGAGAAGACCAGGCGACGCAGGCTCACCGCAGTGTCCTGGGTGACGTCGCGGCAGATGTCCCAGAGTGAGTCGGTGCTGAAACCGGCCGCCATGATCTCCGACTCGCTCGGCACCTGGGCGATGACGAGGTTTCTGCGTTGGCTGAGCCACCGCCGGATATCCGCGGAAGTCAACCAAGACCTGTCCAGCCGGATCATCCATGCGACCAGCGAGGGGTGACGCGATGCCGACGACCGCCAAGGTGCCACCCGCCAAGCTGGCCCGCATTGTCGAGTGGATTCGCCATCACCTGTATCGGCTCCATCAACGGCTGATACCTGCACCGGCAGCGATGATGGAGATGATCATCGCCACCTGGACGTCGCAGGCGATCACGGTGGCAGCGCAACTCGGTGTCGCCGACGCCCTCGCCGAACGGGCCGTTGACGATCGACGAGTTGGCCGCGCGGGTGGACGCGAACGCGGACGCACTGCGCCGGCTGCTGCGGGCGTTGATCAGCCGGGGCATCTTCCGCCAACGCCGCGACGGCCGATACGAGCTGAATTCCCTTGCCGACACCCTGCGTTCGGATGCACCGGTGTCGATGAGTTCGGCGGCACGGTTCTACGGCTCGCGGGAGCAGCGCGAGCGCTGGACCCTGCTGGTGGATGCTGTCCGAACCGGGAATTCGGTCGTCCCGGCATTGCGCGGCAAGTCGAGCTTCGACTACTTCGCCGAGCAGCCCGAGCTCGCCGAACTCTTCAACCAGACCATGACGAGTGTTTCGGAGATGACGGATTTGACCGTCGTCGCCGGCTACGACTTCAGCGCCTACCCCACCATCGTCGACGTCGGTGGCGGGCATGGCCCACTGCTGGCCGCCATCCTGGCGGCGGCGCCTGCATCGCGGGGCGTCCTCTACGACCTGCCGTCGGTCGTCGCGGACGCCCCGAGCCTGTTGCGGGAAGCAGGGTGTCGCCGACCGGGTTCGTGATCGCCGAGGGGTCGTTTTTCGACAGCGTCCCTGGCGGTGGCGACGCCTACATCCTCAAGAACATCATCCACGACTGGCCCGACGAGAAGGCGCTCGAAATCCTGCGCAATGTTCGCGCGGCGGCCGGCCCCCAAGCCACGGTGTTGCTGGTCGAATTCGTCATCCCCAAGCACGACCGTGAATTCCCCGGCAAATGGGTGGATCTGGAAATGCTGCTGAATCTGGGCGCCCGTGAACGCACCGAGGCCGAATACCGAGACCTGCTCGGCCAAGCCGGATTCCGTCTGACACGGGTGGTGCAAACCGCTTCACCCCTCAGCGTGGTGGAGGCCAGAACCCGCGTAGGTACAACGCGCGGAAGGTAACCGGCGGACTTCGTCTCGGTCAGCTTCTCGTTCTCCCCCTCGCGCAGGCCGATGCGGTCGTGCAGCCGCACCAAGGGTTTCGGTGCCCACCAGTTCCATCTACCCAGCACGTGCATGAAGGCAGGCATCAGCACCATCCGCACCAGCGTGGCGTCGACCAGTACGGCCAGCGTCAGGCCGAGCCCGAGCATCCGCATGAACTGCACGTGGGCGCCGAACAGGGCCGCGAACGATATCGACATCACCAGGGCCGCGGCGGTGATCACCCGGCCGGTGCGAGCCAACCCCAGTGCGACGCTCCTGTCGTTGTCGGCACGGGTCCGCCCCGATGCCAGCCAGTACTCGCGGATCCGCGCCAGCAGGAACACCTCGTAGTCCATCGACAGGCCAAAAGCGATGCAGAACAACAGCACCGGAATGTTGGCGACCAGGGTTCCGGTGGACGTCGTTCCGAGCGCACCGAGATGCCCGTCCTGAAAGATCCACACCAGCGCACCGAACGCGGCGGTCAGCGACAGCACGTTGAGCACCAGTGCCTTGAGCGGCAGCACGACGCTGCCCGTCAGAAGGAACAACAGTCCGAACGTGATCACCGCGATCAGCCCCAGCACGCGGGCAGCCGCGACGTGATGGCGTCGACGCTGTCGCGGTTGGTCTGTGCGGTACCGGTCAGCTCGACCGGGCGGCCCGCCGGTCCCGGCACCGCATGCAGCCGGTCGAGTTGGGTCTGCGAGGTGTCGGAGAACAGTGGGGCCGTGCTGCCGATGGTGAGGAAGGCGCTGCCCTGCGCCACCCCGGTGGGCGCCGAGGGCGGCCCGACCCGGGCACCTGCGACGAACGTGCCCATCGGCGCCGACACCGCCGAAACATCTGGGACGCGGGACAACTCAGCGGCGTAGCGCTCCAGATCGACCGGTGTGAGGCCGTCGGCGTCGGGGATCACCGCGGTGACCGCGGTGGCCGAGTTGTCGGCGAAGTCGTTGCGCAACTGGTCGCCGACCTGATGCGCCGACGCCGACGTCGGCAGCACCCGGTCATCGGGGAATCCCCACTTCACCCCGAGGAAAGGTGCGCCGAGTACCAGAAGCAATGCGACGACGGCCAGGCCGAGCGGCAAGGCACGGCGCATGACGAACGTCGTCGACCGGTACCAGAACTGCGCCTCGATCGGACCGCGGACGGGGTCAGGCCGGTGCAGCAGCCGCCGCGCCAGCCGTCGGACATCCAGGGCGTTCAGCCGGTCACCCAGCAGCACGATGGCCGCGGGCGTGACGACAATCGCCGCCAGCGCGGCGAACGCGACGGTGGCGACACCGGCGTAGGCGAACGACTTCAGGACGTGCATCGGGAACAGGACCATCGCCGCCATCGACAGCGCCACCGTCGTCGCCGAGACCAGCACCGTGCGCCCTGCCGTCGTCATCGTGCGGATCAGGGCGGTGTTCGGGTCGGCGCCATCGGCCAGTTCGTCGCGATAGCGGCTGATGATCAGCAGCGTGTAGTCGATCGCCAGGGCGAGGCCCATTGCGGTGCTGAGGTTGGGTGCGAGGTTCGACACATCGGTGCTGAAGGTGATGAAACGCAGCACCGCCATCGAGCCGAGGATCGCCATCAGCCCGACCGCGACGGGCAACGCGGCCGCCAGCAGGCCACCGAACACCCAGACCAGCACGAGGAAGCTCAACGGGATGGCGATCGACTCCATCAGCAGCAGGTCGTGCTGCAGCTGGGAGGCGATCTGCGCGTTCACCGTGGCGACCCCGCCGGACCGGACAATAACGCCCGTCGCCCCGGCCGGATGATCGCGTGCGACCTGCTCGGACAGTGTTTGGGCGGAATTCTGCGCAACGTTCTCTCCGCCGCTGAGACCCGCAACGATCAGCCCAGTCCTGCCGTCTTTGCTGACAAGCTTTGTCGCCTCTGCGGGTGGGACGCTCCACGCCGATGTGACCGCCGCCACGTTCGGTGCTCGCTTCAGCTGATCCACGATGCTCAAGCCCGCCGCGCGCGCGGCCGGGCCGGTGGCGCTGTCCGGAGCGGTGACTGTGATCAACATCTGCAGGTCGCCCTGGTGGAACTTGTCGGTCAGCAGTTGCGTCGCCCTGGCGGACTCGGAGGTGGGGTCCTGAAATCCGCTCGAGGACAGGCTGCCTAAGACCGGGGCACCGAAGATCCCCGCTGCCACCATCACCAACACGGCCGCCGCGACAACCCGCCGGGGCGCCGCGATCGCCAGCGATGCGATTCGTTGCAGCACGTCGCGTCCTCCTTAGCCCGCGGACGCAAGATCAGCGGCAACCATTTCTCCGGTCAATAGTGAAACGAACGGCGGCTCCCCAGGGTTCATCCGAGCCGTCACCGCATGGCCCTGGCCGCGGCCTCCACGTCGTAGTCCTGTACTCCGTTTCGACCGAAAGCGACCGCCTGCCCGGAGTCAAAGCGCAGCCCGTTGGCCCTCGATGCTTGTTGAACCCGAGCGGTGTGCTCGTGGCGGAGCGCCTGATAGCGGATCAGCACATCAGTGATGTCTGCGGTATCGGTATCTCTCATCAACGTGGCCAATGCCATCCCATCCTCGATGGATTGGTTGGCGCCTTGGCCCATGTGCGGCAGCATGGCGTGCGCCGCGTCACCGAGCAGCGCCAACCGCCCACGCGTCCAGCGCGGCAGCGGATCGCGGTCATACAGTCCCCAGCGGAAGGTGGCGTCGATCTGCGAGAGCAGCCGAGAAAGCCGCGGATCCCAGTCGCCGAACTCAGCAGCCAATACTGCCGGATCACCGGGCGCTGACCATGATTCACGCATCTGCTCGTCGGCAGGCAGGAATCCGACATAGTTGAGCAACGTGCCCGCGCGCACGGGAAACACCAAAAAGTGTTTGCCCTGGTCCACCCAGTTCACCAACGCGTTTGGCCACGGCCAACCGGGCATCCGGTCGGCGGGGATCACCCCGCGATAGGCCACCACGCCGGAGAAAACCGGCCGGCGGGGCTTGACCACGTAGCGTTGCAGTGACGTATGGATGCCGTCGGCGGCGACCACAACATCCGCCTCGACACTGACCCCGTTGTCGAAGGTCACGAGTGCGGACTGATCGTCCTGACGGAAGGCGACGCACCGATGTGCGGTGTGCAGCGTGCCGCGGGGTAGCGCGGCCGCCAAGGCGGCCACCAGATCCGGGCGGTACATGCCCAGCGAGTTGATCGCGCCATCGCGGCCGGCGACCTGATGCGAGAGGACAGGGCCGCCGGGGGCGAGTATCCACCTCTCGTTGATGGTGGCGGCACGGCGCGTGACGGCATCCGCGACGCCCAGCCTCTGCAGTATCCGCATGCTGTTGGGGTGGAGCCCGACTCCCGCGCCAACCTCGCCGAGTTCGGCGGCCTGCTCGTATACCCTCACGTCGGCGCCCGCGGCCTGAAGCGCCAACGCCGCGGATAGCCCCCCGATACCACCACCGACGACCACCACACGCATCGACTTCATGGCAACTTCCTATGCGCGGGTGGCGAGGACCAACAAGGTGTCTCCGCCCACCACCACGCCCTTCGAACCGATGCACTCAGCCAGCCTGGCTCGTAGCTCCGCGGCCGTCTCGGCGGCGAGGATGAGATGGTCCGAATACGTAAATGCGAGGTCAAGCCAATGCTCTGTGGAAAAGTGGTCGTGCCGCGGATAGCTGTGCTGCGCGACCGTGAACCCAGAAGCCGCTATCGCCGCGATCAAGCCGTCGGTGTGACGGTCGGTCTCGACCAGACCATCCCATGAGCCGTCGACCAGAGGTGAGCCCGCATCCATATAGTCCCGATATATCCCGGCAAAGTCGTTGTGACTGGGATGTGTTGGGATCAAGCGGTTCCACATCAATGCCAGACGGCCACCTCTGCGCAGCAATCGATGGACCTTCGGTACCGCAATATCGGGGTTCACCCAATGAAAGGACGACCCAAACACGACGAGATCGAAGTGGCGCTCCGCGGAGTCCCAGCTCTCGAATGTGCCGATCTCGATGGGTATGCCCTTCTCCTTCGCAATCTCAGCCATTCGCGGATCCGGCTCAACGGCAAGAACATCAACCCCTTTCCGGAGCAGTTGTTCGGAAGCGATCCCGGTACCCGCACCAACATCGAGCACTCTTTGGGCGCCCCGGGACAAGAGATCGTCGATCAGCTGCTCGGGGTAGCGAGGCCTACGCGCATCGTAGATTCGCGCTGCGGTACCGAATGAGTCCGCACGCGCACGATCGACGTAGAGGTCTGCGCGTGGCTGCATAGTTAAACGATACGCCGATGTAATGCCTAGCCGCGCAAGCCATTTGGCTATCCAGCGGTTTTCCGGCTAGCAGGTACGTAACGGGTAGTGCTGGCGGCAGTTCGCATTTACGATCAGCGCCAACGACATCCAGTCCCAAGGCCGGGCCGCCGGCGCGGGCGGCGATCGGAAGCGATCTGTGACCAATTACCGCTGGCAGGTATTGCGGATTTGCTGCTGGCAGGAGGTGGCGATGGGCGCCAGCGCTGGCGACACCGGGAACCGCCAAACGCGATTCTAGAGGCTATGTTCACGCTCCCGATCGCGACGATTGCTGCGACATGACCAACAAACCGAGGCATTCGCTTCCCCGCCATCGCCGAAGAGGCCACGTAGACCAAGCTCCTCGGTCCGAAAGCGCTGCTGCGACAGATCAGCAGCCGCATAAGCGTTCCCGGGGCGTCGCGCTCTTCTCCGGCGCGGTGGCGATCGCAGTGGTGTCGGCCGGCGTCGGCGCAGTGGCCGCCCTCGACCTGTATCCGCACCTGGCCGCACGGACCACCATCGCGACGGTCCCGGCGGCCGCGTCAAGGCCGGCCAGCCTCGACTCGATCGAGCAGGTCGCGGCGAAGGTGGTGCCCAGCGTCGTCAAACTGCAGATCGATCTGAGCAGCCGTAGTGAAGTGGGCTCGGGCATCATCTTGACCCCTGACGGGCTGATCATGACCAACGCTCATGTCGTGTCGGCCGCACAACGGCCCGCCTGCCCGACCACGCCGCTGGCCTCCACACCACCGTGACCTTCGCCGACGGCCGCACGGCGCCGTTCACCGTCGTCGCCACCGACCCCAGCTGTGACATCGCCGTTGTGAGGGCCGATGAATCGTCTGGACTCACCCCGATCACCTTCGGCTCGGGAACCGACCTTCGTGTTGGCCAGCGGGTCGTGGCGGTGGGTTCGCCGCTGGGTCTCGACGGCACCGTTACAGCGGGCATCGTCAGCGCTTTGGACCGGCCAGTGTCGACCGCTTCCGGTTCCGCGGGCCAGCCCACTGTCATCGACGCCATCCAAACCGACGCCCCGCTCAACCCCGGAAACTCGGGCGGAGCTTTGGTGAATGCCTACGGGGAGCTGGTCGGAATGAACTCGGCGAACGCGTCGCTGGGCTCCGCGTCTCCTGAAAGCGGTTCGGCCGGTCTGGGTTTCGCGATTCCCGCCGACGAGGCCAAACGCATCGCCGATGAACTCATCGACACCGGCACTGCCTCCCACGGGTTCCTCGGTGCACGGCTTGCCGACGACGCGAATGCCGACGGCGTCCGGATCGTCGAGGTGTCCAGCGGCGGACCTGCGGCGGCGGCCGGACTGCCTGCAGGCGCATTGGTCACGAAGGTCGACGATCAACTGATCGACGACACTGTCGCGTTGGTTGCGGCGGTGTATACGAAGGCGCCCGGAACCACGATCGCCGTGAGTTATGTCGATCCCTCTGGGATTGCCAGGACGACGGAAGTAGTGCTCGGCACCGACCAGGGACAGCAGTCCTGAAACCGTTGCCCGGCCCAGGAAGGGTTCCAGTTAACGGGTACGTCCATGGAGGGGTTGACGGGTACGTCCATGGAGTGGCAGCAGGGGCGACAAGCGGTCGATCGACGAACACCATGAATTGGGCCTGACCATGGCCATCTATGAACTGGAGCACATCATGCGAACAAACTGACATGCCTCACTGCGCTGTTCGGAGCCACAGCGGCCGCCGTAGCGGTTCTTGCCGCGCCCGTCGCCGCCGCAGCCGCCGGGGACTCCTGCTCCCCGAGTAGATCGGGAACCGTGTGCCAGTCGCCCGGCAATGCACAGATCAACGATGCCCCTCCGGCAGTTGACTTCCATCCCTATGGTGGATACGGAGCCGCGCTCGGCGCGGCGTCCCACCGTAGGTCGCGCGTTGGCTTCCATTGCCTCCCAATGGCTCCTGGGCCCGCATGTCGGTCCAGGAGTTCCATTGTCGTCGGGCGTCTCCTGTCTCTGCCGCTGGCGGGCCTGGGCTGATTGCAGCTGGGGGGAAACAGGTTTGGGTGTCATCCGTGATGACTCGAATCCGGTACGGCGACATCCTGGAATAAGCCCGATCAGGGCCAACCAATAAGGAGCTCAAACATGAGGATCAAACTGAACTAACGTCGCACCGCTGCTGGCGGCGGGCGCCGCCGCCTTGGCGATCACCGCCGCACCGATGGCCGCGGCGGCATCAGCGCCGGCTCCGCACGGGGCCTGCGACACCGGCGTCTCGGGCACCGTTTGTGAGACCCCCGGCGATGTCGGGATCAAGGACTCCCCTCCCGCGGTTAACTACGATCCCTACGGAGACGAAGGATTTCTGCTCGGCGTCGGCGGTGCTTTCGCGGCGGCTTCCCCGGCGGCGGTTTCGGCGGTGGCGGCTTTCACGGCGGCGGGGGTGGACACGGCCGGTAGCGGTCAATGGCCGGCCCGTTGGGCCGGCCACACGTATATCTGGAAGAACCACGCAGCGTTGTACACCGTCACTATTCGTGTTTCCACAACCTCGACTAAAACGGAAAATGCCATGACCATTTCACACCGACTGACCGACGATCAGGTACGGGAGTTCGACGCCCCATCAAGCCTGGCCCTGAACCTGCAGCGGGTACTAGTTGACCTCATCGAACTGCATCTGCAGGGCAAACAGGCCCACTGGAATCTCGTCGGCACAAACTTCCGGGATCTGCACCTGCAACTCGACGAAATCGTCGACACCGCACGCGAAGCCAGTGACACCATCGCCGAGCGCATGCGCGCGCTCAACGCGGTGCCCGACGGCCGCTCCGATACCGTCACGGCGACCACCACACTGCCTGCCATCTCGCCGGCCGAGCTCAGCACGACGGAGACGGTCGACCTCATCACCACCCGGATCTACGCCGCCGTCGGCACCATGCGCGTCGTACACGACGATGTCGACACCGCCGATCCCTCCACTGCCGATCTGCTGCACCAGATGATCGATAACCTTGAGAAGGTCGCCTGGATGCTGAAGTCGGAGAACCGGAAGATCTGACTGCAAGCGAGTCAAGAGGTACCTCGCGGCGGCGGCTGCGAGCCTGCGGACTCGGGGTCGACCTCGACCGCGTACGACGTGATCGCGGTGATCTTCTCGCCGGCGAACTCGTAGATGTCGCAACTGGCGACCGAGGTCACTCCGGCCGGGCCGCTGTAGTGCGCGAATGTGTCGACCGCGACGACATCGGACCCGTTCGCCACCACACAGCGGTCATAGGTGGTGGTGGTGTCTTCCAGGCTCGCCAATGTCTGGCGGCACGTCTGCCGGACGGCATCCGCGCCTTCGAGGACTGTGTAGCCCGACGATCGTCCAGCGCACATCCTTGGCGAGGTACCCGAAGCGCTTCGTCGAACCGGTGCTCGGAGAAGGCGCGACCGACGGCGCCGGGGTCGAATGCCATATGCCGACGGTACTGCGTGGGCTCGACGTGGTGTCTAGACGCCGCCGCACCAGATTTGGCGACATCGTGGCGATGATGCCAGCGCCAGTGCGGCGTCCATCGCGCCGTCGGCCGAGAACATCACCACCGCACCGGAATACAGTCCGCCCGCCTAGATAAGGGCGAGCGCTTCGTCTCGGCTCAACACGAACAGAACTCCGAGCAAGTCTGCCAACTCGGTGACGGCGACAGCGCGCCCCGGATTCGCGGCGAGATAGGCCTCATAGGCACACCGGTCCTCCTCGCTGAGAGCGCCAAGAACATAGGCCGCGTCCCAGTCGGCGATGTCATCGTCGGTCAACGGATAACACCCGTTTCCTGCAATGTGTTTCGCAGTTTGCGCAGCGCATAGTGCAGCCGGGATTTGACGGTGCCCTCCGGCACGTTCTCGTGCGCGGCGATATCGGCCACGGTCTGGCCGAGGTAGTAGGCGCGCACCACCACCACGCGCTGGTCATGGCTGAGCGATTTCAGTGCATCCGCCAGGATCCACTTGTCGCACGCCGCGCCGATCCCATCCGGCGACGCCTCATCGGGCATCTCCTCGGTGTGCAGTTCACGCGCATACCTGGCGCTACGCCGGTCGTCGATCACCTGGTTCCTGGCAACGGTGAACAACCAGGCACGTACCCGGTCGTCGGACTGCTCCAGCACCTCGGGCTTCCGCCAGAGCCGAAGCAGCGACTCCTGCACGACATCCTCGGCAAACGGCATATCCCCTCGCGTCAGGCGCAACACGTAGCGCAACAGGGGCTTGCCGTGGGTGTCGTGGATCACGCGCAGAAGTGCAGCATGATCCTGGTTCGTCATGACCTCATGCTCCGCACATTCTGTGCGTCCACTGTGGACGTCATACGGTGGGAGCAGCGCGGATCGTCAGTCGAGCACCGTGCGCACGACGGCGTCGGCCAGCAGTCGGCCACGGTCGGTGAGCACCAGCCGATCGCCTCCGCCGTCAAGAACCCGTCGGCGACCGCGGTCTGCGCGCGATCAAGCTCACGCTCGCTCAGCGCGTCGGCGGCAGCCCGCGCCGCAACCGCAGCCGCAGCATCACGTCTTCGGTGTGCACGCGTCCGCGTCCAGCTCCTCGAAGTCGGCCACCGGCAGCCGACCGTCCGCCAGCACTTGCGCATATGCGTTGGGATGCTTGATATTCCACCATCGCGTCGACCCGACGTAACCGTGCGCTCCCGGCCCAGCGCCCCACCACTCGCCGCCGTCCCAGTAGCCCATGTTGTGCATGCACTCGCCGCCGGGCCTGCTCCAGTTGGACACCTCGTACCAGTCGAAGCCGGCCATCCGGAGCCGCTCGTCGGCTAATTCGTAGCGATGCGCCAGCACGTCGTTGTCGGTCGGTGGAATCTCGCCGCGACGCACCCGGCGGCCCATGCGGTGCCCTCCTCGATGGTCAGCGCGTACGCGGAAATGTGATCAACGCCTCCCTCGATCGCCGCGTCGATCGACCGCCGCAGATCGTTGTCGGACTCCCCCGGCGTGCCGTAGATGAGGTCGATGCTGACGTGTTCGAACCCCGACGCAAGCGCTTCGCGAGCGGCTGCGGGCGCGCGCCCTGGCGAATGCACGCGGTCCAGTGTGGCGAGCACATGCGGCGCCACCGACTGCATGCCAAGCGACACCCGCGTGTAGCCGGCGGCGCGCAACTGCGCGAACAGCTCCGGCGACGTCGACTCCGGGTTGGCTTCCGTGGTCACCTCGGCATCCGGCGCCAGCACGAAGTGCTCCCGCAGCGCGTCGAGCACCCCGGTCAGGCCCGCGCCGCCGAGCAGCGATGGCGTTCCCCCGCCGACGAACACGGTCTGCACTTCCGGTGGCGAATCGAGCAGGTCGGCGGCCTGGCCAGCTCGGCGCGCAGGGCGATCAGCCAACCCTCCGGGTTCGCGCCACCCAATTCCGCAGGCGTGTAGGTGTTGAAGTCGCAGTACCCGCAGCGGGTCGCGCAGAACGGCACGTGAATATAGATGCCGAACGGCCGACCCGGCGTCGGCACGAGGCCGGGCAGGTCAGTAGGCGCCGTTCGGACCGTCATATGGACAGTTTCCCAGAGAGCTTTCGCTCACCGTGAGCGCAAATCTCCCCCGGTTAGGGCATATGCCGCTATCCGTGGCACAATTGGCCACGTGACTGCCGCCCGCATCTTCACCCACCGCGTTTCGCTGGTGGCGCGGCGGCATGTCGACTTCAAGCGCGTTTGTACCTCTTGTTGTCTGCCTTGATGTCGTAGACCTGCCCACCTGTACTTTCAGCTGGCCGCCGGATCTGCGCCGCCGGGCAGCCTCCTGGTGTCTCTGCGCGATCCGGCTCCATAAGGAGCCACACAATGACAACCACCACCACCCCCACCGCCAAGCCGGTCAAGCGCCCACGCGGCGAGGGCCAGTGGGCCCTCGGCTATCGCGAGCCGCTCAACCCGAACGAACAGTTCAAGAAGGACGACGACCCGCTGAACGTGCGGGACCGCATCGTCGACACCTACTCCAAGCTGGGCTTCGACAGCATCGACAAGCAGGACCTGCGCGGCCGGATGCGCTGGATGGGCCTCTACACGCAGCGTGAGCAGGGCTACGACGGCACCTGGACGGGCGACGAGAACGCCGACCTCCTCGAGGCCAAGTACTTCATGATGCGGGTGCGCTGCGACGGCGGCGCGCTGACGACGCAGGCCCTGCGCACGATCGGCGAGATCTCCACCGAGTTCGCCCGCGACACCGCCGACATCTCCGACCGCGAGAACATCCAGTACCACTGGATCGAGATCGAGAACGTGCCCGAAATCTGGGAGCGCCTGGCGGCGGTCGGCCTGCAGACCACCGAGGCCTGCGGCGACTGCCCCCGCGTCGTCCTCGGATCGCCGCTGGCCGGTGAGTCTGTCGACGAGGTCCTCGACCCGACCTGGGCGGTCGACGAGATCGTCCGCCGCTTCGTCGGCAATCCCGAGTTCTCCAACCTCCCGCGCAAGTACAAGACCGCAGTCTCGGGCCTGCAGGACATCGCCCACGAGGTCAACGACATCGCGTTCATCGGCGTCAACCACCCCGAGCACGGCCCGGGCCTGGACATCTGGGTCGGCGGCGGCCTGTCCACCAACCCGATGCTCGCGCAGCGGCTGGGCGCCTGGGTGCCGCTGGAGGAGGTGCCCGAGGTCTGGGAGGGCGTGACGTCGGTGTTCCGTGACTACGGATACCGGCGGCTGCGCAGTAAGGCGCGGCTGAAGTACCTGATCAAGGACTGGGGCATCGAGAAATTCCGCCAGGTGCTCGAGGACGAGTATCTGGGCCGCAAGCTCATCGACGGACCCGCCCCCGAGCCGGTCAAGCACCCGATCGACCACGTCGGCGTGCAGAAGCTGAAGAACGGACGCAACGCTGTGGGCGTCGCCCCGATCGCGGGCCGCGTCTCCGGCACGCTCTTGACCAAGGCCGCCGATCTCGCCGAGGCGGCGGGCTCCAACCGCGTGCGGCTCACGCCGTACCAGAAGTTGATCATCCTCGACGTGCCCGATGACAAGGTCGACGAGCTGGTCGCCGGCCTGGACGCGCTGGGGCTGCCGTCGACGCCGTCGCATTGGCGCAAGAACCTGATGGCCTGCACCGGCATCGAGTTCTGCAAGCTGTCGTTCGCCGATACGAAAGCCCGCGCGCAGGGCCTGGTGCCCGAGCTGGAGAAGCGGCTCGACGACATCAACGCCCAGCTCGATGTGCCGATCACCATCAACATCAACGGCTGCCCGAACTCGTGCGCGCGCATCCAGGTCGCCGACATCGGGTTCAAGGGCCAGATGGTCGACGACGGCAACGGTAACTCCGTCGAGGGCTTCCAGGTACACCTTGGCGGCAGCCTCGGCCTGGACAGCGGTTTCGGCCGCAAGCTGCGCCAGCACAAGGTGCTCTCCACCGAGCTGGGCGACTACATCGACCGGGTTGTTCGCAACTTCGTGAAACAACGCGAGCAGGGCGAGCGTTTCGCTACCTGGGCGGTACGAGCAGACGAGGCGGACCTGAGGTGACGATGACCGAGACAGATCTCCAGCAGCTGGCCGAACGCGGTGCGGCCGAACTCGAAGGCGCCAACGCGGATGATCTTCTGCGCTGGACGGACGAGAACTTCGGCGGCAATTATGTCGTCGCGTCGAACATGCAGGACGCGGTGCTGGTCTCGCTGGCCGCGAAGGTGCGGCCGGGAGTCGACGTGCTGTTCCTGGATACCGGCTACCACTTCGTGGAGACCGTCGGCACCCGCGACGCCGTCGAGGCGGTCTACGACGTCAACATCGTCAACGTGACGGCCGAGAACAGCGTCGCCAACGCAGGACAAGTTGTTCGGCAAGGACCTGTTCGCCCGTGAGCCCAACGAATGCTGCCGGATGCGCAAGGTGGAACCATTGGGCAAGGCGCTGCAGGGATATTCGGCGTGGGTCACCGGGATTCGCCGCGTCGAGGCACCGACACGGGCCAACGCGCCATTCGTCAGCTGGGACAAGGCCTTCAACCTGGTCAAGATCAATCCCATTGCGGCGTGGTCCGATGAGCAGATGCAGGCCTACATCGACGGCAACGACATCTTGGTCAATCCCCTTGTGTTCGAGGGCTATCCGTCGATTGGTTGCGCACCGTGCACCGCCAAGCCTGCCGAGGGCGCCGACCCGCGCAGCGGCCGCTGGGCGGGCTCGTCGAAGACGGAATGCGGGTTGCACGCTTCGTGAGTTCACTCGTCCTGACCGCACACGGCAGCGCGGACCCGCGCTCGGCGGCGAACGCGCGCGCGATCGCTGACTGCGCACGTCGACTGCGCCCGTCGCTCGACGTGCGGGTCGCGTTCTGCGAGCAGAACTTTCCGAACCTGCGCGACGTGCTTCCGACCCTGCCGCAGCGCGCGGTCGTGGTCCCGCTGCTGTTGGCCGACGCCTATCACGCTCGGGTCGACATCCCCGCGATGATCGCCGAGTCCGGAGTCGACGTGCGCCAAGCCGACGTGCTCGGCGAGGACGATCGGTTGATCCATGTGCTCAGGCAACGGATCGAACAGGCTGGAGTGTCGCGACTCGATTCCGAGGTCGGCGTGTTGGTCACCGCTGTGGGATCGTCACGCCAGGACGCCAACGCCCGCACCGAAGCCGTGGGTAACGAGCTGACGCTGACGACGCGCTGGACGGCCACCACGGCGTTCGCCACCGGCCCACACCCCGATCTGGCAGAGGCTGCGGACCTGTTGAGGCGCCGCGGCGCCAGCAGACTGGTCATCGCGCCCTGGTTCCTGGCGCACGGCAAGATCATTGATCGCGTCGCTGAATTCGCCCGCGCGCAACGGATTCCGATGTCATCTCCACTGGGCGCGCACCGCCAGGTGGCCGAAACGGTTCTCGATCGCTTCGATCAGGCGCTCGCTACCCGCATCGCGGCCTAGCGTTCTCGTTTCGCCGAACGTACATCTACGGCGATGATTCGGCTTGATTTTCGCACTGTGCGCACACTCGTGACGCCAGCCGCGGCGTAGTAAGACTCACGATGACTCCAGATGTGGTGCAGCGCCGGGCCTAGCTCTACCGTTCACCTAACCTATCGACCCTCCCCGATCGAAGGATGGTTCCCGCATGTCCGAAATCACCGCTACCCCAGACGCTTTGAGGGACGAGCCTCCGCGTCCGGTACGGCAGCTGCGCGGCAATCTCGGAGTTGCCTCCATCGTTTTCATGGTGGTGGCCGCCGCCGCACCGCTCGGTGTCATCGGCGGCGTCGTGCCGCTGGGGATCGCCTCAGGCAATGGCGCCGGCTTCCCGGCGACCTTCATGGTGTCCACGGTGATCCTGCTGCTCTTCGCGGTCGGCTTCACCGCGCTGACACCCTACGTCGAGGAGGCGGGCGCCTTCTTCTCGTATGTCCGCAAGGCGCTGGGCTTCCCGGCCGGCATCGGTATCGCGTTCGTCGCCCTCGTCAGCTACGTGGCGATCGAGGCGGGTGTTTACGGCCTGCTCGGCCCGGCAGGGGCCGCCATCGTCGAGCTGTTCGGCGGCCCGGCCCTGCCCTGGTGGTGTTCGCGGCGGTGGCATTCGCGGTCACGACGTATCCTCGGTTACCGCAACATCCAGTTGTCCAGCCGGGTGCTCGCGGTGCTGCTGACCGCCGAGATCGCGATCGTGGTGGTGCTGGATCTTGTCATCGTCGTCCAGGGCGGCGACCACGGCCTGTCCACCGGCATCGTCAACCCGAACGCGATCCTCTCCGGCTCGCTGGGCATCGGGCTGCTGTTCGCGCTCATCAGCTATGTCGGCTTCGAGGCCACGGCGATCTTCCGCGACGAGGCGCGCACCCCGGAGCGCACCATCCCGCGCGCCACCTACGTCGCGCTGATCCTGATCGGCGTGTTCTATGCCGTCACCAGCTGGGCGCTGATCTCGGGGTGGGGCGACGACGGAGGCCGTGACCAGGGCGACCGATTCCGGCGCGCACGTTCCTGGCCGACACGGCGCAGCGCTACATCGGCGTCGTCGGCACCGACATCATCACGGTGCTCTACTTCACCAGCCTGTTCGCCTGCATCCTGTCGTTCCACAATGTGGCGTCGCGGTATGTGTTCGCGCTGTCACAGCGCGATGTGCTGCCCGAGTCGCTGAGCCATGCCGCACGACCGGCACGGCTCACCGCATCGGCGTCGCTGTGGATCTCCGGGGTCGTCGCCGTGAGCGTCGTGCTCGCCGTCGTGTTCAACCTCGACCCGGCCGCGCAGTTCTACACCTGGTTCGCCGGCGCCACCACGGTCGGATTCGTGGTGCTCCTGATCGCCACCTCGCTCGCGGTGCTGGTGTTCTTCGCCCGCGACCGTCGCGGCTACTCGCAGTGGCGGGTCCGCATCGCGCCGGCGCTCGGACTGGTCGGGCTGCTCGGCTCGGCTGATCCTGATCCTGGCCAACCTGAGGGATCTGGTCGGTGGCTCAGCGATTCTGGCGCTGGGTGCATCGTCGGCTGCTCGTGGTCGCGTTCGCGCTCGGCGCCGCGGTCGGCACCCGGGTCAGCCGACAAGAGCGAAGTCATGCAGACCGTCATGACGCAGACGGTCGATGCCATCGTCGGCTGCCGAGCAGGAACTGCGGCGGGGACTCGCCGACGGCTCGCTGGCCGAGATCGAGGTCGCCTGGAGCGACCCGTTCGGCCACGCCCAGGGCAAGCGAATCCCGGCCGCTCAGTTCCTGGACCGCGCCCCCGGCACCGGATTCGCCTTCTGTGAGGCGTCTCTCGGCTGGAACACCGACGGCACGGTGATCGACTCGCTGCGGCTGACGAACTGGGACGGCGGCTATCCCGACGTCTATGCGGTGCCGGACCTTCTCGACGTTCCGGCCGCTGCCGTGGCGGCCTCGTGTCGGGCACGTGATCTCCGACATCGTCGCCCACGACCGCACTCCGTCGCTGCTGGATCCCCGTGCGGTGCTGCAGCGGGTGCTGGCGCGGCTGGCGGCCTCGGATACACCGCCAAGATCGGCGTCGAGTTCGAGTTCTATCTGCTCAATCCCGACGGGTCCCCGTTCCAGGACGACATCCACGCGTACTCGCTGGAAAACGCCAACGCACTCGATCCGTTGATCGCCGACCTCTACGAAACCCTCGGCGCCTTCACGCGATTGGAGGGCATCCAGACCGAGTACGGTCCCGGTCAGGTCGAGACGAACCTCGTCTACACCGACGCGCTGGAGGCCGCCGACGACAGCGCCCGGCTCAAGTACGCCGCCAAGGAGGTTGCCCGCAGGCACGGCAAGCTCGCCAGCTTCATGCCGAAGCCGTTCTCCGAACATTCGGGAAGTTCGGCGCACCTGCACATCTCGCTGTGGCGCGGCGACGAGCCGGCCTTCGCGGCCGTCGACGGCGCGGAGAACGAGACAGCGCTGCATGCCATCGCAGGCCTGCTCGAGCATCTGCCGTCGATCACGCTGTTCGGCGCGCACTCGGTCAACGCCTATCGTCGTTTCGCGCCGGACTCCTTCGCGCCCGCCACCGTGAACTGGAGCCGCGACAACCGCAGCGCCGCGGTGCGCTCGCTGGTCGAGGCCGAGCCGGCGGCCACCCGCATCGAACTTCGCAGGGCGCCTCCGATGCCAACCCGTACTGGTTGATCGCCTCGGCGCTGGCCGCGGTGATCGCGGGACTGGAGGCCGGACGCAGCGCCACCGGCAGCGACCGGCAACCTGTACAGCCAAGGTGCACCGCTGCCCGAATCGCTCGGCATGGCAGTCGCACTGGCCACCCAGGACGACACGATTCTCGACATCCTCGGCGCCGATTCCGTCCACGACTTCGCGGCCATCGCCCGCAGCGAGTGGCAGCAGTATGCCAGCCACGTCAGCGACTGGGAACGCAGCGCTACCTGGGCAGTTCGTGACCGCGCCGCGGTTCGGGGTGTGGGCGCCGGTGTACGGCAACCACGGGCCCGGCACCATCCCGACGACGCTCCGGACGCCGGCTACCGGCGCAACCGGGATCTGATGGTGCGCGCCGAGCGGCCCGGCTTCGACGCGACCCTGTTGGCCCAGCACGTGATTCATCCGAGCGACATCGAAGACGACGTGCTGGAAACCTGGTCCACGCTGGCCGCGCTGGCGGAGGCCACCGCACGCATCGAGCTGATCGGCGCGATCAAGCCGCTGCTGCTGAATCCTCTGGTGTTCGCCAAGATCGCCGGCAACATCGCCGACATCTCCGGCGGCCGGCTCGCCGTCAACCTCGTCAGTGGCTGGTTCCTGCCCGAGCTGGAGGCGTCTGGGCTCGACCCGCTCGACCACGACGACCGCTACGTGTACACCCGCGAATGGCTCGACACCGTAACCGCACTCTGGGCGGGCAAGCAGGTTCGCCGATCGGTGTCCAGGGCGGCCAGCCGGCGCTGGTCCGGCCCGCTCCCGCCGAGCCGCCCGCCGATCTACGTCGGGGGTGAATCCGAACCGGGCCGGGCGCTGGCCGCTGAGCACGCCGATGTGTTCTTCATCAACGGCAGGCCGCTCGCCCGATACCGTCGACGTGATCGCGGACCTGCGATGCCCGGCCACGCGACCGCGCACCGCTGCGGTTCGGCCTTGTCCGCGTTCGTGGTTGCCCGCGAGACCGAGGCCGAAGCGAAGCCGAGGTCGGCGCATCTGCAGGCGCTGGTCGACGCCGAGCACGGCCCGAGATCTCCGGCGGCACCGACCCGAAGACCCAGATGTACAAGGTGCTGGCCGACACCAGCCGGGTCGGCTCGAACGGTGGCACGCTGGCGGGGCTGGTCGGCAGCTATGACCATGTCACCGAGCGCATCGAGGCGTTCCACGACGCCGGTATCGAGCTGTTCATGCTGCAGTTCCAGCCGCTGGAGGCCGAACTGGAACGGTTCGCCGACAAGTCATCCCGCACTTTCGTTGATCTGGAGACGACATGACCGTCACTCGAGTAACCGCGGTTCGCCCCGAAAGTCGTTCTCCGATAAGCCGCTCGGCGGTTCGGTCGCCGAACGGCTGGCCCGGCTACCCGAGATCGTCGAGCGCCTGCGGCGCGAGGACCCGCCGCCGAGCAGACCGGTGCTGCAATACGACGCGGTCGAGTCGATCCGGCACGCCGGCGTGCTCAGCCTGCGTGTTCCGACGGAGTACGGCGGGCCCGGCGGCAAGCATCCGCGACGTGCTGTCGGCGTCATCCAGATCGCCTGCGGCAGTTCCAATGTGGCGCAGGCACTTCGGGCGCATTTCGGGTTCTCCGAGCGCCTGCTGAGCAATCGGGCCACCGACGCCGAGCGGGCACAGTGGTTTCCTCGCGTCAATGCCGGCTCGTCGTTCGGCAACGCCATCACCGATGCCACGGGCCAGGCGCCGTCGAGTGCCGACACCACGGTGCTTCCCGACGCTGAGGGTGCTGCGGCTCAACGGCTACAAGTTCTACTCCACCGGCACGCTGTTCGCCGACGTCATCGCGGTGTCGGCGGTGGATGCCGACGGCAGCGACGTGCAGGTGATCATGCCGACCGACCGGGCCGGGGTCGAATTGTTCGACGACTGGGACGGATTCGGTCAGCGCACCACCGCCAGCGGCGGCACCCGGTTCACCGACGTCGAGGTCCACCCCGATCGAGGTCGTCACCGTCTCCGACGGCAGCCCCTCGGGCACGGCACCACTTTCCTGCAGCTGTATCTGGCGGCGGTCTCGGCAGGTATCGCGCTACGGCAGTGTTCGACGACGCTGTCGAATACGTCCGGACGAGGGCCCGCCCGGCCGCGCATTCCCTGGCCGACAAGGCTTCGATGCCGATCCGTTCGTGCTGCAGGCGGTCGGAGAGATCGCGGCAGCTGCGGCTCCGGCGAGGCCTGGTGCTCTCCGCCGCCGACGCATCGACGCCTCGTCGACGACGGACGGCAATACGACCCGGACGCGCTCGCCGACACCGCGGTCGCCGTCGCCAAGGCGCAGCTGGTCGCCGAGCGGCTGACGCTTCGCGCCGCCGAGCGACTCTTCGACACCGGCGGAGCATCGGCGACCGCGAGCAAGCTGAACCTGGATCGGCACTGGCGCAATGCGCGGACCGTCGCGAGCCACAGCCCGCTCGCGTACAAGGCATACGCCGCAGGCAACTACGCCGTCAACGGCACGAGGCCGCCGGCCAACGGCTACTTCTGTCTGCTCGCCGGGAACTCAGGCCTTCGTTAAAGCCTCGTCCTCGTCCTCGTCGGCGTTGTCGGCCTTCGGCACGTCGGCGCCGCCGGGCAGCGTCGGCACCCGGGTGGCCCGAACATAGACCGTGTCGCCCTCTTTGAGCCCCAGCGCCTCGGCGTCGCCGCGCGTGATCTGCGCAGTGAACGGAGTGTTGTTCGTCGCGCTGGTCAGCTCCACGCGAACCTCGAAGCCCAGCATGACAATTCGGTCAATCGTGGCCTTAGCACACCGGTGGCCTGCACCGAATCGTCCGTGCCGGCAATCGCCATGTCGGGGTTGCGGCCGACGCGAATGTCATGCGGCCGAACCAAAGTGCCGTTGAGGGACGACACCGCGCCGAGGAACGACATCACGAACGCGTTGGCGGGCGCATCGTAAACGTCTGTCGGGGAACCGACCTGCTCGATTCGGCCCTTGTTGAGCACCGCGATCCGGTCGGCCACGTCGAGCGCCTCGGACTGGTCGTGCGTCACAAGCACCGTGGTGACATGCACCTCGTCGTGCAGACGGCGCAGCCACGCCCGCAGATCCTCGCGCACCTTCGCGTCGAGCGCACCGAACGGCTCGTCGAGCAGCAGCACCTGCGGGTCGACGGCCAGCGCGCGGGCCAGCGCCATGCGCTGCCGCTGGCCGCCGGACAGCTGGTTCGGATAGCGGGTCTGGAACCCGGTCAGCCCGACCACCTCGAGAAGGTTGTCGACCTTCTCCTTGATCTCGGTCTTCGGCCGCTTGCGGATACGCAGCCCGAAGCCGACGTTCTCGCGGACCGTCAGATGCTTGAACGCTGCGTAGTGCTGGAACACGAAGCCGATGCCGCGCCGCTGGGGCGGAACGCGGGTCACGTCGCTGCCATTGATGGTGATCGTGCCGGTGTCGGGCTCGTCGAGGCCGGCGATGGCCCGCAACAGCGTGGACTTGCCCGACCCGCTCGGCCCGAGCAGCGCGGTCAGCGAGCCGGATGGCACGTCGAAGTCGACGTTGTCGAGCGCGGCGAAGTCCCCGTAGTGCTTGTTCGCACCCCGCACCGTGATCGCATTGGTCATGTCAGCTTCTCCTGAGGCCTAATTGTCCGTTTTCGCGCGGCGCGCGTCGAGGATGACTTGAACGACCAGCACGAGCACCGCGACCGTCATCAGCAGCGTGGAAATGGCGTACGCGCCGTACTCGGCGCCGCGGTTGTACCTGTCGGCCACAAGCAGCGTCAGCGTCTGCGACGAGCCGGGCAGGTTTGCCGCAACGATCGTCACCGCACCGAACTCTCCGAGCGTGCGCGCGATCGTCAGCACAACGCCGTACATCAGGCCCCACCGGATGGACGGCAGGGTGATCTTCCAGAACGTCTGCCACCAGCTGGAGCCCAGTGTCGCGGCGGCTTCCTCCTGATCGGTGCCCAATTCGTGCAGTACCGGTTCGACCTCGCGGATCACGAACGGCACGGTGACGAAAATGCTGGCCAGCACGATGCCGGGAAAGCCGAAGATGATCTTGAAACCCAGGTCGTTCTGCACGAACCCGAACACCCCGGAGGTGCCCCACAGCAGGATCAGCGCCACACCGACGACGACCGGTGACACCGCGAACGGCAGGTCGATAGCCGCCTGCAGCAGGCTTTTGCCGCGGAACCTGTTGCGCGCCAACACCAGTGCGGTCGGCACGCCGAACAACACATTGAGCGGCACCACGATGGCAACCACCAGCAGGGACAGCTGCAGGGCCGAAATGGCTGCGGGGGTGGTGATCGACTCGAAGAACGCGCCGACGCCGGGCGTGAAGGTGCGCCACAGAATCAGTCCGACCGGAACGATCAGCAGCAGCACCAGATAGCCCAGTGCGACGTAACGCAGCAGGTAGCGCATCGCGGGCGAAAGCGTCATTGCGCCAGCTCCTCCCGCTTGGCCGCCCGCGAACCGACAGTGCGCAGGACGAACAGCACGATGAACGAAATCACCAGCAGCACAATCGAGATCGCGGCGGCACCGGTGCGGTCGTCATTCTCGATCAGCGTCCTGATCCACTGCGACGACACCTCGGTCTCGCCGGGGACTGCGCCGCCGATCAACACCACCGAGCCGTACTCGCCGATGGCACGCGAAAACGCCAGTCCCGCACCGGAAAGCAGCGACGGCAGCAGCGCGGGAAGGATGACAAGCGTGAAGATGGTGCGGTTGTTGGCGCCCAGCGACGCAGCGGCCTCCTCGACCTCGCGGTCCAATTCGAGCAGCACCGGCTGCACCGAACGCACCACGAACGGCAGCGTGACGAACAGCAGCGCGATGCCGACGCCCCACTTGGTGTGCTGGATATGGACCCCGATCGGGCTGTTCGGCCCGTAGAGCGCCAGCATCACCAGGCTGGCCACGATCGTCGGCAGAGCGAATGGCAGGTCGATGATCGCGTCGACCAGGCGCTTGCCCGGGAACTGGTCTCGCGTCAGCACCCACGCGATCAGCAGCCCGAAGAACAGATTGATCACCGCGACCGAGAACGAAATCGTGAGGGTGACCTTGAACGACTCGATCGCCGACTTCGATGTCACCGCGGCCCAGAACGCCTGCCATCCACCTCCCGCCGACTGCCATACGATCGCGGCCAACGGCAGCAGCACGATGATGGACAGCCACGTCGTCGCGACACCGACCCGCAACGATGTGCTGCCGTAGCGGCTCTTGAAGAAGCCGCGAGGCGGCCCGGCCTCACCGTCGCCGGTGAGTTCTGGCCGGGTCGCCTCGGGGTCGAGCGCAGCTGTCATCCAGTGGCCTGTTTGTAGATCTTGGTGATGGTGCCGTTGTCCTTGTCGAACAACGCCGGATCGACGGCACTCCATCCACCGAGGTCATCGATGGTCCACAGCTTCTGCGGCGTCGGGAAATCGTCGGCGAAGTCCTCGGTGACCGACGGGTCGACGGGCCGGAACCCGGCCTCCGCCCAGATCTTCTGACCCTCCTTGGTGAAGAGGAAGTTCTTCAACGCTGTTGCCTTGTCCAGGTGAGCACTGGAGGTGACTACCGCGACCGGGTTCTCGATCTTGAACGTCTGCGGCGGGTTGACGTGCTCAACCGGCTTGCCCTGACGCTCGACGTTGATGGCCTCGTTCTCGTAGCTGATCAGCACGTCGCCGGTGCCCTGCAGAAACACGTCGGTGGCTTCCCGGCCCGATCCGGGCCGCGTCTTGACGTGTTCGGTGACCAGTTTGGTGACGTAGTCGATTCCGGCCTGCTGATTCTGACCGCCATTGCTCTTGGCGGCGTAGGGCGCCAACAGGTTCCACTTGGCCGAGCCTGAGCTCAGCGGGCTGGGGGTGACGACCTCGAGCCCGGGCTGCAGAAGGTCATCCCAGTCCTTGATGTTCTTCGGGTTGCCCTTGCGGACGACCAGAGAGACAACGGAACCGAACGGGATTCCCTTGGTGGCGTCGGCGTTCCAGTCCTTGGCCACCTTGTCGGCCTTGACCAGCCGGGTGACGTCGGGCTCGACGGAGAAGTTGACGATGTCGGCGGGCTTGCCGTCGACGACGGCGCGCGACTGGTCGCCCGACGCGCCGTAGGACGTGGTGACGGCGACGCCCTTGCCCTCCTCGGTCGCGGTGAACGCCGGGATGATCTTGCTCCAGCCGGGTTCCGGCACCGCGTACGCGACGAGGGTCAGCGTGGTGTCGGCGCCACCGCCCTGATCACCTTCGCCTGCGACGTCGCTCGACCCGCCGCCGCACGCCGCGAGCACCGTCGCGGTGGTGGCGAGTGCGGCGGCATGAAGCCAGGTTCTGCGGATGTTCATTGATGACCTTTCCTTGCTTGGACGTGACGGGCGGGTTCCCGCCACGACGGCAAGGCGAAGGATCAGTACCTGGGCACTAAACAGCCGCTACCGACACCAAACCGTGGACGGGGTGTGGAATCAGCGACAACAACAGACATCAGCGACAGCAGTGAAACCCACGGCGATGAGGGCCACGATGTGGCCGCTCTTGTTGCCGGACGCTGTCTGCATGGCGCGAAGAATAACAGAGTCTGTGAACAATGCTCATCTCGAGGCTTAGCCCACTTAACGAGTTAGCAGCCACATGACGATCACCAGCGCCACCAGGATGACCAGCACCAACGTCACACGAGACCGAGGCATCCCGGTCACTGGCGATCCTCGTCCTGTTGCCGCGCCCGTCGCAGTAGCCGAATCCCGTTGCCGAGCGCCCCGTCCAGCAGTATCGCGATGCCGTACGCCAGCGCCAGCACCACTGGCATCACGACGGCGACCTGCGCGACGAAGCCGAGCCCGGAAAGCCACAGCTCAACGCCATCCCACCAGTTAAGGAAGCCGCCCATTCGGCCAGCCTACGGTGCGAAGATAGCCGGGTGTCGGATGGAACCGGTTGCCTCATCGCCGGCGGCGGCCCGGCCGGAATGATGCTGGGCCTGCTGCTTGCCCGAGCAGGCGTGGACGTCACTGTCATGGAGAAGCACTCCGACTTCCTTCGCGACTTTCGCGGCGACACCGTGCACGCCAGCACACTGCGGCTGCTCGATGAGCTCGGCCTTGGTGACCGCTTCGCCGAACTGCCCCACCGCGAGATCGACGACCTCGGGATGGAAATTCAAGGCACGCTCGTCAATGTCGATCTCACCCGGCTCCCCGGGAAGCACAAGCACATCGCCCTCGTGCCGCAGTGGGACTTTCTCGAGCTGCTGGCCACCGCCGCCGAGGCCGAGCCGACGTTCCGGCTGCTGCGCAGCACCGAGGTGCTCGCACCGATTCGCAACGGCGACAAGGTGATCGGCGTGACCTACCGCAACGCGGCGGGAGAAACCCGAACACTGCACGCCGACCTGACAATTGCCTGCGACGGTCGCTCGTCGACACTGCGCGACGCCGCAGGCCTGCATCCGCGCAGTTTCGGTGCCCCGATGGATGTGTGGTGGTTTCGGCTCCCCCGCAACCCCGACGACCCCCACGGCCTTGCCGGCGTGATCGGCGCGGGCCACGCGTGTGTCGTCATCGACCGCGGCGATTACTACCAGATCGCCTACGTGATCCCGAAGGGGCGCGACGCCGAACTGCGCGCCCGCGGCATCGAGGACTTCCACCGCGGGGTGGTGTCGCTGGTGCCGTGGCTGGCAGGCCGGGTCGACGCGTTGACGTCGTTCGACGACGTCAAACTTCTCGACGTGCAGCTCAACCGGCTGCGGCGCTGGTATGTCGACGGCATGCTGCTGATCGGCGACGCGGCGCATGCCATGTCACCGGTGGGCGGTGTCGGCATCAACCTTGCCGTCGCCGACGCCGTTGCGGCCGCCAGGATCCTGGCCGGGCCGCTGCGCGCGGGAAATGTCACCCGCAGGCGATTGGCGCTGGTCCAGGCCCGCAGGTGGGTTCCGGCCGCCCTGGTGCAGGCGGTCCAGCGGCTGATTCACGCCAGGGTCATCGCCGTCGCCGTTTCCGCTGATAGAGCCGTTGAACCGCCGCTTGTGGTGCGCATCGTCACCAGAATTCCCGCACTTCGGCGCCTCGTCGGCTACGCCATCGCGATCGGACCGCTGCCCGAACACGCGCCCGGCTACGCTCGCCGCTGAGCCAGCAACGCCGGACACACCCCCCGACGAGTGGACGGCGGGCAGGTTCGGGAGTCGATGATGTGCGAATGGTTCTGCAACAGAATGAAGAGGCCAACGAGGCGCCGGGACCCCCGCCGTTGACCGTGACGGCCCCGGTGCCGTACGCGCCGAGCGGATCGTTGCGGAACCCGTTCCCGCCGATCGCCGACTACTCATTCCTGTCGGACTGCGAGAACACCTGCCTGATCTCGTCCGCCGGTTCGGTGGAGTGGCTGTGCGTGCCGAGGCCGGACTCACCGAGTGTGTTCGGGGCGATCCTGGACCGCGGCGCCGGGCACTTCCGACTCGGGCCCTACGGCGTATCCGTGCCAGCAGCGCGCCGCTACCTACCGGGCAGCCTGATTCTGGAGACCACGTGGCAGACCCACACCGGCTGGATCATCATCCGCGACGCGCTGGTGATGGGTCCCTGGCACGACATCGAATCGCGGTCGCGCACCCATCGCCGCACGCCGATGGACTGGGACGCCGAGCACATCCTGCTGCGCACGGTGCGATGTGTCAGCGGCACGGTCGAGCTGGTGATGCAATGCGAGCCGTCGTTCGACTACCACCGCAACAGCGCCAGCTGGGAGTACTCCGCCCAGGCGTACGGCGAGGCGATCGCGCGGGCCAGCAAGGACCCCGACACGCATCCGACGCTGCGGCTGACCACCAACCTGCGCATCGGGCTGGAAGGCCGGGAGGCCAGGGCCCGCACGAGGATGAAGGAAGGCGACAACGTCTTCGTGGCGTTGAGCTGGTCGAAACACCCTGTGCCGCAGACATATGACGAGGCCGCCGACAGGTTGTGGCAGACCAGCGAGTGCTGGCGGCAGTGGATCAACATCGGCGACTTCCCCGACCATCCGTGGCGGTCGTATCTTCAGCGCAGTGCGTTGACGCTGAAGGGGCTGACCTACTCACCGACCGGCGCCCTGCTGGCGGCGCCGACGACGTCGATGCCGGAAACGCCTCAGGGCGAACGCAACTGGGACTACCGCTATGCCTGGGTGCGCGACTCGACGTTCGCATTGTGGGGCCTCTACACCCTCGGCCTGGATCGCGAGGCGGACGACTTCTTCGCGTTCATCGCCGACGTGTCCGGCGCCAACAACGGTGAACGTCATCCTCTGCAGGTGATGTACGCGGTAGGCGGCGAACGCACCCTGGTCGAGGAAGAACTGCGGCACCTGTCGGGCTACGACAACGCCCGCCCGGTGCGAATCGGCAACGGCGCCTACAACCAGATGCAGCACGATATCTGGGGCACGATGCTGGATTCGGTTTACCTGCACACCAAGTCGCGCGAGCAGATTCCCGAGAACCTTTGGCCGGTGCTCAAGCAACAGGTCGAAGAGGCGATCAAACACTGGCGCGAGCCCGACCGCGGCATCTGGGAGGTGCGCGGCGAGCCGCAGCACTTCACGTCGAGCAAGATCATGTGCTGGGTGGCGCTGGACCGAGGTTCCAAGCTCGCCGAGCTCGAGGGCGAAAAGTCCTATGCGCAGCAGTGGCGTGCGATCGCAGAGGAGATCAAGGCCGACATCCTGGCCAACGGCGTGGATTCCCGCGGAGTGCTGACCCAGCGGTACGGCGACGACGCACTCGATGCCTCGCTGCTGCTTGCCGTCCTGACCCGGTTCCTGCCGCCCGACGACCCGCGGGTGCGGGCCACCGTGCTTGCCATCGCCGACGAGCTGACCGAGGAAGGGTTGGTGCTGCGCTACCGGGTCGAGGAGACCGACGACGGGCTGGCCGGCGAGGAGGGCACCTTCACCATCTGCTCGTTCTGGCTGGTGTCGGCGCTTGTCGAGATCGGCGAGATCCACCGCGCCAAGCACCTGTGCGAACGGCTGCTGTCCTTCGCCAGCCCGCTGCACCTGTACGCCGAGGAGATCGAGCCGCGCACCGGACGCCATCTGGGCAACTTCCCGCAGGCGTTCACTCACCTGGCGCTGATCAATGCGGTGGTGCACGTCATCCGCGCCGAGGAGGAGTCCGACAGCTCGGGCGTGTTCCAGCCCGCCAACGCACCGATGTAGCGCTGCGCTACTACCCGGCGGCGTTGGTGACGATGTCGATGGCCATCGTCGCGGCCTCGTCGGCGAGGTTGTAAGCGCAGGCCCAGGTCTCGACGGTCATGTTGGACACGACGGCAAGGGCGTGCTGGCATCCCCAACCGTCGGCGTCCTCCTGGGTCGTCATCTGGGTGATCAGAGCGTCTTCGACGGTCAGGTCGCCGATCTCCCACAGCGAGCTGGATTCCGAGTCGTCCACCGCGAGCGAGGATCCGGCGCAGTTCGTCCCACGTCGACTTGGACTTCTCGAAGAACCTCTTCGCGCGGCCCGCGTCGGGGTAGATCACCGCGGTCTGCTGCACCCAGTGGTCGTTGTCCTCTTCGGGTTCGCGGCCCACCACGTTGCGCACGGCCGTCCATCCGCTGCCGTCGTACACGGGGTCCTCGGCTCCGAACATCGCGCCAAGACAGTCGGGGTCGGACACCATGCCGGACGAGTCGGTCATCTCGTCCAGCTCGCTGGTGACCTCGATGTCCTTTGTGCCCATGATCGCGTTGATGTCATCGATGGACAGCACCACCCGGTCCAGCGCCGACTCGTCCAGCGGCGGTACGTTTGTCGGCACCGCGTGCCCGTCGCGCACCGCGATGCCCGCGACCGTGCTCACGCAGCCGGACAGCAGCATGGATGCCGCGAGCGCACCGGCGACGAGCGCGCGAGTCATCATTTCTTCGGCTTGTCCCCTGCGGCGTCGGTGGACAGGGCCGCGACGAAGGCCTCCTGCGGCACGTCGACGCGCCCGATGGTCTTCATCCGCTTCTTGCCTTCCTTCTGCTTTTCCAGAAGCTTGCGCTTGCGGGTGATGTCGCCGCCGTAGCACTTCGACAGCACGTCCTTGCGGATCGCCCGGATGTTCTCGCGGGCAATGATTTTCGAGCCGATCGCGGCCTGCACGGGAACCTCGAACTGTTGGCGCGGGATGAGTTCCTTGAGCTTGGTCGTCATCTTGTTGCCGTAGGCGGCGGCGGAATCCTTGTGCACGATCGCGCTGAACGCGTCGACGGCCTCACCCTGTAGCAGGATGTCGACCTTGACCAGATCGGCCTCCTGCTCGCCCGCGTCCTCGTAATCGAGGCTGGCGTAGCCGCGGGTGCGTGACTTCAGTGAGTCGAAGAAGTCGAAGATGATCTCGCCCAGCGGCATGGTGTAGCGCAGCTCGACCCGTTCCGGCGACAGGTAGTCCATGCCGCCGAGCTCGCCCCGGCGCGACTGGCACAGCTCCATGATGGTGCCGATGAATTCGCTTGGCGCGATGATCGTCGTCTTCACCACCGGCTCGAACACCGTGCGCACCTTGCCCTCCGGCCAATCCGACGGGTTGGTGACAATCAAATCGGAGCCGTCGGCCCCTCCTTCTACCTCTACGCGGTAGACGACGTTCGGCGAGGTGGAGATCAGGTCCAGGTCGAACTCCCGTTCCAGCCGCTCCCTGGTGATCTCCATGTGCAGCAGTCCGAGGAAGCCACACCGGAAGCCGAATCCCAGTGCCACCGACGTCTCCGGCTCCCAGACCAGTGCCGCGTCGTTGAGCTGCAGCCTGTCGAGCGCGTCCCGCAGGTCCGGATAGTCGGACCCGTCAACGGGATACAGGCCCGAGTACACCATCGGCTTGGGTTCGCGGTAGCCGGTGAGCGCGTCGGTGGCGCCGTGGCGCGCCGTTGTCACGGTGTCGCCGACCTTCGACTGGCGGACGTCCTTCACACCCGTGATGAGGTAACCCACCTCGCCCACTCCGAGGCCCGCGGACGGCTTGGGATCGGGTGACACGATGCCGACTTCCAGCAGTTCGTGGTGGGCGCCGGTGGACATCATCTTGATTCGCTCGCGCGGCAGGATCTTGCCGTCGACGACACGCACGTAGGTGACCACGCCGCGGTAGATGTCGTAGACGGAGTCGAAGATCATCGCGCGGGTCGGCGCGTCGGCGTCGCCTTGCGGTGGCGGCACCTCGCGCACCACATGGTCCAGCAGGTCGGTGACGCCGTCCCCCGTCTTGCCCGACACCCGCAGCACGTCGGCGGGTTCGCAACCGATGATGTGGGCGATTTCGGCCGGCGTAGCGGTCGGGGTCCGCCGCGGGCAGGTCGATCTTGTTCAGCACCGGGATGATGTGCAGGTCGCGGTCCAGCGCCAGATAGAGGTTCGCAAGCGTCTGCGCCTCGATGCCCTGCGCGGCGTCGACCAGCAGCACCGCGCCCTCGCACGCCTCCAACGCCCGAGACACCTCGTAGGTGAAGTCGACGTGGCCCGGCGTGTCGATCAGGTGAAGCACGTAGTCAGTGCCATCGACGCTGCCACGGCAGCCGAACGTTCTGGGCCTTGATCGTGATGCCGCGCTCTCGCTCGATGTCCATCCGGTCCAGGTATTGGGCGCGCATGTCACGGTCCGCGACCACGCCGGTGAGCTGCAGCATCCGGTCGGCCAGCGTCGACTTGCCGTGGTCGATATGGGCGATGATGCAGAAGTTCCGAATCTGCGCCGGCGCGGTGAAGGTCTGGTCGGCGAAACTGCTTATGGGAATCTCCTGGTCAGGCTTTGTATAGCGGGCGCGCTATGCGCCTCAAGGGTATCGAGCGACGGGCGCGGCGGCCCAATCGCGCACGTTCTGCTTCACATATGCTGCGAACATGGCGTCGCAATGGAAGACGTTCCAGCGGTTCGCGGAGAACCTGGTGTTCAACGAGGCGCCGAAGTTCGTCCGCCAGCTCCAGCGACCTGAAACCCTGCCGCGCAACATCCAGCAGGGCATCAAGGCGGGCATCGACGCGCTCACCGGGGCCGCCGACGGGTCCGCCCCGGCCATCACGGCCGGCCGGCCCGTGACCGACAACAGCGTTCCCACTGCGCATCGCGCCCGCAAGCTGGTGTACGCGCCCGATCTGGACGGCCGTGCCGATCCGGGCGAAGTGGTGTGGACGTGGGTGGTCTATGAGGACGACCCGTCGCGGGGCAAGGACCGGCCCGTACTCGTGGTGGGCCGCGACCGTCGCACCCTGCTCGGCCTGATGTTGTCGAGCCAGGAGCACCACCAGAACGATCCCGATTGGGTCGGTATCGGTTCGGGCCCTTGGGATTACGAAGCCCGCCCCAGCTGGGTGCGGCTGGACCGGGTGCTGGACGTGCCGGAGGAGGGCATTCGGCGCGAAGGCGCGATCCTCGAGCGCGAAACCTTCGAGATCGTCGCGACGAGGCTGCGCGCCGAGTATTCGTGGAGTTGACCTACCTCGGCGCCCGCCACATCGGCCACATCTTCGGGCCGTCGGGAATCTGGATCTCGCCGATCTGCTCGAAGCCGAACCTGCTGTAGTACGGCAGCAGTTCTTCCTTGCTGGCTTCCAGGTAGGCAGGCGCGCGCTCGCCGTCGCAGCGATCAAGGCGTGAACGCATCAGCGCCTGCCCGAACCCGGCGCCACGCACCGACGGATCGCTGCCGATCACCATCAGATACCAGTGCGGCTCCTCGGGATGAGCCTCGTCCATGGCCCTTCCGAGGGCCTGGGTCTGCCTGCCGCGGGAACGGAAACGCCACGCCAAGGTGGGCATCATTCTCAGCTCTTCCCACCGGGACGACTTCAGCCGGCCCGGCGGGTCCCACAGCGTCGCGGCGCCGATGGCCCCGTCACGGCTCGCCACCTCCGAGCCGCCGCGCGGGATGAAGTGATGCCTGGTCAGGGTCGCGAACATCGGGGGAAGAGCCCTGGCCCTGGCCTTGTCGTCCGGCAGCATGTACATCATCACCGGGTCGTCGTAGAACGCCCTGGCCAGCACCGCGGACAGCCTGCGAACGTCGGCCCGCTCTGTGGGCCGACATTCGGTCTCAGCCACGGGTGATGTAGTCCTGCAGCGCCCGCTGCTCGCTCTCCAGCTCGTCCATTCGCTGCTTCACGACGTCGCCGATGCTGACGATCCCGACCAGCCGACCGTTCTCCAGCACCGGGATGTGTCGCACCCGCTTCGTGGTCATCAGCGCGTTGAGATGACCGATGGTGTCGCTCGGTGCACAGGTCGCCACCATGGTCGTCATGATCTCCGAAACCGGCAGTTTGAGCAGGTCAGCGCCGTGTTGGTGCAGTTTCCGCACCACGTCGCGCTCGGAGACGATGCCGACGAGCCCGTCGGCGGATACCACCACCATGGCGCCGATATTGTGCTCTGCCAGCTCGTTGAGCAGTGCGGATACCGAGGTGTCCGGGGTGATCGTCGCCACCGCGCCGCCCTTGGTCCGCAACACGTCCGCGATTCGCATCGTCGCCTCCACCTCGTCGTGATTCAGCTCACAACAGGTTAGGTCCAACTTGGTCGCGGCGAAAGCAGCTTCGACGGAACGGACCCGGCGCGGGGTTGGTTGGAGGATCCTTAAATCACCGCCGACTCGAGGAATGAAAGTATGACTAACAACCCTGCGGACGTGCCCACCGTAACGCTTGGCGACGAATTATCGGTCAGTGCAATTGGTTTCGGAGCGATGGCCTTGACGCCGGTCTACGGCGAGGTGGACGACACGGAATCGCTAGCCACCCTGAACAGTTGCCTTGACCTCGGCGTGACGTTCATCGACACCGCCAACGTGTACGGCGGCGGAAACAGCGAGCGGCTCATCGCCAAGTTGCTCGCCGACCGTCGCGACGAAGTCACGATCGCCACCAAGTTCGGTATCGACAGCAATCCGGCCAACCGTGCGGCGGGGGATCTGGAGGTCCGCGGGGACGCCGCCTACGTGCACAAATCGATCGACGAGAGCCTGTCGCGGTTGAAAACCGATGTCGTCGACCTCTACTACATGCATCGCCGCGACCCGTCGGTTCCCATCGAGGAGACCGTCGGGGCCATGGCCGAGCTGGTCAAAGCGGGCAAGGTACGCCACCTGGGGTTGTCCGAGGTGACCGCCGACGAGCTGCGCTTCGCGGCCGCCGTGCATCCGATCGCCGCCGTGCAGAGCGAGTGGTCGATCTGGAGCCGCGACGTCGAGCACAGTGTTGTGCCCACGGCCGCCGAGCTGGGTGTGGGCTTCGTGCCGTACTCGCCTCTGGGGCGCGGTTTTCTGACCGGTACGGTCCGATCGGCCGCAGACCTGAAATCGACAAGCGATTTCCGCAAAACCATGCCCCGGTTCGCCGACGGCGCGCTTGACGCCAACCTCGCGGTTGTCGATGTGGTGACATCGGTCGCCGAGGAGGCCGGTGCGACGGCCGCCCAGGTTGCGTTGGCCTGGCTGCGGTACCGGGGCGAAGCCCTTGGTCTGGCGGTGGTGCCGATCCCCGGTACCCGACGGGCCGCCAGGGTCCAGGAGAACCTCGGGTCACTGTCGGTGGCGCTGACCGAGGATCAGCTCAATTCTCTGGACGCCGCCGCGGACGCGGTGTCCGGGAACAGGTTCCAGAACATGGACTGGGTGTCGGGCGGCCGCGAATAGCGGTCACGGGCGCATCGTTCGCCAGGACTCGAGGTGGTGAACGGCGAACCCGTCGAACAGCGGGTTCCGCAATCGCGCGGCGACCACGGCGAGTTCCCTGCGCAGCACAGCCTCGCCGTCGTCGCCGAACGTCGTATCGCTCGGTATGGCGGACGATGCAGGCTGTGTCTCCACGCCGATTCGGTAGGGCGTCCCGGTGGCCTCGCAGAGCTGCAGAATCCCAGGAATCTCGGCGAGAATGCGCGCGCCCCGGTCGCGGTACGCCATCACGGCAACCGAATCACACTGATGCACAACGCCGCTGACCACCTCGCCGTGCTCGACTACCAGCCACGGCGCGATGTCGACCGCCAACGGTGCCAACTCCGCCATCTCCTCCACCAGCGTCGCGTAGGAGGCCATCAGCTTGGCGGCATCCTCGGGCCAGCGCGGCAGCGCCCATGGCTCCACGTCGAGGTGGACGCCGTCGAACACCGTGTCGGTCGTCGCACGAAATGCCCAATCCAGCGCGGCGTCGTGGTCGACCGTCCACATCGGGTCGCCGCCTAGGCACGACACTGCAATCCCGTTGGCCCGCAAGGCTGCGGCGAGCGCGGCGATGGAGTCATCGACACCATCGGGCGGGACCGCGAGGTACACCTCGCGAAGCTCGCGCGTGGTCGCAAACGCGACGATGTCTCCGGCGTCTCCGGATGCTTGCCACAACCACGTCGCGACCGCTTCCGCCGGATGCGCCCCCACGGGATTAACGTTAGGCCTCATGATCGAAGTCACCCTGCTCGGCACCGGCAGTCCCATGGTCGACCCCAACCGCGCCGGGCCGTCCACCTTGGTGCGGGCCGGCGATCAGACATTCCTGGTGGACTGCGGCCGCGGCACATTGATGCGGGCTGCGGCGGCCGGTGTCGGCGCCGCCAACATCTCCGCCCTTCTTCTGACGCACCTACACAGCGACCACATCACCGATCTCTCCGACGTCATCACCACGCGATGGGTGACGACCTTCACCCGCACCCCGCTACGAGTGATCGGTCCGCCTGGAACAACGGCTGTCGTCGATGCGACGCTCGACGCACTGGCACCGGACATCAGCTACCGGATCGGCCATCATCCCGACATCACCGAACCACCTACCGTCGAGGTGGAGGAAGTAACCGAGGGCGTGGTGTGGGCCGGCGACGGCGTGCGAATCATCGCGGCGCCGACCGATCACCGGCCGGTCGAGCCGACCCTGGGATTCCGAGTCGAATTCGACGCAGCATCGGTGGTGCTGGCAGGCGACACCGTGCCGTGCGCGAGCCTCGACTCGCTGGCCGCAGGCGCTGGCGCGTTGGTGCACACCGTGATCCGCAAGGATCTCGTCGAACAGATGCCGGTACAACGCATCAGAGACATCATCGACTATCACTCGTCGGTCGAGGAGGCCGCGGCCACCGCCGCCCGCGCCGGCGTGGGGATTCTCATCCTCACCCACTACGTGCCCGGTATCGCGCCCGGTCAGGAGGACGACTGGCGCGCCCTGGCGGCAGCGGTCTTCACCAGGCAGATCGAACTGGGCGACGATCTGCACCGGGTCGAGGTGCATCCCGGCGTGTGTGGAGCACGCGGCGTCGGCTAATCCAGCAGAGCGCCAAGGGCTTCCGCGGCCGGCGCGTGTGTCATCACCGTGAAGTGATCGGCGTCGACGTCTGTGCGGGTCAATGTCGGAACCGACGAGGCAATCTCGGCGGCGACGGCTTCGGGAACAACAAACCCGTCCCTGAACGGTTGACTGCATCGCACGAGTGCGACGGGCATGGTCAGGTGCCGCCAGGATAGAGGCCAGTCGCGTTGGGCCACGTCGTGCACGTCCTCGAGACAGGCCGCCTTGTTTGTTCGCCGGTACTCGTAGGCGTAGAAGCGGCGCCAGAAATCGGTGAAGGGGCGGATGGGACTCACGGTCTCGATCGCTGCGACGTACTGCTCGGTGTCAGGCACATCCAGTTCGAGCCGATCGAGGCCGGCAATCACTGCCGCGAGGGCACTTTCGTCGGACCCGCCTGCGTGGTCGATCAATCCGAGGCTGCGAATTCGGCCCGGTTCCAGCCCCGCCGCGTGAATTCCGATCAAAGCGCCGAGCGACCAGCCGATCCAATCGAACCGCTCCTGCCCGAGAAGCGTGGCCACCTCGAAGATGTCGCGGGCATGCGACGGGAGGCCGTAGGTTCCCGACGGTGTGATGTCGCTGCCGCCACGACCGCGCAGGTCGATGGCGACCACCTGCCGGTCGCGGTCGGCGGCCAGAAGCGGAGCGAAGTAGTCGAACCCGCGCATGTTCGCCGAAAGGCCGTGAACCGCGATCACGAGCGGCGCATCGGGCTCGCCGAAGCGTTGGGCGTGCACTCGCCCCGACGGGATATCGAGGTCGAACTCCTGGGCCATAACGGTCAGGCTAGTGGTGTGATCTCCACCAGCCGACCCGCGGTATCGGCGAGGACACTGAGATCCTCGTCGCGCAGCGGCCTGCCGCGGGCGATCACGACGACGTGTTGCACACCGACGTCACCGAGTGCGCGGCATCGTGCGCTCAGCGCCTCGGCAGACTCTCCGGGCTGCATGGCGGTGGTGACCGTCCGTTCCACCTCCTCGGCGGGCCGACCCACGTCGGCACAGTGCCGGGCCAGCACATCGAGCTTGCGGCGGATCGTTTCCCCGCCGTCGGGGATGTCGAACAGGTTGCATGCGTCGCCGTACTCCGCGACCAGCCGCAGTGTGCGCCGCTCCCCTGTGCCACCGATCAACACCGGCGGCCGCGGGGACGTCAGAGGCCGCGGACTACCGACCGGATGCTCCAGCCGTAGGTAGTCGCCGCGGAACGGGCCGTCGTCGCCCGCCCACATGCGGAGGGCCAACGTGAGCAGCTCGGTCATCCGCGCGAACCGTTCGCCGGTCTCGGGCATGAACACGCCCATCGCGGACGCCTCGTCGGTGTTGTAGCCGGCGCCGATACCGAGCCAGGCCCGGCCCCCGGACAGCACGTCGAGCGTCGTCACGGCCTTGATCAGCAATGCGGGCGCCCGGAACGTCGCGGCGGTGACCATGGTGCCCAGACGCAGCCGGGAGGTGGCGGCCGCCAGATAACCGAGAACGGTGTAGGCCTCGAGCATGGGCTCGTCCGGGCCGCAGGATGGGTCGGCCTGCAGTAGGTGGTCGGCCACCCACAGAGTGTCGACAGCGGTGTCGTCGAGGAAGCCCGCGAGATGCGCGAGCCGCGTGCCGATCTCACGCTGCGGCCACGAGTAATTGGTCACGCTGACACTGAGTTTCACGTCAGGTCACCCCCGCCCGCGTCGCGTTCCTGTTCTGCCTTCGCAGCGGCAGCAGCGCTCCGGCCAGCACCAGCCAGATCAATGCCCCGAGCCGGGCGATCGGCAGCAGGAAGCCGAGCACCGGCCAGACCAGGACGACGGTGGTCAGTTCGGAAAGCGCGGCGATCACCAGTCCGGCCACCGCCAGCGGCCGTGGCATCAAGTTCAGGATCAGGCTGGGCACCGCCATGCCGGCCACCAGCAGACCGAGGGTGACAACGTGCGCAGGCCCGCCCGTCAGGAAGACCAGATAGTAGAGCGCGCGCACCAGCGCATTGTCGGTGCTGACCTCCGGCCGGGACAGCGTCCACGCCAGCAGGCCGGAAAGGCCAAGGGCGCCTGCGGCCAGGATGCCGCCCGCCAGCGCGATCGTTGCGCCGGGCGCGGTCACGCCGAGCTGACGCAGGCGCGCGCTGGCCGTGGCTGCGTAGATGGCCAGAGGTACCGAGGATGCGAATACCGCGACGGCGATCACCTGCGCCGCGACCGGCTCGGCGCGCACATACGCCTGGATCGCCGAGTCGGCGCCGTATGGCAGCGGCATCATGCCGCCGAGGGCGACTCCGATCACCAGTCCGCCGAGCAGCAGCACAAGCGAGATCACCGCAAGTAGCACAAGGGGCGGGCCGCCCTGCGGGCGTCGGCCGGTTTCCCGTGTTCCATCGATTGGTGAATCATTCATGTTTTGAACGATATGCCCTCCGACTAACACTTGCAAGGTGTGAATAGTTCCGCAACTGAACTGTTCAGCAATGCTATGGTCGGTAGCGTGAGTGCAGCCCGCGATACCGGCGACGGAGTGGCCTTTCTGCTGGCCCAACTCGGTCATTACGCCGCCACCCAATTCGCCGACGAGATGGCCGCCGTCGAGCTGACACCGCCGCACGCAGGGATTTTGCGCGCGATCGCGTCAAATCCGGGCGGAAGTCAACAGGCGCTCAGCGCGCGGCTCGGCCTGCTGCCCAGCCGCGTTGTGGCCTACGTCGACGAGCTCGAGCGCGGCGGCTACGTCGAACGTCGACGCAATCCCGACGACCGGCGCCTGCATGCTCTGCACCTGACCGCGTCCGGCAAAAAGCTGATGACCACGATCGCCGGCCTGGCCCGACAGCACGAGCGCCGGATCACCGCGGGCCTCGATGCCGACCAGCGCGCAATTCTGCGCGAACTGCTGGCGACGCTGGCACAGGAGCACGGCCTCACCCCGCACGTCCACCCCGGCTTCCGGACCTTGGGCCGTGGAGACGGTTCGCGCGCTAAGCCAGCCGGGTGATCTCCACGACGACGTCGAGGTCGGTCGAGCCCTCCCCCGAGTAAACGCCCTTGAGTGGTGATACGTCCGAATAGTCCCGCCCCACACCGACACTGATGTACTGCTCGTTGATGTCGGTGTCGTTCGTCGGGTCGTAATTCCACCAGCCGCCCGTCCACGCCTGGATCCACGCGTGGCTCTGGCCGTCGATGGTGTCACTCACCTCCGCTTCCCGTTGGGGATGCAGATATCCTGAGACGTACCGAGACGGAATTCCCATGCTGCGCAGCACAATCAGCGACAGGTGGGCGAAATCCTGGCAGACGCCCTTGCCCTCACGCAACGCATCCACACCCGACGAATGCACACCGGTGGTGCCAGGGACGTAGTCCAGCTCGCTGTGTACCCAGCTGGCCGCCGCGATCACCGCGTCCTGCGGATCACTGTCCTTGGCGATCTTCTGCCCGACCCTGGCGATGCGCTTGCTGGCAGGCGCGTAGTTCGTGGCACTGAGGACCTCGTCGAACCGGTCGATCACCGCCTCTGACCTCAAGTCCTCCCAGCTGACCTTCTCCTCGGGCCTCTCTCCGTTGTCGGTCTCCACGACCGACGACGACGTGACCTCGAGTTCGGTGTGCGGGGCGTGCAGATCGAACGAGGTCACCGCGGTGCCCCAGTAGTCGACGTAGCGGTACGAGCGAGTCGCGGGAACGGTTTCGATCCGGTTGATGATGACGTTCTGCCGGGAATCGGACCGTGGCGTCAGGCGCGCTTCATTGAACGACGCGGTCACCGGTGACTTGTAGGCGTAGCCGGTCGAGTGCACCACCCGCATGCGCCACATCTACAGCTCACCTTCTTCGATGACCAGCGAGCCGTTGCGCCCGGCGTCCGACCATGCCACCCATGGCGCGGCGTGGAAGTACTCCAGCGCCAATGCTTCCCCGACGTCACTGCATGTCTTCTGAAGTGCGGCGAGGCGCTGTTCGAGCGACTCCAGCAGCACGCCGGGTCGAAGGAACTCCAGCTCGCTTCTGGCCCGGCCCAGCAGTCGCTGGGCCTCCGCGGTGGAGCCGACACGGTTGAGCGCGCCATAGTGCAATTCGTCGAGGCTGTGCTCGGCCAGTTTCAGCGAGTAGTACACCGAACGCGGGAAAAGCCGGTCGAGCAGCATGAATTCGACGACGCGACTCGCGTCGAGCACCCCGCGATAGGTGCGCAGGTAGGTGTCGTGTGCGCCCGCCGAGCGCAGCACCGTCACCCATGCCGGCGAAGACGCACTGTCGCCGACCCGGGACAGCAGCAGCCGCACCGTCATGTCGACCCGTTCGATCGCGCGGCCCAGCAACATGAACCGGTATCCGTCGTCGCGGGACAGCGTCGAGTCGGCGAGCCCGGCGAACATCGCGGCACGACCCTCGACGAAGGACAGGAACTCCCCCGGGCCAAGACGTTTGGCGGCGCGCTCGCGCTCCGATAGCGCGTTGTAGGTGGTGTTGAGGCACTCCCAGATCTCGGTGGACGTGACTTCCCTTGCACCCCTCGCATTCTCGCGTGCAGCGGAGATCGATGCCACGATGGACCAGCCACTCTGCGATTCGCGGCTGTAGGCGACGATGTCGGTCAGCGACCACACATCCAGCGTCTCCTTCGGCTGCTCGATGCCCAGCACGCGCAGCAGCGTGCGAGACGCCTGGTCGGGGTCAACGCTGGAGTCCTCGAGAAGCTGATGCACGGTGACGTCGAGGATGCGGGCGGTGTCGTCCGCGCGCTCGACGTAGCGGCCGATCCAATAGAGCGATTCGGCGTTGCGCGCCAACATCAGCGCATCACCGCCTGCTGTTGCTGCTGGCTCTGGCTCTGACTCGGCGTAGGCGCCTGTTGCTGTTGCTGCGCCTGAGACGCGGAGTCGCCGTTCTTGTCGCCCTTCTTACCCTTTTCTCCCTTGGGCAGCGAGCGGACCACCTCGGCGGCGGCCAGTTCGCGGTCGGCCGCCGATGTGCGCGATGCCAGCACCCAGGTGTCTTTCGATCCCCCGCCCTGGCTGGAGTTGACCACAAGGGATCCCTCCGGAAGCGCGACGCGCGTCAGACCACCGGGTAGCACCCACACGTCGTCACCGTCGTTCACCGCGAAGGGCCGCAGGTCGACGTGGCGCGGCGCCAGCTTGTCGCCGATCTGGGTCGGCACCGTCGACAACTGCACGACCGGCTGGGCGATCCAGCCCCGAGGATCGTTGCGGATCTTCTTGCTGATCACCGCGAGTTCCTTCTCCGAGGCATTGGGGCCGAAGACGATGCCGTAACCGCCGGAGCCCTCGACAGGCTTGATCACCAGTTCGCCGACGCGGTCCAGCACCTCCTCGCGCTCTTCGTCGAGCCAGCAGCGGAACGTGTCGACGTTGGCCAACAACGGCTTCTCACCGAGGTAATACTCGATGATCGTCGGCACGTACGTGTACACGAGCTTGTCGTCGCCGACGCCGTTGCCGACCGCGCTCGAGATCACCACGTTGCCCGCCCGTGCGGCGTTGAGCACGCCGGCGACACCGAGCACCGAGCCGGGGTTGAAGTGCATGGGGTCGAGGTAGGCATCGTCGATGCGCCGGTATATGACGTCGACCTGGCGCTCGCCTTCGGTGGTCCGCATGTAGACGGTGTTGTCACGGCAGAACAGATCGCGGCCCTCGACGAGTTCGACCCCCATCTGCCGGGCAAGCAACGAATGCTCGAAGTATGCCGAGTTGTAGACGCCCGGAGTGAGCACGACGATCGTCGGGTCGGCTTCATTGGGCGCCGCGGCGTTGCGCAGGGCGTGCAGGAGATGTGACGCATAGTCAGCGACGGCGCGCACGCGATGGGTGGCGAACAGGTTCGGGAAGACGCGGGCCATCGTGCGCCGGTTCTCCATCACGTATGACACCCCGGAGGGCGAGCGCAGGTTGTCCTCGAGCACCCGGAAGTTGCCTTGTGCGTCGCGAACCAGATCGATGCCTGCGACGTGGATGCGGACGCCGTTGGGCGGGGCGATACCTGCGGCCTCCCGGTGGAAGTGCTCACAGGACGTCACCAGCCGCCGGGGGATGACGCCGTCCCGCAAGATCTCCTGGTCGCCGTAGATGTCGTCGAGGTAATGCTCGAGCGCCTTGACCCGCTGGGTGATCCCGCGCTCGAGCCGCGACCATTCCGCAGCCGAGATCACCCGCGGCACCAGGTCGAGCGGGAACGGGCGTTCCTGGCCGGACAGCGAGAACGTGATGCCCTGGTCGATGAACGCGCGGCCAAGGGCGTGGGCGCGGGCTTCCAGTTCGGAGGCGTCCGATGGTGCGAGCTCAGTGAAGATGCCCTTGTAGGGGCCGCGGACATTGCCCTGGCCGTCGAACATCTCGTCGAACGCTTCGGCAGAACGCACCAGGTCCGTGTAACCCTCGAAGATTCCGTCGAGGCGCGCGGCCCGACGCGATTTGTTACGCGTCGACTTGGTCTCAACCGGTGCTGTGCGGAGGCTCACCGTTGACATCGTGCCCCAACTGGCCCGTTTCCACAGGCCAGCGGCCTCGGAAAGTTGCCCACTTTGGGCATTTACCCGCTGCGCTGGTAATCTGAACCCTCGCTGCCCGTGCGTCGGGCGCCAGACTTTGCCCAACCCCAACCGAGATTTACGAAGGAACTAGCGCGTGGCCAACATCAAGTCGAAGGTAAAGCGCATTCGCACAAACGAGCTTGCCCGACTGCGCAACCAGTCCGTGAAGTCCTCGCTGCGCACCGCCGTCCGTTCTTTCCGTGAGGCCGCCGAATCCGGCGACAAGGACAAGGCCGCCGAGTTGCTGGAGTCGACCAGCCGCCAGCTGGACAAAGCCGCCAGTAAGGGTGTCATCCACAAGAACCAGGCGGCGAACAAGAAGTCCGCGCTGGCACGCGCCTTCAACAAGCTCTGACCTAGCGGTCGTCGGCGACCAACTCGGCCACCCGACGCACCGCCGCCTCCAACGCGTAGTCGGCGTCCGCCGCCGCCCCCTTGACGTCCGCATTGAGCGTCGCCACCATCTGCATCGCCTTCGCGACCGATTCCCGCGACCAGCGCCGCGCCTGCTTCTGCGCCTTCTGCACACGCCACGGCGGCATGCCCAGCTCGGAGGCCAACCGGTACGGGTCGCCCGACAACGACCGCACTCTGGCGATCGTGTGCACGGCCTCGGCGAGCGCGTCGGCCAGCACGACCTGAGGCTCGCCGCTCATCATCGCCCAGCGCAGCGCCTCGGCAGCGCCCGCGACGTCACCCACCACCGCCTTGTCGGCGATGTCGAAGCCCTTCACCTCCGCCTTACCGCTGTGGTAGCGGCGCACCGCGGCCACGTCCACATTCCCGTCGGTGTCGGCGACCAGCTGTGAGCAGACCGACGCGAGTTCACGGATGTCGGATCCGACGGCGTCCAACACGGCAGTCACGGTGTCATCGCCGACCTTCATCTTCAGAGCGCGGAACTCGCCGCGCACGAAGTCGGCGCGCTCGGCGGCCTTGGTGATCCGGGCACACGAATGAACCTTGGCGCCGAGGTCCTTCAGTTGACCGGCCAGCGCCTTGGCACGACCTCCGCCCGAGTGCACGACGATCAGCAGCGTGCCGTCCGGCAGATCAGCGGCCGCCGTCTCGATGAGCGCGACCGCCTCCTTGCCTGCTTCGGCGGCGGATTCGAGCACCACCACCCGTTCGTCGGCGAACAGCGAAGGGCTAAGCAGCTCGGCGAGCTCGGCCGTGCTGACCTCACCGGCACGCATCCGGTTCACCGGGACGTCATCGGTGCCGGCCTGCTTGCGCGCCCCGCGCAACACGACGGCCACCGCACGCTCGACCAGAAGTTCCTCATCCCCGAGAACCAGGTGCAATCCGGGGACTGATTCGCTCACCACCCGATCGTGTCATGCCGCGCCGACAGCCATCGCCTGCACCACCGCGACAGCACCACGGCCGCCAACGCGGCGGCGGCGACGGTGACCGCGCCGAGCAGGCCCGCGGGAACGGGCACCGAGGCGCCGGGGACGGCGGCCGCCCAGCGCGCGACCGTCAACAGCCACCACAGCTCCGGTCCCGTGAACCGGATCAACAACTCCGTGCCTGCGGGCCACAACGCGGACAGCGCCGCCGCCGCTGTGCCGAGCACGGTGATCGGAGCGATCACGCCCGCCGCGGCCAGGTTGGCGGCCACTGCCACCACACTGAACGTGCCCGAGATGGCCGCCACCAGAGGCGCGGTCACCAACTGAGCGGCGACGGCGACGCTGACGGCGTCGGCCAACGGCTTGGGCCAGCCGCGAGCGACCAGGCGTCGCGACCATGCGGGGGCGACGACGACCAGCGCGGCGGTCGCCGACACCGACAAGGCGAAGCCGATGTCGACCGCGAGTTCCGGGCTACCGATCATCAGCGCGATGACCGAGGCGGACAGCACCGGAATCGCCTGCCTGCGTCGGTGCGACACGACCGCCAGCAGCGTGATGGCGCCCATCACCGCCGCCCGCAGCACGCTCGCCGACGGCTGCACGACGATGACGAACACGACCAGTGCCACGGCGGCCGTTCCGACGGCGACCCGGGGGCCGACCAGTCCAGCCGTGAGCAGCACCGCTCCGCAGACGATCGTCACGTTCGCCCCGGACACCGCTGTCAGATGGGTCAGCCCCGATATTCGAAACTCCTCACCTGTCTGACCTGACAGCGCGGAGGTGTCACCGAGGACGAGCGCAGGAAGAATGGCCGCCTGATCGGCCGGCAAGGCCGAACGCGCAGCGGCGGCGAACGCGGCGCGCACTCGCTGCGCCATCCGCTGTACCGGTGCCGCCTCGCCAAGCGTCGCTTCACCCGTCGACGACAGAACGGCAACGGTGAGATCGCGCCGACTCGGCCTGGCGATCCGGGCGTTGAACGTGGCGGGCTGGCCTGCGGTCAGTTCGGTGAACCCGACGACGGAGGTGAAAACCACTACCCGGCCCGACATCTCGTCAGCGTCGACGGCCTGCAGCGATCCGCGGAACATCATCCTGCCGCCGCCGAGCGACCGCGGTGTCTCGCTCGGGGTGACTATGACCGCGGCCACGGCGCCGTACCGTTCCCCGATCGGATGGTGCCGCACCTGGTCGACGCGAAGCGCAACCGCGACCGCGAAGCCCAGTCCTGCCAAGGCGACCGCGATCGTGCCCGCGGCCGTCAGCCGCACACCGGCTCGGGATTCATTGCGTCCGCTGGCCCACCATGCCGCAGCGGTCGCGGCGACCGCCGCAAGGAGCGTTGCGACGACACCGGTGGTCGACCACAGTATCCCTGCGGCGGTGACTGCCCAGCTCGTCAGGGCCGTAGGCACGAGGCGCAGGTCCAGGCGGGCCTCACGGCCGTCCACGGTATTCACACATGGACCTGGGCGCGCATCTTCTCCAGCCGCGCGGGACCGATACCTTCGACGTCGCCAAGCTGGTCGACGCTGGTGAACGACCCGTTCGCATCACGCCACGCGATGATGGCCGCGGCGGTCACCGGACCGACGCCGGGCAGGGCGTCGAGCTGTTCGACGGTCGCGGTATTCAAATCGACCGAAGCGCCTGGCGCCGCTGCCGTTCCGGTGCCCGGCGGTTGCGCCGCCGGTGCGCCCGCGCTCTGCTCGGGCGCCACGGAGCTGCCCATCGTCGTCGGCTGCCCTGGCGGAGCGGCGATACCGACGATGATCTGCTCGCCGTCGGCAACGCGACGAGCCATGTTCAGGCCGATCAAGTCTGCGCCGTCCAGTGCTCCCCCTGCCGCGGTCAGCGCGTCGGCGATGCGCGCGCCGGCGGACAACGTCACAAGCCCCGGCTGGTGCACCAGCCCGACGACGCTCACGATGACCGGACCTTCGGGTGCGGGTGGGGACGGCGTGGCGCTGGCCGATGAAACCATCTCTACCGGTGGCAGTTTGGCCGATACCACCGGTGGAGTCTTGTCGCGAAGCAACGTGAACACGGTCACCAGTACCGCAACGACGCCGACGGCACCCAGTGCGATGGCGCCTGCACGGCCGGGATCGGCGCGAATGGCCGCGAGCCAGCCGGCATCACCCGTTGTGGCCTCAGGTAGCCAACGCGACAGCGCGGCATCGGTTTCGGCATCGTCATCGTCCAATTTCGATTCGACGTCGGGTTCTCCGCCGAGCCTGCGGTGTAGCCGCTCGGCGGGCAGTTCGGCTCCCATGTGCCCGACGGTAGGTGCGATGAGTGACGGGGTCGCAGGGCGACAGCGCGGCAACCCTCGACGTGTGGATCAATCCGGCTCTGTGGAATTCACCGATACACGAGGGAGGCCCTCCCCGGAGTTGACCGCACCGGGGAGGGCCTCGATTGGAGGGTGGTCTATTCAGTTGTCGGCTTACTGGTTGAACATCGCCAGCCGGCCAACACCGTGGTGGTAGTACCAGCCCGGAATCGCGCTCGGCGCCGGCTTCGCATATGTATCGGGCGAAGTCACGATCGAGACGTTGGGACCGTTCTGGGTGACCGTGGTCGCGGCGTTGGCCATGCCGGCCAGGCCGAGGGCGGCACCGCCGATGACGCCGGCCGAGACGACCGGGAGAGCGATGTAGCGGGCGAAGCTGCGGGCGATGTTGGCGTTCATATTGGTTGATCTCCTTGTGTGAGTGGGCTTTTCAGATCTCCGGCCGGTTGTTTCCGGCCTTGAGATAACTATGTCTCAGCGGCAAGGAGATGTATGTCGGCCGACCGGCCCCCGAACCGGTTGAACCTTGTGTCCGCCGATTGGGGGAACTGGCTCGGTGTCGGCGCAGAAGTTCGTATGATCCCGACGTGGACGGTGTACATGACCTCGGCGGCCTGGACGGCTTCGGCCCGGTCGAGCACTCCGACAGCGAGCCGATGTTCGCCGAGGACTGGGAACGGCGCACCTTCCGGTTCATGGTCGGCTCGGTCGGACCGCTAGGCGGCAACGGCGGAATGTTTCGCCACTCGATCGAGCGGATGGAGCCCGGGCACTACCTGTCGTCGTCCTACTGGGAACACTGGCTGACGGGTGTCACGACGATGGCGGTCGAGGCGGGTGCGGTCACTCAGGAGGAACTCGATCGCCGCGCCGGCGGACACTTTCCGCTGTCAAGCCCGGATCGAGGGGTGCTGCCCGACGACCTGACTTCGCGCACCACGCCTCGGCACGCGATCGGCGACGCCGTCCGGGTTCGTGAGTGGCATCCCCCGGGGCACACCCGCGCACCCCGCTACGTGCAGGGCAAGCGTGGAACCATCGTGCGTATCGACCCCGCGGCCAACGTGCCCGACATCGAGGCGCATGGCGGCGGTTTCGTCACCGATCCCGTCTACTCGGTGCGCTTCACGTCTCGCGAACTCTGGGGCGAGGCAGGCACGGACGGCGACTTGGTGCATGTCGACCTGTTCGAGAGATACCTGCAGGAGGCGTGATGGCGGACCATCACCACCCCGAAGAGCTCGCACCCGTCGAGGCGCGCATCGCCGCCATCGAAGCGGTGCTTGTCGAGAAGGGCATCCTCGACATCGACGCGGTGGACCAGATCGTCGCGCACTTCGAGAACAACCTCGGACCCATGAACGGTGCCAGGGTCGTCGCCCGGGCGTGGACGGACCCCGAGTACAGGGCCCGCCTGTTGGCGGATGGCACCGCCGCGATCGCGGAGCTCGGCTTCAGCGGGCCGGAGGGCGACCACATGGTCGTGCTCGAGAACACCCCGGACGTGCACAATCTCGTCGTCTGCACGTTGTGCTCGTGCTACCCGTGGCCGACCCTCGGGCTGCCGCCGAAGTGGTACAAGGCACCCGCCTACCGTTCGCGTGCAGTGCGGGAGCCGCGCAAGCTGCTCGCCGAGATGGGCACCGTGATCCCCGACGACGTCGAGATCCGGGTCTGGGATTCCAGCGCAGAGGCACGCTACCTGGTGCTGCCGATGCGTCCGGCAGGCGCCGACGACTTGTCCGAGGAGCAGCTCGCCTCCGTCGTGACGCGCGACTCCATGATCGGCGTGCAGCGGCTATGACAGCCACACCGTTCGACGACGAATCGCTCCCCCGCGACAATGGCGAACTCGTCTTCGACGCACCGTGGCAAGCCCGCGCGCTGGCCATCGCGGTCGCGACGGTCGAGCGGCTCGGTCTGCCCTGGGACGCTTTTCGCCACCGGCTCATGGCCTGCATCGCCGACGATCCGCAGCGCCCGTACTACGAGTCATGGAGCATCGCGCTCGAATCGCTGGTGATCGACATGAATCTTGCGACCGCAGCAGCGCTCGACGCGGCGGCACCCACCGAACGCGCTCCGCTATAGGCCCCAGCCGTCGTTTCGCCAGCACACCCAGTCGATCTCGACCAGTGCGCCGACCGCGAGACCGGTGGTGCCCACGCACGTACGGCTGGGCAGGCGGTCGGGAAACCACCGCGCGTAGGCGGCGTTGAATGCCTCGTAGTCGTCCCAATCGAGAAGGAACGCCCGCACCGAGACGACATCGGCCAATCCGCCACCGCACAGTTGCGTGACGCGCAGCAGATTGCCCAACACCTGATCGGTCTGCGTCGCGACGTCCTCGCCCACCACCGAGCCGGTGACGTCGGTCGGCATCTGGCCGGTGACATACAGCGTCGCGCCCGCGGCGGTCGCGTGGGCGAACGGCGCGACGCCAGGCGGGACGCCGTCGTCCGGGGTGAATGTGAATGCGCGGATTGCGCCGGTGCTCATGCGTCAACATCCTGCCCGACGTGAGCGCAGGATTGACCCATGATCGAGATCGGATACGAACGTCGCGACAGGATCGCCTACATCACGCTGAACCGACCAGAAGCCAAGAACGCGATCAACCCTGAGATGCACGAAGAGCTGTGCCGCGTCTGGGCCGACTTTCGCGATGACGACGACGTTGACGTCGCGATCTTGACGGGTAGCGGCGATGCCTTTTGCGCAGGTGCCGACCTCGCAACCTATGTGCCGATCAATTATGTGGACGCATCGCCGAGCCGGGTACGCGCGATCGTCGATCTGGGGTTGGGCGGCATCACCCGCGGGCTACATCGGATCACCAAACCGACGATCGCCGCAGTGAACGGGTGGGCGTTGGCAGGCGGGCTCGAGCTCGCCCTTGCGTGCGACCTCCGAGTGGCGTCTCAGCATGCGCAGTTCGGCTCCTTCGAGGCGCGGCGGGGTTTCCATCACGGTGATGGCGGAATCACGCGGCTGGTCAACACGTGCGGTGTCGGAGTCGCGATGCAAATGGTCCTCACCGCTGAGCCGATCGACGCGCAGCAGGCGCTGCAATGCAACCTGGTGATGAAAGTCGTTCCACACGAACAGGTTCTGCAGGAGGCCGAGAATTTAGCTTGGCAGATCCTTCGCAATTCGCAGCGAGCGGTGCGATCTGCCAAGGAGACTGTTCTCGAAGTCATCGGCAAGCCGCTGGACGATCAGCTCCGGATCGAAGGCTGGAACTCGTACACCTGCGTCGATCAAGCCGAGGCGCGGCGGCTGTTGGAGAAGTTCTTCGATAAGACCGACGTCGGCCGTGCAGGAACGAAGCCGACCCAGACCCGGACCTAGTCGTGTACACGTTGCGAATAGTGTCTACGGCGCACCGGAGACACAGCGAGGAGAGCCGACATGCCAGCACCGACCCCTAACCGGCCCATCCGGTTGATCCAGTGGACGACGGGAAATATCGGAAAGCGTTCGCTGCACGCCATCATCGGCAGGTCCGACATGGAGTTGGTCGGCGTTTACGCGCACGGCGCCGACAAGGTCGGGGTGGATGCCGCCGAGCTGGCCGGCTGGCCCGAGCCCACCGGCGTGACGGCCACCAACGACATCGACGCATTGATCGCGCTCGAGCCCGACGCCTGCTGTTACAACCCGCTGTGGCCCGACATCGACGAACTGACCCGCCTGCTGGAGTCCGGTGTCAATGTGTGCTCGAGCGCAGCGTGGATCACCGGCGGAAAGCAGAGCCCTGAGGACCTGGACCGCATCCGGAAGGCTTGCGAGAAGGGCGATTCGACGATCTTCGGCAGCGGCGCACATCCTGGCATGACCAACATGGTCGGCATGGTGCTCTCGGGGTCATGTGAGCGGGTGGACGAAATCAGAATCACCGAGTCCGTGGACTGCTCCACCTACGAGTCGGCGGGTACTCAGACCGCGATGGGCTTCTCGCAGGACCCGGACACCCCCGGACTGGCCGAAAACGTGCGGCGCGAAAGCGAGGTATTCGCCGAGTCTGCCGCGATGATGGCCGACGCCATCGGCGCCAAGCTCGACCGGATGACCTTCGATGTGACCTTCACCGCCGCCACCGGCGACTCCGATCTCGGTTTCATGCAGATCCCGAACGGCACCGTTGGCGGCGTGATGGGTTATCACCGCGGCTGGGTCGGCGACAAGAACGTCGTCAGCGTCGGATTCAACTGGATCATGGGCGAACAGGTGACGCCGCCCAAACCGCTCGAGCACGGCCATGTCATCCAGGTATTCGGCCTTCCCAACATGCGCACAGTGCTGCACTGCCTGCCGCCGAAGGATTGGACCGAGCCCGGCTTCATGGGCCTCGGCATGATCTACACCGCGATGCCGGTGACCAACGCGGTGCCCGCCGTCGTCGCCGCACCGCCCGGCATCGTCACTCTCAGGGATCTGCCGCCGGTCACCGGCCGCGCCGCGGTCTAGCGGGTATTGACCTCAAGTTCTATTCAGGTTGCACAGTGTCTGTGTGAAAACAGATGCAACGCACTCGCCCGATGTCGGCGGGTGGCCTGTGGGCCTCGCTGTCGCCCAGGTTCGAGTGGCCCGCCCCACCGATCGACTGGCGTCGATCGAGAAGTTCTACTCTGTCGATCTCGGCCTGCCGATCCTGTACCGATTCGAAGATCACACCGGATACGACGGGGTCATGCTCGGACTGCCCGGAGCCGACTATCACCTCGAGTTCACCTCACACGTCGATGGCAGTGCTTGCCCCGCTCCAACCCGCGACAACCTTCTAGTCCTCTACTTTCACAGCGACGCGCAGATGTACGACGCGGTAGAGCGGCTCGCGGCGGCAGGACATGAACCGGTTGAGGCCGAGAACCCCTATTGGGCCGGGGTCGGTGCCCTGACCTTCGAGGATCCCGACGGTTGGCGAGTTGTGCTGGTTCCGAAACCCGTGTTCTGAACGCACTCAGCCCAGGCCGCTGAGTGCCTGGGCTGAGTGTGTTGGGCAGCTGGATTGCTTAGGGATTCGTCTTGCCTCCACCACCGGCAGGGGGGTTCGTCGTGCCTCCACCACCGGCAGGGGGGTTCGTCGTGCCACCACCACCGGCAGGAGGATTCGTCGTGCCCCCACCACCGGCAGGAGGATTCGTCGTGCCCCCACCACCGGCAGGAGGATTCGTCGTGCCCCCACCACCGGCAGGAGGCTGACCGCCGTCCTTCTTCTCGCCACCACCGGCAGGGTTCTGGCCGTCCTTCTTCTCCTCGGTCTTCGGCTCGTCCTTCTTCTCGGTGTTCGGGCCGGTAGCAGGCGTCTGGGCAGGGCCTGTAGCCGGGGCGGGTCCGCCAACTTGCTGGGGCGCGACCGGAGTGAATACGCGGACCGGGGCGGGGTTGTTGACGATCACCGGAGACGAAGCCGGGTCGTCCTGCGTGTTCAGCGACGGGATGTCGATCGTCGACGGCAGATTGATGACCGTGGACGGAGCGGTCGCGGCCGTCGGCTCCGGCTGAGAGCTCGAGTTCATCAGTGCGACACCGCCGAAGGCGGCGGCGCCGACGACTGCAAGGCCGGCGACAACCAGCAGGCCCATGTTGGCTGACGAGGACTGCGCGACCGGCGCGGCCACCGGCATCGGCCTGCTGCGGGGCATAGCCGTTGTAGCCGTTGTAGTAGGGGCCGTTGTTCTGGGGGTAGGTGTTGTACATGATCTCTCCTGTTTGTCTGAGTGGCCTTTGCGGCCGCTTTCACAGGTAGGAGCGATCAGTGCAGATGACTCGCACACTTTTTCCGAAAAATCTCGAAAGAGATTTTCGGAGACGCATCGACGCAGGTCAGCGACGGTTCGCCGGCGCAACGCCTGCTAAGCGAGCTTGTCGGCTCCGGGGCCACTGAGGTCTTTGAGGGCATCACGGCGACCGGCCATTGCCATCAACAAGGCCTCGCCGGACCATGCACCTCGGCGCCGCCGCCGTGCGACCAGTCGATGTCAGTGGCCTGAAGGCGCGTACCACGCGCTCGCTTCGCGCCGCGGATCGTCGGCGGTCAGGGCGAAGTCCAGCGCGACGCGCAGTCGCCCTGGCTCGATCGTGCGCGGCAGCTGCAATGACCCGCGGATGTCATGCTGCATCGCGCATCATGTTGTCGTCCGGATCAGCGCGATCAGCTCCTGCGGTGTCGGCGTAGTCCTCGACGCCCACTTGGTTGATCCGGTCGACCATCAGCCAACCCTTCAAGAACCTACGCACCAGAGCGCCCAACCGAGTTCGTCGAAGCTGATGGCGTGGGCCGCTACCTCGCGGACATTCCACCGGTCGCACAGCGTCGGCGACTCCCACTGCTCCGGCGACAACGTTTCGAGGAACGCGGCGAAGTCTTCGCGTTCGGCACGGGCGAGATCGAGCCAGGGCACTAGTCGTCAGATCGGCGCGCGGTCAAATCGAGAGCTCGGCCCACACCGTCTTGCCATGAGGCGTGACGTCGCAGCCCCAGTCCGAGGCGATCGATTCGACCGACGCGAGCTCGCTTCGTATGGATTCATCTGGTGGTCGATGGGCCGCAGGCGGAGATGGGACCGCGTCCTCGACCGCGATCCGCAGGCACGTCGCGTCACGTGACAGCGTAAGGCGAATGGAGGACTCACCCTGCAGCACGGCGTTGGCGGCCAACTCCAAGGTGACCGTCGCGCAGTTGTGGATGAGGTGTGAAAGCTCCCAGTCGACGAGCGTCCGTATTGCGATTTGACGCGCCACGGACACGGCGTCCGGGATCGGAAGTAAGAGCCGCTGAGTGTACGAAGGCGTTGCTGGCATCGCGGCCGCAAACTCTGTCAGATGGCCGAGCATCGATAGGTCGGAGTGCCGATCGCACATCGCGTTGACGGCTCCGATAGGCGCCTCGACGAGCAACGCCTCGGGATAGCCGCACAGCAGGAAGAACCGCCGTTTACCTGCCAAGTCGTTCCATAGCGACTCGAGGGCGAGAGCGCCTGTCACGTTGCCATCGGCCCACAGCAGCGCCACCATTTCGCCGTACAACCGCACCGTTCCGCCGCGTCGTACAGCTTGCTCGACTATCGGGTCAATCGTCACCTCGAACAGCAGCGGATCGGGGACGCCAGCCACCATGAACGTCTGGAGAGTCTCCGCAGCGTCCACCACCAGCAGAAATTCGTTATCGCCGATCGATGGGTGATCGGCGCGCCACGCCGCGATAGATTCGCGGTGCGCAGCGTTTGCCACGACTACAACACTCTCGCCCAGTGTCAACCCGTCTTCGACGAACCGGATGAGTTCTTGAGTGATCGAGCGGTCGTCGGCGTATACATGCACGGCATGGTCGTGTGGACGCGCATCGCGCACGTCATCGCTGGCACATTGATCGTTGAACATTTAGCCCTACCGCTATCAGCTCTACCGTTGCTCAGTAAGCTGGCAACCTCGAACCTACACCGACGCGGAGTGCCTGTCGCCGATCGGACCGAGAGATTGACGCTCTAGTCTGCGAGCTGAACGACTACACCGACGGCGCCGGCGCCCACGTGCACGGCAAGGACCGGGCCCATATCGGTCACCGTTGGCGGGGCGATCTGCGGGAGCCGCACGGTCAGCGTCTTTGCGATGTCGTCAGCGTCGTCTGGGTTGTCGACGTGGTGCACCGCGATCCTCGCGCTCCCGTCGCCGACCACCTCAGCGGCTTGCTCGATCATCGCCGCGTGCGCCTTGGTCGCAGTGCGGATCCGCTGGCCCAACACAAGCCGGCCGTCGACGTCGAGGCACAGCAGCGGCTTCAAGGAGAGTGCGGACCCCAACAACGATGCACCTCGACGGATCCTGCCGCTACGCCGAAGGTTGTCCAGCCGGTGCACGACGATGAACGCATGACCATGTGGAACGGCCGAGCGTGCCGCGGTCTCCACGGCGTTCAGGTCCGCACCCGACGCGGCGTGTTGCGCGGCGGCCAGCGCGACGAACCCGACGCCCATGGCCGCCGACCTGGAATTGACGACGCGCACCGCCGGACCGAACTCGCGGGCGGCCGACACCGCCGAACTGTAGGTGCTCGACAGCGCGGCCGAAATGTGCACGGCTACCACCCCGTCGCCACCGCTCTGGCTCAGCGCCTCCCGGTAGGCATCGGCGAGTTCGGCGGGCGTTGCACCAGACGTGGTCGCGTGGCGCTGGTGGACATCGGCAGGAACCTCGTCAATCCCGTCGCGAAAATCATTGCCGTCCAACAGGATGTGCAACGGAACCTGTCGAATACCACACCGCTCTAACTCCTCGGGCTGCAGGCGCGAGGACGAGTCCGTCACCACTGTTACCGTCATTATGCGGAGTTCTCCTGCGTAACCCCGGCCTCCTGCAGGCCCTTGAGCATGAGTTCGGCCACCGCTTGGTGCGCTTCGAAGTTCCAGTGGATACCGTCGGGATTACCTCTGCCACTCATGATGTGTTCGGCGACGGCCGCTTTCAGATCGACGACTGGAACATCGTGCTGCTGCGCCCATTCGGTGATCGCCTTGACTGTGCCTGCCCTGCCGTGGTGTGCCTTGCCATACGTTTCGGCGATGTGCACCGACGGCAGCGATGCGACGATAGGGATACCCGGCCGGTTGAAATCTATTGCACCGCGTGTCATTTCCAGATACTCCACGGAGACGTGCGGCGGCAGCGCGGCCCGTGCGACCGGAGAGAACCTTGGCTGCACCCAGCCGTACCCGTCGCGCACCCAGCGCCGAAGCCATGGCGGACGCACATAGCGGATCAGCTCCCGCAGTGCGGTCGGAAGTGGCGAGGGCAGCGAGTCCATTCCACAGGTCGCAAAGATCACCGCCCCGGCCCGAGGGAGCGCCGCCCATGCCCGCGGATCCTGCGTCGCCGCCCACCAGACATCGCGGCAGGTCCAGCCAATCCGGCCGATGACCTCGACATCCCAGTCGAGATGCGTGGCAACGATATTGGGCCAGATCCGCGGATCATCGGCAGGCAGGCCACCGGTCGGCCCGTAGTACGAGAGCGAGTCACAAAAGACGAGCAGAGTGCGTCGATCAGAGGACATCGTTTGCGACCTGTGCCGAGGCGTTCCATACGTCGAGTCGCCACCGGATATCGTCGAAGTCCGCGTCAGTGTCGGAATGACTGGACAGCTGCACCCAGCTGGCGTTGCCCATTCCGCCTAGTGCAGGCCAGTTGTCCACCGGCAGCTTCAGCAGCGCCGCGGTCAGCGCGGCGATCAGCCCGCCGTGCGCCACCAGCACCACCGGTCGCTCGGGTTCGTCTGTCCCCCACTCGGTTTGGTCGACGACCAGCTCAGCCACGACCGGCATGCCGCGCGCCGCGACGTCCACCCGGCTCTCCCCGCTATGCGGCGCCCACGTGGCATCGTTGCGCCAAGCCACGCGAGCACCCGGCGCCGCGGCGTCCACCTCGAGATGGGTCAAGCCCTGCCAGTCCCCCAGGTGCGTCTCACGCAATCTGGTGTCCACTTGCACCTGCATACCGGACCGCTCGCCGAGCGCCAGCGCGGTGTCGAGCGCGCGTTGCAGGTCCGACGAGACGATCAGCAGCGGCTGCCGCTTGGCCAGCACCTCTGCGGCGGCGACGGCCTGATCACGGCCGAGTTCGCTCAGCTCGGTGTCGAGCTGACCCTGCATGCGGTTGCTCGCGTTGTATCCGGTCTGCCCGTGTCGCAGCATCACAAGGCGGCGGACTCTCATGGCGTCGGATCCAGGTCGACGGGTACAACCGGGCAGTCGCGCCACAACCGGTCCAGCGAATAGAAATTGCGCTCGTCCTGGTGCTGGATGTGCACGACGATGTCCACGAAGTCGAGAAGGGTCCAGCGGCCTTCGCGGGCCCCTTCGCGGCGCGCGGGTTTGTAACCGGCGATCCGCATCTTTTCCTCGACCTCGTCGACAACGGCGTTGACCTGACGTTCGTTGGACGCCGATGCGATCACGAAGCAGTCGGTGATCACCAGCTGCCCGGAAACATCGATCACCACGACGTCGTCGGCGAGCTTGGCCGATGCGGCCCGCGCGGCGACGGTCGCCATCTTGATGGCGTCGTCGGAGGCCGTCACCGCTGCTGCTCCTGCGCCGCCATCGCATGCGATCGGTATAGGCCGCGCTTGGAGACGTACTGCACCACGCCGTCGGGCACCAGATACCAGATCGGCCGATCTTCCTCGGCCCGCGTGCGGATGTCGGTCGACGAGATCGCGAGCGCAGGCACCCCGACGAGGGTCAGCGCGTCGGCGGGCATCTCCTTGAGGGCCTTCTCGATGTGCTTGCCATCCAACTCGTATCCGGGCCGGCTCACCCCGACGAACTTGGCGAGACCGAACATCTCCTCCCAGTCCTGCCAGGTCAAGATCGACGCGAGCGCGTCGGCGCCGGTGATGAAGTAGAGGTCTGATTCGGGGTTGAGCGCATGCAGGTCGCGAAGGGTGTCACGGGTATAGGTCGGCCCGTCGCGGTCGATGTCCACCCGGCTGACGGAGAACCGCGGATTGGAGGCGGTTGCGATCACGGTCATCAGGTAGCGGTCCTCGGCAGGCGTGACGAAGCGGTTCTTCTGCCACGGTTGTCCCGTCGGCACGAACACCACCTCGTGCAGATCGAACAGATCGGCAACCTCGCTCGCCGCGACCAGGTGCCCGTTGTGGACGGGGTCGAATGTCCCGCCCATCACGCCAAGCCTGCGTCGAGATTGCACGAATAGCCAGCTTACGGCAGCGTCGGCTGGCCCAGCAGCCTGAGCATCAACGCTTTGACGTGCTCGGCGGCGCGCTCGTCGCCATAGATTCCGCGGGACGGAGACACGCTTGCGGCCAGTGCCTCGAGACCGAAGCCGATCTGTTCGACGTCGGTGCCCGGCGGTAGGTCTCCGGCCTCAAGGGCGATCGCCGCGTCGTCGACCAGTTGCGTGTGCCACTGGCGCATGTATCGGACAAGAGCGTCGTGCACAGGTCCAGGACGGCTGTCGAATTCGAATGAGGCCGCGGCGATGAAGCAGCCTCCCGGAAAAGCCGGGCGTCCGGCGTAGGCCATCCAGCTGTTGCAGATCGCGAGGAGGCGGGGCATCCCTGCCGCTGCATGCTCCGCGGGGCGCCACACTTCGTTACGGAACACCTCGGCTGCGAAATCGAGGGTGGCCAGCTGAAGCTCCAGCTTGTTGCCGAATTGACCGATCACGCCGGCCTTGCTCATGCCGAGTGCGGTGGCGAGCCTTCCGACGGTGAGGCCCTCGAGGCCCTCGACGGATGCCATGTCTGCGGCGCGACTCAAGATCTTGTGACGAGTGTTGGATGCCTCGACTATCGAACGGCGACCTGCCATGGTTACGACTATACCGTACGATCGATCGCTATTGTCATACGAACGATCGTTCGCTATATTCGGTTCAGCTCTTCCGACCGGAAGACAACGCCTGCAGCGTCATTGCAGCTAAGGAGGGGTCTTCATGACAGTCGTTTTCGTCCACGGCGTACCTAACACCGCGGCGGTATGGGATCCGGTGCGCTCGCTACTGCCGGATCGCTCCACGATCGCCCTGCAGCTGCCCGGATTCGGCTGCGACGCGCCCGCCGGCTTCAGCGGCACGCGGTACGCCTATCGCGACTGGCTGATCGGTGCACTGGAGGCAATGGATGAGCCGGTCGACCTGGTCGGACACGACCAGGGCTCGGTCATCAGCCAAGGCGTCATCCTCGCTCGACCCGATCTCGTCAACACCTGGGTTCTCGGCGGAGGGGTGTGTGCGGACGACTTCCTCTGGCACCGCCAGGCCCGCATCTGGCAGACCACCCAGCTGGGCGAGCAGTGGCGCGATCACTTTCTCGGGCTCGATATGAACACCCGCGCTGCCATGTTGGCGGCCGCGGGCGTGCCCGAGATCGACGCCGCCGGCGTAGCGGCAGGAATGGACCGCAGGATGTTCGACCACATACTGCCGCTGTACCGGTCCGAGCCGTACCTGGAGGACTGGGCGTTCGACCCGACCTCCAAGTACCCGCCGGGCCTCGTGCTGTGGGGCCGAGACGATCGATACCAGGCGGCAGAATTCGGACGCTCCGCCGCCACCGCTTCCGGGGCGCGCTTCCACGAACTCGCATGCGGGCACTGGTGGCAGGTCGAGCGGGCCGAAGAGGTCGCCGCCGCACTGACCGATCACTGGTCCACCAGCGGCGCGGCCGCCGCCTGACGCGGTACCCCTAGACGGCCGAGAGGCGATGTGCCCCAAGCAGTTCGGAGACCTCGAACGCGGCGCGGTCGGCGCGGTAGACGTCACGGGCGTATTCCACGCAACGGCCGTCGCTGTCCTCGGTGCGACGGGTAAGCAGGGTGCCCGCCGACCCTGCGCGCACACCCAATTGCGCGCTGGACGCATCGTCGAGAACGATCGATTCGAGCACCGCGGTCGACCTGGCCAGGTCGACGCCGTAACGGCTGCGAAGCACAGCCCACAGCGACCCGTCGTCCGGTTCGTCGAGGATGCCCGGCGTCAACTCGGCAGGCAAAAACGTCGTCTCCAGCGCGAACGGGACATCGTCGACGCTGCGCAGGCGGTGGAAGACGTTGACCATCGCGTCGTCGTCGAGGCCGAGGGCAATCCGCACGGCCGGTGTCGGGTGCTGGTGTTCGGCCCACAGCAGCCGGGCGGCGGGACGACGGCCGAGCCGGGAGACTTCCTCCGAGAAGCTGCCGATGTGGAAGCGAACCCGCGGCTCGGCGACGAAGGTTCCGCGCGGCGGCTTCCGATAGACCACCCCTTCGCTTTCCAGCAGCGACAGCGCCTGGCGCGCGGTCATCCTGCTGACTCCGTGCTGGTCGGCCAGCTCCCGCTCGGACGGCAGCAACGTGTGGGGTCCCAGCTGCTCAGTGGCGATTCGGTCGCGCACCAGTGCCGCGATCGCGATGTAGCGGGGCGTGGCGGGCGGCTGGTTCCGCGCGGCGGGTGACATGAAAGCAGCGTAACCGGGTCCGTCAACCAGGTGGTCTATGCCATGGGTTGGTTAACAGTTCGTGTCCGGCGCTTGACGATGACCTGCGTCACACCCATACTACGGTTCGACCACATGGTCTATACCACTGGAGGAACGATGACTGGTCCGGAACCCTCATCCGCCAGCGACGCCGCTGACCTGGCAAAGTTCGGCTACAAGGAGTCCATGGAGCGGCGCACCGGACGATTCGCGTCGTTCGCGGTGGCGTTCGCGTTCGTTTCCATCGCCACTGGCATCTTCACCACCTACGGGGCGGTGCTGAACTCGTCGGGACCGATGGGCATCTGGACGTGGCCCATCGCCACCGTCGGCCAACTTGCGGTGGCGTTCGTCCTCGGTGCGTTGGCCTCGCGCATCCCGGTGACGGGCTACCACTACCAGTGGATGTCTCGGCTGGCCAACCCCGTGCTCGGCTGGATCCTGGGCTGGATCTCGTTCACGTTCCTGGCCATCGTCGTGGTCGCGGTGGACTACACCATCGCTTCGACGATCTTTCCGGTGCTTCTGAATTACGAAGGGACCGCGACGATCGCGTGGCTGGTGACCGGGCTCGTACTCGTGCTTCAGGCTCTGCTGGTCGGGTTGTCGACACCGTGGGCGGAGCGGGTGAACAACACCTTCGTCTCGCTCGAACTCATCGGCATGGTGACGCTGACCGTGCTGCTGCTCATCGTCGCCGCCGTGCGCGGCGAGATGGACGCCTCGAACCTGTTCAGCATGGGCGCCGTGCCCGCCGAGGGGTATTGGAGCTTCGGTGACCTGACCACGGCAGGCCCATGGATGCTCGGCTTCCTGCTCGGCGCCTTCACCATCGTCGGCTTCGAGTCCGCCGCCAACCTGGCCGAGGAGACCAACGACCCCGAACGCGTTGTGCCGCGCGCGATGTGGCAGGCCGTCCTCGCATCCGGTGTGCTGGGCTTCATCTTCATCGTGGCCGTGACGCTGGCCGCAGGTGACCCCGTCGCGCTGGCCGAATCCGGTACACCGATCGCCGACGTCATCCACAACACGCTCGGCTCGGCCGTCGCCACCCTCCTGTTGCTGATGGTGGTGCTGGCCATCTTCGCCTGCGGCCTGGTCATCATGATCACCGGCGTCCGGTTGACCTGGGCCATGTCGCGCGACGAGCGTTTTCCCGGCTGGCAGCAGTGGAGCCAGATCTCTCCGAAGTTCCACACGCCGCTGAAGGCCACGCTGCTGTATGTCGTTCTCGCGGAATTGATCCTGGCAATCTTCTCGCATTCGGAGACGGCGCTGTTCACCTTGTTCGGCGCCGCGACCTTGCTTCCCGCGGTGATGTATGCCTCAACGGTGGTGCTGTATCTGGTCAAGCGCAAGTCCCTGCCGGTCAGCGACAAGTTCAACCTGGGCGCCTGGGAGATACCGGTTCTGGTCGTCGCCGTAGTGTGGCTGGTGTTCGAACTCGCGCTGTTCCGGGATTCCAGCTTCAAGCAGGCGTGGGCCTACGTGATCGTGATGGTGGTCATCGGCGCGTGCTATCTCGGCTACCTGTTGGTCAGCCGGGGCAGGCACGGGATGACCATGCCGGGCATGCAGTCGATCGATGCCGAGCTGGAGGCTGAGGCCGCAAAGGATTGACGATGCAACACTTCCTGGCGATCGACCAGGGCACTTCAGGCACGAAGGCCATCGTCGTCGACGACGCCGGGCAGGTCGTCTCGGTCGCCGAGGTCGCCGTGCGGCCGGAGTACCTGGCCGGCGGCGGCGTCGAGCAGGACCCCGAGGCGCTCTACGCGTCGGTCGTCGACGCGGGGCGACAAGCCTTGGCGCAGGCCGGTGTTGCCGTGGCCGCCGTCGCCCTGGCCAACCAGGGCGAGACCGTGTTGGCGTGGGATCGCGACAGCGGGCGCCCGCTGACTCCGGCGGTGGTGTGGCAAGACCGGCGGGCCGAGTCGATCTGCGCGCCGCTGTCGGCGTCGGCAGACTCCGTCGCGCAGCGCACCGGCCTGGTACTCGACCCGTATTTCTCCGCGCCGAAGATGGCGTGGATCCGCGCGAACATGACCACAGCGGGCGTCGTCACCACCACCGACACCTGGCTGGTGCACCGACTGTGCGGCGCGTTCGTCACCGACGCCTCCACGGCCAGCAGGTCGTTGTTGATCTCGCTGGACTCCGTCGAGTGGGATGACGACCTGATCGGGCTGTTCGGGCTGACCGGCGAGAAGCTACCCGAAATCGTCGGCAGTGACCAGATCGTCGGCAGCACAGACGCTTTCGGGCCGCCAATCCCTGTGACCGGATTGATCGTCGACCAACAAGCGGCACTCCTGGCAGAAAGCTGCCTGCAGCCCGGCGATGCCAAGTGCACATTCGGCACGGGCGCGTTCCTGCTCGCCCAACTCGGCGGCAACCCGGCGCGGTCGACCTCGGGCCTGACCACCTCGGTGGCGTGGCGGCTGCGCGAGCATACGTCGTACTGCGTCGACGGCCAGGTCTATACGGCCGCCTCCGCCGTGCGATGGGCAGTGGATCTCGGGCTCGTGCCCGCCGCGAACCAAGTCGATACCGTCGCAGCAGATTCCAGCGACGGCGTGCTGTGCGTGCCCGCACTGGCCGGGCTGGCGGCGCCGTGGTGGGACTCCGCGGCCGCCGCCTCGTTCACCGGGATGTCGCTCAGTAGCGGTCGTGGACAACTGGTTCGGGCACTGCTGGAGGGAATCGCCGCCCAGGTCGCCGCTCTGGCTGACCTCGTCGCCACCGATCTGGGGCAACCGCTGACCCGGCTCCGGGTCGACGGCGGGCTGACCCAATCCGCAGTCCTCATGCAGGCACAGGCCGACCTTGCGCGGATTCCCGTCGACGTCTACCCGTCGCTGCATGCCACCGCGCTCGGCGCCGCCGCATGTGCGCGGCTGGCCATCGACTCGGGCGTCGACGTGGCAGAAGCGGTCGGCACGTGGACTCCTGACCACACATACGAACCGGAGTGGTCGGCCGACCGTGCCGCCGATTTCCTGGCGCGATGGACTCGCGCGGCGGAATCGGTTCTGGCACAGAAAGAGACGACGGCCACATGAGCGGCACCCCCGACGTCAGCGACGTCATCGTGGTCGGTGGCGGGATCGTGGGCTGCGCGATCGCGCGCGCATTGGCGGGCACGAACCTGTCGGTGACCCTGCTGGAAGCGCGCGACGACGTCGGCGACGGCACCAGCAAGGCCAACACCGCATTGCTGCACACCGGATACGACGCGAGCCCGGGAACACTCGAGTCGCGGTTGGTGGCGCGCGGGTACGAGCTGCTCGGCGACTATGCGGAGCAGACGGGCATTCCGGTCGAGCGCACGGGTGCGCTGCTGGTCGCGTGGACCGACGAGGAACGCGACGCCCTCCCGGACCTCAAGGTCAAGGCGGAGCGAAACTTCTACCACCGCTGCGAGATCGTCACCGCCGACGAGGTGTATCGGCGCGTCCCCGACCTGGGCCCTGGGGTTTTGGCAGGCCTGACCGTGCCCGGCGAGTCGATCATCTGTACCTGGACGACGAACCTTGCCCTGGCCACCGACGCTGTGGCGCGGGGTGCGCGGCTGCGACGCAGCGCGCGGGTCACCGGAGCTGTCGCGGGCGACGGCCACACCACGCTGCAGACCAGCCGCGGCGAGGTCCGCGGCCGGTGGGTCGTCAACGCCGCTGGCCTCGGCGCGGATTATCTCGATGCCGAGTTCGGGCACCGCCGCTTCACCGTCACCCCGCGGCGCGGCGAACTGCTGGTGTTCGACAAACTGACCCGGCCGATGGTGCCGTGCATCGTGTTGGCCGTGCCGTCGTCGCGAGGCAAAGGAGTGCTGGTCAGCCCCACCATCTACGGCAATGTGATGGTGGGGCCCACCTCGGAGAATCTCGAAGACCGCACCGCCACAGGCACTTCCGAAGAGGGATTCGAGTTCCTGGTATCGAAGGGGCGCGCGCTGATGCCGTCGCTGTTCGACGAGGAGGTCACCGCAACATACGCGGGCCTGCGCGCCGCCACAGAACACGACGACTATTTGATCGACGTCGACGCGCAGGCGCGTTACGTGCTGGTCGGCGGGATCCGTTCCACCGGGCTGACATCCGGGATGGCGATCGCCGAGTACGTAGTGGGGCTGCTCGGCGAGGCCGGCCTCGACGTCACCGAGCGTCCGGACCTTCCCGCGCCGCCGCGGATGCCGAACATCGGCGAGGTCGGACTACGGCCATATCAGGATGCAGAACGCATCGCCGCGGACGCGGAGTACGGCCGCATCGTCTGTTTCTGTGAGCGTGTCACCGCTGGTGAGATTCGCGACGCGTTCCAATCCCCCGTTCCGCCTGCCGATCTCGACGGGCTGCGTCGTCGCACTCGGGTGATGAACGGCCGCTGCCAGGGTTTCTACTGCGGCGCGCACACCAGGACGCTGCTTGACGCGGATGGTGGTGCCCGATGACCGACCAGCACATAGCTGTCGCGATCGTCGGAGGCGGACCGTCAGGGCTGACCGCAGCCGCCGCATTGGCCGGCCGGGTTGACGGCGAGGTCCTTGTCATCGAGCGCGAAGCCCAGACCGGTGGAATTCCCCGCCATAGTGACCATCTCGGCTACGGCATGCGTGACCTCAAGCGCTTCATCTCCGGTCCCGCCTACGCAAGGCGGCTCACGGGCATGGCGCAGGATGCGGGCGCGACGCTGGAGACAGAGGCCATGGTCACCGGCTGGGACGGTGAACGCTCACTGCAAATCACCTCGCCGCGCGGACTGCGGACCGTCACCGCCGACGCCGTTGTGCTGGCCACCGGCGCACGGGAGCGGCCCCGACCCGCCCGGCTGGTTCCCGGCGATCGTCCGGACGGGATATTCACCACTGGGCAATTGCAGAACCTCGTGCACCTGAACCACGCCAACGTGGGCAGCCGCGCTCTTGTCGTCGGCGCCGAGCTGGTGAGCTGGTCGGCCGTCCTGACGCTGCGCGAATCCGGTTGCAAGACGGTCGGAATGGTCAGCGGTTACCCGCACGCGGAGGCGTACGCGGCATTTCGCATGCCGGGCCGGTTCCTGATGAGCGGGCCGGTGTTCACCCGCAGCCGGGTCGTCGGCATCAACGGCAAGGACAGGGTTCGCAGCGCGGTCGTCGAGAACATCGACAGCGGCAAGCGCACCACCGTCGACTGTGACACCGTCATCTTCACGGGCGACTGGATCCCCGACCACGAACTCGCCCGCACCGGCGGCCTGGCGATGGATCCCGCGACCCGCGGGCCGGTGGTCGACGCGGGCCTGCGAACCAGCTGCCCGGGTGTGTTCGCCGTCGGCAACCTGTTGCATCCGGTCGACACCGCCGACGGCGCGGCGCTCGACGGCCACCATGTGGCGACGGCCGTGAGCGCCTGGCTGGAAAATCGCGACGAGCCGCCCAAGGCCGTCCGCATCCGCGCCGACGGGCCCTTCAGGTGGGTTGCCCCGCAGCTGGTTTCACCCGAGGGCGGCGTCGCGGCACGAGGCGACCTGTTGTTCTGGGTCGACGAGTACCGCAGGCTGCCGAAACTGCGGGCGGTTCAGGACGGCAGGACGCTCGCAACCAAACGCACGCCGTGGCCCGCCGCGCCGGGCCGGGTGTATCGGGCGCCGTGGTCGCTGGTGGCCGGGGCCGACCCGGCAGGCGGCGACGTCACCATCTCCTTCGCCTAAGCACTCACAACTGTTGCGTTTGTTGCGGCGACATCTCGCGATTTGCCGCAACAAACGACACAGAAGTACGCGAGGCTAGACCGGCAGCAGGGCGTCGATGACGCTCGCCAGCTGTTTGGCAGACCGGCATTCGTGCATGGCGATGATCTCTTCGTAACGCGGCACCGCCGAATCGCCGCTGCCCCACAGGTGTTTCGGCTCGGGGTTCAGCCAGTGCGCGTGCCTGCTCGCATCGACCATGTGGCCCAACAGCTCGGTTTCCGGGTTGCGGTAGTTGTTGCGCCCGTCGCCGAGTACCAGCAGAGAACTGCGCGGCGACAGCACGTTCGGATACTTGTCCAGGAAAGACACGAACGCATGGCCGTAGTCACTGTGGCCGTCGCGGGTGTACACGCCCGCCTCGCGGGTGATGCGTTGGACCGCGACGGCGAGGTCCGCGTCGGGGCCGAACAGCTCGGTGACCTCGTCGGTGGTGTCGATGAAAGCGAAGACACGGACCCGTGAGAACTGTTGCCGCAGGGCATGTACCAACAGCAGGGTGAAATGGCTGAACCCGGCGACCGAGCCGGACACATCGCACAACACCACCAGCTCAGGCCGCGCCGGATGCGGCTTCTTCAGCACCACGTCAATCGGCACACCGCCGGTGGACATGGACTTACGCAGCGTCTTGCGCAGGTCGATCTCACCGGCGCGCGACCGCCGCCGCCGCGCCGCCAACCTGGTCGCCAGCGTGCGCGCCAACGGCGCCACCACACGTCGCATCTGCCGCAGCTGGTCGCCGGACGCCCGCAGGAACTCGACGTTCTCGGCCAGCTGCGGCACGCCGTACATCTGCACGTGGTCGCGGCCGAGCTGTTCGGCGGTGCGCCGCTTCGTCTCACCCTCGACCATCTTGCGCAGCTGCGCGATGCGCTGGGCGGCAAGCGCCTTGGCGATCTGCTCCTGCGTCGGCGTCGGTTCGTCACCGTACGGCGCGAGCAGGCCTGCCAGCAGCCTGCCTTCGAGGTCGTCGAGGTTCATCGCCTTCAGCGCCTGGTACGACGAGTACGACGGACCCCGGCTGGAGTTGTAGCGGCCGTAGGCCTCGACGATCTGCGCGATCATCGCCGCCAGCCGTTCGTCCAGGTTCGCCAGCTCCTCGTTGTCGGCCAAGAGGTCGAGCAGCGCCTGCCGCATTGCGTCGACGTCGTCGGGCGGCAGGCCCTGATCGTCGTCGTCTTCGTCGAGAACGGTTCGTGAGCCCAACGCCGCCGGGAAGTACAGGTCGAACATCGCGTCGTAGGTGTCGCGGTGGTCGGCGCGGCGCAGGACCGCGCACGCGATGCCCTCGCGCAGCGCCTCTCGGTCGCCGAGACCAAGCACCCCCATCACCCGACCGGCATCGACGGTCTCCGATGGACCCACCGAAATACCCTGTGTCCTCAGGGCTTCCACGAACTCCACCAGGTGGCCCGGGATCCCGTGGGGAGCCAGCGGCTGCGGAGGGCGGGTGCGTCGGACGGCCATCAGTTCAGCCTCAGTTCCCCCGACGCCTTGATCTGGTCCGACTGGTGCTTGAGCACAACGCCCAGCGTGGCGGCGATCATTTCGTCGTCGATGGTGTCGAGGCCCAGTGCCAAAATCGTGCGCCCCCAGTCGATCGTCTCGGCCACCGACGGCAGCTTCTTGAGTTGCATGCCACGCAGCACACCGATGACGCGTACAAGTTCCTCGGCGAGGTGCTCGGGAAGTTCCGGCACGCGCGACAGCAGGATTCGGCGCTCCAGATCGGCGTCGGGGAAGTCGATGTGCAAGAACAGACACCGGCGCTTGAGCGCCTCCGACAGCTCGCGGGTGGCGTTGCTGGTCAGCAGGACGAACGGTGCGCGTTCGGCCGTGATGGTGCCGAGTTCCGGCACGGTGACGGCGAAGTCGGAGAGCACCTCGAGCAGGAGGCCCTCGATCTCGATGTCGGCCTTGTCCGTCTCGTCGATCAGCAGCACGGTGGGCTCAGTCCTGCGGATCGCCGTCAGCAGCGGACGCGTCAGCAGGAACTCCTCGGAGAACACATCGGTCTTCGTCTGATCCCAGTCACCGTGTCCTGCCTGGATGCGCAGGATCTGCTTGGCGTGGTTCCACTCGTAGAGCGCGCGCGCCTCGTCGACGCCCTCGTAGCACTGCAGCCGCACCAGGCCGGAACCGGTGGCCTGTGCGACCGCGCGGGCCAGTTCGGTCTTGCCGACGCCCGCGGGACCCTCGACCAACAACGGCTTGCCCAGCCGGTCGGCGAGGAAAACCGCTGTGGCCGTTGCGGTGTCGGGCAGGTAGCCGGTCTCGGCAAGCCGGCGCGCGACATCGTCGATGTCGGCGAACAGCGCCTCGGCGTGCGGGCACGCTCACGTATTTCTCCTATTAGGCCGGGCGGGTGTGGCCGTCTCCCCACACAATCCACTTGGTCGAGGTCAATTCGGGCAGACCCATCGGTCCGCGGGCGTGCAGCTTCTGCGTGGAGATGCCGATCTCGGCACCGAAACCGAACTGCTCGCCATCGGTGAACGCCGTCGAGGCGTTGACCATCACCGCTGCGGCGTCCACCTGTTCGGTGAACCGTTGTGCAACAGCGAGATCTGTCGCGACGATGGCTTCGGTGTGGCCACTGCCGTAATCGTTGACGTGGGCGATCGCGGCGTCGACACCGTCCACCACCGCCAGCGCGATATCCATCGACAAGAACTCAGCGCGCAACTCGTCCTCGGAGGGATCGGTGTGCACCGTCACGCCTGCGTCCTGAAGCGCCTTGGTCAGCCGCGGCACCGCGCCGTCGGCGATCGCCTTGTCGATCAACACCGACTCGGCCGCATTGCAGACGCTGGGACGACGGGTCTTGGCGTTGAGCAGAATGCGCTCAGCCACGTCGAGGTCGGCCGATTCATGAACGTAGACATGACAATTGCCGACGCCGGTCTCGATGGTGGGAACCTGCGCGTCGCGGACCACCGCCTCGATCAAACCCGCTCCCCCGCGCGGAATCACCACATCGACCAGCCCGCGAGCCTGGATCAGATGGGTCACGCTGGCGCGGTCGTCGGAGGGCAGCAGTTGCACGGCGTCGGGATTGAGATTCTCGATCGCCAGCGCGTCACGCAACGCGGTGACGAGCGCCTGGTTCGACCGCGCCGCCGACGAGCTGCCGCGCAGAAGAACCGCGCTGCCCGCCTTCAGCGTCAGACCGAACGCGTCGACGGTCACGTTGGGCCTGCCTTCGTACACCATGCCGATCACGCCCATCGGGACGCGCTGCTGGCGCAATTGCAGTCCGTTGGGCAGCGTTCGCCCGCGCAGGACTTCTCCGATGGGGTCGGGCAGGCCGGCCACCTGACGCAGCCCCGCGGCTATGCCGTCGATGCGCTGCGGGTTGAGCGCCAGCCGGTCCAGCATCGCGTCCGGTGTGCCCGCGGCTTTGGCGGCCTCCAGATCACGCTTGTTCGCGTCGAGAACATTGGCGGCCTCGCGCAGCACGTTGTCGGCCGCGGCGTTCAGGGCGGAGTTCTTGGCTGCGGTACTCAGCGTCGCCAGTTCGCGGGCTGCGACGCGGGCCCGGCGGGCGGCGTCGTGGACCTGCTGGCGCAAGTCGGCATGCGAGGGTGCCTGCACACTCATTAACCCAGCGTATCGGACCTGTCTGCGAGCATCGACAGGTGTCAGCCAGCTCACTGTGGGCTAGCGTGAACAGCTATGGCGGCACGGGTCTGCGTGGTGGGCAGCGTCAACGCCGACCTCACGTTCACAGTCGATGCTCTGCCGCGACCCGGCCAAACCATTCTTGCGTCATCGCTGTCGTCTGCTCCCGGTGGCAAGGGCGGCAATCAGGCCGTGGCGGCGGCGAGGGCAGGCGCCTCTGTACAACTCGTCGCGGCGCTCGGCACCGACGACGCGGCCGAGCGGCTGCGCGCCCACCTGCGCGACAACGAGGTCGGGCTGGACGGCGTCGTCAGCCTTCCGGGGCCGAGCGGGTCGGCGGCGATCATCGTCGACTCCGCCGCGGAGAACACCATCGTGGTCGCGCCGGGCGCGAACGCGCATCTGAGCGTGGACGCCGCCGACGTGCAGGCGGTGATCGCCGACAGCGACGTCGTGCTGATGCAACTGGAGATACCGATCGAGACCGCCGTCGCGGCGGCTCGAGTCGCGCGCGGCCGCGGGCGCGGTCATCATCGTCAACGCGTCACCCGCAGGCGCGAAACCACACGACCTGCTCGCGTTGTCAGAACTGGCCGACGTCGTCGTGGTCAACGAGGCCGAGGCACGCGAATGGCATTGGCCGGTTCCGAATCTGGTGATCACCCGCGGCTCGCGGGGCGCGAGCTACCTCGGCGACGACGAACGGTTCGACGTCCGCGCTCCCGCAGTCGAGGCGGTCGACACCACCGGCGCAGGAGACGTCTTCGCCGGTGTGCTGGCCGCGAGCTGGCCCGCCGGCCACGAGGACGCGTTGCGCCGGGCGTGCGCGGCGGGCGCGCTGTCGACGCTGGTACCCGGGGCCGGTGACTGTGCCCCGTACGCCGAGGCCATCGACGACGCTGTGACCAATCGCAGGGCTGGAGAAAGGCAACTATGACGACGACCGCCGCGCCGCGACCGCCCGACGGCGACTGGCTGGGCACACCATTCCTGCAGCTTCCGCCGTGAGGGCCCGATCGCGATCTGCACGCTGGACCGGCCGGAGGCGCGCAACGCGATGACGCCTGCCATGTACTTCGGCATCAAGTACGCCATCGGCCACGTCGAGGCCGACCCCGATCTCGCCGGCCTGCTGATCACCGGCACCGGCGACGTCTTCGCCCCCGGCGGCGACATGGGCGGAGGCGGCGACGACAACTGGCTGACGTTCGGGGCGGCGCTCGGGATGGACGTCACCCCGTTCGAGAAGCTGCGCCAGTCGACCAAGCCCGTGGTGTCGGCGGTCAACGGGCTGTGCCAGGGCGGCGGGCTGCAGATCGCGCTGTGCAGCGACATGGCTGTCGTCAGCGACCGCGCCACCTTCCGGGTGCCCGAGCTGTTCCGCGGCATCGCCGACACGTATTACAGCCAGATGCTGGCCCGGCTGATCGGCCCGGTCCGGACTCGCGACCTGATGCTGACCGGCCGCACGCTGACCGCCGCCGAAGCCGAGGGCTGGGGCATGGTCGCCAGGGTGGTGCCGCATGACGAATTGATGGGCGCGGCCCGCGACGTGCTCGCACAGTGTTCCCGGACCGCGCCCGCCGCAAGGCGGGTCGTGAAGTCCAGCCTGGACAACTACATGGGGTTGTTCGACCGCATCGGCATGCAGGCCAGCTACAGCGGCGAGGAGGCCGCCGAGGGATTCCGCGCCTTCAAGGAGCGGCGATCACCAGACTGGGTGCATCCCGACCTGCGGGTGGACGGCCGCATCTGACGCCGGTGCTCGGCTGGCCGGTCATGGGCTCACACCCATGTCGGAGGTCTGATCTCGTTCGCCAGATCGACGAGGGTGTAGCGATGGCGCCGCCGCGGCGAGTGCCGCGCGAGTTCTCGTAGCGTCTCCTCGATGGCCGCCCGCAGGCCGTGTTCGTCAAACGGATTGCCGAAGATCGGATCCCCGGCCGGTGTCGCTCCGGACCGCAACCAGTCCAATGCGGTTCCGAGTATCAGACCGCGCATCTGCAGTGCCCGCGGCTCGCTCTCAGCCAGTGCGCCGACACGACGCGCCGCATCGCGCAGGCCGGCTTCGGTGATCTCGGCGATCGGGCACCCGTCGAGCAGCATCAACACCGACGTCAGCTGGGCTTCGCCATAGTGGCGAGAGGCCAACGGAACCTGGTCGAGCACCTCAACTGCGCCGAGCTCGGTCGCCGCGGGCGACGAGTCGGCGGGCCAGGCCGAACGCGGCGCTCACCATGAAGCGGTCCGTGCGCCACAGCGTCCGGTAATACCGCTCGGTCGACCGCTGCAGTCGTTCGACATCCCCGGTGTCGGAGTCGTCGAGCGCCAACTCGGCCGTCGCCGCGGACGCCAGCTTGGGTGCGGCTTCGCCCGGCAGGGCGCGAAACGACCCGCTCGAAACACTCGAGTGCCGCCTCGAATTCGCCGGCGTCGAGCCGCGCTACGCCGTCGTCCCAGTCGATACGCCAATCGCTTTCCGTATCGTCGGCAGACAGCGGGACGGGCAACGCATGGGCAACACTGCGCACACTTTGACGAGCCCTGTGTCGGCGGCCGTCGACGAACACATCGGTGCGCTGCAGGGCCAGGTCTGTGCCGAACGCGGCGCGCGGCGAGCTGAAGAGCGCCGATGGCCCTGGACACGGCTCGCCGGTCTGCTCGGCGAGAATCTCGCGGAGCACACCCTTGCACTGGGCCGCAATCTCGTCGGCGGACGAAAACCGTTGTGCCGGGCGGGGATCTGTCGCGCGTGCCAGCAGACGGTAGTACGACTCGTACCGCCCGAGCAGCGGTACGTCCTCTTGGGCTGGGCAAGGCCTCGAGGTAGCGGTCGTCGGGCATGTCGACCGTCAGCTTGGCCAGCGTGCGGCCGACTGTGTAGATGTCCGTGGCGATCGTCGGACCGGTCCGCACTATCTCGGGCGCTTGGAATCCTTTGGTGCCGTAGATGTATCCGCACTCGGCGATGCCGGACACGGCGCCCATGTCGATCAACTCCACGTGATCCTCGCTGAGCATGATGTTCTCCGGCTTGAGGTCGTTGTAGACCAGGCCCAAGGAGTGCAGGTAGGAAAGCGCGGGCATGATTTCGAGCACGTAGCCCAGAGCCTGCTCCACGGGCATCATCGCCTTCGCCCCCGTCATCGGCGCGGCCTCCTGCTGCCCCGTCAAGATGGCCTGCAGTGTCGTGCCGCCGATGTACTCCATCACGATGTAGCCCACCGGGCGTCCGTCGTTTCCCGGGTGTTCGACGAAGTTGTAGATCTTGACGATGCCTGGGTGATTCACCATCGCCAGAAATTGGCGTTCGGCGACGGCGATCGCCTGCGCCTGCGATCCGCCAGGCTGGAGCAAACCCTTGAGCACGACCCACCGGTCGCTGACGTTGCGGTCGATCGCCAGGTATATCCAGCCGATTCCGCCGTGTGCGATGCAGCCCTGCACGTCGTATTGGTCGGCGACCATCTCGCCCGCGTCGAGTTGCGGTGAGAACGAGAACACCGCGCCGCAATGCCGACACACGCCTTCGCTGGGCCCCGGCCGTCCCGCGGCGCCACGCCCTACCGGGCGCTGGCACGTCGCACAGTACCGTTTCGATTCGGCGACAACCGGATTGGTCAGGATCGCGCTGGCCGGCTCGATGTCCTCGCGAATCGGAACCTCAACCAGGCCGTCGCCGATGCGCCGCCGTCCCGAGCGCAGGCGCGGCATGGTGCCATACTCTGTGGCGGGTCCTGTCTGTGTGACCAGGACGGCCCGGGTTCCGTCGTCGCGGGACATCGGTCAGTCCCGATACTTCGGTTGCGGTGGTCCGGGTACCGGGCCGAGCACGGCGAGCCACTTGCGGTACAGCGACATCCACGTGCCATCCCGCCGAATGCGCTCCAGGCTGGCATTGACGGCCCGAACCAGATCGTCCTGCGATTTGTTCACGCCGATGCCGTAGGGCTCGGCCTCCATGCTCGGTCCGACGATGTGCAGGTTCGGATCCTGCACGGCCATGCCGGCAAGGATCGAGTTATCTGTGCTCGCCGCGTCGGCCTGGCCCTGCTGGAGGACGACCAGGCAGTCGTCCCAATTCGGAACGGCGACAAGAGTTGCCGTCGGTGCGACACGAGCGATGGTGGCCAGCGAGGTGGTGTCCACCACCGAGCAGACCCGCTTGCCTGCGAGATCTTCCGGGCCGCGAATCGGTGAATCCTTCGCCACGAGCAGCCGTTGGCTCGCTTCGAAGTAGACGGTGGAGAACGCGATCTGTTCGGCACGTGCGCACGTGATCGTCATCGTCTTTGCGACTATGTCGACAGTCGACTCCTGCAGGGCCTGGATGCGGTCCGGCGACGTCAGCAGCCGGAACTCCACCTTGCCGGGATCGCCGAGCACGTCTCGGGCGATCTCGCGCGCGATGTCGGCATCAAAGCCCTTCAGTTCACCAGACACCGGATCGCGGAAGCTGAACAGGTTCGTGCTCTGGTCGACCCCGACGATCAATCGGCCACGGCGCCGGATCTCTTCGACCGTCGGGCCCATCGCGGCAGATGGGCGCAAACTCGCTGTGGCATCACAGCTTTCCACGGGTGCACCAGCTACATCCGACACGATCGCCGCGCCGCTGGGAAGCGGCAGCATGGTGAGCGAGGCCGACACCTCAGTCAGCGGCTGCACCGTGGAGCAGCTGGCGAGCAGGACCGCTGCGAGCGCGAAAACAGTTGCGGTGGCGCGCATCAGTGGTACTCGTTCACCCGTGGCCAGATGCCCGCTGTGACCGCGAGACTCGCCAGCACACCGATCGCGGCGGCACCCGGCGCGAGCAGGTTCAGTGCTGTGTAGGCCCGCGCAATGCCATCCCGCTGCGTGGCTCGGAGTCGGTCGATGTCGTCGCTTAATACGGTGTCCAGCCGAATGAACTGCGCGGTGGAGTATTCCGGGCCGTCGTCTCGCGCGACGGCAACGGCGCCGGGATAATCACCGGCAGCCATTTTGCGGCGACTGTCGGCATGTGAACGCACCCAGGCCTCGAGCGCATCCACCGCCCCGTCCACCGGATGCCGGTCGAGTTGTTGTGACACCTGTGCGGTCCGCGCGTCGAAATTGCTATCAGATTGGGTATCGGAGCCACGTTTGAGCAGTCCGAGGATTTCGTCCGCTCGAGCTTGCTGAGCGAGGATCCGTGCCGCCACCGCCGTGGCCAACGGTTCGCCGCCCTGGGTCTGCGCGTCGACGGCGGCGCGCACCGACAGCAGACTGGCCACCGACAGCCACACCGCGAGCACCGCCATCACCACCGATGCCAGCACAAGCCCCGGGTTGAACCTACGATGACTGCGGCGTGTGAGGCCCACCTGTGCGAGCACCAACAACCCCAACGCGAACACCGACGCCGCGATGACCGCGGGCGAGGGACGGGCCGACCGCTCGGTTGACGCCACGGCGTCGGCCTGAGTCCGGTACAGCTGTTCGGCGGTCGGCAGTATGGCCTGCTGCATCAACGCGGACGCTGCACTGACGTAGGCGACTCCGATCGGCAGTCCCGCACGGTTGTTGGCGCGGGCGGCGGCAATCATCCCGGTGTACACGGCGAGCCGGTTGGACAGGTCCGTCAGCAGCGTTAGTGAGCGGACATCATTGGGCGGCACGCCGTTCGCGGCGGTTACCAGACCAGCCGACACCTGTCCGATCGCCTCGTCGTAGCGGTCGCGGACATCCTGAGGCTCAATGCCGCCAGATAGGAACGCCGTAGTCGCGGCCGTGTTGGCGATCGACAGTGCGCCGTAGATCCGTTGCGCCGCATCGGCCAACGGTTCGGTGTGCGAACGCAGGGTCTCCAGCTGTCCTCGCCGATCGGCAATCGTCGTCGACGCCGCCACACCGGCGGCGAGCATGGCAGCGACGAGCACGATAGCGATGAGCGCCAACCGGCCCGGCGTGGACGAAAGGAACTCGACGAAGGGTCGATCAGGTCCCTCGGGATCGGTGAGTACCGACTCGTCGAGTGTCTGTGTCCGGTGGGGCGACAGGCTATCGCTTGGCACTCGACAACACCTCGGCGCAGGACTGCCCCAGCAGCGCGATACCGGGCTCGATCGAACGCAGATGGATCGCGCCGTAGCCGATGCGGATCGCGTTCCGCGGCGGGTCGTCCTGCATGTAGAAGATGTCACCCCGCTCGATCAGCACTCCCCGGCTCTGCGCGGCGCGGATCAGCTCGCGACAGTCGAGGTCCTCTGGTCCGGTCACCCACAAGCTGACGCCGCCCGGCGGGAAGCTCCCGGTGGGGAACGGAAGGTACTTGTGAACCGCCGCAACGAGCCGCTCCCATTTGTGCTTCATCTGGGTCCGGTGGTGCCGTAGCGCGCGGTGGTAGTTGCCGCTGTCGATGAGCAGGGCAAGTGCCCGCTGCATGTGCCCGGGTGGATGGCGCAGCACGTAGCGCCGCACGTCGCGTAGCTCGCGCACCAGGTCGGCAGGACCGACCAGATACCCCAGCCGGAGTCCTGGCGCGAGAAACTTCGAGAACGTGCCGAGGTAGATGGCGTCTCCGCTGCTGTCGAGAGATTTGAGCGCAGGGCTCGGGCTGCCGTGATAGCGGAATTCGCTGTCGTAGTCGTCCTCGACGACGACCGTCCCAGACTCGGCCGCCAGCGCCAGCAGGCGACGCCTGCGATCGATGCCGAGCGTCACATTGGTCGGATGATGGTGGCTCGGCGTGAGATAAAGCAGGTTCGTCCCGGCAAGCGTGTCCGGTGGGCGCAGGCCATGCTCGTCGACGTCGATCCCGGACATGGTTGCGCCGGTTCGGACGAAGATATGACGGGCGTCGAGGTAGCCCGGGTTCTCGATAGCGACCCGCTGGCCGGGCCCGAGCAGAAGTCGACCCACAAGATCGAGGCCCTGCTGCGAACCGACGGTCACAAGGATTTCATCGGGTCCCGCCTCGATCCCCCTAGGCGGGAGCAGTTGTTGACGGATCATGTCGATCAGCATCGGGTCGTCCGCGGCCACACTGTCCTGAAGGCTCGGGTAGGCGTGCGGCTGATATAGCGCGTCCCGCAGGCATCGGACCCAGGCACGTGCCGGGAAGCTGCGGATGTCGATCTGGCCGGCGAGGAACGGATACGGGTAGCGATACCAGTCGCTGGTCTTCTCGATCTCCGGTAAGCCTGCGTCGGGCTGTCGCCGGATCCGGCTCGCCCAGTCGATGCGCGGAACCGTCGCACGGGTTTCCGCGGCGGCAGCTTCGAGCATCTCGGGATTGACGAACATGCCGGAGCGCTCGTGGCTGCGCACGAAGCCTTCTGCGATCAGCTCTTGGTAGGCAAGGTTGATGGTGTTGCGGGACACCGCCAGGTCGATCGCCAACTCCCGTGAGCTCGGCAACCGGTGGTGGGCATCGAAGACGCCGCTGGCGATGCCATGCTCGATTGCCCGTCGAACCTGCCTGTACAGCGGCTCGGCGGAGTTCCGGTCGATCTCAATGAGAGTCCTGGGCAAATCACCCTCTCCTGCGGAAGCAGCGTGAATCCATCCTAGGTTGAGCGCCTCGGACCTGGTGACGGTCGGCCGGACTGGATCCATCGATTGCTCGGTTTCTGGCCCTGATCTGCGGGCCGATCAGCAGATATGTTCGACCCATCCCTCAGAAACGCGAAGGAGACAGCCGTGAACGGAAACGAGTTGCGGGCGAGTGCCCGTCGCCACCTCGGACCTCATTTCACCCGTAAGCCCGCCTGGGACAGCGACTTTCCGATATTCGTGCGCGGCGACGGGAGTTATCTCATCGACACCGAGGGCGAACGCTATCTCGACGGTCTCGCCGGCCTCTTCTGCGTCAACATGGGGCACGGCCGAAGCGACATCGCGGCGGCGGCCGCCGAGCAGGTCGGCACACTGGCCTACGCATCCAATTGGGGTATGGCCCATCCGCCGGCGATCGAGGCCGCTAGCCTCATCGCGGAGCTCGCACCTGGCGATGTCGGCACCACCTTCTTCGTCAATTCCGGGTCGGAGGCCGTTGAGACCGCGGTGAAGTTCGCCCGCCAATATCACCGCAGTCAGGGCCAGCCTCAGCGCACCAAGATCATCAGCCGTGAAATGGCCTACCACGGAACGACTCTGGGCGCGCTTTCGGTCACCCAGCTGCCCAAGATCAAGGAACCGTTCGGCCCGTTGCTTCCCGGCGTGCGCAGCGTCCCGAACACCCTCGGCTACCTCGGTGATTGCGGACCGGCAAGTGAACTGCCGTGTGTGCAGGCGATCGAACAGGTGATAGCCGAGGAAGGCCCCGAGACGATCGCGGCGCTGTTCGCCGAGCCGGTGCAGAACGGCAGAGGTGCGCTTGTGCCCCCGCTGGGATACTGGCAGGAGCTTCGCGACATCTGCGACAAGTACGGCATCCTGCTCGTCTCCGACGAGGTGATCTGCTCGTTCGGCCGGCTGGGCCACTGGTTCGGTCACGGACTGACGGGCGTCGTGCCGGACATGATCACTTTCGCCAAGGGATCGACATCGGGCTATGCGCCGCTCGGCGGCATGATCGCTCGCGAGCAACTGGTACAGGACCTGTTCGGATCGTCGGCGGGTGGCGTATTCACGCACGGCGCAACGTGGGGCGGGCACCCTGTGTCGACCGCCGTCGCGATCGCCAACATCACCGCGATGCGCGACGAAAAGGTGCTGGAGAACGTGACGGGCCGCGCGCCCAAGGTCAGAGGGGCGCTGGACTCGTTGCAGCAGTCGCACCGTTGCGTCAAGGACGTGCGGGGTGCGGGGTTCTTCTACGCCATCGAGTTGATGGCCGACCACAACAGCGGCCGCGAGCTCACCGAGCAGGAATCGCTGACCGTGCTGCGCGAGGTGCTGCCCGAATCGTTCAAGCGCACCAAGGTGATTCTGCGCGGCGACGACCGTGGCGCCACGATGATCATGGTGTCGCCGCCCCTTGTGGCCGACGATGACGTGCTCGACGATCTCCTGCACGGCATCGACGGCATGCTGACCGACGTCGAGAAGGCCGTGCAGCCCTAAGAACGGGCTTGCGCTATCCCATTGGTGGCCGTCAGCACTTCTAAGGCGACGGGTTCGGCGAACTGCCCACTGGGGTCGATCGCTAGGAGTGCGTCGGTGACTTCGTGTTCGAAAGCCGCCCGCCTTTCGCCGAGCAGCCGGCGAAGTGGCAGTGAGGTCGAGTAGAGATAGCCGATAGCCTGTTCGATCGTCCACACCCGGGTGAATTCGTAGACCTTCCGATGCACGTATCGAAACGGCGAGCGAGCCAGGATCTCCTCGTGCGACTCGCCGGCGTCGGTCATGTTCGGGCTGCCGGCCTGCCAGTCGGGCGGCAGGTAGCGGTGTTGGAGGTCCTCGATGGCCCGCTGCCACGCGGTGGTCGGCCGGACGAGGCAACTGTCGTTGGCGATCACGAGGCCGCCATCGGCATCGACCATGCCATCGAGGGCCGTCAGGACGCGTTCGCGGTCCATCCAGTGAAATGAGCGGCCCATCGTCACCAGCCTGAAGCGTCCAAAGTCACCAGGAAGGTCCACCGAACTTCCTAGCACCCAGGTCACATTGGTGAGACCGACCGCCTCTGCCTGCCTCGCGGCTTCGGCGAGCATCTCGGGCTCTGGATCCATGCCGAGTGCCGAGGCGACGTGTTCTGCGAACGGGAGTGTCAGTTGGCCGGTGCCGCAGCCCAGGTCGAGAAGTCGCCCTGTGCCATCGAGGTGGAATCGGGCGACGAGATCGGCAAGGAACGCGTCCGGATAGCCGGGCCGGTAGCGCGCGTAATGCCAGGCAGTTCCTGTGAACAGGGCGCAGCTGGATCTGCCGAGTGGATCGGTCACGCTTGTCTCCTGCGCTTCAACTGAGTCGGCATGCTCCCATGTTGCGCGCTGCGCAATAGATGTGGCCAGGGTCGTCCACCGGGACCGGCGACGATTTGTGCGTGGTGGTGCGACAGCGCGGTGATCACGACCCTCATGCAGAAAACGGCGCCGCCGTGGGGTGATCCACGACGGCGCCGCCTCGTTTGGGTCTAGACGTAGTCCTTGTACTTGTCGAGGAGCCGGACGGGCTTGGAGAGCGCATCGCGGCGGAACGGGTCGCCCAGCTCGCGAGTGCACATGATCTCGACGACCGTCGTCTTGCCCTCGTTCATCTGAGCGGCGACCGCGCGCTCAAGCGCGGGCCCCACCTCGTCGAGCTTTTCGACGACAATGCCTTCGGCGCCCATGGCCTCCGCGATGCCTGCGAACGACTCGCTCTCGAGCTCGCCTGCGACGAACCGGCGGTTGTAGAAGTCCACCTGGTTCTTCTTCTCCGCGCCCCACTGCCGGTTGTGGAAAACGACTGCGGTGACGGGGATGTCGTGACGAACGGCAGTCATGATCTCGCCCATGCTCATGCCCCACGCGCCGTCTCCCGCGTATGCGATGGCGGGACGCTCCGGTGCAGCGGCCTTTGCCCCGATGATGGTCGGGAGCGCGTAGCCGCAGTTGCCGAAGCTCATCGGAGCCAGGAAGCTGCGCGGCTTCTCGAACCGCAGGTAGCTGTTGGCCACCGAGTTGATGTTGCCGATGTCGGTGGACACCATGACGTCGGCAGGCATCGCCTTCTCGAGCTCACGCAGCACCTGCCGCGGGTGCAGCCAGTTGCCTTCCTCGGCCTCCTGTTCGGCGATCATGTCGAGGCTGTACGGATCGCGTTCGTGGGTCCACTCGTCGAGTTCCTTTTCCCACGCGTCCTTTTCGGCCTTGATCTCAGCGGCGCGCTCTTCGCGGGTCGAGTCGGCGGCCAGCGTCTTGTTCTCCAGTCGCTCGACGAGTGCGATGGCCGCTGCCTTCGCGTCGCCGCAGATGCCGACACTGATCTTCTTGACCAGACCCAGCATCTTGTGGTCGGCATCGATCTGGATGATCTTGGCGTTCTTCGGCCAGTACTCCATGCCGTGCTGCGGCAGGGTGCCGAACGGGCCGAGGCGGGTACCTAGTGCGATCACGACGTCCGCCTTCGAGATCAGCTTCATCGCGGCCTTGGAGCCCTGGTAGCCCAGTGGGCCGGTCCACAGCGGGTGGCTGGCGGGGAAGGAGTCGTTGTGCAGGTAGCTGTTCACCACCGGTGCGCCGAGGCGTTCGGCGAGCGCCTTGCATTCCTCGACGGCGTCACCCATCACAACGCCGCCACCCGAGATGATCACGGGGAACTCGGCTTCCGCGATGAGCGCGGCGGCCTCATCGAGGCTCTTCGCGCCGCCAGGCCCACGATCGAGCCGGCTCGGCTGCGGGATCTCGGTTTCGATCTCGCCGTAGAAATAGTCGCGGGGAATGTTGAGCTGCGTCGGGCCCATCTCCGACATCGCGCGGTCGAAGCACCGTCCGGTGAACTCGGCCATCCGGCGCGGGTTGTTCACGTGCCCTTGATATTTCGTGAATTCTTGGAACATCGGCAGCTGGTTGGCCTCTTGGAAACCGCCAAGGCCCATGCCCATCGTGCCCGACTCGGGGGTGACGACCACGACGGGGCTGTGCGCCCAGAACGCGGCGGCGACCGCGGTGACGCAGTTGCTGATGCCGGGGCCGTTCTGGCCGATCACCACGCCGTGTCGATTGCCGACCCTGGCGTACCCGTCGGCCATGTGCGCGGCTCCCTGTTCGTGTACCACCGGGATGAGCCTGATGCCTGCGGGCGCGAAGATGTCCATGGCATCCATGAAGGCCGAGCCCATGATGCCGAAGATGTCGGTGACGTCGTTGGCCACCATCGTCTCGACGAACGCCTCGGACGGGGTCATTCGCTGCACGCCCGACACGGCGGCGCGGGTGGTTGCCTTGGTCATCTGAGTCGTCCTCCTCGGTTCGGGTGGTATTTTTAAATATCGGAACAGAGTGTTCCTGATTTTGTGACCTGGATTCAGGCTACGGGTAATCGTAAGTTGAGTCAACGGAGATCCCAAAATCCGGTACGCCCTGTGTTGTTATTCGGAACATTTTCCGGTTTCATGGAGCCAACGACGGTGAAGGAGGGGACCATGGGTGAGGTCCGCAGGATCGATGAGGCGGGCGCGATCGCCGGGAAAGAACTGTCAGGAGATACCCCGACGCTGCGCTTGTTCTCGCTGCTCGAGCTGATCGCATCGAAGGATCAGTTGTTCACCCTGCAGGGCCTGGTCGAGACCACCGGGATGGCCAAGCCGACCCTGCATCGCATGCTGCAACAGCTCGAAGGCGCCGGGCTGCTGATTCGGGAGAACAACGGCCGCCACTACCGGATCGGGGCCCGGCTGCGCCGCATGGCCGAAAGCCTGCTGCTCAACGACACTCACCACGGTGCACGTCACGCCGTTCTGCGTGACCTGGTGGAAGAACTCGGCGAGAGTTGCAACCTGACCACCTTGTCGGGCAACGAGATCGTCTATCTCGACCGCGTGGAAACGTCCGAGCCGCTGCGCTTTACGTTGCAGCCGGGATCGCGCGTGCCCGCACATTGTTCGGCGAGCGGAAAGATCATCATGTCGCAGCTGGCGCCCGCTCAGCGGCGCCGACTGCTGGAGGCCGCACCGTTGGGCCGGTACACGCCGAACACGGTCACCGACGTCGACCAGATCGAGGAGGAGCTGAAGAAGGTTCGCCGTGACGGATACGCGATCGACGCCGAGGAGTTCCTGCCCGGCCTGGTCTGTGCGGCGGTTCTGATCCCGTCGACCGCGGGAATCTCCAACCTGGGCATCGCCGTTCAGGCGCCGGTCATGCGGCTGACGCCCGACAAGGCGTTGCGGCTGCTGCCCGCGTTGCGCCGTGCCGCAGACGCCATCGGCGAGATCGAGGCCGAGGTCGCCGCCAGCGAGTCGTCGCAGGAGAGCTCATGACTCACCTGGTATCGGCGCGAGACGTCTTCGGCATCGATTCGGACCTGCAGGTGCCTGCTCTCACCGAGCCGGACGAGCACGTCCCTGATATCGATCCCGCCTACCGTTTCGACAAATCGGTCACGCTGGCGTTGCTCGCCGGCTTCGCGCGCAACCGCCGCGTCCTGATCCAAGGCCTGCACGGCACCGGCAAGTCCACGCACATCGAGCAGGTCGCCGCACGGCTCAACTGGCCGTGTGTGCGGGTGAACCTCGACGGTCAGCTCAGCCGGATGGACCTGATCGGGCGGGACTCGGTAACGCTGCGAGATGGGCAGCAGGTCACCGAGTTTCAGGAGGGCATCCTGCCGTGGTCGATCCAGCGACCGGTCGCGTTGGTCTTCGACGAATACGATGCAGGCCGGCCGGACGTCATGTTCGTCATCCAGCGCATTCTGGAGCAGGACGGGAAACTGACGCTGCTGGACCAGAATCGGGTGATCTCACCGCACCCGCAGTTTCGGCTCTTCGCAACCGCGAACACCGTCGGGCTCGGCAACCTCAACGGGCTCTACCACGGTGTGCAACGGCTCAACCACGCGCAGATCGACCGGTGGAACATCGTCGTATCGCTCGACCACCTTCCGCCGCACGTGGAGGCTGACATCGTCGCGTCGAGGGTGCCCGAGGTCGATGGTGACCTCATCGCCTCGATGGTTGCGGTGGCGAACCTGACCCGCAGCGGCTTCCGGGTCGGCGACCTGTCGACCTTGATGTCCCCGCGCACGGTGATCACGTGGGCGGAGAATGTCGTGATCTTCGGCGATGTCGGTCTTGCCTTCCAGTTGTCGTTCGTCAACAAGTGCGACGACGAGGAAAGGCCGATCGTCGCCGAATACTTCCAGCGCTGCTTCGATCGCGAGCTCGATGAGACCGCGGTTCGCGTGGCATGAACGACTCGGCCGAGATCCGGCGCGAGCAGAACGTCCGTGAGCTGCGCGCCGCATCCATCCGCGCATTGAGCAGGCAGCGCGGCCTGCACTTTCGCGGAGCTGCCCTGTACCGGGGCGGGCGACCCGTTCCGATGCCTGCACCGCACCTGCATCCGCCGACTGATCGCGGTGCCGCCGACGGGATGGCACTCCGGCTGCGGCACAACGATCCCGAGCTGCATGTCGAGCTGCTGCCCGAGGGCGCAGCGAGTCGACTGGTCTTCGAGATGCTCGAACAGTTCCGGGTGGAGTCTCTGGTCCCCGCAACGTGGCCCGGCGTGCGGCACAATCTCGCCGATCGCTTCCGTGGCTGGTCGCAGGAGTTCGAGTCGTCGCGCTCGGTCGAGACCGCATCCGGCCTGCTGCTGTATACCGTCGCGCAGGTCTGCCGCTCCTGGATCACCGCGGAGCCGATCGCCGAATCTATAGAGGACCTGATCGAAGCGACCCGGTTCGAATTGACTCCGACGATCGGCCGTGAACTCGCGTTGCTTCGCCGAAACCGGCACTGCCAGAAAACATTCGGGGTGTCGGCCCGCGCCATTGCCGAGCGCGTCGCGAACCTGCCGCAGCTGCAGACCGAGCCAGGTGAACGGGATCCGGGATGGGATGCGTTCGAGTGGCTTTTCGACGCCGAGTCCGACGACAACGCCCCGCCCCCCGCGCAGGACGGCCTTGGCCGTGCGCTGCACGGAGAAAGTGCCGAGTACCGGGTGTTCAGCGGGGCCTACGACGAGACACGGAGCCTGGCGACGCTGGTACGGCCGGCTCAGTTGCGGGAATACCGCGAGCGCGTCGATCGTGCGGTCGAGGCCAGCGGGGTGAGCGCACGAGCCCTTGGCCGCAGGCTCACCCAACTGTTCGCCGAACCGCAGGACGACGGCTGGGATTCAGGCCACGATTCCGGATTGATCGACGGGCGCAGGCTGGCCCAGCTGGTGACGACGCCGAGCGAGCGCAACATCTTCCTGGCCGAAGCACGGGTGCCCCGAACGGATGCGATCGTGTCCTTTCTCGTCGACTGCTCGGGATCGATGAAGGCGTTCAGCGAACCGGTGGCCGTGCTGGTCGACGTGTTCGCCCGTGCACTGGAACTCGCAGGGGTGGGCTGCGAGGTGCTCGGCTTCACGACAGCCTCGTGGAATGGCGGTCGCGTCCGGCGCGATTGGAACCGCTCCGGCTGCCCCCGAAATCCCGGGCGCCTGAACGAAGTCCGCCACCTCGTGATGAAGAGCGCGGATACGCCGTACCGATCCGCTCGACTCCGCGATTGCCGGCCTGCTGAAGGTCGACCTCTACCGGGAAGGCATCGACGGCGAGGCGGTCGAGTGGGCCCGCAATCGGCTGGAAGTGCGTGACGAGCGGCGGCGAATTCTCGTCGTGATCTCCGACGCCAGCCCGATGGACAGCTCGACGTCGCTCGCCAACGATCCGGAGTACCTCGACCAACACCTGCGCGATGTCCTCGCCGCGAGGTCGGATGTCGACATCTGTGCGGTCGGTGTCGGGTTGGACCTCAGCATCTACTACGACCGCTGCACGGCACTCGACCTCGACAGCGGGACAACCCGCCGGGTGCTGACTGACGTATTGGAGACGATTGCAATGGCATCTAGAGGAAGGCAATACCGTTGACAGAACGGCGAATTGAGTTGGTCGTGTTGGACATCGCAGGCACCAGCATCGACGAGGGTGGGGCCGTGTACGTGGCGCTGCGTACCGCGGTTGAGTCCCACACCGGCGTGCCGATACCCGATGACGAGTTCGACCAGTGGAAGGGCACCGGTAAGCGCCAGGCGATCGAAGGCCTGCTCGGGCAGGTGACGGTCGACGAAATCGACGCCGTCGAGTCCGACTTCACCGGCCGGCTGCTCGACGCGTACCGGTCCGTGCCGCCTGCGCCACTGCCGGGCATCGTCGACGCCTTCGCCATGTTGCGCGAACACGACATCAAAATCGTTCTCCAGACCGGGTATTCGCGTGCGATTGCCGGCCCGCTCCTCGAGCAGGTCGACTGGCGGGTCGGACGCGACATCGATGCGCTGATCACCAGCGACCAGGTGCGGGCAAGCCGTCCCGCGCCGTACCTGATCTTCCACGCGATGGAAGCGGTCAACGTCCAGAGCGTGTCGGAGGTGCTCGTCGCCGGTGACACCCCTAACGACCTGCGCGCAGGCGCGAATGCCGGGGCGAGGTATGTCGCCGGAGTCCTTACCGGGGCCCACGACGCCGCAACCCTGCGTCGGGAGCCGCACACACACATCCTGACGAGCGCTGCGACGATTCCCGAGGTCCTCGGGCTTCGGGAGTCGGTGACGTTGTGATCACCTCGACGCGAACCCGCCGACGGACAAACGGCGTGTTCAGCGAGGCGCTCGAGCCGATCTAGTGCGACTGGTACCCCTAAAACGCAGGGATGTGGATCTATTCTGGTCCTGTGACCTCCGCCACTATTACATTGAGCCCTCGATACGGGGGCGCCAGCGGCCCCTACGAAGGGTTCTGAATGACAGGGAGCGGCACTCCTTCCCTCGCCACCTCGGCCGAGGTACTCAAGGACGCAGACAAAGGCGCGCGTGAGGCGCAACGTCGCGACACCCAGGAGCGTCGACGCCAGCTGTTGCGGCGGACGCTCGTCCGGATCACGGCGCTCGTCCTGTTCCTCGCAGTGTGGTGGCTGATCACGTCACTGCAGCTCATCAAGCCGCTGTATCTGCCATCGCCCTCGGCTGTCTGGCATGCGTTCGTGCTGGCGAACACCGACCATCCGATCGCGCCCGGCGTGCCCCGGATGGTCAAGGGTGAGCAGAACTACTACTTGTGGGAACACCTCATCGCCAGCCTGCAACGAATCGGCGTCGGCGTCGGTTGGGCCATCATCTTCGGTCCCCTCCTCGGGTTCATCATGGCCAGCTTCCGGCCCGTCGCCACCATCGTCGAGCCCTACCTGAACTTCCTGCGGGCATTGCCGCCGCTTGGCTATATCGGCATCTTGATCGTCTGGTTCGGCATCGGCGACACCTCGAAGATGTGGCTGTTGTTCCTGGCCGCATTCCCGCCGATCACGATCGCCACCATCAATGGTGTCCGCGGCGTCCGCGAGGAACGCATCAACGGGGCACTCTCGCTGGGTGCCAGCAGGGTGCAGACCATCACCCACGTCGTGTTGCCGTCCACGCTGCCGGAGGTGATCAGCGGCATCCGCATCGCAGTCGGCTTCGCCTGGACCACCGTGGTCGCCGCCGAGCTCAACAACGGTATTCCAGGGATCGGCGGCCTTGCCTATCTGTCCGGCACCGAGCTCAAGACCCCGCTCACCATCGCGTGCATCATCGTGATCGGCATCGCCGCAATCCTGCTGGACCTGGCCATCAAAGGCGTTGAGAAGGTCCTTGTCCCATGGCGTGGAAAAGCATGAGCGCCAGTCCATCCCACTCGACCCGCACCACACTAGGGAGTTTTTCGTGAAAAGCGCACACCGTCCTGCCCGTCGTGTCCTTGCCGCAACGGTCGCCGTCGTCGCCGCCGCCGCGCTGAGTGGCTGCGTCGAGTCCAACCGGCCCGCCGACAACGCGGCCGGCGGTACCGAGTGCCCGTTCCCGGCCGACGACTCGGTCACTTCGACCGTCCGCATCGCCTACCAGAACATCCCCAACGGCGACCTGGTCGTAAAGGACCAGAAGATGCTGGAAAACTGCATGCCGAACGCGAAGATCACCTGGAACAAGTTCGACTCCGGCGGCGACGTCATCCAGGCCTTCGGCTCCAACAGCGCCGACATCGGGCTGATCGGCTCGAGCCCGGCCACCAAGGCGCTGTCCGCGCCGCTGAACATCCCGATGAAGGTGATCTGGGTGCATGACGTCATCGGCAAGGCCGAGTCCCTGGTAGTGAGGGACAAGGCAGTAACTGACATCAAGCAACTCAAGGGCAAGACCATCGCGGTGGCGTTCAGTTCCACGGCGCACTACAGCCTGCTCCAGGCGCTTCAGGACGCGGGAATGGATCCGGCCACGGACGTCAAGATCGTCAACCTGTCCCCCGACAAGATGCCCTCGGCCTGGGAAGGTGGCCAGATCGACGCCGCCTGGGTGTGGGATCCGACGCTGTCGGAACTGCTCAAGAGCGACGGCCACATCCTGGTATCCAGCGCGGACACCGCGAAGGCCGGTAAGCCGACCTACGACCTGGGCGCCGCGACGACCAGCTTCATCGACGCCAACCCCGCCTTCATGACGGCGTGGGCCAAGGCGCAGAACGCCGCAGTGGAACAGATCCTCGACAAGCCGGACGACGCGTCTGTGAGCATCGGCGCGGTGATGGGGATCAGCCCCGACGACGTGAAGACCCAGTTCGCCGGCTACCAGTACCTACCGGCAAAGGAACAGGCCAGTCCCGCCTACCTCGGCGGCAAGATCGCGACGGATCTGCAAGACACCGCCGGCTTCCTCCTCAAGCAGGGCGGGATCAACGCGGTTAGCCCGCCCGAGGCGTACGCAACCGGCGTCGACGCCAAACCGGCGGAGGCGGCGTCCCAGTGACCGACTCGGCGACGGCCAGCACCGACACCACCAGCCAACGGCTGGTGATCGACAACGTCACCCACCGGTACCTCAGCAAGGGCACCCAGGTGCATGCGCTCACCGATATCGACCTGGTGATCGAACCGGGCGAGTTCGTGTGCGTCGCTGGGCCTTCGGGCTGCGGCAAGACGACGTTGCTGCAACTGCTGGCTGGGTTCATCACGCCCACCGAGGGTTCGATCACCATCGACGGCAAGGCAATCACCAAGCCCGGCCCCGAGCGAGGCGTGGTTTTTCAGCAGTCCAACCTTTACCCGTGGCTGTCCGTGCTGGGCAACGTCGAGATCGGCCCGCGACTGCGTGGCGTGAACAAGGCCACCCGCCGGCGCCGATGCCAACCGCTACCTGGACATGGTGGGGTTGGCCGACTTTGTGCAACGCCGCCCCTACGAGCTCTCCGGCGGCATGCAGCAGCGCTGCCAAATCGCCAGGGTGCTCGCCAACGACCCGCAGATCGTGCTCATGGATGAGCCGTTCGGCGCACTCGACGCCCTGACCAGAGAGCGCCTGCAGCTCGAGTTGCTCAACATCTGGCGGGACACGCACAAGACCATCTTCTTCATCACCCACAGCGTGGAAGAAGCCATCTTCCTCGGCAGCCGGGTGATCGTGATGAGCGCCCGCCCTGGGCGCATCGTCTTCGACGAACAAGTCAACATCTCTCAAGAAGTCGGCAGGCGCGTCGGCGCCGAGCTCCGCACCCTGCCCGAGTTCATTGCCCTCCGCGACAGGGTCAGCAGCAAGATCTACGAAAGCGCCGACAGCCACTGATGACCGTCGCCAATGGCGCTCAGTCGGACGGTCGAAGCGAGATCATCGACCGGTGGCGGGCCGCCGTAGGTGGCGCAGGCATGATCGTGGCCCTGCCCGACGCTGAGGATCCGCGCGCGCTGCAGGCGGCAGCCGAGCTCACCAACGGCGGCCTGATCGCCCCGAGACTCTTCGGGAACGCGTCCCGGATCCGGGCCGCGGCGAACAAGCACGGGGTGGAACTTCCCGACGAGGTCGTCGTCGACGTCGACGAGGCGATGTCCGACGAGACGGTTCGGGACACCCTTGAAGCCGGCTTCGCCCGGCACCCGGAGCGGATACGCGAGGCAACGGCCGACCCGGTTTTCGTCGCTGCCGCCGCTGTCCGCGCTGGGCGCGTGCACGCCTGCGTCGCTGGCGCGACGCGTCCGACGCCGGATGTATTGCGGGCGGGCCTGCGCATCGTCGGCCTCGCCCCCGGCATCAAAACGCTGAGCAGTGCCTTCCTGATGGTGCTGCCCGACGGCAGGCAGCTGACGTTCTCCGACTGCGCCGTCGTCCCCGCCCCCTCCGCCGAGGAGCTTGCGGACATCGCGGTCGCGGCCGCCGCCACCCATCTCAGCCTCACCGGGCAGGAGCCGGTGATCGCGATGCTGTCGTTTTCCACCAAGGGCAGCGCCGCCCATCCCGACGTCGACACGGTGAACGCGGCGACATCGCTTGTGCGCGAACGGGCTCCGGAGTTGCGCATCGACGGCGAGCTGCAGTTCGACGCGGCCCTGGTGGCCTCGGTCGCCGCCGCAAAGGCGCCCGGCTCCGACGCGGCAGGCGAGGCCAACGTGCTGGTCTTCCCGAACCTCGGCGCAGGCAACATCGGTTACAAGATCGCCGAGCGACTCGGCGGCGCCATGGCGCTCGGGCCGATCCTGCAGGGACTGTCCGCTCCGCTGAACGATCTCTCCCGCGGATGCAGCAGCCACGACATCGAGGTGATGTCGCTGCTGAGCGCCGTGCAGGCGGTGCGCTGAGCCGTGCCTAGGCCGTGAGGGCCGTCAGGGCTCCCGCGACGATCACCAACGCGATGACCGTCAACCGGAACGCGTTTGCCGGCAGGCGGTGCGCGATCCACAGGCCGCCGCCGGTTCCCGAGAAGTGCTGCCGCGAGATAGATCGGAAGTGCGGGCCAGAGTACGGATTGAGGGATCTGGCCGCGTGCCCCGAGGATGATCAACGACACCGCGCTGACGGCGGTGAAGTACCCGGCCATGTCCGCAATGAAGACCAGGGGCGGTATGCCCGCCCTGGCGAGCAGCAGGGCCGGGGGCGGACCGTTGAGTGCGGTTGTGGTGCTCAGAAAACCACCGACGGCGCCCGTCGCGACCTGAGCGGCAGAAGAGGGCGGGCGCGGCTCCTGCCCTGGGTCCGGAACCGCCACCATGCTGATACCGCAGAGCACCGCGAGAACACCTGCGGCAATCTTCAGATAGTGCACCGAAACCACGTGCAAGACTTC
>CAVTHR010000027.1:0-201135 GCA_963734385.1 uncultured Actinomycetota bacterium | reverse complement strand
ATTTGTCGAATCGCTGGCGTTGCCGAACCCCATATGCCGCCGCCCTCACGGCGTCGTCATCCTCCAATCCCGATCCCAGGGCACCGGCCAATGTTGCGACCGCGGCCACCAGCCAGGCCATCATCAACAGGGTTGAGAGACCGACGGGATGGCCGATGTTGTCAGCGACCATTTGCGGCGGAAGCGTCCACCAGGCGGTCACCAGCAGCAGGATGAACAGCCCGATGTGGAGAATGGCGACGCCGATTGTCAGGGTGACGACAGTCGCTGCGTTGTACAACACCGCGCGTTCACGTTCGTCGCCCGAATCCGGCCGTTCCCACAATTTGTGGTCAAGGACGAGCCACGCGATCATCGCTGCGCTCGCCAAGATCGTCACCGCACTCAGCCGCCAGGGGCCCATGGTGGCGGACAACTGCCAAATTGTCGGATACGCAAGACTCACCGCCCCAGCGGCGAACGCAGCCATCAACACCTTGGACATACCAGCAGCCAGTCGCCACGGGCGGTTGGCGTAAACCATGCCCATCAGAAGCTGCAGACGTGACAGGGCTGTCGGCGCGACGTAGCGGACAACATCGTCCTCCTGTGTCCGTGTCAGCCGCTTGACAGATCGGTGTTGCTTGTTCGACTGGCACGTCACCTCGGCGACGACTGTCTGCGCCAAATTCCTCACTCGGCGATCGATGAACAAACCGCCTACTCCGGGGATGGAAATCAGTCCGAATTGGTTTTGCACGCTGATGTCAGCAATCACCGGCGTTGTCCCGAGACGTCGTGGCAGATCGGTCAGGTAGATGACGATGTCCTCGGTCTCGGCAGCCGGGTCAACGGTGCGGATCACCTCTAAGACCTCGGCATGCTCATCGACCGGATAGGAGTCGCGTCGCACAGACACCTCCCACTTGCCATCTGCGGGAGCCCAGTTCGTCAGCGCATTCGTGAGCGAGTCAGACAGACGTTCGGCGATCACCGCCGGAACACCGGGATCGGCGATTAGCAAGATTGACGAAGGGGCGTCTGACACTGGTCCCCGGCATACCCGCACCCCACACCCCACACCGCCAAACGTCCCTGGTGGCCGTCCTGGGTCCCGCACGACATTGAAACTCCGCACGACTGACCTCATTTGCGTCCTCGGCCCGTCATCCCGCTTGGGCGGTGGGCAGAGGCGGCTTTGCGCCGTCTGAGTGAGTCAGTCCGAGTCAGGTCACCGGTTTAATGGTGGCTGGTCACCGCCGGGGGCGACCGCTGCCGACTACGTCCCGAAGTACTCGTGGATTTGGCGGATCGCCATCGATCCTTCGCCGACCGCGGAGGCCACCCGTTTGACCGAGCCGCTGCGCACGTCTCCCACCGCGAACACACCGGGTTGGCTGGTCTCCAGCATCATCGGCTGACGTTGCGTGCGCACCTGATTGCCATCGGCGTCCGAGTAGAGCGCGGCCGGGCCGGTCGGGACGAAGCCGCGGTCGTCGAGTTCGATGGCGCCGGCGAGCCACGAGGTGTGGGGATCTGCGCCGATGAAGACGAACAGGGCGCGGGTCTGGATCGAGTGCCGCTCGCCTGTTCGTTTGTCCTCGGTCACCACCGCGCTGAGTGCATCGTCTCCGTGCACCTCCCGGATCTCGGTGCACGACCGGACGGTCACGCGGGGGTGCGGGTTGATCTGGTCGACGAGATACCGGGACATGGTTCTGTTCAGGTCGTCGCCGCGGATCACCACGTACACCCGGGAAACCTGTGCGGCGAGGAAAACCGCCGCCTGGCCCGCGGAGTTACCACCCCCGACGATGACCACGGGCCCGGTGCCGCACATCAACGCCTCTTGAAAGGTGGCGGCGTAGTACACGCCCTTGCCCTCGAACGATTCGATTCCCGGGACAGCGAGCCTTCGATACCTGGCTCCCATGGCCAGCACCACGGCCCTGGCCACCACCGACCCACCGTCCGCGAGCGTTACCCGGTGCTGGCCGCCGCCGGATTCCAGCCGGGTGATCTCCGCGGACACCAAGATCCGCGCTCCGAACTTGCCGGCCTGCAGAACTGCCCGTTCGGCAAGGTCGGCTCCGGAGATTCCGCCGGGGAATCCGAGATAGTTCTCGATCCTCGACGACGTCCCGGCCTGCCCGCCGGTTGCGATCCGCTCCATGGCCGCGGTGGTCAGGCCGTCCGACGCGGCATACACCGCAGCGCCCAGCCCTGCCGGACCGGCGCCCACCACGACGACGTCGGATTCGTCGGGCGCTGTGTCGGGTACCGGCAGTCCCACCCGGCGGGCCAGCTCGGTGTTGGTCGGGTTGCGCAGCACCTCACCGCCCCAGATCACCACCGGGGTGTCTTGGGGCGATACTCCGAACCGCTGCAGCAGCCGTTCGGCGTGCTTGTCACGTTCCAGGTCAATCCATCGGTGCGGCAATCGGTTTCGCGCTGCGAATTCTCGCAGCCGGGCGGTGTCCGGCGAATAGCAGGAGCCGATGATCCGGAATCCGGATTCTTCCTGGATGAGCAGCGAGCGGCGTAACAGGTATGCGCGCAGGATGAGGTCACTGAGCACCGGATCGTGGGCGACCAGGGCCCGCACCCGCTCGGTCGGTACCACGAGTACTTCGCCGGGTTCCACCACTTCGGCGGTGTAGAACGCGGCTTGGCCTTCGAGATCGCCCAGCTCCCCGAGGAACCGCCCGGGGCCATGTACCCGGATGACGTGCCGATTGCCCGCGTCGTCGGTCGTGGTGACGGCGACCTTGCCGGACAGAATGACGAAGAAGTAGTCGGAGCGCTCACCCTCGCGGACCAGCGTCTCGCCCGCTGTTGACGGCGCGCCGGGCGCCGCCTGCCTCGAGGGTGGCAATCTGATCGTCGGACAGTCGCGGGTACGCGCCGTAGATGTCGGGGGTTTCGGCCAGCGGAGGCGATTCGCGCTGGTCGATGGCGGCCTCAGACATAGTTCTCATGGACGTAGCACCAGCGCCACTTCTCGCCGGGCTCCATGGACTGCACGATCGGGTGGCCCACCGTGTGCGCGTGCGCTCGGGCATGCCGCATCGGTGACGAGTCGCAGCAGCCGACATGCCCGCACGTCAGGCACAGCCGCAGGTGGACCCACGGTGTGCCGAGCCGCAGACATTCCTCGCAGCCGTTCGTGTGCGGGCGCACCTGGCGGATCGCCGCCACGTGTGGATCGATATCCACCGATGTCATGACCGTGCCTCCTTCGCGCTGCCGGCCGACAGCGCCTGGTCCAGCCAGTTGCGCAGCGCCGCAACGGGAGCGGCGCCCGCTTGCCGCGCCAGTATCTGCCCGTGGTCAAGGAGCAGCAGTGTCGGCACCGCCTGCACCGTGAACCGCTGCGAAATCGCCGGTGCCTTGTCCACGTCGACCTTGACGAGTTTGAGTTGTCCGGCGCGTTCGGTGGCGAGCTGCTCCAGCGCCGGACTCACCATGCGGCACGGTCCACACCAGGTCGCCCACAGGTCGACAAGCACTGGAACCGAGGACTTTTCGGCAACGTCGGCGAAGTCCCCGTCGCCGGCCGCAGCGATCCACGGCAGCCACTGGTGACAGTTGGCGCACCGGGGCTTCCCCGCGGCCGCCGCGGGTACCCGGTTGCGTTTTCCGCAGTGCGGGCATGTCACGATGTCTGATTCCATGGCGCCTCCTCCGTCAGGCCGCCAGGGCCGGTTCCGAATAGCCCACGGCGAGTTCGCCATTCTCCACGGTGATGCGGATCTTGCCACCGCCCGCGATGTCGCCGCGTAGCAACGCCCGGCCGATCTTGGTTTCCACCTCGTGGGCGATGTAGCGGCGCAGCGGCCGCGCCCCGTACACCGGATCGTAGCCGTGTTCGGCGATCATCCGGCGAGCGTCCGGGGTGATGTCGAGCTCGATTTGCCTTTCCACCAACCGATCCCGCAGCTCGGCCAGCTGCAGCTCGACGATCCGTTCGAGCTGCGGCATCGACAGCGGAGTGAACAACACGATGTCGTCGACGCGGTTGAGGAACTCGGGCCGGAAGTGTCCGCGCAGCTCGGCCATCACCCGGTCGCGCGCGTCGGGCTTGATCTCGCCGTCTGCGGTGACGCCGTCGAGCAGGTAGTGCGATCCGATGTTGGAGGTCATGATGACCACCGTGTTGCGGAAGTCGACCTGACGTCCCTGTGCATCGGTGAGCCGGCCGTCGTCGAGCACCTGCAGCAGGGTGTTGAACACATCGGCGTGCGCCTTTTCGATCTCGTCGAGCAGCACCACCGAGTAGGGCTTGCGACGCACCGCTTCGGTGAGCTGGCCGCCCTCCTCGTAGCCGACGTATCCCGGTGGCGCACCGACCAACCGGCTCACCGTGTGCCGCTCCTGGTACTCGCTCATGTCAAGCCGGACCGTGTTGTCCTCGCTGTCGAACAATGCGGCGGCCAGCGTCTTCGCGAGCTCGGTCTTACCGACCCCGGTGGGTCCGAGGAAGATGAACGAGCCGATCGGGCGGCGCGGATCCCGGATTCCGGAGCGGGCCCGAATCACCGCATCGGCGACCAGCTGGACCGCCTCGTCCTGGCCGATCACCCGCTCGTGCAGTATTTCGTCGAGCCGCAGCAGCTTTTCCCGTTCGCCCTCCTGCAATCGCGCGACCGGTATGCCGGTCCATGCGGCCACGATTTCGGCGATCTCGTCCTCGGTGACGACCTCGCGCAGCAACCGCTTTTCGCCCTGCTTGGACGTCAGCTGTTCCTCGGCCGCTTGCAGTTTGCGTTCCAGTTCGGTGATCTGGCCGTAGCGCAACTCGGCCGCCCGGTTGAGGTCATAGTTGCGTTCGGCTTCTTCGGCCTCGTGCCGGAGCTGCTCGAGTTGCCCGCGCAGTTCCTGTACCCGCCGGATCGCCTGCCGTTCGGCATCCCATTGCGCGTGCCGGGCGTCGGCGTCGGCTCGCAGATCGGCCAATTCTTTGCGAAGTTCCTCCAGCCGGGACTTGCTGGCCGCGTCGGTCTCCTTGGCCAGCGCCGCCTCCTCGATCTCGAGCCGGGTGACCCGACGGGTGATCTCATCCAACTCCGCTGGCATCGAGTCGATTTCGGTGCGCAGCCGCGCACACGCCTCGTCCACCAGGTCGATCGCCTTATCGGGCAGGAAGCGGTCGGTGATGTAGCGGTGCGACAGGGTTGCCGCCGCTACCAGTGCGGCATCCTGAATCTTCACCCCGTGGAACACCTCGAGGCGTTCGCGCAGCCCGCGCAGGATCGAAACGGTGTCCTCGACGTCAGGTTCGTCGACCAGCACGGTCTGGAACCGGCGCTCCAACGCGGCGTCCTTTTCAATGTGCTTGCGGTATTCGTCGAGGGTGGTGGCACCGATCATGTGCAGCTCACCGCGGGCAAGCATCGGCTTGAGCATGTTGCCGGCGTCCAGGGACCCCTCCGTCGCCCCGGCGCCGACCACGGTATGTAACTCGTCGACGAACAGCAGAATTCGACCCTCGCCCGCCTTCACCTCTGACAGCACCGCCTGCAGCCGTTCCTCGAACTCGCCGCGATACTTCGCACCTGCCACCAGCGAACCCATGTCGAGGGAGAAAATTGTCTTGTCCCGCAGGCCTTCCGGGACATCGGCGCGAACGATCCGCTGGGCCAGGCCCTCCACGATCGCCGTCTTGCCGACACCGGGGTCGCCGATGAGCACCGGATTGTTCTTCGTCTTGCGGCTGAGGATCTGAATCACCCTGCGGATCTCGGCGTCTCGGCCGATCACCGGATCCAGCTTGCCGGCGCGGCCCTCGGCGACCAGGTCGCGGCCGTACTTCTCCAGCGCCTCGTAGGCCCCCTCCGGCGACGCTGAAGTGACCCGCTGGTTGCCGCGGACCTTGGTCAGCGCGCCAAGGAACGATTCCCGGGTAACGCCATGGGAGGCCAGAATCCGTCCGGCGGCACTCGCCGAACCCTCTTCGGCGAGCGCGATGACGAGGTGCTCCACCGACACGTAGTCGTCCTTGAGCCGCTTGGCTTCCCGCTCGGCGGCCTCCAGCAGGTTCGCCAGCCGCCTGGTGACAGACACCTGGCCCGGCGCGGCGCCGGGGCCGCTCACCTTCGGGCGCCGGTTCAGCTCGCGTTCCAGGTCCGCGCGCAGGGCCGCGGTGTCGGCGCCCGCCTGATCAAGCAGCCGCGGTACCAGACCCTCGGGCTGGTCGATCAGCGCCATCAACAGATGTTCGCCGTCGACCTCGTTGTGACCCATCCGGGTCGCGATGCTCTGCGCTTCGGCCAACGCCTCCTGTGACTTCTGCGTCAGCTTGTTGATGTCCACGGTGATGTCCTCCTTCGGCGAGAAGCGGATTCCAGCTCTTCGATGTGGTCCAGCAGGTCGAGCACCAGCCCGATCGCCGCGTAGTTCAGTCCCAGACCGGTCCTCAACCGCTGGATGCGGCCGACTGTCACCAACGCAGACGGTTCGAACCGGAGATCGCCGCGGGCATCCTGCCGGCAAGCGACGAGGCCGAGCGCCACCAGTCGGCGCACCATGTCGGGATGCAACCCGCAGCGTGTTGCGAAGTCGTCGAGCTGCATTCCGGGCCGCCGCGCCAGGACATAGCGTGATGCGGTCATCGTCCCCTCCTGGGGTCGAACGTGGACTCCGCCGCCAGTTGCTCGAACAGCTCGCGTTCCCGCGCAGTGGGTTTCGGTGGCACCATCACCTTGATTTCTGCGTAGAGGTCGCCGGCGGCACCGCGCGGGTTGGGCATGCCTTCGCCGCGCAGCCGCAACCGCCGGCCGGTCGACGACCCTTGCGGCACCTTGACTTTCGCTTCGCCGCCGGGAGTTCGAACAGCGACAGTGGTCCCCAGCACCGCCTCCCACGGCGACACCGGCAGATCGACGGTGACGTCGCGTCCGTCGAGCCGGAATCGGGGATGCGGCTTGATGCGCACCCGCAGGTACAGATCTCCGGCCGGTCCATCGCCGCTACCCCGGCCGCCCTCTCCCGGCCAGCCGTATTCGCTGACCGTCGATGACACCGGCGGGAATGTTGACCCCGTAGTTGCGGCCATCCAGTGAGATCTGCCGTTTGCCGCCCCGGTAGGCCTCCTCGACGGTCAGCTCCAGCACCGCTTCCTGGTCGGCGCCCGGAATCGGCCCGAATCCGCCACCGCCGCCGAACATGTCGCCGAAAAGGTCTTCGATGTTGATGCCGCCGCCGGCGCCGCCGAAGCCCTGGCCGTAGCGCACCCGCGCGCCGGATGGCCCTGCGCCGCCGAAGCCACCGACGCCACCGGCACCGGCGCCCACCCGCTCTTCCCAGTCCTCGGGCACCTGCCGGAAGTCTTCGCCGAATCGGTCGTAGCGCTTGCGGGTTTCGGGGTCCGACAGCACGTGATAGGCCTCATTGACCTCTTTGAACCGGTCTTCGGCCGCTGGATCCTTGTTGACATCGGGGTGGTACTTGCGGGCCAGTGTGCGGAACGCCTGCTGGATCTGATCGGCGGTCGCGTCCCGCGACACCCCGAGGACTTCGTAGTAGTCGCGGGCCACCCGATCTCACTCCTCGCGTCGGCTGACCACCACGGCCGCCGGCCGCAGTTGCCTCGAGCCTTGCCCGTAGCCCGGTCGCAGCACCTCGACAACCGTCCCGGGTGCGCTGTCCGGGTGCTCCACCACACCGACCACCTCGTGACGCTGCGGGTCAAACGGCACCCCTGCCTGCGCATCGCGCGGATAGCCGAGCTGCTCGAGAACCTGTAGCGCTTGGTCGAGAATGCTCCGCACGCCTTCGACGACCGCGTCGGACTGGTCACCGGCATGAGCTGATCGCCCGCTCCAGGTTGTCCACGATGGGCAGCCACGCGCCGGCCACCCTGGATCGTTCCGTTGTTCGTTCGCGGTCCAGTTCGCGGGCATACCGCTTGCGCAGGTTGTCCAGATCGGCGACCGCGCGCCGCCAGCGGTCCTCGAGCTTGGCCAGCTCGGCGTCCGAATCGGTTTGGGAGGCAACCGCTTCTGGCGGGTTTTCGTCTACCCGGTCATCGGTCTTCGTCGGTCTTGGAATGCTCTGTCGAACTGACCATGGCGGCTCAGCCCCGGTCGAACTCGGCGTCGACCACGTCGTCGTCACCGACTGGAGAGCCCCGGCCGTCGCCGGATGGTTGCCCGTTGCCGCCACCGGACGGCATGGGTTGTAGCCCGTAAAGCACCTGCTGCAGTTCGGATGTCAGCGACTGCACCCGGTCCATCGGTGCGTCTTCCTTGACGGCTTGGCGAGCGTCGGCGACCAGCATCTCGGCGCGGGCCCGGTCGTGCGGCGCCGCGGAGTCGCCCAGTTCGGCGAGGCGGCGCTCGACTTGGTAAGCCGCCGAGTCGAGTTCATTGCGTGCCTCGACCTGCTTGCGCAGCTGTTCGTCCTCGCGGCGGTTGCGCCTCGGCCTCGGCGAGCATCCGCTCGACCTCGCTCTGATCGAGGTTGGACTGTTCGCTGATGGTGATGCCCTGCTCGGCGCCGGTGTCCTTGTCGCGTGCGGTGACATGCAGGATCCCGTTGGCATCGATGTCGAAGGTGACCTCGATCTGTGGCTCACCGCGCGGGGCCGGGCGGATGTTCTCCAGCTTGAACCTGCCGAGTACCCGATTATCCGTGGCCATCTCGCGTTCACCCTGCAGCACAACGATATCCACGGCCGGCTGGTTGTCTGCGGCGGTGGTGAACACCTCGCTGCGCCGGGCCGGGATGGTGGTGTTGCGCTCGATGATCTTGGTCATCACGCCGCCGGCGGTCTCCACACCCAGCGAGAGTGGGGTGACATCGAGCAGCAAGACGTCGGAGACCTCGCCCTTGAGCACGCCCGCCTGGATCGCGGCACCCATTGCGACCACCTCGTCGGGGTTGACGGTCATGTTCGGGTCCTTGCCGCCGGTGAGCCGGCGGACCAGGGCCTGGACGGCGGGGATGCGGGTCGACCCGCCGACCAGGATGACCTCGTCGATGTCGTTAGCCGTCACCTTGGCGTCGTCCATCGCCTGCTTGACCGGACCCATGCAGCGCTCCACCAGATCGTGCGTGAGTTCCTCGAACTTCGACCGATTGATGGTCATGGTGAGGTGCTTGGGGCCGTTGGCGTCGGCAGTGACAAACGGCAGATTGACCTGCGTCTGTGTCACCGACGACAGTTCCACCTTCGCCTTCTCGGCCGCCTCGAACAGCCGCTGCAGCGCCTGCGAATCTTTGCGCAGATCGATGTTGTTCTCGCGCTGGAACTCGTCGGCCAGATAGTCCACGAGCCGGCGGTCGAAGTCGTCGCCACCCAGGTGGGAATCACCTGCGGTGGAGCGAACCTCGACCACCCCGTCACCGACGTCGAGAAGGCTGACATCGAACGTGCCGCCGCCGAGGTCGAAGACCAGCACGGTCTCGTGGCCCTTCTTGTCCAGCCCGTAGGCCAGCGCCGCGGCCGTGGGCTCGTTGATGATGCGCAGCACATCCAGCCCGGCGATCCGGCCGGCATCCTTGGTGGCGTTGCGTTGCGCGTCGTTGAAGTACGCCGGAACGGTGATCACCGCTTCCTTGACCCGCTCACCGAGGAACTTGCTCGCGTCGTCGACGAGTTTGCGCAGCACCTGCGCGCTGATCTCCTCTGGCGAGTACTGTCTTGCCGCGCACTTCGAACCGGGCGGCGCCACCGTCGCCCTCGACGACGTCGAAGCTGACCGCCTTGGCTTCCTCCGATATCTCGTCGAAGCGGCGGCCGATGAATCGTTTCGCCGAATAGATGGTGCCCTTCGGGTTCATGATCGACTGCCGCCTGGCCAGTTGCCCGACCAGACGCTCGCCGTTTTCGGTGAAGGCCACCACCGAGGGCGTGGTTCGCGCGCCCTCGGCGTTGGCAATCACGATCGGCTCCCCGCCCTGCCAGGCGGCGATCACCGAGTTCGTTGTCCCAAGATCGATACCTACCGCTGTTGCCATCGTCTATTCCTTTCGATTGGCGCCGGCGAGGAGTTGCAGCGCACGATCGGCAACCTCCAACGTCCGCGACGACGTCGTAATACTTGGGCCGCAGCCCACTAACGGAGTGGAAATCGCGTTGGCCGCGCTGCAGCGCATGCACGAGCAGCCCGAACAAGGCGCCCACGATGGCGCCGAAGACCAGGCCGTAGCCGGCCAGCACCAGGGCGGAGATCAATGGTTCGATCCAGTTGAACAGCCCGAAGATCCACCCGATCAGCGCGCCGACCAGGGCGCCGGAGCCAGCACCGCGCAGCGCGGCGGTGCCGTAGTTCATCGGGCCGAGGATCTGTTCCACGTACTCCAGTTCCCGGCCGACGATGGCCACCTGGTTTACCTCGAAACGCTGGTCGGACAGGTAGTCGACCGCGCGTTCGGCGTCGGCGTAGTTGTCGAAGGTGGCGATCACCTGGCGGGCGGGCTCATTGGGCCGCACCGCCGATCTCGCAACCGTCGAATGCTCAGCCATCACTCCCCCTATGCCTGTAGGCCATCCGCATTAAAGCCATGACTTCTCCTAGGTTGCGAAGGTGGTGACACGGAAGCGCCGACACAACAGCGGAAAGCAGCGCTCACGCTGTCATGCGCGTCGAAATTCGCTCCCAAACAACGAGTCTGGCAACCCGTAGCGGCTGTCGCGTGCTCCCGGTGAGCCGAAAATCTGGAACTCTGATTCGTCCTGTCAGCACCACAGCGGAGAAGGGTCTGATTAGCGGACGCCGGGTGGGCACTTTCGGACCCGGAAAGGCGCTTCGGAACGCCAACTTCGGGTATGCCGTTCCTAGTACGCCTAGCGGACACTCCGCCTCGGTGGGCTCGAGAGGAGCCGAGCCTGGCCACTCCTGAAATGAACGATGAATCGCACAGCCCGGCACAGGGCACCCGCCAGGCCGAACAGGCTTCGTCAGGGGGTTTGGTCGCGCTGTCGCGTGTCACTTTCGATGACTCCGACGCCGGCGAGATCTTCCGCGAAGCGACCGCCGCCGTCGGCGGACTCGCATCCTGCCAGGTCGAGGCCAGTTACCGGTCGGTGAACGGCGGATTCGTTCGCTTTCCACCATCCCTGCCAGCACACCCCGACATCCAACGGCACCGCGAGTCCGGCTGGGATGGCCACGTGGACACAAGAGACGGCCGGTGGGGGTGGGCGTTCCCGCTGAGTCACCGAAGCATCGTCAACGGGTGTTTGGTGGTCAGTGCCGCCAGTGCACCGTCGGACAATCAGATCCAGTTGCTGACCATCCTGGCCCAGCAGACCGGCGCCGCCCTGGCACATGCCGCACTGCATGACCGCGACGTCGGTGATACGGCGAAGCTGACAAAATCGAACGCCGACCTGAAGGTAGCGAACGCCGATCTGAAGGTAGCGAACCGTGAACTCGGCACCACGGTGACGCGGCTACAGCGGCAGACGAACGTGCACGAAGTATTGAGCGCGGCGGTGGCCGCGGGAATGGGCGAGCAAGGTATCGCGGATGCACTGAATGACCTGACGGGGCATTCGGTGGGTATCGAGGATCGGTTCGGCAACCTGCGCTGCTGGGCCGGTTCCGGACAACCCGCACCCCTACCCCAAACAGCTCACGGACGAGCGCGAGCTCCTGCTGCACGAGCTGGCCGCACAAACCGGTCGGGCACGAATCGGAGGGCGAGTACTCACACTCGTCCAGCCCCGGGCCGAGATCCTCGGTGTCCTCGCGTTGAACGACCCGGACGACACGGTGACTGAGGACGACTTGTTTGCCCTGCGCTATGGCAGCCATCGTTTTGGCGCTGGAGCTTTCCCACCAGCGAACCGTCGCTGAGATCGAACTCAATCTGCGCCGCGATCTTGTCGACGATCTGTTGGCCGGCACCGACCGGGACGGGGCCTACGCTCGTGCCGACGCCCTGGGCCATGACCTACGACGGCCCCACCATGTGGTGGTGGTGCAAAGTACCGGTGGCACCGAGAGCACGCTGCCAATCGCCGCCGGGCGAGCCGCGACCGCGTTGCATCTGAACTACCTGCTCGGGCGTCATGCCGGTCTGGTTGTTCTGCTCACCGACGGCCGCCCGGACCCGCGGGCGTTTCACCACGCGATCAGTGACATCCTTGGCAGGACCACCAGCGTGATCGGTATCGGCTCTCGATGCGCGGTGCCCGACGATTTTCCGCAGTCCTTCATCGAAGCGCGTCGCGCCATGAACATCCGGCTGCGCTCAGTCAGTCCAGAAGGCGCAGCGGCGTTCGACGAACTCGGTTTCTATCGCCTCATCGACGCCGCCCATGGCGGCGGCGAGGTCGAAAGTTTCGTGCGCGAATGGCTGGGCACACTCCTGGATTACGACGACAGCAAGAACTCCGAACTGGTGATGACCCTGAGCGATTACCTGGAGTGCGGTGGAAATTATGACGAATCCGCGGCTGCACTGCACATCCATCGCAGCACGCTTCGTTACCGGCTGGCGCGCATCGCTGAACTCACCGGCCACGACCTCCGCAAGGTCGATACCCGGTTCAACCTGCACGCCGCGACGCGGGCGTGGCGATTCCTGAACCCTGATGGCTGACCGGAAACCCGCTGCAACGGGGCGTCTAGGGGAGCCGTCGCCGAGCCGTCGCCCGATAGCTAGCTGCACCCGTCCGCCCCTAGATCCGTCGCTGGACACGTCTTTGAGTCCGAAAGATGTTGGTAGATGCACTAGTTATCGTCGTCGACACGGAGTGCCAATGGGCCATGCGTGCCTGAGCCCGGCCGGAATGTCGTCGCCCCGCTGACAGCAGTCGCGGGCGTGTTGGAACGAGGAGCACCTACACAAATTCTCAAAGTGATGTCATAAATGACATCGAGATGACATCCAAATTGAGACTACGACACGGGTTTTGAGAAACTACAGATCATTTTGTAGGTCCCCAAATTCTGTGTCATCCCGCGACGCTCTGACCTGCGATGATGCAACGTGTCTCACGCGGTGTCATCTGGCTTTGGTCTCAGATCCGTGTCACTTTTCGCGCGACCGGAACCGGACGCTCGAACGGTTGGCGGCGGAGCAGCCGGCACGGTCATCTGGATGGCTGCCCTTTTGTCACGTGACATGCGGAGGGGCGCCCCCGGCGCATTCTGCTTGCCACCCCAGTCATCCTGGCCGCCGGACTGCTCAAGCTACCCATCCTGGCCGGCCCGGCCGGTGCCCACATCCACGGACAAATCCTCGCCGGCGCCGCCGGCGCCGCACTGGCGTCCTATGCGTCGGTGAAGTGGCTCACCCGCTACTTCGAAACCCGCACGCTGATCCCGTTCGCCATCTACTGCCTACTCGCCGGCGTTATCTGCATCATCCGCTTCGCCTAACCCGGTCCTCGAGACCATCGCCGCGTCAACGCGGCCGCGAGTCGCAACCTACAACAGAAGTGCTCATCGGCACGGAGACGCGTCGTATGCCTTCCCCTGGAAGGGATTTCGTAATCATCGTTCTCCTCATTGCCGCGTGGCCGGGTTGGCTGAGCCAACGCGGCCGTCCGCCACATTGCCCGCGGATCCCCGAAGCCTCAGCTGGTTGTCCATGCAGGCTTGCTTGACCCGCGCACCACCAGTACCGGGTCTCGCCAGTAGGGCTTGGTTTCGGAGAACTGCACCGGTGGGGCCAGTCGGACCAGTTCGCCGTAGGGGGTTTGAGCGGTGATGGTGTCTGGCGCCAGGAGTTGGTGCTGCTCGCCGGTGGGCGCCGGGGCATCTTTGTCGAAGGTGCCCAGGGACATGAACCACATCGCGCAGCGGGCCAGGTTGACCCGCACATGGTAGCTGCCGCCCTCCTTGGCCCGGCGGATCAGCGCGGCCTGGATGCCCGCGGCGCCGATGTAGCCGGCGATGTAGTCGTTCATCACCTTGGTCGGCGGGAACTTCGGCTGTTCCGGGGTGCCTTCTTCGGTGGTGAACCCAGTGACGCACAGTGCTTCCATGTCCATTCCGCCGCGGTTGGCCCACGGCCCGTCGTGGCTGAAGGCCTTGCCGGAGGCGTAGATAATTCCGGGGCGGCGCGCGGCCAGTTCCTCGGGCGACATCCCTAGGTCGGCAATCTTGCGGTCGCGATAGTTCTCGACGAACACGTCGGCGCCGGCGGCCAGTTCGTAGGCCCGTCGGCGTCCTTCGGGCTGAGCGAGGTGCAGCCACGCCGAGGAGGTGAACCCGGCGCAGGGGTCCTGCATCAGGCCCTCGTTCTCGAACTCCTCGGGGTGGGCGATCTGCAGCACCTCGGCACCGTGCTCGGCCAGCGTGCGCGCCATGACGTTGCCGGCGATCACGTGCGTGGCGGCCAGCACCCGCAGCCCCGACAGCGGGCGCGCCGCCGGTGTGAACGGCTCGGGGTCACTGTCGCCGATCTTGACGATTTCCACCAACGGCTTGTCGGCCAGATACTGGCCCTGAGGGTGGGCTGCCCACTCTTCGGGCGTGCGGACGATGGCGTACACGACGCCCGCTTCGGCGGCCGCCTTGTCGAGTTCCTCGCTATCCCACTGGGACACGGCCTTGGCGATGCTGTCCTTGTCCGGCGAGCACCCCAGGAACGTGCACATGCCCTCCAGCATCCGCGGGTAGGCCCCCGTCGGCAGGAACAACCGACCGTCCTTGGTCCGGTACAGGTCGAACCCCATTGGGGGGCCACCGAACCAATACGGCAACTGTAAGGGGTAGCCGTTGACCGTGGGCATGAACTTGTACCCCGGGTTGATGCCGTGAATCGCCTTGCGCAGGTCAAGGGTCAGGTCCTACCGCGGCCGGTGCGCTGGCGCCAGATATCTGCTATCCCCGCCGCCCCGGCCATGATCGGGATGGCGATGCACGCCCCGAGGCGATGCACGCTCGGGAAGATCGGGTCTTCGCCGACGAAGGTGATTTCGCCGCCGGTGTCTTCGGGAGACAGTCCGAGCTCATGCATCACGGAGCGGAACTCCGCGTTGATGTCGAAGCCTGTAGAAACCTTGGGCGTGTCTGATGCTGTGCTGGTCATGATGATGGTTCTCCTTCGTGGTAAATGGACCGCAGAACGGGTCACTGCTCTGGTGATGTCGATCTTTTTCGAGGTCATCCCTCTGGGGCATTGGGCTCGGTGTGCTGAGACGCGCGATTGCGCCTCAGCACACCGAGGTGAGTCAGCTTGCGGCGCTGGGCGCCAACGCCTCCTCGAGACGGCGCTTCCCGTTCCTGACGGTGCTACGCGCGCTCAGCTCCGACACAACTTCTGTGATCCCGACGACGACGAGCCATGACCCGGCGAAGATCGCGAGCACCACGATGGAGCTGATCGGCCAAACGATCGTCACCATGCCGGCGATCACGGTCAGGATCCCGACAAAGATGTACCAGCCGCGAGCAGGCAATCTTGGAACATCGATCGCCAACACCGTCGCCGTGACACCTTGGAATATGAATCCAACGCCGATCCACGTGGCCAGCATCCACACGGCGGCGCCGTTGTTGAAGTCGCGAAAGGCGAAGTAGCCCAACACGACCGACAGTGCGCCGGTGATGAAAAACAAAACGCGACTGCCCAGCGACATACCGACCGTGAACGCAGTGATGGCCTGAGCGATCCCTGACACCAGCAGGTAGACACCGAACACCACGGACGCGACGACGACCGAGTCGCCGGGCCAGATCAGCACCGCGACGCCCAAGAGGAGGGTCAGCACCCCCAGCGCGAGGACCGATTTCCAGAGGTGGCGGACAACCGGCGGAGTTTCGATTGTGGTCATTTCCCTACCTCCGTGCCGCGAGCTGGTCGGCCTCGCCACGGGCGAGCTCGGCCTGGACCACTGCCCACTCCGCGGCGTCGAGGCAATAAGCCGCGAGGTTCACCGCGAAAACCGCGTCGTATTCCGCGTCCTCGGCCGCCCGCTCGGCGCGATCCTCCTTGACCTCGACCTGCCACTTCGCGAAATCGGCGCGCATCTCATCGACCCGTCCCTCAATCGAGTTCTTGACCTTCGACCACTTACCGTTCACGGATTCCTTGGCCTGGGTCGCGGCGGCCGCCAGCTCGATATGCGACTCGTCGATCGCTGCCTCGAGCTCCTCACACCGTGCCTGTAATTTGGCACGGTTCTTCGCCTCCACCGCCGCGGCCGAGTCTTCGACCCGCTTGACCCGGCTGGCGAGATCCAGCAAGGCCGCTGACAACTTCTGCATGTGCTTCTCCTTTGATGGGCTGCCGAAAGTTTCGCTTCGACAAGGGGTTTCATTGGTTGTGTCCGCCGATTGGTTAGCTGCGTTAGCTATCCGCCCGGCATCTACGACCGGCAGGAGCGCACTTCATGCCTTGGGAATTCCTCCGTACAGACCGCAGCCTGACCGAAGTGATCGTGACATTGACAGGGACAGTCTTACGATCAGGTGGTGGCGACTAGGGCCACCGCGTTGGGTGACTACCTGCGAGCGCGGCGCGAGCAGCTTCGTCCCGGGGTTGCGTCGCGAGGAGGTGGCGACGCTGGCCGGCATCAGCTCGGCCTACTACCTGCGCCTCGAACAGGGCCACGACACCCATCCCTCCGGACAGGTCGTGGCAGCCCTCGCCCCTGCGGCTCGACCGCAAAGCCACCGAATACCTGCAGCAGCTGGCGAGCTCGACCGGCAGATCAGGCGGCCTGGTCTACAGAAAGTCGAGAGGTACGGCGATACTGTCAGCACTTCCAATTTTCAGTCGAGATGGCCATGTCTGACTAATCGGCCACCGCAATGAGATGTCAGCGGTTGCGCGTCCCGCCGACGCGACCGTCCCCGGTGGTACCCCTGGCGGCCCGTGCCGAACCCGGTGCTTCCTACTCGAGGACGACCGTGCCGGCGTCCGAAAGCGCGGTGCGGAGTTCCTTGCGCGCGAGTTGATCCCGAGCTTGCCGAAGATCTTGTGCAGATGTGGATAGCGCCAGACTGGGAACAGCGTGTCGGGGTGGCGGGCGCCTTCGACCCGGCGCACGATCGGCCGGGGTTACCGGACGGGATGGGCAGGAAGACGGGCGACCACGCGTGCCTAGACTCTGATCGGCTCCGGCACGGCAAATGATGGTTCAGATGGGGAGGAATCTCAATTCGTCCCCGAGCGGTCCGTACTCGAGGAGTAGCTGCGTTGGGATCGAAGTTTCTGTAGCGCTTTGGCTGACTCGCTGCCAGGTTCGGCGTGATACATCAGCAGCAGCTGCCCGCCCGAGTGAGGGACGACGAGCCGGGTCCGATGGAGAAAAAGGTCACCCACCTCCGGGTGACGCGAGTGGACGATGCCTGTGGAGTGGCCGACGTCCCCGCGCGCCCATAGCTCACGAAAGCGTTCACTGCCGGCTGAGAGCTCGTCGAGCAGGGCACGCACCCGAGGATCGTCCAGATCGCCGGCGGCTTCGCGAAACTCGCACACCGAGATATCGGTGAGCTCGTCCCAGTTGACGAACCGCTCCTGCGCGGCGGGGTCGAGGAAGACCGAGCACATGCGGTTGCGGCCGGGTGTGGCTCCCGGCGTTAAGGCGCGCGCGTACGCATTGGCGGCCAGCACATCCAAGTATCTGTTGCACACCATCGCCGGAAAGGGAATCTGATCGATCAGTTGGCGCAGGCGTCGGGTGACTGTCTGCACGGTGGGCTGAGGGGCGCGGCTGCCGGTCGAGCTCGCCAGCTGCTGCAGGTATTCGCTCGCTTTGCGGTCGAGCCGCAGTGCCTGGGCGAGGGCCTCCACGACCTGTCCGGAGGGATGGGTGTCGTGGCCCTGTTCGAGGCGCAGGTAGTAGGCCGAGCTGATGCCGGCCAGCGTCGCCACCTCCTCGCGACGCAAACCGGGGACGCGGCGTCGCGCGCCAGGCACTAGCCCGACGTCGTCGGGACGAAGCTGCTCGCGCCGCGCTCGCAGGTAGTCACCCAACGCGGTGGCCCTAGTCGCCACCACCTGATCGTAAGACTGTCCCTGTCAATGTCACGATCACTTCGGTCAGGCTGCCGTCTGTACGGAGGAATTCCAAGACGTGAAGGTGCGCTCCTGCCGATCGTAGATGCCGGGCGGATAGCTAACGCAGCTAACCAATCAGCAGAACACCACAACCAGTGAAATCTCTTGTCGGAGGGGAACTTTCGGCAGCACACCAAAAGGAGAAGCACATGTCGCTACTAAATCCCGTGCAAGAACGCGCATACTGGGAAGTTGCAAAAAACTTCTCGTTCACCACGGATTCCACCAAGATCGATGTCACGCAAGGCGCATCTTATGTTCATTCGCCGCTGTTCTTGCACGACTATGCGACGGGCGTGGTCGCCAGCGCGGCGTCTGCCCTGGAACATTTAGGGCAGGTACGTGGCCTGCCGTCGCAGTCCATCCGCTTAGACCGTCGCCTCATAGGTCTTCACTTCAACGATTGGTTGTCAAGCTATTTGAATGGTCAGCATCTCGTTTTCGATTCATGGGGAGTGGGTCCGGATAACGGAATCTACGAAACCAAGGATGGAAAATGGTTCTCCTATGTCGGCGACCTAGCTCGACTTAAGAAGGAGTTCTCGCGTTACCTCGATTGTCCTTTGATCGTGGAGTCGGTTCGGCGCGCAATCAAAGAAATGAATGCCCAGGAGATCGAAGACGACATGATCAAGCTGGGTCTACCTGGAGGATGGATGCGCTCCCGGCAGGAATGGCTCGATCACCCCGTTGGCGCCTACGCAAAAGATACTCCCATAATAGAATTTGAAAAACGCGGGAATTCGCCCTCGCGCAAACTCGGTCAATCAAAGTCCCGTCTGTTGTCGGGCGTACGCGTCCTCGACCTCACGAATGTCATCGCTAACCCCATCGGTGGCCGACTTCTCGCCGAGGCCGGCGCGGACGTTATCAATATCAATCCCGTTACCGGCGACTTCATCCTACCAACCTGGATCGAAGGCAGCTGGGGCAAACGCAACATTCGCCTCGATCTGAAGTCACAACAAGGCAAACAACGATTCAAGGAACTTCTTTCGACCGCCGATGTATTGATCGACGGTCACGCGCCCGGCGCATTTCAACGGCTCGGATTTGACAGCGACACCCTATTCAATATCAATCCGAATCTCATCTGCACAGGTGTCTCCTTCGCGCCCCGAGGGTCCCTATGGGAAAAGCGCAAGGGCTTTGAACAGATCGCTCAAACGGTTTCTGGCGTCACACATGCCCAATCTGAAGGATACCCCGAACCCCATTACACACCGATGCTCATCAACGACTACAGCGGTGCATATCTCCTGCTTGCGGCGGTCGCAGCGGCACTCGCGCAGCGAGAGGCCGAGGGAGGCTATTGGGACGCGCATATTTCACTGATCGCCAACTCCACGAGAGCCGCTGGCTTCACGGGCAGCACCGAGATACCTGAGAAGTTCGTCGAGGACGACCTCATCAAATACGCTGTTGATCAAGAATTCGACCTCGGCATATGGACAAATTTCACACCAGCCATCGATTTCAGCCACACCAAACTTGGAACTCACGTTTTCCCAAGTTTGCCCGGATCGTCCCCAACTGACATCTCGTGGCTGCCTCTCAGCGACGCCGAATTCGAGGTCCCCTACTATCCATCCAAACTCGCGCGTGACGGTAAAATCACTGGATTCTTCCCGAATTATGGTGCAGAAGACCGCTGTGACGGACCCACGGGAGGTATTTCAGTCATATTCTAGAATCGACAAATAGTTTCGGCTCTTTCGCTAGCCCATCACGGCGGTTAGTGCCCGGTCGCGCGGGCGCTGGCCGTGCGAACGGCGATCAGACCGCACGCCTGCAGCAGCAACAATGAGGCGATCAGCGCCGTTGAGCAGGCCCGCGCCGCGAGCTACTGACCTGCGGTCATGCAGGGTGTCTCACGTCGTGTCATCTGCGGTTTGTCTCATATTTCTGTCATGTTTTAGATAGTGAACCGCCCCGGTGAGTCCGGAGACTTACTGTTTTGAGGACTCAGCCGGCGGCTGGTCTCTGCTTTTGAGCGTAGCTGCTGAGGGGCGCTTCGCTTCCGCCGTGGGGTTGGAAAATGCGTGCGGCGGCTCGGCTGGGCGCGGGGTAGCGGACTCGCCGGGTGGGCTGCGCGGAAGCGCAGACTGGTTCAGTGTGTTTCGGCCGATCCCGTTTCTACTACGGTGCCTGTGAGCCCGCAGCGTAGCTTGGCGAGGGAGGGCACTCTTTTTCCACGGGTGCCGTGGAATGTTGCCTTTGAGCACGAATGTCAGATTGTTGTTTCATCCCGTCCTCCCCGAAACGCACACGCCGACAACGGAACCCTGGGGTTGTTGTGCGCTCCGGACTGATCAGAAGGAACGGCGATGGAGGTAGTGCATGCGCGGTGCGCGGGCATCGACATCTCGAAGAAGGACGCGAAGGTGTGTGTCCGGATCCAGGGGCGCGGCCGGACCCGCACGGCGGTGACGGTGACGACGTGGGGCGCGATGAGCAACCAGATCCTGGCGCTGCGAGATCATCTGCTCGACGAGAAGGTGACCTGTGTGGTGATCGAGTCAACCAGCGACTACTGGAAGCCGTTCTACTACCTGCTCGAAGACGAGCTCGACGTGATTTTGGTCAACGCCCGTGCGGTGAAGAACATGCCCGGCCGCAAGAGCGATGTCTCCGATGCCGCGTGGCTGGCCGATCTGGGTGCGCACGGGCTGGTGCGGGCCTCGTTGGTGCCGCCGCCACCGATTCGCCAGCTGCGGGATCTGACCAGGGCCCGCACCGTCATCACCCGCGAACGTAGCCGGGAGGCGCAGCGGCTGGAGAAGCTCCTCGAAGACGCCGGGGTGAAGCTGACCTCGGTGGTTTCCAACATCACCGGAGTGTCAGCACGGGCGATGCTGGAGGCGTTGATCGACGGCGAGCAGGATCCGGCGGCGATCGCGGAGCTCGTGCACCCGCGGATGCGGCCGAAGATCCCGGCGTTGACCGAGGCGTTGACCGGGCGGTTCGGTGAGCACCATCGGTTCATGACCCGGCTGTTCCTGGACCGGATCGACGCACACAACGCCGACATCGCCCGCCTGGACGCCCGCATCGAGGCGGCGATGGAGCCCTTTCGGAGCACCCGGGAGTTGCTGATGAGCATTCCGGGCATATCCCGGATCGTCGCCGAGGTGTTCATCGCCGAAACCGGCGCCGATATGAGCGTCTTCCCGACCGCGCAGCATCTCGCATCGTGGTGCGGAGTCTGCCCGGGATCGAACGAGTCAGCCGGCAAGGTGAAATCCACGAGCACCCGGCCCGGCGACCGATATCTCAAGGGTGCTTTGGGGATTGCGGCACTCTCGGTGGTGAAGCGGAAGAACACCTACTTCTGGGCGAAATACCACCGGATCACCGCTCGACGCGGACCGATGCGCGCGTTGGTTTCCGTCGAACACGCCATGGTCATCGCCGCCTGGCACATGCTCTCCAACGGTGAGTTCTACCGCGAGCCCGGACTGGACTACTACACCCGCCGCGTTCCCGCCAAGACCAAGGCGCGCGCACTCAAGCAACTCGAATCACTCGGCTATAGAGTCACCCTCGAACCCCTCGCCGACACCGCCTGAACAACCAACCGCAACAACGCATCTCCGCCGATCCCGAGCCGCGAGTCACCTTGATGCTGCACTCACCGGTCCGTAGTCAACTTCATTTTCATGTCAGTAGGCCTTCTCCAGTTCGGCTGGCGGGATGTCGCCGCAGTATTGGTAGAGACAGCGGTGGTTGTACTTATGTGGGTGATCGGCGTCAAGGGCCGGGTCAGGATGCATCGGTGTCGAGCCGGTCCAGGATGCTGTCGAAGATCTTCTGGCGTCCGAGTTGGCCCTTGGTTGCCGCGTCGTCGCGTTGGCGCTGCAGGGTGGGGCGGAATTCGATGGTGGTGACGAAGAAGCTGCAGGATTCGCAGATGGATTCGAAGTGGCAGTCCATTTCGACGGGTCGCGCGCAGTAACCGTTGCCGAGCATGCGACGGTGCATCTCGGTCCGAAGTTTGCGCATTTCGGCGCCTTCGTCGTGGCTGCCGAGTCGGCGGGGTTGGTCATAGAGCGCTTCGACCTTCTCGGTGACGGCGAAATACTCGTCGGCGACAGTTCTGTCGGCGATGCGGGCGTAGATCATCGTCATGGCAAGGGTCTTGTGTCCGAGGAGGGCGGCGATCGCGTCCAGGCTCATGCCGCGGTTTATGGCTTGGGTGGCCAGGGTGTGGCGCAGTTGGTGGGCGGTGACGTTGCCGATCCCTGCGGTTTCGGCCAGATGCCGCAGTGCCTTGGTGATCCGGTGGTCGCTGATCGGCCGGTTATGTTCGAGCAGAAGACGATTCGTGCGTAGCTCGCTCGGTCGGTGCTGGGTGGTCCAGTCGTCGAGCAGTTCTTTGAGCTGTGGGTGCAGCGGAATATAGCGGTCGTTGTGCAGCTTGCCGATGGGGATCCGCAGCCAGTACGCGGATCCGATCTGCACGACCGCGTCGACGGTGAGTGCGAGCAGCTCGCCGCGGCGGATGCCGGTGCGGGCGAGCAGTTCGACGATCAACCGGGACAACGGATCCGGGTCGGCACGCGCGGCGCGCAGCAGTTTGGCCGCCGCTGCGTCGTCGAGAAACCTCGGCAGCGCTTTGTCGACGATCGGCAGGTCGCCGGGGAACATCAGCGGCCGGACCGGTGCGTTCGGATAATCCCACTCGGTGATCCGGGTGAGGAAGCAGTGCAGGTTGATCAACGCGTTCTTGATGCTGACCCGGTTGAGTGGTTTCCCGGTGGCCGCCGTCGGGTGGGTCGCCAACCACGTCTTGAACGCTTCGATGTGCTCACGGTGCAGCTCGGCGCAGGTGGCCACCTCGGGGTGGGTGTCGGCCAGCCAGGTACCGAACTGACGCAGGTCGCGTTCGATGTGTTTGACCGTGTTCGGCCGCAGGCTCACCGTGACCTGTTCGACGTAGCGGCGTGCCGTCTCGGCGAATCCCGGTGCAACCGTTGACCATCCGGTCACCGATACCGGCTCGCGGTAGGCAGGCCCGCGCAGCGTGGTGAGCCGCCCGGCGTGGAACAGGCTCAATTGCAGGCGGTGACAGACCGCCGCGATGGTTCGCCCGGCGCTGGGTGTCTGCCGGCGGGAGTAGGCGGCGATCAACGCGGCTCGGGCAGTGCCGAATTCGTCGTCGGTCACCGTTCGCGCCGTTGCCCCGGTGATCACCGCGATCTTGACCAGCGTGTTCCACTGCAACGTCACGTCCGCGGCAGAGGTACCGAGCCGAGTACAGATGTCGGTGAACCAGCGGTGGTCGTGCGGGCAGAACAACCTTCCGGCATTGCCCAGGCGAAGCCCGGTGTCATACAACTGCTCGGCATCGACGCCGATCTGGCCGGTCACCATCAGCCACGATGTGAACGAGCGGGCCTTGCGCACCGCGTCGATCTGTGCGGCCCGGGTCATCTGATTCCATCCGCCGCCGCGGCGGATCCTGGACTGGCAGGTCCGCGCCGCTTGCGTGGTGGATGCACCGGTTCGGCGGCCGGCGGCGCCCATCGCGGCGAGATAGCGTTCGACCACCATCGCGTCGTCGTCCTCGAGCACCAGCGGCGCAGGCATCACGGCACCTGCGCTGCTTGCGCGTCGATCGCCTCGACCGCCCGCCGGTATTCACCGGCGAGCCAATCGTTGGCCAAATGCAGATAGATGCGGGTGGATTCGATCGAGCGGTGACCGGCCTGGGCCTGGATCGCCTCCAACGGCATCCCGGCCTCGCGCAGCCGTGTAAAGCACGTGTGCCGCAACTGATGACAAGTCAGATGAACAATTCCGGCACGGCGGCGTGCGCCGGCGATGATCTCGCCCAGCCCGGCCGCGCTCAACGGCTGGCCGCGACGCGGGCCCTTGAGCGCGACGAACACCCGATCCGTCGCCGCGGTGGCCGGCCGTTCGATCTCGAGGTAGTCGGCCAGGCTTGTGAAGAAGCGTGCCGACACCGGAACGATCCGCTGATGCCCGCCCTTGCCGTCCGCAATGAACAGGCGTTTCTCCCCGGGACGCACGTCTTCTAGCCGCAGGCCTAGTACCTCGCAGCGCCGCAGCCCACCCAACAGCATCGCCTGCACCATGGCGCGATCCCGGTGCGTGCGCAACGCCGCGAGCAGCGCATCGGCCTCGTCCGGGTCAATCACCCGCGGCAACGTCCGCGGAGTCCGAATCAGCGGCACGGTCCGCTTCGGGCTGCGTGTCGACAACCCATGCGGCACCGGATTCTTCACGACTATGCCGCGCATCACTAGATACTCGAACAGGCCGGTTACCGACGCCAGGCGCCGTTTGATGGTGCGCGCGGACAGCCCGGCCTCACCGTCCTCGATCCGTACCACTTCAACGCCGCGCCGCGGCTGCCGCTGCGCCCGGATGAACAACAGCACATCCGCGTTGCTGACCTCCGCGGGGTCCTTGCCCACGACCGTGAAGAACACCTTCAGGTCGAACGCGGTGGCCAGCACCGTGTTGTGACGAGCACGGGCAGCCACCATCGCCAGATAACCGTCGAGCAACCGATGCCCCAAGCGTGGCGCGCCGTCGTCCTGCACCGCAGCGACCAGACACGGAACGAACACGACCGACCACCTCCGGGAATAAGCATCCGCGCCGGCCGCTCGGACCCATGCCAGACACGCCGAGATCACCCGCATATCCAAACCAGTGCACCCATTGCGCGGTGGCCACCTCGAGGTCCTCGACGGTCCGCCAGGGCTTGTGAGGTTTGATCAGCTCGGTCTTGTACAGGCCGTTGAACGTCTCCGCCAACGCGTTGTCGTAGGAGCTACCGACCGCCCCAACAGAGGGTTGTGTACCCGCCTCGGCGAGGCGTTCACTGAACCTGATCGAGGTGTACTGACGATCCCCGATCTGTGTGGTGGACAACATCTTTCAAATCGAGAACACCGTCTTGTTGACGCGTCCAGATGGCCTGCTCGATCGCGTCGAGCACCATCGAGGTCGCCATCGTGGAGGCGACCCGCCAGCCCAGGATCCGGCGTGCGTAGGCATCGATTACGAACGCCACGTAGGCAAACCCCGACCAGGTGGATACATAGGTCAGGTCGGCGACCCACAACCGATTCGGCGCCGGCGGGGCGAACTGCCGCTGCACGAGATCAGCCGGGCGCGCTGCCGTCGGGTCGGCGATCGTGGTCTTGCGGGCTTTGCCCCGGATCGCTCCGGTCAGGCCGAGTTCGGCCATCAGCCGCTCCACGGTGCAGCGGGCCACACCGATGCCCTCGCGGTTGAGCGCCAACCACACCTTGCGGGCCCCATAGACGCCGTAATTGGCCGCGTGGACCTTCCTGATCTGCAGCTTGAGCGCTTCATCGCGGATCTCACGGCGGCTGGGCTCCCGATTGAGCTGGTCGTAGTAGCTCGATGGGGCGATCGGCACACCCAACTCGGTCAGCTGTGTGCAGATCGACTCGACACCCCACCGCAGACCATCACGGCGGTCGCGGCGGCCCTGATGATCGGCGATGAACCGGGTGATTAGGGTGCTGGCCGGTCGGTGAAAGTCGGCCCGGGACGCGGTGACAGTCGTTGTGACTGTTCCGTTTTCCCGGGCCGCTTCCCGAACCCGGCGTGCACCTTTCAATGCACCGGGCTCTCCACAAGATCCGGTCAGGCTGCTGTGGTGATGTCCTCGTCGGTGTCGGGCCAGGGCGAGGGGATAACCGCACCGCGGTAGCGGTAGCGGGTCGTGGTGATCTTCTCCAGATCGATCAGCACGTGGTCCTCGGTGGCTGGCCACCAGCCGCCGCCGCAGTAGCGGCGGCGAAGCTGCTTCCAGGTCGACTTTCGGTGTTTACGACGCAACCACCGCCATACCGTCTGCCACGTGTAGTGGCTCAGGTAGGAGAAGGTCGCCGAGGACACCCCGGCCCGGAAATAGCCCGCCCAGCCCTGCAACGTCGAGTTCACTCGACGGAGTAGGTCATCGAGCGGCTGGTTGGATTCGACTGTTCGGCGCAACGTCTTGAGCTTCCGTTTGACCGCCACCACGGCCTTGGTAGACGGATGGACATAGACGTAGCTGTTGCTGGTGCCCCGTTTACGGCGGCGCTGGATGTGCCACCCGAGGAAGTCCAGCCCCTCGTCGATATGGGTGATCAGGGTCTTCTCCGGTGACGACGCAAGCCCCATCGTCGCCAGTACGGCGGCGACGCCCTCTTTGAGTGCTTCGGCGTGGGCTCTGGTGCCCCGCATCATCAGACACCAGTCGTCGGCATAGCGGACGAGCCGAAAGTTCGGCTGCCCGTGACGAAGTCGCTTCGCACGCTCATTGGGTCCGGTGGCCGGGCCACCGGGTAGAGCGGCGATGTGCTCATCCAGCACCGACAACGCCACGTTGGCCAACAACGGCGAGAGGATCCCACCCTGCGGAGTTCCCGCGGTGCTGTCCTGCCACAGGCCATCCTCGGTGAGGATGCCCGCCTTGAGGAACGCCTTCACCAGACCCAGGACACGGTTGTCACCGACGCGTCGACGCACCCGCCGCATCAGGGCGGTGTGGTCGATCTCGTCGAAGCAGGCCTTGATGTCTCCCTCGACGACCCACTCGTAACAACGAGGTCGGGTCGCGAGGTAGCGCACCTCGGCCACCGCGTCATGAGCCCGACGCTTCGGGCGGAAACCGTAGGAACACGGCAGAAAGTCCGCCTCGAAGATCGGCTCCAGCACCAACTTCAACGACGCCTGGACCACCCGATCGGCCACGGTCGGGATCCCCAACCGGCGCAACGCGCCACCGGTCTTGGGGATCATCCGCTCGCGCACCGGCAACGGGCAGAAACTACGGTCCTTGATGGCAGACCGAAGCTCGTCGAGGAACACCTCGACCCCATCAGTAGCCGCGATGGACGACGCAGTGCGCCGATCCACCCCGGCGGTGGCGGCACCCTTGTTTCCGCTGACCCGATCCCAGGCCACCAACAAGAAGCGCAGGATCGGCAACGAGGTTGAACAAATCATCGAACCGGCGATAAGGATCATCGCGAGCCCAACGGTGCAGCTTGGTCTGGATCTTCAGTACCCGTTGCTCGCGCCAGCATCAGCGCCAACTCGAGTTCGTCGGTATTCACCGGCGACATCTATACCCTCCTGATCTTCCAGTTCTCGCACTGCTTGTCTTGCTGGCCCCCTTCGCCCTGCGACCGCCTTTCTCGGTCTCCGCGGCGGGCACGTCACCGCCCGCGACTACTACGAGGCCTCCGCCCCAGCCGCTACGGTCCTCGACTCCGAACCCGAGTCTTCCCACCTCGCCCCGGCGGGACGCCAGGTCGAGATGAACGGTCCCGCAGGATGGTTCCCACGTTCACCAGATCATCGATCGGTCAGGGAGGCGCCCAGCTCTACTCCGGCAGCATCGCCACGGCTACGCCGCAGGCCTTCACCATGGCCTCCCCACCGCTGGAACTAAACGGCTTCGGAGTCGAACCCCACAAGGGGGTTCGTGCGCTGCACACCGGCCCATATCCACCAGGTTGGAGCCGGCTTCGCGGTTACGGAGCGTCCAGCACTGGTTCGCTTACGCTGCACCTTCTGACCTCGCTCGACGAGCCCGCACCGTCTGGCAGTACCAGCGCGACTCGCCTTCGTCGGGGCCGCTTGCCACCGATCACCGTCGTTCCCGGCAATCGGCTGCCCCGACACTTCATCAGGCCGCTGCGACGGCCCAACAGAGACGGTCTCTCACCACCTCTCGATACACCTGGCGCCTCGTGGCGCACAGCTCGGCCGCGAAAAAAGCCGACGCTGTCTTCAAAATCGCATTGGCCCTTCGCAATTCAGCGTTCTCTCGCCTCAAGCGTTTCAACTCAGCGGACTCTTCGGTCGTAATTCCGGGACGGGCGCCGCCATCAACCTGGGCCTGGCGCACCCACTTGCGCACCGTCTCCGCGCAGCCGACCCCCAGCAGCCGCGCGACCTCGCTGATCGCCGCCCACTCCGACTCGTGCTGCTCACTGATCTCAGCGACCATCCGCACCGCCCGCTCACGCAGCTCCGGCGGATACCTCCTCGACGAACCACCTGACATGACTCCAACCCTCCCAAGAAGTGGAGTCTCCGGACATCCCGGGGTGGTTCATGTGCACACTTGTGATGCACCTCGAGCGCCGAGGTGTTGTTCTTCACTTCTGCACTGGGGTGGTAATGGAGCAGTCTGCGCTTAACAACATCACCGCGACGATGAAGGCCCTGTTGCAGCAGCGCGGCGTGGCAATCGCGTTGGCCGCCGTCGGCGCGGTGTTGGGCTTGGCTGAGTGGGTGACGTGGAAAGCCTCACGGCGGGTGTTGCCGGCCGGGGCTGTCGATGCGGGACGCATCGAGCCCGGCGAGAGCGTGCTCGTGCTGGGCTGTCCGCTGCCGCCGTTGCATCGGTGGCGCGTTCGTATCGCGACGCGTTCGACTGAACCCTCTCGGGCTCGTTTCGTGTTCTCCGGTGGCGCTGTGAAAACTCGGATTTCCGAGGCTCAGATGATGGCCGATTACGCGGTGCACGAACTTCGCGTGCCCGTGCACAACGTCGTTGTGGAGGACCAGTCGACCTCGACGCTTGAAAACATAGTGAACTCGGCACCGCTGATGGCCGATAGTCCCGCCATCAAGATCGCGTCGAACACCTTGCATGCGCTTCGCGCCCGGGCGATTCTGGCTAAGCAATCGCCGGAGCTGGCAACGCGTTTGGTACGGGCGCGGGACTACATTCCGTTCGAGTGGGGTCTGCTCCACGTGTTGATGCTGGCCTACGACGGATATCGCTATGTTTGGGGTCGCCAGACCACTGAATAGCTAGACGTTACTGTGCGGAGCCAGCCTGCAGCGGACTGAAGACGAGCAATCGCTGATCATGGGGACTTGGTTGCGACGCAGCGATTGGGCGCCGCGGGTCGGCCCGTAGCGATTAGGCCTCTGCGTGATCGGGCGGTCCACCCGGCTCATCACGTCGGGCAGCTGCTTTCCGGTGGCCTCGATCGGATGTTCGGCGTTTTTATGCGCAATTCTCGAGTCCCTTGTCGCCCTTTGTACCACCGTCAAATTTATCCGATGCAAATAGGTGATTGTCTTTCTTGTTATTGTTTGCCGCCATGCCGCGTTCGGTGATTGCCCTGCAAATCACATCCGCGGTAGCAGCTTTCGGTGTCGGTTGCGCACAGCTGTGCGTCAGTGGCAACGGCATGCTCGCTCTGTGCGGCAATGCCTTGGATGATCAAGCTTGTGGAACTGCCGTGCCACAAGGTCGCGACAAGCCTGTGCGTTCAGGTCAACCACGTGAGCCGGTGCAGGCGCATTGCTTCGGCGAGGTCGGGGTCCTGCGGGTCGATGGGGTGTGCGTCGAGCGGTGTGATCTGCGGTGGTGCGGTGCTGGCGGTGTCGCGTTCGAACAGTGCCCACAGTATGAGGTTGTCGCCGTGGCGCGACTGGAATTCGATGCCGGCAAGCGGGGCACCGTCGCTGCCCGACAGGGTGTAGATCCACGCCGCGATGTGTTGGGTCAGGGTTCTGGGTCGGCTGTCGCGGATCGCGGCCGCATCCACGTCTGCCAGACCGAACTCCACGGCCGCCGTGAGGAATCGGTGGCGCAATGTGGGCAGCGACTCGGGATGTCCTGGCACGGCGAAGGTTCCGGTCAGCGCGCCAGTGGCCAACAGCCGCGGTTGGCACCACGACCGCGGAAGGATGCCGGGGATCGCGGTGGGGTAGTGGTCCGAATCGTCGTCCTCATCGATGATCGTGTTGAGGTCGTCGAGCAGGAGGGGATCGGCGCGGAAGGCCGCCAGTACCTCCAGGTAGCACGCCAGCGCGGAGAATCCGGTGTACAGGCTGCGCCAGGTGCCGTGCGGGTCATCCCAGCGACCGTGAAAGCAGCCGTCGGTTCCGGCGTACTCCCAGGGCGTCCAGTTCCACGGTGCCGGCGCATACCCCACGCGGTGGACCGGCACCTGGTGGCGCCGGACGGTGTGCAGATCTCCTGACGGGGTGCGAGTGCGCGATTGGCCCGCCATCACCCGACCGCGGCGAACTGGCGCGCCGCGGTGAGCACCTGCGGCCCTACCTGCTCGAGGTCGCCATCGCGCAGTACACGCGCGGGACTGCGGTCATCCAGCAGTGGGTTAAGACCCTGAAACCAGGCCTGGGCGACCTGTTTGCTGTCGCGGGCGGTGATGACGGCGGCCGCCCGGTAGGCGACCCGGAGGCGGTCGACGTCGGCGGGGTTGGCGATCGAGCGGGTGCCCTCCGCCCATTGACGCACCGCCCGGGTCTCCTGCACCCGGCCGAGGTAGGCGACGAGTTTGGCGCCCAACAGATCCCGCAGTGCCGTGACCAGTTGCGCCGTGGTCATCGACATTGCGGTGTTGTAGGCATCCAGATCCGGTTTCGCCGATGTCAGCATGGATAACACCTCCGAACACAGTATAGATCACAACCAGGCGGCATTGGTGTGGGTACTCATCGATGATCAGCGCGACGAGCAGCATCAATTCACGCCTTGACGCGCGGCTTTGCTCCCCAGTCGATCGAAATCTGCGGCGTCGTGGTGATCGCCGAAGACCGCCTCGTCGCCATAGGCGCCGCGGATCCGAATTCTTGAGCCTGCCGATGACGAGCGCTCGGCGAAGGCTACACGCGGGCGATTCAGGAGAGCACGGCATTGACGACGGGCTGTCAAGCCGACAATCCCGGCCGCCGTTTCGAAAATGGACGAGTTGGGAGAGTCTCGCAGTTCTGTGGCGATTGGCCGCGTTGAACTGAGCTCTATATGACATCCTGTGCGGGTGTCCGCGGGGGGACCACCTTCGGGGGTTGTGACGTTTCTGTTCACCGATATTGAGGGTTCGACCCGTCGGTGGGAGACGGACGCGGATGCGATGCGGGTGGCTCTGTTCGCGCACGACGAGATGTTGCGCACAGCGATTGAAGCTCACGAGGGCTTCTTGTTCAGCCATACCGGTGATGGGGTGGTCGCCGCGTTCGTTTCGCCCAAGGCCGCCGTCGACGCCGCGGTTGCCGCACAGCGAAAGCTGCAGTTGCCGGTGCGGATGGGTTTGGCGACCGGGGAGGCGGAGCTTCGGGACGGGGACTACTTCGGCACGGTGCTCAACCGGGCCGCACGCGTGATGGCCGCCGGGCACGGCGGTCAGATCCTGATGGCCGAATCGACTGCAGTTCTGCTCAGCGGTGTTGATCTGATCGATCTGGGCCCCAGACGGTTACGGGACGTGCCGACGCCGGTCAGGGTCTTCCAAGTGCGTGCGCCGGGTTTGGTGACGGACTTTCCGCCATTGCGGGCTCTGAACACAACCCCGGGCAACTTGCGGCATGCGGTCACCAGCTTCATCGGCCGCGAGTCCGAGGTCGCCGAGGTGATAGCGGCGCTGCATCGACATCGGCTGGTGACGTTGACCGGCGTAGGCGGCGTCGGCAAGACCCGACTGGCCACCGAAGTCGCTGCGGCCTGGCCGATGAGTTTCCAGACGGTGTTTGGGTTTTCGAACTGGCACCGATCCGGCGGCGGTGCCCGACGCGATTGCGGCGGTGCTGGGCATTACCCAGCAGTCGGGTAAGACTGTCAGCGAGTCTGTGGCCGCCGCGCTGGAGGGCCGGGTGCGGTTGTTGGTGTTGGACAACTGCGAACACGTCCGCGACGTCGCGGCCGACCTTATCGAAGCCATACTCGGGCATTCTGCGACAGTGCGAATCCTCGCCACCAGCCGCGAAGGATTGCGAGTCGCCGACGAGCAGTTGTTGCTAGTGCCCGCGTTGGACGTCGGCGGGGGAATCGACTCGGCCGCAGTCAATCTGTTCGTCGAACGCGCCCCCAGCGTGGCCCCGCGCTTCTCGCTGGCCGCAGCTGAAAAGGCGGGCGCGGTGGTGGAGATTTGCCGCCGCCTCGATGGCGTGCCGTTGGCCATCGAGTTGGCGGCCTCGCGGATGGCGTCGATGACGGCCATTGAGGTGCGGGATCGGCTCGATCAGCGGTTCCGGTTGCTGGTCGGCCCCCGGCGCGGCGTGGCCCATCACCATACGCTGCGCCATGCGGTGGCGTGGTCCTACGACCTGCTCGACGACGCCGAAAAGGCACTGTTGACAAGGTGTTCGGTGTTCGCGGGCGGTTTTGAGCTTGACAGCGCTTGTGCGGTGGCCGGATCCGATGACCTCGACGAGTACACGGCGCTGGATTTGCTCGACGCCCTGGTGCGCAAGTCGCTGCTGATTGCCGACCGGGCCTCGGGGCGGACCCGATACTCCATGCTCGAGACGATTCGCCAGTTCGCCGAGGAGTACCTCGTCGCTCGCGGGGAAGCCGCCGAGGCGCGAAGTGCGCATGCCTGCTACTTTGCCGGGCGCGAAGCCGACATCATGGCCCTTTGGGACAGCCCCCAACAGCGGGCGGCGTACGACTTTTTCACCGTCGAGCTGGCCAACCTTCGCGCCGCCTTCCGGTGGGCCGCCGACCACGACGATCTCGACGTGGCTGCCACCATCGCCACCTACGCGGCGCGCCTGGGCGCTCTGGTCGAGAAGTATGAACCCATCGGCTGGGTCGAAGAGCTGATCGAGCCCGCCCGCGCCGCCGACCACCCCGCGCTCGCGACCCTCTACCTCGTGGCGTCGCACTGCTTCATGGCCGGACGGCCCGAGGCCGCCGTCCGTTACAGCGAGGCCGGACAGAAGATTCTCAACAGTGGCCATGGCACGGTACCGGGTGGCTTCGAAAGCTTCTTCGGATATGCATATGCGTGTATCGGTCAGCCTGAGCGGATGGTTGCTTGGTGTCGTGCCCAGCTTGCTCGCGGTCGCGACACCCACTTCGCCAGGCGAACGCTGGTCATGGCGCTCGTGATTGGCAATCGCGGTAACGAGGCCAGGGCGGCCACGGATGGCTTGATCGAGGTCGCCGAAGCCACCCGCAATCCGCGCACGCTCGCGTTCGCTCTTTACGCCTACGGGGTCGCCTTCCGCAGCGCCGACCCCGACCGCGCCCGTGAGGCCCTGCAGCGGGGCCTGGTGATAGCCCACGACAGCGGCAACCGCGCGGATGTATCAAATCTGGCCGCCATGTTGGCCGGACTGGAGGCCCTCCACGGCGACCCGTTGGCCGCGTTCGACTACGTCACCATGGCGATCCGCAACCACCACGATTCCGGCAACCTCACCCATGTGCGCCTCGACCTGGCTGAACTCGCCGTCATTCTGCACCGGCTGCGACGCTACGAATCGGCGGCCACCATCGCCGGTTGCGCCCTCACCCTTCTCACCAAAACCCATCCCGGGCTCAACGCCGCGATCACCCACCTGCGCGAGGTCCTCGGTGACCAGACCTACGAGGCGCTCGCCTACAAGGGTGAAACGATGACCACCGCCGAGATGGTGGCCTACGCATACAACCAAATCGACCAGGCCCGAGCAGGTCTGAATGCGGTCTCGAACTAGACCCACATCTGAGACACCGCGTTCACGGCTGGCCCGTCTGAGGTTTGTCACGTCTACGGCGCGCACAGCGCGTGCGATCGTGCTCGTGTCCGGGCAGCACCGCCGCTGATGTTGCCCTGCCGCGGGCCATGCACTCAAGCGTTACCGTGACGACGCCATGCCTGGGACGCGGCCCGGCTACCGTCGAAGGCGTGTCTGATGAGGGTGACTATGTGCTGCTGGTAGATCTGGGTGGCGTGCTGTTCGACTTCGACGACGAGCACCGCGTGGATCGGCTGGGCGAGCTATTCGGCCATTCGGCGCAGCAGGTGAAGGAAGCGTTGTGGGATTCAGGGTTCAGCGCCGACGCGGACGCCGGCATATATCCGACCGCGGCCGAGGTGCGTGCGCAGGTACGCACCATCATGGGCTACACCGGGTCCGATGAGGACCTCGACGTCGCGTGGTGTAGCGCGTTCAAACCCGCCGAGGATGTCGTTGCGCTGGTCGGCCAAATTGCCGTGCCGCGTGGTGTTTTCACCAACAACGGGCCGCTGGAAGAGGAGGTGCTGACGCGGCTGTATCCGGAGGTCTTCGCCCTGTTTGACCGCTTGTTTTTCTGTCATCGGATGTCGGCGAACAAGCCGAATCCCGCTGTGTATGAGGAGGTTTCGGCGGAGCTGTCCGTTCCGCCAGCCCAGATTAGGTTCGCAGACGACGGGGAAGACAACGTCGAGGCGGCGCGCCGTGCGGGGTGGACGGCCGTCGCGTACCGCACGATCGAGGACCTGTCGGCGCTGACACGTCAGTAACAGCCCCGCCCAACTGGCCCGCCATCAGGCGGGGGTTTCAACGGCGCTGCTCAAACAATTGCAGCCATTACGGCGCTCGTAGGCGCGGTGACTGGACTGGTAGCGGCTGCTACCGGACTGGTCAAGGTTCGACGGACGCGGGAACCTGCCAAGAGCGAACCCTCGCAGTGAATCGAACGGGCTCTCGGGAACCGATTGGCGCTGATCCGAGTCTGACCTATCGGCTCGCCGTCCAAGATCTCCACGGGTGGCGGGCCGACTCCGTGTAGAACAAACGCGTGGCAACAAGCGGCATCCCGAGCGCGCACAAAAAGCTAGAACGTGCACGATCCCATTTGCAAAGCCTTAACGACGCTATCGAGGAATTTCGCAAGCACTCGCCCTACGCCTTCGAGCCGACCGTGCAATCAGCCCGGTCATCCGGATTTCTTTGTCACTGTCACTGTCACCGAAGCCGACCCGATGCCGGATTCCTGGGCATTGATCGCTGGCGACATCCTCACCAACCTCCGGCAGCGTTAGACCACGCCGTCTTCCCTCATATTCGCGCCCGGAGGCCACAACTAGCGCGAAAGCACATCCAATACCCGATCGAGGACGGCAAAGCGCAATGGGAACCCCACAAACCCCGGTTCGAACGGCAAGTCAGCAAGGTCATCGGCGCATCACAGCCATATCGATCCGCCGACCCGACAACCCACCATCTACGGATCCTGCGCGAGCTGGTCAACATGGATAAGCATCGCGACCTAGTCCTGGCCAACTACTCCATGAACGACTTCCGCGTGGAAGAAGACGACTTCTTCGAAGTACTCAGCACGGGGGTGTTCGTCACCGAGATGGTGCCGGGCGCAAAGGTGGCAAAGGCGCACCTGCGTGTTACTGAAGGTGTCCAGCAGGAGTGGAAACAGTACCGCGTGTTCATGGAATATCGCGAAACCATCGAAATACCAGGACATTCGAAACGACTTAGTCTCCGAGGCACCATGGATGGGCTAGTCGACACAGACGGCCGGCAGCGCGAACGGGCTTGCCACAGTCGGTGGCGGCGCTGGAATCTGGCGGGGGATGAGCGTCATCGCCGAGCGAGCGGCACTGAACCCTTCCAACACGCCCTGAATGGCCCGCGCCGACAGGATCGTCATCAAGATGCCCCCCCATTGCAGCCGCAGCCTGGCGTTCGGGGACCACGCGTGGTGCACGGCGATATCGCCGTCCTGGTCGCCCTGAATCCGAATCATGGTGTGGCTGACCAGAGCTGCGGGGGTCACATGCACGTCGGTGGATCGAGTCTTCATCGGTTCGCCTTCCGGCTGATGTTGCCGATAAGCTACATCCTCCCGTGAAAGTGGCTGTCTAGCAACACTTTATGACGGCCCCGTATTTTTTTCAGTGTCGTAACCCCCTACCTGTCAATGCTTTCGCTTCTTGACCACCGCTGCGTCGGCGTTCGTAGCAAGACGACAGCGAGAATCACCGCAGGCGATGGGCGGACGATCCACTGCGAACAGGCCTGCATGCAAGCGGCCTCCAACGCACCGCGAGTAGAAGGTTGGTGCGCGAAGTTGGCTCTGGTGGTGGACTTGGCGTCGCGGCCCTCCGTACCGTCCGACCCATGACCGCACCGCTACCGGGCGCCCTGCAGGACGCTGAAAGTGACTTGCAGACCGCGCAATCGGAGACCGACCGCACCGACAGGGCCAGTACGCGCGGGCGGCCGCCGCTGCTGCCGCCGAGGTATCCATGGATGCCGGCGCGAGCGCTGCCGACCGGGAGCGTGCACAGACGATCCTGCGCAAGTCGCTGGCGCTGATCCCGAGAAGCCTTATCCGGCAGGCGCAGACGGCGCTGACCGCCGCCCGCGGTGAAACCGACCCCGAGCGGCGGCGCGAGTTGGCCAGGGCCGCAGTGGTGAAGGCGCGCGACGCGGTTGGCCGTCGTGAGATCACTGATGACGAACGCGCCCAGGCGCGGCAGCTGATTGGCAGCGGAAGGTTGATCGTGAACACGATCGTGGAAACGGCGATGCGCCAACGCTCGACCGAGCACGGCCGTGAACATCAACCGTCGGGCATCGCGATGTGACACCGCAGTCACCGGCAGGCGGCCACGACCAAAGCGCAGCAGCGGGACACCTTTTCGCGCTTGCCTACTTCACACAACGATTGATCAACGGAGGCTACCCGTGCAACGATCTGTCCGCCCCTTCCTGAATTCCGGTATCGCGTTGGCGGCTGCTGGCGCGGTCGCACTGGCACCGATCATTGCGCCCCCAACGGCCCGGCATCCTGTCGCCCTGCCACACGTGAGCACGTCGCAGATCCATCTCGCCGCAGCTATCGCCCCGGCCGATGTCGATGCACTGGTCGCCAACCTCAACGCAGCAATGAACTCGGCGTCGGCCACCGCGACAGTGCTCGTTGATTCCGCCGGGGACACGTTGACCAGCGCTCTGGACACCGCCGCCAGGCTCACCGGCACCATGTGGGACAACCTCATTGCCTCAGCAGCAGGCAGCTCGACCCCTCGCGGCGGTGCTCGTCGCCCTCAAAATCACATCGGCTGGCGGACTTAACCAGCTCGCCCTGACCGTCGGCGCCGCCGGTCACGAGGTGACGCTGTCGACCGGCGATATCACCAGTCTGCTGACCTCAACGATCACCGGCTCTGTCGGGGCCGCGCTGCACGCCGTCGCCAACGTCGCCAACGATCCCCTCGCCGCCAACAGTTATATCGGCTTGCACCCCTCTCGCCCTCGCGCGCCGCGGCGCCGAGCACAGAAACGCCTACAGTGGCCGGACGTGACGTCGCGTGATGACCCCCGCGTCACGTGTCATCCCTTACCAACCGTCCCAGGTTGCGGTGTTGTGGTTGCGCGGCCGAATCACGGCCGGGACCAACACATTTGCAAACAGGAAGGTAACCGCGCACGCCGGAGTCGTCGCCGCAGGTCAGCGATGGGCCTGCGGAATCGGCGGCACGGGATGGGCGTCGAGCACAACGCGAGCTGCGGTCGGGCATGATCGCACGCATGCGCACGACATCGACCGCCCCGGCGCCGATGCCCGCTGCCCCGACCGCGGTGCGCCAAGCCCGGCAGAACCAGCGCCCAGCAACCCAACTAACCCAACCGCCCTAGGCCGCCAGCCATGCGCGCCGCAGCCATCATTCATCAACGACGGAGCAGCGAGGACGAACATCCGTGGTGGCTCCCGTCCGCTGCGCTCCCGTCCGCCACCACGGACCGAGCCACACTGCGGCGCAACCAACGCCCACGAGTCCCAAATGGCGGGCTGTGAGAACTTTCCTTACTGCTGTCGAGGCGGTCCGCGGTAACCGGAACCTCAGAGACAACCTCGACCTCGCCGTTGCCAACATTCAGCGGCTCACCCTGGACAACCTCCAACTACGCCAAACGGCTCGAAACCCAACAAAAGATCACAACCATCGGCGCCAGGACTGAACGATGATTGTGTGAGACGTCGCTTTCAGTTTCGTCACGGTGCTTTTCAGTAGCGCGGCTCTTTTCAGTGGCGCGGCGAGGGTGCGTCATCTCACTAGCGCTTTCCGCAAGTTGTTTGCTCAACATTTGCTGGCTCCGCATAGAGTTATGTCATTAACCTCCGGGCGCGCCGGCCGGCACCACCACAGCGCGACGACGTCGGCCACGGACGGGATCACGTACACCGTGTAATAACAGAGGCCATTATTTAGACAATATTTCTCCGGCGTAGTATTCCTCCTGCTTTATTTAGAGCGGAGGCCAAGTTCCGCCGCACCCATGGCTGTCTCTAGAGGAATGGCCATAAGTGTCTATGAGGGACACGCTCCCAGAAGTCGCCAGAGATGCGTCGCTGTCTGCACAGCGCTATGCCGGCCATCGCGGTGCCCGGCCGGAATAGGTGATCACGAACAGCAGATCGTCGATCGCCTCGTTTCTGAAAAGGTTCTTCGTTGTGTGGTCGGTCGGCAGCGTTAGCTCCCACTCGCCGATAGGAGGTTTATTGCCCACAATCGGCAACCACTTGTTTCCATTGGCTCTGCGCGTGCTGATAATGCCATCGATCGAGTCGGCGGAACCGCCGACCGAACCGTCGCTGCCGTGTTTCTTGAACAGGAGGCGAACATTCTGTATTTCGACCGGATTTCCCTTGGTTGGGGCAAAGTAAAGGACCAATTGCTGGATCGCCAGATCGTCGATGTTCGGCAGGAAGTCTTCGCGCGTGGTCTCGAAGCGTGCAACCATCGGCGTCTCCGTTTGGTCAGGGTTGTTCAGCTCGTACCACTGATCCGGAAACTCCTGTCGGAAACTGAACGGCCGGTCCACGCTAAGCTCCGGGTCGAGTGTCTGGATCACCTGCTGCCTGTAGTCGAAACTGGTTAGGGCGGTGTATTCGAGGGTCAGCAGCACGTCGGCGATGGTGGAGTAATCGAACGGGTTCGCCGCTTTGGGCAGCTCGAGACGCCAGATGGTGTCTACTCCCGTTCCCTCGAACGGCAGCAAGCCTTCGAGTCCCATTTCCCGCACGACGTCGAACATGGCCGCCGCCTCGATGCCTGTCCAGAACGGTGACGTCATCACCGGTCCGCCCGCGGGGCCGAGACTGTCGAGCAGCTCTCCGCGCGAGGTATGGCCGGCGCATCACGTCCTCACCGTCGAGGTACAGCACGTCGAAGACGAAGAACATCGCGGGGACTCCCGCCACCAGCCGCGCCTGTGGCCGGCTGCTGCGCATGCGTCGCTGGATGAGCTCGAACGATGGCCGAGCCCTTCGGTCGAGGGCGACAATCTCGCCATCGAGGATCGCTGTGCGGCCCGCGAGTGCCTCAACCATGCCGCCGGTGATCTCCGGAAAGCATCCGGTGAGGTTGGTGGCGTGCCGGCTGAACAGCTCGGCGGTGCCGTCGACCCGCGCAAGCGCTCGGATGCCGTCCCACTTTGCCTCGAACACATACCAGTTGAGTCCTTGGGCATCGTCGTAGCCGTTGCCAGCATCGGCGACGGGGGGAATGGAACGACTACGGTCACGCATTCAGTGTGCCCGAACGATGTGCTTCTAGAGCCTGCACTGGGCGCAATCGTCTTGCGTCATCGTCAGCGGTGCGCTCGACGTACCCGTCGGCTGGGTTCGGGTCTGGTGAAGACGGTCAGGGCGGCAGCTTCATAGGCTGACACGCCTCTATCACCGCCGTAATCGATTCCGTCCCCGGGCGGGCAGCCACCACCCGCACGATGGCGGTGTCCAGGCCTTCGGCCAGGCGGCGGAAGGCGGTGGCGGCGCCGGAGGCGGGCCCGAAGTACCCCACGAGTTCGGCCAGCTCTATCGGGAACGCGTCGATCAATTCCTCGTCGGAGGCACCGCGATCGCGGCGATCCTCCAGTTCGGTCAACGCCGCGTCGAAGCCCATCCGCGCGAAGTGGCCTCGGTATCCCAACGCCTTGTTCGCCCCAGGTGGAGTCAGGGCGTACCCCATGAGTGCCTTGGTGTAGGCGCGGCGGGCCGCGTCGACGTCATCGTCCACACAGATGCGGATGTACTCGATCATGGTGATCTCGCTCGGATCGCGACCGGCTGCCTGCGCACCCTGCGTCACGGTCGCGCGGCTGACCGCCACCTGCTCGGGCGTGCACCAGTTCAGGGCGGCGCCGTCCGCCGCCTCGCCGGCGAGGGACAACATTTTTGGGCCGAGGGCACCTAGCGCTACGGGCACTCGCGGCGGTGGCGTGCCGAGATTGATGCCGTGCAGAGCGAAGGCGTTGCCCTCGTGTTCCACCGTCTCGCCAGCAAGCAGGGCGCGCAGCGTCACCAGCCACTCGCGCATGGCGCCGATAGGCCGCAAGCCGTCGCCCAGGCCGAGCGACCGTCGGAAGGCCGGACTTTGAATAGCGCCGGAGCCGACTCCCAGGACGAACTTGCCGCCGCTAATCTCAGCGACTGTGGCCGCAGCGGATGCCAAGGCTGTCGGAGACCAGTAGCCGATGGGGATCACCGAGATGCCGGTCCCGATACCACCCGCCACCACCTCGGCGGTCGCCACCGACCACTGCGCACAGACGTGCATTGAATCGCGGCCGTTGGCAGCGTTGGTCCAAATACTTTGGTAGCCAAGACCAGCGGCATACCTGCCGAGTTCGCGGTACTGACCCCAGGACAGTCCGAGACCCCGATCAAGCCCTACAGCGATCTCCATGTCACCCTTCCCCATCTGTCACCCGCTATGCACTTCGTGTATTCCCCTCAACGTCAAAGTCTGCCAGCCAGAACGCACGCACGAGATGCGTCGTGCTGTCCGCCGCGGGGTCGGTAAGCACCGAGCCGACAACGGTATTTGCGGCGGGGGATACCGTACGAAGCATGTGGGCGGCACCTCGGCAAGGGTTGGCCACGCCCGGGATGTGTCGCTGCGCCCCAAGGAAGCCTGAAATGCTCAGCCTCATACCATCATTGACATTTCAGATAGCCGTAGCTGCAGGGGTGGCATTTGTGTCGACAGCACTGACCACAGCCGACCGCTTCGGTCATAGTCGGGTCCGTCGCCGACGTCGCGGCTATGTGTTCGTAGTCGTCGGGCGTCTGGCGGTATTCAGGAACTGCGAGAACCACTCCGGAACCAAATCGGTATCCCTACTTCGGTTTCCGCATCACGTGAATCGACCTCCACACAGTCAATCCAGGCCAAACCTAGCCCTACCGAAAATGCCGGAGCGATCTCCGTTCTTCCCCGGCGCCCGCGGTGCGAAAAAATGCTGAGCGCTTGGTGAGGAGGACCGCGGATTCAAACTGTCCGTCACGAACGTGCCAACGGTGTCGAGCGACACCGCACACTTGATGCAGGGCTTGGTCGTGCCGTTGATCGAGTTGATGCCGGTCCATCACTCGTTTACGATCCGCGAGGGCAGCGAACGGTCCTGTCAAACTAGCAGGGCATCAATACATTTGGCTGCTTCGCGACGGCCTCAAGTGCTTTGCTCAGCTCACAGGTTGGCGGTGGAGGGTCGACTAGCCCGCGGCCGGTGATGACCGCGGGGTCGTCGAATCCGTTGTCAAAATCAGGTGATGCCGACGATTTCCTGGGCGATCTCAGCGATGCGGGTTTGCGCAGCCGACACCACCCGCTGGCGGTTCTTGTGCGCCTCCTCATAGGCGATGATCGCCCGGATGTCGGCCGGCTCGCTCAGATCTTTGACTGCAGCGACGGCCTCGCTGACATTGAGCGCATCGAAGTCCGCGACCGGCAACTCAGCGGGATCAAGCACACCGGTGGCGCTGCGAACCGAATGCAACGCGTCGGCGGCCCGGTCGGCTCCCTCGTCGCGGGTGACCCTCTCCGCGGTGGCAAGTGCGGCGTCTCGGGAGGCCGACAGGGTCTTGGCCGCGACGTCACCGGCGTGCGCGCCGCGCTGGCGCAGCTCGTTGAGCGCCGGCCGGGTGCGGCGCAGCGCCTCGACCACTCGGTCCACACCGCGGACGGACCAGTTCAGCGGAGCATTGACCACCTTCACGGTTACCCCCGCGGCCGCCTGCAACGGCGTACGCCGCAACGCGGCCGGTCCACCCAGCGCCTCCTCAGCAAGCACGGTGGTCAGCCACTCCACCGTCGCCGAGTGAGCGGTGATCAACCGCGACGCCAGGCTCTCGATCTCGGATTGCTTCGCGGCTACCGCCAGCGCCTTGAGATAGCGCGCGCGGTCCAGCAACTGGTCCTCGAGCGCAAGATCGCCCAGCAACGCCTCGTCGAACGGTTCGGCCTGTTCGGTCAGCGCCTTCACCGCCGCGGCGGCGCGGCCCAGGAACGGCCCGATGACCTCGGGATAGCCCCCGAGGTTGCGGATCGCCGCCTCAATCGCCTCGGTGCGCGCCCGTCCATTCGACGCGTTCTGCGTGAGCTCGCGGCGCACGGCCTCGGTACGGGCCTGCGCGACTCGCGTCTCGGCGATCTGGATTTCGGTGTTGGTCAAATCCAGCACGGCGCGCAATTGCGCCAGCAATGCGGTGGTGTCGGGTGTAGTCATGAACGGATTCGCCCTCCTCGGCGTTGACAGCATGTCTCTGCCAGCGAGGGCTACACCGGCAGTTGACCCACCATGCCATGGGTCTGCGGCAACCGCCAACGACGGGATGTGAAAAGAATCTCACAATGACCAACTGCCCCTTGCTCGCGCACGTGCGGTGCGTCGTGCTAGAAGTCCGATAGCCCGACTTCAGGTCAACGGCCTTGCTGGTGGAGGACAGCGTAAAACCATTGATGCGCGGCACATCTACGATGGGCGGCGAGTGGGCGTCATTCTTCCCCGATACGCACCCGGCCTTGGTTCCTGTCGAGCGTCCCCGTCCGGGAAGCCTCGAAACACGCCTTCGCCGCCCGCACGTAGTCCCGCAGCCGTGGACCCGGATGCTTGAACTAATCCCATACCGCCGCAACACATGCGTGCGCACCGGCGTGCCTAGACCGAGTCAAAACTTTCCGCCCGTCGCCTCCTGCAACTCCCCACCGCGCTGCCGCCGTCACAAGCGGACTGCGCGCGAAAGCCACCGCAACGCCCGCCGACAACTCCAGAACCGACGCCGCCTGCGATGCCATTGCCGCGTTGGGGTACGCCGTCCGGCCCGTCTCGGTGCACAGCACGATCACGCGGGGCCACGATGTGGCGGGGCGGCGTTCGCCTGTCTACTGTCCGGGCACAAGGACGGCCATCGCCGCACCCTGCGCCGCGCCGTCGCCCCCAGCACGCACAGAACGGCCCCAGCTCGAACGCTGAGGGCCGTTCCCGGGTTGTGTAGCAACACATCTCGCCGGTGGGGGTAGCCTCCCAATGAAGAGGACGCCATGCAGTGGGCCGCGGGCCGGCTAGACGAAGTGCGCCGCGACGGCGCAGCATCCGCGATCCGCAGCGTAGAGGTGCAGCACTGGGGGGATGGGGACCGAGACAGCCCACCACTCTGCCAGGCGTCCTATTACGACCCAGAGCAAGGACTCACCGAAGCCGAGGCTTACGCTGCTCGCGTTCACGACTGGCACGCGCCTGCCGACAGTTGGAACCGCAGTGCCACCGCCACCGGCTCGAAATGGGGAATGGGCTACAGCTCCTGGTCGGATGACTGGGGACCCCAGGCGGATGTATGCCCTGCGTGCGGTGACACGCTCGGGCAGGGCGAATGGTTTAGAATTAGAGAGCGGCGCTCTCTTTTCGACTTCCAAACCCGTACATGATGGGGCAGACGCATTACGGGCCGTCCCGTGCCCCCGGGGAGGGGCCTGGGGGACATGCACCCCTTCTGACCTGCGAGGACAACGTGCCGGCCAACCTCAGTACGCTAGGCCGAGCACTCACAAGCGCAGGGGCCAGTGCCAAGCGGGCAGTGCCTTGCACACCCGGGGGTCCGTGCGGTGGCCCGCGCGGAGCGGCCCCAGCTCTGCGCCGCGTGCCCCATCCCTGGCAGGGCAGAACCCGGCCGCATGTGCAGCGCTTACCGTCTAGTCCGCAGAACCAGGGCGATCAGTGCCCCGTGGACAATGGCCACCATCGGCGCCGCGAGCGGCACCGCTGAGGGAGGCAGCACGAGCAAGGTGGTCACGGCGAGGGCCGCGATCACGATTACGGCCAGGTCACGCGCATCGAACTTAGTTAGGAGCTTCATACCGATTACCGCGTGAAATCGACGCTTTAACCAGGTGCAGGCGATGACCTGCGGAAACTCAGAGCGTCACCCAGGGGCGGTTATAGCCGGGTTGGTGAGTGCTGGGTGATGGGTGACCAGTGACTTCTCCAATGGTGGAAGCCGCCGGCTTCTTCGCACGCAGCTTGCGCGTGAAGGGGTCAGCTCGGCGGCAAGATGTTGTGTGCGCATCTGGTCTGTCTGGGCGCGATGCCCGCACCGCTGGTAGACGACGGCCGCTTAAGCAGCGTCGCCCAGGCAAGGCCGACAAACCCGCTGGACGACGATGCACCTCGGCAGGCAGGCCATACCCGTATCAAAGCGAATGACCCTGCAAGGCAGCAGCAGTCACACCACAGCGGAGCCGGATCACGACCTGTCACATTATTTCTGGCATTCGTGAACTGCAGGGATGCCCGATTGAGTGAGACTTCAGCCGCAGGGTGCGCCTCATCGAAGTTGGCAGTTTGTACGTTGGGTGCCGACTGCGCCGCTTTGAGCGTTCAGGCAGCAAGCGCCCACGCAAGAATCGACCGCTGCTGGGGCAATGGGGCCGAAGTAGCGGACAGGACTACCGGTAGCTTAGCCCGCGTCTCCGTGGGGCGAATCGTCCCGTGACAACCAGGTCTGTGTGGCGCACGCTCGTGCGCGAGGGGGGACTCGGTCCGGATTCGCAGTGTAATTATTCGAGTCGAGTTGGCAATGCCGGCACACAACCGTGAGATCGGCTTCGGAAAGGTCGAAAATACCTGCATCGCATCGGTTTCCGTGACTAGCCTACCCGCCCGTAAAACGTCACAGTGACGTAAAATGTTCTGGCGGTTAGTGAGCGAGGCTGTATCGACTGGTGTATCCGAGGTTGCGAGAGGGTCTTTGGCGGTATGGCGGGGCAACCGCGACGCCTATGGGGCTTTACACATTGCGCAGCCGTGCCAGGAACGCGACGGATCGTGTCATGTCGTGTCGCTGCTCAATCTAGTTGGTCTCGTTCGCGCGACGCTCGTTTCGCGCGTGCATCGCTTCAAAAAGAATGCGCTGCAGGCTGATTCATCACAGTGACGTTTTGCGTGCGGCTACGCGGAACAGCCGGGTCGTCGCGCCAGATCGGTCCGGCGCTCGCGATCGGGGCTGGTGTGCGGCCGGATCGACTGGCTCGCAGCCGCTTCAGGTGCGCCGGTTCTGTGGTCCCGAAGCGGTCAGACAATGGCGACGCCACGACCATCACGGTGGCCGGAAGATCCAGCCCGACATCCTCACCTGGTCTTCTCGTGGACCGAAAGGAAGATCGACATTGCCGTTAACAGCTGGCTGCACAACGTAATTCGAGTGCCAATAACCTAGATTATGTCAAGTAACGCGATAATATGCTGGCACACAATAGTTTTGGAGCGATGATAACAACGCCGCTTCTTCCTTATCGCTATGCCAGAGTTCCAACCATCTAACGCCGCACCGATTGCGCGGGAGGCTGTTGGTCCCTTGGTCCTCCCAGGCCGCGGCGGGCGTTACAGACCCCCGGCGGCCGTCGTGGGATGGTGCGATCACCAGCGCAGTGCCCGCATGCGCAAACGCCTGGCCAACGCGCGAATTACACAGCGCTAGCACGGACCCGCCATCGGACGCTAGACGACGGTCGGACTGAGGCGCGCCACTGAGGCGCGCCACTCCCCCACTGGGGGACCAGGATTGCGATTGCGCGAAGCGGCGTGGTCGATGCACTACTAGTAGGACGTGGAAGGAACTGCGAAACACCATTGTTCGTATTTGGCTGGCTCAGGTCGTCGGTGGTCGCATACTGGCGACGTGGGTGGGCGGAATGAGCAGATGCCGTCAGAGTCGGCTCCGCCACGCTAAGGCAGTACAGACGATTTGCGTGATAACAGAGATTATGGTCAACTCGAAATTGCATCGCGACCCGGCGCGACTACATCGCGCCCGCCGCCCTGCCAAATGCTCGCTGCCGGCGCATGCTGCCCAACGCCGTCTTTCGCCGATTGAGGCATTAGGGTGTCCGGTGGCGCCGCTACAGCGCAATGTCATTGTAGGACAGGGCTATCGCAGCACCTGCTTCATCTTCGGATAGCAGCGTGCACAGTTGCTGCTTCAGACCGGAGACCTGGATGTTGTCCGCCTCGGAGCAAACGTGTTGCAGCCGTGACGTTGACTCCCCGGGTGTTGCGCTGACGCTGACCGTCCACAGTTCACCGCGGCTAGGCGGATGAGCGCTTGGAGGCGTGACCATGGTCGATGACCGTGGCCACCGCCCATGGCGTGCAAAGACAACTCAGCCGGCACCGCCGCCAGTACCGCCCGCACCGCCGCCGTCGGCACCGCCACCACTTCCGGGAGGGTTAGCACCGCCTATGTCACCGCCGCCGGCGTCGCTGCCTGTAATGCCATTGCCACCGCCACTTGCGCCGGAGCTGCCTGTCGGTCCCATTCCCCCTCCGGGCACATTGCCGCCACCGGTTTCGGCACCGCCGTTGAGACTGGAAGAAGTACCGCCGCCCATCGGGATGCCCCCGCGCTCAGCCGGGTTGGACGTCGCGATCCAGACCAGAAGATCCTGAACACCGTCGTTGTAGACGACGCTGTTCGGTTTGGCGCCCACCACATCGAAATAGAGTTTGCCGGTCGACGAACCGCCCGGCGGCACCGGCCCGGGACCTCCGGGCGCGTTGGTGATGACGCGGTAGGTCTGCCCGCTCTCAGCGCGGGCGTTGAACATCGGGATCACCGGCGTGGCGGGCACCCCAAACCCGTCGACGGTCATCGTGGCCTCATACAACCGGCCGGCGACCGGGTACGGAACGGCGTCGGAGCTGGGGTTGAGGCTCCTCACGGTGTACCCGATCAGGGGACCGCCGGTGGCCCAGTCGTTCAGCGTCTCCTGCACACCGAATGGCTGGATGTTGTTGGCCGCAGATGCGGGCACCACGGTAGCCGCTGCGACTCCGAATGCGACCGCTGTGGCGGCGATGGGACCCGCAATTTTCTCGGTCTTCACCCTAACTGCCCTCCTGATTCGACCTGATGTAACGCCACCGTTACCCACCGAATCGGCGGTCAAACACAAACTTCGTCGAAGGGTCCCTCATCGTGGGGGACGATTTCGCCCTTGGCGAGCTCCAGCGAGCCCGTATTTGCGGGCGTGCGGCGACGGAGCGGTGCGGCTGGTGCAGGAACGGGTTCCGTAACGTCCTCATATGTGTCACCTTGACAGCAATGTGCATATACGCGCACAGACCGGAGGACCGATCATGAGGAGTCCAATCAACCTGGCGGCAGTCAGCGTCTTCGCCGGCTCTTGGGCAGCTGTCGCCTTCATCGCAACGACGGCAATGTTGGCATCGCGCAACATTTTCGGCGCGCCCTGCACGTCTCGATCCCCTCGGAACGCTGGGAGCGGCCTCGAAGCACCGCTCGCTGCACCGGTGGGCGCGGCGGCGGTGATTGGCATTTCCTTGGGGGCGAACGTCCCAGTCGCCAACGCGGACAACCTGCCTGAGCTCGAGCACGTTTTCGCGTCAAGCTGGGTCACCGGAGCCGGCCAATGACACCCTCAGGCAACGACTTACCCGATGCGCCCCGCCCGTCAGACGCCTGATCGACGCGCGCCTGCACCTGCTGGACCGTCAACTATTCGATGCCGACGATGCGCCGGTCGGCATCGTCGACGACCTCGACATCGACATCCCGATAGATGTTGACGTCACTGCCTCGGCCCCCGCACCGCTGGTGACCGCGATCCTGACCGGGCAGGTGCTGGCGACCAGGATCTTCGGCGGCCGGCCCCCCGTGCGAAGCTACAGGCGATTCCGTGGCGGCTGATCACCAAGATCGGCACCGTGGTCCAACTCAGTTCGGACGCAGAGGACTTAGATTCTCTGTGGCTGGAGCACGGGTTGCGCGACCGCATCATTCGGCGCATTCCGGGAGGCCGCCGTGCAGCTCAGTGAGCTCCTCGAGCTGCCGGTGTGCGACGCCACCGGCCAGCAGGTGGGCACCGTCGTCGATGTTCGCCTGGCAATAGATCGTGATTTCGACGACCGCCCAGATCAGCCGAAGTTATTCGGACTGATCATCAGCCCGCACACCCAGTCGTCGTATCTGGGCTACGAACGCTCCGACGCTCGACGCCCGAAACTCCTTGCCGCTCTACTACGCTGGCGCCACCGCGGCACATTCCTCGCACTCTGGCACGACATCACGCACGTCAGCACCGGCTCGGTCGTCCTGCGGCAGGGCTTCGAACGCTACTCGCCGGTGCTGCGCGATGACGACAGACGCTCGGGCGGCGAACACCAAAACCCCAGCTGAGCCCCCGGGCACGAACTCGCAAGGGCGCACCGGGTCATGAGCGCTCTTACCGCCGCTATGGACCATTTCCGCAGTGAGTTAAGCAGTGAGTTAACTAGAGTCCCGGCGACTTCGATTTGTCGGAGATACGACTAGGTGACGAAGGTGACGAATCATCGCCGCGCCGCAGACCCACGAAAAAGGGCGTCACACGGAAGTCGCCTAGCCCATTGCGAGTCGCGTCGCACCCTCCCGCGCGGGGCCGAGCCCATGTCTCCAACACCAGCGTCCCTTGCGGCGGCACCCAACTACGCGACAAGGGTCCGGGGTCCACGGGGTCAGCTTCTCGTCCATCCGCTTGGTCCGATTGGCAGGGATGTGTTGTTCGTGAGGTTCGAGCGCAAGCACTTGATGATCGTCAGTGGCCACCGTGATGGCCGCAAGCGGCGCGCTTCTCGCGACTGTCGCCGTCCCCGCACTTATTGGCGTGTTCGGGCTGTTAACGACGGCGGCGAGCAACGCCTTCTCGGACATCTACCACGTGTAGCAGGCCGAGATCTTCCCCAGCGACGTACGGGCAACCGCCGTGGGATGGACGTACTCGATATTGCCGCTGTCGAGTGCTGGCCTGCCGTTCATACTCATCCCGGTGCTCAACAACTACGGCACCGCAACGGTGTCGGTGTCGTGCTTGCCGCACCCGGCGCCACGCCGCCGTGATTGCGCCGTTCGGACCACGCATAACGTCAGGAGCCTGGGTATCGCGGCCGGTTTTAGGACTTGACGGAAGCGTTGGCGCCGCTGGTCACCATGAGCGCGTTGCGCCGCGCGATCACCTCATGATCGGCACGCTAGCCTTCCTCGTCGCGATCGAAGGGGCGGTGATGGTGCCCAATGTTCAAACGCGCACGAACGCGCTCGACGTCTCTGGGTAGCGGCAAAGCATCGGTGATCTCGGTGACTGCAACCCCGATATCGGCATCGTCGACCTCGTCCCAATCGTCAAACTCGTCTGCCACCGCAGCGACCTCTTCCTCGGTTAGACGCCGAGCGAGAAGTGCAAGCAGAGGCACCCGCTCGACACCGGGGACACGATCGGGATATCCCGCAGTCAGCCAGGACAGCACCCTACCGAACAAGCCGCTCATACCGATATATTTCCACGACCGCGCTAGCGAAGCCTTGCAGTACAGCATATTTGGTGAACGGTTTTTGACAGCCCCATTTGCTGCGGCTGTCCGTGCGGTCGAACAACAACCTTCCCCCGCGGGGATCGGCAGGTCGGAGCGTCCTTAGTCACCGCACACCCATATGGCGAGAGCCCGTTGAGCGCAGCATCTTCCCGGTACAGAATCCCTTACGCAGCGCCACGATCTTTCGAGGTGCACGGGGTAGCTCAACTATGGCTGCCGGTCCCTCGGAAGAGTGCGTCGGTGCAAGCGATCATTTCGGGACCCCATCACGGTCGGCTTGACGACGCTTCATCCGAGCCGGTCGCGTTACTCGCTCGTCGACTTCCCAGTCGCCTGGAACACCACTCGCTGGCCAACCTCGACAGCGTCGTCAGCGAAACGTTCGTAAAACCTGCTAACAGCGTCACGTCAACGGCCCCGGCGACGCCGTGGTTCCAGTCCCTGTCCATCGTAATTTATGCGTAATGCGCTGTTTGACAGTATTACTCGGGCAAAATTACGTCACCGTTTCCCCGCATCATCCTCCGAGCCGCTCGACGGCAGGCAAGCGATCCAAGCGATCCCTGACGCGCCCGTGGAAGGTGAGGTTCGTTTCGACCGGCTGCGGTAAGCATCATCTCGGCCACTGTTCGACTTACACACATTTCAGCGGACCACAACGCGGCATCGGAGTCTCTGGTTACGTCCCTGGAATTGGCTGCTGAACTCGATATTTGGGCTTCCTTATACCCCGCTCGGGCCTGAGCGACGCATCGACGCGGGCGCGGGCGATTCGCTGGCTTCAACGCCATATCCGCGGCTAGACTCGCTAACCGTCTACACGGTAAAGGTATTGCCGTACAGGCGGACTGGCGTCATTACGTACGCTGTCAGCGTCCGGATTGTCCGAACACACGGTGTGTCGTATGCGATAAAGTTGCAGAGAATTGCGTAGTGGTGCCACATTGTTAGAACAAGTGTGACTGAACAAGTGGAACTTAGCCCTACCGATTGGGTACGCGAGCACACCGAGCGCATTTTAAAGCAAGGCACGACCGACGGAGTCGGCGACGGATCAGTTGTTCTATTCACCGTTACCGGAGCGAGGTCGGGCAAGAAGCGGTACGTGCCTCTGATGCGAGTAGAGGAGGGCGGGCGGTACGCGATGGTCGCCTCGAAGGCCGGCGACGCCAAGCACCCCGCCTGGTACTTCAACGTTAAGGCCAACCCCGCCGTGACGCTGCAGGACGGCAATAAGTTGATGACTCTGACCGCGCGAGAAATCGACGGCGTCGAGCGTGAGTACTGGTGGAAGCGCGCCGTCGAGGCTTATCCGTCCTACGCGGAATACCAAACCAAGACGTCGCGGCTAATCCCTCTGTTCATAGTGGAATAAGGGGCCATGGAGGGACGACTACGGAATCCGGCCTGCCACGCGCGAGCGTGGCGTCCAAACGGTCGCCGACAGCGTCATTAGGCCACGCACACGTTTTACGGTCGAGGCGGTTGCCCCCATCGTCTGTAAGTCACCAATTGAGTCTGCGAACTATCTCGCCACAGAAATCCGTGTTCCTCCCGACTAAAAATGCGCAAGTCCGCATGGGCAGTGAGCCCCAGGTGCAGGTGCAGATCAAGGGCGATGTGCTCAACCTGAGTGCCCCTGAGGCTAACGACGAAGAGCGCCAACACTATTGGTCGAAGCTGGTGGCTATGTACCCGACGTTCGAGGACTACCAGTCCTGGACCGACCGGGTGATCCCGCTGGCGATCTGCGAGCCGTAGCGGGCGAGCACCCGGCCATGGTATGGCCTGCCGGATGGAATTCGTTTCATCAGCCTGACTTCGACAGAAGTTGGGCGATTGCTGAGCGCCTATCGAGCGTCGGGGCGGACCTTCACCGCGGGCGGCATTCATCGTTCCTACTCGACCACGGCGCGCGCGACGCGCCAGCGGGGGTGTGCGTGCACGGGGTGTCGGCGTACGTCTACCGCAAAGGTGGTGACCCCGGGTGGCGTGTGTTACACCGCGCCGTCCGTGCGGGCCTCAGGCCACGTTGTCGGCAACGTGCGCATCGGCGTAGCGGCCGGGGTTGAACAGCGACGCGATGAGGCCGGTCACCATCATCACCGCCGCGGCTATGAACACCACGACCAGACCGGAGTGGAACGGCTCGGTGATCAGGTGCGGGAAGAACGTCTTGCCGGTCAGCACATCGACATTCACACCCGGCTGCTGCAACGCGCCCGACGGGCTGCTGCAACGCGCCCGACGGACCCAACAGCTCGGCGATCGGGTTGTAACCCAGGAACGCAGCCATCCCCGTCGGTCCGTAGCTCCGCAGCCTAGCCACCGCCTAAAGGCCGACGGCGCTATCCCGCGTTGGCGCGGCGAGCTGTGCTGAACCGGCGCTGGTAGGCCGCAGGGCTGATGGACAGCTCTCTCGCGAACACCCGTCGCATGCTCTCGTAGCTGGGGAACCCGGCGAGTGCCGCTGCTTGTGTCGCGGTGTGTCCTTGGTCGAGCAGCGCCCTGGCCATGTCGAAGCGGATGTGCTCTACGTACCGGGCCGGCGTGGTGGACAGTTCTTCGTGAAAGAGCCGGGTGAGATGGCGGGTGCTCACGTTGAGGTATTTGGCGAGTTCACCGGGCGAGTGGTCGCCCTGCGGGTTGGCCGTCACCACGTCGGTGACCTTCCGCAGCGCCGGCGACCGGGGCGGGGGCCCTTGCAGTGGCGCGGAGAACTGCGACTGGCCACCGGAACGCTGCATGTACACCACCATGAAGCGGGCGACGTCGCGGGTCAGGTCCGGTCCGTGGTCCTCTTCGACGAGCGCGAGAGCCAGATCGATTCCGGAGGTAACCCCCGCAGAGGTGTACGTGCTGCCGTCACGGACGTATATTGCGTCGGGTTCGACGCGGCACGTTGGGCACCGGGCGGCGAGCTCGCGTGTGGCCCGCCAATGCGTGGTCGCACGCTTGCCGGCGAGGAGGCCTGCATCGGCAAGGATGAACGCGCCGGTGCAGATCGACCCGATGCGGCGGGCACCGGCCGCCGGCACCCGTGCGGCTTCCGCCAGAGCTAGCGGCACAGGCGTCCGCGGATAGCGGTCGGACCCGGCCACCAGGTATGTATCCGGCGTGCGCTCCGAGTAGGCGGCGCGATCGACTGCGACCGTGAATCCGAGGTCCGACGTGACGTCCTCCCCTGTCGGCGACAGCAGCACGATCTGGTAATCGGCACCGAACTGGTTCGCCGCCTTGAACACCTCCGCCGGACCCGCGACGTCCAACAGGGTCACGCCGTCGTAGACGAGGATCGCGACGCGGCGCGGAACGGACTTCGCACCGGCGGAGGTTTGCGGCGCACGCCCGGCTGGCCATCGAGGAGGTCGGCGCGGCGCTGATGACCAGGTGGTCGCGCGAACGGTGGACGAAGGCACAGCCATTGCGAGATTATCGTAGGCTCAATCGCTCTGTGTGTAACCTTTCCCGTTGATGTCCTCGTTGCACCATGGCAGCCCTCTAGGAACGCTGACGGTGCTGCGGGTGGCGCGATCCGGCCCTGAGCGCCGCGGCATCCGAATGGCCTTGTCTCGTGGGGGGCGAGTCTGGCGACAGTGAATATCGCGACGAAAGAGACAGTCACCGTCGCGCCATCATCAGCGAGGGCGAACCGGTGTAGATCGGCGGCCGGTTCGGCAACGGCCGGCGATCCGGGGCGCGGGTCCGAACGGCGTTCGTAGTTCATCAGCAATTTGTGCCAACGTTCACAGACCGCTGCGGCACGACGTGCACGTTGAAACGACGTTGTCACAATTAGGTGCGAAATCGGGGAGTTGACGGGGATGGCTTGAGACGTTTCGCTGACCAGAGGGCATTCAGAGGATATGCGGGACAACGTAATTCGACGAATGTCCGATTGGGAATACAGTGGCGCAACCTCAGCATGATATTCGTACAACCGGCGGCGCTTGACCAAGGATCTCTGCCAGCCGTTCCGGCTCGCTGACCATCTGGCAATGACAGGTATCCATCTCGATGAGCGTCTGCTCACAGCGCGCTTCGATGTATTTGTACTGTGCCTTCGGCGCGAGGGCACGGTCCCGCTGGGTCAGAATCCGTGTGCGCGGAACGTCGTCGGGCATTTCGCGCCGGGACACGTTCTCCGTGCGGATGCGAAATGATTTTGCATAGAGCTTGCGGCCATGAATCGGCGATGCGCGGCGGCCGTGCGGGGCGGTCAGGTCGTGGGGCGGTGTCCTGCCGCCACCTTGAAGCCGCTTTGGGCGCTGCAGATCGGCAGCAATCAGCGGTTGTCGAAGTCGCGCCTGGCGGGCGGTGAGAAGTCAGCGAGCAAACGGAGGCGTGCAAGCAGACCGTCGAACTCGACGTGCCGTTCATCTTCATGGCCCGAGAGCGTGGCTAGGTCTGACCCTCACGTCCTCGCCGTTTACGAGGGCCTCTGACTGCCCAAAAGCCGTGGTCGCAGCTAGTTCGATGAACCGCTGATGCGGTCGGCGGTGGTCATCGGCGCACCTTCATCGGCAGTCAACACAAGGAAGACCGTGGCGGGAACGGGAACGGGAACGGTCGCGTCGCCGAAGCGCGGACGCTCGCGGCACATGCTCCCGGAGGCAGCGGCCCACTGTGCGACAGTGTGGCCGCTTTCGGGTCTGGATCATCGACTTTGAGCGGTTCCCCGGTGGTGGCGATGAAGACGACCAGCAGCTTAGCCGGGTTGGTCGGGCTGGTGTTCTCGGTGGCCAGGTGGTGGGCGCCTGGCTGCTCGGACCAGTTCTCGCCGTGGTGGTACACGTGCGCGGGTTCGCCTTCGAGCTGGCTGCTTACTGTGCCTTCCAGCACGTGGGCGTAGACGAAAGCGTCGCCGTAGCGTGGGGCACCGCACGTGCGGTCGGCAGGAAGGTCACGATCGCGGAGGTTAAGGTCTTGCCCCGGACGTTTGGGAGCACATGTTGTAGGAGGGGCGCCAGGGTCTCGGACGGGTATGCCGAAGCACTGTCGGCCTGAGGCTGTGTCGCAGGAGCGCAGCCGACGACCACGGCAGCGACCGCGGTGGTCAGCAGGCCATTGGCGATAGCGGATCCGATCATGGACGGTCTCCTTCTTGGTCTGTTGCTACCTGGATGATCGTTTTACCGGGAGTGCGTCGGTGGCGGGCAAACGCGTCGGCCGTCTCGGTGAGGGGGCGCACAGCGCCGACGATGGGCTTCAGCCGCCCGTCCCGCAATCGCTGGGCCAGGTCTGCTAGCCGCACGCGGTCGGGTTCGACCACGAAGAAGACGGCGCGCCCTTGCTTAGGCTGCACCTTAGGTGGCGTGGCGATGGTCACAAGGGTGCCGCCGGGGCGCACCAGCGCGGTTGACCGCTCGAGGACGTCGCCGCCGATGACGTCGAAGACCGCGTCGACTTCGCCGACGTCCGTCAGGGGGTCGGCGTCCAGATTCAGGAATGCTTGTGCACCGAGGCCTAGCACGACGTCGCGGTCGCCGGTCCGGCCGGTGCCGATCACCCGAGCACCCACCTCGCGTGCGAGCTGGACGGCGATCGACCCCACACCGCCGGCAGCGCCGTTGATCACAACCTTCTGGCCGGTGGTGAGCCCGGCATGGACGAACAGTCCTTGCCACGCGGTCAGCCCCGAGATTGGCAGTGCTGCGGCCACGGTGTGGTCGATGTCGGCCGCGAGAGGGGCGAGGTTGCGTGCCTCGACGGCGGTGTATTCGGCCAGCGAGCCGTTGCGGCTCCAGTCGGTGAGGCCGAACACCCGTTGGCCGATGGTGAGGCCAGTGGTGCCGTAGCCCAGCTCGACAATGACTCCGGACAGTTCGTGCCCGGGAACGCTGGGTGTGCGGTCACGGCCGGCCCGGTCGGTCCAGGTGCCGGGCCATTCGAGTTCGCCGGGGGTGAAGCCGGCGGCGTGGACGCGCACGATGACGTCGTTCTCGGCGGCGTGGGGGTAGGGCAGGTCGGTCAGGGTGAGCCCACCGACACCGGCGTCACGGTCTCGTGCGGTGATGGCTTGCATGTTGGGTCCTTTTCCATGCGGTTTGTCGAACGCTCAATGGTGTCCTCGCGGACCTGCGCCGAGGGCGGTTGTCGCGGCGGTCTGCTGCCTCGCCGGGCGACCATGGGCGGCTTGGCCGCGACCGGTCAGGTCCGGAGGCGAGGCGCCGGCCGGCATGGAGGGCGACGCTCAAGGACAGCGCCCCGATGAAAGCGATGTACAGGTAGCTCGTGGTCTTCAGTCCCCACGACGGGGCCGCCAGCCCGGCAGCGAGAGACGGAAGGCCCAGCGCCGCGTAGCTGACCACGAAGGCGGCGGAAAAGACCTCGGATCGCGACTTCGCGGTGGTGGTCGCGCTGATGCAGCGGAGAGTCCCGTTGAATGTCAGGCCGACGCCCAGTCCGGAGAGGATCGATCCACCGATGAAGACGGACGGGGACGCGACGGCCAGCGCAGCGGCCAAACCTGCCGCACCCAGTGACAGCAGGACCGCTCCCAGCACGGTCGCGCCTCGCGCCGCGCGCCGCGCAGCCCATAGTCCACCCGCGCTGTTGGCGATGAACAGCACCGTGATGCTGAGACCGCCGGCGGCGCCGAACCGGACATGCAGGACGTCGCGCACCAGCGACGGTGCGAGTGCGAGGAACAATCCGGTGAGCGACCACCCCGCGACGATGGCGGGAAGCGCGGCGAAGAACTCTGGCCGCGTTTCGCGGGGAACCCGGATTCTCGGGCGCAGCGCGGCAAGTCCTCCGGCGCGCCGTACGACCGTCTCCGGGATCGCGTGGACCAACACGGCCAGGACCACGAACGCCAGTGTGAGCGCGGGAAAAATCGCCGCATCCGGGCGTGGGCTCACCTGGACGAGCAAACCCGCGATACCCCCGCCGATGGCCAGCCCGAAGCCGGTACCCACGGCGGTCATCGTCGGGCCCAGGTGCGGTCGGCCCTCGGGGGAGAACTCGACCAGCCCCGCGGCCAGAGCACCCGTGGCCGTCCCGGTTGCGATGCCCTGCACGACCCGGGCGATCACGAGCGAGAAGACCCCGCCGGCCGCCCAGAAGATCGCCGTGCCGACCGCGGCCACCAGAAGCGACGCGACCAACACCGGACGTCGCCCGAGGTGGTCACTGAGCGATCCGACCGTCAGCAGAGCACCGACCAATCCGGCCACATAAACGGCGAAGACCAACGTCAGAATCGTCACCGAAAAGCCCCACCGCTGCAGGTACAGCGGGTAGATCGGCGAGGGCGCACTCGTTGATGCCATCAGTAGCACGTTGGCCAACACGAGCACGCCGAAGGAGGCACCTTGTCCGAGGCGACGCCCGCCCGTGAAGGGACTTACACCATTCATCGCAGTTGTCCCGACGCCTGTTCCGGTCAGCTCGCCCAGGCCGAGCCGAGCATGCGCTCGACCGTGGTGGTGCGTCGGAAACCGGGAATGAAGTGCTCCACAACGTCGGAGTTCACGGTTCCGTTTGTCGTCTCCGGGCGGTTCTTAAACCCGTCGAAGTAAGCGCTGCAGGAACTCGTTCTTGAAGTCGCCGCGCGGGTGAACGGCCACGATTTCGCTCACCTGATCGGTGTGCATCCCGTCGAGTCCGAAACCGAGCACATCGGTCAGCACGCCCAGATGCGTAGCGGCGATCTCCGGGCCCATTCGGCCCGGAATTCCCGGTGTTGTGTGCAGCGCGATAGCCGCCCACACGGTTTCGGCGGCCGCGCTGGAGAAACCGCGCTCAAGCAAAAACAGGCGCCCGTGATCGGCCCCATCGACCTCGAAACGCTGTTCGGCATCGGAAAAAGGTGTCACCAAACCGGTGTCGTGGAACATGGCGGCCAGGTAGAGCAGTTCGGGATCCGGTGTCACCCCGAGCCGGTGAGCGTGGATCTGGCCGAAGAAGAAAACCCTGCGGGAGTGGTGGTAGATGAGCGGGCTGACCGTCTCCTGCACGAGACGAGTGGCTTCGGCGACCGCCGCGGTCTCGGGAACCTCCACACCTGCGATGACCTCTGACATGACTTCTGCGCTTTCTAATAGTGGTGGTCGGACTGTGTCTGACATCCATGCTGGCGCTCACCATGCTTCTGCGCCGCCTTCGTCCGGCCAGGAATCCCTGAAATCCGGACGCCGAAGCAACCGCGGTGCCCGGCACCACGCACCACTGCGTGACCTCAGCGGACACCGTCGAGCCGGGCGACGGTCCGGCAGCGGCGCACGTTGGTGCCAACCCTGCTCGCGTGCGATCCCAGCAGCACCGAAACGAATCCGCCAGGGCAAGTCCACCGCGTCAGGTCGATGAACTTCGTGCACACCGCCATCGACACGCTGACGCAAAAGGACTACCGCGCAACCAGGCCGACGTTGACAAACGTCGGCCACAACGTGCTGTACCGGACCGACGTACTGACACTGCTCGCGCACAACACCCTCCCTCGGAGGGACGATCCGCGATGAACGTTTACGGATGCCCCAAGTACCGGTGCGGGGCACACACTCTCGGCACACGCGTGGCCACGGTCAGCGAAACGCGAAGGCTGCTATGGCGTCGGCACCGGGCCAATCCTCGACGCAACAACGTGTTACGGGTGGACGGGTGCAGCCCTAATCTGTGGCCGAGCACCGTCATTGAAGTGGTCACTCCGGCCGCCGCCAGCATCGACGCCGTCATCCGGGACCCGGACGCGACGTCGCGGGCGAGGTGTGCGGGCTCAACGGGGTGCGCGGTGTAGCCGTGGTCTATGACGCGGTCGGCGGGGACCACTTCGGCGGCGTTCGGCGGCGCTCGCATCACCGGCGCGTCGTAGCCAGCTGATGGTCATGGCCGTAGGGTCTCGGACAGCGCAGTCAACCTTATCAGCCTGCACCACAACGGAACTCGGGTCCTTGGATCCGAGTTCCGCACACTCGATCTTGGTGAAATCAGCCCGTCGGCTCGACTGGTTGACCGGTTACTTCGAACGGGGCGACCACCCGCCGCTGTCGATCACAACCGCATACCCGCTGCCACGAGGGCCCGGCGACCTATCAAGCCGTCGCCCGCCACACGGCCGGCCGGGTAGTCATTCAGCACTTAACGATCCCGCTCTTTCGCCCAGGATCTCGCCGCCTCAGCGACTACGTCACGGCAGCAGCTGGCGTACGGCACGGCAGCGCGAGGCAGGATGAAGACTGCTGGCATCGCAGATGCCGATTGGGTTACCCGGATTATTCTGGGCCCGATAGGTAGTACTGCCAATCCAACCGGCGGCAGGGTCGGTGCACCACGGGGGCAGTAAGCGAAGCCCTCTGCGCCTCTTGCACTTATCGCGCCCCGGTAGCCACTCTGCCGACGCTTCAGGATTGGCAGTGTCGGGCTCTGCGGCGGTCGCGGGCTCACCGACGGAGGTTTCGGTCGCCACCTTCCCGACGTTGTGCACGCCGTCACGTCTCGGCCGTTGTGACGAACCCCCAACGCTTTGATGCCGCTCCTGGCTGGCGCTAGTCGCGGTGGGAATGGCGCGACCGTGAGTGCCATGGCGATGCGTCGCCGAGGCAGGAGCGGCCAACAGTAATGACACGGCGGCGAGCCCGATCGCAATTGATGTAACAATCGCGCAGGCAGTAATCTTGAACCTAACCCGCCACTTGGACTCTGCGATATATTCGCGAATGTTGTTGCGGTTAAATGGAGTAACGTGCAGGCGACCCCACCATTGCAGAACGCGGGAGAACGCGACCAGCACCGGACGGCGCCCGAGGTGGTCACTGAGCGATCCCACCGTCAACCGGGTGGCGACTAATCCAGCCACGTAGACGGCGAAGAGCACCGTCAGGATCGTCACTGAAAAACCCCACCGCTGCAGGTACACCCGGTAGCTCGGCGAGGGCACACCTGCTTTTGACATGACTTCTGCGCTTTCTAATAGTGGTGGTCGGACTGTGTCTGACCTCAATGCTGGCGCTCACCATGCTTCTGCGCCGCCTTCGTCCGGCCAGGAATCCCTGAAATCCGGACGGCGAAGCAACCGCGGTGCCCGGCACCACGCACCACTGCGTGACCTCAGCGGACACCGTCGAGCCGGGCGACGGTCCGGCAGCGGCGCACGTTGGTGCCAACCCTGCTCGCGTGCGATCCCAGCAGCACCGAAACGAACTCGCCAGGGCAAGTCCACCGCGTCAGGTCGATGAACTTCGTGCACACCGCCATCGACACGCTGACGCAAAAGGACTACCGCACAACCAGGCCGACGTTGACAAACGTCGGCCACAACGTGCTGTACCGGACCGACGTACTGACACTGCTCGCGCACAACACCCTCCCTCGGAGAGATGATCCGCGATGAACGTTTACGGTTGCCCCAAGTACCCGTGCGGGCTGAGTTCCAATTCGGAGCGGCAGCAGCGTTCGTCGTCGCCTACCCGCTGCGGGGTGTGTAGGGTCCGATGCGTGGCGCTACCTGCTCCCAGGCCCGGCCATCTTCGCGCTCACCCGCTGCTGGGACGGCTGGGCACCCGCGAATCGGCCAGATGGCTGCTGCGCAAAGGACGTGTCGAACAAGCGGACGCGGCCGTGAAGAAAGCCTTCGATCCCCAGTACAGCGTCGCCGATCTTCCTCAGGAGCCGGAGGGAAAAGTCCTCCTTCATCAAGGTGTTCCAAAAGCCGTATCTGCGGCGCACGATCCTCGTGGCGGTGTTCTGGACAGCCCAGGTGATACCGCAGTTCGCCGTCTACACTCTTGCCCCTGATCTCCTCACATCCACTGGGCTGAAAGGAGATGCGAACTGACAGCGGCTCAGTGATGCGGGCAAGCGATGGCGCTCCGCGGGCTATGGACCCGGATCACCCTAGACATTGCATCGGTCCGCGGCTCCAAGTCTGGCGAAAGACCGAAGCCGTCGGATGCAACACCCGACTCTTCTGCGCGGGTTGCGATCACGATAAGACTTTCGTCGTCCGCTGCAAAGCATGGGCGCTGCTCCGAAGCATATCGTTGGAGACGGTCGGCGTCGTGGTCAGTCGACCGGAATGCTCACCGTCAGCGTGGTCCCTTGGCCGGGGGGGCTTGACACCGTCAACTTGCCCGATAGCGATTCGACTCGGTCCTTAAGCCCGATCAGTCCCGAACCGCCGCCGAGCACCGCACCGCCCACCCCGTTGTCGCTGACCGACACGTGTAGGTGTCCCTCGTCGATGGACGCACTGACGTGGACCTTTGAGGCGCGCCCGTGCTTGGCCGTGTTCGTCAGCGCCTCTGCCACAACGTAATACGCTGCGGCCCCCACTGATTCCGCGAGACGCCGAGCAATGTCGATATTCGAGGAGGCCGGTACCGCCGACCGACGCACCAGCGCCTTGAGGGCGGGACCCAATCCACCCTTGGACAGGATCGCCGGATGCATTCCACGCGACAATTCACGAAGGTCGGCGTGCACGCTCATCAGAGTCTTCACTGCGCGGCTCACCGCCGCGCGGTGCTGGGCCGGCACCGATGTCTCCAAGTCGCGCAGGTCCAGTCCCAGCTTCACCAGCCGCTGCTGGGCCCCATCGTGCAGATCGCGCTCGAAACCTCGCCGGGCCTGATCCGCCGCTGCGACGACGCGCGCCCGCGAGGCCTGAAGCTGCGCCTTGTACTCCGCGTTGGAAATCGCTGTGCCCACCAAGTCCGCGAAGTCGCCCACCTGTGCCTCATATTGCGGTGGCAGCGCCTCGGCCGTCGCTGACCCGGCGATCAGCGCACCGCGTAGTTGACCGTCGACCACAACCGGCGCGGCCACACTCGAGCGCAACCCCAGCCCCCGCACGCGGTCTGCGATCACACCGCCGCCGAGGCCGTCCTCGACATGCCCTGGCTCACTTGTCCGCATGACTTTAGCGCGGATACTCCAGTCATCGAGCCGAAGCCGTTCCCCCACAGCCATCGTCGCCCGACCCGTGTTATCCCGTACCGCCAGCACCACACCCTGCTGGTCGTCGTACTGGATCAACATCGCATGTTCTACATCCAGGCCGTGCGCCAACTCCGCTACCGCCACTGGGTACACGTCCTCCGCTGCCACCCCGCGTGCCACGAGCGTGGCTACCCGGCGCAACGCGGCCTGCTGCCTTGCGAGGGCGCTGACTTCGGCGTTGATCTTCTGCCGCGCTCGGGTCGCGACCACCAGCGCCTCGAGCGAGGGCACCAGGCGCCGCACTCGCTCCCGTTGCCTGCCGCACAGATCCGTCGGCACCACCAACGTGCCGATCTGCTCGTCGCCCTCTCGCAGAGGCACCGCCAGTCTCTGCTCGTCGCCACGAACTTCGAAGAGAACCAGGTCGGCATATGGCAAGCCGATCACCTGGGCAACGCGCTGACCCGCGCCGTTGAGCGCTGATTCCAATTTTTCCGCCTGCAGCGTCGTTCTTGCAAAATCCGCCAATAAGTCCGCCTCTACCCGCCGCTGTTCGGCTTCTGCCGCGTGTGAACGAGCCTGTCCGGCCAGCACATTGGCCAGCAGCGCCAGACACAGAAAGACTACGAGCGCAGGTCCCAGGCTGTCTCGGTGGAGAAGAAACACATACACCACCGCGCTGACCACCGACGTGCCCGCTGCCAAGCCGAAGTCCCACGCCGCCGACACCACGAGCACACCGAGCAGGAACAGCGCACCGTACGCGTTCTGCGGCGCCGCCCTGTGCAGCCACCACACCAGGACAGCTTCCGCGCCGATAAACGCCGCCGCTACCGCCACGCCCAGCCACAACGGCGGCGCCGTCGTCCGCACAACGCGAGCAAGAAATCCCCGGTACAACGCTCGGGTACGCAGCAGACTGACGGTAACGTCGCCCAGCTTGTGTTTCCCGATCCGGTTGCCGCAGTGAGTCAGCTCAATGGACACGACCACCGCCGCTCATCGCACCTGGGCAGCAACGTCGGAAAACGGCGGAACGATTTGCACGCCGGAAGGGCGTCGCCAAGAATCCACGGTAGCTTGCGCACTTAAACACGATGCAGGCCGACAGCGCTACGCATGATGCACCGACGCCAGCCGGTCGGCTCAATCCGGGTGCGATAGCAGCATAGGGTGCAGTCGCGTTGGTGATGTGACGGGCAGTAACAAAATGGTCGACAGAGAACAACGCACGTACCAGCGCTACGGCAAGATCCGCATGAGACACGCCAGTCAAGCCAGTTAGCGCAAGACGAGTCGGTACAACCCCGACGACCGCAGTGAGCGGCGCCGCGGCAGATATCACAAAAAGCACTACAGCGGCCACGCCTCGACGGTCTGGAACGGGGGACGTAGACGAAGGGATCTTGCCGATAGTTCGAGGCAGGACTAGCACTGTAAATCCTCTCGACGCCGACGTATTGCAGAGATATCGGAGCAACGCCCCCTAGGCGACGCGGAGGCGTCGCAGCGTCGGATCGGACGCTCAACCCAGTGCCCATTTCTCACAAATTGGCGGCCTATATCCAAAGACCTTTGGCGTGCCCGAGCTAACAGACGATGGGCAGATCAGGCCGGTTTCATTCGCGAATCGTGCTGTTACCCGACACCCAGTTGTTGGGCGAGATCTTGTGGTTCGTACGAAATACGTTGTGTGAGGGGCGGCCAGACGCCGGCTGACAGAGAGATCGCCCCGCACGGACGAGTCGATGTGAAGCAAGTGTGCCATCTCTAGTCCTCCATAGACATGTTCTGTAGGAACACCCCCGTCGATTGCGACTGTGTACCCGGTGATGCGGTTCGCGCGTTGGTCAATGTCGGTCAAGCGCAACGGGGTGACGTCGCTCGCAACGCCACCCGGCTGACGTTCGATGAGTTCAGGCCTCGCCGCTGCAGCTGCCTGCGTTCAGGAAGGATCACCCCCTGAGGGCCTCGCCGACCTCGATGGTTGCCGCACAACGCGTCTCCTATGCTAAGTGAGATACGGCAATGTTTGTGGGTCACTTGAGTGCGGATAACAGAGGCCACTCGCCACCCTGTCACCGCAACAGGTACATCTTCCCCTTCAGCCCCTGGTCATCACGCGGCCAGCGTATATCTGCGAATTGCCGCTCACCGTAATGTCAGTCGGATCAATGTGGGAGCAGCGGCGTCACACGGGGCGCCGGTCGTCGACGAGCTGCAGCAGCTGCTAGCAGCGCCCGGCTACTGGGACCCGGGCGACGGCTGCGATTGTGCACCTCGGCACTATCTGTGGTCGTCACCCGTCACGCTCGTCCGAAGCATAGGTACAGCCGTCGGGCTCGCCTTCACATCGGCGTCCGACCGGCAGTAAATATCGGCAGCCTGCTATTTCCCCCAAGGACGCACCAGGACAGAGCGCGCGGCCCAGGCCTTTAGGGTTCCGGACTCGTGACCGACATCTCAATTGGTGGTGACGCCCCTGACGTCGTGAAATTTCGAGGGTAGTGATCCGGGCTGTCTGCCCGGCTCAATTGGCCCCCGTGCGCTGCATCGAAGTGGCCCATCGTCAGTGCTGAAGTTGACTAGCGTCGAACTCATGTTGGTTGGCAGACGCTACCAAGATGTCAGGTCTCCGCGCGCCATGGACACTCGCGCACCACGTCACGGTAGAGGAGCGTAACTGCGCGGCTGATCGACAGGCTTCGCCACACTGTGGCTTCACGGATTAATCAGGGTGCACAGGCGATGACAAGACCAGCCGCCCGCCGCAGAGGCGGTCGTCGGCACGAGCGGGTGTACCAACGGAGCAACGGAATGAAGAGTTTTACCGTTCTGAACGAATGTGCTGATGTGCCCTGCGACGCTTTGCGCGAAGATTCCGTACCGCAGGAGTCAGGCGCGATCCGGCCAGGCGACGCAGCCGCATCGACGCCGAAAAGAAGCCGCCCGTCTAATTATTCGCACGTGGCGCCGCCGTGCGCTTGCATCCGCCGACCGCAACTTCGGAGCGCTGACCGCCATCGCCGACCACGACGACGGCTGGTCTGGCATCGGGCGCGTCGCCGGCCCTCGCGGCGCGGATCAAAACTTGAGTCGGGTCTGCCTGCTGGGCTGAGGAATTCCCTGTCGTTCAAAGAGCAACACCTCTTCTCAAACATTTTCGCCTATGAACGGGTGGGGTCCTGCGACGACAGCAAGACGCAGGGCACATCGAGCACGGTGTGGTGCTGCGATCACACGACTGGAGTCGCCTATGTCAGGTCATCTCATCGATGATTCCATTGACTTATTCCACAAGAAGCTCGCGCTTTACTCGTCGGGCGGGCCGTTCATCGACCGGTACGCACTGACGATCGTTGGCGTCGCACTCCCCACCCTGGAGCCGGCACTGTCGCCGACGTCGACAGAGATCGGACTGATCGGCGCTGCGAGTCTCGTCGGCGTCTTCGTCGGCGGGATGTTCTTCGGCTTGTTCACCGACCGGATCGGCCGGGAATTCATGTACATCGCCGATATGTTGCGCTCGCGCTCTTTTCGATTCTGTCGGCATTCGCCGGTGAGGCCTGGCAGCTTGTCATCCTTCGCTTCCTGCTCGGCGTGGCGATCGGTCCCGACTACCCGATCGCCACCCTGCTGCTGGCCGAGTACTCACCAAAGAAGAACCGCGGCTTCCTGTTGGGCCCGGTCGGTCGGCTCCGAGACACGCTGCTGCGACGGAAGCTCACCGGCGCCGTCGACAAAGCCATGGTTGACCCCCTCGATATCATTCGCGCCCAGCTCGGCATCCCGCCACTGACATCGGCTGACGACTACGCGCGTCGGTTACTACTGGTTCTGGTCGCCACTGCCCAACCGTCTGACCACCCGCATCCGGATTGGGATGACTCCATCGAGCTCATCGGCGCCTGCTGCTATGACCCGACACCTTCGACTGTGCCGGGATGGCTCGCGCAGATCGCCCAACCGGTTGTCCTGGTATCGACGTCCTCAGAGAACCAGGGCGATTCCGAACTGGCGCGAGTAGCGCTCAGCGCGATGGCAGAGGAGCCGGTCCACGTCGTAGCGACATTCCCGACAGGGCTGCCACCAGAGATCACGGCACCGGCCAACGCCACGGTGTGCGAGTTCCTGCCGTCCAGCCTGGCGCGGGAGACCGCGCGGCGTGCGCGATCACCCACGGCGGAATGGGTGTCACTGGAAAGGCTTTGGTGCGCGGTGTACCGGTCTGCGTGGTGCCCGGTGCCCGATGGACGCGATCAGTTCGAGGTGGCCCGGCGCGTGGAAATGAAATGCGGTACTCGGCTGCTGCCCAAGGACCTCACCGCTCCCCCGGCTAGGCGACAAGGTCCTGCAGGCCATGGCGATGACCGACGGCGCCCGCCGCGTCGCCACCGGATACGTCGCCACCGGTGGCGCAGCCCGTGGTGTCGACCTGAGCGGACAACGGCTGCTCACCTCGACGCGACCCAAGCCCTCGGATGCTGCGTAAACCGCGGTTGGTCAACTTAGTTTTCAAGTCTCTCAGGAGGTCTCGTGATTGTTCCCTCAGTGCTGCTCGTCCCGGGTGCCTGGCACAAGCCAGACCACTTTCACCTGCTCATCGACCAACTAGCGGATATCAACGTGCACACCGTAACGCTGACGAGCAGCGGCGATGACCCCGCCACCCTGGGTGATATGTATGCCGACGCCGAAGTGATCGCGCAAGCAGTCGCAGCCATTGACGGGCCAGTGATTGTGGTCGCTCATTCCTACGGCGGCCTACCCACCACACAGGGATTGACGAACGCGCGCAATGTCGCACACATCGTCTATCTCGCCTCATTCCAACTCGACGTCGGTGACGGGCTGCTCTCGGGGAACCGCTGGGGTGCACTATCGCCGTGGGAGAAGCTGCACCACCGCAACGGAATCGGCGACTACATCGAAGCCATGACACCCGAGACGGTGTTCTACAACGATCTCGACGCCACGGCCGCAGCGCGTGCCGCCCGCCAACTCGGTTACCAGTCCTACACCTCGATGCGACAACCACTGACCGAGACGGCGTGGAGGACCATTCCAAACACTTACGTCATCTGCGAAACCGACAATGCGGTTCCTGTCGCCGCTCAGGAGCTGATGGCCGCGCGCGCCGACAACGTCCAACGGCTGAACACATCACACTCGCCTTTTCTCTCTCAACCCGCAGCGCTCGCACGGCTCATACGGCGTTGGCTCGCCGACGCCTAACTTGCACTCGAATCACTGTGCCGACGAAACAAGAAAGATGACATGTGATGGCGGACCTGACCGGACCCCGCCAGCTCAGACGCTTGTTGATATGGCGTCAGATTTTTCGGGAGCTTGAGGAGGTCCCACTGATGACGATGGTAGGCGGGGTTTGACGTGTATCGGAAGCCGCTCATGTTCGACTGCGTGGATGACGACGGCTTGGTGCCACCGGATCTGCTGGATCGCCAGTTCGGGGTGGGCGCACCCAACCTGTTGCTCGTGGCCGACTTCACCTACGTCAAGCTCGTAGCGGGGGGTTCGTCTTGGTCGCATTCGTCATCGACGCCCACGCCGGGGCGCGTCGGGTGGGAGGCCTCGGGCTCCAAGCACACCCGATTCGTGGAATCGGCGCTCCGTCAGGCTGCGGCGCTGCGGTCGCGCCAGGACCATCCGATCGCCGACGCCATCTACCACAGCGACACCGGCCCGGCCTGGCACGCAGTCGATACGTCACTGTGACGGTCTCGGTCTCCAACCATGATGTGCGCCAACACATGCCGTGGCATTCCATGACTAATCGTCATTAACGCTTCCCGGAACGCCGCCGGAATGAGTTCAGAGTTTGAGCGCCTGTGACGATAGGGTCACGCTGGTAGTTATATTATGTCACACAAAGCACGTATTCGACTGTTGCACATCGTATTCGGCCTCCAAGTTCGTTCCCCGCAACCTTTATCCGCAGCAAGCACAGTCCGCATCGGCTCGATATCGGCCTCGGTTAATCTGCGCGGCGTGGCCAACGCGCACAGCTCCGGACGCCCTATGACGTAACTGAGTAACCCTGTCTCACACGGAAGTTAAGCTGCAGGCTCTTCCTTCTACGGGTCGTCGATCCGACCGAGAGTCCCTCCCCCCTTCGCAATCGCTTACCTGATCGAAACGGCGGGCGCGGGTGTTCTCATTCGAAGCCGTTAATTAGCACGCCCTAGCGATTCTTTCATCAACTCGGGTTGACCACTGCATAGTGCAGCAGATGTATCAGTGGCCCGTTCCTGCGTATCCCAAATCCGGCTTTCGATACCGTCTGGCCGGCTCAACTGGACCCTGTTCGCCGCGCCAGAGTGGTCCATCGTCAGTGCAGAGTCTGGCCTAGCGTCGAAGTCATGTTGGTTGCAAACGCAATCAGAATGGTGTGGAGGACATGGAAAAACGGCCTCTGAAGGATGTGTTCGGCCAGTTCGCCAGCGGTGTCACCGTGATCACCTGCGCCACCAATGAGGGGGAACCGCATGGGGCGACGGTCACGGCGTTCACCGCGGTGTCGATGGAGCCGCGGCTGTGTCAAGTAACGGTGACCCGTAGGTCCAAAGCCTGCAACTACCTCGACGGGGCTCCGTTCGCGGTGAACATTCTGGCTGCCGATCAATACGACATCGCTCTGCACTTTGCCGGCCGACCATCTGAGCCCGGGCCGATCTGGGCACAGGGGCCGACAGCCCCCATCCTGTGCGGGGCGGCGGCGACGTTGAGTTGTGAACCATGGCGAAGCTACGAGGTGGGCGATCACACCGTATTTATCGGAGAAATCATCGAGGCACAGAGGACCGAAAAGCGCCCGCTGCTCTACTACCGAAGCACCTTCTACGATCTCGGCGAACCGTCGGTCAACTCGCTGTGGACGTTGTCGGGCGACGATCCCCACTCAGGGTGGTTCGACGCCACAGCGAATTTTGTTCCGGTAGCGCACTTCCAGACCGGGCAGTTGGCCTGACCACCTTCGACATTCCCTTCATTCAGCAAACAAGAATAAGTGAGACTATGAGTGCAACTCAGGAGCCGGCAGTCGACGAGACCGCGGTTCAACGTGATCTAACTGCCAACACCGCACGGAACTTCGCCCCCCGGCCGATGACTGGCGAGGAGTACATCGCCTCGCTGCAGGACGGCCGCGAAATCTACCTCCACGGTGAGCGGGTCACCGACGTGACGACCCATCCGGCCTTCCGCAACCCAGTTCGCATGGCGGCGCGACTCTACGATGCGTTACACACCGGCGATCACGTCGATGTGCTCACTACCCCCACCGACACGGGTAACGGCGGCGTCACCATGCCCTTCTTCAAGGCGCCCACCAGTAGCGAGGACCTGATCAAGGCACGCGACGCGATCGCTCGATGGGCCCAGATGACGTACGGCTGGATGGGCCGCTCACCCGACTACAAGGCCAGCTTCCTGGGCACGCTGCATGCGAACAAGGAGTTTTACGCGCCGTTTGAGGCCAACGCGCAGCGGTGGTATCGGGAATCGCAGGAAAAGGTCCTGTACTGGAACCACGCCATCATCAACCCGCCGGTGGATCGTCAGCTACCACCCGACGAGGTGGGCGATGTGTTCATGAAAGTGGAAAAGGAAACTGACGCCGGCCTCGTGGTGTCTGGTGCCAAGGTGGTGGCGACGGGATCGGCGATCACAAACTACAACTTCATCGCCCATTACGGCTTGCCTATCAAGAAGAAGCAGTTCGCGATCATCTGCGCGGTGCCCATGGATGCTCCAGGCATCAAGCTGATCTGCCGATCGTCCTACACCCAGACTGCAACCGTGATGGGCACCCCGTTCGACTATCCATTGTCGAGCAGACTGGATGAGAACGACACCATCTTCGTCTTCGATAAGGTACTCGTGCCGTGGGAGAACGTATTCATGTACGGCGATGTCGATCGCATCAACTCGTTCTTCCCCCAGTCGGGATTCCTGCCCCGCTCCGCGCTTCAGGGATGCACCCGTCTGGCCGTCAAGCTCGACTTCATCGGCGGCTTGTTACTCAAGGCTCTAGACGCCACCGGCGCAGGAGGCTTTCGCGGGGTGCAGACCCGCGTCGGTGAGGTGATCGGTTGGCGAAACCTCTTCTGGACGCTGACCGACGCAATGGCTCACAATCCCGAACCGTGGATCGGTGACACCGTCATTCCCCGGCTCGAGTACGGATTGACCTATCGGATGTTCATGATTCAGGGCTACCCGCGCATCAAGGAAATCATCGAGCAAGACGTGGCCTCCGGGTTGATCTACCTGCCGTCCTCGGCCGCCGACTTCAAGAGTCCCGAGCTACGGCCGTACCTGGACAAGTATGTCCGCGGATCTGACGGAATCACCGCAGTCGACCGGGTGAAAGTGATGAAGGCCCTGTGGGATTCCATCGGTTCGGAGTTCGGGGGTCGCCACGAACTCTACGAGCGCAACTATTCGGGCAACCACGAGAACGTGAAGGCGGAGTTGCTGTTCGCAGCACAAAATCGCGGAGGAGTGGCGCAGATGAAGGGGCTGGCCGAAGCCTGCCTGGCCGAGTACGACTTGGATGGCTGGACCGTGCCCGACCTCATCGACAACGATGACGTGACGTACTTCGGGAACCGCTGAGCCCTGCGGCGCGCGGGTCTGACGCCAACCGAGCATGGACGTGATTGTGGATATCCGTCGTGTCCGAGGCGTTTCCAGACCTAACTAGGAATGCGCACAGCTTAAGGACTTGCCACGGTGCCGTGGGCCACGGCACTTGCCGACTGCAGTCGCTAATAGCCGAAAGTGCCAGCAGCATCAGAAGGTGAAAGAGGAGGAAAGATGACAAGTGTCGAGAATCGGGATGAGGCAGCCTCGGCGGCCGCCTCGGGTGCGTGGGCCACCGAGCGCTTCCACGCCGACAAGTCGCCGTTCGACGCGGTACGGGCAACCCCGCCGGCGCGAGTGAACACGCTCGTTGGCGAGGTGCTCTCCGCGGTGCATGACTCCATCCGCCGCCACCGAGTCAGCTATGACGAGTACAACGCGCTCAAGGCGTGGCTAATCGGCGTGGGCCAAGATGGTGAATGGCCTCTCTTCCTGGACGTTTGGGTTGAACATGTCGTCGAGGACGTAGCCACCGATTACCGCCAGGGCAGCAAGGGCAGCATCGAAGGTCCCTACTACGTGCCGGGTGCGCCCGAGTGCGGTGCGACCGGTGTGCTTCCGATGCGTGCCGGTGAAGCCGGAACTGCGTTGGTGTGGTCGGGCACGATCATGTCCACCGACGGCACACCGCGGGCGGGCAAGATCGAAGTGTGGCATGCCGATAAGGACGGCTACTACTCACAGTTCGCACCCGGGCTGCCAGAATGGAATCTGCGGGGTTGCTTCTCAACTGGAGACGACGGCCAATTCCGGATCACCACAATTCGCCCGGCGCCTTACCAGATTCCTACTGACGGACCATGTGGAAGGCTGATCGCCGCTGCGGGGTGGCAGCCGTGGCGCCCGGCACATCTACATGCGAAGGTCAGCACGCCGGACCATGAAATGCTTACGACCCAACTGTATTTCCCCGGCGATCCGCACAACGCCGACGACATCGCGAGTGCCGTCAAGCCGCAATTGATGCTCGACCCGGTGCGTCAGCCCGACGGCAGCGATCATGTCGTCTACAACTTCGTTCTGGACCCTGTCCGAACCTGAGTCTCCGACTGATTCTCAATCGGTTATCGAGCCGCAGTGGAGATTTCGATTGATACCGAGGCTGTGATCGAATCTTGGAGGTGATCGATGCCCCCGAGACGAATGGCAGGAGTCTCATCGATGCGGCCGCAACACTCACGCATTAGCAGACGCAACGGCTTGGCCGCACAAGTACGACCCATCGAGCTGGACTCGCCGCGCGGCAGCCCTCAATTTCACCGCACGCTACCGGTGAAACTCGCAACGAATGCGACAGAACTTGATCTCACCGATATCTAGGGAACATGAGATATGCTGTGCGACAGTCGAATCAAGTAGACATGGCGCCGTCACTGCTCAAACAAATGCTCTCACCGGCACGCCCAACGCGGTGGCCGAGCAAGTCGCCGAATGGCGGCACCAGGGCCTGCAACACGCGGTGCGCGGCAACCTCAGCACCCTACCGCCCAGTCTGCGCCGCGGTATGGTCACGAACCTTCCCTTGACCAGAATCCTTCGGAGACTGCGCAAACTATGAGCTGCGCCGCGAACGAAATGTGAGGAGGTATCGATGCAGCTACGCATACGTGCCGCCGCGCTCGACGATGCTGCCGTGTGTGGACGGATTTGTTATGAAGCGTTCGCAGCCATTGCGGGCCGCCATGGATTCCCACCACAAATCCCGTCCGCCGAGGCGGCAACGGCGCTGACCTCGCAATTGATAAGGAATCCCGGCTTCTTCGGTGTCGTCGCGGAGCTTGAGGGGAGAGTTGTTGGCAGTAACTTCCTCGATGAGCGCTCGACAATGCGCGGCGTCGGACCCGTCACGGTGGAGCCCGCAGTGCAGGACCGCCAGATCGGCCGCGCGCTGATGATGGCGGTCCTCGAGCGAAGCGCGGCTCGCGGCGCGCCCGGAGTGCGATTAGTCCAAGTGGCCTATCACAGCCGCTCGTTGAGCCTCTACACCAAACTCGGGTTCGACGTTCGCGAACCGGTGGCCGAAGTACAAGGTGCCCCGCTGGCGCTAGCACTGCCTGGGTATGCGGTCTCCTCGGCGACCGAGCCGGACCTCGACGCCTGTAACGCACTGTGTCGACGTGTGTTCGGCCACGACCGCAATGGCGAGCTCGTGGAGGCGATTACCCAACGCCGCGCCAAAGTCGTCACGCGTCAAGGCCGCATCAGCGGCTACACAACCGGCATCGGCCGTTTCGCGCACTCGGTCGCCGAAACCAACGATGATCTCGCCGCGCTCATCGGCGCGACCGAAGAATTCTCTGGCGCTGGGTTTTTGGTACCGCTGCGCAACACCGAGCTCTTGCGCTGGTGCCTTGGGCATGACCTACGCGTGGTGTACATGGGCAATCTTATGACCATTGGCCTATATCAGGAACCGCGAGGAGTATTCCTCCCCTCCATTCTCTATTGACGACAACACATCTCTTTGAGAAAAGCCAGGCGCGCCAGGGCCAAGCCGCAGCCTCGCCGTCAATCTGTTGGATCGGCAGCGAAAATCCGGATCGTTGTGCCGCCGCCGCCGGGGCTGATGATCTGCATCGAGCTGCCGGTCGCCTCAACCCCCGTCGGGTAGCCCGATCAGTCCTGAGCCGCGCGGGTTTGCGCCACCGACGCCGTTATCGCGGATACACACGTTTAGCACGGCGCCGCTATCCTCGACGGCCACCTCGAGGCGCGACGCGTTGGCGTTCTTGATCGTGTTGGTGAGTGGTTCGGACACCACGGAGCCGAAATAGGAGACCCTCTGGCCGCGACGCCACACCTGTTGATTGCCTGAAACGGTTGGCCGGTAATCGCGGTGCGACCACAAGTGCCGCAACAGGTTCAATGAGTATCGATGTGATGAGCTGCTGGATGAACCACGCCGGCTCGGCCGCGGGCAGTCGGCGGCACCCAAATCGAGCGTTGGTCACTGCGACGCTCGAGAGCGACCCGCAGATGCCACGTACTGCTTGACCCGGTCGATGGCTGAGCACCTCCCGCTGTCGCAGTCGATGGTCTCGCGGGTGTGGCCGTACATTCGCATTGCCCTCCGTAGAACCAGGTTTCGTGGAAAGTGTCAAGGATCCGTTGTTCGTAGACAAGGTCTGCGACGTACCCAAACCGCCAGGAGCCGCCGGAATCTGGCAGCCGTTCGACAGGACCAGCCGGTGTGCGGAGCGGGCGCTGACACCATCTGGCGGATCCGCGGATTTATCTGAGCCATACGGGCGTTGAGTCATAGAAGACCGATAGCATTGACAGGTTGGGACACTGCCGATCTGGCGGAGCTGGCCACACGATCGAACCAATCGAATTTCGCGACAATGCTCGGTCACGGTCATGGAGTAATTCGGTCCAATCAGGAGGAAAGTATGTCGCCGTTTACGATTCGTCCGCCGGAGTCGAGGGTGCGGGCGTACCGCGCCGCTGGGGTGTGGCGCGACTACGGGTCGATCGGCTATCTGCGCCGGTGGCGGGACGAGACGCCGCAGGCCTTGGCGGTCAGCGCATTCGGTCCCTCCGATGCACCGGTACAGATCAGCTATCACGCTTATGCGCATCTCGTCGAGCGCTTTTCGGGTGCACTCTACGAACTAGGGGTGCGGCCGGGCCACGTGGTGGCGATCCAGCTACCGAACTGGTGGCAGGCACTGGTGCTGTTCCAGGCGGTAGCGCGGTTGGGTGCAGTGCTCGCACCGTGTATGACCACGATCCGGCCTCGTGAACTGCAGCGCATGCTGCGACGGGTGGAAGCCAGCGTCTGCATCACCGTGGACCGATGGGCGGGTTTCGACCACGCCGAAGCGTTGCGCGACATGGCTTCCCAGTTGCCGACGCTGCGTCACCGGGTTGTCCTCGGGCAGGCAGGGAAAGGAGATATCGAATTCACCCCGATGTTCGAACAGACCCCGTGGGAGCAGCGCCATCCAGTGGCGTTAGACGACGCCCAGGAGGACCCAGACGCTGTTTCAGCAGTGTTTTTCACTTCGGGAACCTCAGGGGAGCCGAAGGCCGCACTACACACCGAAAACACGCTATTCACCACCACCACCGGCGTGTGCGAAGTCATGGATATCGAGTCCTCGGACGTGTTGTTCAGCCCGCACGCCCTCATGCACATGGCGGCGCAGATGTCGGCCAGAGCAGCGTTGCAGACCGGCGCCTCGATCGTCCTGCTCGACACCTGGTCGGGGCCACGGGGGCTGCAGGTGATGGCCGAGAGCGCCACCACGCACCTGGTGATAGCCGCACCGGTCTACATCAATGACTTGATCGCCGCACTCGGGGAACGGACGGGGCCGCAAGTCCTTCCGGCCTTGCGCACGGTCGCCACCGGCGCCACCACTATCCCGGCACCACTGGTCGCAGCAGTCGCGAAGACGTTCGGCAGACCGCTGCAGACCAGTTTTGCGATGACCGAGACGGGTATGGCGACGATGACCCGTAGCGACGACCCACCGGACTGGGCCGCCCACAGCGATGGCAGACCGGTGCTGTCAGTGGAACTGGACCTGCGATCCGACGGCGAGATCAGCCGCGAGCGACCCGCTGAACTATTCGTGCGAAGTGGCGGCGTATGTGTGGCGACGGTAGGACGTGACACCGGCAATGTGATGGTGATCTCCGAGCATGACGACGGCTGGTATGACACCGGCGACTTGGCGGTGCCCGACGGGCGCGGAGGGATTCGGCTGATGGGCCGCGCCGGCGACAGGATCGGCGGGGCGTTCATGATACCGGTGAACGACGTCGAATCTGAGTTGCTGCGCCATCCCGCCGTTCGGGACGTGGCCCTGGTCGGCTATCCCGACGGGCAGGGAGGCGAGCTGGCCTGTGCGGTCGTCGTTCCCACCAACACCCCTCCGGTCACTTTGGATGAACTTCGTCGGTATCTGGGCGGCTTGGGCATGACGGAATGGTATTTGCCCTCCCGGCTCGAGTGTGTCGACGCGCTACCTCGCAACGGCACCGGCAAGGTCCGCAAGGAGTTGCTACGGCGCTGGCTAAAGGGCGAGGCCAGCCTCACCGACCAGTAGCAACCCGTTTCGCCTAGGCGACAGATAGTGTTTGTGAGACAGGGCTCTCGATGGCAATTTCGCGCAGCTTGTCAAGGGCGGACGTCCGCCGCGGGCGTACAACGACCACACCACCGATGAAGACTAGACGAGATGTGCTGCGCCTGGGGGGTGTGGCTGGCGCGGGAGACCGCGCGGCGTGCGCGATCACCCACGGCGGAATGGGTGTCACTGGAAAGGCTTTGGTGCGCGGTGTACCGGTCTGCGTGGTGCCCGGTGCCCGATGGACGCGATCAGTTCGAGGTGGCCCGGCGCGTGGAAATGAAATGCGGTACTCGGCTGCTGCCCAAGGACCTCACCGCTCCCCCGGCTAGGCGACAAGGTCCTGCAGGCCATGGCGATGACCGACGGCGCCCGCCGCGTCGCCACCGGATACGTCGCCACCGGTGGCGCAGCCCGTGGTGTCGACCTGAGCGGACAACGGCTGCTCACCTCGACGCGACCCAAGCCCTCGGATGCTGCGTAAACCGCGGTTGGTCAACTTAGTTTTCAAGTCTCTCAGGAGGTCTCGTGATTGTTCCCTCAGTGCTGCTCGTCCCGGGTGCCTGGCACAAGCCAGACCACTTTCACCTGCTCATCGACCAACTAGCGGATATCAACGTGCACACCGTAACGCTGACGAGCAGCGGCGATGACCCCGCCACCCTGGGTGATATGTATGCCGACGCCGAAGTGATCGCGCAAGCAGTCGCAGCCATTGACGGGCCAGTGATTGTGGTCGCTCATTCCTACGGCGGCCTACCCACCACACAGGGATTGACGAACGCGCGCAATGTCGCACACATCGTCTATCTCGCCTCATTCCAACTCGACGTCGGTGACGGGCTGCTCTCGGGGAACCGCTGGGGTGCACTATCGCCGTGGGAGAAGCTGCACCACCGCAACGGAATCGGCGACTACATCGAAGCCATGACACCCGAGACGGTGTTCTACAACGATCTCGACGCCACGGCCGCAGCGCGTGCCGCCCGCCAACTCGGTTACCAGTCCTACACCTCGATGCGACAACCACTGACCGAGACGGCGTGGAGGACCATTCCAAACACTTACGTCATCTGCGAAACCGACAATGCGGTTCCTGTCGCCGCTCAGGAGCTGATGGCCGCGCGCGCCGACAACGTCCAACGGCTGAACACATCACACTCGCCTTTTCTCTCTCAACCCGCAGCGCTCGCACGGCTCATACGGCGTTGGCTCGCCGACGCCTAACTTGCACTCGAATCACTGTGCCGACGAAACAAGAAAGATGACATGTGATGGCGGACCTGACCGGACCTGTTCCTGAACGACTTTGTGTCTCACTGAATTTCATACTCATGTAATGAGAACCGGTGTGGCTGTGGTAGATGGCGTCGGCGATCGGATGGTCCTGGCGCGACCGCAGCGCCGCAGCCTGGCGGAGCGCCGATTCCACGAGTCGGGTGTGCTTGGAGCCCGAGGCCTCCCACCCGACGATCGCCCCGGCGTGGGCGTCGATGACGAATGCGACCAAGACGAACCCCGTTACGAGCTTGACGTCGGTGAAGTCGGCCACGAGCAACAGGTTGGGTGCGCCCACCCCGAACTGGCGATCCAGCAGATCCGGTGGCACCAAGCCGTCGTCATCCACGCAGTCGAACATGAGCGGCTTCCGATACACGTCAAACCCCGCTTATCATCGTCATCAGTGGGACGTCCTCAAGCTCCCGAAAAATTTGACGCCATATCAACAAGCGTCTGAGCTGACGGGGTCGTCCGTCGGTCGGCAGCGTTGGTGACGCCTATGACAACGCGTCGGCGAAGACAACGATCGGCCTCTATCGAACGAGTGCATCCGGGCGGCCTCCCCGTTTCGCCGCGGTCCGCTGAACACCCTGTACGACGTCGAATACATCACCGCCGACTACGTCGCCTGATACAAACAACAGCGCCTCATGCACCACCTCGGGAGAGCCGAAGCCCGTTACTATCCCAACACATGACCGACCGACCGGCCGGCTCGCAGAACCCCGAGGGTGCATGAAACCCGGGCGACGATCCGAATTACGTGGCGTACCCGCGTCGTATGACCGATGTGGGCCACCGCGAACCTGCCCCCTTCACCAACTGTGATCCGTGCCGACATACACGCAGCATCGTCGCCCATCAGCCGGCGGGTTGGATGGACCCCCCGAACCACCACGCAAACCGCGCAAGCACAAGTCACCCGAAGACTTTCTGCGGGAACGGATACGGCGTAGCGAATGCGAGCTGAAGGACATGCGCAGCGCGTTGAAACGGCTCAACAACGAGAAGGGTGAGGCCGACTTATAAAGCTGACCTACACCCTGGACAAGGCCGCCGAGATGATCCCCTGCACCAAACGGTGGCTGGTGGATGGTTGCGCGCCGGGCGGTTCCTCGGCAGCAAGATGGCCAAGCAATCCCGGTTGGCGCTGGCCGACACCCAAGCGATTATCGAGATTTCACATACCGGCCCGGCGGCACCCGCCCCAGCTCCCGACGCAGCGCAACAACCCGCCCGTGGCTTCGTCGGTGCACTCGCTTGTGCTGGTGCCGCTGAGCAACGCTCCCTCGGATGCGATCGTGGACACCACGTGCGCGCCGGAATCTGCGAGGGTCGACGCGGTTACGGTCTTTGGGTTCCCCGGCCGCCGACTAGCAGAATCCATACGGGGTCATCTTGAGCGCACTACGGCGATACGGCAGCACCATGTCGCAGGGCTTCGCGCACCGTCCGCCACTGCCAGCAGATGGCCTACGAATCTGATCACTTGCCATGCGCCCAGTTCTGAGTCAAACCCATCCGAGCCGGAGGGCGTGACCGTTGATCGGTCAGAACAACTCTTTGGCCAGTAGCTCAAGCGTCGCCACGCGCGCCGGCGCGGTTGCGGGGTCAGTACCGGCGTGTGCCGACGCGACGGGGATCACCATCACCTCGTCGACGTCGAACCGTTCGGCGAGAGCACGCAGCTGCTCGGCGGCCGCGGCGGGCGTGCCGAGGACGGCACGTTGCATTCTGTCCTGCACGATGTGATGCTGCTGTTCCGTCAGCTGGGCGGCGGCCGCTTCCTCGACCAGTGGCACGGGGCCGAGCGGCACCCCGGTACGCATCCGCGCCACCATCTGTTGGTCGGGCAGCATCAAAGCCGTAGCCTCTTCGTGGGTTTCCGCCACCGTCGCGTCCACCGTCATAAACGTCACAGGCTCCGCGGCGAACTTGCCGGGCACGAACCGGGAGCGGTAGGTCTCGAGCGCCTCTTCGATTCCCTTGCCGGAGAAGTGATTAGCGAAGACGTAAGGCAGTCCCTTGGCGGCAGCCAAATGCGCCGAGTACATCGACGAGCCCAGCAGCCACAGCCGCGGTTCGCCGGCCGCGGCCGGGGTGGCCTTGAGTCGGTAGTCGCCCGACCGCGCCGGAACCTCCGCGCCGTTCGGGCTCATCAGCGCCACCACGTCGTCGAGGTATTCGGGGAAGTTCTCGATGTCGCGATCGTCGCGACCGCCGCGGAGGGCACAAGACGTCACCGGGTCCGAGCCGGGCGCCCGGCCGATACCCAAGTCGATTCGGCCCGGTGCGGCCGCTTCCAGCAGCGCGAACTGCTCGGCCACCGCCAGTGGCGCGTGATTGGGAAGCATCACGCCCCCCGACCCCAGTCGCAGCTGCGAGGTCTGCGCGGCCAGATAGGCGATCAGGACCGGCGGGCTCGTGGCTCCGACGTTCGGCATGTTGTGGTGCTCGGTGACCCAGTACCGGGTGAAGCCCAGCCGGTCGGCGGTCTGCGCCAGCTGCAAGGTAGCCGCCAGCGCATCGCCGGTGGTCTGGTTGCTGCGTACTGGGACGAAGTCAAGGATTGAAAGTCGCATAACACAGCCAACGCCACGGTGCCGCGGAACAGTCCCTGCTCGGTGGCGGCGGTCGATATTTCATATGATCGACATTAACGCTAAACTGTGATCCATCGCGAGAGTCGACTCGACTTGCGAAGGCGCTCCGTGCCCGCTGCTCCCGGACGCGCCGCGAAGGTCATTTGGCCGAGCGTACGGGTCGATCGAGTGGGCGCCAGTGCGCGGCTAGCATGGTGAAACACAATGATTACCACGCTATTTCGGCTGAATAGTGTGAGGGTCGGGCGGGTCGCCCGGCGAATCGGAACGGGAACCTCGACCTGAACAGGGGCGCATACGGACCGGGTATTTCGTGACGAGGAACGCGGGATTCCGTGGCTAGTCGCACCAGAAAGTGGTCCCAATAGATCGCGGGTGATTGGCCCCCGCCCATGCGGCTCGAAACTGTCGTAGCCCAGGAGGTGATCGCCAGGCGCGCCGACAACGCCCAACGGCTGAACGCATCGAACTTACCTTTTCTACACCCAGCCCGCAGCGCTCGCACGTCTCATACGGCGTTCGCTCGCCGAAGCCTACTGCACTCAATCACTCTGCCGAAGAAGCAAGAACGGCTAATAGTCCCAGTGGCGCCGCGCGCTGACGCCTTGGCTTGCCTCCGTAGGCACGCCGCGCCATCTTTAAATCGACACCGCCACCGTGTTTCCCGTCAGGCGGCGACTCATCGGTACACGCCAAGGCGCGACGCCCGCGCAACTGCGCTCGCTATATGAGCCTGTTCGATATGACCACCTCGCGGCGATCAAGAAACAGTATGACCCTCGAAATCTGTTCTGCATGAACCAAAACATCAAACCGGCTGAGCAGAAATCTCAGTAAGATCGTGTACTGGTTGGCGAACCCACCGGCGGGCCCCGTGGCGCGCAAAGGTCTCAAGTCTCATCCAGCACGTTGTTGGCCGGACAATTGCCGGGCCAAGAATAGCCGTTACAGGCAGCTTGGCCTAATGGGGCTGGCGCAAAGCTGCTTTATGAACATCGATCGTTCCCAACACGCGGAATCTCAACGGCCACATCCGTCACCCGTGGCGCTGCTGAGCCGATGAGCGTGCGGGCAATGGCTCCGGCGAGTCCCCCATACCGAGTCTTCCTCGACCGCCGCGCTATCAGCCAACCCGGTGAACTGGCTTAACAATCCGCCGTATCGGCCGTTCTGGGCCTTTGAGGAGATCGTCGGCATCGCGGTCGTCGGCACCGGGCGGCGCGCGCTGATAAATAGGTCGTTATCATGCAGCGCTATCGACGGCCCGTCCGCTGCACCACGATTCAGCAGCCAAGAAAGAAGCCTCTATGAACACTTCCGGACTGGATGATGTCGGCAAGGTCCGGGCTGGCCGACGGCCTATGCCGACGACGAACGGCTGGTGTATCCGGCATACATGTGCAACCGTGACGCAGAAGTCTTCTGCGACCCGTACCGCTTCGACGTCGCCCGTGACCCCACAATCATCTGGCCCTTCGGACACGAGCAATTCCGCCTCGGCGCCGCGCTCGCGCGAGTGGGGATCAGCAGCCTCTACATTGCGCTGCTGCCCGGGCTGGAATCGATTGCACTGCCGTGCCCGAATCATCTTCGACAACATTCGTCGGTGGCCTCAAACCCCTTCCGATTTTGTACTCGCTGAGGTGAATTCGGTGGATGTGCACATTCCGTTTGCATGACGCCGTCGATCTTGACCGCCGCCGTCAATGACGAAAGTCTAAGTCAGTCAGCATAATCAGCCGAATCAAGGCCATACGTCGGTGAGAAGTGACACACCCCGCCGGGTGCGGTCTACGGGGCAGACCCTCGCCGGGTGGTGGATTCGACCCCCCAGTGCGTTAACCGGCAGGCTTTGTCGGGAACGATCCGATGACATCGACTAGTGCGTCGGGCGCTTCCCAGTTCAATATGTGCCCGGCGTAGGGCACGGTGACCAGCCGCGCGCCGGGCGGTTGCAGATCCCGTTGCTGCAAAGCGGCGCCCTCGGCGACCTTAACGTCAGCGCAGACGCCGCCTTCGGCGGAGACGCTGAGCGGTTAAACCCAGAGCAGCTTCTGCTGGCCGCGGCAAGTTCCTGCCAGTTGCTCTCGTTTCTGGCACTAGCCGCCAATGCCGGGGTCGACGTCAAGCATTACGAGGACGACGCTGAGGCGGTCATGCCCGCGGCGCGGGACCGGATGCGTATCACTCGTATCGTCCTTCGACTCCAAATTGTCGTCGCTGCGGGCACCGACATTGGGCGGGTGAAGAGCTATTGGTGGCCGCCCATGACACTTGCTACGTCGCCAACACCATGAACGCCGATGTCGTTCTCGAGCCCGCGATTGGCACGCTGCAGAGGCACGCCACGACCACGAAAGTCGTTGAAGCGATTGGAGAACTCGCGCACCGCGCTGACGAATTCGCCCGGTCGGTCGATGTGAACGGAATGCCGCATCCGCCGCCCAGGTCGACAAGATCAGCGGCCAGATCCGCCGATGGCGGCCGCACCGCCGATGGGGCTCACCCTCGCCGCGCTCGCAGCAGATCGATCCGGTCGTGCGTTGGCTGGATGCAGTACTGCGGGGCCTTCTACGACCCCGCTCTGAATCCCTTCTGTCCCGAATCAACTCCTGCCTGATGCTGTGGATCTGCATCTGCCCAACGGCGTTCACCCGCCAGCATGTGACGTCGGCAGACGCCCCGATCACCGCGGCTCGATCTTGGCGGCGTTTTCAACCACCTCGAACCAGGTGGATTCGGTCGGGCCGTCCTCCAGTCCAGCAAGCTGTTCGCGTGTGGCTTGAAATGTTTCGTCGTGATGCCAGGCTGCCCAGTCTTCCTGTGATTCCCAGACCCCGATGATGACACGCTCCAGCGGCTGGTCTACTCCCTTGAGCAACTGCGCCGAAATCCAGCCTGGTCTCCCCCGGGCGGCTTCAACCCGCCTGTGCATCGAACTGTCCCATTGGTCTACGCCATCCTTGTGAAGCTTGAGCCTGGTGACGATCGTCATCATCGTCTTACTCCTTCGCTTGCCGGTTCCTGCAGTTCAGCATGAACCTCGCGACGCGCCGAACGCTAGGGGTGGTCTATTCGTGCTGTGCAAGCATCGCCACGAGGGGTTCGGTCATGGATCCGGACGACGCGGAGTCGCACGCGCGCGAATACTCCCCGCTGTCGACGACGGGGTTTGGTCGGTGATGAACGTTGAGGTCGGACGGAAGAATTCACGTCACCGCGCCGACATGACGTCTGCGACGGTATAGATGGTCGTGCCGTTGACGCCGAGTTCTCTTGCGGCCGAACGGGTCACCTCCTTCGTAGCGGCGTTGGAACCGACGTAGCGCGCGAACCGTTGACGCGCAGCACGAGAAGCCGATCCGACGCGGACAACCCTGGCTGCAATGTCGAGGGCTGTAACCGCTTGCGGGCAGTCGTCGTGAAGGACGTCGGCTGGGTTGCTCCGACGTGGCCGGTGACGCCATTCAGGGCGATGACGCGATCGGCAAGGACGGGTGTCATGAGGCGGTCCGATCCGGCGTGCGAACTTCGCTGAGGGTCTGCTCGTTTGGGATCTCGGGGGTTTTGGGGCGGTCGATGTTTCCCCGGGTCTCCGGGCTGATGCCTACGGCGATCAAGAACACGACCGCGGAGCCGACGAGGAAGGTCGCGAGCCGGCCGGGCACGTCTGCAATGGTCGGGCTGAGCAGGTTGACGAAGGTCGGGGTGAGGCCGCCGAGCATGAACCCGGTGTTCCACGAGACTGCGGTGCCCCGCGCGCGGAGCGCGGTCGGGTATCGCTCGTTGAGGAACACCATTACCGGCGCATAGGCAGCGTTCGCCAACAGCGCGAGCAAACAGGACAGCAGCAGCACGGAGCCGGTATCTGTCGGCTGCGCCCGAACCATCGCCAAGGTGATCGCCGGCAGCGCGAGCAGATTGACGGCGCCGATGATGAGCATGGTCTTGCGACGCCCAATCCGCTCGCTCAACTCGCCGGCTGCGATCGCCGCGACCACCACGACCAGGCTCGATACGAGTAGCACAGTGCCCCGGGCACCGGCCGTCATCTTGACGATCGAGTCGAGCAGGGTGGGCAGGAAACCCGAGGTCAGGTAGTACTGTGCACCACCACCCGCGGCAACCGCGATGTTGATGAACAGGACGTTACGGTAGCGGCCGGTCGCGAGGTCACGAAAGCGCATCCGTTTGGTCTTCGCAGCTTTGGGCAGGGCCTTGGCCCGAGCCTGTTCGGCCACCCACAGCGGTGACTCCTCGACCTTGGTCAACACGAACAGGCTGAGCACGGCACCGAGTAGACCAGTGAAAAACATGAAGCGCCAACCGTATTCGCTGAAGGCCGGCTCAGGGACCAGTGCGCTGACCACGATGAAGGCCAGGCTCGCCATGGCCGCGCCGAGACCGGCGCCGCCGGCGCCGACAAGGCCGCTCATCAAACCGCGCCATCTCGGCGCCACGCTCTCGGTGCCGAGAGTGTGCGTCGTCGCGGTGACGCCGCCGACGAACAGACCTTGGACGACGCGCAATGCCAGAAAGATGATCGGTGCGGCCAGCCCGATCGCAGCGTAGGTGGGCACCAGCCCCATGGCAGCGGTCGACAGACCCACTCCGGCCAGTACCGCGACCATGATGGCCTTGCGGCCTTTTCGGTCGGCCAGCTCGCCGAATAGTGCCGCGCCCGCTGGGCGCATGATCACGCTGACCGCAAACGATGCGAAAACCGCTGCGAGACTGAGTGTTTCGCTGTGAGCGGGGAATATCTGGCGCCCGACTGGGCCGGCCACATAGAGAAGCAGAAACAAGTCGAACAAGTCGAATGCCCAACCCGCTACCGAAGCGAACGCCGCGGCCAGCGGCGCCTTCGGGGCTCCCGCGGATGTCAATGTCGAGTCGTCTGGCTGCGACATGCTTATTGCCCTTTCCGAGAGGTCAAATACTTCAGGTTGCATAACCATCCGAATCAGACCATATGTATTGGATGGACTGGAACATATAGTCCGTTCCGGACGGTTGTCAAGGGTCACATACCGGAGGCCGGCGAGCCGAAAGGTGGCAGACGACCCGCGGCGAGCTGTGGGTGAGCCGGCCGGCATCTTGATCTCTTGCGAACGAGCGCGACTTGCTTTCGCGATCGGGTCAGATCGCGGCCCTGATACCAGGACGCACCGGCTTGTCCGCGCGAGTGCGCTCCTCATCGAGGGCTCTGGACTAGCTGCGTTCCTGTTCCAGTTGCTCCCAGAAGTTGAGCGCGGCGTACTCCATCGCGAGACCGAGTCGCAGTGGCACCATCCGGTCGGCGATGTCCTCTCGTTCGCCGAACCTGGTCTGCGTCTGCTCGTAGACGGCGATCCGCTCGCGGTGTTGCGAGATTTGTTCTCGGGCCAGTGCCACGATGTCGTCGGGCTGGGCGAACTCACCGAAGAAGAGTTTCAGCTCGGCCACATCACGTACCTGCAATTGCTCGTAGGTCGGCTCGGCGAGCCAGGCGCGCAGCGCCGCCATTCCCTCGTCGGTGATCGTGTAGGTCTGCCGTCGGCGACCGTCTTCCTCTCTTTGCACTTCGAGTAGCCCCAGATCGAGAAGTCTCTTCGGTTCGGAATACAGCTGGGCGTGGGGGAACGGCCAGAAGTAGCCCACCGAATTCCCGCACGCGCGTTTGAGCTCATAGGAGGTCGACGGGCCGCGCATCGCGACCAGGCCGAGCACGACATACGACGTCGGCGTCAGTTTCTCGGTTGACATAGTCCTAATCGTATCGTAGCCTCGCAATCGTATTAATCAGATGATCCGAAAAAGATGATTGGGAGTCTGAAGATGGACCTCGCAACTGCGTTCCGTTGGACCGCGGAGCGGTACCCGCATCGTCGCGCGGTGGGTGGCCCCGCCGCGATGACGTACGGCGAATGGGACGCCCGCAGCAACCAGGTCGGCCGCGCGTTGCACCGGCTGGGTGCGATGGAGGGCAGCCGGGCGATCTTCCTTCTGCAGGGCGGCGAACCGCTGGCGACGCTGCACCTGGCCGCGCAGAAGGCGCGGGTCACCTCGCTTCCACTGTCCACCAGGTTCGCCGTGGACGAGCTGTCCTACTGCATCAGCGACTCCGACCCCGTCCTGATCGCGGTCGATGAGACCACCCACGACCTGGTGACCCAAGCGGTGGAGAAGATTGCCCACCCGCCGACGGTGGTTTGGGCCGGAACCCCACAGAACACCCCGGCCGGGATGGCGTCGCTGCACCGCACCGCGGCGAGGGAACCTGAAGCGGCGCTGCCGGTTACCCCGACCGAGAACGACGTCAGCGTCATGCTGTACACCTCGGGCACCACCGGCAGACCCAAAGGCGTGCCACGTACCCATCGCGCCGAATTCCACGCTGCTGTGGCCCATTTGATTCAAACCGGCCATGGACCCGGTGACGTGACCCTCGGCGTCATGCCCCTCTTCCACACGATGGGTCTGCGTAGCCTCATCGCCAGCGTGCTCGCGGCGGGCACCTGGGTCCCGCAGACGACCTTCGCAGCTGAGGAGTCGCTCGACCTGATCACCAGCGAGAAGATCAGTGCGCTCTATCTTGTGCCGACCATCTACTGGTCGCTGCTGCAGACCGGTCGCCTCGCCGAGGCGTCGTCGCTTCGGAAGCTTGCCTACGCCGGCGCGATGATGACCCCGACAGTTGCCCAGACGCTTTCGGACCTCGTCCACCCGGACCGCTTCGTGAACCATTTCGGCAGTACCGAGATCTACACATTCACCATCGGGCCGAACGTGGCAGCCAAGCCGGGCTGCGCGGGCAGGGCCGGGATCTTTTCTCGGATCCGTCTGGTCGACCCCGACCCGGACGCGTCCCCGGACCAGATCGTCGCCCCCGGCCAGCAGGGACAAATCATCGTCTCGATGCAGAGTCCGGAGGCGTTCGCCGGGTACTGGCACCGGCCCGAAGCCGACCGCAAGGCGATCCGGGACGAGTGGTACTTCACCGGAGACCTCGCCACGGCCGACCAAGACGGCGACCTGTGGGTCGCAGGACGCGTGGACGACATGATCAACTCCGGCGGCGAAAACATCTACCCGGACGAGATCGCCGACGCCCTGGCGATCAGTCCTGATCTCGTCGAAGTGGTCGTGGCGGGCACATCGCATGAGAAATGGGGCCAAGCGGTGACCGCATTCGTGGTCGGCCCGCCCGGTGTTGCGCCCGGGGAGACCCTCGCCAAGATCACGCGGTTCGCGCGCGAGGAGTCGGGTCTGCCCTCGCTGAAGCGACCCAAGCGGTTCGTGGTCGTCGACCGGATCCCGAAGTCGGCCGTCGGCAAGATCCTTCGCCGCCAGCTCACCGCCAGTGCCTGCACCGTGCTCGCCGACTCCGAGGAAGGAACCTCGAAATGACCACGCTGGCACGTGTCGAGGATGCTGCTCTGCTCACCGGGCAGGGCCGGTTCCTCGACGACCTTGACCCGCTGCCCGGCACGCTGGTGGCCGCGATTGTCCGCAGCCCGCATGCGCATGCCCGCATCCGCTCGGTGAATCTGGACCGTGCCCGAAGCCGTCCCGGTGTCGCCGCGGTGATCGGCCCCGAGGAGGTGCTGGCGACGCTGAAGCCGTTCCCGCTCTCGGTGAAGGCCCCGACGTCGTACTACCCGACAGCCACCGACAAGACCCGTTTCGTGGGCGAACCGGTCGCGGTCGTCGTGGCTACCGACCGCTACCTCGCCGAGGACGCCGCGGAGTTCGTCGACATCGACTACGAACCGCTTCCGGCGGTAGTGCGCACCGACAGGGCGCTCGAGCCCGACGCGCCGCTGCTGCACGAGCAGGCGGACAGCAACGTCGCGACGGACCGCACGTTCACCTTCGGTGACGTGGACCGGGCGTTCGCGGATGCGAAACACATTGTGAGGCGCGAGTACTCGTTCCCGCGGTACTCGTCCACGCCGATGGAGTGCTACGTCGTGATCGCCGAATGGCGCGACGGGGCCGACGGGCCGGAGGTGACCGCCCACGCGAACTTTCACGGCCCATTCTCGATGGCGCCCGTGGTGGCGGGGTCGCTTGGCATACCGACATCCTCGCTGCGGCTGATCGTGCCCGCCGACATCGGCGGCAGCTACGGGATCAAATCGGCGATCTACCCGTACATCTCGTTGATGGCCGTGGCCAGCAAGTACGCCGGCCGCCCAGTGCGGTGGACCGAGGACCGCCTCGAACACCAGCTCGCCAGCTCCGCCGGGTCAGACCGGCTGATGGCGTTCGAGGCCGCCGTCGACGACGACGGCGTAATCGGTGCCCTGCGAGTGGATCTCATCGACAACGTGGGCGCCTACCTGCGCCCGCCGGAGCCGAGCACCCTGTACCGCTGCTTCGGCAACATCACCGGCGCGTATTCGATCGACACCGTCGAGATCCGGGCACGCGCGGTAGTCACCAACAAGATGCCCACGGGGCTGAACCGGGGATTCGGTGGCCAGCAACTGTATTTCGGGCTCGAGCGGCTGATGCACGATATCGCGGCGTTCCGCGGCATCGACCCGGCCGAGATCCGGCGTCGCAACATGGTGCCCGCCGACGCGTTCCCGCACGCGACACCGAGCGGCGGGATCTACGACTCCGGCGACTACCACCGGGCGCTTGAGCTCGCGCTCGACAACGCCGGCTACGAGCGGCTCCGCAAGGAGCAACGGGTCGCCCGCGAGAACGGGGAGTGGATGGGCATCGGGATCGCGACGATCGTCGACCCCTCTGCAACCAATATCGGCTACATCGGCCTAGCGACGCCGGTTCAGGATCGGACGGCCAAACGCGGCAAGTCCGGATCGACCGAGCACGTCCGGATCAGCGTGGATCCCCAAGGGATTGTGTCCGTGCTGCTCGGCACCGTCCCGCAGGGACAGGGTCACGCCACCGTCGCTCGCGACATCGTCGCCAAGCACCTGGGACTGCCGGTAACGCAGGTCCGCCCCCGCGTGGAGATGGACACGGCCAGCACGCCGTGGACGATCAGCTCCGGCAGCTACTCCTCCCGTTTCGCGCCGTTGCTGACCAGCGCCCTGCTCGAGGCCGCCGATCGGATCGCCGAGACCATCAAGGTCGCTGGCTCGGTGCTCTTGCAGGTAGACCCGGACTCGCTCGAACTTGCCGACGGCACAGTCCGGGTCGTCGACGATCACCAACGGTCGGTCACGTTCCGGCACGCGGCGGGTCTGGTGCACTGGGATCCGGGGTCGTTGCCGGACGGCTTCTCGGCTCGGCTCTACGAGGAGGCCGCGTTCGCCCCACCGCAATCGAAGGCCGCCTCACGCACCGATCAGATCAACTCCAGCCTCTGCTACGGATTCGTCGCCGAGGTTGTGGTCGTGCGCATCGACAAGGAGACGCTGAAGATCACCATCGAGGACGTCTCCAGCGTGCACGACGCCGGCACGATCCTGAACAAGACCCTGCTCGACGGACAGGTGCACGGTGCGCTGGCACAAGCACTCGGCGGCGCGATGTTCGAGGAAATGACGTACTCGGACTCGGGTCAGCCGACCGCGGGCACGTTCATGGACTACCTGTGTCCGACATCGGCGGAGGCCTGCTTCCCGCTCACCAGTGACCACCTGCAGACACCGTCACCGCTGACCCGGCTCGGCGCGAAGGGGTGCGGCGAGGGCAGCTCGATGAGCTTGCCCGTTGCCATCGCCAACGCGGTCGCCGATGCACTCGCACCGGACGGCGTGGAGATCACCTCGCTGCCATTGCACGGAAATGTCCTACACCAACTACTCAACACCACGAAGGGAAACTGACATGGCACTCACCGGAGGCGAGATCAGGCTGGAATGCAGCCACGACGGCCGCGTCGCCAACCTCACCATCGACCACGGCCGCTACAACATCATCACGATGGAGACCCGCCGGGTGATGGCGGAGAGATTCGCCGAGATCGATGCCGACAAGACGATCCAGGTGGTCGTGATTCGCGCCGCGGGGGAGCACTTCACCTCCGGCGGCGACATCGCGGGCTTCATGGAGGTCGATCCGGTCGATCTCACCGACCTTGGTCACGACATCACGGCGCCCGCGCGCAGCCCCAAGCCGGTCATAGTGGTCATCGACGGCTACTGTTTCGGGGTCGGCCTTGAGCTCGCGCTGTCGGCGGACATCCGCATCGCCACCGACCGATCCCGTTTCGCGCTGCCCGAAATGAAACTCGGCATGATCCCGGGCAGCGGTGGCACCCAGCGGCTGGCGCGGTTGATCGGCCTGTCCCGGGCGAAATATCACATCCTCACCGGCGAGCGGATCACCGGTCAACAGGCGCTCGACTGGGGCCTCACGTCCCACAACTGCGCGGACGCCGACGAGCTCGAGAAGACGGTCGATCAGGTCGTCACCGTGTTGCTCGGACACTCGCCGATCGCGTTGCGCACGGCCAAAGAGGTCCTCGACCGAGGCGTCGACGCACCGCTTTACACCGGCATCGAGCTCGAGCGCAAGGCCTACTCGATGCTGCGCGCCAGCCAGGACTTCGCCGAAGGCGTCGCCGCGTTCACGGAAAAGCGCGTGCCCCAGTTCCAGGGTCGGTGATCGGGTAATGAAGGCCGCTCCATTCGCCTACGTGCGTCCCGGAACGATTGACGACACATTGGCCGAACTCGGGCGCGATGGCGCCAAGGTACTGGCGGGTGGTCAGTCGCTCGTACCGGTCCTTGCGATGCGCATGGGGCGCCCATCCACCCTTGTCGACATCAACGCCGTCGCCGAACTGAACACGCTCTCACGCAGCAATGGTTCGATCCACGTCGGTGCCACGGTGCGCCAACGCCGGTTGCACAACGACGACCTGTCCGCGCAGGTCCCGCTGCTGCGATTGGCGCTGCCCTGGATCGGGCACCGCGAGATCCGCAGCCGCGGCACCGTGTGCGGCAGCATCGCACACGCCGACCCGTCGGCCGAGCTGCCCGCCGTCGCCTCCTGCCTCGACGCCACCATGGTGCTCACCAGCGCCCGCGGCAGCAGAGCGGTCTCGGCCTCCGAGTTCTTCACCGGCCCGATGTCCACCGTGATCGAGCCCGACGAACTGCTGACCGAAACGCTCTTCCCCGTAGCAGTCGCCGGTGAGGGCTTCGGCTTCGGTGAAATCGCCCGGCGGCACGGCGATTTCGCGCTCGCCGGTGTTGCGGCCCGAGTTCGCACCGACGGCGACGCGCACGAGGCCCGGATCACATGCTTCGGCATCGCCGATCACCCCGTGACCGCCGACATCTCCGCCCAGCTCCGCACTGCCCTCGAGCAGGTCGGGCCGTCTCCCGCGGAGACCGACCTGCGCCGCGCGCTCGCCACGCAGGCCGACGACATCGCCGCCGACGTCGTCGACACCGTCGGTGACGCCCACGCCAGCGCGGCGTACCGCCGCCAGCTTGTCGCCGCACTCCTCTCCCGCGAGGTCAGCCGGGCCCACCTGAAATCCATTCGCACCGCAACGGAAGAGGCATCGTCATGAAACTGCCCAACGCCTGCGCCCGCACCGAGGCCGATCAGACGGTCGAGGTGACCATGACCGTCAACGGCAGCGCGGTCACCATGTCGTTGCCGGCGCGGGTCACCCTCTCCGATGCGCTGCGCGACCATCTTGGCCTGACCGGCACCCACGTCGGATGTGAGCACGGCGTGTGCGGCATGTGCACGGTGCTCGTCGACGGCGAGGCTGCCCGGGCATGTCTGCTGTTCGCCGTCCAGCTCGATGGCGCGCAGATCACCACGGTCGAAGGCCTCGGCCGACCCGACGATCTGCACCCCTTGCAGGAGTCGTTCGGACGCAACCACGGTCTACAGTGTGGTTTCTGCACACCGGGATTCCTGATGAGCTCGTACGACCTGCTCGAACACGAGCCTGACGTGCAACGGGAGGACCTGCCCGCCGAGCTGTCCGGAGTGCTCTGCCGCTGCACCGGATATCGCAACATCATCGATGCCGTCGACGAAGTGGCCGAGGCGCACCGCAACGGTATCCCCGCGCCACGCAATTGCGGCCACCGCACCCTGGTCGGACGATCACCCGTCGGATCCTCAGGTACGACGAGCATCGAGGACCGCTCCGCGGTCCAGCCGTTGGAGGAGCCGCTCCCCGACGAGATCTTGTTGCCGTCCGGTGAGCCGACCATTCAGGTCGATGTCACCAAGGAACTAACGTCGAGTCCAGACGACGTGGCCAAGGTGTTCGGCGATGTGCGCCTCATCGCCCGCTGCCTGCCCGGTGCGGAGCTGACTGATGAACTCGGCGACGACTGGTACCGCGGTCGCGCCAGAATTGCGCTCGGTCCTGTCCGACTATCGTTCAACGGGATTGCCCATGTCGTCGACCACTCCCCGGACCGGATCGCCGTGAACGCCAAGGGAAAAGATACCGGGGGCGGCGGCGCCGTGGCCGGCGTTGTGATGACTGCGCAGCCGTCCGGCGCCGGCACCCTGTTGCGGGCGGAGGCGAGCGTGTTTCTTACCGGCCGGATCGCCGGTTTCGGCCGATCGCTCGCCGGCGACGTGAGCCGCCGCATGTTCGAAGACTTTGCGCGGGCCGTGGACCAGGTAGCGGCAGGGGCAGAACCCGACGTCGCTTCCGAGCCTCCGAGCGCCGTGGCCATCCTCATCGGCGCTCTGGCCGACCGTGCCCGTGAAGTCCTGAAACGGATCAGACAACGCACCGGACGCAACAGGACAAGCATGACGGCAAGGCCGAGACGGTTCCGACGTAAGCGGGCACCGGAGGGACATCCCGACCAGAAATGAGGTGATTGCATGCGCGAGCTGCTGGCACAGCTCGCACGACGCTGACAGGCAGGCGAGCCCCCCGGAACAGACGAAGGACCTGCGGTCGCGGTCTGATAAGTGCTCATACACCCTGGAAAATCCGCGGTGGGGTGAACCACCGGTAATTAACGCGGGCCAGGCCCATGCGCCTGGCGGTGCCTGGTAATAGTGATTATGTCAGGTAACGCGATAATATGCTGGGACACAATAGTTAACGCGATAATATGCTGGGACACAATAGTTTTGGAGCGATGATAACGCCGGACTCTCAGAGTCTCGCCAGACTTCCCTGTCCAATACATGACGACGATTCAGGCCGGCGCCGAGCCGAGAACAGCGTGCTACCCGGTGGTCGCGGTGTTCGGCGCAGCGAGTTGACCATAACGGAGCTTATCAGCAAAGCTGGGTGCGAGTTTGCATCAGATGAAAGCGCTCGCACCCCTTGACGATTGGCCGATCCGAGGGCGTCAGGGCGCTGATTTCGGGTACTCGCTTCCGGATGGGCTGCTCGTATCGCTTGTGCATACGCCGAGGTTGCCGTACAGCTCAATCACTTAGTGAATGGTTCGGCTGTTAGGTGAACCCTTGCGGATGCCCCAGTCGGCCGGCCTTATCATCGGCGATCGACCGCCCACCCTCCCTCTACCCGTACTAGCAGCAATACGTCACTGTGACGAATTGACTTGTGTCGCAGGGCTATTGAAGCGCCGCGTCGGGTTAACAGTCGACCAGGCTTCGGGCGGCTGCCGGCATGGTTGAGGAGCTGCGCGGCTTCATTCCACAGGTTCTGCGCCGTCATGACGTTTCGCTGCTTCGAGCAGATGTCAGTGACAGCCGGCTTGATTGACCTCGCTTGATTGATCTTGCTGGGCTAGGCCTTTGTTGCCCACACCGCAAGGTCCGGCAGATGTTCCAATACTGGGTCGGTGCCAAGATCGACCCTGACGCATCCAGCGAAGGTGTCGAAGTCGATCTCATCCTCGGTGGCGATGCCGCCGGCCCCCACCGTCACCGTCTCCTAGTCCTTCGCGACGTAGCGGAGGAGGACCGCGCCCGACGGAAACGTGCGGTTCTCCACCAGCTCCAGCGTGATCCACTTGTCCAGCGTCGGGAAGAACGGCGTGCCGCCGCCGACCGCGGCCGGGGTGACCACCACGTGGAACTCGTCCACGAGGCCGGCCCGGACCAGCGGCGCGGCGAGCGTGGCGCCGGCCACCTCGATCAGGCCGTCGGTCTCGGCCTTGAGCCTCGTGGCGACCTCGACGACGTCACCGCGCTCCAGCCGGGAGTTCCAGCCGACCGAGTCGAGGGTCTTCGAGAACACCACCTTCGGCATCGCCCGCCACAGCCGGGCGAACTCGGCCTGCACCGACGACACGTCGGGGGCCTCGTCGGCGGTCGGCCAGTGGGCGGACATCAGCTCGTACAGCTTCCGCCCGTACAGCGACACCGCCGTGTCGCGGACCTGGTCGTTCCAGTATTGGTGCAGTTCGGCGTTCGGGTCGCTCCACCCGATGTCACCGTTCGTGTCGGCGATGTAGCCGTCCACCGAGACATTCATGCCGTAAGTCAGTTTGCCCATGCGGGTTAGACCACCACACGGACGGAAACTCATCGGACGCCGCCGTGTTCGAATCCACGCTGCGCTGGGCTCGGTGGATGGGTTACAGGTAGTTGGCCGGCGGCCCGGAAGGTACTCCCGACCGAAACCGCTCCCCTACGGCAACTCGCACCTATTGAGCACGCACCGTTACCAGCTAAGTGGCGAGTTGCGTTGGGTGGCAGCATGTTCCGTCATGATCATCTGCTGCGCGCCGAAGTCCTGTCGTCGCGGCACCGCGACCAGTTCGTAAGGTGCCTTCGGCGCGCCGGACGATGCCCGACGGCCAGCCACCGCGCTGGCAATCGCCCACCCTTCGCCCTCCCCGCGTATATCTCCAAATACGTCACTGCGACGGATTGACTTGTGGCGCAGGTCTATTAATGAGGGCCACCGCTACGGAGTGGCGACGGCGAAGAGGCGCCATTCTCCGGGCACACCCTTGAGCTCATGAGTCCCGCGATCGTCGAACTCCAGTCCTGACCCGATCACGAGGTCGCGCAGCGTGCTGGACACGAGCACGTCGTTCGGCCCTGCCAGTGCGCTGACGCGCGCCCCGATGTGCACCGCGATGCCGCCGATGTCGTCGCCGCGGATCTCGCATTCGCCGGTGTGCAGCCCGGCGCGCACCTCGATGCCGAGCGCCTGCACGGCGTCGCGGATCGACATGGCGCAGCGGATCCCTCGCTGAGGGCCGTCGAACATCGCCAGGAAGCCGTCTCCTGATGTGTTCACCTCGCGGCCCCGAAAGCGGGCGAGCTGGGACCTCACGACGGCGTCGTGCGCGTCGAGCAGGGCGTGCCAGTCACGGTCACCCATTTGGGCGGCTCGGCGCGTCGACTCCACGATGTCGGTGAACAACACCGTGGCGAGAACCCGATCATCGGCCACGTCGGTCTGCTCGCCGGTGAGGAACTCGGCGACCTCCTGGAAGGACTCGCGCCATCCCGGTTCAACTTGGTGGTACCGGTTGCGGCCCGGGAGCTCAACATATTTCGCGTCGGGTATGTGCTCGGCGATGTACCTGCCCTTCGCGGGCGGGATGAGCGCGTTCTCGGCATGGTGGACTACCAGCGTTGGCACGCGGATTCTCGGAAGGACCGCCCGCACGTCCAGTTCCGTCATGAGCGGCATCAAGAGAGCACGGTTCGCGGGGCTCGCCGCCAGACGTTCCATCCGAGCCCACGTAGCCATTCGCCATTCGTACGGCCCCGCCTCTGAGACTGCCCCCTGGCACTCGGCCACGAACTCTTCGAGGTTCGCCCAGTACAGCTCGCCCCCCTCGTTGCCGACGATGGACGCCCGCGGATGGAAGGCGCGCCGAGCTTTGCGGCGTCGCCTTCGATCGCCCCGTCGTAGTAGGCGCGCACCACCTCGGTCACTGCGGCGATGTCTGCCTCGTTGGTCCGCTGGCTCATCGGGGCCTCCTTCCGGTCATGAGACGGCGAGCCTGCAGCGCGGGCTCCGACCGGACGCCGTCATCGGGTTACTGCGGATTCCCCGACGGGACAAGCGTCGCGGTGACCGGCTGACCGGTGCGCTGACGTTCTCCCGCGACATCGTCCTACTCCGACAGCCCGGCGCCCTCAACCGGCGTTCTCTCGACGCCCATCTGGCGGTAGAGGTCCATCAGGTCATAAACGATCCGCAGCCGGCACAAGCGGTCGCGCCGGAACTCAAGGAGCTCGAAGCCCTCGTACGCGACTCGGGCGCCGGTGGGCGCAAAGCCGGGCGGCTTCAGCGGCCCTGTGAATGTGCCGGTGCCTCTCCAGTAGTAAACAGCCGTCGGCGCCTCGCGAGCCAGGAACGGGCCCTCCAGGTCTTCGAACTCGAGATCGGGCAACGCACGCCAGAGAAACTCGAGGAACTCGCGCACCTGACTGTGGTCTCGCATCGTCCGCGGCCAGGCGGAATCGTCATAGACGACGTCGTCGGTCATCAGCTCCAACAGGCGGTCGGGCTCGTGCGAGTTCCAAGCCGCTCCGAAGCGCTCACCGAACGCGGCGAGAAAGCCCACGTCAGGGACGTTCTCCTGCGAAATCACCCGCTCAGTATCTCGCGACATAGGGAGGGTGGCGAGCATGATCGCCCGTCTGCGAGATCGCCGAGTAGCTCCGTGTAAGAAAACCGCGAAGCGACGCGCCCACTACGGCTGGATCAGCTTGATCCTTTCCCCCTCGGTGTTCGAACACTCACCCCTTGGGCACCGCATAGCCGATCAGGCCACCGAAGTCGAGCTCCACGCATGCCTCATCGCCCTCGGTCCAGGCATCGTGGCCCGGCGGTATATGGAATACGGTGCCGGGCGTGAGTTCGATGACAGTGCCGTCCTCCATGCGCACGGACATCCGCCCCGACAGGCAGTATCCGACGTGACCGACCCGGCAATTCTCGGTTCCGGCAATGGGTTTGACGTCGTTCGACCATTTCCACCCCGGCTCGAACGTAGCCAGGCCCACGTCACCGGTGCTCAAGTGGACCAGGTCGACATGCCCGTGTCCGGTGAACGGCCGAACCTCGTCGGCAGCGTCGAACCGCTTCGCTTCCGCCTTGCTCATGATTTCACCATCCTTCTCTTACTTGCGCTCTTGGTTTACGCGCTAATGCTAATTCCGCTGGCAAGAAAGCCGATCATCCCGGAGAAGTGCTCAACGCCAGACCCAATGGGCCGGCGGTTCATTGCGGTTCGCGCATCCTCCACTCACGGCACGAGCCGGTAAAAGCGCCAGAAGTCGTGCTCAATGGGCAGGATATCGACTCGGCTGAATAGATCGCTCGTTTCTGCACCCATAGGGCCGCGTTGCACTGACAGGCCGAATTTCGTCCCGAAGATTCGGCTCGCTGGCCCACTCCCTGAGTCACTTCGGGATCGCACACTACGAGAGTGAAGTGCCGACTAGAAGGCACAACCGGCTCCGCTGCGAGGCGTGCCGGTGCCGGCACCGAACTCGCGATCTCGCCCCGGAGGTTGTCATGCCAGCAATGTCGGACACCGAGTACCGCGATTTTGTCACCGCCGGAACCCGTACGGCCAAGTGGGCCACCACTCGCCGCGACGGTCGCCCGCACGTCGTGCCGGTGTGGTTCGTTGTCGTAGGCGACGATCTGCTGATCACCACCGGGTCCAAGTCCGTCAAGGGCCGGGCGGTGCTTCGCGATCCACGGGTCGGGTTGTGCATCGACGATGATCGCCCGCCGTACGCGTTCGTCCTGATCGAGGGCTGCGCCAGCGTCAGCACCGATCCGGATGAGGTGCTGCGCGCCTCCACTCTCAACGCCCGCGGGTATGTCGGGGCGGAGCGGGCGCAGGAGTGCGGCCGGCTCAATGCGGGCAAGGGGATGCTGCTGGTGCGGATCACTCCCGAGAAGGTGGTGTCGGAGAACAACACACTGGTGAACAGGGACAAGCGACGATCATGAGCACCGGTCGACGATGACGGTCGATGACGGCAACGCCGCCGGGGGATCGGCCAGCCGCGACCCCGACACCGACGAATCGCGGGAGACGGATGGGCGGTCGGTGGGCAAACTGGAGTTGTTCTTCGACCTCACGTTCGTGTTCGCGATGTCGCAGGTCACCCACCTGATGCTCCATGACATCTCCTGGCAGGGCTTCGGCCGGGGTGTGCTCGCTCTGCTCGCCCTGTGGTGGGCGTGGGTGTGCTACGCCTGGCTGACCAACTTGTTCGAAATCGCGCGGGTGGTCCACACGACGCTGATCATCCTCGCGATGGCGGCGATGCTCATCGCGGTGATCGCGCTGCCGACCGCATTCACCACCGGGGCCCTCGTTTTCGGGCTCGCATTGCTCGCCGTCCGCCTCATCAACGCCGGTATGTTCATCGCCTCGTCATCCCGCGACGAGGCTGAATTGGCGTCGGCGATCCGCCGACTGGCGCCGGGCCTGCTCATCGGGCCGGTCTTGATCGTTGCCGCTGCATTTATGGCCTCCCCCTACCGTGAGTTGCTGTGGATCGCGGCGGCGGCGGTCGACTTCGGCAGTCCCCTGCTAGCGGGAACCAACGGACTTCGGGTCGTACCTTCGTATTTCATCGAGCGCCACGGTGCGGTCATCATCATCGCGCTCGGTGAGACGATCATCGCGCTGGGAGCGGGGGCATCCGAAAGCCTGCACCATCCCGGCGTCCTCGGCGCTGTGGTTCTCGGGGTGCTGATCTCGGCCACGCTGTGGTGGACCTACTTCGGCCTCACCGCCGGCGCCGAAGAACGTATGCGGCGAACATCCGCTGCCGATCGGCCACGGTTGGCGCGCGACGCCTACAGCTACCTGCACCTGCCGCTCGTCGCGGGGATTGTCTTCTTCGCCGTCGGGGCACGGGTTTCGGTGGAACACATCGGCGAGCCGCTGGCGCCGCTGGCCGCCCTCGCCCTCACTGGCGGGGTGGCACTGTTCTACGCCGCCGAGGTGGCCTACCGATGGCGGGACCACCATCAGCTTGTAGTCGATCGGCTCCTCACCGCCGCCGCGTCTCTCCTGGTGTTTCCGGTGGCGATTTCTGTCCCGGCCGTCTTGTCGCTGGCCATACTCACCGCGATCGGAGTCCTGCGACTCGCATGGGAGCTGTGGCGGCGACCCCAGATCGGCACCGGCAGAGCGGGAACCGTGCGGTGAGGCAAGACAATCCGCTACCGGTGGAAGCACGGCGTCAGAGCTTGCTGGCGATCACGTCGAGATTGCTGATGTCGGGTGGCGAGGCGAAGAGCTCGTCGGCTTTCTCCGCGAGGGCCTTCCCAACGGGACCGCCAAGATGCCTCTCGCGTGCCGCCTCGTCCGGGAAGGCGCGATAATGCCGAACGTCGACGGGCCGAACCGAACCGCTAACCATGGTTTCGTGCCGGGTTCCTGCTCGACCAGCGGCAGCGCCGAAAGAAGAAATCACTCCCTCTATGCCTGTAGGCCATCCGCATTAAAGCCATGACTTCTCCTAGGTTGCGAAGGTGGTGACACGGAAGCGCCGACACAACAGCGGAAAGCAGCGCTCACGCTGTCATGCGCGTCGAAATTCGCTCCCAAACAACGAGTCTGGCAACCCGTAGCGGCTGTCGCGTGCTCCCGGTGAGCCGAAAATCTGGAACCTGATTCGTCCTGTCAGCACCACAGCGGAGAAGGGTCTGATTAGCGGACGCCGGGTGGCACTTTCGGACCCGGAAAGGCGCTTCGGAACGCCAACTTCGGGTATGCCGTTCCTCAGTGCGGACACTCCGCCTCGGGTGGGCTCGAGAGGAGCCGAGCCTGGCCACTCCTGAAATGAACGATGAATCGCACAGCCCGGCACAGGGCACCCGCCAGGCCGAACAGGCTTCGTCAGCGGGTCTGGCCGCGACTGTCGCGTGTCACTTTCGATGACTCCGACGCCGGCGAGATCTTCCGCGAAGCGACCGCCGCCGTTGGCGGACTCGCATCCTGCCAGGTCGAGGCCAGTTACCGGTCGGTGAACGGCGGACTCGTTCGCTTTCCACCATCCCAGCCAGCACACCGCGACATCGAACGGCACCGCGAGTCCGGCTGGGATGGCCACGTGGACACAAGAGACGGCCGGTGGGGGTGGGCGTTCCCGCTGAGTCACCGAAGCATCGTCAACGGGTGTTTGGTGGTCAGTGCCGCCAGTGCACCCTCGGACAATCAGATCCAGTTGCTGACCATTCTGGCCCAGCAGACCGGCGCCGCCCTGGCACATGCCGCACTGCATGACCGCGACGTCGGTGATACGGCGAAGCTGACAAAATCGAACGCCGATCTGAAGGTAGCGAACCGTGAACTCGGCACCACGGTGACGCGGCTACAGCGGCAGACGAACGTGCACGAAGTATTGAGCGCGGCGGTGGCCGCGGGAATGGGCGAGCAAGGTATCGCGGATGCACTGAATGACCTGACGGGGCATTCGGTGGGTATCGAGGATCGGTTCGGCAACCTGCGCTGCTGGGCCGGTTCCGGACAACCGCACCCCTACCCCAAACAGCTCACGGACGGGCGCGAGCTCCTGCTGCACGAGCTGGCCGCACAAACCGGTCGAGCACGAATCGGACGGCGAGTACTCACACTCATCCAGCCCCGGGCCGAGATCCTCGGTGTCCTCGCGTTGAACGACCCGGACGACACGGTGACTGAGGACGACTTGTTTGCCCTGCGCTATGGCGCCATCGTTTTGGCGCTGGAGCTTTCCCACCAGCGAACCGTCGCTGAGATCGAACTCAATCTGCGGCGCGATCTTGTCGACGATCTGTTGGCCGGCACCGACCGGGACGGGGCCTACGCTCGTGCCGACGCCCTGGGTCATGACCTACGACGGCCCCACCATGTGGTGGTCGTGCAAAGTACCGGTGGCACCGAGAGCACGCTGCCAGTTGCCGCCGGGCGAGCCGCGACCGCGTTGGATCTGAACTATCTGCTCGGGCGTCATGCCGGTCTGGTTGTTCTGCTCACCGACGGCCGCCCGGACCCGCGGGCACTTCACCACGCGGTCAGTGACATTCTTGGCAGGACCACCAGCGTGATCGGTATCGGCTCTCGATGCGCGGTGCCCGACGATTTTCCGCAGTCCTTCATCGAAGCGCGTCGGGCCATGAACATCCGGCTGCGCTCAGTCAGTCCACAAGGCGCGGCGGCGTTCGACGAACTCGGTTTCTATCGCCTCATCGACGCCGCCCATGGCGGCGGCGAGGTCGAAAGTTTCGTGCGCGAATGGCTGGGCACACTCCTGGATTACGACGACAGCAAGGACTCCGAACTGGTGATGACCCTGAGCGATTACTTGGAGTGCGGTGGAAATTATGACGAGTCCGCGGCTGCACTGCACATCCATCGCAGCACGCTTCGTTACCGGCTGGCGCGCATCGCTGAACTCACCGGCCACGACCTTCGCAAGGTCGATACCCGATTCAACCTGCACGCCGCGACGCGGGCGTGGCGATTCCTGAACCCTGATGGCTGACCGGAAACCCGCTGCAACGGGGCGTCTAGGGCGAGCCGTCGCCCGATAGCTAGCTGCACCCGTCCGCCCCTAGATCCGTCGCTGGACACGTCTTTGAGTCCGAAAGATGTTGGTAGATGCACTAGTTATCGTCGTCGACACGGAGTGCCAATGGGCCATGCGTGCCTGAGCCCGGCCGGAATGTCGTCGCCCCGCTGACAGCAGTCGCGGGCGTGTTGGAACGAGGAGCACCTACACAAATTCTCAAATTGATGTCATAAATGACATCGAGATGACATCCAAATTGAGACTACGACACGGGTTTTGAGAAACTACAGATCATTTTGTAGCTTCTCAAATCCCGTATCACACCGCGACTCCTGACCTGCGCTGATGCGAGTTGTCTCACCCGATGTCATCGAGCATTTGTCTCAAACTCGTGTCATTTCTTCGGAACGCCGCTATCCATCCCTTGGCGACATATCCAATTGCTGAGGGACGCGGACTAGACCCCTCGGAAGGTTCCGTCACGTGACGGCCATCCCGGAGGTAGCTCACGCATAGTTCAGCGTTGGTGATGAAAGGCCCAGCAGCGCAGTGCATCTGGTATCACCGGAAACATGGATAATATTCGATATCCATCGGGTTTGGATACGTGTTCGCCGCCGCTAATAGGACCTGCCAACCGGATGGGCGCGCTGATAAGTACGCCGTGAGTCCGCGCCTGATAATCCCCAAATCCGATATATTGCTGAGAAGTCGGAGCCCGCACTCATCCTGTGGTCGTGGCGCTGCGTCTTCGGGGCAAGAATGGGCGCTCATCCGGTGGGCGCACCCGCACGCCGACCGGCCCGGCCAGATGATCTTTGCGTCATGCAGCTGTCGGTCGGCGTGTGACGCTGCGCGGCGGTTCTGCGCTCACTGAAGGACTTCGATTTCCGAGCCAAGGAAAGGACTCTCGGCCGTGTTGGCTCGCGTTCAGGCTCGAATCAGGGTTACTTACTCACCCTGCGCCCGCCGCACAACACCCTTCCAGAAGTTGGGGTATGGATAGCGGCTATCGAGTTGGTCCCCGCCCAAGACCAATGCCCAGGCCAGCAGTACTGCGGCGGCGGCGGCTGGGGCGGCGGGGAGAACGAGCGGAGGAACGGGAAGCGGTATAGGCACATGCCATAGATGTCCGACGGCCGGCGACAAGAGCTTGATCGGCGTCAGCCACTTCTTATTCGAATTCTCCAGCTTTCGGAGGCGGGTGCCCCGACCGCTGCGCTGTCTAGATTTCAGGGGGTGGCCCGGAGGGTGCAACGCCGCTTCGCCGCGGTCTATCACGTCGCCGGTGTCGTACACCCGAATCAACACTTGAGCGACGAGGTCCGTGCTGCTAGTAGCAGCGCCCTTGGCCAGCAGGCGATCGAGCGCCTCGAAACGCTGTTGTCCGATAACCTTTTTCAGCAACTGAGTGGCCTTCCCGAGAGCCCACCGCGACCATTTAGAAGCGCCCCGCGGCAGTTCTTTGGTCACCTCCTCGACTGCCCAGGAGGCCGGCTCCTCCAACAGGTCCCGGAGAATTTCCACTGCTTCTTTATTGGCCGGGAGCGGGATGACTGCATCCATGAGGGGCACGGCAGCCAATCCGACAAACACACTGACAACGGCATCAGCCGTCTGACGCTGAATGACGCGGATCGCATGGCCCACCGCGTCGTCATTGAGCTGCCCTGGCTTTTCGGGGGTTGGGTCATCATCGGTGCCAACGCGAAGCCTTTCCATAGCTCCGCCTGACCCAAAGCTGACGTCCTCCAGAACGGCAGCGCCTGCCGTCGGCCAGTTCGGCACGTCGGCGAGTTTGAGCCTCCTGTCGTGTGCTTCAAGTGGCTGCACGAGTGCCACCTCAGTCGAAAAACCTGTTTGCAACATCGACAGTGCACATTGTGCTTTCCGGATTTCCGACTCGATCTCGGGCTGACTCTTCAACGTCGCATCAAGTGCGGCTTCGAACGCTGCGGTGGCTGCATGCCAATTCCGGTTCGCGTCTTCGAAAGCCGCGGAGCGCTTCATCGACGGTCAAGCCGCTATCCGGAGCGTCAGACCGCCTAATGTCGTAGCGTGCCGCGCTGACGGCGTCGATCACGCCTCGAAGCGCGTTTTCGAGTCTGGCGATTTCGGGTTCTAACACTCGCGGAAGCGACATGGGACAAGCTAAGCAGGACGCGATCGTCGCAGAGTGCCGCATTCGCAAAGTTGGCCCGTAATCGAGCGGCGCTTCACAGCACTGCAACGGAAGTGGCGAATGCGTACGCCCTGTCGGATGCAGTTCGTCCTGGAGAATGGCTACCCTAACCGCACCACGTGCAGAGCAAGCGTAATCTCATCAACTTTATTATGGCTCAAGCTCGCTCATCACACACGTGTCGAGATGCAGCGAAAATTGACAGGACTTGCCTGGCTACTTTGACAAGACTTCGGCGTGTCGCAGAGGCTTGTTAAACTTCGCTGCAAAAGCCCCGCTCAGCGTGCATGGGCGCCTTGGCTTGCCGGTCACCGTCTCTGATGACGTGGGGTGTCGGCGGGGATCTTCGGCGGCTGGCATGGTCAGCTGACCGTGAGCGCTACCTTGCCGGCCGATCATTTCGGCGCGGTGCGGAGGCACTAGGGCACGCTCACCGGCCAACGCCGTTTGTCGATCGTTGCGACGTATCGAAAAGGGCGACCGTTCTGACTGCGCGCCACCGCTCGACGAATTACGTAGTTTGGGATATGTATTGAACAACAACGATTTTCGCTGTTGACAGCGACTTTGTAGCGGCACAGGATGATGACGGTGCCATCAGGTATGGGCTTGCGTCGCGTTCCGTCGAGGTGGCGGCCACGCGACGGTCACCGCGCCGATATGATTCTCGGCGCGGTGACGCGAACGTCAGTCAGCGGTCATTCGCCGGTGTCCAAGTTGGTCTGGAAGAAGGTGGCCAGGGTGTCGAAGGGGATGAGGTCGACGCGGTCGTAGAGGTCGACGTGGCCGGCGCCCGGGATCGTCACCAGTTGCTTTGGTTCGGCGGCGAGTTGGTAGGCCTGTTCGCTGAACTCGCGGGAGTGGGCCTGATCGCCGGTGATGAACAGCATGGGGCGCGGAGAGATCGTCTCGATGTCTTCGAACGGGTAGAAGTTCATGAATCGCACGTTGCTGCTCAGCGTCGGCTGGGTGGTGGTGACAGGGCTGTTACCTCGGGCGGTGCGGTAGAAGTTGTAGAACTCTCGGTCGATCGCCGTTGACTGGCCGGTGAGCTCGAACGGCGTGCCACCGATGTATTCGGTTTCCCCACCGGCGAATTCGACGTCGCGTTGCTGCGCGGCGAGGGTAAGCGCCTCCTGCCGCATCTCGGGGGTCATCGCGCCTCGCAGTCCGTTGCGGTTGACGCCACCCATGTCGTACATGCTGACTGTGGCCACGGCCTTGATCCGGGGGTCGATCTTGGCGGCACTGATGACGAAGCTTCCGCTGCCACACACCCCGAGGGCGCCGATGTGCTCGGCGTCGACGAATGACTGGGTGCGCAGGTAATCGACGGCCGCGCTGAAGTCTTCGGTGTAGACATCGGGGGCCACCAGGTTGCGCGGTTGACCCTCACTATCCCCCCAGTACGAAAGGTCCAGGGACATGGTGACGAAGCCCCGCTCGGCGAGCTTGGTGGCGTAGAGGTTGGCGCTCTGCTCCTTGACCGCACCCATGGGATGTCCGACGACCATCGCCGTATTCTTCGCGTTGCGGTCCAAGTCGTTGGGCACGAACAGGTTTCCGGTCACGTTCATCTGGTACTGGTTCTTGAACGTCACCTTCTGCACGGTGACCCGGTCACTGGTGTAGAAGTTGTCGGCACCCCGCGAGGTATCGCCGGGTGTCAGACTCGCCGACGGTTGAGCCGGTGCCGGCGATGCGGTGGTGCGTTCGGATGGGGCACACCCCGTGGTGGCGAGGACGCCGAGGACGACGGCGCCGCCGGCCATCTTCATCAGGCGACGGCCCGTGCGGTTCGGCGTCGTGGTGGTCGTGATCATGGTTGGCTCCTTCTAGTGGGATGGGACGCGAAGCCCGTTGGCTTCGTTGTCGTCGAACGTCTGTCGGTCGTAGTTCGTGTGGGTCTGGGCGCGGGACCGCTGAGTCAGCGCCAGCACCGACAGAGGCATGAGGGTCAGCGCCGCGATGACGGTTCCGGTGACGGGAGGTCCCAGTTCGCCGAGAGACGAGTCGAGTGCCCGGCCGGCAATCCAACTACCCACCGCCGTACCGAGATTGAACGCGGAAGTACTCAGCGCGGAGGCGAGCGTGGGTGCTCGGTGGGCGAAGCGGACAGCCAACGCGATCAGAATGGGGTTGACCGTCATGGAGGTCAGCCCCAGCAGGCCGATCAAGATGACGGTCGGCAGGGTGTGCTGGGAGAAGACATAGATGCCGAGCAGGATGACCGCCGTTGCGGCAGAAGCGATGATCGTCGTCGAGTACGGACTGTTGTCTCCGAGGCGACCCCCGAGGAATGATCCGATCAGCGCGCCGATGCCGAACCCGACCAAGGCCAGGGGCACCAGAGTGCCGGGTAGTCCAGCGCGGTTCGTCAGCAGCGGCGCGACGTAGCTGTAGGTGGCCAAGGTGCCACCCATGATCATCACGGCCGAGACCAGGGCGAGCCACAGCTGCCGGGAGCGCAGACTGGCCAGTTCGGCGCGAACCGACGCGCGCGGCGCCGAGGGATCGTCGTCCGGGACGTACGTCACGATGAGGACTGCCGCGGCGACCGCGAGGCCGGCCAATACCCAGAAGGGGCCGCGCCACCCGATCAGTTGCCCGGCGAAGGCGCCAAGTGGGACGCCGATGACGTTGGCGAGCATCCCGCCACCCAGGACGACGCCAAGGGCGCGAGAACTCGCCATGGGCCCGGCGGCGCGGCTGGCGACGACGGCGGCGACCGCCCAGAACGCACCGGTGGCCAGTGCGGTGAGGAACCGTGCCGCCAGCAGGAGCGGGAAGCCAAAGCCGACCGCGACGACGACGTGCCCCACCCCGAACACCACGAGCGCCAGCGCCAGCGTCGTCCGGCGGGGCAGTCGCAGCGTGAGAATGGCCATGCCCGGCGTACCGACGATCATCCCGATCGCGAAGACGGTGATCAGCAGACCTGCACGGGCCGGCGTGACGTCGAGGTCGACGGCGATCTCGGGGAGCAGGCCGGCGATGATGAACTCGGTGGTCCCCATCAGGAAGGTGCCGACGGCGAGGACGTAGACGACGAACGGCAGCCGAGTGGACGCGGGGTTCGCTACGAGTCGTTCGGTGGTCGGACGCGTTTCCATGTCTACGAGGAAACGCCGGTCGCGGCCGGGTAGGGAGTCCCTGCTGAGGGGTGTATCGACAGTGCATCCCTCGAAGCTGAACTCGGTCGTACCGTGGTTGACATGGACAATCGAGCCGAAGCCCGCGAGTTTCTGATGACGCGGCGGGCGAAGATCACCCCGCAGCAGGCGGGTTTGCCGGAGTTCGGGAACCGCCGAGTGCCCGGGCTGCGTCGCGGGGAGGTCGCCTCACTGGCCGGCGTCAGCGTTGAGTACTACAGCAAGCTCGAACGCGGTGGCCTGGCCGGTGTCTCGGCGTCGATCCTCGACGCGATCGCCCGCGCCCTACAACTCGACGACGCCGAGCGGGCCCACCTGTTCCACCTCGCGCACGCCGCCGACGGCACCAGCGCAGGCATGCGTCCGCGGCGGCGCTCCGCCAAACGCTGGACCCCGCGGCCCAGCCTGCAGTGGGCCCTCGACAAGTTCACCGCCCCGGCGATCGTGCGCAACGGCCGAATGGATCTGCTGGCCGTCAATCATCTTGGCCGGGGCATGCATTCGTCCATGTACGACAGCGACCCCATCCGGCCGCCGAACTTCGCCCGCTACACCTTCCTCGACGAGGGGTCGCAGCGCTTCTATCCGCACTGGGACCAGGCCGCCGACATCTGCGTGGCCATCCTGCGCACCGAGGCCGGCCGCGACCCGCACGACAGCCTGCTGCAGGATCTGGTCGGCGAATTGTCCACCCGCAGTGACGAATTCCGCCGCCGCTGGGGCGCCCACGACGTCCGCACCCACGGCGCCGGGGCGAAGACCTTCCACCACGACGTGGTCGGCGACCTTGAGCTGTTCTACGAAAGCGTCGACATGATCTCCGATCCGGGGCTGACGTTGACCCTCTACGTTGCCGAACCCGCCTCGCCAACGGCGCATGCCCTGGACCTGCTCGCGTCCTGGACCGCCGAGCAGCTTCCGCAACCGGTGACCGGCGACCACTCGGAGCACCTGACATGAGATACCTGCGGTCGGCCGTCGTGGTTCACGGCGCTCTCTTCGCACTGCTACTGACGGCGTGCGGTGGGGCACCGCGTCCGGCACCCAAGTCGCCTGGTGCCCCAACCACTGGGGCGAAAGCCGCGGACGCCACAGCTGCCTCCGCCGATCAGACCGCGTTTCGCATCGTCGTCGGAGACACAGTGCTGACAGGCCACCTTTTCGACAACGCCGCAGCCAAAGACCTCGCCGCGCAGCTGCCGCTGACAGTGACCTTCCGCGACCTGAACGCCGTGGAGAAGACGGCGCCGCTGCCCCGGAAATTGATAGTCGACGGCATGCCGGCCGGTGATGACCCGCGAGTCGGCGATCTGGGCTACTGGGCACCCGACGGAGACCTGGTCCTCTACTACGGCGACGTCGGCTACTGGACGGGCATCATGCGACTCGGTGAAATCGACGGCGACGTCGCGGCCATCGCCCGCCAATCCGGTGACTTCAGCGCGACTGTCGAACTCGCCCGCTGAACACATTCACCTGCCGCCAGAACGGGTAGCAGGGCAGGTGAAGATGCCTGGCCCTGCGACGCCGGGCCAGGGCACCAACGCCGCGGCCCTACCTGAATGCGCGGCTGTACGGCGGGGGGGTAGTGCAGTGTCGCGCCGAGATGGTCGGCGGCCTGCCGGATCCAAGCGGGGTTGCGCAGCAGGACTCGAGCCAGAAACACGGCGTCGGCCTGTTCACCGACGATGATTTCTTCGGCCTGATCGGCCTCGGTGATCATTCCGACCGTGGCGGTGGGAATCTCGGCCTCCTTGCGAACCTGTACGGCGAAGGGCACCTGATAGCCCGGGCCCACCGGAATCTGGGCATCCGGCGCGGAGGCGCCGGTCGAGACGTCCGTCAGGTCGACACCGTCAACGTCGCGTCGGTGCGCGCTTGGTGGCCCGTCGGTGCGAGCTACGGGGTGTCGAAGGCGGCGATGTGGACCGCCACGGACTCGATGCGCCTCGAGCTCGCGCCGAGAGGGGTTCAGGTGGTGGGTGTCTACGTAGGGCTAGTGGACACCGACATGGCCGACTTCACCGATAGTCCCAAAGCGGATCCGGCCGACGTGATCCGTCAGGTCCTCGACGGCATCGAGTCCGGCGCCGACGAGGTACTGGCCGACGAGTTGACCCGCCGCGTGCGTGCGCAGCTCGGCGAGTCGATTCACGCGCGTCTGCAGGGCGCGAGCAATACGGCGGGGTGATGGGCTGTCAGTTGAGCGTGACGATGACCTTGCCGGCCTTGGCTTTGCCGCTCTCGGCGAACGCGATCGCTTCGAGGGTCCGGTCGAAATCGAAGGCCGTGTCGATGACCGGACGCAGCGCACCCGCCTCGTAGAGCTCGGCGAGCTCGCGCAGCTGAGAGCCACTGGCCTGCATGAAGAAGAACTCGTAGCGCACACCCAGTTTCCTGGCCGCTTTGCGGACCTTGCGACTGAGGAACGACAGCACGAACTCGAACGGCTTGGGTGCGCCTAGTTGTGTGGCGAATCCGGCATCGGGTGGACCGGTGACGCCGATCGCCAAACCTCCGGGCTTGAGCACGGTGAGCGATTTGAGCAGGTTCTCCCCGCCGAGGGAGTCCACGACGAGGTCGTATGCCGAGAGGATCTCAGCGAAATCCTTTGTGCTGTAGTCGATGACGGCGTCAGCACCGAGGTCGCGAACGAGTTGCTCCTTGGCGCCGTTCGCGGTCGTGGCCACGTGGGCCCCGAGGTGCTTCGCGAGCTGGATGACGGTGGACCCCAACCCCCCGGTTCCGGCGTGGACGAGGACTCTCTGCCCGGGCTGAATGTGCGCCCTCTCGACCAATATCTGCCACGCCGCTAACGCGACCAGCGGAACGGCTGCGGCCTCCTGCAACGACAGGGTTGCCGGCTTGAGCGCAATGTCGTCTTCGTCGATGGCGATGTACTCGGCGAAGGTCCCGATGCGAAGGTCGCGGGGCCGGGAGAACACCTCGTCACCGATCGCGAAGCCGCGGACTTCGGCTCCGACTTCGGCGACCACACCGGCCACGTCGTGGCCGAGCACGAACGGTGGCTTGTACTTGAGGAGCTGTTTGAACTCGCCGTTGCGGACCATGCTGTCGAGCGGATTGATACTCGCTGCGCTGACCTTGACCAGGACGTCTCTGCTCCCGGCCTCTGGCGCGGGAACTTCGGCGGCGCGGACCTCGTCCTTGCCGTAACGAGCGACGACGAAAGCCTTCACGTAACGATCCTTTCGACATCAGTCTCGGGTTGCTCGTAACCGAGCAGTAGCTGTGCATTCGAGATGCCGGATTCGAGGATGTCGTCCGACAATTCGCGGTCGGAGACCGCGCGGGCGAGTTGCATGGTGGCGACGAGGATCGTGAACAGCCCCAGCGCGATAGTTCGCGCGGCGAAGGGATCCTCTGGAGACAGGCGTGTCGCGATCACCTCGACGATGGATTGCATTCCCCTGGTGTAGGAATCGCGAACGCCGTCGCCGCAGCGGCCGATCTCCTCGAGAAGCGCGGCGTTGGGACAGCCATGCCCGGGATCGTCGCGATGCTGCGGGGACAGGTACTCGCGCACGAACGCCCCCAGCGCCTCCCTGCCCTCGGGTAGCGAAGCGAGGACGGCACGTTGGGCAGCGAGTTGGTCGTCGACCACGTTGGCGACAAGGTCGTCCTTGGACTCGAAGTGTGCGTAGAACGCGCCGTTGGTCAGCCCCGCATCGGCCATCAGCGCAGCGACTCCTGAACCGTCGATGCCGTCCTGCTTGACTCGTCGCCCTGCGGTCTCGATGATCCGCCGCCGGGTTTGCGCCTTGTGCTCTGTGTCGTATCGGGTCACTGCTCGTGTCCTCCGTCGTCGGCCCAAGGCCGTCCTTGCGAATCGTATCCGATTACCTTACAGTCATAATATTACAGTCGTACGCCAATGACATCCACTCCGAGGAAGACCGTCCTATGACTTCTCTTCCCGACCCACTGGAGCTGCCCTGTGGACTGGTTCTCCCGAACCGGATCATGAAGGCCGCGATGAGCGAAGCGCTCGCCGACGCGGGCACTCACCCGATACCCGCCTGGAGCGGCTCTACCGCAGGTGGAGCGAGGGCGGGTACGGACTGCTCGTCACCGGCAATGTCATGGTCGATCGCACCCAGTTGGGCGAGCCCGGCAACGTGGTGATCGAGGACGACCGTGACCTCGACGCGCTCACTCGGTGATCGAAGTCGGCCCATGACGCCGGCGTTCCGATCTGGGCTCAGCTCAATCACCCAGGGCGTCAGTCCAACCCGCTGGCTCTGGGCCACATCCCGGTGGCCCCGAGCGCGGTGCCGATGAGCCTTCCTGGTTCGCCGACACCGCGCGAGCTCACGTCATCCGAGATCGAGAACATCATCGAACGATTCGCCACGGCCACCGTCTGCGAGACGGCCGGATTCGACGGCGTCCAGGTCCACGGCGCACACGGCTACCTGGTCACCCAGTTCCTCTCCCCGCTGACCAACCTGCGGACCGACGAGTGGGGCGGCGATCCTCGACGACGGATGCGGTTCCTCCTGGAGATCGTCCGCCGCATCCGCGCCCGGGTTTCACCTGGCTTCGCGGTGAGCGTGAAACTCAACTCGGCGGACTTTCAACGCGGTGGATTCAGCGAGGACGAGTCACGTGACGTGATCGCGGCCCTGGCGGGCGAAGGCCTCGACCTGATCGAGATCAGCGGCGGGAATTACGAATCGCCGGCGATGTCGGGTTCCGCCGCCGCCAGTACTCGGGACCGTGAGGCGTACTTCGTCGACTACGCCCGCACGGTGCGGCGATTGGCAGGCGATGTACCGCTGGCGGTCACGGGCGGGTTCCGGTCGCGCACGGCCATTCAGGACGCGCTGCGCGCTGGTGACTGCGACGTCGTAGGACTGGCCCGTCCGACGGTGACGACTCCCGACGCCGCAGCCGCCATGCTGTCCGATCGCGTCGCAGTGCTGCAAACCCGGGAGTTGCGCTACGGGATGCGCCGGGTGCTGGGCAGATTCGTCGACGTCAAGGCGCTCGACGGCGTACTGAACATCAGCTGGCATACCGACCAACTGCACCGCGTGGGCGCCGGCCACGAACCGGATCTCAGCCGGGGTCGGCTGGCCACGACGGTGGCCATGTTGCGCCGCAACGGCGCGGGCTCCTTCCGTCCCAAGCGGGGGATCCGATGACACGCTCGTCCTATGACGTGGGCGGGAAGGTCGTGCTCATCACCGGCGGAACCGGCGGAATCGGCAACGCCACCGCCCGCGAACTGCTCCGGCGGGGCGCCAAGGTGGCCATCGTCGACGTCGCCCCGGACACACCGAAGATCGCCGCGCGCATGTCGTCGCACTCGGCCATCGGAGCGGTCGCCGACGTACGGGTGCGGGACACACTCGACCTTGCTGTCGCCGAGATCGTCGACCGTTTCGGGCGGATCGACGTCGCTATCGCCAACGCCGGCATCCTGTCCCGCGCCGCCACGCTGCGCACCACACCGGCATCGTCGATCGAATCCGTGCTCGCGGTCAACGTCACCGGCGTCGTCAACACGGTCCAGGCAGCCATGGATCAAGTCATTGCTCACCGCGGACAATTCGTCCTCATCAGTTCGGTGTTCGCGTTCCTCAACGGCATGGGCACCATCCCCTATGCGATGAGCAAGGCCGCCGTCGAGCAGCTCGGCCGCGGGCTGCGCGTGGAACTCGCCGCACATGGGGTCTCGACGACGGTCGCCTACTTCTCCCTCATCGACACCGACATGATCAAGCACGGCGTCGACGGCGATCCCGTCGTCGACGACCTCCTCGCAGCCCTACCGCAGCCCCTCCTCAAACGCCTACAACCCGGTTCTGCCGCAACAGCACTCGCCGACGGCCTCACCCGTCGTTCCCCGCGCGTCATGGCGCCGGCCAGATGGCAGCCCGTCTCTGCGCTGCGCGGAATCGTCGCCCCGGCACTGGATCCACGCCTGGCACGCAACCCACGCACCCAGGCCGCACTCGCCGAACTCGACACACGAACGCACACCACACCATGACCAATACGCACGATCCCATCGAAAGGCACGACATGACCACCTGGAAAGACGCACCGACCCGCACCATCGACGTCGACGGCGTCACGTTCGCCTACCGCGAACTCGGCACCGGCTCAGACATTCCGGTGGTTTTCCTGCATCACCTGACCGCGGTCCTCGATGACTGGGACCCGCGCGTCGTCGACGGCATCGCCGCGCAGCACCGGGTGATCACGTTCGACAACCGCGGTGTCGGCGCCACTGGCGGGTCGGTGCCTGCCACGGTCGAACAGATGGGCACCGACGCGATCGCGTTCATCCGCGCCATGGGTCTGGAAAAGGTTGACCTGTTGGGGTTCTCGCTCGGCGGCGGCGTCGCACAGATGGTGGCACTGCAAGCACCGGAACTGGTCCGCCGCATGATCCTGGCCGGCACCGGCCCCCGCGGCGGCGGCGGTATCGACAAGATGGCCACCATCGTGGGCAGCGCGTACGCCAAGGCTGCTCTCACTCTCAGCGATCCCAGGAACTTCCTGTTCTTCCCCCGCACTCCCGAAGGCAAGACAAGCCGCATCGGACTACCTCGGGCGACTCAAGGAACGCGCCCACGACCGCGACAAGAAGATCTCCAACCAGGCCCGTATCGCCCAGATCAAGGCCATCCGGCACGCCGGACAGAGCCAACCCGATGACCTCTCGCTCATCACCCAACCCGTCCTCGTCGCCAACGGCGACCACGACCTCATGGTCGACAGCGCCCACTCCGCCGACATGGCACGTCGACTTCCCAACGCCCAGTTGAAGATCTACCCCGACTCCGGCCACGGCGGTGTGTTCCAGCATCACCGGACCTTCGTCCCCGATGCACTGCAATTCCTCGCCAACTAACGGCCGTCCCAGCACACCAGGAGAGATCACCATGACCACCAACAACAGTCAGCACGACGACGTCGTCACCTCGTACAGCGCGGCGCCGGCGCGCACCGTGACTGCCGGGGGTGTCACCTACGCCTACCGCGAACTCGGCCCCAAGGGCGGCATCCCCGTCGTCTTCTTCGTCCACCTCGCCGCCACGCTGGACAACTGGGACCCCCGGATCATCGACCCGATCGCACAACGACACCACGTCATCGCCTTCGACAACCGCGGCGTCGGAGCGTCCACCGGCACCGTTCCCGACACGATCGAATCGATGGCCGACGACGCCTACGCCTTCATCACCGCCCTCGGTCTTCGCACCATCGACGTCTTCTCGTTCTCGCTCGGCGGGATGGTCGCCCAAGCGCTGGTGCTCAAACACCCCGACCTCGTTCGCAAACTGATCCTCACCGGAACCGGACCCGCAGGCGGAAGAGGCATCGACAAGGTCGCCGGGACAACCTATTACGACACCTTGCGTGCGACTCTCATCCGAAGAGATCCCAAGGAGTTCCTGTTCTTCAACCGCGATGACGTCGGCAAGCACGCCGCGCGCGCATTCGTCGACACGGCTCGAATGAACGGACCGCGGACAGAGACGCGAAGATCAGTATCAAAGCCTTCCAGACTCAACTGAAGGCGATCAAACGATGGGGACGCTCCACGCCCGCCGACCTGTCGAGGATCACCCAACCGACATTGATCGCCAACGGCGACAACGACCGTATGGTCCCCTCAGTCCTCTCCGAGGACCTGCACCGTCGCATCGCAGGCTCCCAACTCATCATCTACCCCGACTCCGGACACGGTGGAATCTTCCAGTACCACAACCAGTTCACCACTGCAGCAATCGAATTCCTCGACCGTCAGCCGGTGTCGACCTGATGGCGCGGCGGACCGCTACCAGTTCGCGCGACGTGCTATGGCGCTCAAATGAGAAACGGACCTAAGACTCGCGAAGCCAGACGGCGCCGCCCTGGGCGCCGGCAGTCACCGACAAGCAGACTTCGGCAGGGCGACGGGGATGGTATTTTTATGTAGGTTCTACGCTTAAGTGTCATTTCGTGATCCACTGACCTGCAGCGATGCATGAGTGATTGACGTCGTGTCATCTGCGTCTTGTCTCAGCTTCGCGTCATTTCTCGCAGCGAGGTCGAGAGCGACTATCGCGTCGCGATGGTCGCGCCGTGGGGCCTATCACGGGATAGGCGGGGATTTGTCACGTGGACGGCGGGATCCCCTGTCGACGCTCAGGCGTACCGTCACAAATGCTGTTGCCGGCAACCGATTAGGTTGACCGAGCGTCACTGTTGCTCTTCGAGGGCCTCGGCTCGGGTGCCGAGATACTTGCCCCGCACCGGCCGGCTGTTTCGATCAGGCGCTGGCTGCCCTGGAATGTATCGGCGGTACGCGGTGTCATTTGCTAGGGGGCGGCCCACTATCTCGCCGTCGTCGAGCTTGTAACCGACTGACAACAGGCGCCTTTCGACAGCACCGAGCATTAACTGTTGGTCACCAACCTTCACGATCAACGGTTCGATGATCTGGACCTCATAGTGGTCGTCAAGACCAACTTGACGTTCCTCCAAGTCTGGTCCGACTGCCGGCGAGGACGCGGCGTCCTTGAATCGGATTGATGCCCAGTCGCCGAAGACGATCTGACCACTGATCAGTGCGGCCGCTTCGACTACTTCGCGTGCGTCAGCGGCGCTAACGGTCGTCAAATCTGGGATTAGAACTGGTGTCGACGTGGCCATTTGAATAACGGACAGTGATCGCAGGTACAGCATGACGTCGTCGGGGAAGGCGGCCTCATGAGACGGGATCTCGCGGTAGTCGACGAATGGGCCGACGCGCCGCGACTTCCATGACGTTGCCAGTGGCGATGTTCTGGAGGAACTCGATGCTGGGGAGCACCGCGTCGATCTCCTGGCCGACGATGCGTACTCTTGTGAAACCCCGTGTCCCGGAACCGTTTTCGAGGTCAGTTCGAGTGTCGAACGTCAAGTAGCCCGACTCGTCGGTGCCCGATTCCCACACACCAGTCTGTTCAGGGCCGGTCCTGGCCGTGATCGTGAATGTCATTGTGGGGCCGTATGTTCCGTCCGACTTCCGGATGCGGAAGCGAGCGATGTAGTCTTGGCCCTCGCTCTGAAGGAGTACCTCGGTGAGCCCTTCGGAGAACGGAGCTCCCAGACCACCGGGGAGGTCGATGTCAACCTCGGCCGGCGCGCTGAGCGGCGTTCCGTATTTTGCGCCAACTGTCGTACGCATCTTCGTCGAACGCAGCGTTCTCGGCAGCGAACCGTAGCCGAAACGGGATCGGTCGTTCACGTTGCGACTCGGCGAAGCGTTGGTACACGCGGAAGGTGAGGGTGCGGCCGTCGGGCTGGATCTCTTGCGTGGCAGCAACCATGTCGTCACGCCGCGTAATTTCAGGCGGTTCGAAGTCGACGCTGAATTCGTATCGGTAGTGCGGATCGGTGTCGAGCACCTTGAATATCCGGTCGAGGTGTAAGGACTATCTCGGCGGGCGTCACGAGGGCTACGTTGTCGTCTGTCGCCGTGCTCATCGCCTCACCCGCGGACACGTCCCGGCGCAAGATGGCATGACCGGACCCCGTGAACTGGTCCACCTGGATCAACCGATCGGGGTCAGGCCAATCACGAGATACTGATTTCGTGAACGCATGCTTTCAACGCTAATTGCGATATGAGACTCTTCGTGGGCCACTTGGGTGCGGCGAGAAGGGGCCAGTTGAGTCGGATATGTCAGTGGCGAGCGAGTCCTCGTTGCTGGGTCCACCCGACTCTAGAGTCGGGGTTGTTTGTTTGGGCGGGCTTAGTTCATCTCGCAGGCCGCTGGAGTTTGGAAATCCCTGTATGACGTAGCGTACTCGGCTGGCGTGCGGTAACCCAGCGCTGAGTGGCGGTGTCGGTGGTTGCGCTCGTTGCTTTAACTCGCCGATGACCACGCGGGCCTCGAGCAGGGTGGTCCAGTGGTTGCTGTCCCACGGACAGCCCGACGGTATGTAGAGAATGCCGATCTTGTTCTCGCAGAAGCTTTGCAGCTCTTGCGAAACCACTTCTGGTCCATTGTCCATCCGCAGCACCTGGATGACGGAGGCCATGGGCGGAGCACGCAGCGGTCAGTGGAGCCGGTGGGCTGCGTCGCTCGCGTCGTCAGTCCAGTCGAGTCGCCGCGTACCGCGCGTACGTTGATGCGAAACGCAGCCAGCGCAGCGCGTCGCCTGAGGTGGCCCCGGTCCAGCCCGTAGCGGCCGCAAGGCCGTACGAGCCGGCGGGCGCGAAAGTGTTTGTCCGCCGGGTGTTACTCCATTGGCACGGGCGCAGGCCTCCGCTGCGATTAGCCGTTCGCCGAGCTCGTAATCATCGTCACAGTTGTGGGTGAGGACGCCCACAACCGCGCCATCAGCACCGGTACGGCCGGATCCTCCGACAGACGGGCGGCCAGCACGCACCCAGCCGATCCAGCGCCGATCACCACGTCGTCATAGTGGTCCAACACCGACGCCATCCTGTCGACGTGCATCAACTCCGATCCCTTCGGTAAACGTCCTTCTACAATTTCGGTCTGCGATGCATCCGGATTCACTGGTGTGGTCGCCGATCGTGAGTTCACTGTGTGGTCTCCCCTCAGGGGAGAGTCAATAAGGAGGACATCTCTCATGAGCTCCGGCCTGACCATCGGGGAGTTCGCCACATTGACGCGTCTGAGCGTGCGGACATTGCGTCGCTACCACGCGGCCCGACTCCTCGAGCCGGATACGGTGGACTCGTCGACGGGATACCGGTATTACGCGCCCGAGCAGATACCAACTGCGCAGGTTATCTACCAGTTGCGGCAGCTCGGCGTGCCCCTGGCCGAGGTCGAGTCCATCCTCGCCACCGACGACCCGCAGCAGCGCGCCGAGGTGGTCTCGCGCCATCTGCGGCGTCTGGAGGATGAACTTGACCGCACACGGACGGCCGTCGTGTCGCTGCGCCGGCTGTTGCGGCCCGACCCGACCGAGATCCACGTCGAGCTGCGATCGGTGCCCGTGCGCACCGTTGCTGCGATCAAAGGGCGTGTGCGACTGGATAAATCACTAGAATGGTACGACTCCGCGATGGCGGAGTTGGACGCGGTCTTTCCGCCGGCGGAACGCACGGGGCCACCCGGCGGGCATTACTCCAACGAGTTGTTCACCCAGGGCACCGGGGAACTGGCGGTTTTCCGGCCGGTCCGCGACCCGTACCCATCCGGCCGGATCGAGGTCATCGAGCTGCCTCCGGCCGAACTCGCCGTCACGGTTCATCCGGGACCGCACGATGACATCGATGTCACCTACGGCCGCCTCGGCGCCTGGGTGGTCACTCATGCGCTGGCCGTCGACGGACCCATCCACGAGATATACGTCGTCGGACCGCGCGACACCCCTGACCCCCCGAGCTGGCGCACCGAGATCGGCTGGCCGGTGTTCCGTCTCACCCCGGCGGTCGGGTCGAATGAGGGTCCAGGTGAGCGCCGTGTCGCGGACGTGCCGGCAGTTGATTGACGTCACTTCAGCGCGCGGACGCGCCGACGGCCGTCGTGATCAAATCGGCGACTGCCCCGGGTTGGGACACGGTCACGGCGTGGACGCCTCGACTTCGACGGTGTGTGAATTCGCCCGCATTCCCATGAACCGCATCGATTCCGCGGGGATGGCCAGGTCCTAAGTGGTGACCGTGTTCCAGGACGGGATGGTCCTCCAGGCGGCCCGGGTGGCCGGCTCCTCCAGTGCCGCGGCCGTGATGGGCCGCTGAGTCGCTGCCATCAGAGCGGCCACCTCCTCGGGGACGTCAGCGGCGAACACTCTGCGGAACTCGTCTTGTTTGATGTAGAGGTCGTCCCCCGTCGAGCCGTCGGGAAGCCGGACCGGCACGGGATTGAGGGCGGGACCGAGCTGTGCACCGGGAAACTTGGCGGCCAGCTGCGCGGTGCTCTCACACTTGTCGAGCAGGAAGCTGCCGATGTACACCAGCGCCTTGACATTTGGGTGCCCGTCGGCGGCCTCACTCATCACCGACCCGCCGTATGAATGCCCTGCCAGGACGACCGGTCCCGCCACACTATCCAAAAGGCCGCGCACGTACTGTGCGTCGGTACGCAGGCCGCGTAGCGGCTTGGCGACGGCGATCACCGGGTAGCCGTTGTTCTCGAGCCGTTCGATCACACCGTTCCAGCTGGAGGAATCGGCGAACGCTTCGTGCACCAGCACGACTGTCGGCTTCGCCGCCAGCTGCGACGGATCGACAGCGGCCCCGCCGCAAGCCGCGGTCAGCGCTGCCAGCATCATCGCTGTGCTCATGGTGGCGAGTACTGACGTGAACTTGATGGTATAGCTCCTCGTGTCATGTTGTGGACCCGCGCTTTTCACGGCTCCTCTGTCGCTGCTCCCAGCGGTCAGGGAAATCAGCCCCGCGCGAGAGTGTTTCGTTCACGCGGATGTCGACCAGGGTCGCCTCGATGGAGCCGATCACAGCGTCGAATCCGTCGCTGCCGAGAACCAGCCGGCGGGGCGGCGGATCTTGAGACATGGCCGCTATCACCGCGCGTGCTCCGCGTCGCGGATCGCCGGGCTGCGCACCGTCCTGGTCGATCATCACGGCGCGAACCTGCTCCAACATGGCCGTGTACTCCGAGATGGTTTCCTTGATCGGTTCGTCGGCGAAGCCGGCATAGGCCCGCGTACGAAACGCTCCCGGTTCGACCGCCATGACGCGAATGCCCTGCGCCGCAACCTCTCCGCGAAGCACCTCGGTGACGGCCTCGACGGCGAACTTGGTCGCGCTGTAGTAGCCGAATCCGGTCACCCCGACAAGCCCCGCCACCGAAGACATGTTGACGATCCACCCACTGGCTCGGGCGCGCATGCCCGGTAGAACCGCGCGGGTGACCGAAAGCAAGCCGAAGAAGTTCAATTCGAACATCGCACGCACATCGGCCTCGTTCATGCCCTCAATTGATCCGTACCAGCCGCGGCCGGCGTTGTTGACCAGCACATCGATGCCTCCGAAGTACTCCTCGGCCGCGCCTACCGCGTCCCGCACCTGTACGGCGTCGGTGACGTCGAGCGGGAGGACCAGTACACGGCCGCCGTGCTCCTCGGTCCACGAACGCAATTCGTCGGGACGGCGTGCGGTAAGCACGACTCGGTCCCCGATCTCGAGGGCGGCTTCGGCGAAGGCCATGCCGAACCCGCCCGGTGTACCACCGGTGATGAACCATCTCTTCGTCATTGTTGGTTCAAGGCTCGATCACCAGTCGGCTGATCAGCGCGCCATCCATGGTGAACCTGTAGTGCAAGTCGGCGATCCCACCCGGGAAGTCTCCTTCCAGGTGTTGCACGACGTCGACGTGGGCAGCGTCCAGCGTTGTGGCGCCGGTGAACTCGGTGGTGAAGGTGTAACTGGTGCCCGCACTGGTCAGCCAATCCCTGATCTGGTCGCGGCCGCGGTGATCTTGGCCCTCGTCGGTTACGACGGCGTGGGCGGTAAAAGCCATGATCGCCGTGGCCACGTCCCTCATCTTGTGAGCATTCAGGTAGTTCGTGATCGTCGCCGGCAGCTCATCCCACGAGGCCGCTGTGGGTTGGTTGTTGTCTACTGTCATGGCCCAACGATGTGGCCTCCCTCGGGGGGAGAGTCAAGCCCGGCGATTGGGCATGCGTCCGGGTGCCATCCGACACAAGAATCAGCCACCACTGACAAGTGTCACTTCATTGCAGGACAGTCAACGTCACACCGCCGAGACCCGTCCCCAAGGCCTTCGCGGTGAACACCCGAGAGACTTTGCCGTGTCGGGAGGCACCGATGAGCCGCCTGCCCTGGCGCGGCAACCGAGCTTTGATCCCCTGGTTTTGCGGCGGCCTGGATTTACCCGGGCCAGGGGGACCGAAGGGAATGTTGTCAGAGGATCGGGCAGAGACTCGTCGGCTGCAGCGCGCGGAGGGCTCGCCGATTAAGGCGATCGCCCGGGTGTTGAAGATATCGAAGAACACCGTCAAGGAGGCGTGGTCACAATGGGGGCCACCGAAATATCAACGGCCGCTGGAGGTTCGATCGTTGATGAGATGGAGCACGGATCTGTAAGGTGCTGCACGCGTATCCGCAGATGCCGGCCACGGTGATTGCCGAGCGAATCGGCCAGACCCGCTCAGTCCGGGTGTTGTCGGTGCGGGTGGCTGAGCGGCGCCCGCTGTATTGGCCGCCGGATCCGGCGTCGCGTAGGGCATATAGCCGGTGAGATCGCCCCGTGCAATTTTGGTTTATCAGCTCGTCGGACACCTCGATCGTCTTGGCCGCGGCCGTGCTAGTACGGCAAGACCTGTTCATGACAGCAGCCGTTCGAGTGTGCTTACCGAGCGGATAGGAAAACCTTCCCTTCTCAGAAGGGAAATCTGGCTCTTAGGCGATTACAGAATCACCGCTTGATCAGCAGTATTCCTTTCAAGAACCACGAAAGGAATACACCGCCGTGATCAAATCAAGCGCCCACAATCTGCACCGCTTCAAGTACGAGGAGAGCCGCGAGACGGTTACCTCGCTGCCGACCGCGACCGAGACGCAAGCGTTGATCACCGAACAGCAGCTGCTCTTGAGCACTGCGGCGGCGGTGGCATTGCCTCCGGCGATGACCCGCCGATGGAGCGACACCGTGCTCGCCGTGACTTCCGCTGTGAGCCGCTGGTTGGTTAGCGCGGCGAAGCCTCCTACCACGCCGGTTTACCCCAAGCGGCACGTCTGGCTCGAGACCGCGTTGATGTCACGTGAAATGGATCGGCTCTAGTCAGCTTGCCAGCATGATGGGACTGACCACCTTCGAAAACTGTGATACGTCTCCGGCGACGACGCGGCTGCGCGGTTTGTGAACGTCGATCGGGGTGTGTCCGGGCAGCGTGACGCGGTTGAGCCGCCGGTACTGGTCGTCGTAGTCCGCGACGGCATTGAGAAAATGCGGCACGCGCGGACGGGTAAGGGTGTGTCTGGTCGCTTCCTTATTCGTCTTGTCGAGGACCGAACTCGTGCATGCCGGGCACGGTGAAGGCGAGCATGCCACGCTCCGGGGGCGTAGACCAGGCCCTTTTTTGAGTTCGTTGCGTGCGACGGAGAGGTCACTGGCGCGCGACCTACGCATGCGGAATGCCAACGCCGATACCGTCGCTGCCCCGTCACCGGCCAGGTCGGCCAGCGCACGCATCAGGTCTCGTTGCGCAGTTGTGGCGCGTACCCACCTGGAGCGGTATATCCCGCCGTCGACCTCGCGCCGCGCAGCACGCAACCCCACCCCAACGTCGTCAGCGTTGATCGGGGAATTGATCGCGTTGTCCCATAAGTGTTTACTCATCGACTACAAGAAGTACGGACAGCCGCCGGCGACGTCGAGGGCCATCGCCAATGCGGCATCGTCCCAGTCGACCTCGAGGGCACGCGTCGGGATCGTCACCGCTTCAACCGCCGCGGCCGGTCGAGCAGGCCGACCGGGCGGCAGACGTAGCGCCGCTCGGCATAGCTGGTAGCGGCGACATCTTGGATGTCGGCGTCGACGAGCTCATCGAGATCACCCAGACCAATACCCAAGTGGCACAGCGAGGCTAGCGTGTCCAGGCTGAGTCGTTGCGGCGTCGTGGTGACCAACCGAAAGACCTGTTCACGCGACAGGTGAATCCCGCGGTCGGCCAACAGCGGAACCAGGTCCGCTGCTTGGCGCCGAGCAACGCACTGGCCAGTCAGCGTCATATGACCAGTCGGATTGGATCCTCGTGGTCCCGCAACATGATCGGATACCTCTCGTGCGTTCCGGTGCCTTCACTGTGTAGACGAACCAGCGCTGCATAGCGTGAGATCAAGCACCTTACCGAGCCCCGCGCACGCCAGTCCGGACTGGCGTAACGCGATTGCGCAGCCACTCGACGAATCGCGCGATTGCAGACGTGTGCGCCTCAGCGTGACCGCCAATACCTCACCCGCGTCGTACCATTGCGATCTAGGCATTGTGGATGTCGCCGAGGCCACCCGGTAACCTTCGCCTCGCGCGACCGCTGACCCGATCACGATGGAGCATCTGTTGTCGATCTCCGACTCGACCCTCAGCGACGATCAGACACTCATGTCAATCGAACATGCTCTGCTGCCACCAGACAGTTTTGACAAATTCCAGAATGGGTGGGCAGGCGTCTGCGAAAGGCTCGCCGGCCACCTAGCCTCGATCTTTCGTGACGTGTGGTTGGTGATGGGCGTGTAATGCACGGAAGTGCCTGTCCTGCTTGAGAAACTTGGCTTGTCTAAGGTCCAGGTTCTGCAAGCTGAAAGGCACTCCGTAGGTGAAGAATATCCCCTCTGGTTCTCGGGTTCGTGTTGAGGCTGGCGGCGAGTCGCTGATCTCATCAGCGGGTGGGTCGATGCTGCTGCAGACCGCGGCTGTGAGTGGTTTGGCGGCGGGTCTCTCGCGTGGTCTGGCGTCGTGGCGACCGGCTCGGTCGGTGCATGATCCGGGCAAGACGGTGCTGGATCTGGCGGTCACGATCGCGCTGGGTGGTGACTGGTTGGCCGATGTCGCGGTGCTGCGGGCCCAGCCGGAGTTGTACGGCGCGGTGGCCTCCGACCCGACGATCAGTCGGCTGATCGAGGGCCTGGGCGATGACTCGGCCACGGTGATTACCGCGATCCGTGCTGCTCGGGCCGGCGCGCGGGCCAAGGTGTGGGCCCATCACCGGCCGATTCCGAGCACGGATCAGGTCGTGGTCGATCTGGATGCCACGCTGGTCGGGTCGCATTCGGAGAAGGAGGGCGCGACCGCGAACTTCAAGCGGGGCTTCGGGTTTCACCCCATGCTCGCCTTTGTTGACCACGGTGCGGGCGGCACCGGAGAGCCGCTGGTGGGCATGCTGCGCCCCGGGCGGGCCAACGCCAACGACGCCGCCGACCAGATCGCGGTCCTCGACGCCGCGCTGGCCCAGCTGCCCGAGCAGACCCGCTCCCGAGTGCTGGTGCGCGGCGACACCGGCTCGGGTGTGCAGCCGTTCCTGTGGCACGTCACCAACCTCGGGTTGCAGTACTCGGTGGGGGTCTACGCCCGCCAACCCGTCCAAGACGCGCTCGCCGCGCTACCCCAACAGGCCTGGCGAAAAGCACTGGACGTGGACGGCAACCCCCGCGACGGTGCCCAGGTCGCCGAGCTGACCCGATGGCTGCCCGCGACCTTCGTCGGCTGGCCACCGGGAATGCGGGTGATCGCCCGCCGGGAACGTCCCCATCCCGGCGCCCAGCTGCGCATCACCGACCACGAGTGGCTGGCGCCTCACCGTATTCGCCACCAACACCCGCGGCGGGCGGCTGGCCGACCTGGAAGTCCGTCACCGGCTGCGGGCCCGCGCCGAGGACCGCATCCGCGGGCTCAAGGACACCGGCCTGACCAACCTGCCGCTGCAGGCGTTCGCCAAAAACCAGATCTGGCTCGAACTCGCCCAGCTCGCCGCCGAACTGCTCACCTGGACCCAGCTGCTGGCCTGGCCCGACCAGGCCGCCCGAACCTGGGAACCCAAACGGCTACGGCTGCGGCTACTGGCCGTCGCCGGGCGGCTCATCACCACCGGCCGCCGACGCATCCTGCGCTTCTCCCAACGATGGCCCTGGACCGATCTCATTACCAGCGGCCACCACCGGCTGGCCGTGCTGATCTGACCTCAACCATCCGTCCCATCAACCAGGAACCAGGACAACCGGCGACACCGCGCCGGGGACCACGCACGACTACAGCCGACACGGCCACAACCAGCCCAGCTACTCAATGTCGAGCTCGCTCACGAAAGATCGAGGCTAGGTGTTTTGAGGCGCGAAGCTGATTCGTCGTAGCTGAACGCCCGCAGGGCCGCCGCCTCAGCCGCAGGAGGTCCGGAAACGCCAGCGGCGGGCCCGGACTGAGTTCGAATGCTTCGAGTTCACCCGGCTGGCGGCTTCTCTGGCATCACGGTTACCTGGTGGCGGGCGAGTTCGCCCGCCACCTCGGTCAGCTTGTCGGGAGCCCACGCCGGGGGGCGTCCTCCGGGTGTGGGGTCATCCCCGTTGTCGATCCAGAACTGCTCGTGGCCGGCCGGGAACATGAAAGTCAACAGGGTGGCCGGAAGGGCACCGACATTGGTGAATCCATGTCGGGTTCCCCGCGGGATGAACACCAGATCCCCGGGACCCGCGCGAAGGGTCTGGTCGCCGTTGATGAAATCGAAATCCCCTGAAATGACGTAGAAGGCCTCTTCTTCTCGACCATGCGCGTGTGGCATGGCGCCGCCTCCGGGATTGACGACGGTCTCGAGAACGCCTAGGGCACCGTTGGTTTGGGCCGCGGTGAGCTTCACCGTGGTGGTATCGCCTTGCACCCATTTGGTGATCCCCTCGTCGCGGCGGACGAGGACGCCATCACGGCGGGTCCACCGTGGATCATCCGGCCCCGGTATCGCGAGTTCGAAAGTCAACACAACCTCACTTCCTCGACAACCACGGAAGGGATCTGCGGCGCTGATGATGGTGTCGTGACAATAACGCGCGCCTTCGGGGGAGCACCACGCGCCGTGTGCAGAACCAACCTGTCAGCCCACCAGGCATCCGCGCCCCTGCTCTAACCGCTTCTCAACTTCCTTGTGTGGCTCAGCGCTGCCCGGCCATGGGCAAGCGAACGTGTTCTACCTGGCGGAAGCGCCTGTTCCCGCAGACGCCGCGATCATCAAGAGCAAGTAGCGATTCCGCCCCCACCGCTGCGGCGAGGATTCGACCCAACTTGATATCACCGATATCCATGTCGCGCGTATTCTCCTGTTGTGCAATGTATTTCGCCTGTGCCGGTTTGACGGATGACACTGCGAGTGAGACTTTGACACTCAGTTCGGGACTCGATGACCGCAATCTGAGACGGATGGATCCGGGCCCGGCTACGCATCGGTTCGCCGCAGCATGTTCGCGAGCAAGATGACAGCGTCGGCGGCGATGCCTGAATCAGTCCTGGATACAGGGCTCGCCGGTGATCCACCGCCTGGGCCATCTCGATGCTGGCGCGGGCGAGCTTTCGAAGTTCGGCATTTTGGGATCCTGCCAGTTCCACGTCAATGTAGCGATCCAACCTGGCCTTAGTGCTGGCGATGGGCGGCTCCGTTTCGGTGCGGCCAACATCCTGATGGAAATCACATCCACCCGGCAGATCCGGGTACTGTCGGCCACTTTCTACTTCGCAACGCCGCTACGATCGGCCACTGCACCGGACTGAAGGTCCAGGCTCCAGTTCTGCCCGACCAGATCGTGGCCGAAGCTGTGGTGGCGTTCTTCGCCGGTGAGAACGAATCCGGCCGACTCGTAGATCCGCCGCGCTGATGCCAGGACATCATTGGTCCACAGCGTGACCTGCCGGTAACCGGCCTCACGCGCGAAGTCCACACAGGTCTGCACCAACCGTGTCCCTACACCCAGCCCGCGGCCGTTGGGCGTGACCAGCAGGATCCGCAGTTTCGCGACGCCGGGGTGCTCACCGGCGACAAGGAAGATGCATCCCACACGCTGTCCGTCGACCTCAGCAATCCAGGCCGCCTCACGGGTGGAGTCATGACCGTTGGCGTAGTCGGCCACGATTCTGGCCACCAACGCCTCGAAATCGCTGTTCCAGCCGAACTGCTGGTCATAAACCTCGCCGTGGGCCATCACCACCCAGCCCAGATCGCCTGGCCGGTCGGCGCGGCCCAGCCGCACGCGTTCTTGGCGATTCTCCTGTGACACGGCGCGGCCTCCTCGCGCTTCGGCTCTGATCGTTACTGAAACGATTGTTTCAGTAACGGTAGGCTACCCGCATGGCCACCGACGACACAACCGCTTCCGCACGTCAACTCGAGTTGCTGGAGGCCGCCTACCGGTACGCGCTCGAACACGGCATCGCCGACATGTCCTTACGTCCATTGGCCGCTGCAATCGGATCCAGTCCCCGCGTGCTGGTGTTCCTGTTCGGCAATAAGGATGGCTTGGTGCGCGCGCTGCTCGCGCGTGCGCGCACCGATGAGCTGGCTCTACTGGAGCGCCTTGGTCTCGACTCTGCTGGCCAGCCCATCGGTCTGGTGAGAGCGACAGAGGAAATCTGGACATGGCTGGTCGACGACCACCATCGCGGATTGCTACGGCTGTGGGCCGAGGCCTACACGCGCTCCCTCATGGAATCAGATGGCGCCTGGTCTGGCTTCGCGCGGGCGACCGTCGACGACTGGCTGACCGTCTTAGCCAATTGCCAACCCCCCGAAGAGAGAAACAGCGAAAGCGGCATCGCCAGCCGCACGCTTGCACTCGCCGTCCTTCGCGGCGCCTTGCTAGACGTGCTCGCCACCAGCGATCGCCGGCGCGTCAACTCCGCCGTCGCCTCCGCACTAGCGCTCCTAGGTGCCCCCAGTAGCGGCACAGCCCAGCGCTAACCGCAAGATCCTGGCGCCCGCCCTTTCGCCGATGTCGGCAACCGCAGCCAGCTGTACGGCGATCCCCGCCTTAATCCATGTCGGTGCGCACTTTAGTCACTACGCGGTGTCGACTGGTCCCAATTCGCCTGCTAGGCAACAGCATTAGGGGTACACACTCGGCTGTCCTTCAACTCTTCGCCACAGCCGGGACCTCGGCGTCCTCAACTTGTACAGCGGCGAGGCTGGTGTTTTCTATGACGATTCGGTGCGTCCACACCACACCCCCAAGCGCCGATGAGGCAGCGAGAGCAGCTGTCCCGCTTCTAGACGCCTAAGTGCCTGAGGGATCGAGCGCTGAGATGATCGAGGGATGGCCAAGACCGCCGAGTTATGACCGAGCGAATCCCCTTTGACGTCGCTGCCTGCGAGCGGCGCGTCCGGGTTGGCGGCTGCTTCATATGCGGCTTCCTGGCCGGCGAGCCTGGCAGGGAGCATGAGTTGCTCTACGACGATGGTGTCAACGTGGCGTTTCTCAGCCGCTATCCCACCCTCCGCGGTTACACACTTGTGGTGCCGCGGCGCCATGTCCAAGACGTTATTCGTGACTTCACACCCGATGAGTACCTTGCTCTTCAGGCCGTCGTGCATAAGATCGCTCGCGCAATTAACGAGGTCGTTCCGACCGAGCGAACGTATGTCCTCTCTCTGGGCAGCATGCAGGGCAACTCCCACGTGCATTGGCACATAGCGCCGCTCCCTCCAGGAACTCCCTACCCGCGCCAGCAGCACTACGCGCTCATGGCGGAAAATGGTCTCGTTTCCCAAAGTCCCACGGAGACAGCTCGACTCGGTACAGCGATCCGTGCTGCCATCCGTTGTCGCGCGCGGCCATCGCGTCTCGACTCTGGAGACCCATGAGACAGCGTAGCTAGACGGGGCTAGCTGTCCTGTGTGATCAAGGTTGAGTCGCGTTGATCACCGAACTTCACGGTCGACGCCAGGTCGTTTCGATGAACATGCCCGACAATGAGCATGTCAATGAATAAGCCTTCCGGGTCGGCCAGCTTGCGCGGCGGCTCCGGAAGGGTAGATCGCCTTCTTAGCCTTGACGGAATCTGCACTAGACCCAGAGTCCATGTTGCGGGGGTCCCGCCGCCCGAGCCCGGTCACCGCGTAGTCGGGGTCGCCTTGCGGGATGTCGTATCGACCGTCGCTCAACTGCCGGGACCACGATGCCCGAACGGGCACAGCCATCTGGTCGGGACACGTAGATACCCGGTTCGCTGTCTCAGTGACTGTGACTGCGGCGGTCCAGGTTGTCGACGCGCCGGAGCATGCGTTCGGACAATTCAAGGAATGGGTTCTCGTGCCCGCCAGCCACAGACGAGTAACCCATCCTGCGCACCTCTATCGCGTACTCCCGCATGTCGCTCGCCAACTGCTCAAACTCATCCATAGTGTGAAACCGCCCACTCGAAGGTGCTGCCAGGCGCCGGGTTGCCGTTAGCTGGGAACGGTTGGGCGCGCAGTGTTCAAATAGTCTCGAAGGGGCCTGCGGTGGCGCTGACAGTTTCACGTCAATTTCCTGCCCGGACGAGCCTCGTCGCCGCTGGGGCCGACTTGCGCCCACGCAGTCCTACTGCGCCATACCAACCTGCAGACGACGACGGTCGGTCTACGTCCAAACGGCCCAGAGCGCCGCGGCGGGGCGATCGACCGGGTCGCCCCGTTCAGACTAAGCGCGAATCAGGTTCTCGTCGGCCACCAGGCTTGCCTCGGGCATGCCAGCGTTGTGCGACATCCTTGAATGCCGAATCGGCCGGTTGATGCGGGCATGTTCGGGAATCGCTTTAAGCGGCAAGGGATTAACTCCCGCGGCGGTCGCAACCGCCTTCATCCGCCTCGCCTCAGAGCTGCCCGCCGCGGTCCTGACGGACCTACTCGCGATTGATATCCCACCGCCACACGCTGGGTCAAGTACGCCAAGAGAGATTGGCACGTGTATCTCGCTGAACGACTGGCCGACCAAGCGCTCCACGCCGAGCACACAACGCCCATATAGACCACGGCGTGACATATTCGGGTACTGCAGACGGACAATCGATCGTCCTCATGTCTGCGGCCTGGCTCCAATCACATCTCGGAACAGTGCTTGCCGAAGGGCGAGTTCTCGCGGATCGCTGATCAGGTGGAAACCCAACTTGTTCGTCACGTAGGCGAAGCCGGTGCCGGTATCTGGGTCGGCGAATCCGAATGAGCCGCCTGATCCGGCTGTACCGAACGCGTGGTCGGAGGAGCCGAAGGTGATTAAGGTGGGGGGCTTTAAAAACCCCAGCGACCACGACGTATCCACGTGTAATAGCCTGTCGCGCAATCCGTTTGTCGGGGGTACGCCGGGCTTCTGCAAGGCCTCGAGAGTTGTTGATGACAAGCCGATCGCTGAACCGCCGGTGGCGGCGTCGCCGTACAGCTGTGCAATCGATCGCGCGGTTCCGATGCCGTTTCCTGCGGGCATCTCAACGACTCGCAGCTCTTCGCGGTTGAATTCAGCGAACACCTTGACGCCGGGCGGCTTGCTGGCGCGAGCTGTCAGGCTGCGCGGATTCATCATTGCAAGCGCAAAGCGTGGCGGAAGTGTGTGGAGATGGAACAACATCTGGGCTACGGGCCATGCGTGCAAATGCGCCACGCGGCCGCGGTCAACTGATGCTGGTAGCCCGATGTAGAAATCCAATCCGAGCGGTTCGGCGATCTCCTCGGCGAAGAACTGGCCCAGTGTCCGCCCCGCGGGATCGGTGCGGCGGATCAGTTCAGTTAGGTAGGGGCCCAGCATCCATGGGTGATAGCCGTGCCGAATTCCCGGTGTCCAAGCGGGGGCCTGCGCCGCGAGCTTCGCCGACACCTTCGACGGGTCGGCAAAATCGCCCAGCGACAACGGCGGCGTAACGACAGCCAGTCCTGCCTGATACGCAAGCAATTGCCGCACCGTGACCGAATCTTTGCCGCTCTGGGCGAACTCGGGCCAGTAATCCGCGACTCGCGCGTCATACGAGAGGTACCCACGAGAGACCGCCAGCGCCACAGCCAGTGCGGCCACTCCTTTCGTCGTGGAGAACACGATCACAACGGTGTCGTGCTCCCACGGCGCTTGCGTGATCCCGTTGCGATAGCCGCCCCACAGATCGACAACCTTACGGCTGTCGCGATAGACCGCGACGGCGGCACCGATCTCTTTTCCACTGCTGAGGTTGCGGCGAAACGCGTCGGCGACCTTCCCGTAACCCTCGTCGACATCTCCACCAATCAGTTCGGGCGAAGTCCCCACCCTTTGAGCCACGTCTTTGCTCCCCCGCTACTCAGCGGACGTTAGCCGCTGTTAAGGCCACTCGGAGGTGCTCGCGGGTTTGAATCGGGTCGACTCCTCGGATCGACGCGTCGACGAGTTGAATGGGGTGGAACATTGGCAGCGCTTCTGGCAGGTAGCGGCGCATCTGCAAGAGGCATCCGGGATTGGCGGTGGCCACCGCGTCCGGCTTGACCGATATGACGTTGGCAATCTTGCGCCGGCCCAGTTCGGCGGCGGGTTCGGGCATCACCATGTTGTAGATGCCGGCCGAACCGCAGCAGATCTCGGCCTCCGGAATGTCGATCACCTCCAGGCCCGGGATAGTGCGCAGCACCGCCCGCGGCTGGAGCCGAATGCCTTGCCCGTGCCCGAGATGGCATGCGTCGTGATAGGCGAGCGTGGCCTCGATGGGGTGTCGCGGTGCGGCAGGCTCCAGGTCGGCGAGCACCTCGGAAACGTCACGCACCTTCGCCGAGAACGCTGCCGCCCGTTCGGCGTACTTCGGGTCGTCGCGCAACAGCCGGCCGTACTCCTTCATCGTGGAGCCGCAGCCGGCCACGTTCACCACAATGGCGTCGACATCGGCGCTTCTCGAATACATCGATTGTTCGACGGGCCCGCTTCAGCGCCTCCGGCTCGCGGCCGGCGTGCTCGCTGAGCGCTCCGCAGCACCGCTGCGCGCGCGGCACGATCACGTCGCAGCCTTCCCGCGTCAGCACGCGCGCCGTGGCCTCGTTGACCTCGCGGAAAAACACGCGCTGGACGCATCCCTCCAGCATGGCGACGCGGCGCCGCCGCGCGCTACCCTCGGCCGGGATATAGGCGGGCAGCCGCCGGGTCAGGCCGCGCAGCCGCGCCGGCGGCATCAGCTCCTCGACAGCCTGCAGCCGCGCCGGCAGCCGCTTGCGCAGCCCGCTGCGCTCCAGCAAGGAGTGACCATGCGCGCGTTGGTACAGCACACCCATGACGGCGGCGGCGCGTAACCGGGTCGGGTACGGGAAGAGCTGGAAGATCATCTCCCGAAACGCTCGGTCGGCGGGGCTGCGCCGGTAGTTGCGCTCCAGCTGCGGGCGGACCGCTTCGATCAACTCGTCGTACTTCACGCCCGAGGGGCACGCTGTCACACACGCCATGCAACCCAAGCACGCGTCGAAGTGCTGGACATAGGTGTCATCGAGCGGGACCGCGCCTTCCTTGCCAAGCTTCATCAGGTAAATCCGACCGCGCGGGGAGTCCATCTCCTCGCCCCACAGCGCATAGGTCGGGCAGGTGGGCAAGCAGAAGCCGCAATGGACACAGTCGGAGATGCGCTCGTCGGCCGGCGGGTGATGTGCGTCGAAAATGCCGAAAGCGTCTGGTGAGTGCAACACATGTACGCGCTGGTCCTCATCTCGATGCTGGTCTTGCGAGCGCTCATCGCCATCGCGGCGGTTGGTCGATTCGGTGGTCATCGGCGAACTCCAGGGTCGATCGGTTACAGCCACGGGCCGAGACGGCCAGGGGCGCAGCGGCCGTCGGGATCCAGCCGAGCTTTGAGGGCACGAAGGAGACCGACACTCGAGGGTGCGCGACCGAGCGCGTCGACGCTGGCGTCGACCTCGGCGGGGCGCCGCCGCAGCAGCACGGTCCCACCGATCGCCAAGATTTCGCGGCGCCACTGGTCGAACGCCGCCGCCTGTTGCGCGGGCGGCCCGGAAAACCGAGCGGTGTGCAGCCCGAGCGCACTGTGGGAGGCCAGCCAGACGTCCACCCCTGCGGCGTCAGCCGCGCTGGCAAGCGCCGTGGCCACATCGGTCAACCGGCTGGGCAGGGTGCCGGCGAACGCCGTGCTTTGCTCCGACTCGGCGCAGTGCGCGCCGGCGTTCTCCCGCCAGAGCGCGGCCTCCTCGGTATCGGCCAGCATCTCAGGTGCGGCGCCGTCCAGGCGTTCGCGCAGCGCCGACGTCTGCGCCGCTACCCCGGCGGCGGTGCCCTCGAACCGCACCGCCAGCCGCCCCGATGCGCCGCGCGGGTCGCCCACCCAGTCGACCGCGCAGGGTTCCAGCGGCGAGGCGAGCAGGCCGACGGTGCGCGCGGTCGCCTCCTGGACCGTCGAGGCCACCACGACGGTGGCGCTCGCCTCGGGCAGCGGATGCAGGCGCAGTACCACTTCGCCGATCAAGCCGAGCGTGCCCAGCGACCCGTACATCAGCTTGCTCAGGTCATAGCCAGCGACGTTCTTGATCACGTGTCCGCCCGCGCGGGCCACCGTCCCGTCCGCAAGCACCAGCGTCACCCCGATGACCAGGTCACGCAGCGCGCCGTACCGCAGCCGTCGCGGGCCGGAGTCGCCGGTGGCGAGCAGTCCACCCAGGGTCGCTCCATCCGGTTCGGTTGGCGGGTCGAGCGCTAGCCACTGGCCGGCCTCGCCCAGCCGGTCCTGCAGAACCCGCAGCGGCATGCCAGCCTGCGCCGAGGCGGTCATGTCGGCAGGGTTGTGGTCCAGCAACCGGTTCAGGCCGCCGGTCTCCAGCACCAAATCCGGGTCGGTTGGGCGGCCGGCCCAACTCATCTTCGTGCCAGCGCCCCGAAACAGCACACTGCCCCGGCTGTCGCGCAGCACCTTGGCGGCCGCCTCGACGCTGGTAGGCCGTTGAACCGTCGGCGCGGTGGCGGTCATCGCGGGTCGCCTCCCTTCAAAACCGTTCGATCACGCCGGCTTGCTCCAGCGGATGCGGGCGCCACGGACCCGGGACGCTCACCACACAGCCGTGGGGTAGGCAGCACCTTGCCCGGGTTGCATACCCCATCGGGGTCGAACGCGGCGCGCACCAACGCCATCACGGTCAGGTCCGCATCGCTGAACATCTTCGGCATCGAGCAGGCCTTGTCGCTGCCGACGCCGTGCTCACCGGTGATCGATCCGCCCTGCTCCACGCACAGCTCGACGATCGCCGTCGCGAGGTGCTCGGCCTGCTCCGCCTGGCCCGGCACCGTGTCGTCGTAGAGGACCAGCGGGTGCAGGTTGCCGTCGCCGGCATGGAACACGTTCGCCACCCGAAGCCCCGCTTCCTTCGACATCTCCCCGATCCGGGTGAGCGTGCTGCCGAGCTTGGTCCGCGGGATGACCCCGTCCTGGACGAAATAATCGGGGCTGATGCGACCCATCGCGGCGAACGCGGCCTTGCGGCCTTTCCAGATCAGCGCGCGTTCGGCGGGGTCCTCGGCGATCCGGATGTGCGTGGACTGATTTTCTCGACAAATCTGCTGTACGCGTTCGAATTCCGTCTGCACCTCCGTCTCGACGCCGTCGAGCTCAACCACCAGCGCGGCGGGTGTGTCGAGCGAATATCCGGCGCAGGTTGCCTTCTCGCACGCTTCGATCGCCAGCGCGTCGAGCATCTCGACGGCGGCCGGGATGATGCCGGCCGAGACGATGTCGCTGACCGCGTTGCCCGCCTGTGCGGCGTCGGGGAAGTCGGCGACCAGCGTGCGGACCGCCTCGGGCTTGCGCAGCAACCGCACGGTGATTTCGGTGACGATGCCGACGGTGCCCTCCGACCCGACGATCACCGCGCGCAGATCCGGCCCGACCTCATCCAGCGAGTCGCCGCCCAGCATGACCACGCTCCCGTCGGCGCACACCATCGTGAGCCCGAGGACATGGTTGGTAGTGAAGCCATACTTCAGGCAGTGCGCGCCGCCCGAGTTCTCCGCCACGTTTCCCCCGATCGTGCAGACCACCTGGCTCGACGGGTCGGGCGCGTAATACAGGTTGTGCGGGGCAACCGCGGCGGAAATGCCGAGGTTGGTGACGCCCGGTTGGACGACTGCTCGCTGGTTCTCTGCGTCGACGGAAAGGATCTCCCGCATCCGGGCTGAGCCCGATGACGATGCCGTCGGCGACCGGCAGCGCGCCGCCGGACAGGCCGGTACCCGCACCGCGGGCAACGAACGGTATCCGTTCGCGGGCGCAAACCCGCACCACCGCCGCAACCTCTTGCGTGCTGACCGGAAGCACAACCAGCGCGGGAACCACCCGAAAGCCGGTGAGTCCGTCGCACTCATAGGTTCGAAGTTGGGCGGGCTCCGCGATCAGGCCGCCTTCGCTAACCAACCCGCCGATCTCCCGGCGGATCTGGTCGGTGACCCGCCCTGTGGCCCTCTCACTGACCAACTCGAGGTAGGTCGTTGTCATCGTCACCGCCTCCACTCAATCCCGCAGTCGGTATTTCGGCTGTGCGATACATTCGATGAGTCCGCGAGCGCAACACCTCATTCCGCGGACCGAACGTCTGCACACCCGCACGATAACCACCGTTGCACTACCCACCGGGGGATGCAGGCAAACGCCCGAACCGCCGACTGCAAGGCGTTATGTCCGTGCAGCAGGAGGTACGTTCCGGTGACGGCGCCGAACCAACTGACCGAGGTCGAGATGCCGACCGCCTGGCTCGGAACTCGGTCGGGAAGAGTTCCTTGGGGTAGATCCGAATCACCATGGCGCCAACGGAATCCGTGCCACGACCGCATCGACGCCGCCGGTACCATCACCCCGGGCTAGACCAGCTGCCTACACCACATCGGCTTGTCCAAGCGTGCGCCGCGGCAACCACGTCATCGTCCTCATCGACGACCTCGACATCCGCGTCCTCGACCACACCACCGGTCAACTCATCCGCAAACTGACCCTCGACCCCAGCCGCGACTGCCAAGCCCTCGGCATCGGAATAGGGTAAGCCGCCCGGTGTCAGCTGGTGTCCAAAGCTCGCTTGATCATCACCGCTGTCATCGTCGAGGGCCGCAGCCAATCTGCGGTGGCCCTCGAGTACGAGGTTTCTCAGGGCTGGATCTCACGGCTCCGCTAGGGGCTCGAGCGCAAGCGCACCTCAGGTGCCACGCTCCTTACAGCAAGATCGAGTCCCAGTTGTCGGGCCTTTTGGTTATCGGGCCGGCCGATCGCGGTCACGATCCCCATGCCTTGACGAAGGTGTTCCCGACACAGACATGTCCACCGCAGCCGCGCCGACCGAGACAAGCCTGGCAGGCTGACAACACCCCGACCGACCGACAGTGTGATTACAGCGCGCAGGCGTATTGGTGGATTTGCTTTCGCCGTCGTCTATCTAACTCACAGGACTGAAGTAATGAGGGGCTTACAGCTCCTCACGCAGCCAGGTAAGGAACCGCCGCGCGCGCTCCGGCATTCGCGACTCGTGGTCGCGATGACCCACGACGATGAATACCCCGGTGCAACCGGGGCTGCAATCGAGCCAGCCCCAGCTAGCGCAAACAACAGTTGATGTTCCCACGACGTACGCATGCCCGATTTCTCCACAGATAAGTGATCGCCTCCTAGCGCTGTGACCGACCGATGGCACGCGCTAGGTCATGTGTTGTCAGCAGTGTCGGCTGGCAGCGGAATGGAGGCATCCAGCGTTGTCCCGCCGCCGGGTGGGCTACCGACATTGAGACGACCAGAAAGTGCTTCGACACGGTCCTTGAGTCCGATGAGCCCAGACCCGCTGCCGACAACAGCGCCGCCGATCCCGTCGTCACTGACGGTCAGGTGAAATTCTCCGTCCTCGATTCTGGCGCGCACGGCGACTTCGGTTGCGCGCGCGTGCTTTGCGGCATTTGTCAGGGCTTCTGACACGACGTAATACGCCGCGACTTCGACTGGTTCCGGCATCCTGGAGCTGATGCCGAGGTCTAGTTCAATGGGTATTGCTGAGCGACGGGCTAGTCCCTTTATTGCAGGTCCAAGGCCGCCCTTGGACAGAATGGCGGGATGTATTCCGCGGGAGATCTCTCGGAGTTCGGAAGCGATTGCACCGAGTCCGACGACAACACGCGATATCTGCTCTCGCATATCCGGCTGGTCAGGCGGGACCGTCGCTTCGACGGCACGAAGTTGGAGGCCAAGTGAGACGACTTGCTGCTGCGCACCATCATGGAGGTCACGTTCGATTTGTTGCCGCGCGTGATCGGCCGAGGTGACGATTCGAGCACGGGTCTCAGCGTTAGTTATAGCAGTGGACACGAGGTCGGCAAAGTCGCCTATGCGTTGTTCGGTGTCTTGCGGGAGCGGTTCGGTTCGCGCCGACCAGATGACCAATGCACCCCAGATGCGACTATCGACGATTATTGGCGCGCCTACGGCGGAGCGCATGCCGAGGGATCGAAGGCACTTGGCAAGCGACCCTGTCGCGCCGACGTAGCTATCCATCCGGGCTGGCCGACCCTCTCGCTGGATCAGCGCAGCGACACTGTCTCCCTCCAGCGAAAGATGCTCGCCCTCGGGGATCACAACCTTGTCGTGCTCATCGCGGGCACCCACGACGACGGTTGCACCGCTGGGCCCGTATTGCAGTACGGCGACGGTGTCTACGCCCCATCCTCGGGACAGTTCGGCCACGGCTGCCGGATAAATCTCCGTCGGGGCGACTCCGCGCGCAACCAGGGTTGCAACGCGGCGAAGCGCAGCCTGTTGCTCGGCTAGCGTCCTGGCCAGCGATGCCGCAGCATCCGATTGCTGGCGGCGTGCCTCAATCTCAGTAGCCCGCAACCGGACTTGCCTGCCGAGGATATTGGCGATGAGCGCGGTGGTCAGGAAGGCGATCAGCACGATGAAGGCTCGGCCGTTAACGACGACCGACCCGTCGCGCGCGAGATGAAAATAGAAGTAGATCAGCGCGCTCACAAGCGTTGTCGACACAGCCAGCCCGAATCCGCCGGCCGCAGAAACAACCAGGACGCCGAGCAGGAAAAGCGCCCCGAATGAGTTCGCTGACCCCGTGTGTCGGAACCAATGAACCAATAGCGTCTCGACGCTGATGAATGCCGTCGCAACGGCGATGCCGAGACCGAGCGGAAGGGGTTGCGGCCCCAGCAACACGCTGAGCAACCCTTGCCGCGGGGATGCCAGCGGCGATTTCCGCGGCTGTGACGCACGTGCGTCATGCGTTGTTGGCACCTCGCGTACCTCGCTTCGCAAAAGTAACCAGCACATCCGCCGGCTTCCATCCGTAAACGCACAGCGACCAGTCGATCTTCAGGCCGGTCAGGAATGCGAACGCGTCGTGGCCGGGCAAGTTCGCATTTGATGGTGCGCGCGCAGCGTCGAGTCGTCGTCGGTGGCCTACTGCAACCCGCTGCTCAATCCGACGACGGCGCGTGGTCGCTTCCTCCGGGATGGGTCAGCTTCAAAGAGGCTGTCACTGGTGGTCAATCAAGAAGGGATGCAAGCGTTATGCACAACTGGAATGCCACGACACGAAGAGACAATGCCGACCCGTCGAGTTGGGGGCCGCTACAGCCAGCCGGGCACTACTAGCAGCAGCCACGCGAGTAGCGGTCCGACTACAACGACAACCCCGGCGTAGGCAAGCATCTGGCGGTAGAAGCGGTCCCGATCGATGTCCGCCGGGGCGTTGGCCAAAATCAGGGCGCCGTTGGTGGAAAACGGACTCACGTCGACGATTGTGGTCGCGACCGCCAGGGCCGCCACCATTCCGATAGGGCTCACCTCGCCCTGCTGCAGGAACGGCACCGCGAGCGGGATCGCGACGCCGAGGATGCCGACCGACGAGGCGAACGCCGAGAGCACGCCACCGAGGTAGCAGAGCAGCAGCGCGGCCACGAGCGCCGCTCCGATGGCGGTGATTCCCTCGCTGACGTACTCGATGGTGCCGGCCGCCTGCAGCACGCCGACGTAGGTGATCACTCCGCAAATCAGAAGGACTGTCGACCAACTGATTTGGCCAATGGCGTCTTTGCGCCTTGGCGCGGCCAGCCGTAGCACGACGGCAATCGCGATCGCTAAGAATCCGACGTCGAGCGCGAAGGCCACCGATCCGACTGCAAGGACCAGCAGCCCGATGAGTGTGAGAACCTGCTCGTAGCCGACGGCGACCGGTGCGGGGGCATCGCTGGATGTTGGTTCGGAGCTGATGCTCGCCCCTGCATGGCCCGGTGCGCTCGCGGCACCGGGGCCCCTGTGGCTCACCGGTTGGTCGCTTTCGGTTTCGTCGGTGCTGACGGCGACGCGTTGCCCGATCAGCTTGCGTCCCCCGAGCAGCAGGTAGATCCCGACCGCGACTACGACATTGATTACCAACGGAGTAAGGAACAGCGTCGAGGGGCTGCTGGGCAGGCCGTTGTTGACCATCGTTTCGTTGACGAACGTGCCATACACGCTGATCGGCGAGAACGCGCCGCCCAGCGCGCCGTGGACGACCATCATGCCCATCATCAACAGGTTGACCCCGTACCGGCGGGCGAAGGGCAGGGCCAGCGGGGCCACGATCGCTACGGCGAACAATGCACCGATCGCTGACAGCAACGTGGTGAGGAAGAAGAAGATCCAGGGCACGGCCGCGAGCCGTCCGCGGACCAAGCGCATGCACCATTGCACGAGCAGGTCGACGGTGCCGTTGTTCTGTGCCAGCGCGAACAGGTAAGTAAGACCGACGAGCAGCAGAAACAAATCCCCGGGGAAGCCACCTTCTATCTCGCCGTCGCCGGGGACGCCGAGGATGATCTCGTCGACGGACAGTCCGACCGCGATGGTGCCGACGAAGAACGCGGCGACGAAGGCCAGCGCCCCGAGGTTCACCGGCATTGTCGTGGCGATGGAACATAAGGACCAGGACGACGATCGAGAGGATCTCGGGGCCCATGGCTCTTCCTCGACGGTGGGCGAACGGCGCTGCACTGTGCGCGTGCACACGTGGGTTACCCGATCAGGTGCGCCTATGCTTGCTCGCAAAGTTGGCGCAGCAATCCGCCCGCGGCCAGGGTTTTCCGTTCGGCGGCGCTGAGTTCCAGCCGCAGCCGGATAGGTTTCTCGTCGCCGACGTGTGCAGCGAGCTCTTCGCCGCCCGAGAGCACCGCGGTGCGTACTCCGTCCATCGTCCACCGGTCGCCGACGCGAACCCGCCCGCGGTCTGCGTCGTCCATGAACAGCATCGGGACGATGCCCTGCGCGATGAGGTTGCGGCGGTGGATGCGCGCGAAGCTCGCGGCGACCACTGCGGGCACGCCGAGGTACAGGGGCGCCAGCGCAGCCTGCTCGCGTGACGAGCCCTGGCCGTAGTTGTAGCCCCCGACGATAAAGCCCCCGCCCCACTCAGTGATCCGCTGGTGGAAGCCGGGGTCGATCCGCCGGAACAAATACCGGGAACAGGCCTCGATGTCTGACCAGAACGACATGCCGATCGCCCCGTCTGGGGCCATGTCGCCGGTCGAGACGTCGTCGCCGACGACGATTGCGACGCGACCCTCGACGCGTTCCGGGCACAGTTCGGGCAGTGGTGGGGCGACGAGCGTTGGCCCGCGGACGACCTCGACGGCACGAGCCTCGTCGGGTGGCAGGGGGTGTGCAATGTGCCGGTCCACGATTGATGGGTCAGCCTCCGGCGGTGGCGTGACTGCCGGCGGCGCGCCGAGTGTGCGTGGATCGGTGATCTGACCGGTGAGCGCGGTGGCCGCCGCTGTCGATGGCGAGCACAAGTACACCCTGTCGTCAGCGGTGCCGCTGCGGCCGGGGAAGTTGCGGTTGAACGTCCGTACCGACGCCTGGCCCTTGGTCGGGGCCTGCCCGATGCCGATGCACGGCCCACAGACCGGCTCCAGCATGCGGGCACCAGCCGTCACGAGCTGACGGTAGACGCCGCTGCGCCCGATCGTGTCGAGGATCTGTCGTGATCCGGGGGTGACCGTAACGGCGACGTCGGGGTGCACGGACCTGTCGGCTAGGACAGCGGCCACCGTGGCGAGGTCGTCGTAGGAGGAGTTCACCGAGGAGCCGACACACACCTGAACCGCTCGAGTGCCGGCGACATCGGCGACCGCGACGATGTCGCCGGGTGATTGCGGCACGGCGATCAGCGGCTCCAACGCGGCGAGGTCGATCTCTTCGCGATCGTCATAGTCGGCGCCGTCCTCGGCGCGCAGCTCCATCCATTCGTTAGCGCGTTGTTGGGCGGTCAGCCACTCGCGCACCCGCTCGTCGCTCGGGAAGACCGCCCCGCTCGCGCCCGTCTCGACGATCATGTTGCAGATCGTGGCGCGTTCGGTGACCGACAGCGTGGCCGCGCCGTCGCCGGTGAACTCGAAGACCGCGCCCGTGCCGCCGCGCACACCGTGTCGGCGCAGCAGTTCCAAAATGATGTCCTTGGCCTCCACCCAGTCGGACAGTCGTCCCGACAGCGCGACCTCGACGACGCGCGGCGCGCCGAGCTGGTAGCCGTGGCCGGCCATCGCGACGGCGACGTCGAGACCACCGGCGCCAGTCGCGAACATCCCGACGGCACCGGCCATCGTCGAGTGCGAGTCGGCGCCAACGAGCAGCGCGCCGGGCCGGGCGAACCGCTCTAGGTGCACGTAGTGGGAGATGCCGTTTCCGGGCGGTGAGTAGCGCACGCCATAGTGGCGGCAGAACGAGCGCAGGTAGTGGTGTTCGGCCATGTTGCGCTCGTCGATCTGCAGCACGTTGTGATCGACGTACAGTACGGCGAGCGGCACCGCGACCCTGTCGACTCCAAGCGCCTCGAACTGCATAGCGCACATTGAGCCGGTGGCGTCCTCGATGAGGACCTGGTCGACGTCGACGACAAGATCGGCGCCGGGTTCGAGCGTCCCAGCTTTGCGATGCGCCTTGAGGAGGATGCGCGTGAGGTTCTCGGGCATCTCCCATTGTCTTCCAACGAATCGGCCGGTGCCAGAATCCGGTGGCGAGCCGGTCTGCCTATTTTGTGGTCGCTTCTGGGGTATTGGGGGACAGCACGGTGACGACGCTGGAATCGTCGTGGGCGCCCAAACCTGCAGCCTCAGCGATCAAGAACAGCTGTTGTGCGGCCGCAGCAAGATCGTGCATGCCCTTGCCGAGGCGTCACGCCGCGAGGACGACGTGCCGTACGTGATCGCAAGCCGCAGCGGCTCCACCCTGCGCGGCTACTTTCCACTCGAGACCGATGTCTTATCAGCCGAGCTCACGAAGCTTGGAAAGCCCGTCGACGGAATCGTCATCTGCCCGGCGTATGTCGAGCCGGGGCGCGTCCCAGTGGCGTCCGTGCACTGGATGCGCACCGGGGACGGGATGATCCCGGTCGCCCACAGCGAATTCGCCAAGGACGCCAGCTTCGGGTACCACAACTCCGATCTTCGGGACTGGGTGGAAGACAAAACCGGTGGTCGGATCCCTCGTTCGGCGGTCGCAACGGTCACCCTCACCGACATCCGGCAGGGGGGTCCCGATCGCGTGCAGAATATTCTGGACGGTCTCCATGACGGCCAGCCGGTCGTGGTTGACGGGGCGGAGGGCGCCGACCTTCAGGTGGTGGTGCTCGCGTTGGTCCGTGCCGAAGCGGCCGGCAAGGTGTTCGTCTATCGCATCGCCCCATCTTTCCGTTCGAGCTCGCAGCGGCCAACAGGCCACTCCGCCGGTTGCGTTCGGCGGCTGCGGCATCGGAAAGGCTGCGAGTGTTGGTGAGCACGAAGAAGCCCGTCGTGGGCTGCTGAAGAGCCCACTGCAAGTCAGGCACCGACCATCGGGTCAGCACAGGCAGGTCGGCGACGCACTGGGTGCCTGAGGGATCGTCGTCAAGCACCACAAGACGATGCCCGGCCCGGATCTCGTCCAGATTCGTACCGATGTCATGGACAGCAGTTGATCAGCCATCAGTTCCTGCAGCGACACTGCGCCGGTAAAGGGCGGCTCGGGGCTTATTAGACGCTGCTCGGTCATGTCGGAGCCTTTCGCACATACCGCCGATACCCATCGCGTCCGCCAACCAGATGGCGATCCAGATCACACATACCCACATTTTGTGGCTTGGATCACCACATCGGCGTTTGTGCCCAGTCCTACGCGGGAACCTGTCCCGAATCGGCTCCGAAGACGTCCGGCTTCCTAGGTCGCGGCGGCGCTCGGCGCAAGGAAGGTCGTGCCGTGACAGACCATATCCAGCACATCGCCGTTGTCGGCGCCGGCTACATGGGGGGCGGTATCGCCCAAGTCCTTGCGATGGCCGGTTTCGATGTAGTCATCGTGGACGCCGATCCCGATCTGACCCGACGCCACTTAGACCGGCTGCGTCGCGAAGCCGAAGACTTCGAGGCGCAAGGGCTCTTCGAGACCGGCTCCGCCGATCTGGTGAAGGCCAACCTCCGCGCCGCGGAGACTCTGACTGCGGCGGTCGCCGAGGCGGATTTGATCGAGGAAGCCGTGCTAGAGCAGCCGGACATCAAAGGACCGGTGCTGAAAAGCATCGAGGAAGCGGCGCGTCCCGAAGCAATCATCGGCAGCAACACCTCCACCCTCCCGATCGGCGAGCTGGCGGCGAACCTCACTCACGCCGAGCGCTTCCTCGGCATTCACTTCTCCAACCCCGCACCCTTCATCCCTGGGGTCGAACTGATCGCGCACACCGGAACCGACGACGCGGTCGTGAAGGCCGTCGAGGTCGTCGTGGCGCGGACCGGCAAGCTCAGCGCCCGGGTCAACGACAAGGCCGGGTTCGTGCTCAACCGGCTGCAGTACGTGCTGCTCAAGGAGGCCATCAATCTCGTCGAGGAAGGAGTGGCGACCGCAGAGGACATCGACATCGTGGTGCGTACCACGTTCGGCTACCGCCTTCCGTTCTTCGGCCCCTTCGCGATCGCTGACATGGCCGGGCTGGACGTCTATCACGACTGCTTCCGGACGTTCGAAGACCATTACGGCGAGCGGTTGGCCGCGCCAGCGATGCTCACCGAACTGGTCGACGAGGGTCGCTACGGGGTGAAGCAGGGCGGCGGATTCGTCATCCCGGCCGGCGATCAGGCTGCGCTGATCGCATACCGCAACACCGCGTACGCCAAGCTCGGCCAGCTCCTGCGCGAGCTCGGACCCGCCCCCCGCTAGGAGAAAGGACCGACCTTCCGTGATTACCGCCGAATACACCGCCGAGGATTGGCCGATCGCGGCCGCGATGCTGCCGTTCGGGAGCTTCGACTCCCACGGTGGGCCCATTCATGACGCCGATCCCGAGGAGTGGGCACAGCAACTGAACCTGCTGAAGGGGTTGGGCTTTACCGAGATCGACCCGACTGACACCTGGGTCCGGGTCGCCGATCTCCGCGCGGAGCGGCTGGCCGACTTTCAGAGCGTGCTGAAGGACGCCGGGCTGACCATTCCCGCGATCTCCACCTCGCGCCGAAGCGTGATGGACCCGCAGCATGGCAAGGAGTACCTCGAGTACAGTCACCGGCTGCTCGACGTCGCGGCCGAGCTGGGCGTCCCGATGGTCAGCTTCGGGTTCTTCCAAGCATTCACACCGGCCCAGGAGAAGGCGCTGTGGTTCTGGCTCGAGGATGGGTGGCACGATGACGAATCCCCCGAAGCTCGCGGCCGCGCGGCGTCGTTGATCCGCGAGCTGGCCGAGCACGCGCAGAGCAATGGCCAGCAGATCACCCTCGAGATGTATGAGGACACCTACGTCGGCACCGCCGACGGCGCGATCCGATTTCTGAGGGAGGTCGGGCACGAGGCCTGCGGCCTGAACCCCGACATCGGCAACTTCGTGCGGCTGCACCGCCCGCTGGAGCCAGTGGCCGAGATGCTCGACAAGCTGCTCCCGCACACGAATTACTGGCACGTGAAGAACTATTTGCGCGACGAGGACCCAGCGACGGGCCAGGTGATGACCTTCCCGGTGCCGATGGACTTCGGCTTGATCAACTACCGCGCAGCGATCACCCAAGCTATTGAGCTCGGCTTCCGCGGCGCCTTCCTTTGCGAGCACTACGGCAGCGACGCCATCACGGTGATCGCCAAGAACCGAGCGTATATCCGCGACATCCTCGCCACCGTCATCGCCTGATCAATCCGACCTGGAGCAAACCCATGACGTCTGACATAGCATCGCCAGGCCCCGCTGGTCGGCTTCCCGAGCAACGCACTGCCGTCATCACCGGCGCCGGCGGTCCGGCGGGGATCGGCCGGGTCACCGCCCGGATTCTGGCGGAGGACGGCTGGCACGTCGCCCTGGTCGACATCAACGCCGAGGGGCTTGCTGCCGTGGAGACCGAGCTGCGCGACGCCGGCCATGAGGGGGTGCTGGCGGTGCCGACCGACGTCGCCTCTGAAGCCTCGGTCAACGAGCTATTCGGGCGCATCGACGCCGCGCTGCCGCCGGTAACCGGACTCGTCAACCTGGCCGGGGTCTCATCGCAGGCCACCCTGCACGAGTGCGAGCTCAAACAGTTCGAGCGGGTGATGGCGATCAACGTCACCGGCTCGTACCTGATGTTGAAGGCAGCCGCCGCGCGGATGATCCCGCAGGGCGTCGGGCGCATCGTCAACACTTCCTCGATCACGGCGTTCGACGGCGGCGGCACCTTCTCGAAAGGGGTCTACGCCACCGCGAAGGCCGCCGTGATCGGCATGGCCCACGGCGGCGCCCGAGAGCTCGGACAGTACGGGATCACCGTGAACGTGCTGGCTCCCGGACCCATCGACACCGAGATCATGGGTGGCCGGCTCACCGATGAACGCAAGGCCTCGATGTCCGCCGGGATTCCGCTCGGCCGCGTCGGGCAGCCCGACGAGATCGCCGCGACCATCGCTTTCCTGCTCTCCGACGGCGCCGGCTACATCAACGGAGCAACCATCCAGATCGACGGCGGCAAATGGATGCACTGAACGCTCGCCAGGACCACTCACGAAGCAAGGAGACGACATGACTGACACCAATGCGGTGGCCGCCGCCCAGCGCCGCCACGACCTGAGCGAGCGCGCAACGAAGAAGGTGTTCCGCCGGCTGATCCCGTTCCTGCTGTTGATGTACGTGATCGCGTTTCTGGACCGCAGTAACGTCTCGTTCGCGCAGGCGGAGTTCGAGGCCGACTTCGGCATCAGCGCCGCCGCGTACGCCTTCGGGGCCGGCCTCTTCTTCGTCGGCTACGCCATCTTCGAGGTGCCCAGCAACCTCCTGCTGCACAAGGTCGGGGCGCGCTGGTGGTTGGCCCGCATCATGGTGAGCTGGGGGTTGGTGGCAACCGCGTTCATGTTCGTGCAGGGTGAGATGAGCTTCTACATTCTGCGGTTCCTGCTGGGTGTCACCGAGGCGGGCTTCTTTCCCGGCGTGATTCTCTACCTCACCTATTGGATCCCCGCGCGGCACCTGAGCCGGGCGCGCGGTTACTTCTACATGGGCATTGCGCTGGCCGGCATCCTCGGCAATCCGCTGTCCGGCGGCCTCCTTGAGCTCAACGGGTTGTTCGGACTTCGCGGCATTCAGTGGATGTTCCTCATCGAGGGTTTGATTGCGGTCGTCGTGGGCGTGTGGGCCTACTTCTACCTGACCGACAAGCCGGAGCACGCGAAGTGGCTACCGGACGACGAGCGGCAGGCGCTGGCGGAGACCGTCGCGGCCGAGGACGATGCGAAGGCGGAGGGGCACGGCCCAAAGAAGGTGCTCAGGGCGCTTGGAAACTGGCGGGTGTGGTACTTCGCGCTGATCTACTTCTGCATTCAGATCGCGGTGTACGGCGTGACGTTCTTCCTGCCCACGCAGGTCACCGCGATCACCGGCCAGAAGCTCGGCTTCCAGGCATCGTTGGTCACTGCTATCCCATGGGTGTTCGCGTTGGCCTCGGTGGCATTCTTCCCGGGTCTGGCGGACCGGACGCGCAAGCACCGGCCGATCGGCACGTGCCTGCTGCTGGTCACGGCCGTGGGGATCGTGATGTCCGGGGCGTTGAGCGGTACGCCGGTGCTGGCGATCGCCGGGCTGTCGCTGGCCGCGATGGGGTTTGTGGCCATGCAGCCGATCTTCTGGACGCTGCCCACCGAGTACATGACCGGGTACGCCGCGGCCGCCGGCATCGGCTTGATCAATTCCTTGGGCAACCTGGGTGGGTTCCTGGCGCCCAACATGCGCGACTACTTCAAGGAGACCATCGGCGGCAACGCCGGTCTGTACTCCCTGGCGGTGGGCGCGGTCCTCGGTGCGATCCTGTTCGCCGTCACCGCGTTGTTCAAGAAGGCGAACGAGATCGAGGCCGGCCATCTGGACGAGGTGGACGCGCACGCGGTCGCGTCGCGTTGACCCCATCCACCAGCAGCAGCGACCGAACGCAGGCGCCCGAGCCCGTTTGAGCGCGAGGCACTCAAGCGTCTTGCGCTGCCGCCGCCGCGAGGTCGGACGCAACGCTGACGAGTTCGTGCTGTATGCCGGGCACCGCCGCCATGGCTCCGGTGGACTCCAAAGACAGTGGGGCGCCCGCGTAATCGGTGCATATCGCTCCCGCCGCGCGGGCGATCGCGTGCCCAGCCACGACGTCGTAGGGGTTGTTGTGGGCCAGCAGCATGCCCTGGATCTGGCCGCCCGCCAGCCAGGCCCACAGCACCGACGCCGCACCGACACATCGAAAGCGCAACGCCCGCTCGTGCACGGTCGCGGTCAGTTCGAGGTACGCATGCAGGCGGGCGCCGCCCCGGTGGAAGGCGTCGCCCATCCCGATGATGGCCTCCTGCAGCGAACCGACATCGGCCAGCGCACCCGAGTCGATCCGCACACCCAAGAACGGCAGATCGATCACGCCCAAGGTCGGCACGCCGTCCTCAAGCAGACCGAGCATCACTCCGCACAGCGGCGAGCCGGTCGCGTAGTTCACCGTGCCGTCGAGTGGATCCGCCACCCAGACCTTGCCCGAATCCAGGGTGGCCCCGCCGCCCTCTTCGCCGTAAAAGCCGATCTCGGGAGTCGACGCCGCCAGCGATTGCTGCATCGCCGATTCGCTGGCCAGGTCGACCTCGGTGAGGAAGTCCTTGGCCGCCTTGGCGATCCGCTCGTGCGGCTGGGCGCGCCGAGCGCGCAGGATCGCCACCGCTTCATCCACCGCGGCGTGGGCCGCCGCCAGTTCCGGTCTCATGCCAACCCGCCGAGTCCGTCGACGGACGGTTGATCCAGTACGGGCTGCATCCGCTGGCATGGGTGTCCTTGGGGATGTGGTGCAGGATCAGCGGCTGCAACGCGATCAGAGCAGCGCCAGAGGTACGCGTAGGTGCTCAGCCAGATCGTCACGGCTTCCCCTGCCGCCCGTGGGTCCCGGCAAGCGGCCCGAAGTTGGCCACAGTCTCGTCGAGTATCAGCTCGACTGCCGCGGGGTCGTGGGCGAAGCGGCCCAGAAACAGCCCGTCGACGCCGGCTTTGAGTTCGGTGAAGAGGCCCGGCCCGGCGCTCCCGCCGTAGATGACATGACTGCCGGTGAACTGCGGCATCGAATCGAGGTAGCGGCCCAGCTCGCGGCACACCGTGGTGATGTGGTTTGGAGAGGCCGGCTCGGCTGCGCCGATAGCCCACTGCGGCTCGTAGGCGATGACCAGCGGGCCAGTCGAGGCATCGACCGACATGGTCAACGCCGAATCAAGTTGTGCCAAGCATTCTTTGACTGCCGACGCGGCGGTGCCGCGGTGCAGCTCACCTACGCAGAGGATCGGTGTCAGGCGGTTGCGATAGGCGGCGGCGGTCTTGGCGGCGATGTCAGCATCGCTTTCCCCGAAGATGTGTCGCCGCTCGGCGTGCCCCACCTCGACGTAGCGGCAGCCGAGTTCGGCCAACTGAGCGCCGCTGACCTCACCGGTGAACGCGCCCTCGTCGGTCCAGAACAAGTTTTGCGCGCCGACCTCAAGCGGAGTATCGGCGAAGATAGCCAGTATGTCGGCCAAGTACGGGAATGACGGCAGCACAACGAGTTTCACATGTCCGTCCCGTACCGCCGGGTGCGTACGGGCGATGCCGGCCACGGCCTGACACCACTGCGCCGTGCGTTGGCGCCCGAAGTACATCTTCAGGCTGACGCCGATCAGAAGCTCAGCCACGTCACCGCGACTTCGCTTCTTCGTAGCCGGACAGCGCGCGAACCTTATCGGCCGATGCCGACGTCTCGTCGAATCGGTAGGTCACCCATTCCCGGGCCAGTCGGCGAGCCAATTCCAGGCCGATGACCCGCTGACCGAACGTGAGCACCTGGGCGTTGTTGCTCAGGACCGAGCGTTCAACAGAGAAGCTGTCGTGTGCGGTGACCGCGCGAACGCCGGGCACCTTGTTGGCCGAAATCGCCACTCCTAGACCGGTTCCGCAGACGAGCAGCGCCCGGTCGGCCTCGCCGGCGGCCACGAGCTCGGCGGCACGGATTGCCACGTGCGGGTAGGCGGTCTGTTCGTCTGCACCGACACCGACATCGACGACAGACTCCACCATCGGGTCGTTGGCAAGGTCGTCCTTCAGTACCTCTTTGTACTGGAATCCGGCGTCGTCGGCGCCGACGACGATATGTAGTTTGTCGTCCATCTAGGCTTCCTTGGATTCAGAGGGGCAGTTCTCTGCCAGCACCCGGCTGACACCGCGGAACGCCAGGGCCATCGACACCGCTCCGGCATCGGGTGTTCCGAGACTTTTCTCCGCCAGGGGTCTCGCGCGCCCCACCTTGGGCCGCAGGTCCGCGGTCGCCTGCGCCGCCTTGTCGGCCACGTCGGCCGCAGTCACAAAAGCCGCCGCCAGATCCTGACCGTCGGCCACCGCCGAAGACAGCGCGTCGCTGGCCGGCGCCAGCACGTCGACGAGCGTCTTGTCGCCGACGCTCGCCTTGCCGACCTGCTGAATGTTGCGCAGTGCCGCGGCGACACCGTCGCTGACGCGGTGGGCATCGGGATTGCCGCGGTTACCGATGGTGGCGCCGACCGCCCGCAGGCCCACTCCCCACAGGGCGCCGGATGTTCCGCCGGCGCGGTCGGCCCACGCGTCCGCACCCGCGGTAAGCACTGCGCCTGCCCCGACGCCCTTGCCAAGCGCGGCCCTGGCCGCGTCGACGCCAGCGTGTGCGCCGCGCTGCATGCCGATCCCGTGGTCGCCGTCGCCCGCTACCGCGTCGATGTCGCCGAGCCTCTCGACGTTTTCGTCGATGGTGTCGCGGATCGCGGTCAGTACGTCAAGGACGACACGGGCCGCCTCGCGCGAGGATTCGTCAGCCTCTTCGTGCTCCTCGGTCGACCCCTGGGTGGACGGCGTGACCGGTTCGGCGGAAGACTCGGGATACTGATCAGCTGTCACGGCGCCTTTGCGATAAGCGGCCGAGTAGGCCGGCGCCTTCCAGTAGGTCTCGAGTTCCTCGTCCAGCCAGAACAGCGTCAGCGACACGCCGGCCATGTCGTAGCTGGTGACGAACTCCCCCGCCTCTGGCTCGACGATGACGATGCCCTGGTCGTCGAGTAGCTGGGCGATCCGGCGGTAAACCACGTACAGCTCTTCGTATTTCACCGTGCCCAATCCGTTGAGGATGGGCCCAACTCGGGCGCCGCGCACGTCGGCAACATCGGCGGGCAGGTCGCTCAGCAGAGTGGACACCAGCAGCTCGGCCAGGCCATTGGCGCTGGGCACATCGCTTTCACTGGTGCCCGGCTCGCCGTGGACTCCCATGCCGACAGCCATGCGGCCGGCCGGCACCGTGAAGAGCGGCTTGTCGGCGCCGGGCAGTGTGCATCCGGTAAACGCCACCCCCAGCGTCCGGGTGCGGTCGTTGGCATGCGAGGCGACGCGGTGCACCTCGTCCAGTGAGAGCCCGGCATCGGCGGCGGCCGCGGCGACCTTGAAGACCGCCAGGTCGCCGGCCACGCCGCGCCGTTTCTCAATCTCGTCACTGGTGGCGCTGGAAACGTCATCGGTAACCGGAAGGGTGGACGTGCGAATTCCGTTGCTGTTCAACATCTCTGCGGCTTGACCGAAGTGCAGGACATCGCCGGCGTAATTGCCGAAGCACAGCAGGACACCGGCGCCGCGGTCGGCGGCCCTGGCCACCGAGCACACCTGCCGCGCCGAGGGCGAGGCGAAGATGTTGCCCAGCGCCGCGCCGTCGGCCAATCCCGGCCCGACGAGCCCGGCAAACGCCGGGTAGTGGCCCGAGCCGCCACCGACGACCACGGCGACCTTGCCGGACGGTGCCGGAATTGTGCGTACCACGCCACCAGGCACCCGGCGCACCAGGTGGGCGTGAGCGGCGACGAATCCGTCGAGCATTTCGTCGGCGAATGCAGCGGGGTCATTGAAGAGGCGGGTCATCGGACCGGTCCGCTCGACGCCAGTCCTTCATCACTGAGGCTCGACGCTTCGGCCGGCCCCCCGATGCGGCCGGGCCGGGCCGGCACCGCGATGTGCCGGGTCTTCCCACCGCGCTTGCTGGCATGGCGCGCGCCGTTCTCGAAAACGTCGAATTTGGTGCCGAGTTGCTCCTGGAAGCCGCTGATGGGGCTGGCCATGAAAATGGGCTCCTAGCGAAAAGGTTTTGCTTCACGCCGTAGCGCCGATCGCGAGATCGCCGCCACAGCGGGCGCGGAATTCGAGTCAGCCGCTTGGCACAAAACAGACGAGGTGAACGGAATGCAGCGCTGTCTGAACTGGGCGACCACCCACATTGATTAAATTTCAGCTGTAAGTACCCTATTGTGTGAGCAGACACACACCACCATTTGTTGTGACCTACATCACATGTTGAGGTGTTTGGGTTCGGCTGTTATGGTGTCGCCGGCTTGGCGACATCGCCCCAGGCCCGCCGGAGTTTCGGCGCAAAAATGACTGGACCTAAGGGCTGTGCGCCGATCGCATAGGCTATTCGCTGTGGCCGCCAATGATCTGCGCTGGCTCGATGCGGTCGCCTTGCGCGATCTGGTCGCCGTCGGCGAGGTCACGCCCGCTGAGCTGGCGGAGGGCGCGATTGCGCGTATCGAGGCCGCGAACCCGGTGCTGAACGCCGTCTCCGTTCCGCTGCCCGATATGGGGCGTGCGATCGCTGCCGATCCGATGCTGCCGCGCGGGCCGTTCTACGGCGTGCCGTTCTTGCTCAAGGACGCCGGCGCCTGCCAGGCCGACCTACCGCTATATATGGGCAACGGGCTGCTGCGATCGCTGGACTGGCGGGCACCCTCCGACACTATCCTCGGCGCGCGCTTCCGCGCCGCCGGTCTCGTCACCGTCGGCAAGACGGCGCTGCCCGAGTTCGGCTGCCAACCGACCACCCAGCCGATCGCCTTCGGCGCGTGCCGAAACCCGTGGGACACCGAGCGCTCCACTGCGGGATCAAGCGGCGGTGCGGCCGCCGCCGTCGCGGCCGGGCTCGTGCCGGTGGCGCATGCCAGCGACATCGGCGGCTCGATCCGGCTACCCGCGGCGTGGTGCGGGGTCGTCGGCCTGAAGCCATCGCGCGGGCGCACGACGAGCCTGCCAATCACCGACCCAAACCTCGTCGAGCACGTGATCACCCGCAGCGTGCGCGACACGGCCGCAGTCCTGGACGCCGTGGGGGGTGCCGATCCAACCGACGTCTACCACCTGCCGCCGCCCGAAGTGCCCTACACAACAACGATGTCGGATGCACCCGGCAACCTGCACATCGGCTACGTCGACTCGGTCGAGGCGATCGGTGTGACGGTCGATGCGGACTGCGTCGCTGCGGTCACACAGGCGGCTGAGCTGCTCGAGGCGCTCGGCCACCAGGTCGAACCGAACAAACCGCAGCGCCTGTTCGACGAGGAGTTCGCGACGCACCACCTGCGATCGGCCGGCTGGGAGTTCCAGCACATGCTCGACGGGCTCGCCGCCACGATCGGACGCCCTCTAACCGCGGCCGATGTCGAGCCCTATTCGTGGGCACTCGCGAGCGTTGGCGCGAGCCTCACCGACGCTTCTTACTCTGCCAGTCAAACCTGGCAGCGCGCATACACCGCCGAGGTATCGGCGTGGTGGGCAAGCGATTTCGACCTGCTCCTCACACCCGCCGCCGGCGAGCCACCCGCCCCTCTCGTCGATCTCTTGCCGCCGCCCACCGACCCGCTGGCAATCCTGCCGCGGTTCGAACGCATCTGGTGCTTTGCTGCCCCCTTCAGCGTCACCGGCCAACCGGCGATCAGCCTGCCGATCGGACAGACGGCACGCGGACTGCCAGTCGGCGTCCAACTCGTCGCGGCACTCGGACGCGAGGACCTATTGCTGCGCGTAGCGGCACAACTTGAGAAGGCTGCACCATGGAGCGGCCGCCATCCACCGGGACCGTGAGAACATTTCGCCGTCGTCACGTCCGAGGAACAGGCCCAGCCGCGTTGTGTAGTTCGCACCGGCTGGATGCTCGGGCAGATGTTTAATCAATCAAGGGGATGCAAGCCGAAAAACTGTCTGGGGCTAGCCTGTCCCGTAGGCGGGCGACCGACCGACGGCTATGCGCTCCCTCCCCTTACCTCGGCGGCTATACCCTCGGCGCCAAACGAATTGCGAGAAGGTCAGATCGAGGCGTTGTTGACCTTTAACGCATCCGGCGGTCCGGTCACCGTGACGTTGGCGCCCTTGACGGTCTTGTGGGTGCCGGCGACGTCGGAGTCCGTCTGCAGAGAGTCGATGGAGGCGAACGCAGACCAAAGTGCGACGAATCGCCGCCCATCCCCGACCTGTCCGCACGGCCGCGCATACTGCTCGTTTCTGCTAGGCGAGGTCGCGCTCTACAGCTTCATCGTGCTGCTGCTCACCGCCGTGTATCTGAGCCTGTTCTTTGACCCGTCGATGGCCGAGGTCACCTACGACGGCGTGTACCAACCGCTGCGGGGTATCGAAATGTCGAAGGCCTACGCCTCGACCCTAGACATCAGTTTCGAAGTGCGCGGCGGGTTGTTCGTGCGCCAGGTCCACCACTGGGCGGCGCTATAGTTCGCCGCATCGATCATCGTGCATTTGGCCCGCATCTTTTTCACCGGCGCGTTTCGCCGCCCCCGGGAAAGCCAACTGGTTGATCGGCTCACTGCTGCTGATCTTGGCCATGTTCGAGGGGTTCTTCGGCTACTCGCTGCCCGATGATCTGCTGTCGGGCACGGGCATCCGGGTCGCGCTGTCCTCGATCACGTTGGGCATCCCCGTGATGGGCACATGGCTGCACTGGGCGCTGTTTGGCGGCGATTTTCCTTGCGGCGGAACGGCACGCGGCCGGCGGAACACCACTCAGTCGCCTGCCATTGCAACGCGGCGATCCCTATCAAATTGTGCCGCAGGGTATTTGGTGCACTCGCAGCGGGCAGGCGGTGCGAGCTGCTCGACGACAGCGGTCGCGGTGGTTCGGTCCGCATTCGGTTCCGGGTGCTGCGACGGAGGTAACGTGTGGCTATGGGGCAGGCCGCTATCGATCCCGATTCCTTCAATGCCTTCGAGGCAAGGGGTTGGGAAGACAAGGCGGCGGGCTATGACCACTTCTTCGGCGGCATTACAGGCCGGTTCGTCGAGCCTGTGCTGAATGCAGTCGCCGTAGGCCCCGGAACGCGGCTGCTCGATCTCGCCACCGGCCCGGGTTATGTGGCGGCGCGAGCGGCCGAGCTCGGTGCATCGGTGATTGGAGTGGACGTAGCGCAGGCGATGATCGCGCTTGCCGGCCGGCTGCACCCGGGGCTCGACTTCCGCCAGACGGACGTACACAAGCTTCCGTTCGAGGCGGGCTCCTTTGACGCTGTCGTGGGCAACTTCGTGATCTTGCACCTCGGACGGCCCGAGGAGGCCATGGCCGGGTTCGTGCGCATGTTGCATCCGGGCGGCAGGCTCGCGCTGACATCCTGGGACGTGCCCGAACGGGCACGCTTTCTCGGTGTGTTCCTCGATGCGGTCGCCGACGCCGGCGCAACGGCGCCCACCGATGTACCGACGGGGCCCAACTTCTTCCGCTTCTCGGCCGACGAAGAGTTCGACGCGCTCATGCGTGACCATGGCTTAGAACAGCGCACAGTGCAGACCATCGCCTTCACTCATCGTGTCGCAAACGCCGATGAGCTCTGGGAGGGGCTGCTCGGAGGGACCGTCCGAACCTCTGCACTCATCGAGCGGCAGCCCGATGAGACGCGGCGGCGCATTCGCGACTCCTTCAATCGACTCGTGCGCCAATACCAGCGCGACGCCGTCCTCGAGCTTCCCGTCTCCGCCAAGCTCGCCTCGGGTCGCAAGCCGCACCCAGACTGAAGCTTGGTCGCGACATCGCCGCACTCCTCGCCGGGTTGGCTCTCGCGATCGTCGTCGTCGCCGCCTTCCGCTCGACCATCGTCAAACAATCCCTCACCGGTCGCGCATTAACACATGTCCCATTGCGATGGGCGATGTCGTGCCAAACTCGACTACGTCGCCACGCGAGCCGGTCGGCGCGACGCCTCGCGGGTGCTTAATCGAGGAGGTAAACATGACAGAGAGCGTGTACCGGGTGACAGACGTCATCGGCGTCAGCAGCGAGTCCTGGGAGGCCGCCGCTCGAAACGCAGTCCAGACCGCAGCCAATACCGTCCGTGACCTGCGCGTGGCCGAAGTCGTGCGGCAGGACGTCGTCATCGAGAACGGGCAGATATCTGGATACCGGGTGCGCCTGGCGTTGTCGTTCAAGTACGACTCAGGCGACTGACGCGACGAGGCATGCCGCTAGGCGGGAAAAGACAGCCGAAGACCCACTGCCTCCGGCGGCGTCTTCAATCTGGTGAAGGCAATGCTCACGCGCTCGGCCACGGTGAAGGTATTGGCCACCACCCGGGAAGGTTTGGGCGTCGCCGACGAGCAGTTGTGGCTGGCGTCCCCGCTGGACGGTGATGCGGGAACCGACTCCACTGCAGTGACCCGGCCTCCGTAGGCTCGAGGGATGTCACCCTCTCGTTACGTCACTCGGGCGCCGTCGGCGACCGACTGGATCGCCCCCTGGATGCAGATGTGGGAGATCTCCTGCACGGCGCCGCTCGTGATCGGGTACCGGACCGCGCGGATGCTCACAGGCGGCTGGCCGCCCAGCGCCCGGGACCGCCGGGAGTACACGCGGATGTGGCAGGAGAAAGTAGCGGCCTTCACGCTGGCGGCGACCGCCGCCGTGACCGCGCCACCCGGCCCTGTCACGGCCAGGCGGGTCCTGACCCCGTTGCGTAGTCGGGTGCGCGGCAACGCTCGGCGCCTGTCCCGCGGGTGAGCCACCCACGCCCGGCGGCTGGCGGGAGGCGGCGCGCCCTCTAGATGTTGGATTCGTCGGGCGGGAGGTCGGGTGGCGGCGGTGGCGCGCACCGCCTGGGTGTCGGAGGCGTCGGATTGCGCAAGACCAAGGGTGTAGGACGTCATGGACAGCGAACCATAGGCGTAGCCATCGGCGAGTATGTCGATTTCATCAGCCGCATCTTCGGCCAGCCCGGCGAGGTAGAGCAAGGGGATGAAGTGGTCCGGTGTTGGCACGGCAGCGCGAAAATCCCGGTGGCCGTCGAGCCGCAGAGCTTCTGATGGGTTAGATAACATGAGGGCCTTCGCGTCATCGTCGAATCGTGCGGCCCAATCGAATCCGACACCGCCCAGGTCCCAGCTCATCGCACCGAGGTTGTGAACGACGTTGCCACTGCCAACCACGAGCACACCCTGTTGACGGAAGGGCGCAAGCTTGGCACCCAGTTGGAGGTGGTACTCGAGTGGTTTGTTGGCGTTTATAGATAGCTGCACCACCGGGATGGACGCGTCCGGGAAAGCGTGCACCAGCACCGACCAGGTGCCGTGGTCGATGCCCCAGCTGTCGACGTCAGCGCCGACCCACGTGGGTGCGACAACGTCGCTGATCTCCTCAGCGAGCTCGGGCAGCCCTGGAGCCGGATACTGCACATCGAACAACTCGCTGGGAAAGCCGTAGAAGTCGTGGATGGTGCGAGGTCGGTGCATGGCGGTGACCGCGGTCGCATTGATATACCAGTGCGCGCTGACCACCAGGATGGCGCGCGGACGCGGCACTGCCCGCCCGAACTCGCGCCACGCGGCGGTGTAGCGGTTGGTCTCAAGCGCATTCATCGGACTGCCGTGGCCAATGAACGCGGCCGGCATCAGCGATGACGGGACATGGTTGGTCGTCATTTCGCGTCCGACCGCACCCAATGCACTCGGAGTCCGTCGCGCTCGCCGAAGCGCTCCAGGTGCCGGCCGACGACGTCCTGATAGTCGGCGATGTCGGTTTCAGCGGCTTCGACGGTGATCACCAGCGCATCGGTTGTGCTCTTCAGTGTGACGTGTGCGGCGTTGTTGCCCATGTCGAGAGTGCCCGAGCGGCTTTCTTCGTCCCACGCCCCGACGGATTTCCGGCCAAGGTGGGATACCAGCTGTTTGCCGTATCGTGCGGCCCGCTCGGTGGCCACGCTGGCTGTGCTAACGATGGTGTCCGACATTGGTGAGTCTCCTGTTTTCTCAAGCGGTTCGACGGTTCGGCCACTTGTGCGTTGTCGCAGGGGCTCAGCGCTGGCAGTGCGCGTAGTTCAGGAATCCACTGACCAGCCTACGTACCCGTTCCGCTGCGGCGTCCTGCTCGGTCTTGGTCTGGTGGCGTAGCCGCGCGACGTCGAGCGGCACACCATCAAGCCATGGTTCGGGATGGTGTTGTAGCCATACCGCGAAAAGGTCACTGTCCAACTCCGGATGGAACTGCACAGCGAGAGAGCGGCGCAGGACGAAGGCTTGAGGCGCGTTGGCGTTGCGCGCGATTTCGGCGGCTCCGGGTGGGTTCGTCCATTTGTCGTAATGCCACTGAAACCAAGGACCTTCGGGCACCAACCCCCGATCATCGCTTTCGATGGTGTACCAACCGATTTCAGGCCGATCCGAGCGACTGACTGTGCCGCCGTGTGCCTGCGCGAGTAGCTGCCCGCCGAAGCACACGCCGAGCACCGGCACCCCGGCGCGATCGGCCTCGCGCAGCATGGTCATTTCGGCGCCGACCCAGGTCTGCAGCAGCGCGGGTTCATACGCGGGCAAGGTGGCGCCCAAGGGGATGATGACATCGAAGCCGCGCGGGTCGGGGAACTCGATGTTCGCCGCGGCTTCGTCGACGAGCAGGAGCTCGTTGTCGTACCCGACTTCAGCAAACGCGTCGCCGAGCATCGCCGGTGGTGCGAGGCGCTGATGCTGGATGAACAGCGCGGTCTTGGACACGGGCGTCCTTTCTGGGTCGTGTCTTAGTTAATCGCTACTCGCGGTGACGGCCCATGGAGGCGTAGAGCTCGTGCCATAGGTTCAAGTAGGTCCTGATCCAGTGCTCGAGGTTCTCGCGAAGACGTGACCCGCGGGATGAGTCAGAGATGGTAGGCGTACTCCCGCACTTCCCAGTCGGTGACGAAGTGGGCGAAGCGCTCGAGCTCGTTGCGCTTGTAGGCGACGAAGGCGGACACGAACTTCGGGCCCAGGATCTCGGCGAGGTCGGAGTCCTTCTCCAGCGCGTCGATGGCCTCACCGAGGCTGCTGGGCAGCATGTCCGCCTTGGAGGTGTCGTAGCCGTAGCCGACCAGCTTGGCCGGCGGCTTGAGCCCGTCGCGGATCCCCAGGTATGCCCCGGCCAGCAGGCTGGCGATGGCCAGGTACGGGTTCGCTGAGGCGTCGCCGAGGCGGAGCTCCAACCGCGAAGCGCGTCCGCGCTCCGGCGGGATGCGAACCATCGCCGACCGGTTGTCCAGGCCCCAGTCGATCAGCCACGGCGCCAGCGTGTCCGGCCCGAACCTCTTGTAGGAGTTGATCGTCGGGTTGTGCACGGCCGCAAGTGCGGGGGCGTGGGCCAGCACGCCGGCGATCGCCGAGCGCCCGATCTCGGAGAGTCCGTCCTCGCCCGTCTGGATCGTCGAAGAGCGGCTTGCCGTCGTCGCTCCAGGTGGAGAAGTGGAGGTGGAAGCCCGAACCGCCCTCGTCGTTGAACGGCTTGGCCATGAAGGTGGCCCGCTTGCCCTGACGGCGGGCGAGCTCCTTGATGGCCGACTTGAACTGGAACGCGCGGTCCGCGGCGGTCATCGCGTCGGAGTGCCACAGGTTGATCTCGAACTGGCCGCTGGAGAACTCGTGGTTGGCGGCCACGACGTCCAGGCCGTACTTCCCGAGCATCCGTAGCGCGTCGAGCAGGGTGTTTTCCGGGTCGCCGCGCAGGCCGGAGACGTAGACGTTGCCGGTGGCCTCGCCGTACCGGCGCCAGCCGCCGGGCGCGGCCTCGTCCTGGTCGAGCAGGTAGAACTCGAGCTCGGGCCCGACGAAGGGGCGCATGCCGAGCTCGGCGAACTTGTCGACGACCCGGCGAAGCACCGCGCGGGGGCTCTCCTCGGACCGGCTGCCGTCGGGGTTGAAGAGGTCGGCGATGACGCTGGCCACGCCCGGCTCCCACGGCACCGGCCGGAAGGTCTCGAGATCCGGGAAGGCGACGATGTCCGGAAGTCCTTCGCTAAGACCACCTTCCATGTCCACGACGTCGCCCATCGGTGTGGTGCCGTAGACGGACCGGCAGAACGCCACACCGTCCCCGACGGTGCGCGGGAAGTGCTGCACCAGCAGGTCCCGTCCCCGCTCGCTGCCGATGAGGTCGGAGTAGGTGAGGCGGATGACGTCGATGCCGTCCGCGGTGAGCCGGCCTGCTGCCGCCTCGAGTCCTGACTCGTCGAAGTGCCCCACGGTCATATCCTCCTGCATCGTTTGGTCGCGAATAATGGCGAGCACATCTCGGATTGCCTGGCCCCGGTCACGCCGAGTCGCCGCCGCCGCGTCCGACCATGGCGTAGACGTCGGGCCGGGTCCGCTTCAGCACGAGCCCGTAGACCAGCCCGATGACGGCCGCGGCGACGATCAGCCCGGGCAGGATCCAGCGCAGCGGGTCGTCCGGCGTCGAGCCGAGGAGAGCGTCGAAGTTGGTGAGCGCCAGCACGAACACCACGAAGAGCGCGATCGAGGAGACCACGGCGGCGGCCTCGTGGGAGAGCGTCGCCTCGGTGACATCGCTGTGTCGACGCAGGTAGACGAACACCGCGACCGAGGTCAGCGCCATCAGGAAGATGACGCCGAGGGCGCCGACGTTGGTCAGCCAGGCGAACAGGCTGAGCACGGGGTCCTTGCCGAGGATCGCGAAGACCCCGATCAGCACCACGGCGATAGCGGTCTGTGCGAGCGAGCCGGCCATCGGGGCACCCTTGGCGTTCACCCGGGCGAGCCCGGAGGGCAGCACCCCCTCGCGGCCGAGGGAGAAAAAATACCTGGCGACCGAGTTGTGGAAGGAGAGCAGTGCCGCGAACAGGCTGGTCACAAACAGCACGGTGGCGACGTCGGCGAACCACTTGCCGACGTTCTGCTCGGCGTAGACGAATAACAGCCCCGCGGTGAGCTCCTGGGACCTGCCGATGATCTGGGTCTTGCCCACCGCCATCGTGGTCGCCCAGGCCGAGGCGGCGTAGAACACGCCGATGATGATGACCGCGGTGTAGGTGGCGCGGGCAACGGTCCTCTGCGGGTTCTTGCACTCCTCGCCATAGATCGCGGCAGATTCGAAGCCGACGAACGACGCGGTGACGAAGCAGAGCGCGGCGCCCAACGCGCCCGGGCTGAGCGCGGCCGGTAGAAACGGCTCGATGGTCAGACCCTCCGCGGGCTTGGCGATCCCGGCGATGTCGAAGACGAGGACGACCAGGGACTCCAGGATGAGGAACAAGGCGAGCACGCGGGCGTTGAGGTCGACCTGCAGCTGGCCCAGGATCGCGATGATGGCGACGGTGACCAGCGCGCTGATCCACCACGCCACATGCACGCCGAGGAACTGCTCCAACGCTGCCGACGCGGCAAACCCGTAGAGGCCGAAGATGCCGACCTGCATCGCGTTGTAGGCGACCAGGGCGACGAGCGCGGTCGATACGCCCCAGGCCTGGCCGAGGCCCTTGCTGACGTAGGTGTAGAACGCACCCGAGTTAGCCACATGCCGGCTCATCGCGGCGTAGCCGACCGCGAAGACGAGCAGGATGACCGCGATGATGACGTACACGAGCGGAATACCGAGCAGCCCAGTGACCGCAAAGCTGGTGGGCACGCCGCCGGCTACGACGGTCAGCGGCGCGGATGCGGCGACCACGAAGAACACGATGTCCGCGACGCCGAGTGAGCGGCGCCCCAGGTGCGCCCCCTTCGCCCCCTCGGTGGCGCCCTGAGCTCCGTCGCTGTTAACAGCCATGGGAACCTCCGACTTAGGTTTCGCCCTCGGCGGGCACCGAGTACAGTGGAATCGTACGGATCCAAACGATCGTGTCAAGGGTTTTCGAGGAGTCAATCACTGTGGGCCGTGCCCTATCTCCGAGCCGAACGCGACTTTCGGACCCAAACGACCTCCGATTAGGATGCGTTCCATGCCGGACCCACGCACGCTCGCCGAAACCGAGTCGGCGATGAACCGCCACATCGAAGGGCTGGAGATCGACTTCGCTGCCGCGCATACGGTCTCGAGCCTCTACCGCGCCGCCAACGCCGTCCGAGCGCACATCACCAACGCGGTGCTGCGCCAGTACGACCTGACCTGGAGCGGCTTCGTTGTGATGTGGGTCGTGTGGATCTGGGACGGGATGGAGACCCGGCACGTCGCCGAGAGCGCGGCCATCTCCAAGGCGACGCTGACAGGCGTGATGAAGACGCTGGAAAGCCGCGGCTGGCTCATCCGCGAGAGTTCGGTCGCCGACCGTCGCCTGGTGCAGCTGCGGTTGACCCAATCCGGCACTGACCTGATGACCGAGCTCTACCCCAAGTTCAATGCGGCGGAGTCCGACGTGGTGCGGCAGCTGTCGGCGAGGTCTAAGGCCAGCCTGGCCAGGGACCTGCGCAGCATTGTCCGCACCGTCGAGGCTGACGGCGTCCCGGCGCACGGAGTGGGTGCCTGAGGCGTGCTCAGCGCGCCGCGTCAATGAATGCTCGAAAGATGCTGGCCTGCACCGGATCAGTGTCCGCGGAGTCCTCGGGGTGCCACTGGACGCCGAGATACCAGCCCTCGTGGCCGTCGATGGTGACGGCCTCGATCGTCCCGTCCGAGGCGTGCGCGGCGGGCCGCAGCCCCTGACCGAGCACACCCAGGCACTGATGGTGATAGCAGGAGATGGTTAACCGGTCGCCGTCGACGACCTTGCGCAGCGGCGACTCGGCGTCCAACTCGATGTCGTGCATGAGGTGGCGGTGGTCCCGGCCGGTGGCCTCGGTCATGTCCTGCACCAGATCGCCGCCGCGCGCGACATTCACCACCTGGTTGCCGCGGCAGATGGCGAGCAGCGGGATGCCGTCGCGCAGCGCCCAGCGGCCCAGCGCCAGGTCGAACGCGTCCTGTTCCTCGTCGACGTCGTACAACGACTCGTGCGCCGGCTGGCCGGACCAGCGCGCCGACATGTCTCCGCCGCCGGGCAGCAGGATCGCGTCGGCCATCCAGAATCGTTTCGCCACGGCGTCGACCAGGGCGTCGTCGAGGACCGCGCCCGGTGCGTCGGGGTGCACCGTCACTGGCTCACCGCCGCCCGCCCACACGCTTTCGACGAGCTTGGCGGCGTTCACCTCGGCCCGGTACCGCAAGACAGTCGCGCCCTCCGAGAAGCGGGCCGGGATGACGACGATCGGCCGGGACCGCCGCGGTCCTCTCATCGGCTCATCCATAGTTGATCCAGGTGGTCTTGAGGTCGGTGTACTCGTCCATCGCATGACGGGTTTTGTCGCGCCCCGACCCGGACAGCTTGACGGCGCCCAACGGCACGTTCATGTCGCCTTCCTCGTAGCAGTTGAGTTGGCGCGGTGCACCCAGTCGACGCTGGTGACAGGTCCGGTTGCCCGATAGGAGGGTCCCGGCACGCCTTCCTCCAGGTCCCGGCCGTCGCGCGACGCCGGGTCAGTAGGATTCACCGTTGGTCAGTGGGTGTTGGACAGGTCCGGTTTGCGGATGCCGCGGAACTCCCAGTCGCCACCCTTGGCTGTGGAGAGCACTTCCTCGCTCTCGGTGGGCTGCGCGCCCACGTCTGAGCGGATGGGGGTCGGCCCCTCGACGATGTGATTGCGCAGCGTGCCGAGGCCCTCCACCTCCACGTCGACCACGTCGCCGGGGTAGACCGTGCGCGAGATGGCCGGGGTGCCGGACAGCAGCACGTCGCCGGGCTGCAGGGTGATGGTCCGTGCGATGTCGGCGACGAGATAGTGCATGTCCCACTTCATCTCGTCGGTGTTGCCGTCCTGCCTGACCTCGCCGTTGACCAGGGTGCGGATCTGCTTGTGCCGGAAGTCCCACCCTTCGACCAAGCCCGGCCCGATGGGGCACAGCGTATCGGCGCCCTTGACCCGCAGCATCGAGCCGGAGTCGGTGTCGCGGAAGTCGTGCAGCCCATAGTCGTTGCCGATGGTGTATCCGCGGATGTAGTCGCCCGCCTCCTCAGGGGAGATGTTGCGCGCAGTCCGACCGATGACGATGGCGATCTCGCCCTCATAGTTCAGCCACTTGCATCCCATGGGCCGCACGACCGCCGACCCGTGGGCATTGAGCGCCGATACCGGCTTGTGAAAGTAGGTCGGCGCCGGGGGCAGTCGGGTCATCATTTCCTGCACCCGCGACGAATAGTTCAGGTGTACGCACACGATCTTGGAGGGCACGACAGGCGGCAAGTGCTGCGCGTCGTCGACGCCCACCTCCCGGCCGTCGTGGGCCACCAACGTGTCGCCCTGTCGGACCACGTCGACTATGTTGCCGTCCAACAGGATTCGGCGCGTCTCGCGATAAGTCATGACTATTCCTTCGATGGGGTAGCAGTTCAGCCGGCCGCAGTGAGTTCTGGTCCGGCGTTCTGGCGGATGAAGTTGGCGTCCTCCGGTGTCTTCTTGGGCCGCGGGAAGCCGCCCTCGGGCCGGTCGAACCACAGGTGCACCTGGCCGGTGCCGATCGAGTTCTCGTACTCGCCGTACTGGCGCGACTTTGCGCGGCAGTCACCCTCGCCGAGCGCGCCGATCATCATCAGGTAATGGCCGAATCTGGCTTCGGGCTTGAACCGGTAGAAGTCCGGCATGGTTTCGAGCACACGCGCATGGTCGCCATTGCGGAACCACTCGAGCCGCTCGAAGTCGGCCGCCGCGGCGTCGGCGGTGAAGATGTGTTCGACGCCCGCCGCCTCGTGATCGCGCAGCTTGCGCAGCGGCCAAAACGTATGCGACAGCGCGCCGGACGCGATCAGTACGACTTTGCGATCGGACTCGGCGATCGCATCGCCGAGGGCCCGGCCGAGCCGCAGGTTGTCTTCGGTGTCCGCGGTCTGGCAAACCCCGATCGAGATCCACCGCTTGTCCGGCAGGCCCTGGCCGAGGAATTCCCACACGTTGGTGGTCGCATAGAAGATCGGCAGGTGATCGTCTTCGATCGCCGTGATCCAGGTGCTGTGCTGGTCTGCCTTCGCGGCAATCAGGTGCGCCAACTCCGGGTCGCCGGGAAAGTCGTACGGCCGCTGGCACATTCCCCGGGGTAGTTCCTCGGAAGTGAACAGCCCGCTTCGCCGTGCGTGCGCGGTGACGACGAACTCCACGGTCGTGGCCCAATGTGAATCCAAGACCACCACCGTGTCGTAATCGAGGGTCTCGAAGACCTCGCGACGCAGTTGCTCCAGGGCCGCAGGAAGCGTGCTGTCCTCCCCGTGGTTGAGCTCGCGGCGGGTCTTCTCCGGTAACACGATCGTCGGGACGTGCGCGATCAAGGCCGCGCCGACCACCTCACCCATTGGCGTTCCTCACTTTTCTGGGGTCTGAACGGTCCACCCTTGCGGGGCGAACACGGTGTTCTTGATGTCGCTGTAGAAGTCGAAGGACCAGATGCCACCCTCGCGGCCGATTCCGGATTGGCCGTTGCCTCCGAAGGGTGCGCCCAGGTCGCGGACGAAAAAGCAATTCACCCAAACGGTTCCGGCGTTCAGCGCAAGGCTGACCCGTTCGGCGCGCTCGGGGTCGCCAGTCACCAGCGTCGCCGCCAGCCCGAAGCGGGTGTTGTTGGCCATGGCCACGCCCTGTTCCTCGGTGCTGAACGTCTGAACGGTGAGCACCGGCCCGAAGACCTCTTCGGTGAGGATCTCGCTGCCCTCGGCCGCGTCAGCCAGGATGGTCGGGGCGTAGAACAGGCCGCCGAGTTCCTCGTTGGGACCGCCGCCGAGGACGGCGCGCGCGCCGCCCGCCTTGGCCCTGCTGACGAAGCCGTCGACCCTCTCGAAATGCGGTCGGCTCACCAGCGCGCTGACGTCGGTCGCCTCGTCCCGAGGATCGCCCTGCACCAGGGTGGCCGCCTTGGCGCGGACGCGCTCGAGGAACTCCTCGGCGATGCCGTCCTGCACCAGGATCCGAAACGCGCCGAGGCACACCTGTCCGGCGTTGTCGAACTGCTCGACGGCCAGGTTCACTGCGAGGTCGAGGTCCGCGTCGTCGAAGACCAGCAGCGGCGACTTGCCACCGAGCTCGAACGACAGCGGCACGATGTTCTTCGCCGCCGCCTCGGCGATGACCCCCGCAGTCGGCACCGAGCCGGTGAACGAGAGCCGCCGGATGCCGTCGTGCCGGGTGAGCGGCGCGCCCGCCTCGCGACCGGTGCCCTGGACGACGTTGAACACGCCGTCCGGCAGCCCGGCCTCCTTGGTGATGTCGGCGAGCAGGGACGCCGTCAGCGGCGCCCACTCCGGTGGCTTGAGCACCACCGTGTTCCCCGCCGCAAGCGCCGGACCGATCCGCCAGGTCGCCAGCATCAGCGGGGCATTCCACGGCGTGATGATGGCCGTGACGCCGGCCGGGTGGTAGGTGAACCGCTCGCGGTGCCCGCGGATCTCCTCGTCGGGGTGGCCGAGCTTGTCGAGATAGTCAGCGAAGTAACGGAAGTTCATCGCGACCCGGGGCATGACGCCACGCCGGTGCGAGCGCAGTAGCGAACCGTTGTCGCGGGTCTCGACACGTGACAGTTCCTCGACCCGCTTGTCGACACCGTCCGCCACCGCCCGCAGCAGCTCGGCCCGCTCGGGGCGGGACAGCGCAGCCCACGCGGGAAAGGCGGCCTGCGCGGCCGCGACGGCAGCGTCTACCTCCAGCTGACCACCGGCGTGCACCTTGGCGATGACCGTCTCGTCGATCGGTGAGATGTCGTCGAATGTGGTGGCCGAAGCTACCCGCTGTCCGCCGATCCAGTGCCGGGTGTCAACGGACACATCCTCGACGCTCGCGACATCGGCACCCGGATTGCTCTGCACCGGCTTGCTGCTCATCGGGTTGCCTCGGCAACCATGCCCCGCGGGGTCAGCGTCGCCAGCGACCGGCCGCCATTCCAGACGACGCCCACCTGGCGGTAGTAGCCGCCGATGATCTCGTCGACGGTGAGCCGGGACAGTTCTTCGGTCGGCGAGTCGAAGAGCCGTAGCTCGACGTCGCCGGTCCAGGCCGGCCCCGCCTCGAATTCGCTTGCGCCGGACTCGATCAGCTCGGCGTAGGCATCGGGGGCGTCGGCCTCGATCCCGGGGAAGATCCGGTGATGTGCCATCTTGTGCGCGTTCACGAACCCGTTGGTCTCAGACTCTTCGCGCAGGGTGAGGACAGCTTCGGCCAGCCGTCGGTCGCCGGCGGCCAGGGTGGCGCCGAAGACACCGCCGGCACCGACCTGGGGTGCACCCTGGGCGAACGGGTGTGGGCGGGTCTGCCACATCGAACCAAGTTTCTTGGGGTAGCCCTGATGGATGCCGCGGCCGATGGCGAAGTCCTTATCGACCCAGATGTACACGCACCGTGAGTAGGTCTGGCTCTGGAATGAGCAGCGGACAACCACGAACGCTTCCTTGTACTGCGCTCGCACCGGATCGAGCAGCTCCTCGCGGCTGCTGGAGCAGGACTGCCAGTCTGCCCAGATGAGCGCCACGGCGCCGGGGTCCTCCTCGGCCAGCTCCAGTGGGGCGGGCAGCAGCTCGGCGACCCGCGCGGGGTTGGTGCGGTATTCAACGGTGAGCAGGTCGCCGGAGTAGTACCACGGTGGCGACGGGATGAGGGAGGAGCGGCCACCGGCCGTCCGGGGGTAGAAGAACCCCTTCACTTCGGTCATCTGCATTCCTGCTCTCGGATTGGTTCAGATAAGATCGTTCGGGTCCGTACGATAGCGAATTGCGCGCTGATTGCCTAGCCCCTTGCGCAAGATGCGGAACATGCTTATTGTTTGGCCCCAAACGATTGGAGTGCGCCGTGCCCAAGCCCACACCCGTCCCGTTGGCGGAAGTAGACCTCTCTGACCTTGACGCCTTTGCGCGCAACGAGGCATGGGGGATGTTCGACACGTTGCGACGGGAAGACCCCGTGCACTGGAACGAGGAGCGCGACATGGGCTCCGGCTTCTGGGCGGTCACGCGGTACGACGACGTCTGTGCGGTCGACAAAGACGCCGAGACGTTCACTTCGACCAAGTTCGTCAACCTCGAGGAGGTCGACGAGGACTTGATGGACGTCCGCCGCTCGATTCTGGAAACCGACGGCCCCCGCCACCGTGCGCTGCGCAAGCTCATCCAACGGGAGTTCAGTGCGGGCAATCTCTTGCGCAATTACGAGGAGTTCCTGCGCGGACTGACCAGGCAAACGGTAGACGAGGCGCTGCAGAGCACTGAGTTCGATTTCGTGAAGAAGATCTCCGCCGATTTCCCGATCCAGGTGTTGGCCCGGCTGCTCGACGTGCCGTCCAGCGACACCGACCAGCTGATCGACTGGGGCAACCAGATGGTCGGCAACACGGACCCGGACTACACGGACTACCTGATCACCGACGCGGACAGCGACAAGTACAAGCAGTATCCGTTCCGCACGCCCGTCTCCCTCGATGTCTTCGAATACGGCCGCGAGCTGGCGAGAAAACGCAAGGGCGGTGACGGCACCGACCTGGTGAGCATGCTCGTCAACAAGCAGCCTGAGGACGGTCAGCCGTTGTCCGACAGCGACTTCGACAACTACTTTCTGCTTCTGGTCATCGCGGGTAACGAGACCACGCGACACGCCATCAGCCAGTCGATGCTCGCACTGATCGAGAACCCGGATCAGCTGCGCAAGCTGCAGGACGATCCGAGTCTCATCCAGCCGGCCGTCGAGGAGATGTTGCGCTGGGCCTCACCGGTGTATCACTTTCGCCGGACCGCGACCCGCGACCTGGAGATGGGCGGCAAGCAGATCAAGGAAGGCGACAAGGTCGTCATGTGGTTCGCCTCAGCCAACCGGGATGAGTCGGTGTTAGATGACCCGTACCGGTTCGACGTCACCCGCAAGGACGTCGCGCACGTGACTTTCGGCAAGGGCAGTCCACATTTGTGCCTGGGCAACATGCTTGCCCGGATGGAGATCCGGCTGATGTTCGAGGAGCTGTTGCCGCGGCTGAAGTCGATCGAGCTCGGCGGTGAGGTGGCCCGCGTGCGGAGCAACTTCGTCAACGGCATCAAGCGGTTCCCCGTTGCGGTCGCACCCGCCTAGGCGCGGGCGCCTTAACCGCTAAAGGCCTTGTGGCGAGGGATAACTCGCCATATCGTTTGGATCCGAATGATTACTTACTTGCTAAGGGATGGTGAGATGTCAGGGACCACGGGGACCACGCGGACCATCGTGCGTGAGCACGAAGCCGAGTTGTTGGTCCAGAAGGCAGAGGTGGTGGCCGAGGATGTCGTGGCGCTCACTCTGGTCAGCCCCGCCGGTGAGACCCTGCCCTCGTGGTCGCCCGGCGCCCACATCGACCTCGTGCTCGCCGACGACCTCGTCCGGCAGTACTCGCTGTGTAGCTCTCCAGGGGAGGACGGCGCCTGGCGCATCGGAGTCCTGCGCACTCCGGACAGCCGCGGGGGGTCGCAGCGGGTTCACGACACGCTGACCGAGGGCGCCACCGTGACCATCCGGGGGCCGCGCAATCACTTTCCGCTGGTGGCCACATCGACCTACTTGTTCATCGCCGGCGGCATCGGCATTACCCCGATGCTGCCAATGATCGCCCAGGCTGAGGCCGCCGGCGCCAACTGGCGGCTGCTCTACGGCGGCCGGCACCGCGCCTCGATGGCGTTTCTCCCCGAATTGGCCCAGTACGGCGACCGGGTGACCGTCGTCCCGCAAGACGAGGCAGGCTTCCTCGACCTCGACGGCGTGCTGGGCACACCGCAGGAGGAAACGCTGGTGTACTGCTGCGGCCCCGAGGGGCTGCTCTCCGCGGTGGAGGCCAAGTGCGCGAAGTGGCCCTCGGGCAGCCTGCACCTGGAGCGGTTCTCGGCCAAGCCGCAGGAGATTTCGGATGTTCTCGACGAGAGTTTCGAGCTCGTGCTGCAGCAGACCGGCGTCAGTGTCACGGTGCTTCCGGAGGTCAGCGTCTTCCAGGCGGCGCTCGAGGCCGGTGCCAACGTGCTCGGCTCATGCATGGAGGGAATCTGCGGCACCTGCGAAACCGAGGTCGTCGAGGGCGACGTCGACCATCGCGACTCCGTCCTCAACGAGGAGGAGCGGGCCGCCAACGAGTTCATGATGATCTGCGTATCCCGTTGCAAATCAAAGCGGCTCGTCCTCGACATCTAGACGTGCCCGCCCACCGAACCACCCGGAATACCGGACACCGCACGAGAGGACCACGATGAGCCGCACCTCGGCCAGCATCCGGCGCCGCGGTACCACCTACCCGGTCAACACCTGGTACGTGATCGCCACCAAAGATGAGCTCAGCCGCCAGCCGCTGGCTCGACGGGCACTTGAGACTCCGGTCGTGTTGTACCGCACGCAGGACGGGCAGGCGGTGGCGCTGGAGGACCGAGACGCCCACCGGCCCTACCCGCTGAGCCTCGGGCGGGTGGATGGCGACACAATCGTCTCCGGCTACTCAGGATTCGCCTACGCACCCGACGGCGCCTGCGTATACGTGCCCACCCAGCCCCACGTGCCGATCGGCGCCCGGGTGCGGGCGTTCCCCGTCGTCGAGCAGGACGGCCTCGTCTGGGTCTGGCTCGGTGTCGCACCGCTGGCGTCCAGGCGTAACTCGCCTCATACGCCCTGGCTGGCCGAGGAAGGCTGGACGACATTCGGTGACGAGTGGGACACCCAGGCGAATCTGCTGCTGCTGCACGAGAACTTCGCCGACATCACCCACGTCCCGGTGGTGGACCCCTTCATCGCCCCACCGGTGCTCGCGGGCGAGCCGCCTGCCCTCGAGGTCGAGGTCAGTGAGACCTCGGTGTCGTTCAGCCGCGATTACCCGCCCGCCCGGCTGACCGGGTGGCACGCCGAGGCGCTGGGCTTGTCGTCGGACACGGAACACGCCCAGCGCGAGGAGGGTGCGTTCGTCACTCCTGGCCTCTGGGCGGATGCCTGGCACGTCTACGTGGATGGCGGATCCCCGCACACCTTCCGGTTCACCCACGCGGTCACCCCGGTGTCGGCGCGCCAGACCCGGCACGTATGGCGGGTCAGCCGCAACTTCGCGCCCGCGCCCGAGGTGTCCGAACGGCTGCTGCCGATCTTCACCGCGTACTACCGGCGGGTCCAGCAGATCCTGGAGACGATGCAGCAGGTCATCGATAGCGACGGCCCCCGTGACGAGGTCAGCGTCAACTCCGATGCCGCCGCCCTGCAGGTGCGCCGCATCGTCAACCGACTGATAACCGAGGAACGCATGGCCTGAGCCGGGGGCCGCACTTCGGCTGGCCGCACCGGTCAACTTCGACACGTACTTGACGTCGGAACTCGGCCGCGCGCCCGAGCCACCTTCCGGCGAAACCTCACCGGCAAGAGGCTGACCCCTCATCCGCGATTTCATTCGTACCCAAATGATCTACATTATGCTGACTACGATGCCCATGCTCGTCACTCAGCACGACCCGATCTCGCCCTTCGGATCCATCGGCGTTCGCAGCGACTTCGTCAACGGCGTAAAGAAGATCCCGGTGAGGGTCCACCCGCTGACATCCGAGGTCGAGCCCTGATGGAGCCCGAAGTCTGGGGGGACGAGTCTGACATCGTGGCCGAGGTTGTCGGCGTGATCGCTCGCCGGATCACCCGGGCGTCGGACCCCAAGACGACGGCGAGACCGGCCTCCGAACTTGCCGCCGAAGCGGGCCGGACGATCACCGCGGCGGGACTCGGAGCCACAGAAGTGCTGCGGATCTTCGAGGACGCCCTGGTGCCGGCGACGCGCGCCCAGGACGATCCATACAACCTCGCCTACGTGCCGGCAGCCCCGACCAAGGCCGCTCGGGCCTTTGACGCGCTTGTCAGCAGTTTCAACATCTTCGCCGGCATCTGGGAGGCCGGCGCGGGCGCGATCTTCGCCGAGAACGAAGCCCTGGGGTGGCTGATCGAGTTGCTTGGCTGGCCTGATTCGGCGGGCGGCTGTTTCGTGTCTGGCGGAACGATCGGGAACCTCTCCGCGCTGGTCGCCGCCCGAAGCTATGTACGGCGGCAGCGGGGACACGAGGCCGCCCGGGCGATCATCTGTACTTTCGACGCCCACTCCTCGATCATCGCGGCGGCTCGGGTGATGGACGTCGAGGTGATGGTCGTGGACGAGGACGAACGCGGACATCTCACCGGGCCGGCCGCCCGCGCGGCCATCGCCGAACACCCGGAGGTGTTTGCCGTCGTCGTCTCCGCCGGGACGACCAACGGTGGGGTGGTCGACGACATCGCCGACATCGCCGATGTCTGCACGCAATTCGACGTGTGGCTGCACGTGGACGGTGCGTACGGCGGGGCAGGTCTGGCCGCTCCCTCGGTGCGCTGGCGTTTCGACGGCATCGAGCGTGCCCACAGCTTCATCGTCGATCCGCACAAGTGGCTGTTCGCGCCGTACGACTGCTGCGCCCTCATTTACCGCGACGTCGCCCTCGCCCGCGCGGCGCACGCCCAGCACGCCAGCTACCTCGACGCGGTCAACCGTGAGGTGTGGAACCCTGCCGATCTCGCTGTTCACCTGTCGCGCCGGGCCCGCGGCCTGCCGTTCTGGTTCAGTCTGGCGGTGCACGGCACCGATCGCTACACCGCGGCGATCGAGCAGACCCTGTCCACAGCGCGCGCGATAGCGGACGGGATCCGGACCGTGCCCACTCTCGACCTTTTGCTCGAGCCGGAACTGTCCGTACTCATCTTCGAGCGGCCCGGATGGACCGACGAGGACTATCATCGCTGGTCCACGCGCCTGGCGCGGGAGGGGCTCATCCTGTGTGTTCCAACCGTGTGGCAAGGGCGAACGACTTTGCGCCTCGCCCTGGTCAACCCGGCCACCCGAGCCGACCACGTGATCGACATCCTGCGTGAGACGACCGCCCCGGATCATCCCTGAGCCGCCGAGCTGGCCAATAGGTCGCAAGGGTGAGTCAGCGCTCCACAACGCGAGTCCCCGGTGTCTCGGGTGCGCTGCAAACTCATGTTGCGACAGCCCGCGCCCAGCGGCGTCAAGCCGTGGTGTCGCTTGCAGATCGGAGCTGACGTGGTGGTACACAGCGACTGACTGCCTTTCCGCTACAAACCCTTTCGGGACAAACCAGACGAGTGCGCCCTCCTCCACGCCGGTGACGGCTGTGACCGAGAGCCCCGACGGTCGGTGAGTCGGGTACTCCCGTTCCACTGCGCGGCATTGCTCGAGCACCTCCGCGACCGTCGGCGACAACTGGTATGTGTGCTGGTGGCAGAAGCCGGTCAACTGATGCCAAGCGCCGATCAAGCTCAACGTTGCCAGCTCGCCCCAACGAAGTCCGCAGTGCCCGGCAACGACGATAAGGACCCGGTCTTGTGGAATCAAACTGCTCGGCAAGCTGCCTGCGACGGTGCCGTTCTACAGGCACCAGTCCAGAGCCTCAGAACCGGTCAGTCGCAGCTGAGCCCGCACCATTAGCTGCTTGATCGATCCGATCGCCGTGGTGTGCGGACTCAGTCGCTGGGAGTGCCGGTGGCGGTGAACCCACTCCACCGACGAATGGCCGACGGGATTCGCCGCTCCCGCGGCGATGGCATCGCGTAGATCGCTTCCAGAACGTCGACGGGAGGGCGTGACCGCAATTCATCACGCTCGTCGGGCGATACAAGCGCCAGACGACGATCCCAGTCCGCCAGAAGATCCTTGTCAATCTCTTTGATCAGGAGCCGGCAAGTATACACATAGACTCCGACGAGTAAGCCGATCACCGCCGCGATGGCCACAACGTTGTCAACAAGGGTTGAAACCACGACAGCCCTTCTAGGTCGGTGACGGTGTTCGTTTGAATAATGAAAACCGGCTGGCGGCCAGCTATATTCCGTCGTTTCGCTCACGACGGCGTCCTCAGTGCGCCCTCCGTCGCATCGCCGTACAACTGTCGCCGCATAACTGCACGAAGGACGCACTTTCATGCATCGAGATCACGGCCTCGCTGTCGCCGCCGACGATCCAGACGTTGTTATCGACCTCACATATGTGTCCACTGCGTTCCAGTCGCGGCGGGTGTTAAGGGCACTCGCGATTCCATCCATCGACTAGATGCCCTCATGAATGACGACGGAAAGTGCAAGCTGTTCCATGTCGGAGAATCGATGCTTCTTGCAGGTTTATCCCGAAGTGCAATGCCGGCCCACCTGGTCTCCATCCATCGCGCGTTGCGGGCGGGCGAGCTGGACCGTGCGCGACGCGAATGGGCGCACATCTACCCGCTGATGGATGCCATCATGTCCGCCCCGTTCATCGCAGCGGTCAAGACCGCCCTCAACGCCGTCGGGTTCCCGGTCGGAAGCCCCCGCAAGCCACTTCTCGATCTCGACCCCGATACCGCCGCCACCATTTCCTCCCTCGCCGCCGCCCTGCCACAGCTATCGCAGTCGCCGTAGGGAAGCAACCCGGGTTCGCCAAATACGTTGCGGTCGTGACATTCTCGGTCAACTCCGCGACCGCAACCTCCCGCGAGCGGCCGATCGGCGCGCTTCTCTGCCAAGCATCATCGCGTACTGGTCCCGGGGTGACGAGCCCGGTCACAGCCGTGACGATCTGATACATCAGTAATATACTAGTCGTGGACTAGTCATACTAGTCGTGAACTTCGCGGCCATCGCCGTGATCAGCTCGATGAGGAGTAGGACAGCATGCAGCAACTCGCCCACCGGCTCGAACGTCTGGGCACCGAGACCGCCTTCAGCGTCGCGCAGGCCGCCGCAGCTTGGAAGGCGAAGGGGCACCGCGTGTACCCCTTCCACCTGGGCGACATCAACATCCCCACGGCCCCGCACATCGTGGACGCGATGAACAGGGCGATCGCCGACGGCTACACGGGCTACTGCCCGGGCCCCGGCATCCCCCAGCTGCGCGAAGCACTCGCCGACGACCTGGGCTCGGCCCGCGGCATCGACCTCTCCCCCGACAACGTCGTCGTTATGACGGGCGGCAAGCCCGTCATCACGAAGTTCCTGCAGGCCGTCATGAACCCCGGCCAGGAGGTGCTCTACCCGAACCCCGGCTTCCCGATCTACGAGTCGCAGATCGACTACCTCGGCGGCACGGCCGTGCCCTATCGCTACCTGCCCACGAACGAGGGCTTCGCGATCGACCTCGATCAGCTGCGCGCCTCGATCACGCCGAACACGGTCGCGATCATTTACAACGACCTGCAGAACCCCATCTCCGCCGAGTCGACGGCGGCCGAGCGCGAGGCGATCGCGCAGCTCGCCCAGGAGCATGACCTCTGGGTGCTCTCCGACGAGGCGTACTTCGAGACGCGCTACGAGGGTGTCTCGAGCTCGATCACGTCGCTTCCCGGCATGCTCGAGCGCACGGTCATCTTGTACACGTTCAGCAAAAAGTTCGCCATGACCGGCTCGCGCCTTGGCTGCGCCGTCGCCCCGGTCGAGATCGCGAAGGTGCTCAGCACGCTAAACACCAACGACGAGTCGTGCACGACGCACTACGTGCAGTGGGCCGGCATCGAGGCGCTCCGCGGCACCCAGGAGCCCGTGCGCCAGATGCTCGAGGTCCTGCGCGAGCGCCGCGACGCCGCATGCGAGATCGTGAACTCCATCCCCGGTATGAACGTTGCCGTGCCCGACTCGACGTTCTACCTGTTCCCCGACGTCACCGAGGCGATGGACCGCATGGGCTACACCGCGGTCGGCGACTTTGCCGCCGTGGCGCTGCACCAGACGGGCGTCTCGTTCTGCACCCGCGAGCACTTCGGCCGCCGCCAGCCGGGCGAGGAGCGCCAGTACATCCGACTCGCCTACTCGGGCATCGAGGTCGCCGACATCCGCGAGGGCCTCGGCCGTCTGAACGAGTGGATCAGCGCCGCATGAGCCGGATCGTCGTCACCGGGCAGGTTCCGGATGCCGCCATCGAGAAGCTCCGCCTCGAGCACGAGGTCGACGCCTGGCCGGGCCCGGAGTCGATCAGCCCCGAGGAGCTCCTGCGCCGCGTGGCCGGGGCGTCGTGGGCATGGGCGGCATCGGCCAGGCGACGGCACGCCGCGCCAAGGCGTTCGGCATGGACGTCGTCTACCAGTCGCACAGCGACATCGATCCGGACGTCGCGGCCGAGCTGGGCGCGCGGCGGGTCGAGTTCGACGAGCTGCTGGCCGTCTCCGATGTCGTCTCGCTGCACTGCCCCTACGGGCCGGCCACGCATCACCTGATCGGCGCGGAGCAGTTCACCGCCATGAAGAGCTCCGCGTACCTCGTCAACACGGCGCGCGGGCCGATTGTCGACGAGGCGGCGCTCGCCGCTGCGCTGCGCGACGGCGCGATCGCCGGCGCCGGCCTCGACGTCTTCGAGGGGGAGCCCGAGGTCCACCCCGAGCTCCTCGAGCTCGGGAACGTGGCGCTCGTGCCGCACCTCGGCTCGGCCACCATCGAGACGCGAACCGCCATGGCGACGCTCGCCGCCGACAACGCGCTCGCCGTGCTCCGCGGCGAGCAGCCACCTACGCCGATCGGCTAGCTAAAGCGTTGCCCGTAGCGTGCGAGGTTGATGGCGGCGTTCGCCATGTCGTGCAGATCGACCTACAACACGACCTCGTCATCGACGATGACCGTCGTGCTGTCACCAATCACTGGCCGCACTCACTGAGGGCGCGATCTCGCACTTCCGCTCGGGAAGTCACGCCACTGGAGAATGTCGCCGAAACGATCGCGTTCCTCGCGTCCGGCCGAGCAGGGCATGCCACCGAGGCCACAATCGACATCAGCGGCGCCGATTACGTTCGATCAACCTGCGCGCCGGACGCAGTTCCGTTACGACGAGGCGCCTTCGACCCCGCCAGTCATCATCGCCACCAGTTCCCTGGCGCTGTCGACGGTATGCGCCATGAAAGCGGCCCGGATACGCTCCGTATCTCTGGTCCGGATGGCGTCGACGATCGCCGCGTGCACAGCATGCGCGCGCTGCGGGTCGTGCCGGGTGACCTGATCCTGCGCTAACGCGATCGTGATGTGAGCTTCGTTCACCGGCCACAGTCTCTTGAGAAACGTATTCTCTGAGGCGGCCCAGGTGCCGCGGTGGAACGCAATATGCGCCTCGTGCTGGATGAGGGAATCGGAGGCAAACGCGTCGCGTTCGTAATCGGACCACGCCGCCATGAGCAGCCGCATTCGGTGCCCGGTTGGATCGGCAAGGATTCCTGACACGGCTTGCATGTCCAGTGCCATCCGTACGTCGGCGATGTCGAGCACCGTCGCAGCGTCGAGGTCGGCTACCCGAAGTCCGCGATACGGTTCCTGAACCAGAAGGCCTTCCTGCGCCACCTGATTGAGCGCCTCGCGGACAGTCGGTCGACTGACGCCTAGCGCGGTGCTCAGGTACGACTCCGTCAGCTTCTGCCCTGGCTTGATGCTTCCCAGCACGATTCCCCGCTTGATCTGAGTGATCACTGCATCGCGGCGGGTAACACTCTCGGCCGGCATAAGTCCAGGTACGCCGGCCGCGTCCCGATCAGCCGAATCAACAGCCACTCTTGGACCTCCCGCGCTGCGCCCTGTCAGGCCGCGTCCTAGCCACTGGCCGACACCGTAGATCGCCTGACAATCTACCAGGCCCGACAGACAATCCAGAAGTCAAACCCGGCGGCGGTCAACGTCATCCGCGTGTCCCGAATCAGCAAGGCGACGTGCAATGATGTCGTTGATCACCGTCGGCGAAGGCCCAGTAGGTTTCTACCGGTGCCCCCAGTTTCGACAGCTGGCCGAGGTCACCCTCCATAGGTGGCTCCTGGACACCGCCGCCGAGCTGGCCCGACCCGGTGATGCGCAGATCTTCGCCAACTCAACGATCGGCTTGGGTCCGCTCATCACCTCTATCACCAGCGCCTGCTCGCAACTACGGGTTGGGATTCTCATGGTCGCACTCGGGAGGCCGGCTAACCCGACCACCACCGCGCTTGTGATCCGACTCGTCGACGGACCACGAACTCGCCTGGCGGACAGCAAAATCGACGTCGCGTTCCTCGGCTGGCCCACCCACAACAACCACCCCATGATCAAAACCTTCGGCACCCATGACAGCCAACTACTGCACAGCGCGGCAACAGCCGGCCAAAATGGGGGCCGGTCGACACCCGCGTGAAATTGCGCTCACGGCCAGATGTCCGCCTACGGTCAGGATCGGGTCGCGAAGGGCGAAACCGTACGGCTCGTGAGGTTTCCGAGGCGTGTAAGAAGACGATCCGCGCGGCACGAGCCCGCGGTTCCGCGGTGCAAGTCCGTTACTACAAAACACATGACACGGTCTGGCGTCGATCAGACGATGTTGGTTTCGCCGGCGGCGATGTCGGTGCGCGCGAAGCGGTCGAGGGCGAACGACCCGATGTCGTAGCCGGGTTGTTTGGCGTGGTAGAGGTCGCGCACGATCTCCCCGGTGGCCGGGCCCATCAGGAATCCGTGGCCGGAGTAGCCCGTGGCGATGAGCAGTCCGTCGACTTCAGTGGAGCGGTCGATGATTTGGTTGCAGTCGGGGGTGATCTCGTACAGCCCCGCCCAGCCCGTGCTGATGCCGTAGTCCAGCACGGCCGGGGCGCGGGTCGAGGCGATCTCACCGAGGCCCAGCAGCCAGTCCTCGAGTTCGAACCTGAGGTTGAAGCCCGCCGGCTCGTTCGGGTCGGACCAACCCAGCAGCAGACCCTTGCCCTCGGGATGGAAGTAGAAGTTGGCGGGAAAGTCGATAGTCAGCGACGGCGAGGACTCGGGCAGTCCGGTGATCGGCTCGGTGAAGGCGACCTGCCGCCGCACCGGGGTGACGGGGATGTGCACCCCGACCATCTCGCCGATGCTGTGCGACCATGCGCCTGCCGCACACACCACCGTGTCGGTGGCGATGCGGCCGTGTGCGGTCACCACGGCGGTGATCACGCCGCCGCTGCTCTCGATGTCGCTGACCGCGCAGTGCCGAATGATGCGGGCACCGTGGCGGCGGGCCGCGGCGGCGTAGCCCATCACGACCGCCTCGGGGGTGGCCTTGCCGTCCTGCGGGGACCAGCAGGCGGCCGACATGCCCTCGGTGCTAATCAGCGGGGAAATCTTCTTCGCCTCTTCGGGGGTGACCATCCGGCTCGGCACGCCGAGACTATTCTGCAGGGCAACCGATTCGGTGAAGACCTCGACGTTGGTCTGGTCGGACAGCAGGTAGAGGTAGCCGTCGCGGGTGAAGTCGATCTCCTGGCCGTAGTCCTGGGCGAACCGCGAATACACCTCCAGGCCCCGCAGGCCGATGGCGATATTAGCGGCGTTGCTGAAGGAGGCCCGCACACCACCAGCGGCCTTACAAGTCGATCCGCACGCAAGTTCATCCTTCTCGACGAGAACGACGTCGGTGACACCGGACTCGGCAAGATGAAACGCGATGCTGGTGCCGATCACGCCGCCGCCGATAACCACCACCGACGCGCGCTCGGGAAGATCCTTGCTCATGTCGCCGTCTACTTTCTGTTGAGATTGAGGCTACTGCCTCTGTATGCCGATGCCTCGCGGCTGGGACCGCCGACCGATGCCGGCCTGCGGTGTCGCTGTCCCGCGCATCGTGTTGAACTAAAAAACGCGGCTATGCGGATCCGAATCTGTCACGCATGTTGAGGCGCCTCTCTGAGCACTCGAGCTGTCAGGAAAGTTGGTTTGGAAATCACGTTGTGTCCGGGTTCGACCCCCACACACCACAGTTCACACCGCGGCAGCACCCTGAACCCGACGCCCGAGGTCGGTGCGCGCTTTAGGCTCCTACCCATGTGTGACTTCGCGACCCTGTTCCAGGCGCCGTCGCCCGCCGTGCTGACGACCTACCGCAAGGACGGAACGGCCGCGGCGTCTCCGGTCTGGTTCCGATTCCGAGACAACACCTTCGAGATCGTCATCGCCGAAAACGACGTGAAGCTCCGCCACCTAGCCGCCCACCCGGAGTGCGAACTCTTGGTCTTCGAAACGGTGCCGCCGTTCCGCGGTATGCGCGTCCGCTCAGATCAGCCGATCCTGACCCGGGACGGCGCGCAGCGGGCCCGGCAAGAGATCGCTGCACGTTACCTCGGCGAAGAGCGCGGGAAGAGGTTCGCCGCCGAACGCGCCAGCGCCGCCGTATTGTTGCGCCTCGCGGCAGATACCGCCAAGACTTGGGACCTCAAGGCGATCCTCCCGTCCTAACAACTCCTGTCACGCCGCCGTGGTCGGGCTGGCCCAGAGTAGGTTCCGAGCGAAATTCCAATGGTGAGGTGGCGCGCCTCTCGTCGGTTAGCCAGAAGGCGCTGGACAGTCCTTCTATTCCGTCGACAATTGGTCGCGACAGCGAGCACATAGCCATAAACCGTCACGTGCTTTAGCTTTACTGCGTCCGTCGATTACCCCGTCGAGCCAAGGACCAGCAGGTTGCCTCCCTCTATCGCGCATGTCGCGTTGACCGACGAGGACGCGCGCTGTCTGCGCGGTGAGCGCGGAACCGGCGCTGCCTTGGCGATGCGGGTCGTGTTGGCGGTGGCAGCCTCGATGGGGGCGTCGCGGTTGGTGGACATCGAAAGCGCTCACGTCGACGGATGCCTCTACGTCGGTTCGGTGTCGATCGATTTCGCGCGGGCTCTCGTCGACGGCGGTGCCCGCGTGAGCGTGCCGGCGACCTTGAACGTCGGCTCGGTCGATTTGCTCCATCCGCGCAACTGGAATGGCACAAACGAGCTGGCCGACAACGCCCGCACATTGATGAGCCTGTACACCGCGCTGGGCTGCCAACCCACGTGGACATGCGCGCCTTATTTGTTGACGCCCAGACCTCGTTTTGGTGCGCATATCGCGTGGGGTGAGTCCAACGCCATCGTCTTTGCAAACAGCGTTCTGGGTGCTCGTACGCAGCGGTACGGAGACTTCGTCGATATCGCTGCGGCCGTCGTCGGGCGCGCTCCGTTCGCCGGCCTGCACACCGACGAGGGACGGCTCGGCGACGTACTCATCGATGTCACCGGGCTGCCGGCCGCCGCCGTCCGGCGCGACTCGTTCTTCCCGCTGCTCGGCCACCTTGTCGGACAGTGGTGCGGCAGCAGAATTCCGGTCGTCAGCGGTCTGAGCAGCGCCACCGAGGATCAACTCAAGGCATTCGGCGCCGCGGCCGCATCCACCGGCGCCGTCGCGTTGTTCCACATCATCGGGGTTACGCCCGAGGCGCGCACCTCAGCGGAGGCTTTCGGGGGGCGCCCAGCGCAGGCGGTGCACCGGGTCACGATCGAGCACCTTCGGCGCTCCTGGACAGAGCTGTGCACTCGTCGGGGCGGCCAACTGGCCGCGGTGTGCGTCGGAACTCCGCATTTTTCACTCGCGGAGTTTCACACCCTCGCCGGGTTGCTCGCGGGGCGACGGGTCCATCCCGCCACGCCGTTGTATGTGAATTCCGGCCGGTGGGTCTACAGCGAGCTTCAGAACCAGGGGATCGCCGAAGTGCTCGAATCTTCGGGTGTACGGATCGTCACCGACACTTGCACCTACATCGCGCCGATCCTGGGAAAGCTGAACGGGCTCGTGATGACCAACTCGGCCAAGTGGGCGTGGTACGCCCCGCCAAACATCGGTGTCGATGTGCTGTTTGCCGGTCTGCAGGCATGTGTCGAATCGGCTGTCCGAGGTGAGGTGGTTGCAGATGCGCCGTTCTGATGACACCTTGCCGGTCACGTGCGTGCTGGCGGGGACTGCTCGTGGAGTGGTGCTGAAGCTGACGGAGCCGCTGAACGCGTGGGGCGGGCTAGACGCTGCCAATGGCTTGATCGTTCATCACAGCCACCCGCAGCGCGGGCAGTGTGTGGCAGGCCGGGTGCTGGTGATGCCGCAAACTCGGGGATCGGGTACCAATGCGCAGGTGTTCGCCCAGGCATGGGCGAACGGTCGTGGGCCGTTGGCGGTGGTCCTCGGCACGCCGGACTACGTGCTATGCGCCGGCGCGGTGGTCGGCCGAGAACTTTACAACGTGACGTGTCCGGTTGTGATCGCCGAACCAGCGGCCTATGACGCCTTGAGCGACGGGGACGAGGTCACCGTTGCTGCAACCGACGATCACGCCACGGTGCGGATCGACGCCCCCCGCTTGGGCAAGCCTAGACAGGACTAGGGACCAGATCGGCTCGGCTACAAGCGAATTCGTAGCTGAGCGGAGCCAATAGCCTCGCCGCGACGCGATGCGGAGGACTTACGGACGTGCAGGATCAGGTGACATGGTCGGGACACCGGCAAGATCGGCGAACTCAACAGCGCAGTCGCCGGTGCGGCGGCCAGCGCTCAGAACCGAGTGGCTCCGAACGGTGAATGCTGTGTTGAGCGCCGTGCCGGCTCTGCCCGAGCGCCAACGAGGAGAATCTTCATGCCCACACGAGAGTTCGGTCGCACCGCTGATCAGCGAACATAGTCGGCGCCGGTGATATCGACTGTCGCGCCGGTGGCGTGGCGCGCTTGGCCCGAGGCCAGGAAGACGATCGTCTCAGCAACGTCCTGCGGCGGCACCGGCTCGCCCAACGGCAGCGCGCAACGGCTTCAGCATCGACAGCGTCCGCCGACAGGGCGGTCGCCACCCAGCTTGGCGCGACAGCGTAGGCCAGAATGTTCGCGTGCGCGTACCCGCGGGCGATGCCGCGGGTCAGCGCGACCACCCCCCCTTGGCCGCACCATCGGCGAGGTGCTCGGCGTCGTCGCCCCGGTGCGACGAACGGCTGGCGACGTTGACAATCGCCCCACTACTAAGTCCACGGAAATGCCCAATCGCGTACCGGCACAGGTCGGCCGGTGCCTGCAGATTCAGCGCGAGGTTGTCCCGCCACCCGCCGGCCCAGCCGTCGTCGGTGAGCGGTGATGCGATCCAGGCGCCCGCATTGTTCACCAAAACATCGATGCGCCCGACCGCCTCGACGGCCCGCTCCCACACGCCGCGTGTGCACACTGGGTCCATCAAGTCACCTGTCACCAGATGGATCCGCTCGCCGCCGAAGTCGTCCGAAAGCCGTTGTGCCGCCGCCGTGTTCGCGCCATAGTGGGCGACGACGTCGGCACCTTCGCGGTGCGCGACCCGGGCGGTGGCCGCACCGATGCCCCGGGAAGCCCCGGTGATCAAAACGGCCTTGCCCGCGATGATTCCCGCACTCATGCGACCGCCTGTGCGCCGGTAATCTCCACCGCTGCACCGCAGATGAACGGCGCTTCCTCGGAGGCAAGGAACGCGACCAGCGCCGCAACCTCGTCGGGCCGACCGATCCGGCCGAACGGGACCTTCTTGTCGAGGGCTTCGACGGTCAGTCCCTTCGCCGCGAGTCCCGCCTCCAGCATCGGAGTTCGGATCTCGCCGGGGCACACCGCATTTACCCGGATGTTGTGTGGCGCGTAGTCCCTTGCGAGGTTTTGGGTGAAAGAGACGACGGCGGCCTTCGACACGTTGTAGGCGATATGGCCGGGCGCAGGATAGAGGCCCCACTGTGACACCGTGTTGACGATCGCGCCCCCTCCCGCGGCGATCATGTGCGGCAACGCCGCTCGGCACAGATGGAATATTGCGTCGAGATTGACCGCGAATGTGGCATTCCAGTCATCCTCGGCGAGGTCAAGCAACGGACCGCGACGGTTGATGCCGGCATTGTCGCCAGGACGTCGATCCGGCCGTGCGCGGCGACGACATCCTCGACCAGTCGCGCGCACGCCTCACCGCTGGTGATGTCGACTGCGTGCGCCCCCGCCGCCAAACCGCGATCACGCAGCCCCTCAGCGACTGCTGTTGCCAGCGATTCGTTGACATCGCAGACGGCCACGCGAGCACCCTCGGATGCGAGGCGCTCGCAGATCGCCGCACCGATACCACCCCCGCCACCGGTGACGATCGCAACGGCGTTCCGGAATCGTTCCACTCTAGTTTCCTCTCTCGGGGAACTGCGCCGACGCTCCTTCACCCGACCGCCCACCTGCTGGGACTGGGCGGACGCCGTATCCGTATTGACTCCTGATGTGGCGCAGATCACTACGGCGATATTGTCAAACAATCAGACTATTTGCGCAAGTGGCAACAATAATCTACGCAGCGCGGCGTGCTCCGTTGTGATCGTCGGACGACGCGAAACGGCAAATGCTGCAGTGCTCGTCCGACTCCCACGGCGCAGGCGCCAATCAACTCACCGGACGACCGATTGGGTGTGGTCCACATGCCATCACGCAAGTTGACAGCCAAAAACAACACCCTTCAAGGAGGCCGGCTACCGTGCGGCGACCGCGCTGCATCAATTGAGGCACCTCGTCTTGGCTATTGACACCGGTGGTCGACAGACCTACTGTGGCCGCAGATTGTCAGACAATCAATGCTCGACCACTTATAAGTTTTGGCGATCCGACCTCGGTCCGGGTCGCTGAGATCCTTGTACTTCGGGGGAGGTCCGTTCCGATGCGTGTGATTGTCGTCGGCGGCGGTGTGGTCGCACTCGCGACCGCCTATCGCCTGGCGAGGGCGGGTTGTGAGGTTGTCGTGCTCGAAGCGCGGACGCTCGGTTCGGCTGCCACCCACGGCAATGCCGCGAAGATCGCACTGGCGGAAAGCGGTCCCGTGCCGGCGCCGGGAGTCGTTCTACAAGGGCTGAGGTGGATGCTCAAGCCAGACAGCCCGCTGTACGTGCGGCCTTCGCTGGCACCGAGTTTCGTCAAGTTCATGATGACCATGGCGCGCCACTGCAACGCCCGTGACTTCCGCTTCGGCCTTCAGACGCATCTGCGCCTGGCCGAGGACGCCAACGACCTTTTCGACGACTACGTCGCCGACGGAATCGAATTCGAGATGCACAAGGCGGGCGTGCTGCTCGCCTTCGAGACTCGCGATCGTTATCAGGAGCAGTGCGGTTCGCTGGCGGTTTTCGAAAGCTTCGGCATGCACGCCGAGCACCTCGATCACGACGCGGTGCACGCGAAGGAGCCCGCGCTGTCGCACCGGACGAACTACGGCCTGTTCTTCGCCGACAACCGTCAGGTCGAACCGGACTCACTCACGTGCGGTCTGGTGAAGCGCTGCACCGAGCTGGGCGTCGAAATCCACGAGAACACCCGCGTCGAGACGTTCCGGCGCACGGGTGACCAGGTCAATGGCGTGGTCACCGGCGGCGGTAGCCATGTCGACGGTGATGTGCTGGTGTTGGCGGCCGGGGTGTGGAGTGGGCCGCTGTCGAAGCAACTCGGGGCACCCATGCCCATTCGGCCGGGTAAGGGTTACAGCATCGACTACTCGCCCGCCCCGATCCAGCTGCGGACATCGCTCACCCTCGAGGACGCCCGCGTGGCCGTGACGCCGCTGAACGGCATTCTGCGCCTGGCCGGAACGATGGAGTTCGGTGGGTTCGACGAGTCGGTGAACCCAGTGCGCGTCGACGCGATCCGTCGCGCCGCAGCCGAGGCATTCATCAATTGGGGCCATCCGTCCGGCGAAAAGACGCCCTGGGCGGGGCTTCGACCGATGACCCCGGACGGACTCCCGATTATTGGAAAGCTGGGGGCATTGCGCAACGCCTACATCGCGTCCGGTCACGGCATGCTCGGTCTCACCTTGGCGCCTGCCACCGCGGAGATCGTCACGGAAATGGTGACGCAGGACCGCATGCCGATGGTCGCCACCGCGATCTCACCGAACCGCTTCCTCGCGTGTCGTACGGCGGCGCGTGCGACCGCCTGCCATCCCGCCTGAACAGACCGGGCATTCCGCCTGAATAACTAGAACCCCTCTCACCAACACAAGTAGGAGCAGCACTATGGCAATCGAGCAGTTCACCGGCATCCTCGCGGCGGTCGTGACGCCATTCAGCGCTGACGGGTCCGCCGTCGACGAGGCCGGCATCCTGCGGCAGGCTGACCACATCCTCAGCAACGGCATCCACGGCCTGGTCCCCGGCGGCAGCACCGGCGAGTTCACCACGCTGACCATCGCCGAGCGCAAGCGTGTTGCCGAGTGCTACATCGAGGCCGCGGCAGGTCGCGGCCCGGTCGTGGTCGGAACCGGGGCGCTGTCCACTGCCGACACGGTGGGACTGAGCAAGCATGCCTACGACGCGGGTGCGGCTGCGGTGATGGTCGTTCCGCCGTTCTATGACCAGCCCTCGTGGGACGATCTTCTCGCGCACTTCGGGGAGGTTTCGGATGCGATCGACATTCCGATCATGTATTACAACCTCCCGTCGAACACCGGAGTGGACCTGACGCCCGAGCAGTTCGCCGAACTCGCCCGCAAGACTCGCGTGACGTGTTTCAAGGACACCGGCGGGGATGCGGTCAAGTTCACCGCGATCCTGCAGAACTACGCCGACGACATCCAGCCGATGAACGGCTACGACACATTGTCATTCTACGGGCTCGCCGCGGGGGCGAAGGCGTCGGTGTGGGGCGCGGCGAGCGTGATCCCGCGACTGTGCGCCGACCTGTACGAGGCCATCGTGGTGCGGGGCAACCTCGAGGACGGGCGCGCGGTGTGGGCCAAAATCTACCCGATCTGCGGGTTCCTCGAATCGCACAACTACGCGAGCGCCATCAAAGCCGGCCTCGACCTCATCGGCAACGGCGCCGGCCCGACCCGACCCCCCGTAACGCCGCTCGCACCAGAGCATGTCGAGCGGTTCAAGCAGATCCTCGCTGCCTCCGCGATCGAACTGACATAGACCTCTGCGTCCGTCACCAACATCAGAGACCAACCGTGACGTTCAGGAAGACGATCAACGCGGTCGATGTGCACGCGGCAGGCGAACCCGGCCGCGTGCTAACTGATAGCCATCTGCTCGTCAAAGGCGCGACGATGGCCGAGCGTCTCCAGTACTGCCGGGAGCACCTTGAGGATCTGCGGCTGCTGCTGCTGCACGAGCCCCGCGGCTACCCGGGGCTCTGCGCGGTCCTCGTCCTGCCGCCCGTCGAACCCGACAGTGATTTCGGCATCGTCGTGCTCGAGCAAGGCGGATTCCGGCCGATGTCGGGAAGCAACCTGATCTGCGCGGTGACCGCGATGGTTGAGACGGGTTTGGTCGCGGTCCAGGAACCGGTCACCAACCTGAGGGTCGACACGGCGGTCGGCACGGTCGTTGTCCGGGCGCAGATTGCGAACGGCAGGGCCGTGGGGGTCACCTTCGACAACGTCCCGGCGTTCGTGGTGGCGCTCGATCATCCGCTGGTGCTGCCCGGCTACGGAACGGTCCCAGTCGACATCGTGTTCGGCGGCCAGTTCTACGTGCAGGCGAAGGCTGCCGATCTCGGCGTCGAATTGGTGCCGTCGGCGGCGAAGGAGCTGGCTCGCGTCGGATCTGTACTGCGGACCGTCGCACAGCAGAAGTTTTCCGTGCAGCACCCGCTGAACCCCGACATCGATCACGTGGCGCTCACGATGATCCACGGACCCTCTCCGAGACCGGACGTCGACGGCCGTAACACCGTCGTACTCCCCAGCGGCACAGTCGACCTGGACGACCCGACCACGTGGACCGGGACCCTGGACCGATCGCCCTGCGGCACCGGGACATGCGCGCGGATGGCCGCCCGCCACTCGCGTGGCGAACAGGCGATCGGGCAGGAGTTCGTCCACGAAGGCCTGCTCGGCACCACATTCACCGGACGCCTCAGCGAGGAAACGCAAATCGGCTCCTATCGGGCCGTTTTGCCCTCGCTCTTCGGCCGAGGCTGGATCACCGGCTTCAACACCTATGTCCTCGCCGAGGACGACCCCTTCCCCCGCGGCTACACCGTCGCCGACCTGTGGGGACCCGAACCCGCAGGTCAGTGACCTGCCGACCATTTCCCAGACCCGGAGAGACTTGTCCCACGAAATGCTCCAGTTCATTGCCGGCGAGCGGCGCCACCGCACATCCGAAAACGTCGTCTCCGTCGTCGCGCCAGCCACCGGTGAGGTCATCGGTGGATGACCCGAAGACGGACATGGGTTTGCTCATCTCAAAGGCGCACCGGGAGAAGGTCGCCGACGTGGTGGAGCGTGCCCGCGAAGCCGGTGCCCGGATCATGTGCGGCGGTCGGATCCCGAAAGGATCCCCGAGGGCGGTGCCTAACGAGCAGACCATGATCGCCGATGCCGCCCAAGATTCGGAAATCGTGCAGGACGAAGTGTTCGGACCGGTCCTTGTTCCACTACCGTTCGACATCGACGACGAAGCCCTCGAACTAGCCAACGACACTCCCTATGGACTGGCGTCCTCGGGGAATATGGCAATGGCATGACGAGCGGGTCATAGGGTTCGGCGTGCTCGATCCGCTCGACTACGGATTCGCTTGTGGGCAAGCGAATCCGACAAACGCGGGAAACCTCTGACCAGCTCCCGCACAGCGCAGCAGGTGAACTCGATGAACCGATCCCGCCAGGTAGTAGCGAACAGCCCGGCTCAGCCCAATTCCACACGTCGTCATAGGCTGGCAAAATGCGGTTAAGCACCAACATCTTGCCTATCTACTCCTGGTGTGACGGACGAGCCGTATGGCGACGAGCCGAGCAACTCGGCTTCCACAGCGCCTACACCTACGACCATTTGTCGTGGCGCACGTTTCGTGACCGACCGTGGTTCGGGACCATGCCTACACTCGCGGCAGCAGCCACCGCGACGGAAACCATCCGGCTCGGAACCATGGTTACCAATCCGAACTTCCGTCACCCAGTCACCTTGGCCAAAGATCTGATGACACTCGACGACATTTCCGGCGGCCGTTTAACGCTTGGAATCGGCGCCGGCGGAGGCGGATTCGATGCCGCCGTGCTGGGGAACGCGCAGTGGTCACCGCGCGAAAGGGCTGACCGGTTCGGCGAGTTCCTACCGTTGTTGAGCACGTTGCTCCAGCAGGACGTGACGACGTCTCACGGCAGCCACTACACCGCCGTCGAGGCGCGAAACATCCCTGGTTGTCTCCAGAAGCCGCGCATCCCGTTCTATGTTGCGGCCACCGGTCCTCGCGGCCTTCGACTCACGGCACAGTACGGACAAGGCTGGGTCACCGACCTCGACGCGACGAGCATCGGCGACATTTCCGTCGACGACGGCCTGCGCATCGTCAAGGCTCGACTGGAGAAACTCACCGCGGCGTGCGACGCCGTAGGCCGAGACGAGACCGAACTCGACAAAGTCCTCATCCACGGCTCATCGCCCAAATACCCGCTGACTAGCGTTGACGCCTTCGTCGACTGGGCCGGTCGGCACACGGAGTTGGGGCTTACCGAATTGATACTGCACTGGCCCGTGTCGGATTCCGTATACGCCAGCGATGCAGCGGTTTTCGAGAAGATCGCGACCGAGGGGTTGCCCCAGGTGCGCAAGTAGCGGTCATCTGGATCTCGACGGGTCCGGCGGAAACCAACAGCGTCGGCGTGCGGCGTAACGGCCGCGCTGCCAGCAGCCCGTGACACATTCCGTCGCGGCAGTATCTTTCGACAGCCTCAAGCCCGCCCCACCTGGGCGCTGGCGCTGGCCGTTGTTCATCATGTGAACGAAACGCCCTGCGCGAGAGGATGTCCCGTAGAGCGGTTGACGGTGTTGGTCGATCGCCGCATCTAGCCCGCCACACCGAACTAACCGAAGTTCACGTTCACGATGTGGCAGTCCGATCCGTCGTCGGCCAGGAACCGCTCTGCTTCACGCTGGGGACGGTGTGTACCTTGATCGGGCGGGCACCCTTCCGCGGAACGCTCCATGAACGCACGAGCGGGTAGCGACGTTGCCCCGGCCCGCTATCCATGGCCGGGCTTGGATCACCGGTTAAGCGCAACACGTCGTGTACGCGGACTGCGCTTTTTCCCGATCGGTCCGACCGTGGGGACAGTTCTTTTGGGGAAGCCGCGCTAACGGAGAACATCTCCTCCGGAGAGCACCACTGTTTCGCCGGTCATGTAGCTTGCATCCTCGCAGGCAAGTATTATGACCCACTTCGCGATCTCTTCCGGAGCGGCGACACGTCCAAGCGGGATGGACGCGGCCGCGGCCTGCATGCGGCCGGTGGCTTGATTGCCTGGCGTGTCGACCCAGCCCGGCGCCACGCCGTTGACGCGGATGCCTTGTGGCGCGAGTTCGAGAGCGAGTTCCTTGGTCAACATGACCACGGCCGCCTTGGATGCACCGTAGAGCAGCTGCCCAGGCGACACAGCGAACGCGTCAACGGACGCGAAATTCACGATCGACGACCCGGCTTCCATGTGCGGCACAGCTGCGCTGATGACGTTCAAAACGCCCAGAACGTTCACGTCGAAGACGTGCCGGTACAGGGCCTCCGTGTAGTCGCTCAGAGTGCTGGGTGGGTACACGCCGGCCACGTTGGCAACCAGCGCAATGGACTCTCCCGGTCGAAGAGCGGCATCGAGTGCTGCCTGCAGACCGCTGCGATCCGTGACGTCGGCACTCACGCATCCGCAACCGATCCGCAGTTTGCAGCGTCGGGCTCGCTCGATCGATGGCGATGACCGTCCATCCCCGCTTCAGCAGTTCCGACGCTGTGCACTCACCCATGCCGCTCGACGCACCCGTCACTACGGCGACGCCCGACATACTCCTCATCTCCTACTCAGCCTTGGTCCTGATGATGCGGTCAGGACCGTTCACCCACTCGCGCCGAGCGACACGACCATTCGTTCGCGCTCCCGGCGCTTGTGGGTTCCGTCCGTGCCATCGGCGCTGCCTCGAGCGCTGCCAGCAGCCGTTCGGTGTCGGCCATCTGCTCGAGCCAGACAGGTCGCACAATGTCGATGCGGAGTTCGGGCTCCTGCAGGGTGGCGAAGTAGTTGGACAACGCGAAGCCGTGCAACCCTGCCTCCTCGTAGAGCCTGATCATCCGAACGATCAACTTGGTTTGAGCGCCGTAAATCGGGATCTGTGGCCCCCTGGGAGCGATGAGGCCCACGAAGTACAGCTTCTCGACCCCCTCCGGCAGGATTCCTCCCGCACGTCGCACGGGGACTCGCCCACGCCAGGCAATCTGGTCGTCGCTGAGGAAGGGCAGCTTCACGTTGAACCCGGTAGCCCACAAGATCGAGTCGTACTCGCGGCAGCTGCCGTCGGTGAAATGCACCGTGCGACCGTCAAAGTGGCTGATGCCCGGCACGACGCGAACCCGTCCGTGATGGATCCAGTAGAGCAGTAGGTCATTGACGGTGACGGGGGCACCGGCGAGCGTCTGCTCCTGCGGGACAGGCATTCCGGGGTAGTTGTGGTTCTCGCCGATGGACACACGAGCCAGCAGGCGACTGAGCAGATCCTGCTCTTCCGGACTGAAACCGGCCAGGAACGGCACCTCCTGGCGGGGCACCCCGAAGTACATCTTCGGCTGGAAGTGCCGGCCTTCGCGAACGACGATGTCCACTTCGAGGCGGTTTTGCGCGACGTCGACGGCGAGATCGCAGCCCGAGTTGCCTGCGCCGACGACGAGAACCCGGCCGCCGTCGAGATCCTGGACGTTGTTGTACTCGCTGGAGTGCAGTTGCTTTCCGGTGAACTCGCCCGGGATGTTGGGAACGTGGGCGTCCCAGAGATGTCCGTTGGCAACCAGGACGCCGTCGAAGACACCCTCATCGCCGCGGGAGGTCAGCACGCGCCATCCGGCAGATCCCACGGGAGCGGAGCCGGCATCTACGGGGGTCACGGAAATCACTTCTGTGTTGAAGTTGATGAGGTCGTAGTGCCCGTGGCGATCGGGCGTACGACTCGATGTAGCTCCGCACCTGGTCCCGACGGGGAAAGTGCGGGTACTCCTCGGGCATCGGGAAGCCCTCGAACTGGGTCATATTGCGTGACGTGATCAGGTGCAACGCCTCGTAGTCGGTGTGCCAATGTCCGCCGACGCGATCGGACTTCTCAAAGCACTCCGCTTCGTATCCCGCTTCGCGCAATTGCTGAAGGGCCGAGATTCCGGCAGCACCGGCACCGATGACGCAATAGCGAGACATTTGCTCTCCTTGATGGGGCTCGTCGGGCTTGACTGAGTGGCGTGTGACCGCCAAGCGGTGTGGGGCCGCAAGAGGTCGTTGTCCACAAGTGTCCGTGGTCCCCGAGCTCAGGTCCATGGCATGATCTAGAGAACGGCTCAAGGCTGAGCCTTGAGCCGGAACGCTGGGCGTGGCCCGTGATCGAGTCCGAGTTGCGGTCGGCTCTAGACCAGGAGAACTCGTGCCCACATCGATCACCCTGCAGCAACTGCAGTACTTCCTCTCTGCGGTGGAGCATGGCTCTCTGTCGGCTGCGGCCGAGGCACACTTCATCGCCCAGCCGAGCCTGTCGGAGCAGATTCGCCGGCTTGAGAACCAACTTGGGGCAGCGTTGTTCGTGCGCACCAACCGTAAGCTGATCTTGACCGAAGCGGCACAGATGCTGATCCCGCATGCTCAGCGCACGCTGGCTGCCGCGGAGGAAGCCGCCCAGGCCGTCAGCCCCATCCGGAACCTCACCGGGGGCACGGTGGCGTTCGGCACATTCAGCAGCGCCCACCATTTCCTGCACACCGATCTCGTCGCCGACTTCCGCGCGCTGCATCCCCTGGTCAGTATTCGACTCGTCGGGCTGAACTCGGTGAGCGTGGCCGACGGTGTCCGCGATGGCGAATTGGAGGCCGGTCTGGTGGCGCTACCGGTGGACGATCGAGGTCTCCATGTCAGTGACGTGCAATGGGTCGCCGAGGCCGTGTATCTGTCTCGTGAGCGAAGCAGGGTCGGGGAAACCATGTCGATTCAGCGGGTCGCGGCGGCCGAACTGATACTGCCGGAGGTCCGGTGGGGAGACATGGACCCCACCCGACGACAGCTGCTGGCACGGGCGCAGAACGCTGGTGTGTCAATCAAGCCAATTGTGGAGGTGGACTCGCCGGCGGCAGCTCTCGCGCTCGCCGCACGTGGGGTGGGAGATACCGTGATCACTCTCCCTTTGGCGCACGCTCTCGGTTGGACCACTTCGCTGTACTGGAGTTCTCTCGAGCCGCCCCTGTACGAGACATTCGCTTTTATCACGCGACGCGATGCCCATCTCTCGCCCGCGACTCAGGTGCTGATACGACTGGCAAAGCAACGTCTGGTCCAGTTACCGCACTCCTCAGCACTGCCCGGCGGCGCACGCTGAATACGTCGACTTCTTTTGTCGCCACAACTCGACCCAGACCCGATGACAAACTCGGAAAACAGAAAGTGAAAGGACGACCAGCCAACGATGACTACAGAACGCGTATCTTCATCGACCAATTCGCCCAAGGTCGCACTGATCACAGGGGGTTCGCGCGGACAAGGCGCAGCACACGCAAGGCGTCTCGCATCAGACGGCGCCGTGGTGTACATCGCCGACGTGCTCGACGAGGTCGGTGAGGCGGAAGCCAGCCGACTGCAAGCTGACGGACTCGACGTGACCTACCTACACCTCGATATTTCAGACGAGGACAGCTGGCAGTCGGCCATCAAGACCATCTCAAAGGAGCGGGGACGCCTTGATGTCCTTGTCAACAATGCCGGAGTCATCCATGTGACCCCGATAGCCGAGGAAGATCTGACGGCGTGGAAGAGGCTCCTGGACATCAACTTGACCGGAGCATTCTTGGGAATACGCGCAGCACTCCCACTGCTCGAGGCGTCCGGCGGTGGCTCCATCATCAACATCTCGTCGATTTTCGGCCCCGCGGGTGCGATCGGCTACGCCGCATACGCCGCCAGCAAAGCCGGTCTGCTCGGTCTTACCCGTACTGCGGCACTTGAGTTGGCGGCGAAGAACATTCGTGTCAACGCTGTCTGCCCGGGAGGTGTCAGCACACCGATGAACGAGAACGAACGCGACGGTGGTGTCGTCCCGGAAACGCCGCTCGGGCGGCGTGCAGACACATCCGAGATCGCCGGTGCGATTGCGTTCTTGGCGGGCAGCGATTCGTCGTTCGTCACCGGCACAGAGCTCGTCGTCGACGGCGGTTTCCTGGCCCACTGAATTCCGGGCTCAACGGGATCAGCCGATCGCGGCCACCACCGCCGATGCGATCACGAGGTCCTCCCACGACATCCCAACGGAGATGAACACCAGGCGGCTTGTCGCTCCGCCGACATCGAGATCAGCACACGCAGTCAACGGGATGAGTCGTTCGCTGTCGAACCGGCCGGCGGCGAGCGCGCTGATCACCGCGCCGACCTCGCGCAGGGCTGTCGCGGGGTCCTCGACCATGACGAACGAGCGCGCGATCAACTCGTCGTCGACTTCGCGCGCATGCGGTTCGTGCGCGCCGATGCAGATAACCGTCCCGCCGTCGCGGACCAGGGTGCCGTCGAATAACGGCTCGTCCGAACCCGTCGTGCGCATGATGAGGTTGGCGTCGGCGACCGCCCGGTCAGCGGCGCCGGTCCCGATTCCGACGACAGTGCTGGGCACGTCGAGCCCGTCCGCGATGCGTGCCGCCGTCGCATCTAGCGGTCTGCGCACCGCGACGACCACGTCGGCGACGCTGCGACGTCCCTCGATTACCGCGAACAGAGTGCGCAGATGGCTGCGGGCCTGGGTGCCGGCGCCGAACACCACCACACGCATCGGGTCCTGGTCTGCCAGCAGCCGATCCAGCACCGCGGCCAACGACACCGCGGCGGTGCGCACCGCGGTCAACTCCGATCCGTCCAGCACCGCTGTCGGGGTGCCCGTCCGGGCGTCGAACAGAATGTAGAGGCCCTGGATCCTCGGCAGGTTTCGTTCCGGGTTTTGGGGTGCCACGGTGAGCACCTTGACGCCGGCGTGTGCATCGAATTCCGCTGGCATCATTAGGAATTCGCCGTGGGTTAGCGGCATCGCGGCGCGCGGCTGTCCGGCCGCCGGATCCAGGCCCGCCGCGAGCGCCGCGCGCACCGCCGCTACCGCGTCCGCCGGTAACAGGGCCGAGCGGACGTCGTCGCGATCGTAGAACGGCAATGCCGTGGGCTGGTCGGTCATCGCAGCCACCTTAGTACTGTCCGGACAGCGAACCCCACTGTGACGAAAGCCCTTTGGAGCTCCGTCGCTTCGGGACGTTCCAGGGATTGCCATCGCGCAGCGGCGGCGGCAGCAGCGACTGCGGCGCGTTCTGGTAGGCGACCGAGCGCAGGAACCGGCCGATCGCTGCCGTGCCGACCGATGTCGAATCGACGGTGGCGGCCGGGTAGGGGCCGCCGTGTTGCATCGCCGCGGTCACCGACACCCCGGTCGGCCAGCCGCCGAATAGCACCCGGCACGATACCCGCATCAACGACCGCACCAGCGCGGCCAGTTCCGACGTGTCCTCTCCGGACGCGGCGTGCACAGTCGCCGTCAGGTTCCCCGGGAACAGCCGCTCGGCAAACTCGGGCAGGGAGGCAGCGTCGTCGTACTCGACGATCACGGACAGAGGTCCGAACGCCTCGTCGAGCAGGGCGTCAGGGGCGCTGACCAGCGCGCCGACCGAAGTGACCACGAATGTCGGTGTGGCCCAGCCAAAACCGTCGTCGTCGACGCGCACCGAGCCGGGCACCAGCGTCGTCACGTCGCCGCGGCCGGTGATGGTGTCCCGGCGCCGGACATACCCGGCGGTGACGCCGGGGGTCAGCTCACGGTGTTCGCCGACCTTGGCGGCGGCCTCGACGATGGAGTCCGCGAGCGGTGAGTGGGAGGGCACGAATAGGAAGCCGGGCTTGGTGCACAACTGCCCGCACGAGCCGCTGACGCTGGCGACATAGCCCTCCGCAATGTCCGCGGGGTTCTCCCGCAGCGCGGCCTCGGTGACGAAAACCGGGTTCACACTGCCGAGTTCGCCATAGAAGGGGATCGGCGACGGGCGGCTGGCGGCGATGTCGGCCAGGGCGCGGCCCGCCGAGGTCGAGCCGGTGAACGCCGCTGCGCGCACCCGCTCATCGCGCAGCGCGATGACGGCATCGTCACGACTCTCGATGAGGGCGCACACGCCGTCTGGCAGCGCGGCACTCGTCAATGCTCGGTGACGATCCGGGCGGTCGCACGGCTCAATCGTGGGTGGCCTTCATGGGCCTTGACGATGACCGGGTTCCCCGCCGCCAGCGCGGCCGCGGTGTCGCCACCGGCGACAGAGAAGGCAAACGGGAAGTTCAACGCGGCAAAGACGAGTACCGGACCCACCGGGACGTTGACGCGACGCACATCCGGCCGTGGCCCGACGACATAGTCGGGATCGGCGTCGTCGATACGCGCATCGAGGTAGGCGCCCTCCGCGACGACCTCGGCGAAGAGCCGTAATTGCCATGTGGTGCGCTGTAGTTCGCCACGTAGCCGGCCCTCGGCGAGTTCCGTTTCGGCGACGGCGATCGCGACCAGCTCGTCGGCCGACTCGTCGAGCCGATCGGCGGCGGCGACCAAGGCGCGGGCGCGATCGTGCGGACTGGTCTCAGCCAAGACCGGCGCCGCGGACGCGGCCCGGATGAGCACATCGGATAACGCGGAGCCCGGGGGTGTCTGACATCGGATCCTCGTAGCGTGAGTGTGTTCAGAATTCGAATCCCGCCGGGAACGGATCGTCGGGGTCGAGTAGATACTGGGCGGTGCCGGTGATCCAAGCGCGGCCGGTGATCGTTGGCAGCACGGCGTCGAACCCGCCGATCGTGGTGGCGCCGACCAGTCGGCCGATGAAGCGTGAGCCGATAAACGACTCGTTGATAAAGTCCTGGTGCAACGGCAATTCACCGCGGGTGTACAACTCGGCCATCCGCGCGCACGTCCCGGTGCCGCAGGGCGACCGGTCGAACCACCCCGGGTGGATCGCCATCGCGTGCCGCGACAGGCTGGCGTCGGAACCCGGCGCGATGAACTCCACGTGGTGCACGTGGTTGACGCCCTCGATGGTCGGGTGTTTCGGCGGGCGGTGGTGTTGATGGCCTCCATGATCGATAGGCCGGCGGTGAGGATGTCGTGGGCGCGGGAACGGTCGAACGGCAGGCCGACGTCATCGAGGTCGACCATCGCGTAGAAGTTCCCGCCGAACGCGATCGAGTACGGCACCTCCCCCAGCCCCTCGACGCCGATGGTGGCGTCGAGGCGTTCGGTGAAGCTCGGGACGTTCTCCAGGGTGACCGAAACCGCCCGGCCGTCATGGACTTCCACGTCGGCGACGACGAGCCCCGCGGGTGTGTCGAGCCGGATGACGGTGCGCGGCTCGGTCACCGCGACCATGCCGGTCTCGACGAGCACCGTCGCCACCCCCATCGTGCCGTGACCGCACATCGGCAGGCACCCACTGGCCTCGATGTACACCACGCCGTAGTCGCAGTCGGGGCGTGACGGCGGCTGCAGGATCGCGCCCGACATCGACGAGTGGCCACGCGGCTCGTTCATCAGCAGTCGCCGGATGTGGTCGAGATGGGCGATGAAGTGCAGCCGCCGGTCGTTCATCGTCGCACCGGGAATGAGCCCCACACCGCCGGTGATCACCCTGGTCGGCATGCCCTCGGTGTGCGAGTCGACTGCATGGAAAACGCGCGACGAACGCATGTCACGAACCTCCTGGATTGCGGTGGGATCAGCGGGCTGCCAGGGCGGCCAATGCGCGTTCGGTGTCCGCAGTGACCTGGGCGTGCTGCTCCGGGGTCAGCGGGGTGCGCGGAGGCCGGGTGGGTCCGCCGTAGGAGTTGCCGCAGATGTCCATCGACAGCTTGATGGCCTGGACGAATTCCGTGCGGGAATCCCACCGGAACACCGCCACCAGGTGTTCGTACAGCGCCCGCGCCTCTTGCCACTTTCCGCTGACGCACAGGTCGTAGAGCTCGACTGCTTCCTTGGGAAAGGCGTTGGGGTAGCCCGCGAACCATCCGACCGCGCCGTCGACGAGCATCTCGAACAGCACGTCGTCGGCGCCGGCGATGACGTCGATGTCGCAGAGTTCCCTGATCTCGAACACACGGCGCACGTCACCCGAGAATTCCTTGACCGCAACAACTTCCGGAATCTCGGCGAGCCGTGCCACCAGCTGCGGAGTGATGTCCACCTTGGTGTCGAAGGGGTTGTTGTAGGCCATGATCGGCAGCCCCACCTCGGCGACCTTGCGGAAATGCTCGACGATCCCGTCGTCGGTGGAACGGTACAGCGTGGGCGGCAGCAGCAGTACACCGTCGGCGCCGTCTTCTTTGGCGTATTCGGCCCACGTCTGCGACTGATGCCAGCCCGACGCCATGCACGCCGGCGACCACCAGGCCGCGGCCGTCGACCGCGTCGACGGCAACCTGGATCACCTTGCGGCGTTCGGCATCGGTCAGCGACGAGTACTCGCCCAGCGAGCCGTTCGGCCCGACACCCCGGCAACCGTTGCGCATCAGGAAGTCGATGTGCTCGCCGAACTTGTCGTAGTCGACCGCGAGACCTGCCGGCGCAGAATCGTCCGGCTTGAACGCCAGGGTGGTGGCGACGATGACACCGCCGAGATCCATGCTGTATTCACTCATCCTGATTTCCTTTCAGATGTAGTTGTTGACTGATCGTCGTCGTCGACGAAGTTCGGAGGGCGGGACAGTTCGCCGAGCCGAATGGGTGCGGCGATCGGTCTGCGATCGGTGCTGGCGCCGTCGGCGAAGCAGGCACCGTCGGTGGCCAGGATGCATTCGACGGAGCGCCCGCAGATCCGCCCCTGGCACAGTCCGAGCCCGGCACGAGTGGTCAGCTTCATCGAGCGCAGTCCAACCGACTCGGTGTCACGGCGGACCGTCAGCAGCGTGCCGTAGTCGACCTCTTCGCAGCGGCAGATCACCGTCGACGGTTCGAGCCAGTCGGTCCACCCCGACCCGATTCGGTGCGCGTCGGCGATCCGGCGCGCGAATCGCGTGAACACCGCACGGGCACGCACCGCCGTGGTCAGTTGCCCGTCGGTGAGTGCTCCGCCGGCGGCCAGCCAGCCGGCGATTTCACCTTCGGCCAGAGCGAGATCCACGCCGCCGATCCCGGTGATCTCGCCAGCGGCGAACACCGACGGCACGCTGGTCCGTTGGCCGTCGTCCACAGTGACGAATCGGTCGCGGCTCAGCACGCAACCCGCGGCGATGGCCAGTTCCAACCGGGGGGTGAACCCGTGTCCCAGGCACACCGCGTCGCATTGCACGCTGCGTTCGGTGCCGACGAGAGGTCGCCACCGGTCGTCGAGCCTGGCCACGGTGGCCGACTCGACGCGATCGGTGCCGTTGATCGCGACCACACCCCAGCCCGGCCGGTACGGAATCCGGCCGCGCAGATGCGCGCCGACGTATCCGGCGAGCTCCGCCATTTTGCTTGTGGCGGAATGCAATTCCCAGGGTGAGGCGAGCCAGTGCCGGGCCAGCCGACGGAACCCCGCCGCCTCGTACACCCCCACCACCGTCGACCCGGCCAGTCGCAGCGACTCGGTGACGGGGAACAGGAACGGTCCGGCTCCGGCGATGACCACCCGCTCGCCGATGGCGATGCGTTCGCCCTTGGCCATGGCCTGCGCGGCGCCGGCAGTGACCACGCCGGGCAGCGTCCAGCCAGGGACAGGAAGAGCCCGATCGTGCGCCCCGGTGGCCAGGACCAACGCGCCCGCCGTGACCGACTTCCCGGCGCCGGCCGGACCCGTCGACGTCGCCGCGACACGATGTTGACGCGCACACCCTTGTCGTGGCGTTCGATCGCCCAGACGTGCGCGCCCACATCCACCGTCAGTGCGGGGTCGGATTCGATTGTCGACCGCAACTGCTGGTAGCGCTGCCATTGATGGTGCAGTCGGGGTTCGTCAGCCGGCCGGCCGGGTCGCGGGCAAGTGCCGCCAGTACTGCCCGCCGGATTCGTTGGACGCCTCCAGAACTCGGACCGTCGCGCCCGACGCGGCGTGCCGACGTGGCGGCCGCCAGTCCGGCCGGCCCGGCCCCGATGATCAACGACGTCGGCCATGTCACTGGCCCCGAACCGTGGTGGGCAACGAGAAGCGTTGCCGCTCAACATGTTCACCACCACGGGCGCGGCGCTGACAGGCCCGGACATCGGGGATGCCATCCACCGTGACGACACAGTCGAAACAGATGCCGATGCCGCAGAACAATCCCCGTGGGGCCTGGTGGACGCTGGTGGTCCGCCAGTCGAGGACGTCGTTCGCCAGCAGAATTCCTGCGATCGACTGGCCGAGCACACCGCGGTACGTGCGGCCCTCGAATTCGATCTCGACCGCGGTCTCCGGCTGTGGCTGGATCGGGTCCCGTGTTGGCGGGACGGCGCGCGCGCTCATGCTGCGTTCTGGAGGTGGGGCGCCAGCGTGGAGCGATTCAGCGCGAACGGCGTCGGGTCCAACGGTGCGACGGACTGGGTGAGCTGGGCGAGCAGAATGTCGGCCGAGACCAGCGACAGGCCGATCCCGGCACCCTCGTGGCCGGTGACGTGATAGAGACCGGCCACCCGGTGGTCGGGTCCGATGACGGGAAGGTGGTCCGGCATGTAGGGCCGGAATCCACCGTAGGTGCGCATGACCTGCGTATGTTCCAGAAACGGGAAGAGCGCAATGGCCTTGGCCGCGATCTGGGCGATCACCCGCACGTCGAACCGGTCGTCGAACTCCACCCGCTGGCGGGACGAGCCGATGAGAACCGTTCCGGCAGCGGTTGATTCAACGACGGCCGAGGTCTGCAGGTCGGCATCGCCGGACTGCGTGGCGCCGACATAGTCGGCGTCGTAGACCTTATGAAATACCCGGTGCGGCATGCGCGGGGTCACCAGAACCATGCCGAACCGGGGCAGAACCGGCACCGGGGCGCCAAGCAGCGCAGCCACCTCACCTGCCCACGGGCCGGCGGCGTTGACCACAGCGTCGGCGGGGTGATCGACGCGGTCGGTGCGCACGCCGACGATGCGGCCACCTGTCGCGTCACGCACTGCCCCGACCACCCGCTCGCCGGTATGCACCGACGCGCCAGCCTTTCGGGCCGACGCCAGCAACGCCTCAACTGCAACGGTGGGTTGCACCTGGGCATCGTCGGGATAGTGCACCGCAGCCGCGATCTGGGGGTTCAGATGCGGTTCGAGCTGCAGCGCCTCTTCCGGCGTAATGGTGCGCGCCTGCACTCCTGCGTGACGCTGAGTCTCGGCGAAGGCCAGCAGCGCATCGGCGGCGGTAGCGTTGTACGCGACCACCACCCCGCCCTTCGGCTCATACTCGAGCGACGGGAACCTGTTGCCAAGTTGGTCTTTCAGCTCGGCGGCCACCTGCGGCCAGCGGTTCGATGCGAGCACGGCCAGGTCCAGCTCGGGCCCCGGTGTCTTGTCGGAGACAAGAAGGTTGCCTTCGCAGCTCGATGAGGTGCCCCCGGCCACCGCACCCCGTTCCAGGACGGTCACCTCGAAGCCGGCCGAGCTCAGCACGCGGGCACAGGCCGCGCCCACGATGCCCGCGCCGACAACGACAATGCGCATGCGGTCCTCCTCCCTCACCGCAACCGAGTACAGCTAATTCTCATGTTGCACAACGGGTTTAGTCCGCTGCTGCGGTAGCGAGGCGCACTCGGCCAAGGTTCGGTTACGCGTTTTCGGCGCCCACATCATCGCGATCGCTACACCGACGAGGGTCACGGCGGCACCGATGATCATCGTCGGCCCGGTTCCGATTTGGGCACGTGATATCGGTTGCCCACGAGATTTCCTTCCAACGAGATCGCTCCAGACGACGTCGGACGTGCTCGGTAGTCTGCGAGTGGACCAGAACGGTGTCAACCAGCTATAGCCGGCTGAGTCAGAATTTCTCGGCGGCGTTGTTGAGACGGTCACCCACGGTGAGAACGCTAGTGGTCCAATGTTGTCCGGTCACTCTATCGGGCGGATATGGGTGAGCATAAACCGCGCGCAGTTGTCGATTTTGCTGCGCCAGGCGCAAACGGCTCCGTCCGAATCGTGACGCCGGATCTCGACGAGGATCTTTTGGTCGTCGGCGACAATCTCGTCGGTCGGGTAGCGATAGTTCAGCCCGAAAATCGCGACAAACAGTCGCAATTGGAGGGTGAGGCGGATGAACATCGACCCGATCCGCGGCATATTCGCCGCTGCCGCCAGCTCGTCCTGTAGATCCAAGTCGATTGTGCTGGCCTCATAAATGTGGCCGAGTTCGTCGCAACGGATGAGCCCGGCGAACTGCTCGTCGACGACGGTCGGCAGCTCGATACGAGCGGAGGCCAGCCGTCGGGCGATCGCAGTGCCGAGCAGGCCGCGAGCGGTGTACGTCTCAATGACGTCGCGGGGAGAGGGAACTGGAAGCAGATAGCGGCCCGCGTGTCTGTCGATCAGCGCCTCTTCCGCCAACTGGGCGAGGACATCGGTGACACGACCTGGTGAGACACCCGATCGTCGAGCGATACAACGTGCTGAGATGGCATCGCCGGCCTGCAACTCGCCCTCGGCGATTGCGGTGCAGATACCCCGGACGACGTGGGTGAGGTTGCCGGCGAGAGGCTCGGTGTCCGCATCGGAGATGGCGAGGACCGTGGACGACGACGTGGGCGCGGCTCGGCACCAGGTGAACTCCTGGGCGGCATCTTTCCGTGCGAGCCGGATGAGGCGCTGCACCTCGCGGAGCTCAGCGAGTTGTCGTGGGTCGACTTCGTCGGCGACGTGGTGGAGCATGCCGAACCAGCCATCTCCCGTGACGGCGTGTGCCTTGATCTCGGGGTGACGTGACAGCCATCGCCGAGCCGCTGCGTCCAACTCCGCGTCGATGGTGAGAGTGACAGCCGGCGTCAACGGAAGCCGCTCCGCCGCTCGGCGGAGCACCGCGATGGCGTCGGAACGGTCGTCCGCGGTCTCGACGTAAGCACCGACCGGCGAGCGGAGCAATGCTGCGCAGATGATGGTCTCGATGACCTCGGTCCGCGCCGCCGACGTCCCGCCCCCCGATGCCCCGATTGAGGGGTGGAAGCCGAGTACGCATCCCGATGGCTGGACGTCGACGTAGCTGAGGATGGACGTCGAGAGGTCCCCCGAGAAGGCTGCATTCGGTTCCAAGCGGCGAAAGTAGCGGCGTCGAATCCGGCTCACGGTGGCCTGACTAACGCCTGCGGCATCGGCGACGACGCGAGTCGTCCACCGCTCAGTCCCGGCCGGGGGTTCCTCGAGCGCACATGTCAACACGCGACGGACGACGTCATCGGGAGCCGGGGGACGCCCGGTGTGAGGGACGTCGCGCAGGCCGTCGACGCCGGCATCGAGGTATCGCCGCCACCATTTGGCCACTGTCACCCGGCTTACAGACGACCGTCGGGCGGCCTCGGCGACGCCGAGGTCCGCACAATCGGCGACGAGCCGCGCACGGATCGCCACGCCGTGAGAACTTTGCCGCGACCTAGCGGTGCGCAGGAGTATCTCGCGGTCGGCGGAGGACAGCAGGCGGCCCTTATCAGCCACATTCGCGACGCTACTTCATTTTGACTCAGCCGACCGAAAAGTCGGCAACATCTGGCGTGCAGTGATCTGCGTCACGCATGGTTATAGCCCAACAGATCGCTCCAGCCCGAAGTGATCCGTCGAAGTGTCGGCTTCCACCACATCACGTCGGTGCGCGGAGAGACGAGAGGAGAGCGCCAATGAGTGATCCCCTGTTCGTGCCGTTCACGTTGAAGAATCTCACCCTACGTAACCGAATCGTCAGCACGTCCCACGAGCCCGCGT